>CBINNU010000009.1:0-177151 GCA_966252135.1 uncultured Cellvibrio sp. | reverse complement strand
CAACTCGCAAGGGCGCTACGTGCATCCAATAATTTACATAATTGTGGCCTGTAGCGGCTTCGCTTTGGGCGATTTCATTTTCATGATGCGGAAATTGCAAATCTGCGCCGCCGCCGTGAATATCAATTTGATCGCCACAGCATTTTTTTGCCATGGCAGAACATTCAATATGCCAACCCGGGCGCCCCGCACCCCAAGGGGATTTCCAGGAAGGCTCACCCGATTTTGCTGCTTTCCAAAGCACAAAATCACGAGCGTCTTCTTTGATTTCATCCACTTCTATGCGTGCGCCAGCCATCAACTCATCAATATTTTTGTTGGACAGCTTTCCGTATTCTTTGAAGCTGTTTACGCGGTAATACACATCACCATTGGTTGCTGGATAGGCATGGCCTTTGTTAATCAGTGTTTCGACTATATCCACAATGGGGCCGATAAACTCCGTCGCACGTGGTTCCAGCGAAGGCGGCAATATACCCAAACTTTTTTCATCCTCATGCATGGCATCAATAAAGCGTTGGGTGAGATGATCATATTGCTCACCCAATTCGTTAGCGCGACGAATAATTTTGTCGTCAATATCAGTAATGTTATGCACATAATTTAAATCCCAACCCTGACTGCGCAAAAATCTGGCGATTACATCAAATGCAATCGATGTGCGCGCATGGCCGATGTGACAGTAGTCATAAACGGTAATACCGCAAACGTACATGGAAATTTTTCCGGGGTGAATCGGTTTAAATATTTCTTTTTGGCGTGTCAGTGTGTTGTAAATTTGTAACATGAAATTCTCTTTTAATTTATTCCTATTTATTTGTAGGGGCGCCGCTTGCTGCGCCCTTCCCCTAGCAAGAGGTCATGGGCGCGGCAAGCAGCGCCCCTACATCAAACAATTATTCTTGATCGTCTACTTTGGCAAAACTATCTTTCAAACCAATAGTGCGATTGAACACCAATTTATCTTGTGTGGAATATTTGCTGTCCAGGCAGAAATATCCCTGGCGTTCAAATTGAAAACCTTGACCGACTTTGGCGTTGGCTAAACTTAATTCCGCTTTGCAGTTTTGCAAAATGGTTAAATTGCTCGGATTCAAAGAATCCAAAAAGTTTTTGCCACCGGCATCCGGGGCCTCGTCGTTAAATAAACGATCGTACAAACGCACTTCACAATTCAAATTGTGACTGGCCGACACCCAGTGAATAACACCTTTGGGTTTCACACCGTCTTCCGGGTCTTTGCCCAAAGTACCTTCGATAATTTTGGCGAGCACTTCTATAACATTGCCTGCAGCGTCTTTCACAACGGATTCAGCTTCAACTACATAAGCGCCACGCAAACGCACGCGCTTGCCTAAGACCAAGCGCTTGTATTTTTTATTGGCTTCTTCGCGGAAGTCATCTTGTTCTATGTAGACTACTTTGGAAAAAATCACTTCACGATCACCCAGATCTTCGCGATTGGGATGATTGTGTAATGTCAAGACTTCTGTTTTATCTTCCGGATAGTTGGTGATAGTCAATTTCAAAGGTTGCAATACACACATTGCACGCGGTGCGTTTTTATCCAGATCATCACGCACACAAAACTCCAGCATACCAACGTCAACAACACTGTCAGAACGAGTGACGCCTATACGCTCACAAAAATTACGCAAGGCTGCTGGTGTGAATCCGCGACGACGCATACCGGAGATTGTCGGCATACGTGGATCATTCCAACCATCAACATGCTGTTCATCGACTAATTGTTTTAATTTGCGCTTGCTGGTGACGGCGTAATTAATATTCAAACGCGCAAATTCGTATTGGCGCGGCACAGCTGGCACTGGCAGATTTTCGATAAACCAATTGTACAAAGGTTTGTGATCTTCAAATTCGAGAGTACAAATCGAATGGGTAATACCTTCAATCGCATCACTTTGACCGTGTGCGAAATCGTAAGAAGGATAGATACACCATTTGTCACCGGTTTGGTGGTGATGCGCTTTTTTGATGCGATAAATAATCGGGTCACGCAAATTGATATTGGGTGATGCCATATCAATTTTTGCGCGCAATGAACAAGCGCCCTCTTCAAATTCACCTGCGCGCATTTTTTCAAACAGCGCGAGATTTTCATCAACACTGCGATCGCGATAGGGTGAATTTTTTCCTGACTCAACCAGGGTTCCACGATATTCACGCATTTGCTCGGCGGTTAAGTCGCAGACAAAGGCTTTGCCTTCTTTGATCAAATAGATTGCCCATTGATAAAGTTGATCAAAATAATCGGAGGTATATTTGACTTGGCCATTCCATTGAAAGCCTAACCATTTCACATCTTCCATAATTGAGTTGACGAATTCTTCGTTTTCTTTTTCGGGATTGGTGTCATCAAAACGCAGGTTGCAAGCACCCCCGAATTCTTCTGCCATTCCAAAATTCAAGCAAATGGATTTGGCATGACCTATATGCAAATAACCATTGGGTTCCGGCGGAAAACGGGTGACGATTTTTTGGTGCAATGCCGATGCAAGATCCTGGGAAATAATGTTTTGGATAAAGTGCATGGGCTTGGAAGATGGCTTATCGGCGGAATCTGTAGCGGACATAAATCACTCAATAGTCGATGTCAGAAAAATTTTCCGCATTGTAGCTAGGCTGGGTGTTTTTGGGAAATTAAAACCCCCTCCTAACCTCCCCCTTCGTAAGGGGAAGGAACCTGACTCCCTGTTTATTTAAACACGAAGTGAAATCTGTACCCTCCCCTTACGAAGGGGAGGGTTAGGGTGGGGTTTGTTTTAAAGTTAAGGGCTCGATCTGTAGTCGCGGCGGCGTTTGAGTTGATACTCACGAACAGCCATTTTGTGCTCTTCGTAAGTATCCGAGAATTTGCTGGTGCCATCGCCTTTGGCGACGAAATAAAGCGCGTTACCCGGCGCCGGATGCATTACCGCATCAATCGAGGCGACACCGGGCATGGAGATAGGCGTGGGCGGTAACCCTGAAATCACATAGGTGTTGTAAGCGGTAGGATTTTGCAAATCGCTGCGACTAATACCACCCTTGAACGCATCACCCATTCCATAGATGACTGTCGGGTCTGTCTGTAATTTCATTCCGCGCTGCAAGCGCCGTACAAATACACCGGCAATTTTATCGCGCTCGTCAAAATGGCCTGTTTCGCGTTCGACTATTGAGGCCAGTATCAGCGCTTCGTAAGCCGTTTTGAACGGCAGGTTTTCAGCGCGGCTTTGCCATTTTTCGTCCAGTAATTGACGCATTTTGTTATGCGCTTGTCGTAAAACTTCCAGATCCGGCGTGTTGCGAGTAAAAGTGTAAGTATCCGGAAATAACCAACCTTCAAGCTGCCCATTTTCAATGCCGAGTTTTTTGGCGATTTCATCCGGCGATACATTTTGCAAAGTCCCTTTTAAACGAGGCTCTTGTTGTAAGCTCGCCAGAATTTGTTTGGCAGTCCAGCCTTCCTGAAATCGAATTTGATAAACAACCACATCACCTTTATTGAATTTGGCCAATAAAGTTTCCGGCGTTAAACCTGGCTGCAAAAAATATTCGCCCTGATGAATTTTAGTTTGCTGTTTAAATTGTGCGTATCGGCGCAACCATCGTGCATGCTGCAGAACATTTTGCTGCGACAATTCTTGCAATGCATGCCCAAGGGTATCGCCTTTTTCAAGCGTTATGTAAATACCCTCTTTCGGTAAATCCAGCGGTTTTTGCATCCAGTCTTGCCAGTAGTACCAAGCATAAACCAGAGCGGCGGCGGCAAGTACTAACGCCAGCAGCACTAACTGAAATACGCGCTTGATCCATTTAACCAGCGACATGATGCAGTAACCTGGTTTGTAATTGTCGTGTGATGTCACCCACTTTCAATTCAGCAATCGCGTCGACTGAAACCACCGGCCAAACACCAATCAAACTATTACAGACAAATATTTCGTCTGCTGTATTTAAATCCTCACGCTTTATATTACTCGTTACAACCGACAAGGACAATTCCGGGGCGTAAATATCCATAATCGCTTGTCGCATCACACCCGCCACACCCGAGCGGCTTAGATCCGGTGTCATTAACTGATTGTGTTTGACCAAAAAAATATTGCTCATAGTGGCTTCGATCAGATGATCATCCGCATCAAACAACAAACCTTCGGCAAATTCATTTTTCCATTCAGCACGCGCCAAAATATTTTCCAATCTGTTTAGATGTTTTAAACCCGCTAACCCAGAATTAGCGGACAAACGCAAATCGCAAATACGAACTCTTATTCCATCCAACCAATTATTCATCAAAAACGAATTGGCTTGCGTTAAAAATAAAGTGTAATTGGGAACGAGATTGTCGGGGAAGGCATAACCACGCTGGGTTTCGCCGCGTGTGATCTGAATTTTTAAACTGGCATCTTCGTAAGTGTTTTCTTGCAACAGGTGTTGAATACATCTGCTCAAAAAATCTACGTCTAATGGAATCATTAATCGCCGCGCAGTTTCTTGCAAACGAGCCAGATGCAAATCCCACAAATGAATTTTATTTTTATAGACCCGACAGGTTTCGAAAAAACCATCACCATAAGCAAAACCGCGATCCAACGCTGATATTTGCGCATTGGCTTGGCCGTTGATATGGATGATAGGGTTTGGGGTCATGATGATTGTTTTTTATAAATAAATTTCTAACAATCTATATCCCCTAACCTCCCCCCTTCGGGGGAGGTACATTGGGGTCAGATTTTTCTAAAAATCAATGAGCCGTTAGTCCCGCCAAATCCAAAAGAGTTTGATAAGACTGCTTCAATTTTTCGAGTTTGTGCGGTGTGTGGCACCAGGTTGATGTCACAGCCTTCGGCAGGATTGTCCAGATTGATAGTCGGCGGTGCAACTTGATCGCGAATCGCCAACACACTGAAAATAGCTTCTACCGCACCGGCAGCACCCAATAAATGGCCGATCATGGATTTGGTAGAGCTAACGGCAACTTGATTCACTGCTGAGCCCATCACCGCTTTCACTGCACGACACTCGGCCAAATCACCGGCTTGAGTGGAAGTGCCGTGGGCGTTGATGTAGTTGATCAATTCCAGTGGGATAGCCGCATCTTTAATGGCGTTGCGCATGGAGGCCGCAGCACCTGACCCATCTTCCGGTGGCGAGGTCATGTGATAGGCATCACCTGACATACCAAAGCCGATTAACTCGGCGTAAATCTTGGCACCGCGTTGTTTTGCGTGTTCGTATTCCTCTAACACCAATACGCCAGCACCATCACCCAACACAAAACCATCGCGGTCTTTATCCCAGGGGCGTGATGCCGCTTGAGGGTTGTCATTACGGGTTGAGAGCGCACGAGCAGCGGCGAATCCACCCAAACCCAGTGGGGTAGTGGCCATTTCGGCACCGCCAGCAAACATCACATCAGCTTCGCCGTATTGGATCATACGTGCTGCGAACCCTATAGCGTGGGTGCCAGTAGTACAGGCGGTTGTAACCGCAACGTTCGGCCCTTGTAATCCGTACATGATCGACAGGTTACCGGAAATCATATTGATGATGGCGCTGGGCACAAAAAACGGCGATATGCGACGAGGACCTTTGTGTTCGAGAGTATTACCGCCCTCTTCAATGGTGCCTATACCACCAATACCCGAGCCAATAGAAACCCCTATGCGTGCACGATTGGCATCGGTGACTTCCAGGCCCGAATCACGCATAGCCTGAATGCCAGCGACCATTCCATATTGGATGAAGGCATCCATTTTTTTGGCTTCTTTTGCGGGGAAATAGTCATCCACCACCAGGTTTTTAACTGATGCACTGAACTGGGTTGTGAAAGCCGAAGCATCGAAATGGGAGATGGTTTGCACACCACTTTTGCCATTTACGATTCCCTGCCAAGTGTCGGCAACTGTATTGCCGAGGGAGGTCAACATCCCCATGCCAGTGACTACAACGCGTTTGCGAGACACGAATAAATTCCCCTTATTGGTTGGGCAAAAAGTTGAATTGAATGAAAAGAAAAAGCCGTACTATTGCTAATACGGCTTTTTCAATAAATCAAAACAACTGCGGACGGTATAGGGTCAAGATAATCAGTTTGATTGATTAGCGTTGATGTAATCTATAGCCAGTTGAACAGTGGTGATCTTCTCGGCTTCTTCGTCTGGAATTTCGGTTTCGAATTCTTCTTCGAGAGCCATGACCAACTCTACGGTATCCAAAGAATCAGCGCCCAGATCTTCGACGAAAGAAGCTTCGTTTTTCACTTCGTCTTCTTTAACGCCAAGTTGCTCAGCAACGATCTTTTTTACGCGTTCTTCAATGCTACTCATGATGTTATTTAACTCCTAAGTGGATGGATATTCGAAGCAATCAATTCTGTCTGGGACAGGGTTCACAATCACTTCGGTCAAAATCGGACGGCATTTTACATAGAATTTTCAATTCTGGTAATGCCGTTATCAAAAAAACTTTCTTAAAACAAAAATAATCTATTAAATTCAATAAGTTATTGCTTACGACATGTACATTCCACCATTCACATGAATGGTTTCACCTGTCACATATGCCGCTGCATCACTCGCTAAAAAGGCTACCACTGAGGCAATTTCTTCCGGAGTCCCCAAACGCCCCAAGGGAATTTTGGACATCAATTGCTGTTTTTGTTCTTCCGGCAACACCTTGGTCATATCGGTATCGATAAAACCGGGGGCCACAGTATTCACCGTGATATTGCGTGAACCTACTTCAGCCGCTAATGAACGGGCAAAACCAGCAACCCCGGCCTTGGTCGCTGCGTAGTTGGCTTGACCCGGGTTACCCATAGCACCTACGACAGAACTGATATTGATGATGCGACCCCAGCGAGCCTTCATCATGCCACGTAACACCGCTTTACTCAGGCGATAAACTGCGCTCAGGTTGGTATTGATCACATCAAACCATTCCTCATCGCTCATACGCATTAAAAGATTGTCTTTAGTGATACCGGCGTTGTTGACCAATATCGCGGGCGCACCAAATTCTTCTTGTACTGATTTCAATAAGGCTTCAACTGATTCAGCGCTGGTAACATTCAACACTTTACCCGCGCCTTTAATGCCTTGCTCAGCCAAACGCGCCGAGATAGCAGCAGCGCCCGCTTCACTGGTGGCGGTCCCAATAACAATCGCACCCGCTTTACCCAACTGCTCGGCAATCGCAGCACCTATACCGCGACTCGCACCGGTGACCAGGGCAACTTTATCGTTAAGGTTCATCATTTTTTCCCTCGTTAATAAATTTTTTAAAATTAAAAATTACAAATCTACAAACCGTCATGCCCATCGGGCATCCAGTGTCTTTGAAAACAAGAAGTCACTGGATCCTCTTCGAGGATGACAACAGCCGTACTATGTTTCAGAAAATTATTCAGCCAATACTGCTAACAATTCTTCCGGTTTTTCGATTGAGCTGGTTTGCAACTCCGCATGAATACGCTTGTTCAAACCAGACAACACTTTTCCTGGACCGCATTCAATTGTTTTACCAACACCTGACGCAACCAAAGTATTCACACATTCCACCCAGCGCACCGGGCTATAAATTTGTTCGATCATCAGGGCTTTAATTTTTTCTGCCGAGGATTCAGTTTTAGCTGTGACGTTATGCACCACTGGAATTTTCGGATCAGAAAATACTGTCGCACTGATTTGCTCTGCCAAACGATCAGCAGCAGGTTGCATCAAAGAAGTATGGAAAGGAGCACTGACCGGCAAAGGCAAAGCGCGCTTTGCTCCGGCTTCTTTGCAAAGTGCGCTGGCACGCTCAACTGCCGCAACCGAACCGGCAATCACGACTTGACCGGGTGAGTTAAAATTCACCGCTGATACCACTTCACCTTGCTCAGCTTTTTTACAGGCTTCAATAATTGCAGCATCATCCAAGCCTATAATCGCCGCCATCGCACCCTGCCCTGCAGGCACAGCTTCTTGCATAAATTTTCCGCGTTGTTGCACTAACTTGACCGCATCTTTAAATGCAACCACACCGGCACATACCAATGCAGACCACTCACCCAAACTGTGGCCCGCCATAAACCCGGGCTTAGCGCCATTTTTTTCACACCAGACACGCCAAACCGCAACACTTGCCGTTAACAAAAGAGGTTGCGTGCGTTCGGTTAAATTAATTTCTTCCTGAGTGCCGGATTGCACCAGCGCCCAAAGGTCATAACCCAAAACCTCTGAAGCTTCGGCAAAGGTTTGTTGAACTTGCGGATATTCGGCTGCCAACTCGGCAAGCATGCCGATTTTTTGTGATCCCTGACCTGGAAATACAAAAGCAGTTAGTTGACTCATAGATGTCTCACTCATTTTTCCAAATAAAAACTGATGCGTTGAGGTATATCTTGTAAAGCTTGTTCATGGGCAACTTTGATGGCTTGCAGAAAGGCTTTTTTGTTGGCGTTGCCATGACTCTTAATGAGAGTTTTTTTCAAACCTAAAAAGCTGGCACCGTTATATTCTGCCGGGTCCAGTGATTGTTTTAGTTTTTTGATCAGAGGCCAGGTGAAGATCAATCCTAATCGACTGAACCAACTTCCACTGAATGTTTTTTGAATTTTTTCGGCAATAAATCGTGCAGTGCCTTCACTGGCTTTGAGCGCAATATTGCCATGAAATCCATCGCAGGCTATCACATCACATTCGCCTGAAAAAATTGCATTGGCTTCGACAAATCCAACATAGCGAAAACGTTTTTCGTCAGCAAAAAGTTGCTGCGCTTCTTGTAAAACTTCAGTTCCCTTGCCCGCTTCAGTACCAATATTGAGCAAGCCAACACTGGGAGGAATTTCGAGCAATGCATCGGCAGAATCAACCAGTGTCGATGCCATCAGCGCAAATTGATGTAACTGCTTCGCAGAGCAATTAATGTTTGCCCCCAGGTCCAACATAAAGGTTTGACCTTTACGGACCGGCATGGATTTGCAAATCGCCGGACGATCTATATCAGCAACAGTACCAATCAAATGTTTTGCCATCACCAGAAGTGCGCCAGTATTGCCCGCGCTCACACAGGCATCGACTTCACCTTCTGACAATGACAGCAAGGCCTGATACATAGACGAATGTTTTTTATGGCGAATAGCATGTAGCGGGTTATCGTCCATAGTCACACGTTCAGTGCAATGAACAATAAAAATTTGATGTAGGGGATCACGAGACGCTTTGTAAAACGATTTCAGCTGATTCTCATCGCCGAAAAGGATAACTTCTGTGTCGGGCGCTTGCACAACAAACTTTTGCGCAGCCCAAATAGCAACACGGGGACCTAAGTCCCCGCTCATAGCATCAACTGCTATACGAATTTTGTTCGACACCTTTTTTAGATACCGAAATTACTCGTTGCTACCTGTATCGATCACTTTTTTACCGCGGTAGAAACCGTCAGCAGTAACGTGATGACGACGGTGTTTTTCACCGCTGGTTGCGTCGACTGACAGGGTTGGACCAGTCAAAGCATCGTGTGAACGACGCATGTCGCGCTTGGAACGTGATTTTTTGTTTTGTTGAACAGCCATGGTTTGCTCCTATTGACAAATTATTGGAAGCCGAGGCGCCTCAGGATTTCGGCGAGCTCTTAAGTTGCTCCAACACGTTAAACGGGTTTTTCTTGACTGGTGCATCAACAGGTTTCCCTGCACTGAAGAGTTTGGTATCTACACACTGCTCTTCATGATAGGCAACAGCCGGTAAACTCAACAGCATTTCTTCTTCGATCATCTCGTAAAGATCTGCTGCACCTTCACCATGTATCCAGGGTTCCAGATAGGATGGTAAGGAATCTGCTTCGTCTTCATCCCAGACAACCGCCAAAGAAACCTGGGCTTCAATCGGCAATTTAACAGGATCAAGACAACGCTGGCAGACCAGTGTCAAATCGCCACAGGCCCGTCCGGTAACTACTTTTTTCTTCTCCTCATTGATCGCAAACGCCAGTTCAACTTGCAATTTTGCCGCTGAATCCAGTGTTGCCTCGAGTAAACGAGGCATTTCAGAGACAGGTATAAACCCATCAACCTTGATGCCCTGCTGGGCAAACCGGCGCGGATCTACTTGCCTTGGCAATGCTTTATCTGAGGGGGTCGTAAACATAAGCGCGGCATAATAGGGATCTAACCTGCTGATGTCAAAGAAAAACTCATGAAAAACAGGCATATTCTGTGGCTATGCAGTAGGATTTGCCCCTTATCTTGTGAATTTTCATCAAAACACTGTTATGAAACCCATACTACTCGCTTCCAGCTCTATCTATCGCCGCCAGTTACTCAGCAAACTGGGATTAGACTTCGATTTCGCAAAACCCAATCAGGATGAAACCCCTCTGCCAAACGAAAAGCCAAATGATTTGGTATTGAGGCTGGCCGAAGCCAAGGCACGCTCTTTGGCATCCGAATTTCCGAATCACTTGATAATAGGCTCGGATCAAGTTGCGAGTTTTAACGGGGACATCATCGGCAAACCAGGCAATTTTGAAAATGCCAAAAAACAACTCATGAGTTTTCAGGGACAATCCGTCACCTTCTACACGGGACTCTGCCTGCTCAATGCCGAATCACAACATTGCCAGACCTATTTGGAAACCGACATAGTCAGCTTCCGCGATTTATCCGAAACGGCGATAAGCAATTATCTCGCACGCGAACAGCCTTTTGATTGTGCCGGCAGTTTTAAATCCGAAGGACTTGGCATCAGCCTGTTCTCAAAAATTCAGTCTCGCGACCCCAACAGTTTGATTGGGTTGCCCTTGATAGGATTGATTGATTTGTTGCGGCAAGAAGGTGTGAGTGTTTTGTAGAAATCAGATTTTTTCTGCGTAATTTAATTCACGCTGACTTTTAATCGCCAACACAAAAACGCAATCCAGATCATCTACATAAGTGTATAGCGCAATATATCCATGAGACTTTGATCCTATGATTAACTCACGTTTATAGGAATCAACAGGTCGTCCAATTAATGGATTTTGCTCCAACACCGAAATTGCCTGAATAATTTCTTCAATACGCTTTGCTGGATCGGGAACAAAAAACTTTTCCAAATGCTGCAAAATTCGCTCAATATCTTCGGCAACTTCTGGAACCAGTTCGATTGCAGCCATTATTTCCTTTTTCCTGCCTTGGGTTTTGTCAAATCAACGCCTTTTATTTTTCCTTCAAGATAGGAACGCATATCTGACCAAGCTATGGTTTTGCCATCTTTCAATAGTTTGGCAAATCGCTGATCGGCCTCTTCTTTGAACTTATGCATTACCTCATCCCGCTGCGCCTTCTCTTCCACCGCCTGCAGAATAAACAAATGCGGCGACATACCCGAACGTTGAGCAGCCAAAGCAATACGTTCTTTTAAGTCTTCAGGCAACCTGATTGTTGTTGTAGCCATTACAACCTCCCGATAATTCATAAACAAACAGAGTCTAGTCCTCCTATCGGTAGCACACAAGTGCTACAACAAGAATAATAGCAATATTCGGGTCGATTATTAGGGTGACTTGCCGCACAATTGCTCAACCTTATTCTGAAACCTGAATCCATGTCTGACTACCAACGAATTGCCCAAGCGATTAGCTATATTCAGGAGAACATCGGTTCACAACCCGAGCTTGAAGATATTGCACGCCATGTCAATTTAAGCCCATTTCATTTTCAGCGATTATTCAAAGACTGGGCGGGCACTACGCCGAAACGTTTTTTACAAGTTCTGACTTTAGAGTTGGGGAAAAAATTATTGGATCAACAGCATTCTGTATTTGCAGCCGCCGATCAAATTGGTTTAAGCAGCGCATCTCGCCTGCATGATCATTTTGTACAAATAGAGGCTATGACTCCCGGAGAATACAAAAACAAAGGCTCAGGCTTGGAAATCCGTTATGCAACACACGAATCAATATTTGGAACCCTGTTCGTTGCACAAACGCCTCGCGGCATTTGTCGCACCAGTTTTATCGACCAAAACTCTGAAGAAGATGAGCTAAAAATACTGGCTAAAAATTTTCCATTGGCGAATCTCATCGAAGACAAACTATCAACAAAAATTTTTGCAGAGACTATTTTTGCAAAAGAACCCAAAAAGAAATTCAACTTGCATATTGCAGGAACCAACTTTCAATTAGCGGTGTGGCGAGCCCTGTTACGCATTCCATCAGGCCAAGCCATCAGCTACGGTGAACTCGCTACACACCTCAAAAACCCCAACGCATCGCGCGCAGTTGGCACAGCTGTAGGCGCCAATCCAGTAGCCTTTTTAATTCCCTGCCACAGAGTGATAGAACAATCCGGCGCACTTGGCGGTTATCGTTGGGGATTGGAACGAAAAGAAGCGATTCAGGTTTGGGAAAAGCTATTAGACTAGCGAGGATTCCCAACTTTTCTGGAATATTCTTTAAGAAAGCGATCGCGCAAATCATTAAATCTATCAGCGTCACGATTGAAAAACCGGGATGATCGTAAATATACCGCTAACTCAGCAGCTTCATATTGATTTAACTGACTTAAAGGCTTGGAAAATTTCGAAAGCACAAAGCTATTTAACCCTGAATGATCTTGATTATTAAATCGAACCGCATAAAGGGTAAAAATTTGGTCTTTGCTATATCTGATTTTTAAATACGCCGACAGGATCAAACACTCCATTTGAAATGAAAAGTTCGACTTATGTTTATTTGAATTGGACGAAAGTGATTTTGCTACTGTCTGATAGAGCGAGGTTGGTTCGAGCGACAGCTCAATAAAATCTCTGACAATATCGTTGTTTACCTGATTTTCAACCTCGGCTTGTTCTATAAGGTCTGACAGCCCTACCACTCTCGATGCACAAACAGAAACCAAATAAATCGCGATCAACAAACCAAGCATTGAACAAATTATAAAAAATCGATTAGTCAACAGACTCATAGCGTCCTCACAGGACCCAATCCAACAACTCAGAAAACTGATCCATGCAAAGTGCAGGATTATATTGTCGCAAACGCGAAATGTGATGGGCGCCATAACTTACGGCAATTCTGGGCATATTAACGCGCCGGGCCATTTCCATATCGTATTCGGTATCACCGATCATCACGGCTTCTTGTGGTTTTGCGGAAAAATGTTCAAGCAACTCTTCGAGCATCAAGGGGTTGGGTTTTGATGCGGTTTCGTCGGCGCAGCGAGTTGCGTGAAAGGTTTCATTTAAATTCATTGCGGTAAAGATTCGATCCAATCCTTTACGGCTTTTACCGGTTGCTATCGCTAATTGATGTCCATTTTGTTTGAGTTGTTGCAAACCTTCTTCAACGCCGGGAAACAACAGTGAAGGTTGCGCTAAATCCAATTCGATAAAACGATTGGCGTAAGCATCTCGCAATCGCCGGTAATCTGATTGTGGAATTGAGGGATACAAACTGCGAATGGCTTCAGGTAAACCCAAACCAATAATGTTGTGAATTTTGTGATCTTCGAGTGGTTGCCAACCCAGATCTTCGGCGGCCATTTGCATGGCACTGGTAATTTTTTGTTTGGAATCGCAGAGGGTTCCGTCCCAATCAAATATCAACAACATAACTGACTCATTTTATTAAAGGCTGAAGCTTGGAGAGAGGGTTAGCCAAATCCGGCGGCAAGGGGGCTTTGACTTGAATGGGCGCATTGGAATCAGGTAAATAAAATTCCAATGCAGAAGCGTGCAAAAACAATCGTTTGAAACCAATATCCCGCATTTGTGCATTGATTTCATCATTACCGTACTTTTCGTCCCCCACCAGACTGTGACCAGTGTATTGGGCGTGAACTCTAATTTGGTGGGTTCGTCCGGTGATGGGCTTTGCTTCTATTAAAGAGAAACCCTGGTAACGAGCAACCACCGCAAATTCCGTCAAACTGGATTTGCCTTCGGGATGAACTTTGACGATTCGCTCGTCCTGACCTGTCTCCAGTTTAATCAAAGGAAGATCCACTCGCTTCTTGCCATCCGGCCATTGGCCTATCACCAGGGCTTGATAGGTTTTTTGCACATCGCCTTTGGAAACCTCCTGCAAGGATTTTTCACGAAGCGCGGCTTGCAGGTGTCGCAAGTAACTGCGCTTTTTGGCGATCATGATGCAACCGGATGTATCCCGGTCCAATCTATGGACCAATTCCAGATAACGCGCATCAGGGCGCATCTGTCGCAGAGTTTCAATTAATCCCAAACTGATGCCGCTGCCACCGTGAACGGCTAGACCTGAGGGTTTGTTGATCACCAGCAGGCCATCGTTTTCAAACAGAATGGATGCTTCCAGCAGTCGCGTCATTTGATTGCTGGCCTTGGCGACAAGCTTTTCGTCACTGACTCTTATGGGCGGGATTCGGACCTGATCACCAGCCTGAAGTTTTTGCTCAGGCTTGCATCTTCCTTTATTAACGCGAACCTCACCTTTGCGGATGGCGTTGTAGATACGGGATTTGGGCACACCCTTAAGGCGAGCCATCAAAAAATTGTCCAGGCGTTGACCGGCCTGATCGGCATCAATCAACGAAATTTGTACCTGAAGTCGTAAGTTGGGGGCTGGTTCTGGCTGTTTCATCTCGCGCATCATACTAAAAAGTCGTCATAAGTGGCTGTTTCAGCTTGTTTTTATTATTTGCCCGAGTTCTGCTTAGCTGCTATAGTCCAGCTTGCCTTTCAGGGCTGGTTTCCACTGGGTGCATAATCAGGCGCACAGATCAGGAAATACCGCTGAGGGTAGTTCGGGATTTTTTGCCCTGCTCAGAGAGTAAGACGGCACCTAATTGATGACACGCCATAGGCAAGAAACCGAACTGAACAACTGATATCGGCCCGTAATTATGGGCATTTAACAACACCGCACCTTGATTCGGTCTTGTTGATAAAACAGTGTTTTGAAAAATATCAGAATTATTATGTAGCGCGGCGGCAACGGGAAATGCCTGATCCATTGAGAATCAACGTAGAGTCAATGCGCTGATAGCCGTGAACTGGTAAATATGAACTAGTCGATAGTTACAGAATAATCACAAAGACATGAAATTGTTGTAGCCAACCCAGGACGGGTCGGGCAAGGAATAACGGATAATAAACAGATCGGGACTTGATAGTTCAAATAAGGAGCGCGCTCCTACCCCATCTGGAATCCCTAATGTCGTCTGGCTTCTGATCTTTTCAAAGCCTGTGTTGTCAACGCATCCTCAGGTGCTATGAAACAACAGGTTTATTTATGAAAAGAATGCTTATTAATGCTACCCAGCCTGAAGAGCTGCGCGTGGCGCTGGTCGATGGCCAATGGCTGTACGATCTGGATATCGAAAATCGCAACCGCGAACAGAAAAAATCCAACATTTACAAAGGCAAGATCACCCGCATTGAACCCAGCCTTGAAGCTGCTTTTGTTGAGTACGATTCAGGTGCACGCCACGGATTTCTTCCCCTTAAAGAAATCTCCCGCCAATATTTCACCAAAGGTGAATACGATGGCCGCGTAAAAATCAAAGATGTATTAAAAGAAGGGACTGAGGTCATTGTTCAGGTGGACAAAGAAGAGCGTGGCAACAAAGGCGCGGCTCTCACTACCTTCATCAGTTTGGCCGGACGTTATCTGGTCCTTATGCCTAACAACCCGCGTGCCGGTGGTATTTCTCGCCGCATTGAAGGCGAAGAAAGAGCTGACCTGAAAGACGCACTGAGTGAAATTGAAGTGCCGGATGGCATGGGTGTAATTATTCGTACCGCTGGTGTTGGTCGTAGCGCCGAAGAACTGCAATGGGACCTCAGCTACCTACTACAGCTCTGGGACTCGATAGAGAAAGCTGCTTCGACCTCTTCTGCCCCCGAATTTTTATTCCAGGAAAGTAACGTTATCATCCGCGCGATTCGTGATTACCTGCGTCAGGATATAGGCGAAGTGATTGTCGATAATAAAGAGGCGCATGATCTCGCAGCAGAATTTATTCGTCAGGTAATGCCTAACTACCGCAGCAAAGTAAAGCTGTATCAAGACGATATTCCCTTGTTCAATCGTTATCAGATTGAATCGCAAATCGAAACCGCTTTCCAACGCGAAGTGAAATTGCCTTCCGGTGGCTCAATTGTGATTGACCCCACCGAAGCCCTGGTGTCTATCGACATCAACTCGTCACGCGCAACCAAAGGCGGCGACATCGAAGAAACTGCCCGCCAAACCAACCTTGAAGCAGCGGACGAAATCGCTCGCCAATTGCGTTTGCGAGATATGGGCGGACTAGTTGTAATTGACTTTATTGATATGCAATCCGCACGCAACCAACGCGATGTAGAAAACCGTGTGCATGAAGCATTACAAATGGATCGTGCTCGCGTGCAAATTGGCCGCATTTCCAAATTTGGTTTGCTGGAAATGTCGCGTCAACGTTTGCGTCCATCGCTGGGCGAAACTCACACCAAAATTTGTCCACGTTGTGAAGGTCAAGGCACTATTCGCTCTACCCGCTCACTGGCATTATCCATTTTGCGCCTGGTGGAAGACGAAGCACAAAAAGATCGCAGTGCAGAAATTCGTGCAATTTGTCCGGTATCGGTTGCGACTTATTTGCTCAACGAAAAACGTAAAACTATTTCCAGCATTGAAGCGCGCAATAATACTCGCGTAGTGATTGTTCCCAGCGCCGAATTGCAAACACCTCACTTTGAAGTCCAACGCTTGCGTGACGACGATGAAGGCACACTGGAAACCAGTTACAAAATTGTTCCGCACCACGATGAACACAAAGAAGATGAAGATGACGAGATCAGCAACAAGCCCGTCAATCTGCCAAAACCTTTGGTGCAATTAACAGCGCCCAGCCAACCAGCACCTGAACCCGTCAAAAAACCTGGTTTATTGAGTCGTATTTTCAGTGCATTGGGTTCAATGTTTAGTACTGAAGAAAAAGAAGATACTAAAAAATCCAAACACAAGCGCGATCATCGTCGTCCACAAAATCGCAATCGCCGTGATCGCAACAACAATCGTCGCGATAAAGATAAACGTGACGAATTGCGTGATAATTTGGAAAAACCTACGGCGGATAACAAGCCCCAGCGCGAAGAAAAACCCAAAGAAAACCAACGCAATAATAATCGTCAGGAATCACAAGGCGATAACGAACAACGCGGCCATAAACACCGCAATCGTCAACGCGAAGAACGTGCACCCAAAGAAGAATTAGTAACTCAGGACGATGCAATTCTGGAGCAAGATGACAATACGTCTGACGATCGTCCAAGCCGCCGCCCGAACGGTCGCCGCAACCGTTCACAGCAACGTCGTCGTGATCGCAAAAACTTTGATGATCAAGTTGAAACGGAAAACACTGGCTCAGCAAAAACCGAAGCGCCAGCGGCAGCTGTTGTATCAATTGCTGCAGCACCTTCAGCGCCTCAAGAGCTGAGCGAATCAGCAAGATTAGCGCAGGAAATTGCGGCAGCTATAGTTGAGCATGAAAAAGAAACCGCGCGCATCAAACAAGAAAATGTTGAGATTTTACAATCTATTGCACCGGTTGATGAGGCTACAGCTATCGAACAAACCGCACCTGTCGAGCAGCTAACCGAATCAACACCTGAACCAGCGTTCGTTGCAAGATCAGAAAATATTGTTGAAAAAATTGCGCAAGTTGAAGCATCCCCAACAGTAGAACCTGATCAACTTGTACGGCCAGCTGAAGCGCCTGTGATTGCAAATTTACAAGCAGAAATTGTTCAGGTTACAGGCAATCAACCACAAGTTCCTTCACGGGCTGTGAATGATCCACGCTTGTCCCCAAAACCTATAGGGCAAATCGCAATCCAGACTGAAAAGCCTGAGCTGCCACCCGCAACGCCACTGGACACCAGTCAACCTCCGCTGGCAGAACATAATCCGCGATTGATTCAAAGACCATCGAATGATCCGCGAGTGAATAAAACCTCGGAATAATCGAAGTCAATCAAGCCGAACTCGAAGGGGTTCGGCTTTTTTTATTGAGCAAACTTTTGCATCGCTGATGCTTTTACAACCAGACTAAAAAACAGATAAAATATTTTGAAAAAATTATGAAATAAATAAACGCTGGACTTGCCCAGCTCAAAAACCACTGTATAATTCGCTCCACTCGGAGGGGTGGCAGAGTGGTTGAATGCACCGGTCTTGAAAACCGGCGTAGGTGCGAGCCTACCCAGGGTTCGAATCCCTGCCCCTCCGCCATAAATCAAAAGGGCCTTTACGGCCCTTTTTTATTACCCAAGAAAAACTTTTCCTAATCTACCCAGTCTTAGCTAACGTATTTATCAAGCAACACTTGTTAAGGTGTTGATTGGTTTGTATCATCGGTCCAACAATTTTCCAGGAGACCATCATGCAAGATATTTATAGCTCTCAATCAGTTTCTAGCAGCGCAACCAGTAATAAAGTATTGCGCAACACCTACATGCTGCTCTCCATGACGCTGGCGTTTAGCACCCTGACTGCTGCTGTTTCTATGACCATGGGCTTAAGTTCAATGGCAGGATTAGTGATGAGCCTGGTCGCCATGGGGCTGATCTGGTTTGTACTGCCCCGCACGGCTAACACAACAGCCGGTATTTGGGTGGTGTTTGCTTTCACCGGCTTGATAGGCGCCAGCCTTGGCCCACTGCTTAATCGCTATCTGGCAATGGCCAATGGCGGTCAACTGATCATGCAAGCATTGGGCGGCACTGCATTAATTTTTGCTGGCCTTTCTGCTTATGTTCTTACTTCTAAAAAAGATTTCAGCTTCATGAGAGGTTTTGTAGCGGCCGGAATGATGGTGCTGCTCATTAGCGTTATCTTTATGTTGGGTGCTTCATTCTTCGGTTATTACTTTTCCACCTTCCACGTAATTCTTTCTGCTTTCGTTGTATTGTTGATGTCAGCTGCGATTCTGTATGAAACCAGTGCCATTATTCACGGCGGCGAGACCAATTACATAATGGCGACCACCTCGCTTTATTTATCCATTGTGAATTTGTTTACCAGCTTGCTGCATTTGTTGGGTGTTGCCAGCGACGATTAATTTCGCTGACGCCTCTCTAAAAAGGCTCCTTCGGGAGCCTTATTTTTTCGGGAAACAGGAAGCAACATGATTTTCTCTTTGCTAGTTTTGTCAGCCCCCTACTCTCAAGAGTCAAGTTATTCTGCACTGAGGTTTGCCAAAACACTTTTAGCTGAAGGCCATAGCATTCATCGTGTATTTTTTTATGGCGACGGTGTGCAGAATGCCTCTCGCCTGGCTGCACCGCCACAGGATGAAGTGAATCTCCCCGAAGAATGGAAAAATCTTTCACAAGCTGCGAATGTTGAATTAGTTGTCTGTATTGCGGCTGCATTGCGACGCGGGATAATCGATGAGCAAGAAGCTGTACGCTATCAAAAAGACACCAACAATTTATTGCCTCCGTTCGAAATCAGTGGTCTTGGGCAATTATTGGAAGCTGCTGTTGTATCTGACAGACTCATCACTTTTGGAAGCTGATTAAATGAAAAAAATTTTATTTATTAGCCGTCAAGCGCCTTATGGAAATTCAACCGCACGAGAAGCACTGGATGCATTGCTAGCTGCCAGCGCTTATGATCAAAACCTAAGCATTTTGTTTATGGAAGATGGCGTTTTTCAGCTAGTAGCCGAACAAAATCCAAAATCTATCCACCAAAAAAATCTCGGTGCATCTCTACAAGCACTTGAACTCTTCGACATAGAAAATGTTTATATTCAGCAAGAATCCATCGAAAAGCGCGGTTTGAAACAGGAAGATTTTTCTCTGGAAAATCTACAAATCCTTGGTTCGGATCAAATCAAACAACTTATGTCGCAACAGGATCAAATCCTGAGTTTTTGATATGGCTATATTACATATTGTGAATAAATCGGCGTTTACATCTAATGTTGCGCAAAGCTGCCTTGATCATTGTAGTCATCAGGACTCGGTTATTTTTATCGAAAATGGCGTATTCAATACAATAGCCAGCTCACCGCTTGCAGAGACCATTAACTCGCTGCAATCCAGTGTGAAATTTTTTGCATTAACTGAAGATCTGGTTGCGAGAGGATTATCCAATAAAATTTTGTCAGGAATCGAATTGATCGACTACAAGAGTTTTGTTGCATTAACGATTGAACATTCGCCTGTTCAAAGCTGGTACTGAGTTATGCTACCCAAGCTAGATGCCGAAGGTTTTTTGTGTGATTTACAAGACTGGAATCCAGAGGTTGCAGGTTATTTGGCACAACAAGAAGGAATTGAACTCACAGAAGCACATTGGGAAATTATTCAGTTAATCAGAAAGTTTTATCAGGAATTTGATTTATCACCTGCAATGAGACCACTGGTGAAATATGTGAGCATGCAATTGGGAAGTGAGAAAGGGAAAAGTATTTATCTGATGCAGTTATTTCCACCCAGCCCGGCGAAAATCGCAGCAAAGTTGGCAGGCTTACCCAAGCCTGCCAACTGCTTATAATTAATTACCGTCGATAGACTTGATAGTGCCTTTTGGCAATACTGCGTGCACCGCAACTTTTTGGAATTTCAATTCGATATTGTTGCCAGTATCAATCACTATGTAAGTGTCATCTACTTTTACAACACGACCAATAATACCGCTGGTCATTACAACTTCATCGCCTTTTGCCAAAGCAGTCATCAAATTTTGATGCTCTTTTTGACGTTTGCGTTGTGGGCGAATAATTAACAGATACATGAACAGGAACATACCGCCCATCATGATCCAGAATGTCCAGGGGCTTGCTGCTTGTGGTGCTGCGGCTGTTGTTTGTGCAACAGCAGATGGAATCAAACTCATAGTTCACCTCGTTGAAAAAAGCGCAACTCTACCTGTTTTAGATAAGTGAGGCAATTAAACGAGGTGATAAAAAAATCCCTGCGTTTTGCAGGGATTTTAATCAAGCATAATCACGGAAAAGTTTTCGGAATAGGCTGGGGGAAAGTCCTGTCCAGCGTTTGAATGCGTTGGTGAAACTGGTTCTGTCTGAAAAATCCAGAGCCTTGGAAACAGCATCTACGCTCATATGGTCGTCAATCAAGTATTTAATCGCGTAATGAAAACGCACTGAATCTCGCAATTGGGCAAAATTCGCATTTTGCTC
Organism: uncultured Cellvibrio sp.; assembly: GCA_966252135.1. Lineage (GTDB taxonomy): Bacteria > Pseudomonadota > Gammaproteobacteria > Pseudomonadales > Cellvibrionaceae > Cellvibrio. Next base: position 156,012 of record CBINNU010000009.1, on the reverse strand, counting down.
CTGCAACCTGCGCTGGAGCGTTCGGCGAGTAAGCCGAACATCGCTCGCAATATCGTCGACTGCAAGTGAGTGCTGCCCTATTCGTTGGATCAAGGCATCAACAATACGATGAGCAACCCCATCCACTTTGGGTATTTCAGCCAATGCCAAATACTCTTCATAAGATTTGACGTGGCCTGCCTCAAAACTTTCATCAGAAGCATCAGAATCAAGACGGTATTTCCGCTGTAATTGGATCATTGAGGCGTCTCCTTTGCCAGCTAAGGCGCTGTTAAAAAAATAGGAACGAACAATCACTCTTGCAACTCTTCCATGTCGCACAATCTCTCGTTGAACGAAAGTGATTATAGACCAAGATTTTCTCAAGCCAAGGCAATTTTGATTGCTTTTTAGTCAAAACCGGAACTTTTTATCACTTAGAATTATAAGAGAGTTGATTTAAATGCCAGAACACAAAATTTTGAGTAAATCCTGATCATGCGTTTTGGTATTTACTTTATCCATTATGTGTCGCAAGCGCCCTTCTTTATCGATAACAAAACTGGTCCGCACTACACCCATGAACTCTTTGCCCATAAACTTTTTTAACTCCCAAACACCGTATTTTTCAGCGATGGAATGATCTTCATCGGACAATAAATCAAAATTTAATTGATGTTTGTCAATAAATTTTGTGAGTTTGACTGGAGCATCGGGGCTGACTCCAAGAACAACCGTATCCAATTTATCGAATTCGGCGCGTGTGTCACGAATCCCACAGGCTTGAGTCGTACAGCCTGGCGTCAAAGCTTTGGGATAAAAATACAAAACAACGTTTTGTTTGCCTTTGAAATCTTTCAAGGAAACTGTTTGATTGTCTTGATTTAATAAACTAAATGCGGGTGCCAAATTACCAATTTTCGGGTGAGCCATAAATTAATCTCTTAATGTTCGTCCGTTTCCGGATAGGAAAATGTACTGAAAAGCGCAGCCTTCTCATCTTGAGTGACAGTCGTTGGTATTGATTGATCCATTAAAGGCGGATGCACCACTTGATTGCGTCCTGAATGTTTGGCTTTATACAACCAGGCATCAACGCGCTCAACAAAGCTTTTCGCAGAATCACTATGGTGCGAACGATATTCATCAACGCCTAGACTCGCCGTAATAGATATACATTTTCCATCAAGATTCAGATCAGATTGTTCAATCATTTCGCGAATACGATTAGCAACATTAATTGAATGGCGCAGATCAGTATTGGGTAAAATAATGACAAACTCTTCGCCACCAAAACGACAGGCTATATCCAACTTGCGAATCACCTGACGAATAATTTTCGCTAAATGGATCAGGGCTCGATTGCCAATTTCATGCCCCCACTGATCATTCAATTTTTTGAAATGATCAATGTCCAGCACTATGAGTGACACAGGTTGAAACGATCTCTGCGCACGTTCCATTTCTCGCGGCAGTGCATCGGAAAAGTAACGATAATTATACAAGCCAGTCAAAGCATCGGTTTGTGCCTGATCTTTTAACAGGTCGATTTGTTGTTGCAATTCATCAATCACTTCGCTGTAACGGCAAGGATTACCAGAATCGCAAACCAGAATTGATTCAATCGAATTCGCAAGCCTGTCACTCATAATGGCTCCAATACTCCCTCTGGCATCTGCAAACTGATGGACGAAAGTCCATTGGCTGATTTTGCCAATGCGGCGCTGGGGAACCCGAGAATATCGAAACCGGGAAACTGCTGTGAAATAATTTCCATCGCATCTTCATCGACAGGTAAGTTAAACATAGGGATGAGTATAGCCCCGTTAATTACCAGATATTGAGAATAATCGGCAAAATATTCTTGCCCCTGATCATCAAGCAAGTCACCCACCCAGGGCAAACGCCGCACTTGATAGTCGTGAGCAAGCGATTGTAACTCTTGCTCCAGTTCCTGTTGCATTCTGGCAAAGGCTGCAAAGTGCGGGCTATCAGGATCATCACAAGCCGTGATCAATATACAGTTGCCAGGTGCCAACCGAACTGGCAAATGTTGAATGCTATCGGGTTGATGCAAAGCGATTAAATCTTGAATACCGCAAGCGTCTTTTAAGAATTGAATTGCATCGGTAAATGTTTTTTCTGGATTTTGTTCATGCCAGAGATTTTTGTTAACTATCAGTTGATTCACACCATCGGATTGCAAAGCGCCTTGAGACCATAAAAGAGATGAGGTTTCACTATCTGCACAAGGAAATAGTCTTGCTGATGCTTGCAACAATTCCGGTCGCGTTTTATCCGAATGTAATAGTGAAAAACCTTTTTCGGTTTGTACTATCACTGAGCCCCAGTTCGCTATATTGATCTCATGTAAATTGACTGGATGAAAAATAATATATTGAGTTGAAATCGATAAAGACTCCAAATGCTCCTTCACTCTCACATCCTGATCAAGGGCTACCAATATTGATAGATTTGCAAAATCAGGTAAAACACTGGCAAGCGCTTCGTAAAACTCCAACAATTCATCATCACAATCTTGATTCGGCCAAACCAATACCACTGCGTCACAGGCTTCCCAACAAGCGGGCATGCGATAAGGATAATTTATTTCGTTAGTCATCTTGTTTATCTACTGCTGTTGAAACACTTTCAGTTGCGGGCAATATTTTATAATCACCTGTCGAATGGGTTTTATGTGAACGAATATTGTAAGGAGCCGGTGCCTGTATATCGCGAGCAACCCCATCGGTAGCATCACCACTCACAACAACTCGCGAGATGGTACTCACCAGCGTTTCCTCACCGGTCTTGGTTGTAATCTGGCAATGAATGTAAAAACGTCCGGGGTATTGCGATTGTATTTTAACCTGAATTTTGAGTGGTTTATTTTTTGTATAGACATCAGCAGCTATCAATTCAAGATCCAATCCATCACTGGCTTGCAGTTGAAAATCCAGTTGATCCGCTGATGACACCAGCTCCAACGTTATCACTTGGGCTACCAGAGGTTGAACCTGAAATATTTGCTTGTCGGTAAACGCCACTTTAGCACCGGGCTTTCCAGGTGAGTTCTGGGCATAAGCGAGGCTAGTGCAGAAAAACAATATACTCATCATTAACACGAAAATATTTTTCATTATTCCTGCCCCTCACTTAAAACCACCTGAAAACAGTGAGTGAGGTCGCGACTTTCTGCAGCCTTTAGCAAATCAGCTTCTGCTACTGCGAGTGTGTAATCACCCGGCAATAGAAACAAACTCAAGGATTCGGTATTCGCCAGATTTGATTTAGCCTGATGAGTCAGTCGACCCGCCGAATAAAAATAGATATCAGGATTGGTCTGTGCGTTTTGATTGATAGTATTGGCTCTAATAGTAAATTGCCCTGCGTTTTGGATAGATAAATTCACAAATTGATAATTGCCTAAATGATTTTGATTGCCAAAACGATTGGTGCTGCAAAGATTCACTGATGGCGTTACCAATGAAAGTCTTTTGTAAACTGGAAGGGTTTCCGCATAACCACCTGCATTGACTTCGTCGGCACCCGAAGCCGAGACAGAATTAATATTTTGTTCGCCAAGTAAATCGAGCCAATGGGCGAATGCATCGCCTGATTGAGCCTGCATCGCATTGGAAAACAAAAAAATGCTGGACAGGTAACTGCTGGATTTGTATTCAGGCGCAACAAAACTGCTAAATATATCGGTCAAACTTTTTTCGGGCCGATTGATTCCACTCAGATAATAATTGTACACAATAGCCGAAACAGAACTTTCAGAATACCAGCCTCGAAGCGATTGGGATTTGTTTGATAAATCAATTGAGAAACCAGTTGCCTGTGAAGCTCCCAATGCATCTTTGTAGATCGCATTATCCAACAATATACCGGACCAGGCATTGGCAAAACCTTCCGAGAATGCCACCCGCATATCCATTTTTTCCAACTGACTATGGCTTCCGCCAATGTTGTCAAAACGCGAAATGGTTTTTTCCAGATAGTGAGTCCATTCATGCAAAATGACATGCGCATCGTATTCGTCGGCATCCACCTCAGCGTCACCCAATAAATAAATTCCGTCGGGTGAAAAATAACTGGTGCCAATTTCGCCCAAACTGACATCACCTTCGGCCGTAGTATTTTTTTCGCTCCAGAAAATTGTTAACGGAGATAAATTCTGATTTAGTCCAGCAAGTTGTAACTGCGTTAATCCTGTATAAATGGAATCGAGTATTGCAAACGGCGCTGCGCTGCGCGCGCTGGAATAAGAACTGCCATTCCAACCCGATGGAGCGTGTAATCGTCGGATTTCACCTGCGGCATCGAGTGTCTTTAGTTGGCCTTCAATTGCGTAAAGACGATTTTGATCTGTGTTATCTCTGATGCTGGTGTTCCATGAAATGGGATGGCTTGATTCGAGCCTGGTGAGTGCTCTCACTTTAACCTGTCTATCGCTGCTGACTAACAGACTGGCCCTACCCTCTGAATCAGTTCGTGCCGTTGCCAGTAAATTATCCAGATCATCGCGAATTTCGATACTGATGCCTCGCGCTGGTTTAGCCCGGATGTTTGCGAAATCCAAACCTGAGCTGGATGCCTTGTGTGGCACATAGTCAAAACTCAGTTCCACTATTAATTGGACCTGGTTTTCAAGGCTGGATGAGGCTGATGAAGAAGCGACTTGGGAAGAGACAGAACTCACCGATGAGCTTGTAGATGAGCCACCACCACCGCAAGCCGACAAAGCCAAAAGCGGAAAAATCAGCGCAAGTATTTGCAAATAGGGTGGCATTAATTGAATCCTGGCAGATGAAACCCAAGCATAGCCAACTGATCGCAAATAATCGATAAAAAGGTTGAGCTATGACGGGGGCCGAATATAATCAGCCAGCATCATCACCCCTTGGGAAGATCTTATGATCCAATTTTTATTGCTTGTGGTAATCATCACGTTTTTATTGATCGCATGGGCCAAATACCAAAAGGGTAATGGCGCGCAGCGTATGGCAATTATTCGCCAGGTATTCAAATATGGATTTTGGGGTGTATTACTCTTGTTGATGCTCAGGGGAAAAATTTTCTGGTTATATGGTTTGGTACTGGCAGCGGTTCCATTGATTCCGGAAATTTACATCTACCTGATGCAAAAATGGCGTGGCTCAAAAACTGTTGAGACTGAAACCGAAGCGCCACCAGCGCCTTTGACCGACGAACAAGAAGCTATGGAAATTCTCGGATTATCGGGTGATTTGGATTCAGGCCAAATTACTGCGGACATGATTAACGAAGCACATAGACGCCTGATTCAAAAACTTCATCCTGATCGCGGCGGCAACGATTATTTGGCAGCCAAAATTAATCAAGCGAGAGATTTGCTGTTGAAGCGTGTCAGTTAAAACGCATCAACAAATGAATATATCGACCGAGCGAACGAAAAGGCTCCTGCTGTGATAATGCCAATTCCATTTGGATTAACTCATCAGGGGCTTTTTGTTTATGCGCATCATTCAATATGTAATCGTGAAATACACGAATACCGCTGTGGCTTAATATCTCCAACGGTTGTTGCTCCACCCAATCCAACACCTGTTCAGTGGTTAAAGGGTTAATCGGCGTTAAACTGCCCGCAGAACCTGCAAAATCTTTATTGAGAATTTTCTTAAAGTTGGTTCGCAAACAATTTTTAAAAATCAACGAATTGAGATTATAAAAAATTAAACTCAGATATCCACCGGGCTTGATATGTTTACAAAGATGATCAATCAATTGCGACGGATCTTGCATCCATTCCATCACCGCGTGACATATCACCCAATCAAATTGTTGTTCCTCAGCCAATAACTGGCTGGATAAATTCTGAATTGAACTTTGTACAAGTTTGACGCGTGATTGCAAATGATTGGCTTGAACTTCGGCCTCGGCCATTTTCAACATTTCAGCGGAAATATCACACAAGACCAAGTCATGCCCGGCCTGCGCAAGTGTTAATGAAAATTGCCCTTGCCCACCACCGGCATCCAAAATTCGCCATTGTTCTTTAGATGAAGATGCGAATGGCATTATCGGCAAATGCGCGGCACAATCACGATTGACGACGGCCAGACGAATCTGGCCTTTCAAGCCGCCGTAAATATTTTGTTGGAAGCGTGTCGCCAGATCATCAAAATTACGATCCTGATCGGCAGATTGTTTTGGCATAATGGCTAACCCGACTCATGAGCATTTGCGCTGGCTATGACAACACAGCAGTGGTTCACTTACATAATCGCAACTCAGGATGCGCAGCTCTACACCGGCATTACCACCGATATGCACAAGCGCTGGCGAGCACATGCCGAAGGCAAAGGTGCGCGTTATTTTCGCGGCCGCAAACCTGAGCGGCTATGTTACCTTGAGTTGCATGAAAACCGAAGTTTGGCCAGCCAACGCGAAGCCGCAATTAAAGCTATGAAACGAACGGAAAAATTACAATGGATAGACCAACACCAACAACAAACACTCGCTTTAACAGCATCCATTGAATTGCCAATCCATGACTTCAAAACGCCGTTACTGCCCTGATTGCGAATTGCCGGAAAAAAATTGCATTTGCCATCTGCGGTGTGCAATTAATAATCCAGTCGAACTGCTGGCGTTGCAGCACCCGCTAGAAGTCAATCAAAGTAAAAACAGTCTGCGATTATTACGAATAAGTTCAAAAAACATGCAGATGAAAATTGGCGAAGAATTTGATCAGGAAGAATTGAATCACTGGCTATATGCTGATCATAAAACGCCCTTACTGCTCTATCCCGAATCTGACTATGCATCGATTCAGGGGCTCATCAAACCGGCTGCGCTACCGAATTTAACCGAGATACCGCTTACCAAGTTGCGACTGGTAATACTGGATGCAACCTGGAAGAAAAGCCGCAAAATGATTTATCTCAACCCCGGCTTGCAAAAATTGCCACGATTGACATTAATCGATCCGCCACCCAGTATTTACACCATTCGCAAATCGCATAGCCAAAACCAACTGTCCAGTCTTGAAGCCTGTTGTTATGCTTGGCGACAACTGGAAAATAATCCGCAGGCTTATGATGAATTAATCGAAGCCTTTGCAGGATTTGTTCACCAACAACATCTATTGATCGAGACCCAATCTTTATGAATGCTCATTTTGAATTACTGCGCCGCCAACCTCTGCCTCATTTGCATTGTGTATTTGAAGAATATCGACATAAAAAAACTGGCGCGCAACATATTCACCTGGCAGCAGACAATGATGAAAATGTTTTTTTAGTAGCACTGCGCACTTTGCCAATGGATTCAAAAGGTGTTGCTCACATTCTTGAACACACAGTCTTGTGTGGAAGTAAAAAGTATCCAGTCCGCGACCCCTTTTTTATGATGGTACGCCGCTCACTTAATACCTTTATGAATGCGTTTACCAGCTCGGATTGGACTGCCTACCCTTTTGCCAGCCAAAACCGAAAAGATTTTAATAATTTGTTGGATGTGTATCTCGACGCGGTATTTTTTTCGAGGCTCGACCCTTTGGATTTTGCACAAGAAGGCCACCGACTGGAATTTGCAGAGGCGGAAAACTCCAATTCCGATCTGGTTTATAAGGGTGTTGTGTTTAATGAAATGAAAGGTGCCATGAGCCCGGTTGCGGCAAAACTCTGGCACACGCTTTGTAAATATCTCTACCCCACTACAACTTATCATTACAACTCGGGTGGCGACCCCGAACATATTCCCGATTTGACCTACGACGAATTGCTGGATTTCTATCGCACTCATTATCATCCCAGCAATGCCATATTTATGACTTACGGCAATATTGCCGCTGAAGTACATCAAGAAAAATTTCAGCAACAAGCATTATCGGCTTTTGAACGACTGGACGAGATTATTGAAGTCAGCGACGAAAAACGTTACTTCGCACCCATTGCAGTTGAAGAATTTTATCCGATTGATTCTGCTGACAATATCGAACAAAAATCGCATCATGTAGTGGGTTGGCTGTTAGGCAAAACCACTAATCTTGATGACTATCTCGAAGCACAATTGCTGTCTAATTTGTTATTGGACAACAGTGCATCACCGCTGCAAAACGCATTGGAAACATCAGACCTGGGTGAAGTGCCCTCACCTCTTTGTGGGCTGGATGATTCATCACACGAATTGGCGTTTGTCTGTGGATTGGAAGGTTGTAAACAAGAGGATGCTGCCGCAGTTGAGCAATATATTTTGCAAACACTTGAAAAGGTTAAACGCGATGGCATTCCGCAAGAGCAAGTTGAATCTTCATTACATCAATTGGAATTATCCCAACGCGAAATTGGCGGCGATCACTACCCCTATGGTTTGCAGCTGATTTTACAGGCCTTAACGGCAGCGACTCACCGTGGTGATCCGGTTGAATTAATGGATATGGATAAAGCCATGAACAGCCTGCGCGAAAAAGTGGCGCAACCGGATTTTGTCGAAAAACTTTTAAACAAGTGGTTGTTGGATAATAAACACCGCGTGCGTTTGACCTTGAAACCGGATTTGCAATTTGCTGACGAACAAAAAAATGCAGAAAAGAAACGTTTGGAGCAAATAAAACAACAACTGTCTGACGAGCAAAAACAAGACATCATTCAAAAGACAAAAGATTTGCTAGCACGTCAGGCTCAGCAGGACGACGACAGTATTTTGCCAAAAGTGACGCTGGCGGATGTGCCCGCGCGATTGCATTACACACCGGGTAGTCATGAGCAAGTGAATCATTTTCCATTACGCCGATACACAGCAGGCACCAATGGCTTGGTGTATCAACAACGGGTGATGAAATTACCGGCGCTGACTGAAGACGAATTATTGCATTTGCCGCACTACTGCCAACTGCTCACTGAATTGGGCATTGGCGGTAAAGATTATTTACAAACCCAACAACTACAAGCCAGTGTTGTAGGATCACTGAATGCGTTTTCAAGCATTAGAACTTTGGGCGATAGTGTGCAGCTATGCGATGCTTATCTAACTTTGTCGGCCAAAGCATTGGGCCGCCAACATCAAGCTATGAATAAATTAATGCGCGAGACTATTGAAACCATTCGTTTTGATGAAGCCGAACGTATTCAGGAATTAATTACCCAACAACGTGCGCGTCGTGAACAAAGTATCACTGGCCACGGCCACAGTTTGGCGATGGTTGCCGCTTGTGCAGGCATGGGCCCGGTTGCCGCCATCACACAAAAACTCAGTGGACTGGATTCGATTAGTCATTTGAAAAAATTGGACCAGTCACTGCAAAATCCAAATGAGCTGGAAAAATTTATCGCGCTGTTAAAAAATCTGCATCAAAAAATATTATCAGCACCTGCACAATTTTTATTGGTGGGCGATCAGGAAAAGCTGGATGACTATTATCAAAGCATCGCCAACACCTGGCCAACAGATCAACAGATCAATAATTTTTCTGCATTCAGTTATCCAGCGCGGCAAACACAATTGCATCAAGCCTGGATTACCAACACTCAAGTCAATTTCTGTGCGAAGGCCTATCCGACAGTTACCGCAGATCACCCCGATGCTGCCGCGTTAACCGTGTTGGGCGGTTTTTTGCGTAACGGATATTTGCATCGCGCCATTCGTGAACAAGGTGGCGCTTATGGTGGTGGCGCAGGACAGGATCATCAATCCGGCGCTTTCCGTTTTTATTCTTATCGCGACCCGCGCTTTGAAGGAACCTTTGTCGATTTTGATCGCTCTATTGATTGGTTATTAAGCGAGCAACATTCTGAGCAATCACTTGAAGAAGCGATTTTGGGTGTAATCGGCAGCCTGGATAAACCCGGCTCACCCGCTGGCGAAGCCAAAAGTACCTTTCATGCAGAACTCTTTGGGCGCACGCGTGAAAAACGTGAAGAATCACGGCAGCGTATTTTGAGTGTGAGCATTAAGGATTTACAGCGAGTCGCTGAAATCTACTTAAAATCTGAAAATGCCAGCCGCGCACTGGTGACACAGACTGAATTAATGACGCAAGCAAAAAATGCTGATTTGGATATTCATCAGTTATAAATGATGGAAAACTCTCAAAATAATCGGCTGACTATTGGTGTTATGCGCCAACTGCACTAGGATTGCTGAAGCAAAGGGCTAAGAATAATTTGATTTATGATTGTTTCACCATTGGAATACAGCGCAACGACACATCCTGGACTGTTGCGCGATAACAACGAGGACACCTACCTCTGTCTACCGGAGGCAGGTCTCTGGCTTGTTGCTGATGGTATGGGCGGCCATGAAGCAGGCGAAGTTGCCAGTGCCATAGTGCGCGACACTGTGGCCCAAAAAATCAAAAGTAATCCCAACGCCGAATTAGGCATGAGCATTCAAGCAGCTCACAAAGCGATTCTCAATTCTGCTGCATCCGGTATTGGCGCCATAGGTATGGGCTCGACTGTGGTTGCATTGCAATCCCGCGACAAATATTTTCAGATTGCATGGGTCGGCGACAGCCGCGCTTATCTTTGGACACCGGATAAAAAAGGTGGCCGCCTCGAACGTTTAAGCACTGATCATTCTTATGTACAAATGCTGGTGGAAAAAGGTGTGATTTCACCGGACGAAGCCGACAATCATCCTGAAAAAAATATTATTACTCAATGTTTGGGCATGCAGGAATTGGATCAGGTATCGGTTGATCTGGTGCAAGGGCAGTGGCAAAAAAAACAATGGATTTTACTTTGCAGTGATGGCCTGACCGATGAAATGAATGATCAGGCGATTGCACAAATTTTATCGGACGCGGATAACAGTCTTACCGCCGTTGATCAACTCTTGCATTGCGCGCTCACCAAAGGCGGGCACGACAATATTACGTTGCAAATTATTGAATCGCCGGTAAAACCTCATCCCTTCTGGGTGTCCTTACAACAATGGATTCCGAACCTCACCGGTAATCAATGGTTGGATGCCAGCCTGTATCTCATCACACTAATTGTATTGATTACCAGCCTAGTAAGTTTTTTATTGTAGATTTTTATCTGCATTTTTATTTTATTTTTTGATTGTGTTTGAACATTAATTTATGGCACTACAAATACCCGGCTATAGGGTAATACGAAAAATTAATCAAGGTGGCATGGCCACCGTTTACCTCGCCATACAAATCAGTGTCGGGCGAATAGTCGCGCTCAAAGTAATGAACCCGCTGCTGACTACCGACCCCGCGTTCAGCGAACGTTTTCAATCAGAGGCGACTATTGTTGGTCAGTTATCTCACCCAAACATTGTGTCAATTTACGATATAGGCCAGCATCAGGGTTTAAATTATATTGCGATGGATTATTTGCCGAATGGATCGGCACACGAAAGAATGTTGAAGGGCATCAACGGCGATGAAGCGCTGCGCATACTCAAACAAATTGGCAGCGCTTTGGATCACGCCCACGAAAAAGGTTACATCCATCGCGATATCAAACCGGAAAATATTTTATTTCGCTCGGATGACACAGCCGTACTAACCGATTTTGGTGTCGCCAAAGGTGTGGGATTAAGTTCACGCATGACACACGCGGGAACTGTTGTCGGCACACCGCATTATATGAGCCCGGAACAAAGCAAAGGATTAAATGTTGACGGACGTGCGGATCTTTATAGTCTCGGTATAGTGTTTTTCGAATTGTTGACAGGCACTCTGCCTTACCAGGGCGATGAAGCCGTTACAGTTGCACTCAAACATATTAGCGCACCGATTCCAAAACTACCGGCACCTTACGCCGGTTATCAAAAAATTCTCGATAAATTATTAGCCAAAAGTCCTGATGATCGTTTTCAGCGCGGGCGTGATCTGGTTGCCGCAATTGAAGAGATTGAACTTGTGCAGCGCACGCCGGGCATGTCGGTTGTAACCGAACCTACAACCGTCCCCGGATTATTCAAACAACTGATGCAGATGATCGGCAAAAGCCTTTACTGGCGCTGGCGAAAATTGCAACGCTTGCGTTGGTCCGGCAATAGTGGATTTTATTTAAAAACGGCCACTGATATTGATGAAATTTTTTTCGATGCCGATGCACAACATCCAGGGCGTCAATATGAATTAAAAACACAAATTCATGAAGATTTACTGGCCGAGCACAAGCGCCGCCGGGGCTGGATTCTGTTCGGTTTTATTTCAATTCTGTTGCTTATTTCAGGCATTTATTTTTTTATTCCAGGCGACACCAAACCTGTCGAACCGCTTGTATCATCAGCATCCAGCGCAGCAATAGTAATTGCATCCAGCTCATCCAGTGAGTCAAGCGCATCGTCTTCTGTGTCAGCTGATGAATCCAGTAGTTCATCAAACACCAGCGATTCCAGCAGCAGCGAATCAAGCTCGTCTGATTCGTCATCCAGTGAATCTTCCAGCAGTTCGTCGATTACTGCGGAGTATCAATTAATAGTCACGCGCGACCCCAAAAATGCAAAAGTCAGAATATTAAATATCCGCGATACTTACCAGGATGGGATTGCGTTGGAACCGGGTGAATATCACCTGGAAGTGAGTTACCCGAATTATGAAACTGAAAATCGCTGGGTCTCGATTAATGACAGCGACTTGAATGTGCAATTTATTTTAAAACCCGCTGAAGCTGCGCCAATAAAAAATGACGTAAAAACGGTTAAAGCTGTGGCTCGCACCAAACCGCTAATGATTCGTATACCCGGTGGCACTTTTATTATGGGATCACAAAAAGATTCCACCAGCATGCCTGCACATAAAGTTGACGTGAAAAGTTTCAAAATCAGTCAGTTTGAAATTACTTTCGCCGAGTATGATTTTTTTGCACGCGAAACGGGCCGCAGTTTACCCAGTGATAATCGCTGGGGCCGCGATACCCGCCCGGTGATAAATGTGAGCTGGCAAGATGCAAAAGCCTATACCGAGTGGTTATCCAAAACCACCGGTAAAACTTATCGCCTGCCGACAGAATCCGAATGGGAATATGCCGCGCGCGCAAAAACCAACAGCGATTTCTGGTGGGGCAATGACATCAACGACGCACGCGATCGCGCCAATTGTCGTCGCGGTTGTAACAGTAAATTCTCGGGATTATTTGGCAGCAAAACCGCACCAGTTGGTTCTTATCCTGCCAATCCATTTGAACTATTCGACACCTCCGGCAATGCCGCCGAATGGGTAGAAGATTGTTACGCAGTGGATTTCCAATTGCATCCGAAAAACGGCACCGCTTATCAAATGAAACAATGTACACGCCGTGTTGTGCGCGGTGGCTCCGCAAAAGATGACGCCGGGCGCATCACCAATTACGCTCGCGATTATTATCCGCCTGAAATGGCGCAAGAGAATGTTGGATTTAGAGTGGTTGAAGAATTGTGATTGATGTGATCCATACCTTTACACTGTTGAACATAGGATTTTCGGTATTCTCTTGTTTGTTGTTGTCAATTATTGGTTTGCATAAAGCTGAGGATCTGTTGCCAAGCGCATCTGCAAAACTGGCGATGCTACTCATGCTTTTGTCTCTGGCCGTTTTGCAATTGTTTCACTTCAAAAGTGTGGAAAATCATTTGCAGTTATTCAGCACGCCGATTTATGGTGTGGTGCTTTTTATTGCAACCACCAGTTTTTATCTATTCAGCCGCGCGTTTTTGCAACCACATCAAGAAGGATTTCGTTTCTATTTTTTATTGTTCCCGGTAATTTTGCCGTTGTTCGTTCCGGTTAAATTTGTCATTCCAATTGCATTTGTGTTTGGTACTGTTTACTCCTTATTAATTTGCTGGCAGCTCTCTCAATTAAAAGACAACCGCAAATTTTTTCAGCTGGAGATGGGCGTATTTATCAGCTTTTCCATCATCGCCGTGTTAATCCTGATCGCGGGTTTGTCAGCCGCTATTTTGCAGGAACAAATTTTCGTCCTCACCTACTCCAACCTTATAGGCTTTAGCTTGATTGCCATGGTGTATCTTTTACTGCGCTTCCCTGACCTTACTCAAAAAGCGCAAGAAGTGGTGGCCATGCGTTACGCCAGCTCAACCCTTAAGAATCTGGATACCCAAAAACTTAACGATCAGCTGATTCAGATTCTTAAAACGCAAAAAGCCTATAAAGACCCGGAACTGAGTTTGTCCGGCATGGCGTCCCAACTTGGGATTTCCAATCACCAGTTATCCGAACTAATCAATTCCCATCACGGCCAGGGTTTTTCACAACTGGTCCGCGAGTACCGCGTCGCCGATGCCAAAACCCAATTGATCGAACAACCCAAAGCCTCGGTTTTGTCGATTGGTTTGGATGTAGGCTTCAGCTCCCAATCCAATTTCTACACCGCTTTCAAAGAAATTACTGGTGAAACGCCGGGGCAATTTCGTAAGCGGTTGGGGATTGAGCAGTAGACTGGTGAGAAAAGACCCCCTCCCAGCCTCCCCCTTGCCAGGGGGAGGAGTCAGTCCCCTCCCCTGGCAAGGGGAGGGTTAGGGTGGGGTCTTTTTCAAACTCCACTTTTATAATTCCGTAACTCCCTAACCAACTGAATCCAAAAGAATTTTTTTCAACCCTCAAAATATCTCATCCAAATTTATCTTTTCGGAAGCTTTGCCTCTTCACAGCACCTAAATTGCCCTCATCGCAAACAAACGAGGAGCAATCAATGGAATCCCTAATCGTCAATCTGGCTTATTTGGCCATCAGCATAGGTGTCACCATCAAGGTGGGCTCAATGCTGCACAAGCATGGCACTGTGTTTTTAACCAATCACTTGCAGGGTTTGGATTCGTTGGCCAGATCTATCAACAACCTGTTATTGGTTGGGTTTTACCTGATCAATATTGGTTACATCCTGATTGTGATGAACCTCAATCATTATCAGCCGGAAACTACCGCCGACTTTTTGAATTTTCTCTCGACTCATCTGGGCATGATTTTGCTGAGTTTGGGCATAGTCCATTTCTTCTTATTAAGAGTTCTGGTGGTGTGGCGACCCAAGTTTTTTAACACTGGCGTCAATGCGGGGGATAAATAAATGAGAAATCTCTTTCCCGCCTATCTGGATTTACCGATTCTGTTTGTACTGACTGGCACCATCGCCCCGATTGCCATAGTTTTGTTTTTGCAGGACCCGAGTTATCAATTACCCATTTACGATTGGGTTGCGAATTTTTGGTACATAGGCTGTAGCTTGATCGCAACCGAAGCCGTGGTACGACATATTTTCTTAAGGGATTCTGAAAAATTACATATCGATATTAAAAATCATCACCTGCAAGTGATAGTACGCAACCTGATGCTGGGTGTGATTCTACTCGTCTGCGACTGGGCACCCGAAATCGAAACAATCAATCAAGCCTTGCGTTATTTAACAACCCGTTTGGGCATCACCTTATTTTTGTTGGGTGCTTTGGTGATGTTTGTTGCACACCGCAGAATGGTTTCTTTGTGAGGAAAAAATTATGCCGACTAAATTAGGTTTAGCAGCAATTATTGTCATGGTGTTAATTTGTTTTATCCCCGTAACACTGCTCTGGTGTTTGGCCATAGTTATGCTGGCAGCGTCCTATATGGATTCATTCGCAGGTGATCTGTCTTCATTTATGTTCCTGATACCCTCAATTATTTTGTTATTTATGGGAGGAGTAGGCTTAATTGGTGTCATCCTGATGCTGGTTCATATTTACGAATGCGGCTACCAACCCGCGAATAAAAATACTATGAGATGTCTTTATACGGGAATGCTAAGCCTTGTAATACTGAATATTTTCATGGTTCTTAGTTTGGGATTTTCATTCACGATGATTGTTTTTGTGATTCCAGTTATCTGTAGTCTGGTGTTGATTAAATTAACCTTAAACAAACGCCCAACCGAAAATATATCCATGTTCAACGATCAAATAATATAAGGAAATTCACATGAACCATGAGCATGATCTTCACCGAATAAAAGAATCCGATAGCACTTCATGCATACAAGGATATGTAACCTGGTCACCGATTAAATCTATTTGGTATCTCAGCCATGCGTTAATCGCAATCATCAGTGGTGTGATCTATTTTTCATGGAGCGGGTTCGCGTTGTTTGTTGCATTCACCATGTTCACGTTATGTTTTGGTCACTCGCTGGGCATGCACCGGCGTTTAATTCACAACAGCTATCAATGCCCGAAATGGATGGAATATTTTTTTGTTCACCTTGGCGTGTTAGTTGGTATGGCAGGCCCTTATGGAATGATATGGCAACACGATTTACGCGATTGGGCGCAACGCAAAACCCAATGTCATAACTATTTACGCCACGGCGAAAATATTGTGAGAGATGGATGGTGGCAATTGCATTGCGATTTAATCCTGGATCATCCGCCTGAATTGGTTTTAGAAAAGGAAATCAATACACCTACTTACAAATTCCTGGAAAAAACCTGGATGTTGCAACAACTCCCATGGGCAATTTTATTTTTTTATTTGGGTGGATTGAGCTGGGTTATTTGGGGAATTTCCGCACGAATATTCGTTTCAGTTACCGGCCATTGGTTAGTAGGCTACTACGCACACAATGAAGGCGAACGCGAATGGCACCTCGAAGGCGCGGCAGTACAAGGCCACAACTTACCACTCTTCGGATTCCTCTCCATGGGCGAATCCTGGCACAACAATCACCACGCCTTCCCCGGCTCAGCCAAACTCGGAATTCATAAAAACCAAATCGATCCCGGCTGGTGGGTGCTGTGTCAGTTATCAAAATGTGGATTGGTATGGGATGTTAAATTACCGCAAGATCTTCCTGCAAGGCCGGAATTGATTGCGATTGGTGAGTCGAAACTTCCATCTGTTGCATACAGCAAATGACAAAGGTATTCTCGCCTGTAGTCCTTAGCAGATTTGCCGAATCAACGAAACGCAAGGTTACATGTTTACAACTAATCGAACCACTGCTGATCTTCGTGTTTTTACCCATAAATAGATTCTAATTTTATAAATAAATCGGTGTTGCTGTTGAATAATTTATTAGTATTAATTTAAGCAATTGAGGTGACGTGTGTTAAATATTCGACCAGCATATAAGGCAGCTGTAAAATTTCTAAATCATTCATCTTCACTTCTTTCGTATGAACAACTAGAAGCAGCAAAAGAACTTAAACGGCGAATAAAAAGAATGGAGAATGATTTCAATAGATTAATGCAAGTAAACAAATTGCTTTGTGATGCGAAAATACCTAAAGTACATTTTGACGAGCATACTAGCATAATCACCGTGACGACAGAAAGAGGTAGCCAATCAATAAAATTAAACCGGAAAGATCCAAATATTCCTGTAAAACTTTTAGATTCTACTGCAATTGGTGTCTATTTAGCAGATGATTCAGAAGATACAAAAGATTCTGAACATGAAGCAGAATTAAAAATGATGATGGAACAATTACTTGAGCATTTTTACAACAATGCATTTCGTGTTACAAAACTTGTCCAAGTTGTCACTGGCAAGAGTAAATATCATTGTCAAGAAATCACAATCGTCAGGAATAAGTTAATCGAGCATCCAGAATCAGGAAGTCTTTATTCTTTTGGTTATGGTACCAATGGTCCGGTTGTGAAGCCTATGTATAGAGGAGAAAAGCTATGGAATGATCTCGGCCTCATTCCAAACACAGAATCTCTTATAAATTCTTTAATTGAAGTTTTTGAGAGATAGACAAAGGAAAAGTAGAGCCAGAGCAAAATTAAAGTATTCAAAGTGGCACTCGTAGGGCGGGTCGAGACCCGCGGATGCGAAGTAGAAAATTAGGGCAAAAGATAGGCCAAAACAAACCAGAAACTGGCAACTATAGCGGTGAGAGAAAATTTATCCCAATGCTTTACCAATGCAAAAGCTCATCGAACTAGAAAAGCTTCAACCCGTCACTAAAAACGCCTATTTCATTTACTGATTTATTGTATTCCGTTATGGCATTTTTATTTTGATCTAGCCATAGTTGAGCATGTTTGACTTGATGCCTTTTCTCATCAAGCTCGGCAATAAACTCTTTATGACTGTATTCAGCAACACCACTTTCTTCACCTCGAATAAGCATTTGACGAACTGTTTGAGGTCTATCATCAGAACTTTTCATACGCCCTTCTTCATCACCGCCACAAACATAGTATCTGAATTCAATTCCGGTGAACCCAGCATGGTTTGTTTTACCAAAGTAAATTCAGGATGTGATTGCAAAAATTGTTCGATTTGTTTTTCGTTTTCGTCGAGGGTCCAGCTGCAGGTGGCGTAAACCAGGTGGCCGTTTTTGCGTAATGCGAATTGGGATTGGTGCAAGATTTTTTGTTGGAGTTGGCAGAGTTCTTTTGTGTCTTTTTCGGAAAAACGCCAGAGGGCGTCCGGGTTGCGGCGCCAGGTGCCGGAGGCGGAGCATGGGGCGTCTACCAGAATCCAATCGAAGCCTTGTTGTTGTGTGACTTCTTTGGGTAAGCGCAAAGGTTCATCAGCATTCCAGGTGAAAGTTCTGATATTAAATATTTCGGCTAATTTTGCGCGGCGTTTGACTTCGTCCAATTTGTATTGATGCAAATCGGTAGCGAGCAACATGCCTTTGTTGTTCATGTTGGATGCGATGGCTAAGGATTTTCCACCGGCACCGGCGCAGACATCCCAAACTTTTTGTCCGGGCTTTGCTTCTACCGTTTTAGCAATTAATTGGCTGGCGAGATCCTGTATTTCGATCAAACCATTTTTATATTCGTCGGAGTTATTCACTCCCCTGCCGCCCTGCAAACCAATATTGGCCTGCTCGTCCATCACCACTTCCATACCTTGGGATTGCAGCGATTTAAAAACTTCTTCAGGTGCTCTATTTTTTTGTATGCGCAACCACACAGGCGGATGTTGATTTTTCATTTCCAGAAATTCCGTTAACTGCTTATTAGTCCATTGGCTTTTTTCTGCTCTTTGCGCTAACAGATTTTTCCAACCTGGGCGTAAACCATGCCAAAGTAAATTTTCAGGCGAAAACAAGTCGTCTTGCCTGTTCGCAAAAAAATCCTGAAAAAATACCACGCGTTTTTCATAATCCTTTACTGAAAATTGGCGAATGTCGCCACCGGTTCTCAGTACCACCCAAAACCAAAAATATTGATTAGGTAAAGAATCCAAACTCGCAAGGGTCCAGTCTTTATCCCAATCAATAAGATAATGTTTGGATATTTTTTGTTGATAGAGCGTTTCCATCGCCACGGCCAATTGCAAAAAGCGCAGGCCATCCATCATGGCGGTCGCCAATATCAATTGATGTGCAATAGAAAATTGGCGTAATTCCGGGTTGAATTTACCTTCGTGTTTTAACCACTTATCCAAATAAGGCAAGGGGCGATCTTTGGTATAGATTTGCCAGATTTTTTTGAGGCTGGGTACATCCACATAAGTGGACCAATGGGCAGATGTCATAAAAGTTCTTCTTACAGGCGGGCTAAAAGGTAATTCACGAAAAGCTGGTGCATAATACGCGCCTTCTACTCTGGCGACGAGAAGTTAATTCATACGATGAAATCCTGGGATATTTTTTGCCGCGTTATAGACAATTACGGTGATATTGGCGTCTGCTGGCGATTGGCTCGCCAATTGGCCAATGAATATCCAGCTAAAGTGCGCTTGTGGGTCGATGAATTGGCTGCGTTAAAGATGATATGGCCCAGCACTGAACTTGTCCCTCAGCAATCGTTGGAAATGGTCGAAGTTTGCCACTGGGCCAATCCATTCCCCGAGAAAGTTCAGCCTGCCGATGTGGTGATTGAAGCCTTTGCTTGTGATATACCGCCTGAATATTTACAGAGCATGGCATCCGCCAAACAAAACGGCCATGCGCCCGTGTGGATTAATCTGGAATATTTAAGCGCGGAAAAATGGGTTGAAGATTGCCATCAAATGCAATCGGTGCATCCACAAACCGGATTAAAGAAAATTTTCTTTTTTCCGGGGTTTACGGAAAAGACTGGGGGATTGATTCGAGAGAGGGATTTGCAAACGCAATTTTTAACAATCAATACGCGGGTTACGCCTTTGGCTAACCCGCCCTACGACTCCCCGTTATTCGTTTCGTTGTTTGCTTACGAAAATTTGGCGATTGAGTCGCTGATTGATGCGTGGTCACGCGGCGATAGAAAAATTCATTGTTTAATTCCGCAAGGCAGAATTTTAGATTCCATTAATCCACTGCTCGAAAAACCTCTACGAATTGGCGATCCCCAAACAAAAGGCTCACTAACGCTCGAAACAATTCCTTTTATGAATCAATTGGAATACGACCAATTGTTGCAAAAATGCGATTTGAATTTTGTACGCGGCGAAGATTCACTGGTGCGCGCCATCTGGACCGGTAAACCTTTTGTGTGGCACATCTACCAGCAAGAAGAAGACGCCCACATGATCAAGCTGCAAGCATTTTTGGATCTTTACACAAAAGATTTTCCTGAAGACTTGCGAAAAAAAATCAGTGATTTCTGGTTGGGATGGAATCGGCAGGAATTTATAAGTAACAGCTGGCATCAATTGGTTTTGAATTTTGATAGATGGATAATAGCTAACCATCAATGGGCATGGTCAAAACTGGCTGAAACTGATTTGGCGTCCCATTTAGTGGCGTCTACTCATAGTTTTGAATAAAAATCATTCCTGCCTGTCGAAATTCCGACTTCAAAGTCGACTACAAATCGACACATTGATCTTAAGCTAATTTGATTTCAATAACGGAGAATCAACATGACGCCAGCAAAAAACACCATCTGCCTTTGGTTCGATAAAGACGCCGAAGAGGCCGCGCGTTTTTACACCAATACGTTTGAAAATTCCTCGCTGGGTTCAATCACCCGAGCACCGGGTGATTATCCCTCTGGCACTGAAGGTCAGGTGTTAACTGTAGAATTTACGGTGATGGGAATTCCTTGTCTGGGCCTTAACGGTGGCCCGGCATTCAAACACTCCGAAGCCTTTTCTTTTCAGATTTCCACTACAGATCAAGCCGAAACCGACCGCTACTGGAATGCAATCGTCAGTAATGATGGTCAGGAGAGTGAATGTGGCTGGTGTAAGGATAAATGGGGCATCTCCTGGCAAATCACACCGGCAATCCTGCCTCTTGGGATTAAAAACCCCGATCCTGCCGTGGCCAAACGCGTATTTGAGGCCATGATGACTATGCGCAAGATTGATGTGGCGGCGATTGAAAAGGCTATTCGGGGTTGAGCTGGGCCCCTCACCCTAACCCTCTCCCAGAGGGAGAGGGGATTTGACTCCCCATGTATTGCGCGACCCGCTTTTACTCCCTCTCCCTTTGGGAGAGGGTTGGGGTGAGGGCCTCCAAATTCAATTTTCAAAAATCGCCAAAGAAAGGTATAGTGCGCACCGAATTTTTAGATCCCAACCCATTATTTGGAAGCAAGTCATGAAAACAGCTCAAGAATGCCGCGCTGGCAACGTAGTGATGATCGATGGATCCCCCTGGGTGATCCAAAAGGCCGAGTACAACAAGTCAGGTCGTAACTCTGCTGTAGTAAAAATGAAATTGAAAAACCTGCTCAGCGGCATCAACACCGAGACTGTGTACCGCGCAGACGACAAGTTCGAAGACATCCAATTGGATCGTAAAGAAGTGACCTACTCTTACTACTCAGACCCAATGTATGTATTTATGGACCCTGAGTACAACCAATACGAAGTGACCAAAGACGACCTGGGTGATTTGGGCCCATGGCTGGAAGATGGTATGGAAGACGTGTGTGATGCTGTTTTCTACGAAGGCAAAGTCATTTCTGTAACTCCACCAAACTCTATCATTCGCGAAGTGGCTTACACCGAACCTGCAGTTCGTGGTGACACTTCAGGTAAAGTAATGAAGACTGCAAAACTCAACAACGGCACTGAATTGCAAGTGGCTGCCTTTGTTGAAATCGGTCAAAAAATCATTATTGATACCCGCACCGGCGAATACAAATCACGTGCATAAGTGTGATTGAAATTGAAAAAGGCGACCCAGGGTCGCCTTTTTTATTGCTGAAACTTATCGGGTTTCAAACCGAAGTATTTTCCTGTTCTTGTCTTTCTGTATTCGCCGCCATTAAACGCGCAAGAAAATCATCAAAGTTTTTTGGGTGTTCAACTGTTTCTGCGGGCTCCAATTTTTGGATCAAGGACAATTGCACGGATTGGGCGATGTCCAGAATCAATTTTTCAGGATTGCGGAATAAAGTAGCGTCATCCAAAGCCGACAAGAGTTTATCGATAAAGGCTTGTTCAGGTCCGTGCGTCAAACGGAATGGTGAGGCATCTGACGCTGGTGTCGTGCTTGCAGGCACAGTCACTACTTCAATTGATGATTGCGCCAGAGCAACTGAAAACTCGCTAATTTGATCATCGCCAAACGCCAGGTCTTGCAGGTCCATCAAATTAAAATCCAGAGTGCCCGCATAAAAATCTTCGGCCAAATCATTCACTTTGTTCAGCAAATTATTGATCGAGGTCATTTCATCTGCATTCAAATCGCCTTTGACGACTAGTGAAAAATTGCTCGACTCACTGTAACTGCCTACTAACGAATTGCCATCGCGGGCAACACTGCCGCCATAGCTGGATGAGGCTTCAATAGTGATGGTATCGCCTTCAAGTGTTGTTACTTCAAACTGAAAACTTCTGGCTTCTGCTTTACCGTAATGAGTTTCAGAAAATTTATAGGCTTGCGTAAGTTGTGCAGCCAGAGCCACTCCAACCGGAATTTTATTCATCTGCAAACTCGTTGGAACAGAACTATTGGTCGGCGTAACCAAGGGCTCGCCTTTATCCAATTTGGTTTGCAAATTCTCAATGCCGGATAACACCAATTGATTGGTACTATCCAAATCCTGTTGAATCTCCGGTGACAATAGTGAAAGCGCTTTTAATTGCTCTTCGGCTTCTGCAAAACCTTTTTTGAATCCGGCCAGGCCTGCATCCAAACGTGATTGCAATTGTTCGGGTGTTGCACCTTCAGCTTGATCTTGTTGCAAACGACGCTCAATAAATCCCAATATATTGTTGGCGACTTTCTGTGGCGTCAGCGCTTCATTAACCTGATATTGGGAAATCGGATTGCTGGAGCCAGTGGCCAATTTTTCATAGGCCGAGGTTAAAATTTGATTGAGTTTTTCCAGTGCATTTTGTCGATTGGCGGAAGAATCCAGAGTCACTTGTGTCTGGGTAACACTGGTTTGCGACGTCATCCTGATCACACCATTGTTGGACAAACTGCCAAACTGGGACTGGGAATAACTGAGGGTACTGGAGAGAGTTGAAATGCTCATAATGACCAAGCCTTTGGGTTACCACTTTGGTTCTCTATCGGCTTGAGTTGCAATTACTTCAAGATTATTTAGTGGTGGTTTTTTTGATTAGTTATAACCTTTAGTCATCGTCGTCATCACCTATCACCATGTTGCCACCTGCTTCTTTGGCGCGCTTCATATACATAATGGCGCGTGCAATTTGCTGATCCAGGCCCTGCCCCAGTTGATTGGTTACTCCGGCGCTAAAGGTAAAATGCATTTTTTGATTATCAATCAGGATATTTTCGGTGGCCAATAATTGCTTCACCTTGCTAATCAAGGACAACACTTTTTCGTTATCCAACCCACCCAGCAGCACATAAAAATCATCCGCATCGGCTCGCGCCAGCAAGAATCGCCCCAGCATTTCCTGAAAAGCCTGGGCTATTTGTTTCAAAGCGCTATCGCCCCACTCATTCCCATATTCATTATTGATTCGGCTGAACTGATCAATATTGATCACTACGGCTGTGAGTGGGCTTTGTTTTTCCAACGCAGCTTTATGTTGCTCTCTACCCAAATTAAAAAACTGTGAGCGATGATAAAGCCCGGTTAAATGATCATGCGATGCATTAAAAGCGATAGTTTCCACCAACTCCAAAAATTCAATATTGTGCGTGATGCGACAATAAAATTCTTCCGGATGAAAGGGCTTATGTAGAAAGTCATTGGCGCCGTGTTTGATAAATTTTGCGGACAATGCCTCACTGCTTTCGCCGGAGACACCAATCATAATCAAATCGGTTTTGTCGTATTTGTAACGCAGGTTTTTAACCAATTCAAAACCATCCATGCGCGGCATATTGTAATCAGTCATTAGCAATTTGATATCGGGATTCTCCAACATCACTTTAATCGCTTCAACGCCATCAGACGCTTGCAACACTTGATACAGTTGGCGCTTAAATAAATTCACTACTTGTTTGCGCGCCATATCGGAATCATCAACCACTAATACTTTAATTTGTTGATTTTTTTCCAGACGAGAAATCATATCCACGGCTTTGCTATAAGCATAACGACCTTCTTTGGTGACATAATCCACTATGCCTTTCGCAAAAAGTTCTTCGCGTTTTTTTTCGTCGTAACTGCCGGTTAACACAATTGTCGGTATTTTTTTGCTGAGAGTGAAATCAACCACTTCACTGTTGGGAGCGTCAGGCAAATTTAAATCAACCAGAGCGGCAAAAAAATCATCCTGATGCTCATCGCAAACCTGTTGCGCTTCAGCCAGGCTGGTTGCATAAATCGCGGTGTGAGGGAGTTGTGCTTGTACCAAATGGCGCAGCACTTTCATCACCATGTCGCTGTCTTCTACTACCAGGATTTTTTTCATGCGAAAGGCTCATCTGCAACTTGTACAGATGAGTCTAGACAATAACCGGAAAAATGCAGAATTTACCGCCAGATAAATCCCGAAACCCGCGTATTGAGAAGAATACTGGAGAAATTAGTTTCGGCAATTTGCTCCCCGGCAGCGCCAACACATACCAGTAAAGGCAATAAATGTTCTTCTCTGGGGTGACAATATCGGGCATCGGGTGCCTGCTGCCAATTAACCAACAATTTTTCTCGCTCGGCAAATTGCAGCGATTGATTCGTCAAACAATTGACCAGCCAATCATTAAAATTTTCGCTTTTGCGAATGCTCTCCGGCGTGGGTGAAAAAAATGCTCGCATATTATGAAAGGACATACCCGATCCAATAATAGCCACACCACGCTCCCGCAAAGCAGCTAAAGCTTGCCCCATACGAATGTGAATTTGTGGATCAAGACTGGCCAACAAGGACATTTGCACAACAGGAATGGCGGGATTTGGCAGCATCAATTTAAGCGGCACAAAGGTGCCGTGATCGTAGCCACGCTGCGTTTCAAGCTGCGGTGAAAAACCTTTTTCTTTCAATAATTCGGCAATTGCTTTTGCCAATTCCGGTGAACCCGATGCGGGATATTGAATTTGATAAGCTTCTGGCGGAAAGCCGTAATAGTCGTAAACCAAATCAGGATTCTGTTGTGCGGTGATCGCAGGATCTTGTGTTTCCCAATGCGCGGTCACCACCAAAATCGCTTTGGCTTGTTGCAATTCCACCTGCAGTGATTGCATATATTTGACTAATGCATGATGTGCAGGATCACCCAACAACGGCATTGGCCCACCACCATGCGGTACATATAAAACGGGTGCAGGAGATAAGGCCATGATTTATCCCTCGTTAAAAATTTTCAAATATTTAAGAAAAATTTCTGAAAAAATATTCTCGTCATACCCGAAGGGTATCCAGTGACTTTTGTCTAGAGTAATTGCGCGGCGTTTTGTTTTCGGTGTTCTCGCACTGATTCGTAAATCGCGGCTGCAAGAATAATGGCACCACCAATCAAAGTAGCCATGCTGGGAAATGTATGCAGAATTACCACATCATAAAACACACCAAACACAGGTTGCAAACAGGCGACCAGCGCCACTGTTTTGGCTTGAAGGTAACGCAATGAATGTGCAAGCAAGGTGTGAGTGAAGGCAGTAAAAATAACACCCAAACAAATCAACTGTAACCAATCAATATTGGTTGGCTGATAAGTGGATAGACTAATCACAGGCGTCATCAAAAGCGCAACTACCAATACTTGATAACTCATGGATCGTGCAGCGGATTGTCCACTAAACCAATGGCCCAGCAGCAAGTTACGCAAAGCAAAGGTAAAGGCCGAGACTACACCCCACAAAACGCCTTGAGTTACATTATTGTTGAGATCGAATTCCGGAATTAAAAAATAAACACCGATTAACACCAGCAATGCAGTAACTACATCTCGCCAATCCAGTTTGGTTTTTTTCACCCAGGGTTCCATAAACACTGTCATTACTGGATAGGCGTAAAGCGAAATCAATCCGATCGATACACTGGAGACTTGCATCGAGTAAAAAAATGTTACCCAATGAATCGCGAGCAGTGCGCCCAATAAAAAAATACGACCATATTCTTTTATTGATGCTAATCGGATGTGACCTTCACGCCACCAAACCCAGGCAAATAGCAGTGCAGCGGCTATCCAGGTCCTATAGCCAGTAATATCCCAGGCGGGCAGCTGAATTGTTTTGGAAAAAATTCCCGTTGCTCCCATCAAAAAAGCACTGAGGTGCAAACTCAATAAAGCACGACGGGAAGAACTCATGAATTAACGTCTCGACCTGTGCCGACCTTTGGCTGGATGTCGTGAGTGAGAATTTTCTTGTGGTTTATAACTCGCAGGCAAATCCGGCGGAGTCAGCAATAAATGCTCTGGCGGTTGTTCGCATTTTAATTGTCTGCCAAGCAGTGTTTCGATGGGTTCCAAACGCAAGGCATCATCTTCACAGGCAAAACTAATCGAAGTTCCCGATTTACCTGCACGACCGGTTCTACCTATGCGATGAACATAATCTTCAGGCTCTTCTGGCAAAGTGAAATTCACTACGTGACTAATACCGCTGATATGAATACCGCGACCGGCAACATCAGTCGCTACCAATACTTTTAATTCACCGGATTTAAACGCTTCCAAAGTGGATACACGTTTGGTTTGAGTAATTTCACCGGAGAGCAAACCCACATTCACGCCATGTGCGCGCAATTTTTCTTGCAGGTCACGACATTCATCGCGACGGTTAGCAAAAATAATCATGCTGTCGGCGTGTTCTTGTTGAATTAAATTGTAGAGCAGTGTGTATTTTTCTTCAGTTGAAACCAAATACACATGTTGATCGACTTTTGCGTTAGCAACGGATTCCGGTTCTATATCCACAGTGACCGGTTTGTATGTCCACTGCTCAACCAAATTGCGAACATCGTCAGTAAAAGTCGCCGAGAAAAATAAGGTTTGTCTTTCTTCGCGATGTGGCGTTTGTCGAACGATTTGTCGAACTTGTGGAATAAATCCCATATCCAACATGCGATCGGCTTCGTCAATTACCAGGACTTCCAATTGATCCAAATGCACATCTTTGTTGCCACAAAAATCCAGCAAGCGACCGGGCGTTGCAACTAAAATATCCACCAAGGCATTGTGCAAATGTCGTTGCTGTTTGGTGTAATCCATTCCGCCCACTAATGTGTGGATTTTTAAATCGGTATATTTGCAAAGTGATTTGGCATCTTCTGCAATTTGCATTACCAATTCACGAGTCGGTGCAATAATTAATGCACGCGCTTCGCCGGCGTAAGGTTTTTCAGTCAACGGAGTTTTTAAAAGATAATCAATAATTGCGGTTAAAAACGCGGCTGTTTTACCAGTACCGGTTTGCGCTTTACCCACCACATCGCGACCTTGCAAAGCATAGGGCAATGATTGCGCTTGAATAGGCGAGCAGTATTGAAAACCCAAATCGGCAATGCCGTGCATTAATTGCGGCGCGAGATCAAAATCGTGAAAGCGCGTTTTGCCATCTATAGCTGGCACATTAAAACTGGAAATATCCCAATCTGTTACGAGATCCGCCGATTTTTTTTGCTGTGGGGATTTTTGATTGCGCGGCTTATCCTTTTTGCGCTCTTGCTTCTGCTCCTGATTTTCGTTTTTTCGTTCCTGATGACGATTGTGACGCGCTTTGGGTTGATCGGCGTCTTGTGTTAAGGAGTGTGAAGTTTTACTTGGGGTGTTTCGTGGTTTTTTCTGTTCTGACTTACCCTTGGGCTGTTCTTTTTCCCTGGGTTTTTGCTGGGTGGACTCGTCCTTTCCCAGTAATTTGTTAATAAACCTGACTATCAATCGCGCCACCTGATTGTATGAATTTCGTTCGGAACGCGCAGTATACATGAGTAAAGCGAATTTAATGCGCTAAATCTTGGTATTTCCGATTGCTATAGCATCAACTATAGTTGCTTTCAGTTCCCATCTGCCAAGTGATCTTTTTATGCAGTCGATTATTCAACAACTGATCCAACAACTAGACCAAATCCTGCTCGGCAAACACCATCAAATCAAACTTGCTATCTCCTGCTTGTTAGCGGAAGGTCATTTATTGCTGGAGGATTTACCCGGCATGGGTAAAACCACCTTGGCACATGGTTTGGCCAAGGCCTTGGGGCTGCAATTCCAACGCGTACAATTCACCAGTGATTTGTTGCCTGCGGATATTCTCGGTGCCGCAATTTATGATCGGGAAAAAAGCCAATTTCGTTTTCATCCAGGCCCCGTATTCAGCAACATTTTATTGGCCGATGAAATCAATCGCAGCTCACCTAAAACCCAGAGTGCATTGTTGGAAGCAATGGAAGAACGACAAGTGAGTATCGAAGGCAAAACCCGCGCACTGCCCTCGCCTTTTTTTGTGATTGCCACCCAAAACCCTTTTTCCCAAAGCGGCACTTTTCCATTACCCGAATCGCAACTGGATAGATTTTTAATGCGCTTGTCACTGGGTTATCCCAGCCAGAATGCTGAACGACAATTGCTGGAAGGATTAGACCCGCGCGAACGCATTAATGAACTGCAAACGTTACTCAAACCCGATCAATTAACTGAACTGCAGCAGATGGCAAAACAAGTCACAGCCAGCCCTGCATTGTTGGATTATTTGCAACGATTAATTGCAGTGACTCGTCATGATGATCGTTTTGGTCACGGGCTTTCACCGCGTGGTGCTTTGGCAATTTTGCGTGCAGCCAAAGCCTGGGCATTAATTCACGATCGCCAATATTTAATTCCGGAAGATTTACAAGCAGTAATTCCCGCCGTTATCACACACAGATTGCGAGGCACTACGCTGGATTCGCACAATGAAGAATTGGCGCGCTTGTTGATCGATCAGGTCAAAGTGGTATGAAGCTACCCGCTTTCTATCGACAACGACTGAATCGTTGGCTTGATAGTCGCGCGCCTTTATCCGGCCAACATAAACTTTCGCAAAAAAATCTGTACACCTTTCCCAATCTCACCGGTTTGGGTTTAACACTCACCATCATCATACTTTGGTTGCTGGGTACCAATTATCAAAATAATTTGATTTTGGGTTTGTCCTATTTATTGATCAGTTTATTTGTAGTGGCGATTTGGCAAGCTTTTTCCAATCTGGTAGGAATGGAAATAAAAGCAATCAGTGCACAACCCGGTTTTGCCGGTGATGAGATTCACTTTACTTTGGAGTTATATCATCGCCGCTCCGTTGAAAATATTGAACTCTGTTGGCCCGACGGCAAAAAAATAATTCTGGATTTGGATGCCGATAAAAAAATTCAAATACAAGTGCCCTGCCCCAGTCATCATCGCGGTTATTTGTATCCCGGTCGCTTACTAATTGAAAGTCGTTATCCCTTAGGCGTGATTCGTTGTTGGACCCATATTAATTTGGATATTCACGCGTTGGTCTATCCCAAACCGGTTGCGGGGCCGGAATCACAACATTTATTGGGTGAAGATGAATCGGATAAAACCAATCACCAACGCGGCGGCGATGACCCCGGCAGTTTGCGAAATTATCAGCCGGGGGATTCACTGAAACATATCGCGTGGAAATTGTATGCACGTGAACGCGGATTACACACCAAAGAAAATGAACAAACCATTAGCACCGAAAAATGGTTGGATTGGTTTGGTTTATCGCTCCCCAATGAACAACGCTTGAGTGTGTTGACCTGGTGGGCCATGGAATATTATGCATCGGGTGTTAATTTTGGATTGATATTACCTGAAGTGAGATTGGAACCTGATCAGGGTAATGTGCATTTGCATAAAGTGTTAGCGGCATTGGCGATTAGCGGGCTTCGTACGAGTGGAAAGTAATCGATACTTTTTCAGACCGTCGAAAAAAGGGACTTTTTTGTCGAGCCTACAGGGATGTATTTACGGCGTGTCTGAAAAAGTATTGATTACTTTCCTTATCAGGCACATAAAAAAATGATTAAACCACAAGATCAATTAACCAAACGCAAAATTGCCAGCTTGTTATTTACACAAGCACTAGTGGTGATTCCGGTTTTGCTTGAGCTACCGATTTGGATTAGCGGTGTGTGGATGGCTATTGCGTTTTGGCGTTGGCAAGTGTTGCGCGACAAATGGCAAGCGCCCGGAAAGCGCTTAACAATTTTTGTTACGCTGATGACAGCACTGGCCCTCTACATACAATTTGCGGGCAAAGTGGGTGTTGACGCTGCAATCGCATTGTTAACCTGCACCTTCGTTTTAAAAACTCTGGAGCTGCGTAACCTGCGCGATGGGCAACTATTAATATTCCTGGGATTTATCGAAATCGCCGTTCAACTCATGTTATCGCAGGGTATGGGCTCAGGTTTATATGCACTCGGTTGTTGCGCGCTATTAATTGGCAGTTGGCGCACACTCTATTTAAATCGCCCCAAACCAGTAAGCCAATCATTAAAACGTGCGCTTGGGTTATTTGTGCAAGCCATGCCGGTGATGTTGATCATGTTTGTATTGTTACCGCGCATTGGTCCACTTTGGAGTTTGCCCAATAATAAAGTTGAACAAACCGGATTCAGTGATTCATTATCACTCGGCGGATTAAGTTCGCTAGTGCAAAATCACGAAGCGGCTTTTCGCGTATCCTTTGATGGCGAAAAACCGGAGCAAAACCAACTCTACTGGCGAGGTTTATTACTCAATCAATTTGATGGAGAAAAATGGACTTATAAACGCGAGTCCAATTCATTTAGTAATCCGCCTGCTGACAACTCAACTCTGGATTACGAAATTATTCAGGAGCCTCATGGCTATCGCTGGCTGTTTAGTTTGGGCCACGTGCGCCAGGCCAATTCACAAACCGGCAGTGTACGCATCACCAAAGATGGTTTGATTCGCAACAACGAAATACTGGTACAACGGCTGCAATATAAAGTCTCGTCCTGGTATAAAAATGCTTCTGTTGCAGAATTATCAGAAAGTGATCGACAATTAAATATACAACTGCCAGAAGGGTTTAATCCTGAAACAAAAAAAATGGTGGATGAATGGTTAGCCCAGGGTTTTACTTCGCACCAAATTATCGAAGCCATGTATCAAAAAATTTCCACAGAATTTTCTTACACTTTGCAGCCACCGGCCCTGGGAAGAAATTCTATCGACGAATTTTTATTTACTACACAACAGGGATTTTGCGAACACTACGCCAGCAGTTTTGTTTTTGTGATGCGCTCAGCGGGAATCCCCGCACGATTGGTAGTGGGCTACCAAGGCGGTGAGTGGAATGAAATTGAAGACTATTTATTGGTAAGCCAGGCAGATGCTCATGCCTGGGCCGAAGTTTGGTTGGATAATCGCTGGCAACGTTTCGATCCGACCGCCGCAGTTGCGCCAAATAGAATCCAAACCGGTATTGATCAAGCACTACCGCAACAAGATCAAGATTTATTGTCCAGACGCTGGCAACAAACACCCTGGTTATGGGCGATTCAAAAACGTTGGGACGCCGCCAGTTATGCCTGGCAAAAATTTGTGTTGAATTACGATAATCAGGATCGCGAAGGCTTGCTACAAACTGCATTGGGCGGCGCAGATCCCTGGCGAATTGGTTTGGGTTTAATCGCACTCGCCTGCATCGCCGCATTTTTACTGGCCGTGCAACACTGGTGGAAACAACGCCCGATTTACCATTCACAATCCGAAAAATTAATTGCTCAATTAAAAAATCGTTTACACCACTACGGCTATCAAATGCACCCCGGCGAAAGTCTAAGTGCGTTCTGTCGACGCGTCGCCAGCCGCGAACCTGACTTAAACCACAACCTCACACAAATAGCCAAAGAAGCCGAACACATCTTATATGCGTCACCCGATTCGGATTTGGATGCGATGAGAAAATTAATTGCCAATTTGAAAAAATAAAATTTACTAGTTTCAAATTGGCATCAGCAAAATTCCCCTCCTTCGGAGGGGTGCCCGGGCAGGGTGGTCAACGCACAATCACTCAGTCATCACTTGAATCGCCGCAGAAACATAAACCAGTGGAGCATTCCAGTTGATGGTGATTTCGTTGCTGGCGTAACTGCATTGATGATCCAAATAGGATTTGGCGGGTAGATTTGATGGATAAGCAATTGCGCCGCAATTATTTTTATCTTCCTGTCGAACATTCGGGCCTCCCACGAGGAAACCGGGAATTGCACCTGGAATACCATCAGAGCCTGAGGGGCGGTGATGAATATCTTGCGGAGTTTTTTTACCGAAACCTGTTACAAAAGAATAATCAGTTGCATTGCGACCTAACACATAATCCAGCAAAGATTGCGCAACGTTTAAATATTGAGTTTTGGTTTTATCCAACTGATAGGCTTCGAGCAAAACCATTGCATTATTCAAAGCGCCTGAATTGCTGCCCCAATTAAAGTCATCAGCAACCAGTGGCACGGCATAAGCAGATGCTGATCGCTTATTGACGATATTGGCAGCCAAATTATCCAGCTTGGTTTTGATCGCGTCTTTATCAGCAGCTTCACTTAAATTATCAAGATTATGCGCTAACGAAATTAATCCCAAGGTTTTAACGCCACCCCACCAGGGAACATCTGCCGTCAAACTATTCATACCAATATCGTTGTAATAAGTAGCTTCCTGAGTTGCGATATATAATTCGGCAGCGGCCCAAATAAATTCATCCGCTACATTGCCATCGGCATAGTCACCGGTGGAAATATCTCCAGGTTGAACATAAATTGCTGCGGGATTCGCTTTTGCCCATTGATAAGCAGTTTTTGCTGCAGCCAACATCTCGGCGGATTTCCCCGGAAACGTAGATTCATAATCCGCATAAATTCGGCTGGCTGCTGCCAGAGTCGCGGCAAAATTTAATGCGGCCGCAGTGGATTTACCCACCATAAAACGTTCTGACAAATCCGCAGCGGGCATTTCAAATGCGTTGAAGGTTTTACTCGTTAACTTGTGATAGACACCGCCATCATTGGGATCTTGCATCTTGATCATCCATTCAAGATTCCACATGACTTCGTTCAAAATATCCGGCACTGCATCACCGCTTTCAGGAATATTCAAATTTTTTGTTTGGAAATATTCACTAAAACTTTCATAAGCCGCTAACAAGGTGTAAGTGGATATTCCCGAATTCACAACATAAAGATTGTAATCACCTGCGTCGTACCAACCTTTGGGTGCAGAAACAACAGTGCCTGCAGGGCGCGCTTGGGTTGCTGCGGATTCGTGAATTTTTACGTTATTACCCGGATGACCGGCAGCGCGCTTGTAAACACCAGCATGTTCTTCCAACAATGCTGTTGATGCGCGATTAAAATAAAAGGCTTTTATCGCAGCAGCATTCACTTCATTATAAACATCATTCGAAATGGAAAATTCTGCTGATTGCCCGATGCCCTCTACTTGCAATTCGTAACTACCGATTTGTTGCAAACTACTAAAGTCTGCAAGCTTCACCGATTCTTGAGCAGGTGACCAGGTTGCTGCTGCACTCAAATTACCCGTCAATACCACACTTGAATCGGATTTATTAATAACACTGAATGTTGTCGCAGGAACAGCAGGCACTACCGCAATTTTTTCTGAAAGCGGTTTAAAACCCAGTTGATTAATTTTGATTAAACCAGCTGCAACAGAACTTGAAGCCGCACTGGATTGTGAGACAGATGAAGACGAACTGGTTACAGAGGAAACTCTGGACGAACTGGAAATAGCGGGAGTATCAGAACCGCCACCTCCCCCGCCGCCACAGGCGGTTGCCATTAAAGATACCAAAACGATAAGTGTCGATTGTAGTTTTTTCATATTTGACCCTGGGTGGTTGATTATTTATAAATTAACGTCGTCTATGCGATAAATAAATGATGTTTACTGAGTATTCAGGAAGAGTTATGTCAACTTCATCATCAAAGCCCTCAATATCTTTATTGACGATTTGGATCGCTTTCGGATTCTCGAAAGTATTTTCCACTTCAGGTTTCGCGAATACTTGAATAGTTTTAACCAGTTTGTGCATCGCGAAATCAGAAGATAAATTGACAGAATATTGTTTTGCATTCGTGTTCACAATTTTTACTATATAGTTATCACGTTTCTTATCCCTTACCGCCGAAGCAAACAAACCTTCTTGCCCAATCACGGGTTTTGATTGATAGGTTATACGCAATAAATCTGTACCTTTGTTGTGAGAGAACAACTGCTGGACTTGATAATTCGCGGTTGCCAAAACATTGAGGTTATTAAACCAAATCATATTGGGCGACCACTGCCAGGCTTCAGTGTGTGCCATTAAAGGCGCGTAGGATGTCATATGCACTATGTCGGCATTGCGTTCAAGCCCTGTCATAAATGCGGCCTCAACCAGGGCTGTCATCCAGGTATTTTTATTATCGGGGCTGACAGTCGCTACACTTTGTGCAGCATATTCACCGGCAAAAATTTTCGGGCCATTTCTGTCGTAGTTGTCATAACGATCCGCATTTTTAGTGAACCATTCGATGTCTTTGTAGTAATGCTCATCGATAATTTCGGCATTCAACTTTTTTAATTCTTTGTGTGAATATTCAAAATGCGGGCCATCAGGGAATGGGCCTGATCCTGAAATCAAAATAATCTCGGGATGTTTTTTCTTCAACACATCCTGAAACACTTTAAAACGTTCAATATATTGTGGACCCCATTGCTCATTGCCTATACCAATATATTTCAGATTAAATTTTTCCGGGTGCCCCATATCGGCTCTGACTTTGCCCCAAGGGGTATCCGTTGAACCATTGGCAAACTCAACCAAATCAAGCGCGTCCTGAATATAAGAATCCAGCTCAGTCACAGGCACCAATTCACCGCTGTTAAATTGACATGCCATTCCGCAGTTCAATACTGGAATCGCCTCTGCGCCAATATCCTCAGCCATTTGAAAATATTCATAAAAACCCAAACCAAAACTCTGAAAATAGTCGGGTGTTAACCGGTGCTTGAATTCACTGTTCCAACGGCTCACCATGGTTGGGCGTTTGCCAGCATCGCCTAAAGTGTTTTTCCATTGATAACGTTGTGCGAGAGTTCTGCCTTCAATAATACAACCACCGGGAAAGCGTAAAAATCCGGGTTTTAAATCGGCCAGCATTTGCACCAAATCTTTTCGCAATCCATTGGGCCTAGCCTTCCAGGTATCCGCTGGAAATAGCGAAATCATATCCATATCCAAAGTGCCTTTACCTTCAAAGGTAATTTTCAATCGCGCTTTTTCTTCAGTTTTTTTGGCGACCAGTTTTGCTTTGTATTGCTTCCAATCTTTTGCATCAGGCTTGATGCGTGTAGTGGCGATTGCCTGATCTTTTTGATCAATCAATTGAAAAATAATGGCGTTAACACTGGAATCCACATTGGCGGCATAAAAAGACAAATTATAAGTTTGCCCTTTGCGAATGCCCATTCCACGAAAACCTTCATTGATCAGCGAATAATTTTCGCCTTGATAGAGTTTTATCCGCAGTACATTTTTATTGGTTTTATTGTTTGCAAAATTCAGCGTGTGCGCAATTCCGGAATTTTCATTGGATGCATAAGGATCAGATGCGGGTTGCGACCACCCCATCATAGGCTGTTCAAATTCGAAGGATCTGTTCTTCACCAACTCGGCATACAAACCACCGTCAGCCGCGAAATTAATATCCTCAAAAAATATGCCGTACATACTGGGCTGAATAGGTGCGACTATTTTTGTATCCAGCTGCAATTCAATCGGCGTTGATGAAGGGCTCGCACTGGTATATCCACAGACAAAAATCAATAACAGACACTTCCAATTCAGACAATTGGTGAACTTCATGACCATACCCTCATTATTATCATCAGTATTATTAATCGCCGATTATTGTTCAGTGGTTGAGACGATTGGAGCGACATTAAAGCACAGGATTTACATCACACAAATTAGATTAACTTTTCTAAATCCAAAACCACTTTTAGTCATTTAGACTCTTAGGCTGCGTATAAGAAAACCTCAAACCAGAAACAAAAATCCCCGCATTTGCGGGGATTTTATGGATCAAGCTGATCGGATTATTCTGATCGCGCATGTAAACCTATATGCGCACCGACAAATCCTCCCGCTTCTTTAGTGCTCAGGTATTTGCCGTCTGCATCTTGCAACAAATAAATTTTTGCAGAGTTTTTATCGCGATAGTAGAAAGAAATTTTTCCTTTGTTAGCTTCAACGCCCAGGGTAATGCTCTTGGTAACGGGCAATGAACCGCTGGCGATAATATCCTCACCACCCTCTTTGGCTTTTGCCACAAATACCGTTGCTTTATTTCCCGTGGTTTTAACTGCAAAGAAGTAGTGATTCTTTTCATTTTGATAAGCAA
Source organism: uncultured Cellvibrio sp. (assembly GCA_966252135.1). Taxonomy (GTDB): domain Bacteria; phylum Pseudomonadota; class Gammaproteobacteria; order Pseudomonadales; family Cellvibrionaceae; genus Cellvibrio. The sequence continues at coordinate 119,419 of CBINNU010000009.1, read as the reverse complement.
CCAATCCCGCTGAAATATTCTTGTTTAACGGCAAACGCAGGCGAGTTTCTGCATCATAACTGGCGTGTTGTTGTTTGCGCGCAAGAAATGCGGCATGACCTGAAGTGGTTAATTTTTTGTTTGATGCAATCAGATGCAACCCTTTATCCAATTTATACCAGGGCGATGCAGGCGGTGTGTTCAGTGTAGCCCAGTTGGATTTTAATACTGGCCCGGTGAATTTATCCTGCCATACAAAATTTCCAGTTGTGGGTTCAATGTATTTTTTTGTTGATGTCAGCGCAGGCTTTTTAAGTTGCAATGGAATGGCTGCACCTTTTTCAAGAATAATTGGCCAACCATCCTTCCAGGTTACGGGTAATAAAAATGTTTCGCGGCCCGTATTGTAATAGACATTTTCATAGGGGCGTGTTGCTAAAAATACTGCCCACCATTCACCTGATGGTGTTTGCACTAAATCAGCATGGCCGGATGAGGTCACCATGTTGGGGCGATCCAATGGCAAATCGCGTTGAGTCAATACAGGATTGTGTTCGTAAGGAACAAAAGGCTCTTTCAAACTGCGCGAACGAAATATTACTTGTGAATGATCTTCAGAAGTTCCACCTTCTGCACAAAACAAATAATACCAGCCATTAATTTTATAAATATGCGGACCTTCAATCCAGATTGGTTTTTTGGAAATATCCACGCCACCATTCACCAATAATTGACGTGATTCTTTAATCACTTTTTTCTGTTTCGGATCATATTCCCACATCCAGATAGCTCTGTGACCGTTATACAAAGGTTCGCCATCGGGGGCTTCGTTGTGGGAAATATAGATCTTGCCATCGTCATCGAAAAATATATCCGGATCAATTCCACCCACTTCCGGCAATACAATCGGATCAGACCATGGGCCTGCGGGATCAGTCGCGGTAACTATAAAATTGCCCAAACCATCCACTTGAGTCGTAATTAAATAAAAAACACCCTCGTGATAACGCAAAGTCGGCGCATAAATTCCACGCGAGACTTGTTGATTAACCAAATTTAATTGCGATGGACGATTTAATGCATAACCAATTAATTCCCAATTCACCAAGTCACGGCTTTTATGAATAGGCACACCGGGAAAGAAAGAAAATGATGAGTTAGCGAGATAATAATCTTCACCTACTCGCACAATACTGGGGTCCGGAAAAAAACCGGCAAGAATTGGATTTTGAAATTGATCTTTTGCGAGAGGATTGGCAAACATTTCATCCGTGCCAGTGTAAGTAAATTCCTCAAACACAGCTTGCTTGGCAAGCGCCGGCAATCCCAGACACAATCCAATCGAACAAACCCAGGTTATTAATTGTTTTTTCATCTTGATATCTCACGCTGTTATTGTGAGTCCATAGCATAGATCAATTGCATTCTGGAGGCTCAGCCATTTACACGTTTTTGCCATTTGAAATGTTAGTTTTTTGACTCATTTGCCAAATCCAGCAACTGTTGTATTGGTGCGTCATTTAAATAATAACCCGTGGCTCGAAGCTGATTGAGCTTGGTTTTAATTTCTGTGAGTAAGCCTTTTTTCTTGGATAGCAATAAAATTCCGGGGGCACCGATTACCGGGATATTGTGATTTTTTGCGGCAGCGCGCCCCAAATATTCATCCATCAAAACTGTCGCCTTATGCAATCGGGCATATTCCAATGCAGTTTGCTCACCGGAATCCAAATGAGCGAAGAGTGATGAAAGTTCAGGATCATCGACTAACAATAGTTTTTTATTGGAAACAAAAACTTGAATTGTCTTGGCATCATGACGCTCAGGCTTGGCAATGACTTCGCGATATACGCTTTGCGTTAACAAACCTGATCAAATAACTTATTCAACAGCTCAAGTGAATCAATACGGGCTAATGCAAGTAAGGGGCTGGTATCTGCGACGAGTAAACGTTTATTCGTTAAATTGTTCGATGTCATTGCACAATTCTTCCGCTGAATAGTCGACTAGAGGTATTTTTCTTTCCGAAAGCTTGTCCATCATTTCCGACACCGATAAACCTGCTAACCTGGCGGCTTGCGACAGAGTTGCTTGCCTGTTGGCAAACAGGTGCGCCGCCATGGAAACCCTGACACCTGACTCGATCAAGGCATCATCAAAAGGAACAGCCACAAAAACGGGTTGGCCGTGTTTGGTTACCAGTGATAAATGCCCAAGCTCGGCCTCACGAATTAACTCGCCGGTCCGGTTACGCAGGTCTCTTACTGTAAACATCTCCATACGCACCTCACTTATGCCATCAACTGTGGGCACAGTTTGTACCCTGAGTGGTCAAGTTTCAAGCTCCCGCACAAGCCTCACAAAGGCAATGCAGTTCAAGCTGTGGGCTTTTTAATCGGTAACCTGCGTTTTCGACGCTTGAGGTGAGTACGTCAATCACTTCGCGTTTGATGCCGATCTCTTTCACGGTTCCGCAATTATCGCAAATCAAAAATTGCGGCACGTCGTGGGCGTGATTACAGGCTATGTGCGAGCAGGCCACGAATTTGTTGGTGGATTTTAATTTGTGGACCAGATTTTCTTGTTCGAGAAAATCCAGCATGCGGTAGACCGACATAGCGGGAACGGTTTCGTCGTATTCGGATCGCACCGAATCAGCGATTTCATAAGCGGATAAAGGTTTTTCAGATTTCAATAAACATACAAACACCCGTTTGCGTTTTTCGGTGAGTTTGCTGCCGGTTTTTTCGCAGGACTCCGAAGCCCTCTGCAATACCTGATCAATTTTGTTCATAAAATTTACCCAATGCCCATCTGGCTTGCAGCCAATTTACCACGTAGGGGCGCCGCTTGCCGCGCCCATTTGTTCATGCCCCAATTTCACCGATTCAAAATCAAAGGTTGCCATATCAAAATGATATGTTATATCATTTCAAAAAATTCAATATGAGTAACAAGACCATGCGGAAGACCCTGATTGCCCTGTCCATTGCCGGACTCGCCTCTCCTTTATATGCCCAAATTCAGGGAAAAGTCCTGGATGAGGCCGGATTGCCCATCAGCCAGGCGAGTATTGAAGTCGTCGGCAGCCAAACTCGCGTCAAAACCAACGACAAAGGTGAATTCACTATTCCGGCCGGTAAGGTTGATGAGGTGGAATTGCACATCAAAGCGCCCGATTTTATTCACCGTACTTTTCATGTAGCTCAAGGCTCACAACAGGAATTTGTGTTGAGCAGCAGTTCGATTGAGGTGGTGAATATCACTGGCCTGCCCATGCACCAATCCAATTTGGAATCATCACAACCCGTGAATGTGATTGGTGTTGAAGAACTGCGTGATCAACAATCATCAAGTCTGGGTGAAGCCTTAAAAAATGAAGTGGGCATTCATTCAAGTTATTACAGCAGCAATTCTGCCAGCCCGATTATTCGTGGTCTCGATGGCCCGCGTGTGTTAGTGACACAAAATAGTTTGGATAGCAGTGATGCATCTCGTGTTGGCCCTGATCACGCAGTTTCGACCGAAACTTCTTACGCACAACAGGTTGAAGTCTTGCGTGGCCCTGCAACATTATTTTATGGCAGTGGCGCAATTGGTGGCGTGGTGAACGTGGTAGATGATCGCATTCCAAAAGGAACTGACACTTACGGTGAATGGCGATTGGAAAATCATTCAGTCGCGGATGACAAATTGATTTCTGCATCAGGTAATACTGGTATTGGAAATTTTGGTTTGCATGCAGATGGTTTTTGGCGCGACGCAGACGATTACAAAATTCCCGGCCCTGCTGAAGTTCACGATGATCATGAGGAAGAAGAAGAGCATCACGACGAAAAACATTTGCACAATTCCTGGAGTGAAGCCAGCGGTGGAAATCTGGGTGCAAGTTATGTGGATGACGAAGGATTTGTTGGAATTTCGGTTGGCATTTTAGATCGCCAATACGGCATTCCCGGCCACAGTCATGGTGAAGAAGCTGTGGATGTTTACGCAGACCTTGAACAAACTCGCTGGCAACTACAAGGCAAACGCAATCTGGATTCCAATCTGTTTAGTTCGACCGGATTTTCTGCCGGTTACACAGATTATCAACATGCTGAAATCGAAGGCACGGAAGTTGGAACAACTTTTAAAAATGAAACCAGCGAATTGCGCTGGGAATTATTTCATCAACCTATTGCCGATTGGCGCGGTGCCATCAGCATTCATTACAAACATTCAGATTTCGAAGCCGTCGGCGAAGAAGCATTCACACCGCCCAGCGAAACTGAAACCATTGCACTGGGTTTAATCGAAGAAAAACATATTGATTCATTGTTATTGCAATTGGGCGCGCGCGTTGAGCAAGTGAATATTACCGCCAATAATTTTGCTGTCGATCTTAATGAGCCCGATGCAGACCCGGAATATTTGCGCGTATTTTCGGTTGATCACGACTCAACACCTTTCAGTGTTTCCGCAGGTGCAGTCTGGGATTTCACCAAAGGTTACAACGCCGCGATTTCATTGACGCATTCCGAACGCACACCGGCTGCATCCGAATTATTGTCCTTTGGTCCACACATAGGCAGTGGTTTGTATGAAGTGGGTTATTTGCTCAATGTTCAAACCAATGAAGATGACGAATTTTATTTTGAATTAAACCCTGATGATATTGAGCTGGAAAAATCCAATAATTTGGATATTTCATTACGCAAACATTCTGGCGATTTCGGATTTATTCTTAATGGCTTCTTCAACCGCGTTGACAATTTTTATTACCTGAGCAACACCGGCTACACCAAAGAACTCGAGCACCACCATCATGATGAGGAAGAAGAACAGGATCATGAAGAAGAAGCTGTCGAGTTCCCAGTATTTATTTATCAAACCGGCGATGTAGATCTTTGGGGATACGAAGCCGAATTTATTTGGCAAGCTGCCGCAGGATTGGAATTAAAACTCACCACCGATTCCATTCGCGCCGAAGTCAATGACTCAGCACATCTACCGCGCATACCACCACGCCGTTATGGATTGGCAGCTAATTATGAATTGAATAAATGGCGATTTAATTTAAGTGGCCAATATTACGCATCACAAGATCGCATTGCTGCACTCGAAACCGAAACCGACGGATATTTTTTACTCGACACAGTGATCAGTTATTCGGTGTTGCCCGATCTGGATATCTTCTTGAAGGGTTACAACCTGACTGATGAATACGCACGCGTACACAGTTCGTTTTTGAAAGACAAAGCACCGCTACCTGCTCGCAATATTGCGGTGGGGATTAGTGGGCGGTTTTAAAAAGCGCCCTCATTCTTGAAAGCCCGTTGGGGTTCACACCCCAAGCTACCAAAGCTCACCACACAAATCCAAATAGGTTAAATACAAACGCAGATCGAATTCGTATTGGTGGTATTGCGGCTCCATATGTTGGCAGAGTTGGTAGAAGCGTTTGTTGTGTTCTTTTTCTTGAAAGTGGGCGAGTTCGTGGGTGGTGATCATTTTTAGAAAGGCTTCTGGGCCATTTTTAAAAACGCTCGCAATTTTAATTTCATTGACTGTTTTGATTTTATTGCCGTGGGCTTTGGTGATGTAGTGATGTTGCCCCAGTGCATGTTGAATCACTTTTATTTTTGAATCGTAGCTAACGCGGCTTAGCGGTTGGGATTTTCCCAAATACCGGCTTTTGATATTCATGGTGTAGTCATACAACTGTTTGTCAGTGCGAATGGTATGAGGCTCTGGGTAGCGACTTAATAGAAGCTCACCCAACCGGCCTTCATCAATTATTGTTTGAACTTGCTTAAGGGTTTCGGGTGAATAACCCTTTAGATATTTAAGTAGATCCATAGTGCAAAAATCAGAATTAGATTCGCTTTTGTGCAGCCAATAAGGGCACTAATAGATCTGAAATGGGTGTGGGCACGCCGTGTTTTTTCCCCAGTTTAACGACAACTGCATTGCGTGCCTGCCATTCGGTTTGGAATCCCGCTTTGTAATCCTCAAACATGGAATTGGCGGAATCAGGCGGTGAATTTAAAAAATTGGTTATCAATTCTTCGACAATTTCATCACCCAAATTCGCGCCTTCTTTACGCCCGACATTAATCACTTCGCGAATAATGCCGCGAGCAATATCGGCGATGCCCGCTTCATGAAATACGCTCATGGGACGGCCAGTCAAACACAGCAGCGCGCCAGTGGGCGCATTGATACAAAGTTTTCGCCAGAGTTTGGTTTTAACGTCTGGTGTGGTTTCGACATTAATAAAGCTCCCCAAAAACAACGATGAAAATTCTTGCCCTAATGAATTGTCCTGTACAAAACTAATTGCAGGCTCACGCCAAATGACCTCTGTGGGATTCAAACGCTTGGCAGGCAAATCAATCATGACTTCAAGCAAATTATCAAACAGACCAATCGCATTCATATTATCGATATGGCCCACACCGTTTTGAATAATCGCAATTTTGGTGTTGGAATTAACTCTGGATAAAATCGTTTCTTTCGCAGACTCAACCTGATGCGCTTTTACACAAATCAATAACCATTCAGCGGGTGTTGATTCATCTTGATTCGTTAATTGATATTGTCTGAAAATTTTGTCGTCTTTTTTTAAGGTAAATCCGTCAATTTTTTTGCGCCCGACAAAATTGACTTTATGCCCGCCATCCAACAAGGCGGCGCCAACACAAAGCCCGATTGCACCTGGGCCGATAATCGTGATGTTTGCCATGAAAAACCTGTTCGTAGATACCAATAAATAAAATGTGTGGCCGTTGCCAATAGTCGCGCAGTCTACGCCATTTGATCTTGTCGGTTAAGGTAGCCCGTATGTAGCGCAGCGAAATGCGGGGCAATTCTCGATAACAATCAACAGCCCCGCATTACGCGTTGCTTCATACGGGCTACTTCAAGCCATGTGTCCGCAACAATCAAAAACAACAACAGCGGACACTTTGTTCGGACACTTTTCAATAGCGCAGCACGCGGCTTAAATAAATAATTTCTTAAAAAACATCGGGTTAAAAATTTTCTGCAGACTTGGTACGGGCTTTGTAATGTATAAGCAAAAGCCGTGAGTGATGTCCATGAATATGAAAATTGCCGATACTTCTGCCCAGGATTTAATGCTGGGTCAAACCAATCGCAAGAAAAGACGCATTGTTGTTTTAGGCGCGGTGGTGATATTGATCTGTGTTGCTGTGTCCGCATTTATTTATGTGGCTGATGTTTCAATGTCAGGTCAAGTTCTGGAACGGTCTGCAATTCGCGTTGCGACAGTGGAGCGCGGTACGCTGGTACGTGAAGTGGTTTCTCAAGGGCGTATTGTTGCGGCGAACAGCCCTACCCTGTTTAGCCCCGAACAAGGCTATATTGATCTGCTGGTAAAAGCTGGCGATAGCGTGAAGACTGATCAAGTGCTGGCGACCATTACCAGCCCGGATTTAAATGAATTGCTAGCGCGTGAAACCGCTAACCTTACGCGTATTCAAGCTGATCTTGGTCGCCAAAAAATTGAATCAAAACGTCGCAAACTGGAATTGCAACAAATCATCGCCATGGCGCAGGTGAATGAAAACGCAATGGTGAGAGAAAAGTTACGCGCGGATCAAGCTTTCGATAAAAAACTTATTCGACAACTGGATTACGAAAAAGCTGAAGATGATTTGGAGCGAGCTAAACTGGAACTGATACAGGCTAAACAAAATGGCGAACTCGCTAATGAGTCCTTGGGTTTTGATATTGAATCGCTAACATTGCAGCTCAAAAGCCAACAACTTTTAGTTGATGCCTTACAACGTCGCGTGCATGAATTAACCATTAAATCGCCGGTTTCCGGAATGGTGGGTAATGTTCAGGTGATTAACAAACAAGCCGTGGCCGCTAATCAAGCGTTAATTACCGTCGTCGATTTAAGTGCATTTGAAGTGGAAGCCATAGTCCCTGAAGGATTTGCGGATGACATAGCACCTATGATGGAAGCAGAAATTACTTTGGGCGGTTCCAATTATCCTGGCGTGGTGACAGCCATATCACCCGAAGTTATTGATGGTGGTGTCAGCGCACGCATTCGTTTTGCTGATCGGTTACCTGACAATCTTCGTCAAAGCCAACGTTTAACGGCAAAGATTTTTTTAGAAAATAAACCCAATGCATTAATTGTGAATCGCGGATCATTCTTCGATGGTTTTCGTGGCCATGTTTACAAATTGCAAAACAATAAAGCACTGCGTGTACCCGTGGTGCTCGGTGGATCAAGCCTAAAGCACATTGAAATTATGGAGGGCTTGCAAGAAGGCGACAGCATCATCATTTCTTCACTCACTGCCTCAGCCACTGACGACCAAATTTTGATAACAGATTAATTTCAGGAGACTCACCATGTTAAAAATGCAATCCGTAAAAAAAATCTACCGAACCGACATGATTGAAACCCACGCGCTGCGCGATTTTAACCTTGAAGTGAAAGAAGGTGAATTTGTCGCAGTCACCGGGCCTTCCGGTTCCGGAAAAACTACCTTCCTCAATATCGCCGGATTGTTGGAAACCTTTGAAGAAGGACACTACCTGTTGGACGGACAAGATGTCAGCCGATTAAATGACAATGTCCGCTCAAAATTACGTAACGAAAAAATTGGATTTATTTTTCAGGGATTCAATCTGATTTCCGATCTCAATATTTTTGACAATGTTGATGTTCCACTTCGCTACCGTGGGTTTTCCTCATCAGAAAGAAAAAAGCGAATTAATAATGCATTGGAAATGGTGGGCCTCGCCGCTCGTGCGCGCCACCTGCCTTCACAATTATCAGGTGGACAACAGCAGCGTGTCGCCATAGCACGCGCGCTTGCGGGTGAACCCAAATTTTTACTGGCGGATGAGCCAACCGGTAATCTCGATTCCTTAATGGCTCGACAAGTCATGGAGATGCTTGAAGAAATCAACAAAAACGGCATGACTATTGTGATGGTGACTCACGATCCGGATTTGGCACGACGCGCGCATCGCAATATACAAATCGTCGACGGGCAAGTGACCGATTTTAAAATCTATGAATCCTATGTCGATTCGCAGACTGCAAAAAATTCAGATAACGCAAAACATTTGACGGCAAATAGTCTTTAGTCTGGAGCGAAAAATATGTGGAAATACTATTTGCGATTGTCCTTGCATAGTCTACGCAAAACGCCAATTTTATCCTTGTTGATGGTGCTTGCTATTGCTACCGGAATCGCTGCCAATTTGACTATTCTCACCATGCACTCAGTGGTGTCGAGCAATCCAATGGCACATAAAAATGATCGAATCTTTGCTGTGCAACTTAACGCATGGGACCCCGATCGGGAATATTTCGACCTCAACGCGATTCCGCCGCAAGTGACTTATAAGGACGCCAAAGCACTTTATGATGCCAAACTGGCAGATGAAACAGTTGTGATGCGTAAAGCAGGGCTCACTATTCAGCTTCCGGAATCTACCGAACTTCCTTCGGCCTATGCGACGCGCATGACCACGCGTGATTTTTTCAGCATGTTTGATGTGCAATTTATTTACGGTGGCCCATGGAGTAAAAGCGCAGACAATGGCCCCGAGCGCGTGGTTGTTCTTAACGAAGGCATGAACAACAAATTCTTTAAAGGTGAAAATAGTTTAGGCCAAACTATTTTGATGGATGGTGAATTATTTACGGTCGTGGGTGTGGTGAGTGAGAAATGGCAGTTGGTACCCAATGTTTACGATTTGAATAACCTAGACTTTGAAGCAGCAGCAGATGCATATATTCCATTCTTTTTTTCTGCTGCAAAGCCTTATCAAGGTTGGGGCAATTTTCAGAATTGGTCAGATGAAAACATACGAAATCACCAGGATTTTTTGCAAAGTGAAACTATCTGGATACAAGCCTGGGTCGGCCTTAATTCTGCTGAAAAGCGGCAAGAATTTACCCAGTTCCTGGATAATTATATTTCCACACAAAAAGAGCAAGGCCGATTCAAACGATCACCTGGCTATCAACTGAATACACCTCAAGAATGGCTTGATATTAATAAGGTAGTGTCGAAAGACAACAAACAATTGTTAATGATCTCCTTCGTGTTTTTGATGATTTGTCTGGTCAATAGTACTGTATTAATGCTCGCAAAATTTTTGCGCAAAGCCCCTGAGGCAGGTATTAGACGAGCTCTCGGCGCGAGTCGTCATTCAATATTTTTTCAACACCTGACTGAAGCATTTATCGTTGGCGCTGTGGGTGCTGTACTCGGGTTACTTTTATCGCTGGGCGGACTAGCCGCTGTGCGCGCGCTTTATAGCAACTACGAAAATGTAGCTGTCTTTAATGGTGTCACAGTTGTCGCTGCTATTTTACTAGCGCTGCTGGCAAGCCTGTTGAGTGGTTTTCTGCCCGCCTGGCGAATCAGTCACGCAGCGCCCGCAAAATATTTAAAAACCCAATAACATCAATCAATAAGAAATGGGAACAAAGCCTGTTTCAGGATATTTTTATGTTAGATATTATGCCAATTATGAAAAGTTTGTGGCGAAACAAAACCGGGCCACTGCTGATTATTCTTCAGCTTTCGCTCACTATCGCCGTGGTCAGTACCGCATTGTTTGTGGTCAGTGAACGTATAGCCAAAATTGAGCGCCCCAGTGGATTGGTAGAAAAAGAATTGTTCAAGTTGTGGGTGCGACAGAATTCACCTGATTCAGATATGGAGCAAATCGTAGAAAGAGATATGGAAATTATTCGCGCAACACCGGGTGTTATTGAAGCTACGCCCATCTCAAGTATCCCGCTATCAGGAGGTGGCTCTTCATCATCACTCTACATAAATCCGGACAATAAGCTCGCAGACTTTCCCACAGCGAATTATGTGATGACCGAACATGGCCTGTCGACACTCGGACTAAAATTATTGGAAGGGCGAAATTTTAATGCAAACGAAATCAATTTTTTTGCGCAGGAGAATACACCCGAACAGTCTGTCGCAATTATTAGCCAAGATCTTGCAGGAAAGTTGTTTCCCGGTGAATCCTCCGTGGGTAAAACGGTATACATGGGAAGCTTACAACTGATAATCATAGGTGTTGTTGAGCGATTGATGGCCCCTTGGCCCGACTCGGATTTCGCCACCAGCGCAACAATTCTTCCCGAAATTATGAAAGAAAACTCGATCAATTATCTTGTACGAACCAATCCTGAACAACGGGATGAAGTAATGCATTCTCTGGTTGAAAAGCTACGTGCAATCGACAGCACACGTTTGATTGGCGATGAAAAATCGATGGAACAAATAAAACGCGAAACCTATACCAATGATTATGCAATGATCAAAATATTGTCCTTCGTAATATTTTTACTGACCTTCGTTAACGCCTTGGGAATTTTCGGCCTCACCACCTTTTGGGTAACCCAGCGCCGCAAACATATTGGCATACGGCGTGCGCTGGGTTCCACCAAAGCCGGTGTTATGCGTTATTTTATGCTTGAAAACGCCAGCTTGGTGCTATTCTCTGCAATTATCGGTAGCAGTATCGCTTACGTGAATAGCAGCTACATGGCGCGAACCCAGGGTATGGAACTGCTTCGAGTAGAATATCTGCTGATAACCATAGTGTTTTTATTAGTGGTGACTTTATTGGCAGCCTATTCCCCCATTCGAAAAGCTGCGCAAATTTCGCCCGTCGAAGCTGTTTCCAATGTGTAAATGCATGTGAGATTTATGTCAAAAGAATCTGCTCAAAAAATTTTGATTGTTGATGACAATCCTGCTGTCGGCAAAGCGCTGCATTTGTTGCTTGATGTACATGACATTGCAGCAGAAATTGCGCTGACACCTCAAGCAGCCATCAAGCGATTGCATGAAGACGGCAGCATAGCGCTGGTTGTGCAGGATATGAATTTTTCGGAGGACACAACGTCAGGTCAGGAAGGCAAATCACTTTTTTATAAACTTAGACAACTGCGGCCCGATATTCCCATTATTTTAATTACCGCATGGACGCAACTTGAAACCGCCATAGAGTTGGTCAAGAGTGGCGCAGCTGATTATATCGCCAAGCCCTGGGACGATATTAAATTAGTGACGACCATTAAAAATTTATTGGAGCTGGAAGATTTACAACATCAACAACGATTACAAGCGCAAACTTTATTGACTGAAAAAGCGCGCTTGTTAGAAACAGCAAATCTTTGCGGGCTGGTTTATCAAAGTACTTCCATGCACGCATTGGTCAACCTTGCGGTAAAAATTGCGCGCTCGGATGTGCCCGTACTAATCACTGGCCCCAATGGTTCAGGCAAAGAAAAAATTGCGCAAATTATTCAGGCCAATTCACGAGTCAACACTGGCCCATTTGTCTGCGTTAATGTCGGCGCATTACCACAAGATTTAATCGAAGCTGAATTGTTTGGTGCTGAAGCCGGTGCATATACCGGCATAACCAAAAAGCGTATTGGCCGGTTCGAAGCGGCGAATGGCGGAACTTTATTTCTCGATGAATTGGGCAATCTATCAGCGACAGGCCAAGCAAAATTATTACGGGTTTTACAATCCGGTGAATTCGAGCGTTTGGGTTCAAGCGAAACCCGTCATTGCAATGTGCGGGTTATCAGCGCAACCAATACCAATCTCGAACGCGCGATTAAAAACGGCGAATTTCGCGAAGATTTATTTTATCGCCTCAATGTATTTGAATTAAAAGTTCCGCCATTGGAAGAACGCAAAGAAGATATATTACCGCTCATACACCACTTTCTTCGCGGGCAAGCACATCTGGACCATTCTGTTTTGCAGGCATTGCATTCTTACCACTGGCCGGGCAACGTACGCGAATTGGAAAACGCCTGCCAGCGAGCACTGATATTAAATGAAGGCGGCAAACTTCAGCTCAAGGATTTTGGTTTACCCATAGACGAAACCACAATTGACAGCTACAAACCAGTGATCGCAGAACCCTCGCGTGAAGTGATCGAAATGGTGCTACAACAAAATCAGGGGGTTGTGGCACAGGCGGCACGTCAATTAGGTTTTTCTCGACAAGCACTTTATCGTCGGCTGGAAAAATATAAGATTGAATATCATCAATAAAAAACTTTCTCTCGAAGGAAAACTTTGCCTGATAGTCGGGCTATCGGTCTCGCTTGGCTTGGGAATTCTCGCTTTATTTTTGATGCTGTTTGATGAACTCTGGACGGCAATAATAATCGCACTACCCATTGCAATGGTGATGTCCATTTGGTTGGTTAGTCAATTAATGCAGAAGCAAAATATCAGAATCGCTGCGATACAGAATGGCATGCTTAACCTGATGGATAACGACTTCAGCGTAAGCATTACTGAACTAGGTAATGACGAACTCAGTGAAATCATCGCGATATTCAATCAACTCTCGGAAAAATTGCGCAAAGAACGCCAACATGTGTATCAGCGCGAACTGCTATTGGATCTGGTGATCCAAAATTCCAACATGGGTGTTGTGCTAATCGATCAGGAAGATAGAGTTATTTATTCCAATAGTTTTGCAAAAGAACTTCTCAACGCAGGCAAACCCATTAATGGCCTGTATTTTTCGGATGCTATTGAAACAACCTCAAATTCACTGAAAGACATTCTTACCAAACGAAAAGATGGTTTGTTCAGAGTGAAAGAAAAATCCGGCGAAGAGCTTTACCATATTACCAACGGCCGTTTTATTCTCAACACCTGCAAACATGAAGTCATACTGCTCAAACGCATGACCTTTGAATTACATCGCCAGGAAGCTGTTATCTGGAAAAAAGTGATACGTACCATCACGCACGAATTAAATAATTCTCTGGTGCCTATTTCGTCGATGGCGCATTCGGGCCAGCTATTGGTTGATCGGCAACGATATGATCAGCTCCCTGATGTATTCGAAACCATCGGCGAACGTGCCCAGCATCTGAAAAAATTTATCGAAGGTTACGCACGCATTGCCAAATTACCAACACCCGAAAAACAATTAGTGGACTGGTCCGAGTTCATAAAAAAATTATCCATAGCAATGGAATTTTCGTTTGAGGGAAATTTACCCACCGCTCCGGGATATTTTGACCCGGTACAAATTCAACAAGTGATTACGAATCTGCTCAAAAATGCTTATGAATCCGGCTCAGCTAAAGATCAAATCGGTTTAACACTGGAACAAAACTCTCAATTCACTGTGCTACAGGTGTTGGATCGCGGCACAGGCATGTCCGCCAGCATTATGGAAAACGCCCTACTCCCCTTCTACACCACCAAACAATCCGGTAGCGGAATCGGCTTGTCCCTCTGCCGCGAAATAGTAGAAGCCCACGGCGGCCATATCTCACTTGAAAACCGTAACGGCGGCGGGCTTTGTGTGAAGATATTATTGCCAACTGCCTCGGCCAAACTCTAAAAACAAAACCCCCGCATTACGCTTCGCTTCATACGGGCTACTCAATTATTCGCTGACAAGGATGGAATCTTGTGTAAGACTTAGCCTATCAATCAATTTGAGTGAATAGCCTATTTTCAGTCTAGGAAACATTTTTAAAACTTTGATTTGAAAATATGTCTTAATTGTATCTCTGGAAATATGCAGTTTCATTAGACTGTTTAATAAACTGTTAGCAATTTGAATAAAATGACTGATATAAATATTTTTCGTGATCTTATTTGTCGGATTGAAGACTCATGCGACCTTATGTATGAACACAATCGATTAGCTGAAATAGCCATGTCAGCTTCCGAGTTAATTTTGCCTAAATTAGAAGCTGTAGGAGTTAGTGAATGCTTATTGGTGGCTAGAAAATATTGGAAATCAGAGGCAACGGAAAATGAATTATTGATTGCTAAAAATCACGCGTGGAACTGCATTAGAAACCGATCTGTTGAATTTTCCGACCCAGAGGTAAATGCCGTTAGATTATTGCTTTGTGCACTATACGGAAGAGACGAGGATATGAGCCTGGACCAAGATGGCCCACTCTTCACTATAATTTATTTTTCAATATCCGCGGGTGTAGAGCCAAAATTGTTAAAAGAAATCATTTTATTTCAATTCGAAGTAGAGTTGAAAAATGTCAGAGGCTAACTATGCGTAGCAGACCGTTCCTTTTCGTTCCACCGGATAGTTTTTCTGTCGCGCTTTTACATTCGCGTTGCTAATTATGTGTAACACAAAAGCGCAACTAAAACTGCCGCTTAAATTAACGTTAGAGCATCAATGAAGAATAAGCTATGAAGTATTTTACACTTGAGTGGTGGAATGGAGTTCAAGAGCTAGAAGATGATCCTGATCCACTTGATATATACGAGGAGTATTTCCAGTCTATAAAAGGAAATCTCCCAGTCTCATTTCAGAAGCTGCGTGACGAAATATTTCTCCATGACGGAAATGTAACTAACTTAAAATACTTCGGAAGAAACGGCGAGCTTTATATCAACCTGAATAATGATGACAGGAAGGGTAATTTAAGGGAAATAACTCTCTCATATAGTGGAGTAACTCTTTTCGAGAGCGTAGCGAATCAGGAAAAAGGGTTGCCCGGCCCACTTGGGTATGGGGATCTAGGCTATGATGAGGTAGAAATTCTTGAGAACGCTATAGAACATAGAATACTATTTTCTAGCGGAATTGAATTCAAAATTCAATTTATTAACATGGAGCTTAGCTATAAAGACCATGCCTGCCCCAGCTCAACTAAAACACACAAAGGCGATAATCATCAAGGAACATAAGTTTTGAAACTTGCAAAACATGCAATAATTTTTTGCCTTACGTTATGGGGAAATTCAGCTATGTCTTCCGAGGAAAATACTTATCAATCTCCACGACCGGAAGTTCTGAAAGCGATTAAGGGAAACGTAGAAGTTGTTAAAACCGTGTTAGCGGAACAACTAAACGTCAAATTGGATTTAAACGAAGAATCAATAAAGTGGATAGATGAGTATATAAACAGAAACCGAGACGGCATTGAGAAGGAAACTAAAGAAAGATTAATAGATATGTTTGGTTCATTTCTTGGTGAAGCAATTATTGAAAACTATGGTGGCACTTGGGCTCTTCATGATGGAGCAGTTGGTATTCATCTAAAAGAACAATCCTGGGCTTTTCCTTTTAGTAAGGTAGAAAAGCAGATGTATAACGGGCCGGAGGATTCCATTTACAGTTTTTATACTGTCATACCCGTGATTTTAGACGGATCTCTGTCCAGTGATAAACATCAATAATGGCTTACAAAAAAAACATTCATAGGATCCAACCTCCGTTCCTTAAGGTGCACTTTGCGGTGCTCATTGGGAATAACTCAAAAGCGCAACACAAAAGTCACTACAGATCGCAACGCCAGATGAATTACTGCAGCTAATTCACTCTTCGGTTCTTGAATAAAAACTTTTAAGTGTGCAAGATGTTAGTGTACTGAATGTACTAAAAATTCTAAAAGGTGATTAAATGAGAAAAGTTCTAACT
The DNA here is from genome assembly GCA_966252135.1 of uncultured Cellvibrio sp. Classification (GTDB taxonomy): domain Bacteria; phylum Pseudomonadota; class Gammaproteobacteria; order Pseudomonadales; family Cellvibrionaceae; genus Cellvibrio. The sequence goes on along the minus strand of CBINNU010000009.1, from coordinate 102,982 downwards.
ACTTTATTTTTACTATCGTTTTGTATTCTTGAAGGATGTATTTCGTATACTGACTCCAGAGTTAAAGGCTTGGATGCCAGTCAAATGGTTACTATAAATTTAGATATCAGTTTAAATGTACTGGAAATAGATGGAAAAAAAGGCCCTCCAAATTGGTTGACCTCCGTAGATGAGTTGAAATTACCACCGGGAAAACATACTTTTAAAATAATTTGGGACAATGTGGATTACAAAACAACTCCAATCACATTTGAAGCAGATCTGGAACCCGGAGAAACATACGATTTGCATCGAACAATGGATTTTGAAAACAAAACTTGGGGTTTCAAATTAGAAAAATCCGTGGAGACAGAAAAATCTAATTAGATTTGACGTCAGCAAGTAGCCCGTATGGAGTGCAGCGAAATGCGGGGCAGTTTTCAATAAAAAATCAAAAGCCCCGCATTACGCGCTGCTTCATACGGGCTACCATTTAAAAAGCCTCGACGATGTGCGCTCTACTTTCTTGGCGCAATCGCCTAAACAAACTTCTTCACCACCTCAATAAAAGCCTTCAAATGAATATCCTCGGTATCTACTGAACGCATGCCAACGTGGATGTGTTTATGAAGGCCTTTTTTCCCCAGTCGTACGGCTTTAATTGGAAAAGTTTGTTGATACTCTTTAACCAGCCATAGCGGCAAAGTTGCTACGCCCCGGTTGGCGGCTACCATTTGCAGCATCATTTCAGTGGCTTCTAGTGCTTTGTGTTTTTTCGGCAAACAGTTTGCGGGCAGCAAAAATTGTTGATAGATATCCAATCGTTCAATTGAAACCGGATAGGTATAAAGTGTTTGATCGATTATTTGTTCCGGGCCTATCCAATCACGGGTTGCGAATGGATGTTTTTCGTTAACTACCAATACTTGTTCGTAAGGAAATACCGGTTCGAACACAATGCCCTCTTTCAATACCGGGTCTGGCGTTACCAATAAATCGATTTCGTAATTAAATAACGCAGCCAAACCGCCAAATTGAAATTTTTGTGTGACATCGACATCCACTTCTGGCCATTGATGTAAAAACGGATTCACCACACGCAACAGCCATTGATAACAGGGATGGCATTCCATGCCGATATTTAACGCGCCCTTCTCCCCTTTTGCGTATTGATCGAGTATTTCATCCATCCGCTCTAATTGCGGCAGCACGCGTTTGGCTTCGCGTAATAAATATTTTCCGGCCTGAGTGAGCATGAGGTTGCGCCCTTCTTTGTGCCAAATAGCGGTGCCGATTTGTTCTTCCAGGCGAAGAATTTTGTGGCTGAGTGCTGATTGGGTCAGATGCAAGGCTTTGGCGGCGGCCGTTAAGGAACCCTGGCTGTCTATCTCACGCAAAATACGTAAATGGCTGCGATCAATCATGGTCAACAATCCCGATAAAAACTAATAACGAACACTTATTCATGCGGCTTAAACAGGGCGCACAGGCTTTGCCTATCATGACACAGATTCATGACATTGATTCATGGAACAGTGAAAATATGTCATTTTTATTCATGATAGGGTTCGACTATCCTGACCAAACTTAAGCTTTATTGCATAGATCAGGGGTCAAACACCATGAACAACACCTTTGCGTTTAGGATTAAAACTATTCCCTTTGATGAGAATTATCGTCCGGCCGACAACACCCGCATCACCACCAACTTTGCCAATTTGGCCAGGGGTGAGAGTCGCGAAGAGAATTTGCGCAATACCTTGAAGATGATTAACAACCGTTTCAATGCCCTGGCACATTGGGATAACCCCAGGGCTGATCGCTATTCGGTCGAGTTGGATATTATTTCTGTCGATATCAAGATTGAAGGCCAGGGTCACTCCTTCCCTTCAGTTGAAATTTTGCAAACCCATATTATCGATCACAAAACCAATCAGCGAATTGAAGGCATTGTTGGCAATAACTTCTCGTCTTATGTGCGCGATTATGATTTTAGTGTGCGACTGTTAGAGCACAACAAGAACCAATCCACATTTAGTATTCCGGATAATTTTGGTGATCTACACGGAAAGCTGTTTAAAAGTTTTGTGAACTCGACATGCTACAAAAAGAATTTTAATAAACTGCCGGTGATATGCCTGAGTGTTTCGGATAACAAAATTTATCGCCAAACTGAAAACCGGCATCCTGTGTTGGGAACCGAATACCAGCCGAATGAATCATCTTTGACTGAACAGTATTTCAAAAAGATGGGCTTTGAGGTTCGTTATTTTATGCCGCCCAATAGTGTTGCGCCTTTAGCTTTTTATTTTTTTGGGGATTTGCTGAGTGATTACACCAATCTTGAGCTCATCAGCACCATCAGCACTATGGAAACCTTTCAAAAAATTTATCGCCCTGAAATTTACAATGCGAATTCTGCGGCAGGAAAATTTTATCAACCCAGTTTGAAGCAGCAGGACTACTCATTAACTCGCATTGTCTATGACCGGGAAGAGCGTAGCCGATTGGCGATTCAACAGGGGAAATTTGCTGAAGAACATTTTATCAAGCCGCACTTTGAGATTCTTGAGCAATGGTCTGCGAATTACGCCATTTAATTAATTGACACTATTCAAGGCAAGTTATTATGAAACGATTATTACCCACTTCAACAGCAGGCAGCTTACCCAAACCTTCCTGGCTGGCACAACCTGAGGTACTCTGGTCACCTTGGAAATTGGACGGTCAGGAATTAATTGACGGCAAACAGGATGCACTGCGTCTTTCATTGCACGAACAACAGCACGCCGGGATTGATATTGTTGGCGACGGCGAGCAATCACGCCAACATTTTGTGACCACATTTATCGAGCATCTCGACGGTGTTGATTTTGAAAAACGTGAGACTGTGAGAATTCGCAACCGTTACGATGCCAGCGTACCCACAGTCATTGGCCCTGTTTCCCGAAAAAAACCGGTTTTTGTTGAAGATGCAAAATTTCTGCGCAAGCAAACCGATCAACCAATTAAATGGGCATTGCCTGGCCCCATGACCATGATTGATACGCTTTACGACACGCATTATAAAAGCCGCGAAAAATTAGCCTGGGAATTTGCAAAAATTCTCAATCAGGAAGCTAAAGAATTGGAGGCTGCGGGTGTTGATATTATCCAATTTGATGAACCTGCATTTAATGTATTTTTTGATGAAGTCAACGATTGGGGAATCGCAACATTGGAAAGAGCCATTGAAGGGCTTCAATGTGAAACTGCGGTGCATATCTGTTATGGCTATGGCATCAAAGCCAATACCGAATGGAAAAAAACTTTGGGATCAGAATGGCGACAATACGAAGAAATTTTTCCAAAATTGCAAAAATCCAATATCGATATTATCTCGCTGGAGTGTCACAACTCGCGTGTTCCCATGGAGCTGATTGAATTGATTCGCGGTAAAAAAGTGATGGTGGGCGCGATTGATGTCGCCAGCAATGAAATAGAAACACCGGAAGAAGTTGCCAACACGCTACGCAAAGCGCTGCAATTTGTCGATGCAGAAAATCTCTACCCTTGCACCAACTGCGGCATGACGCCTTTATCGCGTGAAGTCGCAAGGGGCAAGTTAAATGCGTTGACTGCAGGTGCAGATATTGTTCGACGAGAACTTCTAAATAAATGAACGAATTATTGAGTCAGTGGTTGCCCACTATTATCGCCATGATTGTCACCGGCGCATTCGCCGGAATATTAGCGGGCTTGCTCGGTGTTGGCGGCGGCATTGTGATTGTGCCCGTACTTTATTTTGTATTGCAGGCCGCAAAGGTGAGCCCCGCCACTGCCATGATGGTGGCGACCGCAACATCGCTATTAACCATTGTGCCAACCAGTCTGTCGTCCATTCGCTCGCATCATAAACGCGGTAATGTGGATTGGTTTTTGGTAAAACGATGGTGGCCTTTTATGTTGCTCGGCGTTCTATTGGGCAGCAGCTTTGCACTTCAAGCGAAAGGGACTGCCGCCAGCGCCGTTTTCGGTGTAGTCGCGTTAGTAGTCGCCGCGAATATGTTGTTTCGCGCAAAAGCCGCACCCATTGCCCAACAATTACCCGGCATAAAAGGCCAGGGCTTGATGGCAAGTCTCATAGGTTTTTTCTCGGTGATTATGGGTATTGGTGGCGGCACTCTGGGTGTGCCATTACTCACCGCCTGCAATTATTCCCCGCATCGTGCCGTAGGCACAGCATCAGTATTCGGCTTGCTAATCGCGATCCCCGGTTCACTGGCAATGTTGTTTGCACACACACCCGCAGACGCCCCCGAAGGCATGATCGGCATGGTCAATTGGCCCGGCTTTCTCTGCATAGTCCCCCTAACAGTCCTACTCGCCCCCCTCGGCACCTGGATCGGCTCCAAGCTGGATTCACTAATGCTCAAACGCGTATTCGCCATTTTCCTATTAATCAGCGGCACCCGCATGCTGACCCAAGTGTTAGGCTTTTAATCCAATCAATTCTTTCGCTGACAATCACAACGTCTTATGTAAGACTCGCCTTTCAATTGATTTGAATAATTGTTGTCGTCAAAGGACTTGCTGTAATGGTGTGTAATGGATTTCAATTCGATTGAGGTGTAGGGTCGGGTTTGCCCGAAGGGGGACATGCAATTTCTCTCTGGTTCCAGTTATTGATTCTAATAATATCGGCGATCTATATGGAGAAAATATGACGTATCGGAATGGTAATTACGCTGCCTTTTATGTGAGAGAACCTTTTAATGCTAGCGCACTTGGCGCAAATGCAACAAAAGATTTTTGTTATTACAACATGTTAAAAGCTTGGAAGGGTCAAGACGCATCATTTCCTTTTATTGATTCTCATGATAAGACCTATAGTGTTCGTGATAGCAGTGATTGGGAAATGACTTTAAAGCCACGCCTCAGAGAACGAATTAGAAATTCAAAAAATATTATACTTTTTCTGAGCACTAACACTGTTAGCTCAAGAGCACTTAGAGAAGAAATTGACTATGGGATTAATTATCAAGAATTACCAGTAATTGTTATATATCCAGAGTTTGACTCAAAAGGTAGTTTGATAAGTGATGGCTCACTGAAGCAGTCAGTAAAAAATCTGTGGGATAAATTACCTATTTTTAGAGACTCAATGGATAAAGTTCCGACACTTCATGTACCTATAAAGAAAGAAGTAATTGAAGCTGCCCTAAAAAATAGCGACTTTATGTTATCAACTAAAACATCTCCAGATTACTATTGGTACACGATATGACGAAGGTTAATTTCTTTGACAGGAGGGTGATTGGGAATTTCCTCAAGATTACCTCTGCAATAAGCACAACGCTTTCTTTAGTTGTTTTGTTTGTTGAAATACCAATATGCCTTAAAACCACCTTGGGATGGATATTCATCGGATTGCTGGCATCAATTTATTTCCTGATTTGGTGTTGGTCAGACAATCTTAATAAAATTGATATTAACGTGGAAGGAAGCGAGGTTACTATTAAAGTTGGTGATCTTTTTTCGGAGCCAGGACTAAAAGCGATCGCATTTAACGAATATTTTGACACGGAGGTAGATAACATAATAATCGCTAAAAGCTCACTAAATGGAATTTTTATTAATAGTCATCTACGTGATTCTATATCAGAGCTGGATCACCATATTGAACATTATTCATTCGATAGCAGTGAAATATTGGGGAATAATTCAAAACGTAAAGTCGGCAAGAAGCTTCGTTATCAGATTGGGACGATTTGTGTATATAACGACTTTCTTTTGGCTGCTTTTACAAAATTTGATAGTAACAACAATGCAGTGCTTACAATGCCAGAGTATCTTGAATTTTTAATCAATTTCTGGGACAAAGTGAACAACGTATATGGCCAACAGAGCGTAACTGTACCGGTTTTTGGTTCTGGAATTACACGAATTAAAGGGCACAAAACAATCAGCGATGAAGATCTTTTGAAAATAATGTTGTGGACATTCCGCATTAGTGAAATGCGATTCAAGCACCCTGCAAAGCTGACGATTGTTATTCACAAAGACAAAATCAATAAAATTAATTTGCTTGATATAAAATCTGCGAGAAATGGGGTTTAGTATTCAATATGATTAAAATATGGAGTTAAAAGATGACATATCGAAACGGAACCTATGTAGCTTTTCATGCAGGTGGAACATCAGATCCGACCAAGTCAGATATAAAGTACTACAACACCATCAAAATGTGGAGTGCCAACAAACATATCGATTTTTCACTAATTAATAGTCATGAAAAAACATCTGCGGTTCGTGACTCATCTAGTAGGGAAACACTAAGGCGAGCTTTGGTGACACGCTTAAACAATTCCAAACATATGGTGCTTATCCTTACTGCACAAACAAAGAACGACACCGACTGGGTGCCGTTCGAGATTGCTTACGCAATAGATAGGTGCCAAATACCGATCATCGCAGTGTACCCAGACTTTGAATCGATACTCGCTCCTGCTCAATTATCTAATTATTGGCCGCATGATCTAGCTATACGAATTACGAGGGGCGTAGCGCGTGTAATTCATATACCATTTAAAATGGTGGCAGTTCTTGATGCAATTGATCAATTTGGTATCAATAATATCAATTACCCAACCGATGGGTACGGTTTTTACAACCGGAAAACACACATACACTGGGGGCTTATCTAGAATGGAAATTTTTATAAGTTGGTCAGGAGAAAAAAGCAGAAAATCAGCTGAGGTGTTAAGAGATTGGCTGCCTAGTGTAATTCAGGCAGTTAAGCCTTACTTCACACCAAAAGACATCGATAAAGGCCAGCGCTGGTCTAATGATATTGCAGGAAAGCTGGATACATCCCAGTTTGGGATAATTTTACTAACTCGAGATAATCTCAGCGCACCATGGATTATGTTTGAGGCAGGTGCTCTATCTAAAAATGTCGGGCCTGCTCGCGTTTGCCCAATTTTATTAGATTTAAAGCCTACTGACGTTTCTGGCCCACTAGTTCAATTTCAGGCAACACAATTTTCTAAAGACGATATAAGAAAATTGATCGGGTTAATTAATGATTCAACAGGAGAGCGTTGTATTAATGAAAAAACTCTCGACAATACATTTGAAAAGTGGTGGCCTGATCTAGAGCAGAAATTGAGGATTATTCTGAATGAGAATCCATCATCTGGAGAAATAAGATCTGAAAGAGATCTCCTCGAAGAAGTCCTGAGGCTAGTAAGAAAAAATGAATACGCTAGTTTTGACTCTGGAAATAGACTATTTAATAAGCCAATTAACAAAGCAGTAACTTATGACGAAGGTACCAAAACCATAACAGTTTGGTTTCGAGAAAATTCTCCATATCAAATTTCTCTCAATCAAATAAGCTCAGGATCTCAGTTATTAGACTTTGCTCTTCAAATAAATAGAAAAGGTACATGTAAACCTGAACACATAAAAGAGTTTCTTGATTGCATTGAGCAAATAAGCGATCGATACTTCAAGAATAATGCTCAAGGAATATTTTGCCCATGTGGCAATAATAGAGACGTCGAGTGGCCTTCTGATTAAAGCGATCGATAACTGGCGATAACTGGGGTCCGATAACTGGGGTCAGATTAAAATTAAACGTATTACCCCTGCCGAACACAGTTAAACAAATTACACCAGCGAGAAAAAAATGAGAAATATGGTGATTCCGGTATCGCAATTACAGGAAGAGACGCTCAACAATATTTTGGAGGAGTTTATAACGCGTGAAGGGACTGATTATGGCGATTATGAAATTAGTCTTCAGCAGAAAGTTGACAGACTCAAGCGGCAAATCGTTCAAGGTGATGTGGTAATTGTATTCGACTCGGTATTGGAAAGCGTTAACCTGATGACGAAAAAGGATTATGAAAGTCATATCGGGGAAAATTAAAAAAGCAAGCTGTTGGGGTTTGCACCCCAACCTACGAGATTCGCGTAAGGATTTACAATAAAAATCAAACAAACTGCGCTGCGCAATAGCCGCTGGCCCAGGCCCATTGAAAATTATATCCACCTAACCAACCGGTGACGTCCAACACTTCGCCGATAAAAAACAAACCGGGGACTTTTTTCGCTTCAAAGGTTTTCGAGGAAATTTCATCGGTATTCACACCGCCGCGAGTCACTTCGGCAGTTTTATAACCTTCTGTGCCTGCGGGCACACAGCGCCAATGGTTAAACGCTGTGCTTAATGCATGGATGTCGTTATGGCTCAAGTCAGCGACGGTTTTATCGCCAATGTTTACCAAATCTTCCGCGATCAGCCATTCAGTCGCAAAACGTTTGGGTAACAAGCGGGTTAATAAATTTTTGAGTTCGGATTTTTGCGCATCCTTTTTCCATTGCTCAATTTGGTCGGCCAAGATTAATTCGGGTAAAAAATTAATGGTGATAGTTTGATCAGGAAGCCAGTAATTGGAAATTTGCAATACTGCCGGGCCGCTAATGCCTTTGTGAGTAAATAACAATGCCTCTTTAAACTGCTGCCCCTGGGATTCAATGCTGACGGGTAGCGCTACACCCGCTAAAGTTTGCACAGTGCTCAAGGCTTTACCTTTAAAGGTGAAGGGAACAAGCGATGCAAATCGCGGAGTGACTTTCAAACCAAATTGCTTGGCAATATCGTAACCAAAACCTGTAGCACCCATGGTAGGAATGGATAATCCACCAGTAGCAATTACTAATGATCTGCATTGAATATCGCCGAGGCTGGTGGTTAATGCAAAACGGGCAGCATTATCTTGATCAGGATTATTAGGCAGTGCTGCAATATTAGTCACTGTGCAATGCGTATGAATTTTTACCTGATGCTGACTGCATTCATCTAACAATAAATTCAAAATATCGCTGGCTTTGTTATCGCAAAACAACTGCCCCAAAGTTTTTTCATGATAAGGAATATTGTGTTTATGGACCAAATCCAAAAAATCGTATTGACTAAAACGGGCTAAGGCCGATTTGCAAAAATGAGGATTCGCACTGAGATAATTTTTTGGCTCAACAACATAATTGGTAAAGTTACAACGCCCACCACCGGACATCAGAATTTTTTTGCCGACCTTATTGCTATGGTCCAGCACCATAACTTTTTTACCCAGCATAGCCGCTTGTGCCGCGCACATTAAACCTGCGGCGCCGCCACCGATAACAATACAATCGAGAGTTTCTTCGTTATTAAACTGCGTATTTATCATTGTAAAAAATCAAATTCCAAGAGCACCACCCCGCCCTTTGGGCACCCCTCCGAGGGAGGGGAATTTATGCGAGTGCCAATTTGAAAGTAAATCTCACGCATCGCACAAAGCAATTCCCCTCCTTCGGAGGGGTGCCCAAAGGGCGGGGTGGTTTCGCCGTATCAACTTAAACTTTTAAAATCAATTTGATTTTGATGAATATCCAAACCAAATTGGTGGAAGTTTTTCAACGCAGCTCTGTGCCCTACACTCACTAGAATCAAATTGGGCAATTCTTGTTTGATCAGCGAGTAAATTGTGTATTCCAAACCTTCGTCCATAGCCGAGCTGGCTTCGTCCATAAATACAATATCGGGCTTGACCAACAACAATCGTGCAATTGCCAAACGTTGTTGTTCACCCAATGACAAAATGCGTGTCCAGTCTGCGTCTTCATCCAATCGATCAATCAAGTGTGCCAACTGAACTTTTTGTAACACACTGATGCAAGCACCTTTATCGGCATCCAACTCAGGGTATGCCAATGCGGTGCGCAAACTACCCAGTGGTAAATAAGGGCGCTGCGGCAAAAAGAAGTGCTTGGTATTTTCAGGAAAGGTCACGCCACCTGTTACAAACGGCCATAAACCCGCGAGGCTACGCAACAATGTAGTTTTACCCACACCCGATGGCCCCGTAATTAAAAGTGATTGGCCTTTTTCCAGTTGAAGATTAATAACAGGGAAAAGTGGTTGTTGATTATTCGCAGAGAGAACTTGTAACTCTTTTAAGACTAACGCACTGCCGTGATATTGAGTTTCGGGTTTTGGTAGATGATCAGCGGTGTCTATGTCGTGGAGTAGACCGATGAGACGGGTTTGGACTGCGCGGAAGCTTGCGAAAAGATCATAGCTATTTCTGAAGTATGAAAGTGCAGCTTGAACTTCAGAAAATGCCTTCCCCGTTTGAGTAAGGTCCCCTAATTGAATGTCTTTGGCAAAAAGCCTTGGTGCTTGAACCAAGTAAGGAAAAACGGATGAAATTAAAGTTACTACGCCATTAAAACCGTCGAATTTTAAACTTCTGAATACTATATCCCAAGAATTTTTAATTACCTTAGAGAACCTATTTCTAATAATCAATGATTCAATCTTTTCCCCACTATAAAATGCAATATTTTCTCCATATTCTCGTAGCCGGATTAATGAATACCGAAAATCAGCATTCACTTTCTCATTAATAAAATGTAATTTTATTAATGGCCTACCAAGTTTGAAAGCAAAAACGGTTACTACAATTACATAGATATAGGCAAGGAAAATCATAGCTTTAGGTATTTCGATACCGAAAATGGAAAGTGTTGCTGATAGCCCCCAAAGTATTATCGAAAATTCGATCATAGACACTACAGCATCTAACAAGCCAATAGATAAACTCAGTGAAATGCTCACGTACTGATCAACGTCCTGCTGAATACGTTGATCAGGGTTATCTTGAATATTCGTTAAATAGTTGGTTTTGTAATATCCCTTATCATTAGTCCACTTTTCTAAAAATTTATGAGTTAGCCATTGACGCCAATTAATTAACAATAATTGTGATACATAATAATTCAGCAGTACCCTAGTAATGGAAATTGGTAACAGAACAGAAAATACAATTAAAGTGAACCAGAATGCTTTTTGATCCAATTTTTGCAGCGCTGTATAAAGATCATTATAGTAGTAAGAAAATAAAACAGACATTCTGACAGAAACCAGAGCCATAAATATTATGACCAGCAAAATAAGTATGGGCTTTTTACTTCTTGACCAAGAAAAATATTCCCAAGTTATTGTCAAAAATTCCCTTCCCCATTGGGTAAATCGTCCAATCAAATAAGCAACCACAAAAAAGGCGATACTACTAATAACAAAAGCAATTGCCAGCCAGCGCAGGCTATTACCTATTTCTTCGGCCCAGTTCATCTTGTGACTCCGGTTATATGGGAATTGGTGGCGCTATTTAACTGCTCGCTTGGTGAAAGATCAAGTTAAGATCATGGGTATCTTGCATTCATCTATAAATGACAAGACACTAGCAGCCTCAAGACTCCCGATTAACTGATTGATTCCATTTTCATGCTGATTTCTCAACAAATTAAATCGCTCGAAGGCAAAAAAATTCCGACCAACATCATTACCGGTTTTCTCGGTGTTGGAAAAACCACTGCTATTCGTCATTTGCTGGCCAACAAACCGCAAAATGAACGCTGGTCTGTTTTGGTGAACGAATTTGGTGAGATCGGCATTGACGGTGCACTATTGCAAGACACCAATGCACAAATTAAGGAAGTACCCGGTGGTTGTATTTGTTGTGTGGCGGATCTACCCATGAAAATGGCTCTGAATATGATGATCGCCAAAACCCAACCCGACCGGATTTTGATTGAACCCACAGGCCTGGGCCACCCTGCCGATATTATTGGCTCATTAGTGGGCGACAATTATTCATCACTGCTGGATTTACGCGCGACTATTACGCTGGTTGATCCACGCAAGTTACAGGACACGCGTTATACCGAACACGAAATTTTTCAGGATCAAATTGCGGTAGCCGATGTATTGATTGCCAACAAAAGTGATTTACTCAATGAAGAAGATCGACAGGCTTTTTTACAACTGGTGCAAACTACTAACCCGCCAAAACAAGCCTGGGATTTTGTGAGCCAGGGGCAAATCGATCTCTCGTTACTCGATATTACACGCAAACCTTTTTCGGCGCTGCACCCTGATCATCACAAAAATAAATTATCCAAACAGGATGCTTACAATCCCAAAATTCAATTGCCGGAGGGCGAAGATTTTATTCGCCGCGAAAATAGTAATCTTGAATTTTCATCCTGTGGATGGTTATTTAAAGCCGATTTTGTGTTTGATTTTAATTCGCTGTTTGGCTGGATGGCGGGTTTGAATTTATTGCGCGCTAAAGCGGTAATGAATACCAATCAAGGCATTTATATGTTTAACGCGGATAACGGCGTGCTCAGCGTGAACCCTGCGATGATTGATCAGGAGGATTTAACCGATAGTCGATTGGAATTAATTAATGATCAGCCAATGCCGGTTGCGGATTATGAAAGGGAATTGTTGGGGTGTGTTTTGACCCCACCCTAACCCTCCGTTCATAAACCACATCCATGTGGTTTCCCCTGCGGGCAGCAAGCTGTGCAAATTGCTCCTGCAATTTGTCGCCAAGGGGAGGGGACTGCTCCTCCCTTTAAAAAAGGGAGGCTGGGAGGGATTTTCAGGACTAGAAAAATTTATCTGTATTCAAATCCCCCTAACCCCCTTTTTCAAAGGGGGAACTACTGCCGAGGAGGGTGAACAATCAAAGCTTCTCATTCTCTTTTTGTTTCAATCGCTTTTGAATTTCTTCCAAACGTTTTTGATGGGCCTTGTCGTTTTTATTAGACGACATCATAAAGTAAACCACTAAAGCAACTATCGCCAAACCGACTAACCATATCATCATTTCTGCACCTCATTCAGTTTTAATTTTTTATAAGACCAAATCAGTAAAACCAGCATAACCAAAACAAAACCGGGAATCTGCCAAAACAATGCACTGGTCATAGCCTTATATTCGCCTTGAGCGGAAAATTGTATCAACAACAATGAAAAGGCCAGACTAAACAATCCATAACCCAAGTTAAATACCAAACCTTTTACAGACAAAACCGTGGCACGCTGGGATGAATCGGTAATTTGGTGCAAGCTGCGGCTGATGGTGTAAGACAATAAAAAGATAATTGCCATCAATAACATCGCAGGAATCACGCCGTAATAAGGCCAGGCGGGAACCAAAGTCACCAATCCGATTAATGTCAGAATTGAAATCATGATCAGATTAGTGAATAAATTAAAACGATTATTTAAATATTTTGCGAGGCTGGGAATAAACAAACCCATCACACCAAATAACGCACCTAAAAATCCGTAGGTCCATTCAGGTAATTCAATCAGCCGATAATAGCTGCTGTTAATCGTCGCAAAATTTCTAACGATTGAATCCAACACCACACCTGTGAGAATTACAACCAACGCCACTTTATGTGTGAGCACCCATTTACTCGCTTTAAGAATATGGCTGAGAGTGTTACTCGCCCCTGCCCTTTCGGCTGGCGGTTCTTGCATGCGTAAACTGATCAGCAAACATAAAATAGCTTGAATTAATACCAGCACTACCGGCAATCGCTGTGCAGTTTCGCTGCTGATATGCCAATCGTTTGGCAAGACTCTATTCACTAAATCGGCGTCATAAACAATGCCGCCGATGATCATCGCCAGAATAAAACCGGCAGAACGCCAACGCATGGCACGCGCCATTAATTTATCCCAAGCTTGAGTGCGATTTTCCGGCGGGAGTGAATCGTAAGCCAGGGCTTCATCGGCACCACTGGCACAGGCTTCGGAAATACCTGAACAAATACGGTTGATAATGCAAAAAGCTAACAACCAAAAACCGCCGTCGCGTGGTGCGAGTAACAAACACGCCATTTCGATCATCATAAAAACCGAAGCGGCAATTAATAATCGACGTCGACCGATTAAATCGGCGAGCGCACCAGAAGGTACTTCAAATAAAAAAATAGTGATCGCCCAAATCAAATTCAACATCACGAATTGATCAAGCGTCAAACCCAAGTCGATAAATAAAATGGCGAGTACAGGATAATAAGCGCGTGCAGTAAAAAATAATGAGAAGGCTATATAACGATTGGCATTGCCGGATAAGTCAGGAATGGATTTATTCATACCAGTGTCAACATTTCCATAGCCACTGATATTTTTTTGCCGTCCCAAATGTAACTGTAATGCGCGGCTTGAATCACATCGGCAATAATTTTTGGTGTAAATAAACCAAAACATAAATTGCCGGGGTTGCGCACTGAATCATAGACTATGCCAAGCGATCCTGATGCTTTGAGTTGATCGCCCAATTGTTGTGAATGAGTGTAATCGGTTGGGTGATACCAGTCAGTTGATCGGTATTGCGCAGAACTTATATCGTGCAAATTGGCTGAAAAAATTGTTTTCAAACAACGCATGGATAATCGATCGTATTTTAATCCTTCAATCGATGAAAAATAGTTTTCTTGATGGTAACGCGTTTCGGCGATTGCTGTTTGGGTATCCACCGCTGCGTAATAAACACCAAATTGCCCACGCGAAAAACGTGAGCCAGCAGGATTGAGATGAACAAACGGCCCCAGCGCATAAGAACAACCGCGAATACCGTAAGGCCGTTCTTCGGGTGGAACACAATTTAAATTACCAATTTCTTGTCGCAAACGCGGATTGGTCATGGCTTGTATCGCAAATAAAATTTCGAAATCTTCATGCGAGGCCACATCTTCAAATAATGCAATCGGCGGAAACTTGCTTGGCATTAATCTATAGCCAATCTGTTCCTTGAATTCGCGAGTTTCCGGCAGGCTCATCAGGCGAAGTCTCCTGAACGAACGGCATCCAAATGTTTATAGACTTCGTAAAGCGCCGTTACCAAACCGCTGCTCATGATTTCCATCGGCGCTTTGCCGCCGAAAAAAGCGGTGCGATTAGGCATGCGCACGAAACCATAAATGTTGTCAGGGTTTTCAAAAATGGTACGCAACAGCGCATGAATGTTTAACAAATAACTGATGCGCTCGAGCAGATCCGGCGTTAACCGTGCTGATTCAGGAGCGGCCTGGTATTTGTGTAAAGTTGAACGGCCGACCCCCAAAATCGCCATTTTTTCTTTTTCAGAGCAATTCCACTTATTGAGTATGTTCAAAGCAGTCGCTATGGCAGCATTGGCCGTTGCGGTTGAAGCAGGTTGGACAAGAGCATGCATGGGAACCTCCGGGAGCTAATCTAACGACAAATCCATAATAGATCATAAATTAACTATATGTCCACAAATAAACATTATTAAAGTTGATCAATAAACTATTTATGACCTTTAGACGCCAGCCCTTTATACTGTGCAGCCTTTGCAACTCTGGCGTTATCAACTTGTCATAAACAGCCGTTATGATTATTAAACCTTGAACCCAAACCATTAGCAATTTCATGTTTATCAATAGCTTAGCGACCAAACTTAGTCTGATTGTTTACCTTTTGTTACTGGCGGGCTGCTCCCATTTAAGGGAGCATTGGCCAGCTGAGGTGCCAAATAAAAACCGGTTTTTAGCGGTTTACCAACAGGATGAAATCAACAAGACCAAACAAACCCAGGATGAATACCTGCTATGGGTTGAGCGTTTTTATATGGGCTGGGAGGTTTACCGCAGGGGCTGGCTGAAGACCACCAATGAGTTGTTGGAACAAATCGAATCACCCGCGGAGCAACGCAAATTCAAAAAGAAAATGGACAAGCTGGGTTTTGCCATCTGCAGTGAGTGGGCCAAAAAAACCAAAACACGCCGGATTTTTACTCGCCATGTGTCGATATGGGGTAATGCCCTGATTGAATCGCTTGATCGTGGCGAACATGAGCAGTTGATTGAAAAAGTTCAACAGGACGTAAACGCCCTGCTCGCTCACAAATTAGAACCGGATGTGATTACCGCCAGCCGTTATTATCCGGAAGATGAAAGCAATCCGTTCCTGTAATGGCAATCAATGCGATAGCACTCTTAATGCAATCTCGGAACCGGGCAATCCATCACTGGCGATCAACACAATCATGCCGATAAACAACAAAATCACTAACAAATACCACAACAAACAAAACCAAATGCCGTAAGGCGACAAAGGCGTAATATCTTCTGCCAGTGATACTCGCCAACTGGCGATTATGTCCAACACACCCAACACAATAAAAAATATTAAAAACACAAAACCCATTTGCCAGGCCAATACCAAACACACAGCAGAAATGACCAGCAAGCCGATAAACGCAAAATAATTGCGACCGGAAAACACTAGCGATTTCACGACTCGTCCGCCATCTAATGGATGCACGGGGACCAAATTAATTAAATTGACCAGCCCGCTAATTGATGCAACCAATCCAGCAAAATGACTATCGGTCACCAAATAAAAAATATAAAACGCCAGCGTCATGATTAGACCATAGACAGGCCCCATCATCGAAATATACACATCCTGCCAGCGAGTTTTCGGTGCATCGCCCACTGCCAACCCACCTACAAACGGAATTAAATACATACCCTTGGTTGGAATGCCGAATTTTTTCATCGCACGCAAATGTCCGTATTCATGAAATACCAGCACCGCAATTAATGCCAGCGCAAACTCCAACGAAAAAATCAAACTATAAGCGCCCACACTGGCAGCCAACAGTGCAACTTTTAATACTTGAATCGATTTAATTAATTTGAAACCAATCGCCAACAAAGGCCACCACTGCCGTGGTTTTTGATTCGAGGCTGCAACTTGTACAGCTGGTTCTGCATCCTGATGCAATTGAATAGAATCCACACCCTGGGAAATTAACGCATCATCCAACCAGATCTGATATTCAATTTGTTTATCCGCAGGACGCAATTGAAACAGCAGCCGCAATAATCCCCAATCGGGAATTGCCACTTCATGCACACCGTGTATACCGGAGTTTTGTTTTTCTGATACGACTTGATTATCCACCCACAGCTGTTCGGTTCGATTCCAGGGCGACAAATCCAGTTGTATCAGGTGATTGTCATGATGAATTTGTAACACTCGCATAAGAAGAATCCGTCGCCAACAGTAGATAAAAAACCCTTGAATGAATAGACTGCACCCACTCATTCAGGAGACAAGCATGATTGCACTGGGTCGATACAATAACCTGACCGTGGTTAAAAATACAGAATTCGGCATTTTTCTCGATGGCGGAAAGTTTGGCAATATTTTATTGCCGCGCCGCTATGTTACCGAAGCCATGAAAATTGGCGATAAATTGAATTTGTTTGTTCATCTCGATTCTGACGATAGTTTGATTGCCACCACTCTTACACCCAAAGCACAAGTGGGCGAATGCGCGTGTTTGCAAGTGAAAGACATCAATCAAGCCGGTGCATTTTTGGATTGGGGTTTGCCCAAGGATTTGTTAGTCCCTTTTGGCGAACAACAAAAACCTATGGAGCTAGGCAAATCTTACGTGGTGTGTATTTATCTGGATGCTTATACCGGCCGCATCACCGCATCATCGCGTTTAAATAGACATCTTGAAGAACGTGCGTCAGGTTTTAAAGCACAACAATCTGTGGATTTATTAATTTGCGATAAAACCGATATGGGATACAAAGCAGTGATTAACCACACCCATATTGGTTTGATTTTTCGTGATGATGCATTCAAACCTTTGCAGTACGGTGAGCAGGTAAAAGGTTTTATTAAAAATATCAGAGCCGATAAAAAAATTGACTTAACGCTACAAAAACACTCGAAGGATTCCAAATCGGAATTGGCTGACAAAATACTGGAATTTTTGCGAAACCACGGTGGCGAATCGACTATCACCGACAAAAGCGATCCGGATCTGATTTACAAAACCTTTAACGTCAGTAAAGGCAATTATAAAAACGCTTTGAGTTTGTTGTACAAACAACGACAAATTTTGATCACACCGGAAAAAATTACACTGGTGTGATTGCGTGCGGAATCACGCATCAACCCATAAATAATTCGAAATCACCTTTACCCTGACGAATTAACGTCGGGGTTTCTTCGGTAAGATCAATTACAGTTGTAGGTTCCAACCCGCAAAAACCGCCATCGATTATCAAATCCACCTGATGTTCAAGCTGTTCGCGAATTTCATAAGGATCACTGAGCGGATATTCTTCACCTGGCAATAACAAACTGGATGTCATCAAAGGTTCTGCCAGCTCGCTCAATAAAGCTTGAGTAATTGCATTGTCAGGCACACGCAAGCCTATGGTTTTACGTTTCGGGTGCAACAATCGACGCGGCACTTCCGAGGTTGCTTCAAGAATAAAAGTAAACGCACCGGGTGTATTTTTTTTCAATAAACGAAAGGATTGGTTACTCACACGCGCGTAAGTCGCCAACTCGGACAAATCTCGACACATTAAGGTAAAGTTGTGATGTTTATCCAACTGACGCAAAGCACGAATGCGCTCCAAAGCATCTTTGTCACCTATGTGACAACCTAATGCGTAAGCAGAATCGGTTGGATAAACCACCAAACCGCCTTGCCGAATAATATCCACCGCCTGAGTAATTAAACGGGCTTGCGGATTATCAGGATGAATTCGAAAAAACTGCGCCATAAATTTCTCAACTCAATTATTAAAACTCATCGGCAACTATTCGTAACCGAACAAATGCCAAACCGGTTTTATATTATCCGGCATTACACCGAATGCGCCCAATTCATGCCAATGCTGATTGGGATAATGAAAATCCGATCCACAAGATGCATATAAACCATATTGATTGGCAATACGCACCAAATCTTTTGTAATTTCTGGTGATTGCAAACCGCTGATAACCTCCATGGCTTGACCACCGGCTGCAATAAATTCTTCAACCAATTTGCACAAACGCGTGCGCGTCAAATCATATTTTGCCGGGTGTGCCAAGACTGCTATGCCACCTGCGGATTTAATCCAGCCAATTACCTCTTGCATATCCGGCCATTGATATTTCACATCAGCCGCTTTGCCCTGCCCCAAGTATTTTTTGAACGCAGTATTCATATCTTTTGCAAAACCTTTAGCAACTAAAAATTGTGCAAAATGCGGTCGAGTCAATTGTGCATTACCCGCGAATTCCATCGCACCCTGTAACGCACCCTCTATACCCAATTTGTGCAATTTATCGGCAATCTGTTGTGACCGTTGCTCCCTCGCATTGGCCTGCTGATTAATTGCAGTCAACAACACCGGATTATCCGTTGCAATATCCAAACCGACTATATGAACCTGCCCCTTGGACCATTGACTGGAAAACTCAATTCCCGGGATCAATTTTATGCCCGCTTTCAGGGCATGGGCTTCTGCCATTTGCCAGCCGGCTATGGTATCGTGGTCCGTGATCGATAGGACCGACACACCTTTATCCGTTGCGCGCGAAATCAGGGCTTCAGGGCTTAAAGCACCATCGGAACAATTGGTATGACAATGAAGATCAAATATCACAGAGCACCAGTTAATTAATAAGGATCTTGATAGTTAACAGCAAATTTTTAATAACAGCCTAGTAATTTCAAGATGACTGACAGTAATTCTACCAACGACACACTAAACCATTCTGCACCAAAACCCAAACGCGAAAGCATGTTGCTGAATCTGGTGATGAACATTGTCTTGCCGACATTGATTTTGACCAAACTCAGCGATGACAAATATCTTGGGCCTACTCTGGCTCTGGTATTAGCACTTGCCTTTCCGCTGATTTACGGTTTGCGTGATTTTATCATCAACAAACGCACCAATATTTTTTCAATACTGGGGATATTCAGTGTGCTGCTAACTGGCGGTATCAGCCTGCTCAAACTTGATACTGAATATTTAATTATCAAAGAAGCCGCTGTGCCCGGCATCATCGGCATAGTTGTGTTGATTTCGTCTATGACATCCAAACCTTTGGTTAAATTATTTATTTACAATGACAGTATTTTGAATGTCGAAAAAATTTCAGCCGCGCTTAAACACTATCAAAAAGAAATCGAATTTGACAAAATTTTGCGTCGCGCAACCTGGATGCTGGCAGCCTCTTTCTTTTTATCATCACTGCTGAATTTTATTCTCGCCAAATGGATTCTGGTTAGCCCAACCGGCACTGCGGCTGCCAACGCAGAAATTGGCAAAATGAATGCGCTGAGCTTTCCAGTAATTGCTTTGCCGATGATGGTAATTTTAATGGCGGTACTTTTTTATGTATTTCATAACATTAAAAAATTGACGCACCTGACTATGGAAGATGTGATGAATCTTCCCGACAATAAATAAGGTTAACTATGTTGTATGTAATTCTGGGGGAAGATATTCCCAATAGTCTTGAATTGCGTTTATCGGCAAGGCCTGCTCACCTTGAACGTCTGCAAAAACTACAAGCCGCTGGCCGTTTGGTGATCGCAGGCCCTAACCCGGCAATTGATAATCTTGACCCGGGTGCAGCAGGATTTACCGGCAGTTTGATTGTGGCTGAATTTACATCGCTACAAGAAGCAGAAGCCTGGGCCGCCGCTGATCCTTATGTTGCCGCAGGTGTTTACGCAAAGGTTAGTGTTAGACCCTTTAAAAAAGTTTTCCCACAATAAATTCTTCATGCAAAAGGCTTGATGATGAAAAAGTTCATTCTGTTAAGTGCAACCCTTTTTTCAATCCAGTTCAGCACCGCTGCGTTGGCTGAAGATCGTTACGTATCGGATGTTGTTTATATTGCATTGCGCAATGATAAAGATCCTCAATCATCCATAGTGCAGCGCAGTATCGTCAGCGGTACCAAATTATCTTTTTTGAAAGAAGAAGTTGGCACCGACAACAATATGTGGGCGCTGGTGGTATCACCCGAAGGTAAAGAAGGTTGGGTACGCAGTTACAGTTTAACCAGCGAACCTACAGCCGCAATGAAGTTAGCCAACTTGCCAGCAGGCACTCAGGACGCAGCCAAGTTACAAGCCGAAAATGTTTCACTGAAACAAGAGCTGGAAAAAATCCAGAACGAACATCAATTGCTGTTAACCGACACAGAAGATATGCGCCAGGCTGCGACTAGCAGTTTGAATCTGGAAGAAGAGAACAAACGCATTCACACCGAATTTCAATTATTGCAAACAGAACGCGACGTATTAAAAGCCGAAAATGAACGCCTGAAAAAAACCGATCGTTTTCACCAATGGGTGTATGGCGGTGGTTTGATATTGGGCGGTGTGCTTCTGTCATTTATGTTGCAAGCTTTTGGTCGTCGTAAACGTCAATCCGAATGGCGTTAATTTCGAATCGATATGAGTGAGGAGATTGATGATGAAACGATTAATCGGTTTTTTTGTGTTGATCTTGCTAATAGGCAGCCAATCCAGCCGCGCTGAAAACACTCAGGTTTTGTTGGAAACGGATCTGGGCAATGTTCGTATTGAGCTTTACGATTCACTGGCTCCTATCACTGTGAAAAACTTTTTGGCTTATGTGGATTCCGGTTTTTACAACGGCACTATCTTTCACCGCATAGTGCCCAACTTTGTGGTTCAAGGTGGCGGCTATACCTTTGATTTTGCCGAAAAACAAACTCTACCCGAAATCAAAAACGAATCTGACAATGGTTTGAATAATGATTACAAAACCATTGCCATGGCGCGCACTGCAGACCCGGACAGCGCGTCTTCACAATTTTATTTCAATCTAAAAGACAACCCATCACTCAATGCTAAAGGTGAAGCAAAAGGCTATACCGTTTTTGGTCGCGTTATTGCAGGTATGGATATTGTCGAAAAAATTTCACGAGAACCTACCGGCATGTTTAAAAGCTTCCCCGAAGCCCCTAACTATGCGGTGCGAATTTTAAAAGCCTACAAGGTATCGGCTGGCACTGTCATGCCCAAAACAGAAACTAAAAATCCTCTTGAGAATTCACGCATTAAAGATGCGTTGTTAAAGAAATAATGCGCAAGTCAACGCATTAATAAAGGCCAAGGTTATGAATCGTAAAACAGCGCTTAGTGTAAACCTGAATAAAATTGCCTTGATTCGCAATTCACGCGAAGGCAATTTTCCCGATGTTTGCGCTCATGGAAAGCTGTGCCTGGAATTGGGTGCTGATGGTTTGACTGTGCACCCTCGCCCTGATCAGCGCCATATTCGTCCGCATGATGTAATCGAAATTGCTGAACTTATGCAGGATTATCCTGACCGCGAATTTAATATCGAAGGCAATCCTTTTGCTGAATCTATTAATAATTTTCCCGGTTTTATGGCACTGGTGAGACAAAGTCTACCCGACCAATGCACCTTGGTTCCCGATAGCAATCAACAATTAACCTCTGATCATGGTTTTGATTTACGCACAGCAGCCAAATCACTCAAACCCATATTGGATGAGTTGCAAGGCCTTGGGGTTCGCGTGAGTTTATTTATGGACCCTGACATTGATCAAATTAGTTTTGCGAAGGAGTTGGGTGCTGATCGTATCGAACTTTATACTGGCCCTTATGCAGCCGCCTTTAAACAAGCCAATAAAGGCGAAGCAGTTTTTCTTCAGTACCTGCGTGCAGCAGAACACGCACAAAAAATTGGTATAGGATTAAATGCGGGGCACGATTTGAATCTGGAAAATTTAGCGAATTTCCGACGCGTGCCCGATTTGTTAGAAGTATCGATTGGTCATGCATTAACAGTCGAAGCTTTGCATATGGGTTTAAAATCCACCATTAGCCAATATCTTGATATTTGTCAGGCGTAAAACACAGGATGAAAAAATCCAAATCACCTATAAATCAATCACAACGTGAAGACTCCGTTGCTTATCGCGAAAAAAAACAATTTTTTAATTCGCTGTTAACGGTTTACGGCCGCAAAACGTTGCTCGAAGCACTGCAAGAAAAAGATGTACAGGTTTATCGACTGCATTTGGCTGACAGTAATAAACCTGCTGACATACTCGATCAAATCATTAAACTAGCACAACAGAAAGGCGCTGAGATTGTTTATCACTCCCGTCAGGCACTTTCACGCATTTCCAAAAATGCCAGTCAGGATCAGGGTGTAGCGGCGGATTTGCGTTTATCCGGTTATCAAACCTACGAGCAATTTATTCAACAATCGCTTGACGGTAAAACCAAAACTTTATTGGCCCTTGATTCAATTCACAACCCGCAAAATCTCGGCATGATTATTCGTTCAGCCTGTGCCGGCAATATTGATGGGATTTTGTTACCAATCGAAGGCGCACAAATTGATCCGCTGGTGATTAAAGCCAGCGCAGGCACAGTATTTAAAGCACCCATATTGCGTTGTGATAATCTCAAACAAGCGTTGAATGATTTCAAACAACATCAAGTCAGTATCTGTGCCCTTTCCTCACATGCAAAAAACACTTTGAAAGAATTCTCTCCCGGTGGGCATTGCATCTATGTGTTAGGGAATGAGAGCGAGGGCGTGTCTTACGAGATTATGAATTTGTGCACTGACAAAATCCGTATCCCTATGAACAATGGTGTTGAATCACTAAACGTTGCAGTCACCGCTGCGTTAATTGCGTTTCGTTAAATAATTGGGCTCGATAACTACCCGATTGTTTTCACGGCACAATCTATTGTAGGGGCAGGCCCCCGTGCCTGCCCAATTCCAAAATAATTAAATCAAAAACCGGGCAGCCACGGGGGACTGCCCCTACCGAATCCAATCTTAAGCCGCTTTTTCAGCTGCTCTCGCCGCCTGCACAGATTCGCGCGCGGCAATACGTCCAAAATAGTCTTTCAACGCCGGCCATTTGGCAAAATCAATATTGAAAAAACCAGCCCAGGTCATGGTCGTAAACAAATAAGCGTCGGCAACTGTAAATTGCTCACCCATTAAAAATTTATGATTCGCTAAATGTTCAGCAACAAAACTATGACGTTTATCCAATTTATCTAAACAAGTTTTTTTGGTTTGTTCGGGGGTATCCTGAGAAAACAACGGCGAATAAGATTTGTGAACTTCAGAGTTAATAAAAGTCAACCACTCCTGCAATTTGTATCTAGCCAAACTACCATTGATCGGAGCCAAATTTGACTCAGGTTTTTGATCTGCCAAATACTGCAATATAGCGACGCCTTCGGTTAACAAACTACCGTCATCAAATTGCAAAGCTGGAACATAGCCTTTTTTATTGATTGCCGAAAAATCTTCACCATTTGTGGTTTGTTTTGTGCGTAAATCCACTTTAACCAATTCAACAGGAAGCTTCAATTCACGCACGACTATATGCGATGCAAGCGAACAAACACCGGGACTAAAATATAACTTCATAAGAATATCCTGAAAAAATTATTGGGCTTTAAAATTCTTTGTAATAGAGGCAACTCGTTCACCAAATAATCTGGCAGTTTTCAAATCGCCTTCAAACATTTCATCAACGCTGGCATCCGAGGGCGATCTTGCCATTGCACCCAAAAATGATCCCATATAATTAATATCATTAGCGGTAGAAGCTTTTTGATTACTGGGCATCATACCTGTGCTTACCCAAATTCCTCCATGCTGCATCGCCAGGGTTGTAAGAAATTGCAATGTAGACAACTTATCACCATTAGTGGATGCACTATTGGTAAAGCCTGCAAATACTTTATCTTTCCACTGCTGGGTAAACCATTTTTTTGAAGTAGCATCCGCAAATTTTTTAAACTGCCAACTCACACTGCCCATATAAGTGGGCGAACCCATGATAATGGCATCGGCTTGATCCAGCGCTTGCCAATCCGCTTCACCAATATCACCGTTGGCATCAATCGCGATCAATTGTGCAGCAGCGCCCTGTGCAACCGTTTCTGCCATGCGTTTGGTATGACCGTAACCGGAATGATAAACCACTATAGTCTTTGGCATAAAAATATCCTCTTATAAATGGATGTTTAAAAAATTATTGCGAAATTGTTTTAAAAATTACATCTGTTTCCCGAACCAGTTCTTGAAATAATTCGGTAGCATTTTGGTGTTTTAACAAGGGAGCTGCCTGACCAGCCCAGAGCGACATCAAATCAGACCTGCCCTGCTCTATTGCAGCCGGTTTAAAACTATTGGTGAACCAACTTTGAACCGGATAGGGAAGAATCTGTGACATTTTGGTTTGCCATTCGTCGACAAAATTATTACGAATTCCGCGTGCGAGCCGACCACTAAAGGCTCGGGTTAGCGCGGTGTATTTTGCCTCGTCACTAAAAAGTTTTTGTTTGTGTAAATGGCTAGCATTGGATTCTTCGCACGCAAGAAATGCAGTACCAATTTGCACAGCTTGGGCACCAAGCAACATAGCCGCTGCTATACCTTTCGCGTTGGCGATACCGCCAGCCGCAATCACGGGTATTTTGACTTTTGCAGCAACTGTTGGAATTAACGCAAAAGATCCTGTCAGCGAATCTTCTGATGAGCGTAAAAAAGAAACCCTGTGTCCGCCCGCTTCAAACCCTGTCGCGACTAATAGATCGACACCTGCACTTTCCATCACCTGCGCTTCGTCTACTGTGGTGATTGTGCCTATAGTGACTATATTTCTGCGTTTACATTCCTGCAAAATTTCTCTCGAAGGGATGCCGTAAACAAAACTGAAAACAGCGGGCTTAACATCCAGAACAGCATCAATTTGATCTTCAAAGTTATAACCAAATCGTTCAGGTTTTGTCGGCGCCTGAATACCTAGCATCCGATAATAAGGTTGAAATAATTCCAAAGCTTGTTGAAATTTTTCAGCAGAAAATAACGCAGCATCCTGATCCTGATTGGACACCCACAAATTTAATGCAAAAGGTTTTTGGGTTTTTTGATGCAGACTCTTGCCCAATTCGCGAATCTCCGCCGGGCTTAAATGATGCACTCCATAAGAGCCCAAGCCACCGGCCTCAGAAACAGCCAGAGTTAATTGCGACGAGGATAAACCACCACCAAAAGGCCCTTGAATAATCGGATATTGAATCCCCAGTCGCTGGGTTACCGCAGTTTGTGACCACATAATCAGATTCCTTTTTCCTATAAATTGCCAAACAACCTGAAGGCGCTTACTATAAGTTCTAAAGTTACATTTTGTAACCACATAACTAGCCGTAACTCAAAAAAATGAGTTACCATTAGGTAACTTAAAAACCGAATGGTAATCAGGCCCGTTCAATTTATTGGGATAAACAAAATGGTAAAAATGCGCAAAAGTCAGGTAGAGGCACCGCCCACCGAATGCCCTCTTTCAAATTGCATGAAATTTATCCGTGGCACCTGGACACCGCATATCATCTGGTATTTAAAAGCAACACCAAGACGATTCAGCGAATTAAAAGCCGATATCAAAGGCATTTCGGCAAAGGTGTTATCCGAACGATTAAAAGAGCTGGAGGAATTTGGCGTGGTGCATAGAGAAGTAATGGATACTTCACCGCCCACTGTTGAATATTCGCTGACAGAATTAGGCAAAGAACTGCAACCTGCGATTGCCGCGATAGTTGCAGTCAGTCAAAAATTAAAGAAAAAGAAAATTAGTAACCAGTAAAATTCAACAAAGCAAAAATTTTGTTTATTTATCGTCATCCCCTTGGGATCCAGTGACTTATTGACAATATAAAGGCAGTGGATACCCCTCGGGCATGACAATATCCTTTTTGTGCAAGTCCTACGGGAATTGAATTTCACACCGGAAATTTAAATGCCTGACGAGCAATTAATTTCCACTCGCCTGATTGCTTTTGCCAAACCAACATCACACCAATCTTGATTGAATTGGCTTTGCCACCATCATTAATATCAGCAACCAGCGTGTGTCTAACCACCGCCACATCACCGAACATTTTTATGCTTTGATCTTGCAAATCGATGGTAACGAAATCCGAAGTACCGGAAACCAGTTTTTGAATAAATTCAGATTGGTTTTCCATAAGGCCACTGGAGTGACCATAGGTTAGATCAGATGAGGTTAGATTCTTTAACGCAGCTTCTGTTGGATTGAGCAAGGCTTGTCGAAAATCATCAACGCGCTTTTCAATAGTTGGATCATCAGCAGCAATGGATATTGACGAAACCAGCCCTGCGATAACAACAAACATCAATTTGATTAATAAATTCATACTATAGCTCCGTATCTGTTATTAGAAATTGACCGAATTCCATTACCGAAGTGACCGGATTCTGACATAGCAGGAGATATTATTCTATAAAAAGCGAAATCTGCTTATCCAGGTTATTCGTCTTTTTAACAGCCTTATTTTTATTTCGACGCGATCGTGATCCGTGTTGTTCAAGCACTTTACTGGCTTCGATTTGCCCTTCGCTGGATTTACGAATAGCGGATATTTGTTGCTTCATCATTCTGATGTTGTCATCAGCATTCACCTGTTGCTTTGCATAACCGGCAAGCGGAAAGTCGCCATGTAACGCAATTTGCTCAGCTGTATAACCACGTAACTCGGGTAACCATCGTTTAATAAATTGACACTTGGGATCTTGCTCCACTAATTGTTTTAGCGGATTGTAAACTCGCAGACTATTGATACCCACGATTGCAGCTTGCATTTGAATCTGTGAAAAATGTATACCGGGTTCATAATCAACAAAATATTTTGCCAAAGGATATTGCAGTTGCTTCCAGTCAATATGCAAACCAAAACAAGCAAAGTTGACTAACATGGCGCGCATGCGAAAATTCAAAAACCCCGTTGTTTTTAAACAACGCATGCAGGCGTCGATTAGCGGAAATCCGGTAGATCCATTTAGCCAGGCCTGCAGTAAATCGGGATTATCCAGATACCGAACCTGCTCATAAGCAGGATTCAAGGCGCGAAACTCCATGCTACTGGATGATTCAAGACGCTGAACAAAATGATCTCGCCAATAAAGTCTCGATGAAAAGCTTTCCAACGACAAGGTCCATTTTTTTAGCATTAGATCATCAGGATTCTTTTCCAATTGATCGTCCAGCAATTGCAAACGCTGATTTAACGAGAAAAATATTCTACGTAAACTCACAGTTCCCCATGCAATGTGTGGCGATAACCTTGAACCATAAAAGAACGCTTTATTGGGTGAAGAAATACCGCCTCGATAACCTACACCGCGCTCATGCAAAAAACTCTGCAAGGTTTTTCCGGCTCGTTTTTCACTGACCACTTGCACACTTGACCAATCAATCTCGGGATCAATTAAATCTGCAGCAATATCTTGCAGTTTGGGTATTTCCATAGCGTGTCGCAAATGACCAAGATCCGGTTGTTTTATATAAGTGGGAGGATCGAGAGGTTTCGACTCCAACAGTCGACTTTTTATGAAGTCCTGACGTTTATCTCTGGAAGACAACCGACGCACAACACTGGATTGAGGTAACTCTTGCCAAGGAATACTTTGCGATTTGCACCAACGGGCAACGCGTTTATCTCGCTCGAACGTAATATGTGCACCCGTCTCTTCGTGCGAAAAAATATGAGTGAAATGGAGTTGTGATCTTAGCCAGACGAAACCTTGTGGAAGGTTGCTCTGAATCACTAATAACTCAGCGCCTGTTTTTCGCAACGATTCCTGAAGATCACGCAACGCACTAAGCTGTGATTGAAGATGAAAAGCCGAGGCATCGGCCGCTCTGTAAACCTCAGGCTCCAAAAAATATACTGGAATTACTTGATCACAATTTTCGATGGCAGCACAGAGCGCGGGATTGTCATCCAACCTAAAGTCGCGTTTTATCCACCAGATAGCTAACATAAATTTTATAAAATTTAAAATTTACGGAAAACCAATTAAAAAAGATTAGTCAGGAAGAAAAACTATTTATCGCCAGTAATGCAACACCTGCCCCCCCTTAAAAGCATTGTCGAGACTAAACAAATCATCCGTTTTTCTGAACTTTGCCTGCGACCTGAATAGTTTTGCAGCGCGATAGAGTACATTACGGCAAAAATAAAAATTTTAATTTTTACCAAAATTGTATGACTTTATTACAATATCACTTATTACTATAATTTAGTTGGCGATACCTGTAACAAACATAAGCAAATTCTATTGGCTTTTCTAAAAAACCCCGATTTATAAAACATTTATTAATAGAATATTAATAGCGCTCACATAAAGCGATTGCGGCGCCATTTATTTTTAATCATGCGAAATTGTCCACATAACTATAAGAATGTTTGTATTTTTTATTGTTAGTTAAACGCTTTTTATTGACAGCGTTGTCATTCAATCCATAAAGTCGGCACCCATCAATATTTACCACTTTTTAATAATCATTAATTGAGGCAAATGTGAAAAAGTTTTTAGCAGGATTCTTTAGTGGCGCCATAATAATTTTTATGACAATTAATTTTTATTTTTCATTTTTTGAAGAAAAAAAAACAAGTAATTTTGACATACAAATAAGCAAGGAAGCACATTCTGAGAATTTTGATAAAGACAATAATTGTTCAAATTTAGTAATTTATTCTGAAAAAAATGCAGATTCTGAAAAAACAGAAGACAGGAAAAGTATCAATCCAGATAAAAATAATAGTAAAAATATTGTGGATGAGTTGATGAGCTTTCAAAATTTTATAAACAGTATTCCTGATTCCAACATATCAACCTATGCAAGAAACACCTTTGAAAAAGAACCTGTAGACTCTGCATGGGCAAGCGACCATCAGTTATCTCTTGATCATTTTTTTAGAACGGATACTGAACTTCAAAGCATTATTCCACAATCAATTGAGTGTAAAACGTCGATTTGCAAAATAAGTATCACGGCATCGGAAGATAATGAACGAAATAAAATTTCATCTCATCTTTTAAATGCACTTAGAAACAATAAGAGCAACATTCCAGTAAAAGTATTATTTGATACTAGCGATATTGGCATAGATATTTATCTCCCCCGCTCTATCGATGGTTTTGTGTCAACTACAAATTAATTTTTTTGGAGTAGTAGCTGGGTATTGGAGTCTGCAATACCTTCCCTGTCAAGAAGTTAGGGAAAAGCAGATAAAGGAAGAGGACATTATCAATTAAACATAACAGGAGCTTAAAAAATGCTAAAAAATCTCGTACGTTTATCGGCAGTTGTAGTTTGTTTATTTGCTTTTTCTGCACAAGCTGACACCAAGATCACAACTGTAACCAATCAGTGGTCAGCAACCAATAGTTGTACCGTATCCTCTGTTTATGGCAGCGGGAATGTGATTGTCTATGGCGTTAAATGCCCATCAGAAAATGGAAAAATAGTGTATGTAGAACAGTATTCAAATTCTACTGGCTGGTCTTATAGCTGCACTGCAAAAACAAACACATCAGGGTACAGAACCTCTACTAACTGTAATAACTATTCTGTTTACCGTGTAGCGCCTGTAGTTGTTGTTGAGCCACCAAAACCTGTTTGTACAACTACCAAGATTAATATTGGTCAAACTTGTAATGGGGCAAACTCATGCATGGAATCTTTTGGTAGAGC
The DNA here is from genome assembly GCA_966252135.1 of uncultured Cellvibrio sp. GTDB lineage: Bacteria > Pseudomonadota > Gammaproteobacteria > Pseudomonadales > Cellvibrionaceae > Cellvibrio. The sequence goes on along the minus strand of CBINNU010000009.1, from coordinate 72,720 downwards.
ATGTGCAGCTGCTGGTGGATCTGCCGTTTGGGCCAACGGTTCTTATTCATGTCAAAAAACTACATGCACCAACCCTTAATTGCTTGAGGGAATGTAGCAAACAAAAAGGCGATCCGAAGATCGCCTTTTTCACATCAAACAAAAAATTACCAGCCGGTAATTTCTTTCAATGCTTTGCCATTGCCAGCCAAACTCTTACAGCTCCTTCCTGCGATAATTATTTTTTACCAATCGCTACAACTTCAATTTCACTAGCAGTGATTTTATCCGATCAACAAACGCTATATCTTGTGTTTTAAAATTATAATTTCAGCTAATGCAATATTAACTAACCAACCCCAAATTAATACCCAGGTTTTGTAGGCATGCGCTAGATCTCCCATGATTAAGAAAAGCGGAATACCTATCAATGCCTGTGTACCTGCTCCTTGAATAAGCGCGTAACTACGAATAACCCATGCACTGTGCTGCTTAATCTTTTTTTGCAGAATAAATATAAACCCCAGCAACAAGGCAGACACTGTAGAAAATCCAACCAGCAGCCTTACAATGTAAAGAATATGATCCTGATGTTGCGGATAAAGCGGGTAGAATTGAGTCATCCACAATCCTGTTAAAGCGGCAATAATTCCACTCGGAATCAAAACTCTTCCGGCAGTTCGATGCCAGAAAGGAGAACGGTTTCGAAAATCTGAATTAAATTGAAATGCGCCCAAAACACAAAAAATTATCGCACTGATTATATGTAAGACTACCGGTATTGGAGACTCAAAAAAGCGAACGTTCTCGGAGGTTATCTCTACACCAGAAGCCAACCCAACCACACGAAATACACCAGCCAAAAGAGGTATCAAACTTAGCAGAATTAGTGCAGCCGTCACTCTCCATTTTGCCCTGAAAATTTTCATAGCCATGCTCCCTGAAGTTAAATGATAACTCACAAATTTTTTACCGGTTTATACATAAAAAAGGCGATCCGAAGATCGCCTTTTTCACATCAAACAAAAAATTACCAGCCGGTAATTTCTTTCAATGCTTTACCAATGTCAGCCAAACTTTTTACAGTTTTAACACCGGCATCTTCCAGTGCTGCGAATTTTTCGTCCGCAGTACCTTTACCACCAGAAATAATCGCACCGGCGTGACCCATACGCTTACCAGCAGGTGCAGTTACACCAGCGATGTAAGATACAACGGGTTTGGTCACGTTAGCTTTGATAAATGCTGCCGCTTCTTCTTCAGCAGATCCACCAATTTCACCGATCATAACTATGGCTTCAGTTTGTGGGTCAGCCTGGAACAATTTCAAAATGTCGATAAAGTTTGAACCTGGGATTGGGTCACCACCGATACCAACGCAAGTGGATTGACCGAAACCGTAATCAGTCGTTTGTTTAACCGCTTCGTAAGTCAAAGTACCTGAACGTGAAACGATACCCACTTTACCTGGCTTGTGAATGTGGCCTGGCATGATGCCGATTTTACATTCGCCGGGAGTGATCACGCCCGGGCAGTTAGGGCCGATCAAACGTACGCCCAACTCATCACACTTCACTTTTGCGTCGAGCATGTCGAGTGTAGGAATACCTTCGGTGATACACACAATCAACTTGATTCCGCCAAAAGCGGCTTCAAGGATTGAGTCTTTACAGAAAGCAGCTGGAACATAAATCACAGACGCTTCTGCACCGGTTGCTTCAACCGCTTCTTTCACTGTGTTGAAAACAGGTAAGCCCAAATGGGTTTGACCACCTTTACCTGGCGTTACACCGCCAACCATTTTGGTTCCGTAAGCGATTGCTTGTTCGGAGTGGAAAGTACCTTGTGAACCAGTGAAACCCTGGCAAATCACTTTGGTGTTTTTGTTAATTAATACGCTCATCATTCACTCCTAGGCGTTAGCTGCAGCAGCAACGACTTTCTTGGCTGCGCCAGTCAAATCGGTATCAGCAATAATGTTCATGCCGCTTTCAGTCAGGACTTTAGCGCCCAGTTCAGCGTTGTTACCTTGCAGACGAACGACTACAGGCACTTTTACGCCGACTTCTTTCACAGCACCGATTACACCTTCAGCGATCATGTCGCAACGAACGATACCGCCGAAGATATTGATGAATACCGCTTTCACTTTGTCATCAGACAGAATGATTTTGAATGCTTCTACAACGCGTTCTTTGGTTGCACCGCCACCTACGTCGAGGAAGTTGGCTGGTTGGCCACCGTGGTGTTTAACAATGTCCATAGTACCCATTGCCAAACCAGCGCCGTTCACCATACAACCAATGTTGCCGCCGAGTGCAACGTAGTTGAGTTCCCATGCTTGTGCGTGAGCTTCGCGTGGGTCGTCTTGTGATGGATCATGGAAAGCTTTGATATCGGGGTGACGATAAACCGCGTTGGAATCGATAACGATTTTTGCATCCAAACAATGCAGGTCGCCGTCTTTTTTGATAACCAATGGGTTAACTTCCAACAACGCCAAATCTTTTTCCTGGAACAATTTTGCGAGACCCAAAAAGATCTTCACAAATTGATTCACTTGTTTGTCTTTCAAACCTAATTTGAAAGCCAATTCACGGCCCTGGAAACCTTGAGCACCGACCAATGGATCGATAGTCGCTTTCAGAATTTTCTCTGGCGTTTCGTGCGCAACTTTTTCAATTTCAACACCGCCTTCGGTGGATGCCATGAATACAATGCGACGGCTTGAGCGATCAACAACAGCACCCAGATAAAGTTCTTTATCAATATCAGTGCAGGTCTCAACCAAAATACGGCTGACAGGTTGACCTTTTTCGTCTGTTTGGTAAGTCACCAAACGTTGGCCCAACCATTTTTCAGCGAAGGCTTTGATTTCATCTTTTGATTTAACCAGCTTTACGCCACCTGCTTTACCACGGCCACCTGCGTGAACCTGTGCTTTAACGACGAACATATCGCCGCCGATTTGATCTGCAGCAGCAACAGCTTCTTCAACGGTTGCAGCAGCAATGCCTTTGGAAACAGGCAAACCATATTGGGCAAACAATTGCTTACCCTGATACTCGTGCAAATTCATGGTGTTGTTCCATTTGACGATGTTGGACAGTTTTGAGTTATGCCAACGGGGTTATCAATGGTGATTAACCTTGTGAGCTAATCACCGCCTAAAAAACACTTATGCTTGTGTTTAACGCTTCTTCTTGTTGGCGATGTGAATGGCATGGCCATGCACTGCCAGTGCTGCTTCGTGTACGGTTTCAGACAGGGTTGGATGGCCAAATACCATCATGCCCAAATCTTCCGCACTGGAACCGAACTCCATTGCAATTGCGACTTGTTGCACCAGATCCGCAGCGCTTGGGCCAACAATGTGAGCGCCCAAAATACGATCTGTCACAGCATGCGCAATAATTTTTACCAAACCTTGAGTTTCATTAGCCGCCATAGCACGACCACTGGCTGAGAACGGGAAAGTACCGACGTTGTAGGGTTCGCCAGAGGCTTTCACTTGCTCTTCGGTTTTACCAATCGCGGCAACTTCAGGGTGTGTATAAATTACAGAAGGAATGATGTCGTAATTGATTTGCGATTTTTGACCGGCGATACGCTCGGCAACCATCACACCTTCTTCCGAACCTTTATGAGCCAACATCGGGCCACGCACCACATCACCAATCGCCCAAACACCAGCGATATTAGTTGCGCAATGTTCGTTAACGAAAATGAAACCGCGCTCATCAAATTTCACGCCTGAATCAGCAGCCAACAAACCTTCGGTGTAAGGACGACGACCCACACACACGATTAATTTGTCGAAAGTTTCGCTTTGCTCTTTGCCATCTTTGTCGGTGTAAGTCACGGTCACTTCTTTACCGTTTACTTTGCTACCGGTAACGCGCGAACTGGTGCGAATATCCAAACCTTGTTTGGTTAAAATTTTGAAGGCTTCTTTGGCAATTTGTTGATCCATCATGCCCAGGAAAGAATCCATAGCTTCAAGCACAACTACTTTCGCACCCAAACGATTCCAAACAGAACCCAATTCCAAACCAATTACACCACCGCCAATCACACCCAAACGTTTTGGTACTGATTGAAATTCGAGTGCGCCAGTTGAGTTCACGATTACGTCATTATCAACAGGAGCAACTGGAATATTAATTGGGCTGGAACCTGAAGCCAAAATTACATTCTCAGCTTCGTAAGTGACAGTTTTACCTTCGAAGTCAGTGACCTCAACTTTTTTACCGGCAAGCAATTTACCGGTGCCGAACAAACTGGTTACGCCATTGGACTTAAACAATCCCGCAATACCACCAGTCAGGTTTTTAACAATTTGCCCTTTGCGTGCAATCATCGCAGGCACATCAATTTTGACGTCTTTGGTGCTAATGCCATGAACAGCAAGATCGTCTTTGGCTTCGTGATATTTGTAGGCGCTATCCAATAAGGCTTTTGAGGGAATACACCCTACATTCAAACAGGTTCCGCCGTTAACACCTTTACCTTCTTCGTTTTTCCACTTTTCAACACACGCAGTTTTCAAACCTAATTGCGCAGCGCGAATAGCGGCAACATAACCAGCAGGGCCGGAACCAATTACGATCACATCAAATTTTTCAGACATAGTTGCTTTCCCAATGGATTGGCTAACGCCAATTTTATCGATTGCAATTGCCACCTTGTGAGCGACAATCATGACGTAAAAACGCCCCTGGGTTGCCAGAGGCGTTAGCTAAAAACATTAAATTTCCAACAGAATACGTGCAGGATCTTCCAACAAATCCTTGATGGTCACCAGGAATTGCACCGCTTCTTTTCCATCAAGCAAACGATGGTCATAAGACAATGCCAGATACATCATCGGCAGAATTTCAACTTTGCCGTTAACTGCCATTGGGCGCTCTTGAATTTTGTGCATACCGAGAATGGCGGATTGAGGCAAATTCAAAATCGGTGTGGACAAGAGTGAACCAAACACACCACCGTTGGTGATAGTAAAAGTTCCGCCCGACATTTCTTCAATGCCCAACTTGCCATCACGTGCGCGCAAACCAAAATCGCGAATAGTATTTTCGATAGTTGCGAGGCTCATGTTTTCTGCATTGCGCAATACTGGCACAACCAAACCTTTATCGGTTGATACCGCAACACCAATATCCTGAAAACCGTGGTAGACAATATCGTTACCATCGATTGATGCGTTAACAACCGGGAAGCGACGCAGTGCTTCTGCTGCGGCTTTTACGAAGAAACTCATAAAGCCCAGGCGTGAGCCGTTGTGAGTTTTTTCGAATTGATCTTTGTATTTTGCGCGCAAATCCATCACAGGTTTCATGTTCACTTCGTTGAACGTGGTCAACATGGCAGTAGTGCTGGATGCTTCGAGCAAACGCTCAGCGATACGCTTGCGCAGGCGAGTCATAGGAACACGTTTTTCAACACGATCACCAACAGCTTCAATTGCAACTGGAGTGGCGGCGGTTGGTGTTGAAACAGGAGCAGATTTCAAATGATTGGCAACGTCTTCTTTGAGTACGCGACCGTCTTTACCTGAACCGGCAACAGCGGCGGTGTTTACATTGTTCTCTTCTGCCATTTTGCGTGCAGCAGGGTTAACCGCTTTTTCGGTAGTCGCTGCGGCAGGTTTTGTTTCCGCTTTAGGTGCGGCGGCGGCAGGAGCAGAGGCAGCTACAGCGCCCTCTACAAACTTGGCAATCACTTCGTTACTCAGAACTGTATCGCCTTCACCTTTGATAATTTCAGCAATGCTGCCATCAGCAGGTGCCACTACTTCCAACACAACTTTGTCAGTTTCAATATCAACTAATAAATCATCACGTTTGACGGCTTCGCCAGGTTTTTTATGCCAGGTTGCCACTGTGCCGTCAGCAACTGATTCAGGAAATGTAGGGGCTTTGATTTCGATACTCATCTTGATTCCATCTCTCTTAGCGCTATTAACAATGAATTTTTAACCAATCAAACATCAAGTGCCTGATCAACAAAACGTTTCTCTTCTTCGACGTGGGCCGACATATAACCACCCGCCGGTGCAGCAGACGACGCACGACCCACATATTCCAAATACAAATTGGGGTAGATTTCATCCACAACACGACGCATACGGTGTTGGCTGCTGTACCAGGCACCCTGGTTCATTGGCTCTTCCTGACACCAGAAAATACTGTTGATATTTTTGAATGGTGCCAACGCAGCTTTGAGCTCTTCTTCCGGGAAAGGATAAAGTTGTTCTACGCGAATCACCGCAACATTTTCCTGATTGCGTTTCATCATTTCGGACAACAGGGTGTAATACACCTTTCCACTACACAAAATCACGCGTTCGGTTTTAGCCGGATCAACGCGCGTATCACCAATCACATTCTGGAACTGGCCATTCGCCAATTCTTCCAGACTGGATATAGCCAAAGGATGGCGCAACAGGGATTTGGGACTCATCACCACTAATGGGCGACGCATAGGTCTAACCGCCTGACGGCGTAGCATATGATAAACCTGTGCCGGAGTGGTAGGAACACAGACCTGAATATTGTGTTCAGCACACAATTGCATGAAGCGTTCGAGACGAGCAGATGAATGCTCAGGCCCCTGCCCTTCATAGCCGTGCGGCAACAACATGGTCAAACCACTCAAACGACCCCATTTGTGCTCACCACTGGTGATGAACTGGTCGATAACTACCTGAGCACCATTGGCAAAGTCACCAAATTGCGCTTCCCAAATCACCAGGCCTTTCGGTGCGGTGGTGGAATAGCCGTATTCAAAGGCCAACACCGCTTCTTCTGACAAGTAAGAATCATAAAGAATGAAGTCAGGTTGATCAGCGCTCATATTGGCCAAAGGCGTGTAGGCGCTGCCATCTTTTTGGCTGTGTATTGTGGCATGACGATGCGAGAAGGTACCACGACCTACGTCCTGACCAGTCATACGCACGGGATAGCCTTGATCCAACAAAGTCGCATAAGCCAGGTTTTCTGCCATACCCCAGTTAAGTGGTAATGCACCGGCAGCCATTTTGCGACGATCTTCGTAAATTTTTTCTACTTGTTTTTGCAAGACGATTCCATCAGGAATTTCGCACATTTTGTTGGCAAGTGTTTGCAGCTTGGGTAAATCAAAACCGGTGTTAGCTTTGGTCTGCCAATCGTGTCCGAGATAAGGTGACCAATCGACGAACAAGCTGCTATCTGGCGCACTGACCAAACCACTGGCAACGTGTTCACCGCGATCCAGCGCAGCGCGGTAATTGGTAACCATTGCATCGGCATCAGCCTGAGTTAACAAACCTTCTGCCACCAGGCTGTCTGCGTACAAAGTACGAGTGGTTTTCAAACTGCGAATCACCTGGTACATCAAAGGTTGTGTTGCAGATGGCTCGTCGGTTTCGTTGTGACCGCGACGGCGATAACAAACCAAATCGATGACAACATCTTTTTTAAATTCATAACGATAATCAACTGCCAGTTGCGCGATGAACAGCACAGCTTCAGGATCATCACCGTTGACGTGGAAAATCGGTGCTTCAATCATTTTTGCAACGTCGGTGCAATAATCTGTTGAGCGTGAATCTTCCTTTTTGTTAGTGGTAAAACCTACCTGATTGTTGATCACAATATGCAGAGTACCACCAGTACCGTAAGCGCGGGTTTGTGACATCTGGAAGGTTTCCATCACCACGCCTTGACCCGCAAATGCCGCATCACCATGCACAACAATCGGCACTACTGTGCTGCCTTTTTTATCTTTGCGGCGATCCTGACGCGCACGCACAGAACCTTCAACCACTGGCGATACAATTTCCAGATGCGACGGGTTAAATGCCATCGCCATATGCAACTCACCGCCGGGTGTCATCAGGTTGGATGAAAAGCCCGAGTGATATTTCACATCGCCCGACGTATTCAATGAACGTTTACCGTCGAATTCCGCGAACAAATCCGCCGGATTTTTACCAAACACGTTCACCAATGTATTTAAACGACCACGGTGCGCCATACCCAATACAATTTCTTTTGCACCGTAAGTACCGGAGCGCTTAACCAGAGAATCCACCAGCGGAATAAAGCTTTCGCCACCTTCCAAACCGAAACGTTTGGTACCCGGGTATTTGCTATCCAAATGTTTTTCCAAACCTTCAGCAGCCGTCAAACGCTCAAGTAATGCCAAACGTTGTTCGTTAGTGAAAGTGGGTTTTGAACGCACAGATTCCAAACGTTGTTGTAACCATTGTTTTTCAGCCAATGGCGTGATGTGCATTATTTCTGCACCGATTTTTCCGCAATAGGTTTGTTCCAACGCATCAACGATTTCTTTGAGCGTTGCTGACTCTTTACCGATAAACAAACTGCCGGTGCTGAATGTAGTATCCAAATCGGCATTGGTTAAGCCATGAAAACTTAATTCCAGATCTGGTACAGGTGAGCGTTGCATTAGAGCCAGTGGGTCGAGCTGGGCTTTTTGGTGACCACGAAAACGATACGAACTAATCAGTTGCATCAACTTAATTTGTTTCTGTTCGTGATCTGTACCCGCTGCACCCGTCGTAGCAATCGTACGCACGCGAGTCTTACCCAATTGTTCGAATTGGGCGCGAATCACCGAATGAGGAACATCTTGACTCAACACGCCATTTACACGCGGCAATTGATCAAAATAATTTTTCCACTCAGTCGGAATTGAATTAGGGTTGTGCAAATAAGCGTCGTAGAGCTCTTCAACGTATGCGGCATTTCCACCGGATATGTGTGAGGTTGCCCAAAGTTGCGCCATGCTGGAGTCTTGCATTCCACTCACCTTAAATGTTTTTTTAACTACAGTTGTATTTCAAAAAGTTGATCGTATAAAAATTTCAATCGCGTAAATGTGCAAAAGCGCTACTTAGGTAGCGCTCTGCAATAACATATTTCTGATGTGTCCTATGGCTCGAGTCGGGTTCAAACCTTTTGGACAAACCGACACACAGTTCTGGATGCCATGACAACGGAAAACGCTGAAAGGATCATCGAGATTAGCCAAACGTTTTTGAGTTGCCAAATCGCGGCTGTCTGCCAAAAAGCGATATGCTTGTAGCAAACCGGCAGGGCCAATGAATTTATCAGGATTCCACCAGAAGGAGGGGCAACTGGTTGAGCAGCAGGCACACAAAATACACTCATACAAACCATCGAGTTTTGCGCGATCTTCCGGTGATTGCAAACGCTCAATCGCAGGCGCCGGTGTATCGTTTTGCAAATAGGGCTCGATCTTTTTGTACTGATCGTAGAACTGGGTCATGTCGACAACCAAATCACGAATCACAGGCAAGCCTGGCAATGGACGCAAAATCAGCGTGTTGTTTTTAATGCATTCGGAAATAGGTTTGATACAGGCCAAACCATTCTTTCCGTTGATGTTCATACCATCAGAACCACACACACCTTCACGACATGAACGACGATAAGCCAGAGATTGGTCTTGTGCTTTCAACAGCTCCAATACATCCAACACCATTAGATCTTTGCCCTGAGTATCGACTTCATAAGTCTTCATGTAAGGCGCATTATCTGTCTCAGGGTTATAACGATAAACTTGTACTTTCAACATGATTCAAATCCCCAATTAATAAGTACGTTCTTTCGGTTGGAAAGCTTCCATAGTGCGCGGTTTGAAATTTACCGCACGCTTGCCGACACGCTTTTCACCGGGGAAATAAATCGAGTGACATAACCAATTGTCATCATCACGTGTTTCATAATCTTCACGTGCATGCGCACCGCGAGATTCTTTTCTTTCTTCAGCAGCGATTGCTGTTGCTTCTGCCACTTCCAACAAATTTTGCAATTCCAATGCTTCAATACGCGCGGTATTAAATGCATTGCTCTTGTCAGTGATAGCGACGTTTTCAATGCGTTTGCGCAAAGCAGCAAGCTGCTCAATACCTTTCTGCATAAACTCGCCTTTGCGGAATACGCCGAAATAATTTTGCATGATGGTCTGCAACTCTTTGCGCAAGACTGATGCACTTTCACCCGAAGTCGAGTTGTTGATTTTGTTCAAACGCGCCATGGCTTTTTCAATATCAGATTGAGTAGCATCGCGATGTTCAACACCTTCACGCAAAGCTTTTTCGATATACAAACCAGCCGCACGACCAAACACAACCAAATCAAGTAATGAGTTACCACCCAAACGGTTTGCACCGTGGACTGATACGCAAGCCACTTCACCACAAGCAAATAAACCATCGATCACAACATCATTGCCATTGGCATCAACAGTCAAGGCTTGACCATTCACGTTGGTTGGAATACCACCCATCATGTAGTGGCAAGTGGGGATTACCGGAATCGGTGCTTTTACTGGATCAACGTGTGCGAAGGTACGTGACAATTCACAAATACCCGGCAATTTACTTTCGAGAACTTCTTCACCGAGATGATCGAGTTTCAACAACACGTGATCACCATCAGGACCGCAACCATTGCCTGCAATAATTTCGCGAATCATTGAACGCGCAACCACGTCACGACCAGCCAAATCTTTTGCGTTGGGCGCGTAGCGTTCCATAAAACGCTCGCCGTGTTTATTGATCAGGTAACCACCTTCACCGCGACAACCTTCAGTTACCAACACACCGGCACCCGCAATTCCTGTTGGATGGAACTGCCACATTTCAATATCTTGCACAGGGAAACCTGCACGCAATGCCATACCAACACCATCACCAGTATTAATGTGTGCATTAGTGGTTGATGCATAAATACGCCCTGCACCACCCGTCGCTAAAACTGTAGCTTTGGCTTTTACATAAACAGTTTCGCCATCTTCGATATTAATCGCGATAACACCGACAACAGCGCCATCCTGATTTTTTACCAGATCAACAGCAAACCATTCGTTTAAAAATACGGTTTTGTTTTTAATATTGGATTGGTAAAGGGTGTGCAACAAAGCATGACCAGTACGATCGGCTGCTGCACATGTACGCGCTGCCTGAGTTGGATTATCAGGACCTTTTGATTGACCGCCAAACGGACGTTGATAGATACGGCCAGTTTCAGTACGTGAGAAAGGTAAACCCATGTGTTCCAATTCAAATACGGCTTCAGGGCCGACTGAACACATATATTCAATAGCATCCTGATCACCAATGTAATCAGAGCCCTTTACTGTGTCATACATGTGCCAACGCCAATCATCGTTTGGATCAGCACTGGCGATCGCACAGGTGATACCACCTTGAGCCGACACAGTGTGCGAACGCGTTGGAAATACTTTAGTGATTACTGCGGTTTTGTAACCGGATTGCGCCAATTGCAATGCAGCGCGCATACCCGCACCGCCACCACCGACAACAATACCGTCAAACGAAATCGTACGAATGTTCGCCATTACTGAATACCCCAAATGACTTGAATACCCCAGACCAAATAAGTGACTGCAACTGCACCTAAAATCATTTGGGCAAATATACGCAGGAAGGTTGCTTTGCTACCGAGCATACGCACAGTCAGGTAATCAGTGAGAACTGCCCAGAGACCGATCCAGGCATGAGAAATAAAAGACAAAAGAGTCACCAATGAAAACACACGCATCCAAAGTTGGCCGTGTAAGGATTTCCATTGTTCAAAAGTTAAATCAGGATTTAATGCCAGATAGGCGACTATAAAAATGGTGTATGCAGCCATCACCACACCACCGACACGTTGAATCAACCAATCGTAAAGACCACTACGACCAAAACTGGTGACTGAGGTTACCATACCCAAACTCCCGCAAGGACAATCAATACCACAGCAAAGAAGACCGCAATTTTTGCACCTCTCTGCCCACCTTCAAGGGATTCACCCCAACCAAAGTCCATCAACAAATGGCGAATGCCCATCACCAGGTGATAAGACAAGAGAGCCAGAACGCCGAACAACAACGCGCGGCAGATCCAGTGTGAACCCAGGCTGGCTACCTGAGCGAAACTTTCCGGCGATTGCAAACTCGCCTGCAGCATCCAAAGCAACCCAGCCACACCGCCAAAAAGCAGTATGCCGGTAATACGATGAGTGATGGAAACTAGAGCAGTGATGGGAAGTTTAATAGTCGAGAAATCGAGATTGACGGGTCTTTTTTTGTTCACGGTTTTGATCACCTTATGCCTTGTGGGCAGGTTAAATACATGCATATCGAGATTAAAACAAAGCGTAATTTCTGTTTTTCGTCGATACACCCTGCAAAACGCGCAGCATTATAGAGAGTGAGATTTGGAAACACAAACGAAAAACCCGGTAAAACCGGCTCTATCGACTCTAAATAATGCTGTTTTTTCGGTTTAACGATTTTTTTACACAAGATACTGATTTTATTGAAATAAAGATCAGTTTTTTGCCCTGAATGGGAACACAGCAATGCAAATCGCACCAGAGGGAGGCAGCTGTTCGAAATAAAGCAGAGATTTGGTGATCTGGCAAATCTCAACTTAACTTTTCATGATTGTTTTACACAAGCAAACAGGCAAAAACTTTCGACATGCGGATCAACTTGTCTATAATGCGGCTCCGAATTTATTACTTATTGTTAACACCCTCTGAAAGCACAGGAGTCAGTAATGACTGACAAGAAAGCACATCTCACGATTGATGGTACTGATACGAAGATTGAATGCCCTGTTTTACCCAGCACCATAGGCCCCGATGTTATCGATGTTACCGGAATTACAAAAAATGGATATTTCACTTTCGATCCCGGATTTATGTCCACCGCTTCATGCGAATCGAAAATTACCTATATTGATGGCGATGAAGGCATTCTGCTCCACCGTGGTTACCCAATCGAACAACTTGCAGTCTCCTCTGATTATCTCGAAACCTGTTTTCTACTCCTGAATGGCGAATTGCCAACTCCCGAACAAAAAGCTGAATTCACTGCTGAAATCAAAAAACATTCTGTTGTTGATTCCTCTGTTGCCAACATCATTAAAAGTTTTAAACGCGATTCGCACCCAATGGCGATTTTGTGCAGCGCTGTTGCAGCATTGGCCGCTGTTTATAATGATGAAATTGATATTACCAACGCCGACAGCCGCAAATTAACGGCTTACCGTTTGATTGGCCAAATGCCAACGCTTTCTGCGATGGTTTACAAACACCGTAAAGGTGAAGAATTTGTTGCACCTGATAGCAGCTTGTCATTTGCTGAAAATTATTTGCACATGACCTTTGGTAAAGCAGGTCAAGCACCCAACGTCAGCAAAACGATTGCAAAAGCTATGGATCGCATTTTTGTTTTGCATGCTGATCACGAACAAAATGCGTCAACGTCTACTGTGCGTTTGTCAGGTTCTTCAGGCACCAATCCATTCGCGGCAATCGCAGCGGGCATTTCAACTTTGTGGGGCCCGGCTCACGGCGGTGCTAACGAAGCGGTATTGGAAATGCTGGAAGAAATTGGCACTTTGGCTAACGTTGAATCTTGCGTTGCTCGCGCCAAAGATAAAACCTCGGGCTTCCGCTTGATGGGCTTCGGTCACCGCGTTTACAAAAACTTTGACCCACGCGCCAAAGTTATGAAACAAACCTGCGATGAAGTATTAAGTGAATTAGGTTTGCAAAACGAACCCATGCTGGCAATTGCCAAACGCCTTGAACAAATCGCATTGGAAGATGAATATTTTGTTGCGAAAAAACTCTACCCCAACGTCGATTTCTACTCTGGCATCATTATGAAAGCCATTGGCATCCCAACCGAAATGTTCACTGTGATTTTTGCTTTGGGCCGCGCTGTAGGCTGGTACTCCCACTGGAACGAAATGGTCAGCGCCCCCTACAAAATCGGCCGCCCACGCCAACGCTACACCGGCAGCCCAAAACGCGATTATCCAAAAAAATAATTGCTCTTATGAATTGAATAAAGGCCGCATTTGCGGCCTTTATTTTTGCATTAAAACGACTCGTCATACTAAAAAAGCATCCAGCAATATTGCTTCAATCATCTCTTGTGTATTTAAAACTACCAATAAAGATCGGATCAGGTGAAATAGGCCTCGTTATTTTGGATGGCTTATAATCAAAATCATATTGAGCCAAAATCCATCTACCCTTCTCAAGATTGAGTTTATCGACTGATCGGACCACATCACTCACAAAAGACTTCGAATAAGACAATTCGCTTAATAATTTTTCAATTGCAACCATCTCAAAGTCAAAATTATTGCACTCCTGATTATAGAGTCGGTAATACCCAACTCCACATAGATCCTGTAATACATCAGCGTCCCAATTCGTTGCGCCATCAAGAAGTCCTATCCATATGGATACAACACCTTCTTTCTCGAAACCCTGATCATAAAAATCAGGGTCATCTGAATAATCTCTTAGAGCCATGACGACCCACCTTATTTAGCTTAAATTTTTAATTTAAATTACAAATGTCTGCCTTCAAGCATGACCCCCTGCAAACCACAGCCTTAATATCAAATGGACGAAGAATTTCTAGAAATTCCTTTAAGTTGTTCTTTAAAGCTTTCAAAAGCCAGGGGTCTACTAAAATAAAACCCCTGAAAATACAAACAGCCTTTACTAATTAAATAGTTCAGTTCCTGATTGGTTTCTACACCTTCGGCGATTAGGCGTAGGCTTAATTTTTTGCCGAGCCACATGATGGTTTCGACAATTGGGCTGTTGTGGCTGTGCGGTGTTATATTGCGTAAAAAGGATTGATCAATTTTGAGGGTGCAAATTGGGAATTGGGTTAAATAGGCTAAAGAAGAATAGCCGGTTCCGAAATCGTCTATCGCAATTTTAATTCCCAACTGGCGAATTCGTTTCATTTTATCAACTGTCTCGGCCAGGTTTTTGATAATTGAGCTTTCGGTCAGTTCCAATTCCAGATAATGGGGATTGATGTTGGTTTTTTGGATAATCGCTACCAGCTTTTCAACAAACTCCGGCTGATTAAATTGAATCGCGCTTACATTAACCGCTATCTGTTGAAAACTTTCTGGTAAACCGCGGGCTTCGAGAATTTTTAGATGTTGACAAGCTTGTGTCAGCACCCAATCGCCGATTTCGAGCATTAAACCGGTTTTTTCTGCAATCGGAATAAATACTGCGGGTGAGCGAATAGAATCAATCTGCGTTCCCCATCGCAACAAGGCTTCGCCACCAATACATTCACCATTCAATGAATATTGAGGCTGATAATGCAACGAAAAATCGTCCATGGTTTTAACGGATTTTTGTAATTCGTGTTCTGCCAGTAAACGTAATTCAATATCCTCCGCCATGGACTGATCAAAAAAAGCAGCAGAATTGGGGCCTTGTGATTTTGCAATGTACATTGCGGCGTCTGCATTCCGCATTACACGTTGCGCATCGCAACCCGGCATTGGAAATATTTGCACACCTATGCTGGGTGTAATATTCAACAAATGATCGCCCGCATAAAGCGGCACATTGAAAGCCGCGCGAATTTTATCAAGCACTTGATGCACACAGACATCGATGGTGTCGTAATGGTAACTACCCAACAACAACACAAATTCATCACCACTCAAGCGCGACACCAAATCGCGACCGAATACTATAGATTTTAAAATATTAGCGACTCGTTGTAACAGCAAATCACCTACGGCATGCCCAAGCGTATCGTTAACGGATTTAAATCTATCCAAATCAATAAACAACAAAGCACCTTGTTGATTGTGTTGTTGGCAATAGGCAATTTCCTGTTCCAATCGCTCCATTAACATGCGGCGATTCGGTAACTGGGTGAGTTCATCATGATACAGCTGAAAACGAATCAAAGTTTCAGCTCGTTCTCTCGCCTGAATTTCCTCTAACAATAATTCATGCTCTACCGATGCCTGACAGCTAATGGCCAGTCGTTTAAAAATTGGAGACAGCAAATTTACAATATTGGTCTCTGATATATCCTGTTTTCTATATAAAAATACAAAACCAAAGTGCTCAAGTGAATACCCGATAATATGCTCATCGTTTTCCTGATCAAAATATTGCACAAACACGTCAGAACTTAACCTGAAACAGTTTGAAAAATATTCTCTGGCAGATGCTGAAAGTTCAGATGTGTTAGCAGGTAAACTCACCAATGGGGAGCACTCCTGCAAATAAACCTGTTCATTGATCGCGGAAGTATGAATTTGCGCAGCAGAATAAAATGAAATGCTCGACAAGCCTAATCGTTTGATACATACCTTGGCAAAATGTGACAACATAGGCTTGATACGAAGATCGTGCCCTATCGCCATACCCAACTCATGTTGAATAGAAATAAGTTGTAAGGTGTTTTTCATTTGCTAGTCAAAATGTGCAACAACTGTGGTTTTGTTTAATAATTCAATTGGCCCGTGACTGGAGTTAGCAATTTCGCCCAAAGTCAAAGCACCCAATAACAAAGCGTTTACGTCAAGATTATTATGTACGGATTCAAGTGCCGAATTATATTGTTCTTCCAAAAACAGTTGTCGACTAATGCAGTCAAACAAAAGTACGGAATGTGGCTGATTTGTTGAAATGGATTGACTGTTTTGTTTGGACTGTATTGCTGCCTCTCCTGAAGCGCGAATCAAGTTCTCACTCAAGCCTTTTAATAAATAAAAAGTTGAGTTTTGTGGAACTTCGCCAACACAGATTAATGCATTGTTTACTACTTTAAGCGGGTCACGCACCAACAATTCGCCATCAACACTTTCTATTCCGAGCGGATAGGTTTTAGCAATAGTAAAAAAATCTTGCTGATCAAATCGCAAGTCCGTGTGTTTTTCAACGCTGCTTCTATAAATATCGAATGCAGGTTGGAAATTTATTCCACTTAAACAATTGGCTTCAGATTCTGTCACTAGATAGGGACCATCCAAAATCTCCCATCCGTGTTTGACACCGACGGAAGATCGGCGGGATGTCGCCGCTATTACAGCGGCATCTTCCAATAAACCACGATTGGAAAATATAACCGGTTTTTGAATGAAATCCAGAGAACCCGCGCCACCACCTATTGCATTAATGTTGGAACCCAGATGCACGAACAACTCTTCGACGAGGGATTCAATATTTTTTGCCAAACCATCAACAATCACAAACATGGAATTAGCTGATGCAAGATCAGCTAAATTATTACTGATCACAGCCGAAAGTTTTTCAGTATGCTCAGATAAATTGCAGACAATTGATGTTTCAACGCGATCCCGCAAACCTATTACCAAAGTACCCCGCTCAAATAATTGCGCATTGCAAATTACTGCTGGAAAAATGCCACCAACTACTGGCAAGGGACATTCACATAAAAAAGGATCAACTTGCTCTTTGGTCCAGGCATCCTGATCACAAGCGAGGATTAATAAACTCTTAGCCCCCGATCCGATCAATTGATTCACAGCCCGTGATAATTCACTGACCGAAGCTTCAACACACAAATGATAGCCGGTAAAAAATGACATTTATTATTAGTCCTTATCCAGGCTGTGGGAGCCTAATCATAGTCGATTTTGTTGCGACCTACACCTTTGCCATTCAGTCCTGCAAAGAATACTCCATCACTTTTATACCGGTCGCCGCGGGCGATACCAACCGAATAGTCCATGATGCAACATCAAGATGCCAAAAAGCCGGATTTTGATAGCTAAATATCATATCGGGTTTGGATTCTTTTTTAGGTGATGTCCAAACACTGTAATTTTTTGTCTTGGGATCATAGACCTCAACCAATATCCTGGCCGGAATATTGGTTGATACTAGATTGCGATTATTTTTAATCTCGACTGAGTAGTTTAAAAATGCAATTTGTTTATCCTGCAAATTAAATTCAGTCGGAATCAACAAGGCGGTTATTTGATTGGTATTGTGCTGAAACAAGTTACGACCTGTTTTGGTAACAGGATCGTAAATAAATAGATTATTGAATCCGCCCGCAGAGGATACCGATGACAGCGCACCTTTGTTTGAATCAACCGGAGCCAGATAAAAATAAAAACCGGTTTGCGGATCATAGTCATCAACCACACTGGTGTAGGCCTGTAATTGACAAGAAATGAATAAAATTATTAACCAGAAAATTCGCATGAGAAATTCCTTTATTTTTTAAAGGGTATACTGAAACTGGTATAAGTAGCAGCTCGCCATAACCACTCAAGCGGGCCATATCTAAAATGCTTGAACCACCAGATAGCAAACACTATTTGCAATACCCACAACACAACCCCCAACAAGAAGCTGTTCATCTGCCCAAGATAGGTCCAGGCATTTAAACCACAGCCGTAAAAAATAAACACACCGATGATAGATTGTGAAATATAAATACTCAGCGTCATACGACCCGGTGGGGCCAGATAACGCAGGATTTTATCGGCACCTAGATGGTACAACACCAAAAACGCGCAAACGCTGAACAAGGTAATCGTCAGGTTTTCGTAGGCACCAAAAATTCCGAAAAATAATCGTGCGGTTTTCTCTGCATGAGGGATGGCAGCAATAAAATCCTGACCAAAATGCAACAGGGCAAATAAAACTGCAAAAATCACCAAGCCACAATTAAAACGGGATTGATGTTGTTTGAAATCTGAAAAAAACGCCAATCGCGCGAGTAAAAACCCAAGAAGGCTTAAACCACAAATTGTCCAGAGCCGACCACTCTCCCACATAAATAACCATTTGGTAGCATTGCCCTGCCAACTATTCACCGCAAACAATTCCCACAAGCTACCGCTTGCATAGACGTCATACACATGCGGTTGATACATTGAAAAAAACGGTTTACTGATATCTATGTCACTTTGGTTCAACCAGGCAATCAGCCCCCATGCGGGCACTTGTAATAAAAAGAATAAACTGGCAACCAACACCAACCAATTGGGTGCAGACCAAAGTGGAATTAACAACAATCCACATAGAGCCAGTATCTGTAAAACTTCACCACCGTAAACCAAAGCATGCAAATAACCCATGCCAAATAAAATGGTTAAGCGCCACAAAAAACGCAACCGAAAATCCACACCACGCTTGGTTTGATTATTCAAAATAATAAAAAAGCTGACGCCAAACAGAAACGCAAATATGGCGTAAGCTTTGCCACCAAAAATGCCAAACAAAATGCTATTGATTAATTCGGGATTGGCAGCAGGCTGACGCCAATACAACTCAAAATATTCGATCATGTGGATCAGAAACAGCCCCATCAGGGCGTAGCCACGCAGGGCATCAAGAAAATGTATGCGGTTATCCTGGCTCATATTATTAATCTCGTTGACATAAAAAACTCATTTGAATAGCGACTGGATGAACATAGACAAGTATTTGGCTGCTGACAAATTAAGGCTTAACCCAGGCTGAACTTTTTATTTACCTAATCAAAAGGTGACCTTTTACAACTTGTGGACAATTATCCCATTTTTTATTGATCAAGTCGTTTTATACTCCGCCCGACAAAAACCAAACATCAAGGAATCATCATGTCCCGACTCATCTTGTTGTGCTGCAGCCTCTTATTTTCCATTTCCGTTGTTGCGCAAACCTCTATCCCCGACCCGCTACAAAGCTGGAAAGGCTGGGTGTTGGAGAAACACAAAGATCTGGATTGCCCGGTGTTATTTAATCAAGCCGAAAAATTCTGCGTCTGGCCTGCCAATCTGGACATCAAGGTTAACGCACAAGGCGGCATTTTTGAATTCACTCTTGAAGTATTTGGCGATAGCTGGATCAAACTACCCGGCGATCAGCAACACTGGCCAGTGGATGTGATGGATCTCAACACTAACCAACCCATTATCATTCGCGAAAAAGATGGCCAGGCTGAAACCTTTTTATCCAAAGGCCAATACCGGCTGCAAGGTAAATGGTCCTGGTCTGTGATGCCACGAACACTCACAGTGCCGCAAAACACCGGCATCATTTCATTGGCTATTGATAATAAAACTATCAACTCACCCTTTCTCGAAAGCCCAACACAACTCTTGCTCAACGCCAATAAACAAGCCTTGTCGACCGAATTACAAGACAATTTGCAACTCAATGTATTTCGCCGCCTGCAAGATGATGTTCCACTCAAAATGTTGACGCAAATTAGCTTGGATGTGAGCGGAAAAGAACGCGAGATTCATTTGGGCCAAGCCTTGTTGAATAATTATCGGCTGATTGGTTTTAATTCTGATTTACCCGCACGCATTGAAAAAGATGGCAGCTTGCGAGTGCAAGTAAAATCCGGCTCCTGGACTATTTACATAGAATCACAATCACAAGCGCCGATAAATTCTCTGGGATTCAATGCCGCTGCTGAATCGCAAATTTGGCCTGAACAGGAAATCTGGGTATTTGCACAAAAACCTGAATTACGCAGCGTGCAAATTTCCGGTGTCGCCAGTATTGATCCGCAACAAACTTTATTACCTGACGATTGGCGACACCTACCCGCTTATTTGGTTGACACCAACAGCAAGATGAATATAGAAGAATTGCAGCGCGGCGGTGAAGCAGCCAAAAATCAATTATCGCTTTCGCGAAAAATGTGGCTGGATTTTAGCGGTGAAGGTTACACAGTAAAAGATTCGATTTCCGGTGAGTTACATCAAGGCTGGCGATTGGAAACCTTTCAACCTTTTGTATTGAAAAGTGCAAAAGCCGACGGTGATGCACAATTAATTACGCAATTGTCCGATGGCGCCAACGCGGGCATCGAAATTCGTCAAAGACAATTAAATCTTGAAACTATTAGCCGGGTTTCCAATCAAGGCGAAATTCCAGTCACAGGTTGGTCGAGCGTATTTAATCAGGTTTCTACAGAATTGGTATTACCGCCCGGTTGGTCATTAATTGCCGCGAGTGGTACGTCTTATGAATCAGGCAGCTGGATAGAAAATTGGTCGCTCTGGAATTTATTTTTGGTGTTAATTATCAGTTTGGCGATTGGCAAAATGATTAAACCAGTTGCTGGCTTCCTGTCGTTAATCACCCTGGTACTAATCTTCCATCGTGCTGATGCTCCCACCTGGATCTGGCTCAATCTGGTCGCCATTC
The DNA here is from genome assembly GCA_966252135.1 of uncultured Cellvibrio sp. GTDB lineage: Bacteria > Pseudomonadota > Gammaproteobacteria > Pseudomonadales > Cellvibrionaceae > Cellvibrio. Next base: position 51,721 of record CBINNU010000009.1, on the reverse strand, counting down.
TCGCATTATTGCCCTATGTTTCCGGCAAATTCCGCAAAGCATTGAATGTTTATCTTTACACCAGCTTTTTAATCGCCGCCATTATTGTGTTGCCTTTCTCGGTACAACAAGCGCGCGAATTCTTTTATCCACAACAGGAATTTGCTAATAAACATATGCGTGATGCCTATTATCAGGAAGACAATTTCAATTTCCCTTTACCCGGGACATCGCCTGCACCTGCGATGATGATGGAGGAATCTATGGATTACGCATCAAGCAGTGCGCGACTTGAAAAGCCTTTAGCTAAGATGCAACAAAAATTACAAAAGCAACAATATGACCCCAATCAGATTTTACAAACTGGCCCGGGTATTCCCGAGTGGAGCTGGCGTTCGGTACATTTGCAGTGGAATGGGCCTGTGATGTCAGAAGAAACAACCCGTTTATATTTGATATCCCCTTTGTGGAATCGCCTCGGTAGCTTGCTGAGTTGTTTGCTTGCGTTATTACTGGCAGGCGTGTTGTTGAAACACTTTTTGAGTTTACTCAAAAAACAAAAAGCTGAAGAACCGGAAGTATTTGATTTGGAATTAAAAGATGCATCACCGATTGCCATTATTGCATTGGGGCTAATTATTAGTTTCTCTCCAATCGGTAGTAGTCCATTACAAGCGAGCAGCTTGCCGGATGAAAAATTATTACAAGAATTGGAAAACCGATTAACAGCTTCAGCAAAATGTTTACCGGATTGCGCCAGCATTGAATCTGTATCGATTAAAACCACCAGTAATCGTCTTTGGTTAAACATGACAGTACATGCCAATGACAAAATTGCATTGCCGTTACCAGGCCAAGCACCGCAATGGTGGCCGGATGCTGTCAAAATTAATGGCAAACCAGCGAGCCTTTTGCAAAATTCACAAAGCCAATTGTTTATTTATCTCCCCAAAGGCAAACATCAAATTGAATTAACCGCTGAGCTACAAAGCCGCGAATCTATTGATTTGAATTTTGGTTTGTCTGTGCATAAATTTTCCAATCAATTGGAAGGCTGGCAATTAAATGGCAACATACAAGGTGCAATTCGTTCATTGCAATTGCAACCGGTGATTGGCAATCAATCCGCAGAATCCAGTGAGCAATTAAGGCCTGACCCCATTCCCGCGTTTGTGATTATTCGTCGTTCATTTAATTTTGATCTTGAATGGAATCTGCACACAGAAGTGATTCGTGTTGCACCTGCAGATGGTGTAATCAATCTTGAAGTACCGTTACTCGCAAATGAATCACCACTGGAGGGTAATACGCCTTTGCAAAATTTGTCAGCAGATAAACAAAAATTGCAAATCCGTTTGGATAAACACACCACCAGTCTCTATTGGAATTCACGTTTAACCCAAAGTGAACAAATCCGGTTACAAGCCGCCGAACAACAACCCTGGATGGAAATTTGGGAAATCCAAACATCACCCGTTTGGCATTTACAGACCTCCGGTATTGCGGCGATTCAACCTGGCGATGTGAATCAGTTGCCGCTCTGGCAACCCTGGCCGGGCGAATCACTGAATCTAACACTCAGCAGGCCGCAAGCCGTGAAAGGCGACACCATGGTGATTGAGTCAGCCGAGTTAACCTATTCACCTTCAGCAAGAGCCAGCACCAGCCGTTTGAATCTTTCGATAAAAACCAGTCAGGCAAATCAATACGAATTCCCTTTGCCTGAAGGTGCCAGCTTGAACTTGTTGGAGCTGAATAATCAGAAGTTGAATCTGAGCCCGGTACAAGGCGTGTTGCGTATTCCGCTACAACCGGGCGAGCAAAAATTGGTTATCGAGTGGCTGGACTCCACCGGGGTTTCGAGCCTGGTTAAAACTCCAAGCCTTGATTTGGGTATTCCTACGGCCAACCAGTCGATCAATATTCAATTGCCTGAGCGCTGGCCACTGTATTTGTCCGGCCCAAGCATTGGTCCGTCTGTATTGATTTGGGGAATTCTGGCGGTAGTGATTGTGCTAGCGATTCAACTGGGCCGTCGACAATTAACGCCCCTAAATAGTCGCGAATGGATACTGCTGGCATTAGGTATAGCAACCGTAAATTTACTGGCGATTTTGTTGATTGCGATTTGGCTATTGGCTTTGCAATGGCGATCAAAACTCGACAGCGTTTACAGCCCGGGTGGATTTAAATGGCTGCAAACCGGCTTGTTTATCCTGTCGATTGTCAGCTTGATGGTGTTAATCGCTGTCATTCCTCAAGGACTCTTGTCTGATCCGGATATGCACATACGCGGCAATGGGTCATCCAGCTATTACCTGCGCTGGTATCAGGATATTTCCGAAGGTTCGCTGGCACAGGCCTGGGTAATCTCGCTGCCTATCTGGGTTTACAAACTGGTGATGTTGATCTGGTCGCTCTGGTTGGCCTCATCTTTGATTCGCTGGTTAACCTGGGGCTGGAAATCATTGGGCCACAAGGGTTTTTGGTACTGGTCCGGCAAACTCGACAAACCTGTCACAACACCAGGCAAAAACTGATTTTCATAACCGCAAAGGGAAATTTGCGGTTTCAACCCCGCTTGCTAGACTCAAAACAACTATAAACATTCGAGTCACGCGGATTCACTCATGTCTAAACTCCTGATCTCCTGCCTTATTTTGTTTGCCAGTCTCACTCAAGCAAATGATCTGGTCATTCGCGTCAACGACAACGGCACAGATCCCAACGCGGCTTACAGCATAAAAATGCTGCAACTCGCCATAGACCACATAGACACCAAATACAAAATTGAAGTCGTCAAAGATAATTTTTCACAAACCAAAGTCAACGAAGAAGTTCGTACCAACGGAGCACTGGATATGGTCTGGGCATCCTCGGAAGCCACCATAGAATCCGAGCTGCACCCGATCCGAATTTGCCTCTATAAGGGTTTGTTGGGTTACCGGATTTTTATTATCAACAAAAGCAATCAATACAAATTTGATCAGGTCAATAGCCTGGATGATTTAAGAAAGTTAACAGTAGGCCAGGGAAAAACCTGGGCCGATACTAAAATTCTGCAAGCCAACGGTTTTAACGTCATCACCGTCACCAAGTACCCCAACCTCTTTTACATGGTAGACGGCGGCCGCTTTGACGGATTCCCCCGCGGTGTACACGAGCCTTTTGGTGAGCTTGCACAAAGGCCGGAATTGAAAGACCTGACCGTCGAAAAAAACTTGATGATTTCTTACCGCATGCCTTTTTATCTTTTTACGTCACATGAAAATAAAAAATTAGCCGCCGATATTAATTTGGGGTTAGAACGTGCAATCGCCGACGGCAGTTTTGATGAAGTTTTTTACAATGACCCCAACGTGAAGGATGTATTAGCAAAAGCCAATATGAAACAACGCAAAGTGTTTTATATAGACAACCCATTACTATCCAAAGAAACACCACTGGATAGAGCAGAACTCTGGTTTGATCCGCAAAGCGCGCCCTAACAGGTTACAAGATGAAAAAAATTTTATTTTTTATTGGTCTGCTTGTGGCGGGTGGTTCTTACTCAAGCGAAATAATCAAAATCAATTCCGACCCTACGGATCCCACTGCTCCCTACGCTATCAAAATGCTTGAACTGGCATTAAAACATATAGATACAGAATACAAAATTCAAACCAGCAACGAAAAATATACCCAAAGCAAAACCAATGAAGAAGTAAAAAATAATGGATTGATTAATGTGATTTGGGAAGCCTCGGACAAAACCATGGAAGAAGAATTCAGACCAATCCGAATATGTTTATACAAAGGACTACTGGGGTACAGAATTTTAATCATCAATAAGAAAAATCAGGATAAATTCGACCAAATTGAAACTCTGGACGAATTAAAGCAAATGACTTTCGGTCAAGGAAGGTTCTGGGCAGACACGCGAATTTTGGAAGCCAACCAATTCAAGGTGGTCAAAGTAACCAAATATACCAATATCTTTTTTATGGTTGATGGTGAACGTTTCGATGCATTTCCGCGTGGTGTACTGGAGCCGTTCAACGAACTGGCTAAACGTCCAGAATTACCGAATTTGGCCGTAGAAAAAAACCTGATGATCGTTTACAAAATGCCGTTTTACTTGTTCGTTGAAAAAAATAACAAACAACTGGCAGAGGATCTGGAATTAGGACTAAATCGTGCAATCGCCGATGGCAGTTTCGATGAGGTTTTTTATAATGACCCCAGCATTAAGGATGTGCTTGAAAAAGCGAACATGAAAAACCGTAAAACTTTCCATATCGATAATCCGGTTTTAACAAAAGAGACGCCACTGGATAGAACTGAACTCTGGTTCGATCCCAAATCGGCGCCAATCTAACAATCGTTAAGTCATGCAATATTTGTAGATTGAACAAACCAACTTTTTATAATGTCCAGGCTTTTACACTAACCCAAAAACAGGTGCAATTATGCAATCAACTAGAAGAAAATTTTTAATCGGCTCAGGTCTGGCGGCAGCGGTTGCCAGCCAAATGAAAATAACTGCAATGGCAGCGGCGGCTGAAAAAACCGGTTTGAAAGACGCGTACAAAGATCGCTTTTTAATCGGTGCAGCGATCAACACCTCAATCGCCAGCGGCAAACAAGCGGACATCACCGAAATTATCAAACGCGACTTCTCTTCTGTCACACCAGAAAACGCCATGAAGTGGGAATCCGTGAGAACTGCTGATGGAGGTTGGAAGTGGGAAGAAGCTGATCACTTTATGAATTTCGCGACCCAACACAATTTGCACGCAGTGGGCCACACTCTGGCGTGGCACAGCCAAATCCCCGATTCAGTTTTCAAAAATGAAAAAGGTGAATACATCAAGCCCGCTGAATTATCGAAAAAAATGGAAGAGCACATCACTACGATTGTTGGTCGCTACAAAGGCAAACTGGCAGCATGGGATGTTGTTAATGAAGCGGTCGGTGATGACAACCAAATGCGCAAAAGCCATTACTACAATATTTTGGGCGAAGAATTTATCGACAAGGCGTTTCATCTTGCACACGAAGTCGACCCCAAAGCACACCTGATGTACAACGATTACAATATTGAAAAAGATGGCAAGCGTGAAGCTTGTATCGAAATGTTGAAGCGTTTGAAAAAACGCGGCGTACCCATTCAAGGTTTGGGTATTCAAGGGCATATTGCTGTTGATGGCCCAAGCATTGCCGATATTGAAAAAAGTATTGTGGCCTACGCCGATTTGGGCTTGCGCGTGCACTTCACCGAGCTGGATATAGATGTGCTGCCACAAATCTGGAACCTGCCTGTTGCAGAAGTATCAACCCGTTTTGATTACAAACCCGAGCGCGATCCGTTTAAAAATGGTATGACCAAAGAAATGAACGACAAACTCAGCGCACGCTATGAAGAGCTGTTCAAATTGTTTATCAAACATAAAGATAAAATTGAACGTATTACTTTGTGGGGCGTGAGTGATGATGCAACCTGGCTAAATGATTTCCCGATCAGAGGCAGAACTGCATATCCATTGTTGTTTGATCGTAAGCATCAACCGAAAGATGCTTATTATCGAATTTTGGCGCTTTGATTTAGATCGATTTAAAAAAACAAACCCCCTCCTAACCTCCCCCTTCGTAAGGGGGAGGAACTTTACGCCCCGCTGAATAAAAATCGTTTTTTGATTCCTGGAAGATCTGTCCCCTCCCCTTACGAAGGGGAGGGTTAGGGTGGGGTTTGTTTTACACACTAACAATCAATTAAAAATTCCAATCCGCCATCAACCAGAATTTTTCTGTATCAGTGAAGCTGGCATTGGTATCACCCATTGAGTAACTCGCGTACTTGGCTGTCCAAACTACCGCACCAAATTTTTTGCTCAGACTCAAATCAATTTCATCACCAAAATCAATACTGCCTTCATCAGAATCAAATTTGTGATAACTAACCACCGCTTGAGCGCCCGCAAAAGTCACACCGACATTGGCATAGACATCGTTTAAACCTGCAGCCGGCGTATTGAGGAATTTATCAGCCCAACCCTGAAACGCATGCAGAGTTGCGAGTGGTGTTGCAAAACCATAAGCACCGTCATCGGAACCTAATGATTCATAACCCAGAGTAAAACTGTAGCGAGACACATTATAAATCGCTTCAGCTAACATATAATCTGCATCGAAAGTTTCTGTTGCACCGGCATCTTGTTGCGTTGCAAATTCCAAATTGTAGAGGAAAGATTCACCCACTGTACCTTGCCAACGCACACCAAAAGTATCACCGGTTAAACCTTTTTGTGAAATTGGATCATTCACATCCAAGAGGTAAGCGTAACCAATTAATTTGCCTGCACCGAAACCTGTGTAGCTCCCGTTCAAAACATGGCTATCCATATGAACATCACCAATCACATTGGTATCACCAAAAATTCTGTTAACGTTTTTGATATACATGTAAGTGAAATTGGTGTAGCGAATAGTTTTGTTGGTCCATGACAAACCATCATAAGTTTGTTCGTTTTGTCTCCAACCTACGTTGCCGATAAAACGGGAATTATCCAATACCAAACGTTGGCGCCCCATTTTGATTTGATTATTAAAATCCGTGTAAGCGATAAAACCCTGATTCAATTCTGTTCCAACCGGGTCTGCAATAACAGCTGTGGTTGCTGCAGGAAATGCCGTGTCGTTAGGTGCACTGCGATAATCCACATCGTTAGTCATCTCACTCACATCATCCATTTCTGCAAAAAAACTAAATCCATTCCAGGGACCTGATTGATAACTCAAACGCAAACGGGTTGTCCAGGCATCGGCTTCGCGGTCAGTGGATGTATTCAATACATCTTCAGTGACATCTTCATAACGTGTGCGAATGTTGACTTTAATTGAACTGCCTTGTTGCATGGATTCAGTAAATGTTTTGGCTTCAACTGTCGATGCTAGTACCAACAAAGAACTTGCTGCTGAGAGCGTGAGGGGTATCAGGTGTTTTTTCATAGTGCCTTCTCCAGATTTAATTTGAGCGATGACAATCGACATGAGTTGAGTTGTGTGTGCCCCAATACGATGTGATCTGATTGCTCTGGAGCAACGGCTGTGCCAACAGAAAAATTTATTATTTTTTTTGAAAAAAACTACAGTGAAATCAAAGGATTATTTTAATCAGCAATTTTTAACATGATTTTTTTTGAAAAATATCGCAGCACCGACTTGGTGAGCGCCCTGTTTATCACGCACTCAATATAAACTTTTCTATTTTTTTCAGTGCGTTATCTTTGTGCAAATGCGGGTGCGACGAAAAAACTCATTGCACTGATATAACGCAAAAAAGCGATTTGTTGTGAGAAGATCAAAAACTGGAAGAGCAAAAAAGCAGCACGAGAGAAGAACTAATCCCCTCCGTCAGGAGGGGAAAAGAGCGGAAAAAAACTAACGGATAATGATGTGTTTGTCTTTGCCTTGATGTTTTTCCCAGCGAGCTTTGGCAAATACTAACTCCAGTTCACCATCCGCAACCAGGGCGAAGGGTTCAATCACCAGTGCAAATAACTCATGCGGTAATCGATGCAAACCAAAATCTGTCAAAACTTCGGGGAAAAGATCCAGACTCAATACCAGAGTTTTCCAACCAGCACCCACTATTGAATGCAGCGCTTCGGTAATATCCACTTCGGTATTGCAAGAAGGGCCGCAACCAATACGCGCCCTCACCTTGCCTGCCGGTGCCTTGTCGATTTTCACATCAAACAACAAAGCCGATTCCGATTGATAGTAATCACTCAACACCTGACGATTGTGGGTTGAGAGCGCCACTATACCCAGACCTGATCCATTCCAGACCACACGGCGGGCATCTTCTTGCACGTCGCGATCAACTACATTAACAGCGACCGACGAAACGCTCGCCTGATTATCTTTCATCACTACCCGATCATTATTTTTGCCTTCCAGCAAAATAAAATAAGGCGCGATTGGACGGCGATTGAAAATTTCCAAAGTATCCGAACACAACACTTCGGATAAACCTTTCTCGCTCAGATCATCACCCAAAGTATTTTCTTCGCCGTAGGTCATGCCATAACCATAGGCAAACAAAGGATCGTAATTGTCATCACCAACATTCAGTGGGCCATGATCCGGTGTTTTTGGCCATGAGAAACTTAAACGACCTTTAACGGGATGATTGATTTTGCCATCAGCTGCTTTGAACAACACATCAGCCACACCACCGCCTTCTGTACCTGGCTGCCAAATCACCACAAACGCATCAGATGCGTTGAGTTCGCGGTTGATCCACATAGGACGGCCAGTCACAAACAATGCGACCACCGGGATGCCTTGTGATTTGAAGCTTTTGAGCAGCTCTATATCAGCAGTATCACCCGCTTTTAATAATTGATGTTGCACATCACCTTGCATTTCTGCGTAAGGATCTTCACCAAACACCACTATGGCAACGTCAGGTTTTTGATCAAACTTTCCATCAACAGATAAAGTTGCTTTTCCACCCGCAGCCTTAACAGCAGATTCAATACCCATCCACACAGTCGTGGCACCAGGGAAGTCCGCCATGGTGTTGCCGGTGCCCTGCCAGTTAACTGACCAACCACCGGTTTGTTTACTAATGTTGTCAGCACCGTCGCCAGCAACCAACACATTTAATTTAGGGGATAAGGGCAATAATTGATTTTTGTTTTTCAACATCACCAGAGATTCACGCACAATTTGGCGAGCAACCGCACGATGTGCAGGTGCGCCTAATAAGTCATCACGACCTGATAATGGACGACTGGATGGCAAGCCTCTTTCCCATAGTTTCGCGCGCAATTTAACGCGCAAAATTCTGCGAACCGCATCATCACAACGCGTTGCAGAAATCACACCACTGCGCACTTGCTCGAGTGTTTTGTTGTAGAGTTTTTTCCAATCGGGATCGGCGATCATAAAAATATCCAGGCCCGCATTAATCGCTTGCGGACAATCGTGAATATCGGCTCCCATTACAAAGCTGTGCCCATTCCAATCCCCGACAACCAAGCCATCAAAGCCTAATTTTTCTTTAAGCACATCAGTCAGCAGATATTTATTACCGTGCAAATGTTCACCGTGCCAACTGCTAAAGGATGCCATCACCGCTTGCACACCAGACTCTATAGCACTGATGTAACCCGCTGCGTGAATTGCATAAAGCTCTTCTTCAGTAGATAAACAATTGCCGCGATCAATTCCGTTTTGTGTTCCACCATCACCAATAAAGTGTTTGGCCGTTGAGATGACTTTGATGGGCGATAAAAACTCAGCCGTGTTGGCATTGCCCTGCAAACCTTCCACCATTTCACTGGCGTACTCACGCACGAGATCGGGATGCTCTGACCATGACTCATACGCACGCCCCCAGCGATCATCACGGGCAACTGCAACTGTGGGCGAGAAGTCCCAGTCCAATCCCGTCACCGCAATTTCAGTTGCGGTGATTTCACCAATCTTACGAATTAATGATGGGTTACGCATGGCACCAAGGCCAATATTGTGCGGAAACAAGGTTGCGCCGACTATGTTGCCAACGCCGTGAACTGCATCTGTACCCCACATAATCGGAATGGCCACCTTGCCATCGGAGCTATCCATAGAAGCGCTGTAATATGCATCAGCTATAGCAATCCAATCGGCTGCTTTTGAATAACGGTTACCATTGGGCACTGAACCACCACCGTTAAGCACAGAGCCAATGTGGTAGTCCTTAACATCCTGCGGTGTGAGATAACGAATTTCAGGTTGAATCATTTGCCCGACTTTTTCTTCCGGGCTCATCTGTGCAATAAGCTGATCAATTTTGGCTTCCAGAGCCGAATCCTGTTGTACCTTGCTGGTAACTTTTTGCCACAACACTATTACTACCCCCAAAAATAGCTCTTCAAGCCTGATCATTATTCGAAGCGGCATGCTAACGAAATTAAAGGCCGGATGGAAATAAAACGGCCCACACGCTACTATCAACTGACAGCGCTGTCAAATAGTTAACCCTTCCAGACAAACACTGCGCGCAACTATAGAACAACTGCAGCGCGAGATAAATTAATGCTATGCTCGCCGCCAGTTTTTTTAATCATTTTATTCGAGGTCATGATGTATTTATTAGCAGCAGATATAGGTGGCACTAACGGTCGATTTGGCTTGATGGAATATGATCCCGCTTCCTACAAATCCGGCAATATAAATTATTTATCATCTAAACAAATTACACTCAAATGTGCTGACTACCCTGACATGGCCAGTATGCTGAAAGACTGTTGCGCACAATTGCAAGTCACACCCGATTACGCTTGTCTTGCCATTGCCGGCCCCATTGAAAACGGCGAAGCTTTTATGACCAATTTAAATTGGCGCTTCACCAGCAAAGAATTATGTGCTGCCGTTGGTTTCAAAGGCTTGCACTTAATTAATGATTTCGCTGCACACGCGTTTGCTGTGCCATTCCAAAAAGATGAAGAATTTTTTGTTCTGCATAAAGGTAAAACTAATGACCACTGCCCTATTCTGATTATGGGACCAGGCACCGGTTTTGGTATGGCGCAATTGGTTCCTAACGATGGCAAATGGAAAGTGATTTCAACTGAAGGTGGTCACGCCAGTTTTGCGCCCACCAACGATAAAGAATTGGATATCAAGCGTGTTTTACTCAAACAACAAAAGCATGTATCAGTTGAAAATATCTTATCCGGTAATGGCTTGGTAAATTTATACAAAGCCCTGGCGATACTGGCTGGAGAAACACCACAAAATTATTCGCCAGCTGAAGTGAGTGGTAAAGGAATGACTAACGAAGATCCTATTTGTCGCGATGCAGTGTTAACTTTTTGCGATGTGCTGGGTGAAGTCGCGGGTGACAAAGCCTTATCAACCGGCGCGCGCGCTGGCATAGTGATCACCGGCGGTATTACTGCAAAATTATTGGATATGATTCCACAATCCAATTTTATTGAACGCTACAAAAATAAAGGGCCACTGGAGGATTATGTCAACGACATCAGCATTCGCGTGGTATTAAATGATAAAGCAGCGATAGTCGGTTCGGCAGCCTGGTTAATTCACAACACACCCGAATTACAATCCTGATTGACTCGATAGACCGGAGTCAGACATCTGAGCCGGTCTACGACCCTATTTTTTCCCTGGTTTCGCTGTAGATTCCCGCACAATAAGCGTAGAGGTCAGAATACTAGCCGGCAGCTGCACATCTTTTCCTTTAATTTGTTTTAACAAGAGTTCAGTCGCTTTTTTTGCCATGGCATGGATAGGCTGTTTAATTGTTGTTAACGCGGGCCACAATTGATGTGCGACCGGTGTATCATCAAAACCACAAACTGATATTTGCTGTGGAATTTTCATATTCATTTTATGCGCAGCCATGATAACGCCTGCCGCCATATCATCATTGGCAGCAAACACTGCTGTCGGCCTTTGTTCAAGAGTGAACAATCGACGCGCAGCCTCCTCACCGGATTCAAACGAATTATCACCTTGCTCAATTAATTTTTTATCAATAGTAATCTGATTTTCGATCAACGCCGCTTTGTATCCTTCCAATCGCAAACTAATCGCACGGTGGTCCGGGTGGCCTGTGATAAAACCAATTCGTTCATGCCCTAATGCGATTAAATGACAGGTCATATCATAAGCGGCTTCACGATCATTAGTTTCAACATAAGGCGTAAGTGATTTATTTTCCGTTGGTGCAACACGCACCATTGGAATATTGTGTTTACGTAGACTATTAATAACACCCACATGATCTGAAATAGGCGGCGTTAACATCACACCATCAATTCGTTTTTCAAGAATAAATTCTGAAATATCTTTTGTTAAATTTTTATCTTTATAAATTGCGGGATGCACCACCAGGTCATAGCCCTGCGGACGACAAATTTCCAACACGCCTTCCTGAATATCCAACACATAATGCGCGCCTGGGTGACCATATACCAATGCCAATACATAGGATTTATTTCCCGCAAGTCCTCGCGCCGACAAATTCGGTCGATAACTCAAGGCTGAAATCGCTGCTTCAACTTTTTCTCTCGTCGCCGCTCGAACATTGGGTTCATTATTCACAACCCGCGACACAGTTTTTATCGAAACACCGGCCAGTTCGGCAACATCATCAATAGTAGCTTTTGACATGAATTCTTTATGATCTCTTAAAGTTATTTTGACTATATTGTTGATGCCAATGATACAGCTTATAAACAATAATTAAAGCGCAAAGCATGTGACAGTCCAGAATTCATCGATTATAGTGCCACGCCGCGCTTGCAAGCGCGGCTATTATCCAAATCACAAAACCCAAATTTAATAATAGGTAATAACATGCAATCGCCAACTCGATACGGCCCGGCTTATGCGGCGGTAACAACTTTATTTTTTGCTTGGGGATTTATTACATCCCTGATCGACCCACTTGTAGCAGCAGTAAAAGGTATTTTCAGTTTAAGTGATGTTGAAGCGCAACTCAGTGCTTTTGCATTTTTTATTGCCTACGGCATTATGAGTTTTCCAGCAGCAGTTATTCTCTCCCGCATGAAATCTGTACCTACCATTTTGATTGCACTGGGGATGATGATTGGCGGCTGCATGTTGATGTTAGTAGCAGCCAATATTGAAATTTATGCATTGGTATTGGCTGGCCTATTCGTTTTAGCTAGCGGTATTACCGCACTACAAGTCGCCGCCAACCCTCTAGCCGCCGCGCTCGGAAAACCAGAAGGCAGCCATTTTCGCCTGACTCTGAGCCAAACATTCAATAGTCTTGGAACATTTATCGGCCCCATTATTGGAGCCAGTTTGTTTTTGAAAGGCGTTGAAGTAAAAGAAGGCACCCAGATTACGCAAGAAGTGAAAGACCAAGCATTGGCCGGAATTGACCTCGCCTATTTTTGGCTGGCAGGCATGATAGCGGCGCTACTGGTTTTCTTTTATCTCAGCCGAAACATAGTCATGAGCGCAGCCCCCAAAGTCTCTGACGAAACTGCGAAACTGGGCATAGTTGCTATGTTTAAAAACGCACTCAGCTCCCCTTGGGCATTGTTTGGTGGTCTGGCGATTTTTCTTTATGTCGGTGCTGAAGTTGCGATTGGCACCCAGATGGCATTTTTCCTGAATGCGGACTCGGTTTGGGGACAATCAGATGCCGCTTTTGGATTTGCACTTTTTTCAAAATTTTCAGATGGAAACCCCGGCGTTTCTCTTCAAGAAGCAGCAGCCATTACAGCTCTCTATTGGGGTGGCGCAATGGCGGGACGTCTGATCGGCACATTCTTGTTGGCATTTGTCAACGCAGCAAAATTGCTGATTGTTTTCACCGCAGCTGCAACTCTGATGTGTGTTTATGTATTTACCGTTGGTGGTGTAGCAGCAGGATTTATTGCTTTAGCAATCGGACTGTTTAATTCAATTATGTTCCCCGTCATCTTTACTTTAACACTGGAGCGCTCGTCTGCCAGTCAGGAAGCAACGTCTGGATTTTTGTGCACAGCCATTATTGGTGGTGCATTCTTGCCATTAGTCGTCGGCTTGGTCTCAGGGGCCACAAACTACGTAACAGCCTTTACAGTACCTGCAATCTGTTACGCGATTTTGTGTTTCTTTGCATTTAAGGCTTTTAAAACACCAGCCACCCATCAAGCAACTGCAAATTCTGCACATTAATTATGTAGGGGCGCTGCTTGCCGCGCCCATGCCCCCACCTTAAAAAGGGCGCAGCAAGCGGCGACCCTAGAATTTAGTGCTTCCATCGCTCAAACAATTTCTGATCTTTCTCTTTCGCTTCAACCCAATAATCCCCTTGCGATGTAATTTCTTTTTTCCAAAAAGGTGCCTGGGTTTTTAAATAATCCATCATAAATTCCACAGCGGCAAATGCATCTTCACGATGCATACTGCTAGCGCCAACAAAAACAATTTGCTCACCGGATTTAATTGAACCGACACGATGAATAATCGTTGATGCATAAATACCAAAACGATTCACTGCCTCTTGTTGTATAGTAGCCAGTGCAGATTGAGTCATGCCCTCGTAGTGTTCGATATATAAACCCAGAATATTCTTATCCACCAAATCGCGCACTCGACCAACAAAAGTCACCACTGCACCCGCAAGCGGATCAATACACAAAAGCCTTTCGTATTCGGTTTGCAGATGAAAATCGTCTGTTTGAATAACCAACCTATGATTCATTTTAGCCACCTGTCACCGGAGGAAAAAATGCCACTTCGTCGCCAGGTTTCACTATGGATTTGGGTTTGGCGAATTGTTTGTTAATCGACATCAAGAGGTTCTGATTTGATAAGGCTTTGCGCCAACTCTCAGACTGAGATTGCAATGCAATAAGAAGTATTTCAAGTTTTTCTTCGTGATCCAATTGCCACTGGATTTCACCAACACCCAATGATTCCCGTAACTGCGCAAAAAAAATAATGCGGATCATGCGTCAATTTCCCGTTTGATGTCACCACTTTTACCACCGGTTTTTTCCAAAACCTGAATTGCTTCTATCACCATATTTTTATCAACAGCTTTGCACATATCAAATACAGTTAATGCTGCAACACTCACTGCTGTCAGCGCTTCCATTTCCACACCTGTCTGACCGGTGAGTTTGCAATAGGCGATAATATCGACTGAACTCTTGTCAAAATTCAATTCAAAATCAACAGCGACTTTACTCAGCGCAAGTGGATGACAGAGTGGTATTAAATCAGCACATTTTTTTGCGGCTTGAATTCCCGCAATTCTTGCTACGGACAAGACGTCGCCTTTTTTCAACTGATTCTGTTCTATTTGCTGCAAGGTTGAAGCGCTCATGACCACACGCCCGAACGCGCGAGCTTCCCTTGAGGTAAAATCTTTTGCACTCACATCCACCATGGAGGCTTTACCCTGTTGATCTATATGAGTTAGTGACATGATTATTGCCCTTGAATTATCTACGCAGCTGATTTTTTCGTTATCATATACAAACGAAAAATTTCTTCATGACTATTTATGAGTACTCACTATAACTCACATCGCTTTTGCCTCGCACCTATGATGGACTGGAGCGATACCCATTGCCGATATTTCTGGCGATTGCTCACTAAAAAAGCTGTTCTTTATACTGAAATGGTGACAACACCGGCATTAATTCATGGCGACAAAAAACGTTTTCTGGATTTTCACCCCACTGAACACCCCCTTGCCCTGCAATTGGGTGGTAGCGATCCAAAAGAATTGGCCTTATGTTCTCGTATGGCAGAAGACTGGGGCTATGACGAAGTTAACCTCAACTGTGGCTGCCCAAGCGACAGAGTGCAGAACAATAAAATCGGCGCTTGTTTAATGGCAGAACCCGAATTGGTGGCTGAATGTATTGATGCCATGCAACAAGCCGTTTCTATCCCGGTTAGCGTTAAACATCGAATCGGAATTGATCATCAGGATGATTATCGGGATATGCAAAAATTTGTCTCCTGCATCGCAGCGACCGGCTGTAAAACTTTTATAGTCCACGCCCGCAAAGCCTGGCTGAAAGGATTAAGCCCAAAAGAAAATCGTGAAATCCCGCCACTGGATTATGACAAAGTGATTCAACTCAAACAGGAATTTCCACATCTACATATTGTAATCAACGGCGGCATTACCAATTTGCAACAATCAAAAGTTTTGTTGGATTCTCTGGATGGCGTAATGATTGGGCGCGAGGCATATTCAAATCCTTATTTGTTAGCAGAAGTTGATCAACAACTTTTCGGCGCGACTAACCCGATTCACTCACGCGAAGAAATATTTTCAGAATTTATGGATTACTGCGAGTTTCAGCTTAACAAAGGCGTAAAACTCAGCCATATGACGCGACATGTATTGGGATTGTTTCAAGGGCAAGCTGGCGCGAGATCTTTTCGACGTGTACTCAGCGAAAAAGCACCAAGGCCCAATGCCGGAGTGGAAGTACTGACTGAAGCAATTGATGCAATAAACTCAGCAAAACTTACTGCTGATTAATACTTTCGTTAACGCGATCGCGCATTTCTTTTCCGGGTTTAAAATGCGGAACATATTTACCTTCGAGGGTGACTGATTCGCCAGTCTTGGGGTTGCGACCCACGCGTGGAGCGCGATAATGCAGGGAAAAACTGCCGAAGCCGCGAATCTCAATCCGCTCACCATTAGCCAACATATCGGACATATGATCCAACAATAATTTCACTGCCGCCTCAACATCTTTGATCGGCAATTGATTTTGTTTTTCGGTGATATATTCGATTAATTCTGATTTGGTCATGGTGCTTCCTCAATTCTTAATTATTAGAAACTGCCAAAACAAAACGGGGAATCTTTTCAGATTCCCCATTCGACAAAGATTACTCTTTGCTTTGCATTTGCGCTTTGATCAAGTCGCCCAAAGTTGTTGGAGCAGCAGTTTCAGCTTGCTTGGTTGCATGCTCTTTAACTGCTGATTTTTCATCTTCAACATCTTTAGATTTTACTGACAAGCTGATGCTACGGTTTTTGCGGTCAACCGCAATAATTTTCGCTTCAACTTCGTCGCCAACTTTCAACAAATTACGAGCATCTTCCACTTTCTCACGGCTCAGTTCTGATGCCTTGAGAGTGGCTTCAACGTCTGCAGCCAAAGTGATTACAGCAGCTTTAGCTTCAACTTCTTTCACAATACCTTTAACAACTGCACCTTTATCATTCACTGAAACATACTCAGAGAATGGATCAGTTTCAAGTTGTTTGATACCCAAAGAAATACGCTCACGCTCTGGATCTATTGCCAACACAACAGTTTCCAACTCGTCGCCTTTCTTGTACTTGCGAACAGCTTCTTCGCCTGCTTCATGCCAGCTGATATCTGACAAGTGAACCAGACCGTCGATGCCACCATCCAAACCAATGAAGATACCGAAATCAGTGATTGATTTGATTTTGCCAGTGATCTTGTCGCCTTTGGCGCAAGTACGAGCAAATGCATCCCATGGGTTTTCTTGACATTGCTTCAAACCAAGAGAGATACGACGACGTTCTTCGTCGATATCCAATACCATAACTTCAATTTCATCGCCCAATTGAACCACTTTGGATGGATGAATATTTTTGTTGGTCCAATCCATTTCTGAAACGTGGATCAAACCTTCAACGCCTTCTTCCAACTCAGCGAAACAGCCGTAGTCAGTCAGGTTGGTGACTTTAGCTTTCGCACGAGCACCTTCTGGATAACGCTTGGTGATAGCTACCCATGGATCTTCGCCCAATTGTTTCAGGCCCAAAGAAACGCGGTTGCGATCACGGTCAAACTTCAATACTTTAACGTCGATCTCTTGACCCACTTCTACGATTTCACCTGGATGCTTGATACGCTTCCACGCCATATCGGTGATGTGCAACAAACCATCAACACCACCCAAATCAACGAATGCACCGTAGTCAGTGAGGTTTTTAACAATACCTTTAACCGCTTGACCTTCTTGCAGGTTAGCCAACAACTCGTCACGCTCGGCAGAGTTGGATTGCTCCAATACAGCGCGGCGAGACACAACTACGTTGTTACGTTTTTGATCCAGTTTGATAACTTTGAATTCAAGCTCTTTGCCTTCGAGGTGAGTTGTTTCGCGAACTGGGCGAACGTCTACCAATGAACCAGGAAGGAAGGCACGAATGCTGGCAACGTCAACAGTGAATCCACCTTTGACCTTACCGTTAATAACACCTTTGATAACTTCTTCAGCCGCATGAGCAGCTTCGAGGATTTTCCAAGCTTCAGCGCGCTTGGCTTTTTCGCGGGACAATTTGGTTTCACCGAAACCATCTTCAACGCTCTCAAGAGCAACTTGAACTTCGTCACCGATTTGCAGAGTCATTTGGCCCAATTCGTTACGGAATTGTTCAGCAGGAATTACACCTTCTGATTTCAGGCCAGCGTGAACTGTTACCCAATCTTTATCGATATCGATTACTACACCAGTCACAATGGTACCCGGTACCATATCAACGGTTTTTAAACTTTCTTCAAACAGTTCAGCAAAACTTTCATTCATACTCATGGTATTACCTATAAATAAATTGCGCTTGCGCGCCACCGCTCGGCCAGTCAAACGGGTCAATTGATAGTAGATAAAAGCGCCCTCAGGCTGGGACTATTGCTTCTATCGCTGCCATAATCTTTACTCTGCAAAAAACCAAAGCCAGACGAATTAGCAGGCGCGAGAGGGTAGCAGAATGTCCCTTATAGATCAAGAAGTTAGCAATCATCCACCAAATAAACCTGTTTTTTCATTCGCGGTTTAGGGATAAACTATGCAAACAAGACTTCTAGCTAAAAGTCACATCGACTATAATTCGTCGACAATCAACCCTAACGTTAATTTTTTACAGGAAACTCATTGTGGCCAGCAAACTTGAACAACTGAAGCAATACACCGACGTAGTCGCCGATACTGGCGATATCGAAGCCATGCGTTTATACAAACCGCTGGATGCCACCACTAACCCATCACTGGTCTACAAAGCTGCACAAATGCCGCAATACAAGGACTTACTGACCGCTTCTATCAACGCAAGCAAACACCACACAAACAGTGCTGACCAATTGGCCGCCGCCGGTGATCATCTGGCCGTCGGCATTGGTTTGGAAATCCTGAAAATTATCCCAGGTAAAATTTCTACTGAAGTGGATGCACGTTTGTCCTACGACACCAAAGCCAGCATTGCCAAAGCGCATCAATTGATTGACCTCTACGCCAAAGGTGGTGTGGATGAATCTCGCGTTCTGATCAAACTGGCTTCCACCTGGGAAGGCATTCGCGCTGCAGAAGTGTTAGAGAAAGAAGGCATCAACTGTAACCTGACATTGTTGTTCGGTTTCAACCAAGCCGCTGCTTGTGCTGATGCCGGTGCGTTTTTGATTTCTCCATTCGTTGGCCGCATCCTCGACTGGTACAAAGCTAACACCGACAAAAAAGAATACACAGCCGAAGAAGATCCTGGTGTTCAATCCGTTCGCCACATTTACAACTATTACAAACAACACGGCTACAAAACCGTGGTAATGGGTGCAAGCTTCCGTAACATTGGTGAGATCGAAGCACTGGCCGGTTGTGATCGCTTAACCATCAGCCCACAACTGTTGCAAGAGTTGGATCAAAGCCAGGGCGAATTAAAACGCGTTCTGTCACCCGACAACAAAGGCGAAGCTATTGCCAAATTGAAAGACACAGAACCCAGCTTCCGCTTTGCTTTAAACATGGATCAAATGGCTAACGATAAACTTGCCGAAGGTATTCGCGGTTTCGTGAAAGACCAAATCGCATTGGAAAAATTGTTGAAGTCTTTGGCTTAATTTTTTCCGCATCAAAAATCCCCGCTTCAGTTTTGAATCGGGGATTTTTTGTTTTTGAGCCAGAGCAATTACACACGAACCTTTTTAAACGCCGATGGTCAACTCTGGACAATCAATTGTCTATGAATGGCCGACATGAAAAATTCCCCAACTCCAAAACAATCTATTCTCAATATTTACCGCGAATACCGTTCAACTGCCCTATTCCTGTTTTTGTTCTTTTGTATTCGCAGTAGCTTTGCGGATTGGAGTCCAGTGCCTACAGGA
Source organism: uncultured Cellvibrio sp. (assembly GCA_966252135.1). Lineage (GTDB taxonomy): Bacteria > Pseudomonadota > Gammaproteobacteria > Pseudomonadales > Cellvibrionaceae > Cellvibrio. The sequence continues at coordinate 32,108 of CBINNU010000009.1, read as the reverse complement.
TCAATGGTACCTACGATTCTTGAGGGTGATGTGATTACCATCAACAAAGCAGCTTACGATATTCGCGTTCCTTTCACCCATGTTTCTTTAGTAAAAACCGGAGAACCTGTTCGAGGCGATATTGTGGTGTTTGATTCAAAAGTCTCGGATAAACGTTTGGTTAAACGGGTGATTGGTTTACCGGGCGATTTGATTGAAATGAGACATAATAAACTCATTATCAATGGCCAGGCAGTTCGATATGAAAAAATTGGCAATGATTTGATCGAACATCTGGATGAAAAATCACACAAGATCTATCTCTTTGAAAACGCAGCGCCCACTTATCAAAGCTTTGCGCAAGTAAAAGTGCCAGAAGGATATTATTTGATGCTGGGTGACAGTCGCGATAACAGTGTTGATTCACGTTTTATTGGATTTGTACCACGTAAGGAATTGGTGGGTCGTGCAGGCGGTGTTGCTGTTTCGTTTGATATGAATAACTTTTTTATTCCCAGAAAAGATCGTTTATGGATTGATTTGCACTAGTTATCTTCCAACATCTTCACCAAATTTTTAAACGTATCGGCGTTCTGTTGATTGAGGCTCATCAAAATTTTATGCGCTTCAATCACTCTCTCTTTCACAATTGATTCATTCTGCTGACCACAACAGAGTGCCTGCTTGGGAATCAAACGAGAATCCAAATGGTCAACAATTGTGAAAATATCGTTAAAGCCCATACTGGTGAGAATACGCTGAATACTGGAATTAGTGGCCAATATCACTGGTGTGATTTGGCGCTTGTCTTGACCCAGTAACGAAATTTTTGCCATCAAACCCAAGGTTGTACTATCGACCGCCTCTGCATCCGACATATCAAATACAATTGAAATCAATTGCGAATCCGACAACATAGATTCAATGTATTGATCAAACGACACACAAAAATTCAAGCGCACGTCGCCCAACAGTTTAATGACGTAAACCCCTTGGTGATCGGCGACCAGTATCTGACCTGGATTCATTGGATTCCTCAAACCATTGGTGTCAGTGATGCACGCGAGATGGACAATATAGCAATGTCATCCGGGTTATCTCTGACCTGATTAATAGCTAAAGTATTGCAGACAGATTCAAGAGTGCCAGCGGTCCCGGCTAATTTGTTGAGTAAATCCGCTTCTTTTTCCTCTATGGATTTTTGATTGCACAACTCAAGTACGCCGTCAGAAAAACAAATTAACGCAAAATCTTCCGGCAATTGCCGATGATAAATTTGCCAGCGCGCATCTTTGAATAACCCCACCGGTTTACCCTGGCCTTCCAAAAAACTGGCTTTTCCATCAGTCAGCAACACAGGCAAAGGCAAGTGCCCCGCGACTACATATCGCATTTGACGAGTTTGGGTATCGATAACACCCACAAAAAATGTCAGATGATGTCCAATACGAGTTTCAATTAATTCGCGATTAATCTGTTGCAGCATTTGCGTGCAACCCGTTTCGAAAGATTGATAATCACCAAACAAACCTTCTTCGCGCACCATACGACTCACCACATGTTTCAGCCAAATAGTGACGAACGCTGACGAGGCACCGTGGCCTGACACATCGGCTAAATAAAATGCCAGATAGCGCTGTTTGATGTGCGCATAATCAATAAAATCGCCGCTTAAAAATAGCGACGGAATTATTCTGTGCTCGACCAAAAAGCCTTCGGAGGTTTTTAAACCTTTTGGCATCAAGCGACGCTGTACGCTGCGCCCTGCTGACTGATCACGTTCAAGAATTCGCAAATGTTCACGTAATTCGCGATTGGCTTTTTCTAATTGTTCGCGATAATCCGCGTCTTGCGATTGACCACTGGCCAAAATTTTTTCGATAGCGAATTCTAATTGTTGCGGATTAAGACTGCTCTTCTCAAAATAATCTTTAACACCTGCACGCAATGCGCCAACAAGCTCGATTGGATTCAGGGTTTTTGCGAGGCAGATGACTGGCGGTCGCAGGCCAGATTGCGCAGCTTGTTGCAGCAAATGAAAAAGCGTCGCCCCGAGAAAATTAACATCGGCAATGACAAGATCAGGAATATGCTTGATTGCGTCAAGCGCTTGATTGGCAGTATCGGCAACTATCACCTCGATTCCCAACTCTGACAACTCCACAGACAAGCGCTGGCGATAATCTTTATCGTCATCGAGCAGTAGAATCTTTTTGCCAGAGAGTTTCATATTGCTTAGCCAGATATTCAGGGTTTTCGCTTACCTTCACGCTCTTGCTTGCGGCGCATATTGATAAATTCACGCTGCGTCATTTTTTTCTTACGCTCTGCGTAAGGGTTGTCGCTGGTTCTGAATTCAATTTTGATGGGTGTGCCATGCAAATCCAGAATACGACGAAAAGTTTTTTCCAGATACTTCACATAGTGACCGGGCACATCATTAGTCTGATTACCATGAATCACAATAATGGGAGGATTATGCCCACCTGAGTGAGCGTAACGCAATTTAATACGTCGACCTTGAATCATCGGTGGTTGATGTTCTCTGACAGCATCTTGCAGAATTCGAGTTAAATAATGCGTTCCGAATTTGTCAGTCGCAGAACGAAATGCCTGCTCAATGGATTTATACAAATTGCCAACGCCAGTTCCATGCAAAGCAGAAATAAAATGGATATCTGCGAAATCCACAAATCGCAAACGACGTTCGATTTCATTTTTGACATATTGTTTGTGGCCGTCATCCAGACCATCCCACTTATTTAATGCCACCACCAATGCGCGCCCGGCTTCGATGGTTGAACCCATCAGATGCAAATCCTGCTCAACCACACCTTCACTGGCATCCATTACCAAAATCACTACATTGGCATCACTAATCGCTTGCATGGTTTTGACTATAGAAAATTTTTCTACCATCAAATCAATATTTTTACGACGACGAACGCCAGCGGTATCTATCAATGTGTAAGGTTTATCAAAGCGCGTGTAATTAATATAAATCGAATCACGAGTGGTACCGGGTTGATCAAACACCACAACACGATCCTCACCCAATAAACGATTCACCAAAGTGGATTTACCCACATTGGGACGCCCTACCACCGCAATTTTAATTCCACTGGCTTCGTCCGCTATAGAACCCTCAGGCATTTCGGGGACTTCGGCGAGCACTTCTTCCATCATGGATTTAACGCCGCGGCCATGAGTGGCGGTGGTCGCAAACAATTCGCCCATGCCCAATTCATAGAAAGGTGCTAAGGCAACATCTGGATCCATACCATCAATCTTGTTGGCAACCAGATAAGTTTTTTTGTTGTTTACCCGTAAATGCTGGGCAATTAAATAATCGGCGGGATTCAAACCTTCACGGCTATCGAGAATAAACAGAACTATGTCCGCTTCCTGTATTGCCAAGAGCGATTGGCCAGCCATTACGCTGTCTATGCCTTCTTCTTCACCGCTGATACCACCGGTATCGATCACAATAAAACGGCGGTTATCAATACAGCCTTCGCCGTATTTTCTATCGCGAGTTAATCCGGGGTAGTCTGCAACCAGCGCGTCACGGCTGCTAGTCAGTCGATTAAAGAGTGTGGATTTACCAACATTGGGACGGCCCACAAGGGCAATAACTGGAATCATATCTACTCACCAATTTAACTTGGTGTGACCTCTGGTAAATAACAAAAACCAGCATTCATAGAGTGATGAATGCTGGCTGTAAAAATTGGCGCTTAGATTAGTCGGGTTGGATGCTAAAAGCTATCAGTTTTCCCTTGTTGGTGTAGACATAGAGTCTTTCACCATCGCTCAACATTGGCGCCCTTGCTCCCTTGGTACCGAACCGGCTTACCCGCGTCCTCGCTGCAAACTCACCATCAGATTGATTGACAAAATGCAGATAGCCTTTGTAATCCACTACCGCAACATACTGGCCGATAACCTGTGGGGCGTTCAGTGTACGGCGCAATAGCTTCTCGTTAGTCCAGATCACTTCGCCACTCGATGCGCTGTAACACACCAATTTGCCATCAGAATGGGAAACGAACAGCTTATCATCCTGAATCGCCATGTTTTCCGATGTAGAACCATCTTTACCCCATATGCCAGAGCCAGCACCACGAGACATTGCAGTGATACGGCCTTGATAAGTCCCCAGATACAAAATGCCGCTCTGTAAAATGGGGGTTCCGGTGATATCGACCATGCGCTCCAGTTCGGATCTGCCTTTGGGCATAGCGATACGTTGATCCCACTGGATAACACCATCGGCAATGTTGAATGCCAACAAACGACCATTGGCAAAGCCGGCATAAACAGCTGTGTCAGTAACCAGCGGCGACGCTGTTCCGCGCAAGGTCAACACAGGTGCCGGACTTTCATAAAACCAGCGGGTATCACCGGTTTTGGCGTCCAGTGCATAGAGTTTTCCGTTGAGAGTTTGCGCAACTACCAACTCGCCATTGGTATGAGGTGGAGCAACGACTTCGCCGGGAACCTGACGACGCCAAAGTTCATTGCCATCCGCATCCAAAACTACCACTTCACCAGCGTAAGTCGCGAACATAATCAGACCATGTTCTGCGGCAACGCCTGCACTCACTTGCCAGTTAGGGTCTATATCTTCGAAGAAACTCTTAAACCAACCCCAAAGCCCAAGTTTTGGCGAGGTAACACGTTTGGACCAAATGTTTTTACCAGTCACGCGATCCATCACTTCCAGTTTGCCTTGATAATCCATGGCATAAATACGATCACCATCAATCGCTGGCGTAAGCAAGCTGAAGCCTTGACTCTGGCCCTCACCTATTCCTTCGGACCATTCTTTATCTATATCCGCTGTTGACTTGAAACTTTTCAGCTCCATAGGTTCGTTGCCGGTTTTTTTGGAAAACAAAGAACAGCCAGACAACAAGCTTAGGCACAACAACAGAAGCGCAGCACTTCTGATTACAAAAACATTCATTGGGTTTTCTCCGGTGTCGCTGGTGCGTCGAGCAACTTGAGATCATCAACTTTCATTTGCAACAACATAAAACGTTCTTGCTGTTGCGGATTGGTCGCCGCCAATGCGGACTCGTAGGCTGTGCGCGCCTGATCCAGTTGACCTTGTTGCTTGTAAATATCGCCGCGGGCTTCCGCATAATCAGCTGCCAGTGCCGCTACCGGTGCTTGTGCTAATTGTGCAAGCGCATCATCCCAGGATTGTTTTGCAGTTAATACGCGAGCCAAACGCAAGCGAGTAATTTGTTCAGTCGCAACATCAGGTTTGGTCGACAACACCCACTGTAATTCAGTGACAGCTTGATCCAACTTGTTATCTTCCACTGCAATTTTGGCAAGAAACAAAGCCGCTGTTTGTGAATACAAACTTTTAGTATTACCCGCTTTGAGTTCGTTAGCCAATTGAGTGGCCATAACACGATCAGTCTCAGCCAAAGGTTTACCTGGCTCTTTGTTAATTAAATTCACCAATTGCTCATAAGTTGCCGATGCTTTTTCAGCTTTCATGCGCTGGTTATCTTGCCAACTGGTCCACCCCAGATAAGCAGCCACACCAATAATCACGGCGATGATCACTTGCTTACCGTAGTCTTTCCACCAACGTTTCAATGATTCAATTTGTTCTTCTTCTGTTAGATGTACACTCACAATAGGCTCCTGTTAAGGCTCGATAATTATTCAAAAGATTGCAGGTAGTTTATGGCATCTGCAATGGATAAAGTTTGTTGCGGCGTGTCGTCGCGCAAATGTTTAATGCTGATAGTTCCGGCTTTGGCTTCATCTTCACCCAAAATCAGCGCTATGTCAGCGCCGGTTTTGTCAGCTTTTTTCAATTGGTTTTTAAAATTCCCGCCGCCGCAATTTAACATCACCCGCGCGAATGGAATGTCATCGCGCAATTGTTCAGCAATTTGCATTGCTTGTTGCAGTACATCACCCACGGCGACCAAATAGATGTCAGTTTGCTGGTTTAGTTCCTCGGGGACCTGTTGCATTTCTTGAAGCAACAGCACCAAACGTTCCAAACCAATGCCAAATCCAACCGCAGGTGCTGGTTTGCCACCCAATTGCTCGACCAGATTGTCGTAGCGACCACCGGCACAAACTGTTGCTTGCGCACCCAGTTTATCAGTCACCCATTCGAATGCCGTTTTACCGTAGTAGTCCAGGCCACGAACCAAACGAGGATTTACTTGATAATTAATTCCCACTGCATCCAATAAGGTTTTCAATTCAGCAAAATGTTCGGCTGACTCTGTATCCAGATAATCCAACAACACTGGTGCATTGTTGAGCAGTTTTTGTGTCTGCTCATTTTTAGAATCGAGAATGCGCAAAGGGTTTGTCGTTAAGCGACGACGGCTGTCTTCATCCAATTCTGATTCAAATTGTTGAAGATAGGTCACCAATGCCGCTTTGTAGTTTGCACGAGATTCTGCATTACCCAATGAATTGATTTGTAAAGTCACCGCAGAATAAACACCGAGTTCGCGCAAAATTCTTGCACTCAGCATTAATATTTCTGCATCAATATCCGGCCCTTGCATACCAAAAGTTTCAACACCCAATTGGTGAAACTGACGGTAGCGCCCTTTTTGCGGACGCTCATGACGAAACATCGGGCCCATGTACCACAAGCGTTGAGTTTGGTTGTACAACAAACCGTGTTCTTCACAGGCACGCACACAAGACGCAGTACCCTCTGGTCTCAGCGTTAAACTATCGCCATTACGATCTTCAAAGGTGTACATTTCTTTTTCAACAATATCGGTCACTTCACCGATTGATCGTTTGAACAAATCGGTAGATTCCAAAATCGGAAAACGAATCTCCTGATAACCATAACGTTGCAGAATGTCTACCAAAGATGATTCAACCATTTGCCAGATCGGTGATTGATCCGGCAACAAATCATTCATTCCACGTATTGCTTGAATTTTTTTCAATTTAAAACCTTACAATCTTTTTACGTTTCAGGCTTGGGCTTTACCCCCTCCTAACCTCCCCCTTGGCAGGGGGAGGGACTTTACTCCCTACTTAATGCAGAGTGAAATCTGTCCCCTCCCCTGGCAAGGGGAGGGTTAGGGTGGGGTCATGCTCTCGCAATAATATTTTTTTCCGCCGCGTCCAACTCAATTTGTTTTTTAGCTGCACGCTCGCGAATTAATCTTTCCAAATTATCCACCAGATTTTCATTACTCAATTTCTGGTTGGGTTCACCATCGATATAAATCAAATTGTTGGGGGTGCCACCCGTTAATCCCAAATCAGCTTCTTTAGCTTCACCCGGGCCATTCACAATGCAACCAATAACAGCAACATCAATCGGCGTTGTAATATCTTCAACGCGGGTTTCCAATTCATTCATAGTTTTGATCACATCAAAGTTTTGACGTGAACAACTGGGGCAGGCAATAAAGTTCACGCCTTTACTGCGCAAACGTAAACTACGCAGCATGTCCCAACCGACTTTTACTTCTTCCACCGGATCAGCCGCGAGCGATACACGAATAGTATCGCCAATGCCATCCATTAATAGTTGCCCCAAACCAATTGCAGATTTCACTGTACCCGAACGCAAACCACCGGCTTCAGTAATACCCAAATGTAAAGGTTGTTCAATCAAAGTCGCCAATTTGCGGTAAGCCGCAACTGCCATAAAAATATCAGAGGCCTTTACGCTGACTTTGAAATTATAAAAATTCAAACTATCCAAAATCTCCACATGACGCATGGCCGATTCAACCAGAGCATCAGGTGTTGGCTCACCGTATTTTTTTTGCAGATCTTTTTCGAGCGAACCTGCGTTAACACCAATTCTAATTGGGATGTTTAAATCGCGCGCCTTATCCACTACAGCTTGAATACGTTTTTCGCGACCAATATTGCCGGGGTTAATTCGCAAACAATCCACACCCAAATCAGCAACACGCAGAGCGATGCGATAATCAAAATGAATATCAGCAATTAACGGAATATTCACCTGCTTGCGAATTTCACCAAAGGCTTCTGCGGCTTCCATTGTCGGAACCGACACGCGCACCATATCGGCACCGGCTGTTTGGATGCGACGAATTTGTTCAACCGTAGCTGCAATATCAGTTGTTTCAGTGTTAGTCATACTCTGCACCGAAATCGGCGCATCACCACCAACGGCGACATTTCCTACCATAATTTGCCGTGATTTGCGGCGCTTGATCGGTGACTCACAATGCATAATTTATTGACCCGAATTACCACCCAATTTGATGTTTAATACATTAGTCCCCAACGCAAGAACCAAGCTCACATCTTCACCATTTAATTTCACACTAACAGCGGGCGCATTGCCCAATTTGATATCAAAAGGGCCCTGCCCATCTAACACCAAACGCGTATCTTTCAATTGCAAATCTGTGGCTAACACATCACCTTTTGCATCGCTGACTTCCAACCAACATTCATCACTAAAATAAAATTCCAGCTTATCGGTTTTTCCTGTCGCAGGCGTTGCAAGCATGATTGCTTGATTGGTTGACGCGACAGATGCTGAACTCGCAGACGAATCTGCAGCTGTCGAACTGTCTCCTTGTGTATTCGTCGAAATAACCGACTCAACACTTGGGTTATCCCCAGGGAGCTCAATTCCGGTTGATATCGCCGCTGGAGAATAATCATTTTTACGATTATCCAAAAACCAGACTGACAACAACCACATCAGTAACAACAAACCCACTAACAGGGCACCAAATTGCCAAATTTTTCGATTGGGTGATTCAGTCCTGGGTGGAATAAATTCTTCCTTTAAACCTAAACGTTTTGCTTGATTGTCATAAACCGCTAACAATTCCTGCAAATCCACTTTAACTAACTGGCCGTAGGCCCGAAGATAACCACGAATAAAGGTATCCGAATGCAAACGGTTGTATTCTTCTGACTCGATTGACCGCACCTTGGTCAAGGTCATGTAAAGTTCTTTCGCAACTTCTTCCTGTGTCAGTCCCATTTTCTCTCTGGCATCGCGCAACATTTTGCCCGGAGAAGAGTGATTGACTTCAGGCGATATAGGATCAAAATCGCTAGTCATTTTTATCGCTCTCTCAGTGCATTAAGGTTTGGCGATATTCCAGATACTCCCTGGAATAGGGATAACGGTTTTTTAACAGCAGAACATAACTGGCTTCTTTGTCCTTGTTACCAAACATGCGTTCAAGTCGAATCGCCATCAATAATGAACGTGGTGATTGCACACCCAATGACATAAAGCGATCCAGATTTTCTTTGGCTTTGGGATAATCCTGCTCCTGAAAATAAATATCCGCCAATTCGATAAAGGAGTCCGGCATACCGCGATTTAAAATCGCCGCGTGCTCGAATGCAGCTTTAGCTTTTGCAGTATTACCCAACTGCAATGAACAACGGCCCACATTTACCATTGCTTCAGGGCGACCATTGAAATCCAAATTGGATGCTGCTGATTCAAATTGCACCAATGCATCTTCATAGCGTTTTTGATTAAACAAAAATACACCGTAATTATTAAAAGCTGCCGAAAAATTTTTGTTTTTTGCTGTGGCCTTTTTGAAAGTTTCTTCAGCGAGTTTATTCTCACCTTCAAGCTGATAAACCAAGGCCAGAGCATTCAAAACTTCTGGATCGTTCTTTTTAATTTCCATGGCTTTGCGAATATGATGACGAGCAGATTCGCGATTTTTTTTGTCAACATAACCTTGCGCCAATTGCACATGCAATCGAAAGGCTTCCTCTTTGTTGACCTGAGTTCTTTGTTTACCCGTATTTTCTGTTACACAAGCTGACAAACCGACAAACACGACAGAGAAGAGCAATATCAATTTTACAAAGCGCATAATGATCATACTGGCTCCCGGGGTTCGAATTATTGACCCATTATTTTTATTGGCTGCACATCATCAAACTGTGCACGGTACCGTTCGCTGCGACGGGTAATATCGTTTACTTGTCCCGCCAGTTGTCCACAGGCTGCATCTATATCATCACCGCGCGTTGTACGCACAGTGGTGATATAACCTTCTTCCATCAAGATTTCCTGAAACTTGCGCAACGCATTATTGCTAACACGTTTGTAGTTAGAGAGATTAAACGGATTAAATGGGATCAAATTAATTTTTACCGGCACATCGCGCAGCAAAGCGGCCAACTCTTTTGCATGATGCGGGCGATCATTGACTTGATCGATCAGTGTATATTCGATAGTAATTTTACGATGGGTATCCGGCATAGCCTCGATATAACGCTTGGCCGAATCCAGCAACATAGCAATGGGATATTTGCGATTAATTGGCACCAATTCATTACGCAATTCATCGTTAGGTGCATGTAAAGAAATCGCCAGACAGGCATCAGTGTATTGACTCAAACGATCCAATTGCGGCACTACGCCTGATGTACTCAATGTCACGCGGCGTTTGGAAATACCGTAAGCATTGTCGTGCATCATTAAATTCATGGCATCGACAACATTATCAAAATTCAACAGGGGTTCACCCATGCCCATCATCACCACATTGGTGACCATACGCGGCCCGGTGCCACTGAGTTGACCAAATGATTTGGCTGCAATCCAAACCTGGCCAATAATTTCAGCCGCAGTTAAATCGCGATTGAAGCCTTGTTTACCGGTTGCACAAAAACTGCAATCGAGTGAACAACCCACTTGCGAAGAAACACAAAGAGTACCGCGATCGCCGTCAGGGATATAAACGGTTTCGATCACATTGCCGCCGCTCACACGAATCAAAAATTTACGGGTACCGTCAGCGGAATCAAATTGCTGCACCACTTCGGGCAGGCGAATTTCGGCGATGTCTTTTAATTTTGCACGCAGACTTTTGCTGACATTGCTCATATCGTCAAAGTTGTCAGCGCCTAATTGGTGAATCCATTTCATGACTTGAATCGCACGAAATTTTTTCTCACCAATGGAATCAAAAAATGCAATCAGTTTGGCTTCTGGCAAACCCAGAAGATTGATTTTTTCCGATGAGCTAGCCACAGCAGAATTTTGCTGGTCAGCTGAAGCTTGTGTATCGAATGAACTCATCGGAATTAACCTGCAAAAAAATTAACGACCAAAAACTTAACGACCCAAAAAATTAACGAACAAACACTTGATGGCTGGCAAAGAAATAAGCAATTTCACGCGCAGCGGATGTGGGTGAATCAGAACCATGTACCGCATTGGAACTGATGGCAGAACCAAACAATGCACGCAAAGTTCCCGGCGCTGCTTTGGCTGGATCTGTTGCACCCATCACTTCACGATTCAACGCGATTGCATTTTCACCGGACAAGACTTGCACCACTACAGGGCCTGATGTCATAAAGTTAACCAGTCCTTCGAAGAAAACTTTTCCTTTGTGCTCGGCATAAAAACCTTCAGCTTCTGCCTGACTTAAATGCATCATGCGTTGGGCAACAATTTTTAATCCTGCTTTTTCAAAACGGCTAACAATTTCACCAATATGATTATCACGTACCGCATCAGGTTTAATGATGGATAGGGTTTGTTCAACAGCCATCGGGGTCTCCACACCAGAGTCATTCACTGCGACAGGCCTGTTTCGACAAGCTGCCGCCCATAAAATTCAAAACCCGCGGATTATACGCGGGTTTGCCGGAAATTGAACGCATTCAATGGGAAAAAACTTACGAAAATTAAAGGCTTGCAGCGGTATCTTGAATTCGTTTCACCATTGCTTTGAGGCCATTACCCCGGGTGGAACTGAGATGCTGAAGCAAATCCAATCGGGAAAAATAACCCTCGACATCCACTTCAGCTATGGCCGAAGGCGATTTACCGTTGAAGACTGCCAGCACAACTGCCAACAACCCTTTGACGATAAAAGCGTCGCTATCCGCCAAAAAATAGAGTTTGCCATCACGATATTCATGAGCCAGCCAAACCTGACTTTGGCAGCCTCGCACCAGCCTGTCTTCCGTGTGTAAAGCCTCATCCATTGCAGGAAGTTCTTTACCCAAGTCTATGATGTACTTGTATCTTTCTTCCCAGGAATCGAAAAAATCCAGGGTCTCGACTATGTCATCCGCAGTGACATCAATACCAAATTGAGTCATCAGTAAAACATCCCCGTGGCCAGTTGCGCTTCTTCGCTCATCATGTGTCTTGCCCAAGGTGGATCAAACACCAACTCGACTTTTACTGACTCGACATTCGGCACTTTGCGAACCCGATACTCGACATCGCCTACCAACACCGGCCCCATGCCACAGGCAGGCGCGGTCAGGGTCATCTGGATAAAAACCGATTTGGTCGATTGATCAATCTTGACCGCATAGATAAGACCGAGATTGACCAGATCCACCGGAATTTCCGGATCATAAACAGTACCCAGGGCTTGCCAGACTTGCTCCTCTGAAATCTTGTCATCGACCGGCTCGGGAAACTCCAGAGTCTCGGATTCCAAACCCAGCTTGTCTGCATCAGTACCGTCCACACGAACCATTTGGCCGTGATAGGTGAGCGTGTAATTGCCACCCAGGGATTGGGTGATAGTGACAAATGTATCTTTGGGAATTGTCAGTGGCGTACCATCAGGCACACGACGCGCAGGACAATCTTCCTGCGCAACCACCATTCGTCTTTCAGACATTATTCATTCTCTACGCTAAAGCTTTCACCACAGCCGCAATAATCTTTTACGCGTGGATTCAAAAATTTTAATTGACGATTCACGCCTTCTGTAACGTAATCAATTTGAGTACCGCCCACTACCGCCAAACTTGTTGGATCAACCAATAATTCCGCACCCGATTCCATCGGGATATGCAAATCATCAGGATTGGCGGCTTCAACAAAATCCACTACATACATCCAACCGGTACAACCACTTTGCTTTACGCTCAAACGAACCGCAGTAGCGCCCTGCTCTTTTTCAATTTGCTTTTTGAAATGTGCCGCAGCAGCCGGTGTCACTGACACAGATTGCGCATCGGGATTAAAGGTTTGTACTGACATATTGGCCTCCGACTATTTGCCCTCTCCCTAGCCCTCTCCCAGAGGGAGAGGGGACTAGTTCCCCACTTTGAAAAAGGGGGGTTAGGGGGGATTTAAAATCTTAAAAATTGCAGCATCTTAAATCCCTCCCCCGCCTCCCTTTTTCAAAGGGAGGAGCCAATCCCCCTCTCCCTCTGGGAGAGGGCCAGGGTGAGGGCCACTCACAACAAAAACATTTTCACCTTTTCAATCGCTGCAAATAAGCGATCAACTTCTTCAAAGGTGTTATAAAAACTAAAACTTGCGCGCACAGTACCGGGAATTTTGAATTGATCCATAATCGGTTGTGCGCAGTGATTACCTGTTCTTACGGCAATTCCCTGTTTATCCAATAACACACCCACATCAGCAGGATGGGTACCTTCAATTAAAAAACTCATCACCGAGGTTTTTTTGTCACTGGTACCAATTAATTTTATGCCCGATGTTGCTCGCGCTTTTTTTTCTGCATAATGCAACAAGGCCATTTCGTGTGCCGCTGCCGCTTCGCGATCCATTTGATTTAGATAGTCAATTGCGGCACCCAAACCAATCGCACCGGCGATGTCCGGTGTCCCCGCTTCAAATTTATAAGGCAATTGATTGAATGTGGTTTTCGCAAAACTCACTGTCTCAATCATTTCACCACCACCTTGATAAGGCGGCATGGCATCGAGTAATTCTTGTTTTCCGTAGAGCACACCAATTCCCGTTGGGCCAAATAATTTGTGGCCGGAAAAAACGTAAAAATCACAATTCAGTTGCTGCACATCCACATCAAAATGGCTGACGGCTTGCGCACCATCAATCAACACTCGCGCGCCCACTGCTTGCGCAAGCAGGATAATTTTTTCAACCGGATTAATACTGCCCATCGCATTAGAGACATGCCCCACAGCAACCATTTTCACTTTGGCATTTAACATGGAGTCAAACGCCAACATATTAATACTGCCGGTTTCATCAACAGGAATCGGCTCAACCTGTGCACCGGTTTTTTCGGCGATTAACTGCCAGGGAACAATATTGGAGTGATGCTCCATTGCCGATACTAAAATTCGATCGCCAGCTTGAAGATTAATTGAACCCCAACATTGTGCTACCAAATTAATACTTTCAGTAGTACCACGCGTCCAGATAATTTGTTTCGATGATGCCGAATTCAAAAAGCTGGCAACTTTTTCGCGCGCCGCCTCAAATTTAACCGTTGCTCTGTCGGCAAGCGTATGCGCACCGCGATGCACATTGCTATTGTCCTGACGATAATAATTGGTTAGCGCATCAATCACCGCATTGGGTTTTTGTGTCGTGGCCGCATTGTCGAGATACACCAAAGGCTGCCCGTTTACTTGCTGATGTAAAATCGGAAAATCAGCACGAATTTTGTCGACATCAAAACTGTTCATCATGCAGTCAAATCCAGTAATAATTCACGACCGAAACGTTTGGCTAATCTCGGCACCAGATAATCGCGAATCACGGGTTCAGCAATATTTTGTAAAAGCTCGTTGATAAACCCAAAGCTCATCATCACTCTTGCATCAGTTTCGGAAATACCTCTGGATTGCAAATAATAAAGTGCGCTTTCATTTAATTGGCTGACAGTAGCACCGTGCGCACACTTGACATCATCCGCATAAATTTCCAATTCCGGTTTGGTATTGATTTGCGCCTGATTTGAAGTCAACAAATTTTTGTTACTCAATTCCGCCAAGGTTTTTTGCGCTTGCGGATGTATATGAATACGACCATTAAACACTGCTTGTGCCTGATCACTGATAATGCCACGAAACACTTCATTACTAGTACAACGCGGCACCCAATGTTCAATACAAGTATGGTAATCCACTAATTGCTGACCACTGGGCAAATACACTCCTTGCAAATTTAACTCAGCACCTTCACCCCGTTGATGGCATTGGTAGTCAATACGCATCAGCTCGCTGCCCAAGGCAATAGTAAAACCCTTAAAGCGCGCATGACGTTGTGAATCTATATGCACACTGCCTATGTGTTGTTGCCTGTCTGCTTCCAAGTGCAATTGGTAATGACTTAACTCAGCGTTGTCTTGCAACACAATTTCCGTTACTGCATTTACAAAATGCGATGATTGGTTAGCATCGGCCGATAAATAATGCTCCACAACTTCTGCTTGAGAATTGGGTTCCAACAGTATCAATACACGTTGATTCACAGCATAGGCCTGGGCTGAGGAATCCGACAGCTGTACCAGATACACAGGTTTATCCAAACGCTGATTGGCCTTGATGTGAATAAAAATTCCATCTGATAACCAAGCGCTATTCAATCGTGAAAACCATTGTTGACTGAGTGATGTCACAGACCCCAAATGCTGTTGAATCAAATCCGTTTGTTGTGGGGTCGCTTGAGAAAATTGAACTATGTAATCGGGTAATGTACTTGAGGCTTTAGCATCAAAAACACCGTTAACAAAAACAAGACGAATCGCATCCAGTGGCAAAAAATCTGCGCGATCGTTTGATGCTTCCAGAGTTGACGCCCAGATAAATTGATTTTGTTTTTGCAAATTATTGAGAGGCGTGTACATCCAGGCCTCGGTTTTTTTGGTCGGCCAAGGCAAGGCGGACCATTTTTCCAAAGCTTGTTGTTGATGCGTTTGCAACCAGGGCAAATGTTGTGTTTGCGCAGCCAGTTGCAGAGCTTGTTGCTGAAATGCATTCATTGATTACACTGCCTCTTCCAACCAGGCATAACCTTTTGCTTCCAATTCCAGCGCTAATTCTTTACCGCCCGTTTTCACAATTCGGCCATTTGCCAAGACATGCACAAAATCTGGCACTATGTAATCCAACAAACGCTGGTAGTGAGTCACCACAATAAAACTACGATCGGCCGAGCGCATCTCGTTAACACCTTTGGCAACCACCTGCAGCGCATCAATATCCAAACCTGAATCGGTTTCATCGAGAATGCACAACTTGGGTTCAAGTAACATCATTTGCATAATTTCATTGCGTTTTTTCTCGCCGCCGGAAAAACCTTCGTTAACACCGCGCTTCAAAAAGGCTGCATCAAGATTGACGCGTTTGCTGGTATCGCGTGCCATTTTCATAAATTCCATTGCCGTTAATTCAGGCAAACCTTGATGTTTGCGTTTGGCATCCACAGAGGCTTTTAAAAATTCCATATTACTCACGCCGGGAATTTCTACTGGATATTGAAATGCCAAAAATAATCCTTCACGTGATCGCTCTTCAATTTCCAGATCGAGTAAATTTTTTCCGTCGAATTCCACTTCGCCCGACATCACCTCATAACCATCGCGCCCGGAAAGCACATTTCCAAGCGTACTTTTACCGGCACCATTAGGCCCCATAATGGCATGGACTTCTCCTGGATTCACTACCAGATCCAAACCTTTCAAAATAATTTTATCTTCTACTTTTGCGTGTAAATTACTGATACGCAACATATGTCTTTTCCAATTCAATAAAAAATAAACGATGGTGTTGAGTCGGGTTAACCAACTGAACCTTCCAAACTCACTTCCAATAATTTTCCGGCTTCGACGGCAAATTCCATGGGCAACTCTTTAAACACTTCACGACAAAAACCGTTCACAATCATGGACACAGCTTTTTCTGCATCCAAACCACGTTGCTGACATAGGAACAATTGATCGTCGCTGACTTTTGATGTAGTCGCTTCATGTTCGATCACCGCTGACGGATTTTTGCTTTCGATATAAGGAAATGTATGCGCACCGCATTGATCGCCAATTAACAGAGAATCACACTGAGTGTAATTGCGCGCACCTTCTGCACCGGGATTGATACGCACCAAACCGCGATAAGCGTTGGAGCTTCTGCCCGCAGAAATACCTTTGGAAATAATGGTCGACTTGGTGTTTTTCCCCAAGTGAATCATTTTGGTTCCAGTGTCAGCTTGCTGAAAATGATTGGTGAGTGCTACCGAATAAAATTCACCCACACTGTTATCACCGCGCAAAATACAGCTGGGATATTTCCAGGTGACTGCAGAGCCGGTTTCGACTTGAGTCCAGGAAATTTTGGCGTTATCAAAACAAACACCGCGTTTGGTCACAAAGTTATAAATACCGCCTTTGCCGTTTTCATCACCGGGGTACCAGTTTTGTACAGTGGAATATTTAATCTCTGCATTGTTTAATGCGACTAATTCCACTACCGCAGCGTGCAATTGATTTTCATCGCGCTGTGGTGCCGTACATCCTTCCAGATAACTGACATGCGACCCTTCGTCCGCCACAATTAATGTGCGCTCGAATTGCCCGGTATTGCGTTCGTTGATACGAAAATAGGTCGACAATTCCATTGGGCAACGCACACCTTTTGGAATATAAACAAATGAACCGTCGGAAAAGACTGCCGAGTTTAAGGCAGCGTAGTAATTGTCCTTTTGCGGCACAACTGAACCCAAATATTTTTTTACCAGTTCCGGATATTTTTCTACCGCTTCACTGATCGAACAAAAAATCACACCGGCTTCAGACAATTTTTCGCGGAAGGTGGTCACTACTGAAACCGAATCAAACACCACATCCATAGCCACACCAGCTAATGCAGCTTGCTCATGCAAGGGAATACCCAATTTTTCATAGGTTTCCAAGAGTTTAGGATCAACTTCGTCCAAACTTTTGGGTTTGTCTTTCATCGACTTGGGTGCTGAGTAATAGGACAGCGCTTGAAAATCTATATCTTCATATTTCACTTGCGCCCATTCTGGCTCGATCATCTCTTGCCAAGCACGAAAGGCTTTTAATCGCCATTCCAGTAACCATTCAGGCTCTTGCTTTTTGGCTGAGATAAATCGAATTACATCTTCATTCAAACCAGGCGCAATGGTTTCCGTGTCGATTTCTGTATAGAAACCGGCTGCATAATCTTTTTTGATGAGCTGTTCAACTTCTTCAGACATTTTTTACCTTTAAACCTTTAATACTGCACACCTAGGAAGCCACAGTATTTTTTTGCAACTGATTCACGACACTGCGTATTTCGTGAATCGCAATTTCAATATCAGATTGCGATGTATAACGCCCCAAACTAATTCGCAATGAGGCTTGCGCTTGTGCATCCGTCAAACCAATGGCCTTTAATACGTAACTGGGCGACATGCTGGACGAGTTACAGGCCGAACCGCTGCTTACCGCAATTTTGCGCAGCGACAATAAAAGCGTTTCGCCATCGCAACCCTGCGATTCATCATCAGCAAATGCCAGATTTAAAATTCCCGGAACCGAATTGTCGAGCGGCGTGTTGCAACGAATGTGCGGTAAATCCGCCAGCCCTTTCCATAATTGATTACGCAATTCCGCATTACGTAATGTTTCGGTTTGCAGATTCTTTTTTGCCAACTCAGCCGCAGCACCCATGCCTACCGATTGATGCGTTGCCAATGTACCGGAGCGCATGCCACGCTCATGCCCACCACCGTGAATTTGCGCAGCGATTTTCACATACCCCGCGCGACGAACATAAAGCGCACCAACTCCTTTTGGTCCATAAAATTTGTGTGCTGAAAGCGACAATAAATCCACCCCTAACTGATCGACATTAAGCGGTAGTTTCCCTGCACTTTGTGCCGCATCCGTATGCAAAAGAATTTGTTTTGCACGAGTAACAGCGCTAATCGCCGCCAAATCATTTACGCTGCCCAATTCATTGTTCACATGCATGATGCTGACAATAAAGGTATCGCTGCGAAGTTGCTGTTCAACTTGCGCCGCTGAAATTCGTCCATCAGTATCAGGCGATAATCGCGTAACACTAAAACCTTTTGTTTCTAACCAACTTCCAACATCCAATACCGCTTTGTGTTCAATTGCCGACACAATAATGTGCCCGCCTGTTGCATGTTGTTGGCGATAAATTTCCGCCGCACCTTTTAATGCAAGATTGTTGGCCTCGGTTGCACCGCTGGTCCAAACAATTTCTCTTGCATCAGCACCAATTAAATCGGCAACTTGCAAACGCGCTTCTTCCACTTTCTCTTCGGCTTGCCATCCAAAAATATGCGAGCGCGACGCGGGATTGGCAAACACACCATCCAGTGTCAGGCAGGATTGCATCTGCAACGCGACTTCCGGCGCTACAGGTGTGGTCGCTGCGTAATCAAGATAAATCGTTTGCAATTTGGCTCTCGTAACTTTTAATCACTAATTAAGTTCAATAATTAAATAATTTCACTCAGAACAATGCGATCGGGATTTAACAGTTGCATGCGTTCGTCCTGACGTTTACTGACGGATTGAATATCGCGGCGCGCGACCAAATCAGCCAAACTAATGCCGCTCAGAAAAATATGAATTTGTTGGCTCAGGTCTTGCCACAAATGATGCGTTAAACAAACTTCACCCTGGTGACAATCACCCTTGCCTTCACAGCGTGTGGCATCCAGAGATTCATCCACTGCATCGACTACTTGAGCAACTGAAATCGCCGCTGCCGTTTTCATCAACTGATAACCACCACCCGGACCACGGACACTTTTGACCAGCTCAAATCGACGCAGTCGGGCAAACAGCTGCTCAAGGTAGGAAAGCGAAATCCCCTGACGATCCGAAATATCCGCCAAACTCACCGGGCCCCGGTCCGCATGGAGGGCCAAATCCAACATAGCAGTAACGGCATAACGACCTTTAGTAGTAAGACGCATGGAGATACCCTGCCCAAAACTTAGTAGTTGAGCATTTTACTCAACTATTTGTCGGAGTCCAAGCTGTTCTCAGCCTTCGCCGCTTCCCTGAGCTCATCCATATTGGCTTTTAGGCCCAAACGGTTGACGACTTTGCCTGTGTAAAAGATGTAATTCTGCATGGCTGTCAGTACGCCGCGGAAAATATTTAGCTCCATTTGATCCATGCGAACCCGATTAAACAAACGACGCAGGCGAGTCATGGTTTGTTTGGGGTTGTCCTTGTCCAGAAAATCCAAATCCACCAAGGTTTTTTCCATATGGGCATAGAAAGTCTCCAGCGCAGTGGCATCGGCAGGAGGGAAATCCCATTTGTGTTGAGGCAAAGTATTTTTTTCGGTCGCCAATAAATAAGCCATGCGAATTTCGTAGGTAATCACCTGAACGGCTGTAGCAAGATTCAAAGAACTGTATTCGGGATTTGAAGGAATATGCACATGGTAGTTACATTTATGCAGCTCTTCGTTGGTCAAGCCTCGATCTTCACGACCAAAGACAATAGCGACCTCGTGTTGACCGGCTTCTTGCCAAACACTTTCGCCACATTGGCGCGGGTCCAACAAAGGCCAGGGAATACGACGTTCACGCGCACTGGTACCCACCACCAAACTGCAACCGGCAATGGCTTCATCCAGGCTTTGTACTACTACAGCCTTATCCAAGACGTCTGTCGCACCCGCCGAACGCCACACAGCTTGATCTGACGGAAAGTCTTGAGGCTCGACCAGATATAAACGCTCCAATCCCATATTTTTCATGGCACGCGCAGTACCACCAATATTTCCCGGATGGGAGGTGTTCACCAGCACTATACGTATCTTGTCAAAAGGGGAAGCAGTCATAATCGAGCCCGATTCAAAAGGGCGCGCAGTGTAACAAAAAGCCCGGTTTGTGTGACCGGGCTTTTTGTTCCTGGATTTTGCTTTAGAGCCCTATTCGCTGTTTAACTGACTCAAATAACAATCTATGACCTTCAGCATTAGGATGATTGTCATCATAGTGGTTTACATAGTTTGCACTCATGGTGCCGTCACCTTGTGGATCAACCAGAGGATTCCAGAAATCAATCGCCCTATCACCGAATGTGATTTGCACCCTGTCTCGCTGCTGGATTCGACTATTCACACTGGCTTGATCTGCATACGCCGGTTGCGAAGTGGTAAACCAAACCGGGACTTGGGCTGCATTCGCGGCCGCTTGAATCAATAGTAAATTTTGAATGGTTGGATCGACTCCAATTTGATAATCATGAGGATAATTGACTATCACCAGATCCGGATTGGAGGACAAAGCTTGAGTTATATTATTTGTTGTTAATGGAATAGCTTTTGGATTGGCAGAATTATCTGGATTAGGACATGCAGCGGGTACAGTTCCGTTTGTTGGCAATCCATGACATGTACCTGTTCCTGATACTGCTAGATTTACCACACTGGAACCCGGGCGAACCGATTGCAAATAAGTTTCCAAACGATTAACCCAACAATCCGACAGACTATAACCTCCCTCGACTAAATTTTTACAGGCTGATGTTGAAGCACCAACCACCGCAATTTTTAACGCAGCACCTGAAGAAATTTTTGTAGGCTTCGCAGGTAAATTCGTTGGTGTTGATGATGCAACATCAAGCGTGCGATAAAACGCTGCATGCAATCCATTGATATTTCCATCCATTCCCAAAGTTGCAGGGAAGGGATTCATTTGCCACACCGCGCCTACTATGTGCCAACGATCAAACTTGTCGACCACTGACGAACGATTCGCGTATTCACCAATAATATTGTCATAAGACACAAACTGCTTTTGCGATAAATCCTGATTCAATATCACCATTAAACCCTCTCGCGAATTGGCTGAAGTGGATTTGATGGCGTTGGCCGTCACCGGTAAATTAGCTGATGCAGTAGCGCCCGACAGGTAGATGTTGCCCTTGGAATCGGTGCTCACACCTTCGGCAATATCAAAACTACCGGCGCCACCCAAGATAGTGCTATTCACTATGGCACCAGAACCGGAAAAAACCGTTACCGTTAAATCGATACCACCTTGCAAGCTCGATCCATCCGTCACCGGATAATTCGCGGAATTGGAACCTGCCGCTACTACCGCATTACCATTCGGAAGAAGCGCAAGCGAGTGAGTATCCATAGCCTCATCGCCTGAGCCGCCGATATAGGTACAAAACTGGGTGTTACCGGCCGCATCAATCTTCGTCAGGATAAAATCAAATCCACCTGAGTAATTCCGCATGCCCGACGTGATGGGTGCTCCGGCGGCAGGATCAGTCGTCAAAAAATAGGCCGAGCCATCAGGCAGTGCACGAACAGCAGGGTTAGGAGAATATCGACTGCCCGTGTCATTGCCACCCAACCAAGTACCGTAGATAACGCGACTGCCATCGGCAGAGATCCGCGCATAAAAAGAATCAGAATTCCCTCGCCGAGTCGATTGCAGCGCATTGGCCGTCACATAAACATTCATGTCCGGCCTTTCTGCCCAAGCCGCCACGTGCACTATGCCCATAGGGTCGACATCTATGTCGCGCACAATTCCCAAACTCGAATCGCCGAAATAGGTCGACCAAATTAATGTTGAACCATCGGGACTAATTTTGGTGATGAAACCATCCTGCTTTCCATAAGCCGAATTAGGGGCAACATCACCACCGAAATTAGGCTGAACTACACCTGTAGTAGTCGGAAACCCCGGGCCGGCGCGCCCTGCGACATACACATTAAAATTGTCATCCACTTCGACTGCATAGGCCCGATCGTGGTTAGGCCCACCTAAAAAACGCGACCAAATAATCTTGCCAAAAGAATCCAACTTGGTGATGAAGACTTGAGAATCACCTATAGATCCGACATCAACACCGCCGCCCACATAAGGCCCACCAAGGGTCACAGGAAAATTAGAGGATGTAGTGCCACCCACGACGTAGACATTTCCCAACTTGTCGACCGCCACATCACGCGCATTTTCCCAAGAGGTTTCCTGCCCATCCAACAGGCCGGAAACGCTTACTTGAAACTTCAAGCTTGATACGGAGGTACTCGCAAAACTCGAGGACTGACTAGACAAGGAAACCTTCGATGAAGAAGCAGAAGAACTGCGCGAGCTGGACACCATTGAAGAGCTGATCTGCGAAGTTTGCGACGAGTTTTTGGACAGGCTCGAATTGGACGAACTTGAGCTGGCAGGTATCGAAGACGAATTCGACAAAACCGAACTTGAAGTCAAGGTGAGCGAACTTGAAACAACCTGATTCGAATTGGATGCTCCATTTCCACCGCCCCCACCACAAGCAACCAAATAAATATTAAGAAAAACCACTGTCAGTAATTTACACATCCAATCCAGTCTGCAGAGCATGTTCCACCCCAGTGTTGTGAAGCTTATCGAATATCCAGACTCCAACAGCAACTGGTATGCAAGCAATTCTCTTTCGACAAATGGCAATGCCCCAAGGATCAACGGTTTTTTTGATCAGTTAATTCTGGCTAATTGAGAACTCTCACCGTAGAATGCGCGGCCTTGGCGTGAGGTACTTGTGCTGCCTGCGGCCCCTGCTCTTTGACAATCCCTTTTCCCCCTGGCTCTCGAATGGTGCTTTATGGAACCCATGTTGACTATTGCCTTGCGCGCTGGCCGCAAAGCTGCTGAATTAATTGAACGTGCCTTTGAACGTGTTGATCTGGTTACAGTTGAAACCAAAAGTCGCAATGATTTTGTAACTGAAGTCGACAAAGCCTCGGAAAAAGAGATTATCTACCACCTGCGCAAAGCCTACCCCGACCACAGTTTTCGTGGTGAAGAATCCGGTTATATTCAAGGTAAAAATTCTGATTACGAATGGATTATTGATCCACTCGATGGCACCACCAATTTTGTTCACGGTGTTCCGCACTTTTCGATTTCAATCGCCTGCATGGTGAAAGGTCAAATTGAACACGCCGTGGTGATCGACCCCATCAATCGCGAAGAATTTACGGCAAGCCGTGGCCGTGGTGCTGCATTAAATGGTCGTCGAATTCGCGTTTCAACACGCAAAAGTTTTGAAGGTGCGTTGATTGGCACCGGCTTTCCGTTTAGTGGATACGCTCTGGAGCAAATCAAACCTTATCTGGCCTGCGTTGAAGAAATTGCAGGACAAACTTCCGGCATTCGCCGTTGTGGTTCAGCTGCGTTGGATTTGGCTTATGTTGCAGCGGGTCGATTCGATTCCTTTTGGGAAATGAATTTAAATTTGTGGGATATAGCAGCAGGTGTTTTGTTAGTGACTGAAGCCGGTGGATTGGTGAGTGATTTCAACGGCGGCACCGATTATTTGCAAACCGGACATATTGTTGCAGGCACACCCAAAGTATTTAAATCAACTTTGCAAATCGTGCAAAAAAATCTTGGGCATTTGAAATAATATTTATTTTATAACTCGCGGGATTTTGTGCGTTGCGCGTCATGCCCGCCGGGCATGCAGTGACTTGGATGCGTAATTATCAAGTCACTGGATCCCCGCTTCGCGAGGATGACACATATATCTATTCTTGTTATCTATTTTTTACCCAGCAATTGATTGAGCAATTCCATTAATTTGTTGATCTCTACCGGTTTGGTCAGGTAATCATAAAAATCGGAATGCTTACCCTTTTCTATATCGTAAGGCATGGCATTGGCAGACAAACCAATCACCGGAATATGTTCCGTCGCCGGATCACTTTTCAAAACTTGCAGTACTTCATAGCCATCCATCCCGGGCAAGTTGATATCCAGAATAATCACATCAAATTCCAAACTTCTTGCTTTGTACACACCTAAAAATGCTTCTTCAGCGGTGTCTAATTCTAACAAGGGATAACGCGCAAAAATTTGTTGCATCAAACGAATATTGGTTGGGTTATCTTCTATGTACAGCACCTTGTACTGACGATCCAGAGTTAATTCACTCGGAGTTCTGTCATCAAATCGACGTGCTTTTTCAGCAGAGGATTTATCCCAATCTACGGCCAAGGGTAAGTCAATCCAAAAGGTTGAACCAATATTTTCCTGACTGACAAAATCCAAATTGCCATTCATCATTTCAACCAATTGTTTGGTGATCACCAAACCAACGCCTGAACCTTCGATGTTGGAATTTTCTGCACTCAAACGATTAAAGGGTTGGAACACTTCTGCTTGCCGCGCAAGTGGTATACCACGACCCGTATCTTTTACCTGAATACGCAATCGATTCGGTGATGGTTGATGCAGGCTTAACTCCACTTCACCGCCAACATGATTATATTTAATGGCATTACTCATTAAATTCAACATAACTTGTTTCAAGCGTATGTGATCAGCAATCACATAAAGGTGATCAAGATTTTGCAAATGGCTATTTAATTTAATTGCACGCGCATCCGCTTGTGGCTGAGTGAGTGTTAAGCATTCAGGAATCAATCGCGACAAGAGTACCGGTTCCATCGATACCGTCATATTACCGGATTCAATTTTTGCCAAATCCAATACATCGTTGATCAACTGTAATAAATGTTCACCGGCTTTACGTATCTCACGCAAGCTACCCAATTGCTCCTCGTTTAAATTGCCGTCGTAAGCAAACAATTGTGTATAACCCAGAATAGCGTTCAATGGTGTACGCAATTCGTGGCTCATGCTCGACAAAAATTGTGACTTGGCTTTATTAGCTCGCTCAGCCATTTCTTTCGCTTGCAGAACTCGCTCTTCTGCGCGTTTAACTTCAGTAATATCCATATTACTTCCTGACATAACTTCTAAATGTCCTTTCTCATCAAAAATTGCTTTACCACGCGCTCTTACCCAACGAATTTCTCCATGAATATTAACCAATCGGTATTCGACATCAAAAGCCGTGTGTAATGACACATGATCACTTAGGGCAGTATCAAATTTTTCCAGGTCCTCAGGATAGATATGAGTGCGCCAGATTTTTAATTTATCTTCTCCGCTGGTAACCACATCATCCACGTCGCGATAACCTAATAATTCCCAACAGCGCTGTGAAAAATGAAAACCACCCCGGTCGGGATACCACTCCCATATACCATCGTTAGAAGCTTGTACTATTCGAATTTGTCTTGCTTCACTATCACGAAGAGCCGCTTCTACTTTTTTAATATCAGTAATATCAAAATTGATTCCTGCCATAGTAGTAACGCGACCCGATTCATCGCGAATGGAATCAGCACGCACCTGCGTCCAAATATACTCACCTTGTTTGGTGCGAATACGATAGGTAATATCCAACGGCTCGCCAAAACGAAGATGCAATCGCGCTGCATTAATGGCGTAATCGCGATCGTCCGGATGCATAAAACTAATCACTTTATTGGAGTCGCTAATATCGTCAAAGTCTTCTGGCCCATAACCAAGACGCTCCCAAAAGCCACCCGACCAATCAATGTGTTGACTATTTAAATTCCACTCCCAAAATCCATAACCTGTTCCGTTGAAAATCCGTTGGAATCGGCGCACGGTGGAGCGCAGGATTTCAACATCATCGCTCTCGACAATTGATTGACTAAAAATGATTGGTTCAGTCATAAATCGGCCCGATAAATGGTAAAAAATGGATCTGCGCACGGAATCTAACCCTTAATTTTTTTAATTCAGTCCCTGTAAAAACACAACAGCGCCTAAGCGCTGTTGTGTTTTTTAATAATATTTACGGCAAGCTATCAGCTTCGGAGTTTTCTGGCGTTTTGGGCATTAAATCCTCCTTACTAATTCCCAGCGCAACCGTGATATTGGCCGCGATGTAAATTGAGGAATAGGTTCCGACTATAACACCGATGATCAAGGCCGTTGAGAAACCTCGCAACATTTCACCACCGAATACAAACAACACCACCAACACCAAAAATACGGTCATAGATGTCATGATCGAACGACCGAGTGTTTGAGTAATGGAGATATTGATAACTTCCAAAGAATCCATCTTTCGTAGAATTCGAAAATTTTCACGGATTCGATCGTAAATTACTATGGTGTCGTTAATCGAATAACCAATTAAGGCCAGAATTGCTGCCAACACAGTCAAATCAAAATCCCATTGGAAAAATGCAAAAAAGCCGAGTGTAATTGTCACATCATGCACCAAGGCGATTAACGCGCCTGCGGAAAACTTCCACTGAAATTGTACTGCCACATATAAAAACACGGCAAAAAAAGCGGCTAATAAGCCCATACCACCACGATCACGCAATTCATCACCTATTTGCGGCCCCACAAACTCACTACTACGCAATTCAAATTTTGCGCCAGTTGCGGCTTCCAATTTTCCTATCAAATAGTTGACGTAATAGGTATCCAACGATTTTTCCAACAACACCAAAGTTTCTCCAGACGCTTGCTGTTCCATTTGAACGCGCCCGAACTTTTCGTTGGAGATAATATTGGACGATTGCAATTTTTCTGCTGACTGTTGAACCAGCAGTACTTCTGCAAATCCTTCCTGACTTGCGGATGGACGACGAATTTCTTTGATCTGTCCCAGAGTCGCCAATTCTTTATTCAGCAGCTCTTGTCCCTTCAATTTCATTTGATCTTGAGTGCGAATCATCACTTCAGCATCAGATCCAAACAAAACTGCTACCGGGCTGGTCAACTGCTCGTCTTCCAGAACTTTACGGATCTCTGGAATTGACACTGCTTTATCAGCCAGGACTTCCAATTGCGTGCCGCCGGTAAAATCCAATCCGCCTTTTATGCCAAAAGTTGCAATCGACACTATTGAAGCCAGCACCAAAAAAATCGATATACCGGAGGTGATCCGGCGTATCCCCATGAAATTGATTATTTTTTCCTGGATCATGTTGCCCAACTCCCGATAGAAATTTTTTGTAGATTTTTACGGCTGCCGTAAACCAAATTCGCAAGTGCACGACTGGCAACAATTGCAGTAAACATGGATGTTGCGATACCAATACACAGCGTAATCGCGAAACCTTTTACAGGCCCGGTACCAATAATAAACAGAATCAAAGCCACCAAAAATGTCGTAAGGTTGGAGTCAAAAATGGTGACGAAGGCGCGTTCGTAACCCGCATATATTGCTTGCTGTGGGGTCGCGCCTCGTTTAATTTCTTCGCGAATTCTTGAAAAGATCAATACGTTGGCGTCAACCGCCATACCAATAGTTAATACAATCCCGGCAATACCTGGCAAGGTCAGAGTTGCACCGAATAGCGACAGCACAGTCATAATCAACAAAACGTTTAAAGCCAGGGCGACATTGGCGAACACGCCGAACATGCGGTAAAACACCACCATAAACACAGCGACCAATAACAATCCCCAAACAGCTGCCTTCACACCTTTTTCAATATTTTCTGCACCCAATGACGGCCCTATCACTCGCTCTTCCACAAAATGCATGGGCGCAGCCAGTGCACCGGCACGTAACAACAGGGCCAATTCCGCCGCTTCAGAATCTGATAAACCGGTAATTTGGAAACTGGGACCAAACGCGCCTTGAATCGTGGCTTCGCTGATCACTTTCTTTTCAATGTACTGAACATTTTTTTCGACATCATTGCCGTTGGCATCTTTTACGATTTGCGTACGGTTTTTGTATTCGATAAATAAAATACCCATAGGGCGTTTGATATTTTTGCTGGTGACATAAAACATTTTGTCACCGCCTTGTTTGTCCAGATCAATACTCACTGCGGGTAAATTATCTTGCGTCAAACTGACACGCGCACCGCTGACACGATCACCGGTTACGATAATTTGTTTTTCTAAAATGGCATTGCCACGTTGCGCTTGCTCCACTTCATCTTTGCGTGGAAATTCTTCACGATTAAGCACAGAGGTTTCTGAATTTGCCGACAAACGGAATTCGAGGTTGGCGGTTTTGCCAATTACACGTTTGGCTTCGGCGGGATCTTGCACACCGGGCAATTGCACAATAATGCGATTGCGGCCCTGACGTTGCACTATAGGTTCGGACACACCCAGTTCGTTAACACGATTGCGCAATGTCACCAGGTTTTGATCGATTGCGTAATCTTCAACTTCTTTAATAGCGGCCTCAGTAAAATTGGCGGTGAATTGAAACTCGGTTGCGCTGGTTTCGTTTCTGGGAGTATTGAAGGCTAATTGTGTGTAATTGGATCGCAATACTTGCATTGCCTGATCGCGCGTTTCTGCAGATTTAAACCGGGCGACTATGTCGTTGTTCTTGTCGTGCACCAAACTGCTGTAGCGAATTTTTTCTTTACGCAGCCTTTCTTTCATTTCATCCGCATTGATTTCCTGACGTTTGTTGATGGCGGATTCTGTATCCACTTCCAACAAAAAATGTACACCACCGGCTAGGTCCAGTCCCAGTTTCATCGGTTTGGCGCCGAGCGACTGCAACCACGCAGGTGTTGTCGATGCATCTTTCATCGCTACTACATAACCATCACCCAAAGATGCCTGAATCATTTTGCGCGCAAGCATTTGTTGATCGCGATTGGACAAACGCAGCGTAGCTGTTTTTTCAGTTACTTCAGGGCCAAAAAAATCAATTTTGGCGGATTGCAAAGACGACTCCATTTTGGCCAGATCGGCTTGAGTCATAACCTTTGCTGAAGATTCACCCGATACTTGAATAGCAGGATCAGGCACATAAATATTGGGAATGGAATAGATAAACCCTATGACGGCAAAGGCCACCAGCATCAGGTATTTCCACAGGGGGTAACGATTTAACATAGTTATTCCTATTGTCGGGTGAGCTGGACATCAACTCACAACAGCGGGCGCGCATTATAGCCAGATCCGTATGGCAAAACATAAACTCCATCGAACTCCACTGGCGCAGTCGAATTAATGGGTATTTATTCTACGAAAGACACTATGGGGCCAAAGGAGGAACTTCCAAGCCTTGATGCTGATAAAAATTCGTAACGAACTGTTCAAATCTGTCTTCTGTGAGCGCATCCCTTATGCGTTGCATCAAGAGTTGATAGTGGCGAAGGTTGTGGATGGTATTCAGCTGCGCACCCAGCATTTCGTTGCATTTATCCAAATGATGCAAATAACTGCGGCTGAAATTCTGGCAAGTGTAACAATCGCATTCTGGGTCCAACGGGCCAATATCGTCACGATATTTAGCGTTACGCAGCTTGATTACACCCTGAAAGGTGAACAAATGACCATTACGCGCATTGCGGGTTGGCATCACACAATCAAACATATCAATACCGCGACGCACGGCTTCGACTATGTCCGATGGTGTTCCAACGCCCATTAAATAACGGGGTTTGTTGTCCGGCATTAGCGGCGGCAAATAATCGAGAATGCGCAACATATCCTCTTTGGGTTCACCGACTGACAAGCCGCCAATGGCAAAACCGTCGAAATCAATTTCAACTAATCCCTTGAGCGACTCGCTGCGCAAACCTTCATACATACCGCCCTGCACTATTCCGAACAATGCCGAGGGATTATCACCATGCGCATCTTTTGAACGTTTGGCCCAACGCAATGACAATTCCATCGACTTACGTGCTTGATCAGGTGTCGCAGGGTAAGGCGTACACTCATCAAAAATCATCACAATATCAGAGCCCAAATCCCGCTGGACCTGCATGGAAATTTCCGGGTCCATAAAAATTTTGCTGCCGTTAATAGGCGATTTAAACGTAACCCCCTCTTCTGTGATTTTGCGTAATTTACCGAGGCTGAATACCTGAAAACCACCCGAGTCCGTCAGGATTGGCCCATGCCACTGCATAAAATCATGAA
The DNA here is from genome assembly GCA_966252135.1 of uncultured Cellvibrio sp. Classification (GTDB taxonomy): domain Bacteria; phylum Pseudomonadota; class Gammaproteobacteria; order Pseudomonadales; family Cellvibrionaceae; genus Cellvibrio. Next base: position 1,636 of record CBINNU010000009.1, on the reverse strand, counting down.
GGTCGCCGTGTTTTTTGATCACCTCGGTTCCCGGACGCAGCATTAAATGAAAGGTATTACCCAAAATAATATGAGCACCAATAGCTTCAACATCTTTTGGTGTCATGCCCTTCACTGTGCCGTATGTACCCACAGGCATAAACGCAGGCGTTTCGACAGTACCACGCGGAAATTTCAATCGCCCGCGACGGGCCTTACCGCTGGTTTTGTCTAATTCAAAATTCATAAAGCATTGTCGGGTCATGATGGTCTCGTAAAAAATATTCACCAAGCCTTACCCCCTCCCAACCTCCCCCTTGGCAGGGGGAGGAGTTTTACTCCCTACTTAAATACGGAGTGCTATCAATCCCCTCCCCTTGCTAAGGGGAGGGTTAGGGTGGGGTGATCGGCAAATCCGCAACCGGATTGCGCGTAATAAACATGGCATCGCCATAACTAAAAAAACGATATTGTTCTTTCACCGCATGCTCATAAGCAGCAAAGGTATTTTTGTATCCCGCAAACGCCGAAACCAACATGATCAGCGTCGATTCCGGCAAATGAAAATTGGTGACCAGTGCATCAACCAATCGAAATTGGTATCCAGGATAAATAAAAATGGCGGTATCACCATTAAAGGGTTTCAAACTCTCGCCAGATTTCTCGCCCATCCATGAAAAATTACAGGCTTTCGCAGCGGTTTCCAAACTGCGAACGCTAGTAGTACCCACAGCGACAACGCGTTTACCTGCTGCTTTTGTCTCCATAATTTGCTGACAGACTTCAGCAGAAATATTCATCCACTCGCTGTGCATTTTGTGTTCTTCGATGCGATCAACACGCATATTTTGAAAAGTACCCGCGCCCACATGCAAAGTGACAAAAGCAGTCTTCACACCTTTTGCTGCGAGCTTTTGTAAAAACGCCTGATCAAAATGCAAACCGGCAGTAGGCGCCGCCACAGCGCCTTGATGTTTGCCATAAACCGTTTGATAACGTTCGCGATCGGCCTGCTCATCGGCGCGATCAATATAAGGAGGTAATGGCATATGGCCGATGCGCTCCATCACTTTGATGGCGGTTTCATCACCCATAAATTGCCATTCAAACAATTCGTTGTGGCGAGCAATTAATTGCAATTGTGTCTCGCCGTCGTCCAACCAAATATAAGCACCCGGCTTGGGTGGTTTGCTGGATCGGGTATGCGCCAAGACTCTATATGCATCCAATACTCGCTCAACCAAAATCTCGACTTGGCCACCTGTAGCCTTTTGGCCAAACAGCCGCGCGGGTATTACACGGGTATCGTTGAACACTAATAAATCACCCGTGTTCAGCTGACCCAATAAATCAGGAAATTGACGATCCTGCCACTCACCCGTTTCACCGGATAAACACAGCAACCGGCTTTCGGTGCGTTGATTGGCAGGCACTCGGGCGATTAATTCATCAGGCAGGGAGTAAAAAAAATCCTGGCGTTGCATAAGACTTGTTCAAGCTGGAAAAAAGGCCGGCAAGGGTAACCGAATTTCCATCAAGAAAAAACAATAAGCCGTTACAAATGGTTTGACATGCCGGGTTAAATCATTACAATGCCGCCCACTTGCCAGTGTGGCGGAATTGGTAGACGCACCGGATTCAAAATCCGGCGCCCTTA
>CBINNU010000008.1:0-178937 GCA_966252135.1 uncultured Cellvibrio sp. | reverse complement strand
AACGGTTTTCAAACAGCTGAATAAAATCAATTTGTTTACCGACTGTCTTCAGTGCTTCTGAAAACTTTGCTGAAAACAATTGATCGACCGCCTCTTTGTCAGATGCTCGATCAGCACCAATCGCTTTGGCAACACGTAACACATCCTGGGGGGTTTCGTTAACACGCAAATAAAATGCAACCGTGATATCCGCGCGCAGATTATCCTTACAAATTAAACCATCGCGACCACGGCGATCTACGTCCAAAGTAATTAATGAAATATTCATCAATTCCTTCTTATGGATGATCGGCCAAACCAGAGCACCGGTAAAATGCACCTTTGGCGTTGCACTGGTGTCGTTGACTATCAAAGCTGTACCTTGTGCAACTTTGTGATAGAAGGCTTTTAAAATTGCTGCAAAACCAAACAGCAAAATAAACAGGACAATACCAATAGTAGATGCCCAGTTACCCAAAAATTCACCCCAACTCATATATGCTCCTTAACTCTACAAGTAACAAAATTAAATATCGTGACCGAGGAATTCGGCTTCTGATATAACGGTATAAATATTTTTATTTTGATCGTACTCCAGCAACACCACCTTATCGCCGTGCACAAAGGTTTGACCATTTCTTGCTCTCACTTTCAATATCAAACCGGCACCACCATCATCGAGAAAAGCTTCACCCATAGAATCATCCACACGCGTCGAACGCACTACAGCGGTTTGACCCATAATGGTTTTCTGAACGTTTTGATCCAGCTTTGAAAATAGCGAACGAATAGGCTTGATGATTTGCGCAGTTAACAGCACAGCGCCATAAAGCGACAGCACAAAAATGGGAATACCGGTGATATATCGAATCCATCCATAACCAAACATCACACCGGAATAGCGACTTAACAGCGAGCTGATTGCCCAACCGATCAATGCCAAAAAAGTAATTACTATAGTGACCGGTACACCGTTTAATCCGAGCTTCATTAAAAAACCGGCAAGTGTTTCCGAAAAACCGGCTTCATTGCCCGCATTCAAACTCATGTGACCATCCGGCTGCGGCAGATCCGCATCCAAGACATTGAGATCGACAAATCCCAACATGGCGGATATCCAATACAAAACGGATAACACCAAAAAAATGGTGAAAATCACCGTAGGAAAATTGGCACTGATCAGCAACACTTCTTTCATAATGACTTATCCATAGACACTGACCTGATTAAATCCCCGAGTGAATTAATTCAATGAATTCACTCGGGATGTGGCACACACTAAAAATTCCCCTCCCTCGGAGGGGTGCCCAAAGGGCGGGGTGGTCACGAACCTGGTGTTTGACTCTTTTTAATTCTTTCCAACACCGAACTCGCCGATGATCCATTAGTTGCGATACCCGCCGCTTCAAGTTTGGTTTTCAAAGAGTCATCACCAGTCGTTGCTGCCATTTCGCCAGCTGCTTTAATTTGCGCATCTTTTAAGGCTTGACGCTCTTTAATGCGCTCAAGCGATTCCATTGCCGTTTGCATTTTGGAATTGGTTCCACTATGACGCTCTGCAACAGCTGATTGCGCTTTTTGTACATGCTCGGTGGCTTTTACTGTATCGACTTGTTGTTTTAGTCGTTTCAGATTTTTTTCTGCCTGATTAATCGCAACGCGCAATTTTTCAACGCTTTCAATATAAGCAGTTACCGATTCTTTTTCAGTTGCCAAATTGTTTTCAAATTCAGCAATACGCTCAGCCACTTCCAATGCAAGCTTTTCATCGCCTTTTTCCAGCGCTTTAACAGCATAGGTTTCGTGCTCAGCAATCGACTTTTGAATTTGATTGCATTTTTCTTCCGCCAATTTTTGACGAGCCATAATTTCAGCAAGGCTATCTTTGGAACGTTTCAGCTCTTCAGCGGAATCACGCACTTCCTGATCCAAAATACGCAAGGCTTGGCTATCAACAATCGCCTCACCTGCTTCGTTGACACCACCGCGCAAGGCGGTGATCATTTTTGCCCAGATGTTCATATTGCCTCCGTTACCCGATTAAAAATTCACTGTATGCCTGAGTTGCCTGAATCACATTGGATGCAAGAATTTCAATTTCAAATACCACATCTTGCAAACTGGATGCAGAACTCAGCGCACCATACATTTGATAACAATTGTCACCGTCCACCTTGTCGAGACTGATATTCGACAAAGGAAAATATTTGTGTGTACGCAACACAGTTTCATTGAACATGGCGACATCTTTTACATCCGATGCCGACCACAACATAGCTTCAACTAAAATCTGCTCACCTGACACAGTCAGAAACAATGGCAAATCGCCGTACTCGTTCATCACTAAATGCAACACAGGTGCAATGCCATCTATTAATTCGACATCAGCGCGGCCCGACGTGAACAATTCCGCTTTTACAAGCGCGTCATACAGGCTTTGTGTAGTCCAACGAACAACCGGCTCATTCATTCGATCTTCTCCTTTGGTTAATAAAGACACACTAGAAACACGCTGTTTGGCAGAAACCCGCAACTCAATTTCCAGCAACGCCAGGCGGCGCGCATTCTCCGGGAGAATCCACACCTCTTTTTTGACCAACCCCTGCTCGCGCAGGCGGTTTCGGTATTCTCGCTGGTAATGAGCTGATGACTTTTTCTGCATGTGGCGAACATTAATTTATTACATGTGATATTTCAATACTTACATGTAATATTTTTTATCGCTGAAATTAAATTTCAAAGGACTGATTTATATAGACTTTATGGCTTTTTATAGGATCAAGCCACGAAATCAGAAAATAAGCATGAAGAATTGGTATAAGCCATTAAAATGCTGCCCAACCCTACCCTAATGGACACTCTATGTACCTCGAACCCGTCAACATTCTGCATTTACTGACGATTGGCCTCTCGCTATTCGGCATATTGTTGGTCTGGGGTAAGCCCAACTTCAGCAGCCTGAAACTCTTATTGATGCTGGATATCGCATTAATGATTTTGAATTTGCTGGAAGAACGAACAGAGGTTCGCCAGTGGCTGATAATCACACCCATATTTACCCTGGGTTTCGGACCAGCGATTTATTTGTTTTGTCGGCAACTCACTTACAATCAAGCACCTAACACCAAACAAGTGATTCATTTTTTACCTATGTTGCTGGCGCTTGCGTTAATGCAGTGGCCGCAACTGATTATTTTTTTAGGCAGTATCAGCCAGGCTATTTATTTATTGGCTTCAGCAACATTATTAGGGCGTTATCACCGCGCCACCCAGGAATATCGCTCTGACGCTGACCGACTCAATTTAAAGTGGCTCAATATTTTATTAGGCTTGACCTTTTTAATGATGCTGCAAGATTTGTTGCGATTGAACCTACAACCCGTCATGAATAACTCCCTCGCCAACAACTGGTATTTAATCAATATATTTATCTATCTATTGATTTACGGCTATTGGATTTTAATGAGCGCTCGCCAACCCGAAGTTTTTCAACAGATGACTCGTTATGAAGAAATCATCGAACCAGCAATACCTAAAGAAACCGACACAGATCCCGAAGCAAATATTCTATTCGCACAAATTGATGAGTTAATTCGTCAGCAGCAACTCTTTAGACAAGAACGCCTGAGCCTGCGCGATCTCGCCACACACAGCGGCTTGCAAGAGAAAACCTTGTCATGGGTGATCAATCAGGGATCAGGCAACAATTTTAATGACTACATCAACCGGTTGCGGATCGACGCCGTGTGCGATGAGCTGCAAAAGAATAATCCCGCCACAATTTTGGATATAGCCTTGGCGCAAGGTTTTAGCGCCAAATCCACTTTTAACACGGCATTTAAAAAGCATAAAGGCTTAACACCCAGCCAATTTATTAAAAACCTCGCACAAAAAGGTTCAGAATCCTGATTCTGTACGACCAACAGATCTGACACAGACTTAACTATCGCTTTTCACCAGGAGATAGTTATGCGAACTTTTAAAATTTTATTCTTAGGTTTATCAATCAGCCTGCTATTTTTCACACAAACAGGCATGAGCCTGACAACCGAGGATTGGGTAGAAGACATAGATTATCTGCACAAAACGCTTGAAGAGCGCCACCTCAATCTCTATCACAAGATCAGCAAAGAAGAATTCACCCGGGAATTAAACCTAATCAAACAACAATTGAATCAGAAACCCGGCTCAACACCTTTGGCACTTATGCGCCTCTTCCAAAAAATTGGTGATGGGCATACCCAGTTCGCCTACTGGGGCAATCCTCACCATCGTTTTCCAGTGGAATTTTATATGAATAATGGAAAGATCTATTTAACCGGCATAACTCCCAAGCACAAACATTTGCTTGGTATGGAATTGGTAGCTGTAAATGACACACCCGCTGCAAACATCATTCAACAACTGAATCCATTACTACAAGCCGTAGAAAACACTTATTCCCAACAACAGCGCATGATTGAAACAATCGGCGTAGGCGAGATGCTCTATTGGCTTGGGATCACCAAGAATCCCACGGATGCCAATTTTTATTTTGCTGACGCCCAGGGAAAAAATTATTCCATTCAACTCAAAGCCTTGAATGCTGACAACCCAACCGAGCTGACGAGAATTGAACCCGAATTACCGACAGATTTTATTCAATACAATACTCGACTGGACGGTGTGGAAATGTTTTTGAACACAAAAATGAAAACCGCCATCATCCGACTGAATACTTACCCACACAGAGGTATGAGCGAATTCGCTGAAAACTTACCCCAAATATTCAATCAACATCAAATAGACAATGTCATTATTGATTTACGCAACAACGGCGGTGGTGATTTTTTTGTGGGCCTCACACTCGCATGGGGACTAATTTTATGTGATCGATTGAACTGGGGAGATGGAATTTATGTACTCACAGGACGAAAAACCTTTTCAGCCGGCATGAGCAATGCTGCGCAATTCCGACAATTATTAAACGCCAAACTGGTCGGCGAACCTACAGGGTCCAACCCCGTTGGCTATCAGGACGCAGACACTTTTGTTTTACCCAATTCCAACTGGAAAATTATGCACTCGAAACGCTTTTATCGTTTTCAGGATGTAGCGACGCAAGGCGTGCAACCGGATGTATTTTTGCCTTTGAATTGGGAAGAATTTAAACAGGGAAAAGATAATCAGTTGGAGTGGGTGCTTGAGGATATTGAGAAACCTGGTGGTGAGTGAAGCCCCCCCTCTCCCCTGCCCCTCTCCCTTGATGGGAGAGGGCTAGGGAGAGGGTGTTTTTTTACAAAAAAATTTATTTCTTATTATGCTTTTCCCAATTTTCCAATTTTTTCTTCTCACTCTTGCGCAACAAAACATAGGTTGCACCCACCCAGCCGTGTTGTTTCTGCGCGGAGTGAAATGCGAGGATCTGTTCGAATTGCGGCAGCCAATGGGCAACACAACTTTTTAATTGTGCAGGTTGGTCGCGACCTTCGCCTTTGCCGTGAGTAATCAACGCGCAGCGAATATCGTGCTGCATACAATCTTTGATAAATTGAAAAACGGCGGTGCGTGCCTGATCCACTGTCATATGGTGCAAATCCAGTCGCGCATCAATTTGATATTTACCCAAACGCAAATTGCGATAAACACCGTTTTGAACACCATCGCGTTTGAATTCCAAAATCGCGAGTGGATCAACCGGTTCTACATATTCGCCAGATAAAAAGTTTTTATCTTTTGCCAATTCGGCGGTAGCGGCTTTGCGGCGAGTATCTATATTAATTTTGTCCTGATGAGTTGGCGCCAGCGTGACTTTTTCTTCAACTTTTATAGGCGTGACATCTTTCATCTGTTGAAAGAACAAGTTTTGATCATCAGGTGTATTGGACATATGCGGGCGCCCTTCAATATCACGGTCAACTTTGGTTAACCTTGGGCTCTGAATAATATACCAAGCAGAATCAATCGACCACGAATTGACGTAACTTTTGATAATGCCAATTCGCTATTTCCGCCAAGCTATCCGATTCAGAAAATCCCATATAGACAAACAGGGCCTTATTCGTTTGTAAGGATGCAAGCCGATCAGACTTGCCGAAAAAATAATCACGATTCATTTGCCAAATGCGAATTGAAAAATCCAAAGCATTTTGCAAGGAGCATCGCACCGAGGGATTAACATAGGGAAGTACATAAGGCGCCCGACTGACTTCTCCATTGGGCAATTGCACCACCAACCCTGCATCCGGCGCATCCAGGAAGAAGTCTCTCGCATCAAGAATTTCATTACCGGTTGATTGCAATAATGTTTGTACATCATCGATCCGAATCTTGTTAGCAGCCAATAACTCAACAATAAATTCAATCGTTTTTCCGGAAAAACTATCAGTATCAATTAATCTATAAAAACCAGCTGGGATTAAATTGATTTGTTGATTAATACTTGCTGTACCGGGTCTTGGTGAAAACCCTTTAAAACTTATACCGCCCAAATCAAACAAACGCGAAATGGACAATTGGTATTCTGCATCAATAGACGAATCCAAACTAATACCAGGCAACGAATTGTTACTCTGCACAGGTTGATTCAATATTTCAGGAATAACCGACTGATAATAATCAGACATCAAATTGATTAAATGACTTTCTAATGGGTGTGATTGGCATATCAGGTTTAAGGATACTTTTTTATTGTCTTGATATTGCTCTTTACGCAATACACTCGAAGCAATATCAGCATTACCCTCGACAAAAGCGATTCTATCGGATTCCAAATATCGATATTTTTCAAATTCAGCTTGATAACCAGGTCGATTTACTACCACACAATGGCCTTTATTGATAAAGGTTTGCGCAAAACGGGCGTTGTCAGAACCACAAACATAAAACACAGGAATGGATTGATGACAATGTTTTTCTATATAGAACTGCAAGCGTTGAATCACATCAGTAAAGTTAACTGCTACTCGATTGAAAACGCCTTCCCAAGGGTCGATTGCCAACCAATCATCATCCACAATCAGCTGCAGAATAAGTCGAATGCGTTGATCTATGTTAATCCACTGGTCACCACATTTTTTCTGAATATATTCATCGTGACCGGGTGATATATGAGCTTTTACAACCTGCCAACCTTTTTCTTCCAAATGTTGTTTGGCTTTGATCAGCATGTCGCGATGACCAAAATGCATAGGGCAAAAAGAACCCGTGCTTAATAACACACAAGATTTTTTTGTCGGATCAATATCAAAGCCTAGCGGGGTGCAGAGAAGATCCAGCGATTGATTTATATCTCGATTAACCATGTCGGTGTCATAAAAAAATCCTGCCGATTCAATAAAATCAAACCCCTTCTGTTGATACAGATCGGCATAGAAAAAATCGCGTTCTATTTTCCACTGCTGATTCATGTTATGGCTTCAAATAGAACATCGGTACGAATAATAATTCGCGGGGCGTCGCCTGTGTATTCTGCAACATCGTGACATTGCCTGTGCATAAATAGTAGCGCTCGTCCTTTTTTCGGTTTGCAGGAGATCAATACATTATTATCATCCGCTTCGCAAGTCCAATCACTATGATCACGCAACCAGATTGCAGCTGTTTGTTTGTCGTCCAGCATACGCGTTTCGCCGCCTTGATCATGGCTGGTCAAATAAATCACCAGAGACATCAAACTACGCAAATTATCATCAGGATAAATAAAACCCGCATCATAATGCGGCCAATGTTTTCCATGCTTGTCATAACGCATAAACCGCATCAATGGCGACACCGCAACAGCGCGCCATTCACATCGGGTTTTATCCCCCTGCCACCAATCAGTTAAAGTCAATTCATCCGTCTTGATGGGATCGACAAAAGGTGAAAGCTTTTTCCAAATACCGGCAGCCAATTCCGGTGACCAAATATTGGTTCGTACAGATCCAATATTTTCATCATGATTTTTTGGATTACCTTGATAATTGACTGGTGATAATTGGGGCGATGATTGCATCAAGCTAATCAGTGCGTCGCACTCGGACTGAGTCAGCAAATCGTCAATCCAGATTGCACAGGGATGACTATGAGGTTTGGGTGAGGAATTGTCATCTAGGTCCGGCACAACCAATGGCTCCCAACCCGCCAACAATTTTTGCATATCGGGCTTTGCACAATTGATCGTTGCTTGCCAATTCACTATTGCCAACCTCCAGGAATTTTTCTGGGCATTAAATCAATAAAATGCGCCGGATTACCTACCTGATATTTATGTGCATTTTTTTGATGCTGCTTTTCAACCGCAGCAGCGTAACGGCAAAACATTTCACGATCAGCAGAGCACAAATAGTTATTTAGAATAAAATCATCAAGCAGATTAAATTCTTTCATCAACAAATAGAGCTCAACAAACCAATAGGGTGCGCCAATCATTTCTTCATCGGTTTTATTATCCCAAACATCGCCCCGCGGGGCTGATTGCATAATCGATTCAGGAACATTCAATAGATCGGCCAATTGGTAAACTTCTGATTTATGCAAATCAGCAATAGGCTGCAAATCCACCATAGCATCAGACGCTTTGCCGAAAAATCCCAAATAGGCACCCTCATCGCGATTAGTTGTACCCACAACTAATGATGCAAAACCCTGCTGCTGCAAAAGTGCTGCATGAAAATATAAACAAGGCGTGCGCACAATACTGGCTAATTGACCCGCAGCCCATGCAGATGAATCCTGATGCTTATTCGCTTGTTTGATATAGGCTTCAGCCGCATTAGTGAGATCCTGAATCCGATATTCACATCCAGCCTGTTGAACCAATTCCAAAGCACGCGATGTCGCCAAATCCTGCTCACTGGTTCCCTCTGAATAGATTGGCATAATTAAAGCGACAATTTTTTTGATTGGCGAATGATCCTGCTGACTCGCCTTTTCCAACAATCTCAAACAAACCGCCGAATCCACCCCACCGGAAACACCTAATACGCAAGCATTCAAATTATTGTTAACGAAAAATTGATTAATTAAAGATGCTTTATGGGAAAGATATTTTTCTGCATCAAACTGGCGGAGGGATTTTGTTAGATCAATGAGTGGCTTCATAGTTATCCATAAAAAAACCGACAAAAAATTGATTCTTCTGTCGGTTTTTGTTTTACTCAATCAAATAAAAGTAAAAAATTAGAGACTAAGCGTAGCTATTTCCTTTAATGCAAGCTCAATATTATTCTTAATTGCACCTTCAGTAGCCATACGTAAACGCTTCACACCGGCAAATGCTTCACCCGCGCCCGTAGTGTGCTCAGAATGAATAACTTGCCTCCAAGCAATATCCCCACCAACTTTTTTCAAGTTCCAGGCAATATCTGTTTTAACTGTAAAGCTGAATCCCATTGAAGGCTGATTAACAGTCATGATAGTAGCGGACAACTCATAATCTGCATCACCCACTTTAACTAACTGCTTAAACGCCTTGGTCTTTAAAATTGTTTCTTCTATTGCTGCTTTAAGGTCAGCATCTGACACACTGGATTTACCAAGTGCAGAAGTCTCCTGTCCCCCTACAGTTTTAACACTAACGGAATAAGGCTGAACCTTTTCAGGTACATAACTCGTTGGCGCCATTGCAATAGGATTAGTCGGAGAAGCACAACCGGTAATTAATATTGAAGCAAATACTAAACTTATTAAACGATACATAATTCACCCCGAGTTATTCAGCTTGTTTTTTATAGATATTGGTAATGACTTCGTCCACCATTTTTTCAGGAGACAATCGTGTTAACGAAGTGTGCATGGAGTAACCTTTTGCGATAGGAAACTTATCCTTGGAGTCCTGAATTACGATCGTGAGCTCGATCATATACATGGTCATATCCCACATCCATTTGTCAGTGTAGGTCACCAATGCGTCAACCTGAGCTGGTGCCTCTGCTGCTTTTCCAGTAGATACTTGTTTGCCAAGAGATGACAGCTTTTTGACAATAAGATCATTGACACCACGTTCATCAGCGTCATGTTTAACAACATAAAAACTATTAACTTTACCAAGATCCTGATCAGGGAATACCTGAGCTTCCATTTTATTGACAGCACAACCAGATAAAACAGTAACTAACAGAAGGGTAAATAGCGCGCGTATAGACATACAAAAACTCCATTCAATTATATTATTAGATAGTTGCTGGCACAGAAATGCCAATAACGATCCTAGCACAGCCCCCCAACAAGAGGAATCAGTCCGCAGCCTTTTTTCTTGTTTGCCCAAAAAGCAAATTCACCCTTTCAATTAATACCGATCTTCTTTTAATAATCGATAGCTATCCAAACAACATATCAGCGCGTAGCACATATTTAATTGCATCTTTTGCCGGCAAACCGGCATGCCACAAGTCATGCTTGAACAACAATGCTTTGCCGCGTTCAGGATAGACTGAATAACGACCATCGCGAAAACAGGTCGCACCCGAGTCAGGCAAGTCACTTAAATAGATCAGCAAGGTATAGTAGGTTTTTCTGCCTTGATGTTCCTTGCTGCCATCTTTATGAAATTGAAATTTCTGTTCACCCTGATAACGGTAAAATCGTAGGTAAGGCGTCAAACCCGCTGCCGATAAACCATCAACTAGCGGAAGACTACTGGTATCAATTCGTTGCCACAGCGAATCGGCAATTTCATCTGATTGCAAATCAACTCTGTCATTGTCACGAATCAAAGAAATCATTTGTCTTTCACCGCGAACATCTACATCAGCAGCAACGTATCCTTCTGATTCACTGATGTCTATGAACTGGTCTATTTCTGATTCTGTTAGAAAATTATCTGCGATAAAAATATCGTCCTTGATTTTTGTGAAAGAAATTTTTTCAGTTTGCATAGCATGATCTCCTGTGAAGATCTGACCACCCCCGCCCTGCGGGCACCCCTTCGAAGGAGAGGAATTAGACCGCAGCGTTTTTTCTGACTTGATCAAAGGTTAAATCAATTAACAGTTTTCCATTTTTAAACACTGGTTTTAACTGATTATCGTCAACAGCGATTTGATTTTTCAAAACCGTTTTGAAAGTTCCATTTTCTTTAATTAATGCCAATCGACCTTTTTTAGAACGCTTGCCTTGGTCAGTGATGGGATCTTTGTACACATCTCTCCACTCACCTTTGACGCAAATAGCAGAGGCTTTCATAGCGAATTTTTGTGTATCTCGATTCACTTTCTGTAAAAGTTCTCCGCCCATGCCGAAGGCGACATTATCAGCACTTAATTGGCGTTTTTTCATCTCAGCCAAAATCGCTTCAATAGACGCAGCGCAAACGCCATCGCCTTGAATCAAGCGTACACAAGGTGGTAATACTTTGTAGCCTTTGTTATTGATGCCGTAACCAAATTTATCCATTAATTTTTCAAGCGCTAAAGGCACAACTTCAACCGGCTCACCAGAATCGGGACGAATCACCAGAGTGCCGCCACTTTTTTCGACCTGTTCTTTTAATTCGCCGCCCCAGATATTGTCGATTGCATTCCAGATATCGTAAGAATCACTCACCACTGCAACCAACTTATTCGGGCCCGCAAATTGTTTCAGCATATTCGCATAAGCAGCCGTTTCACCATCGCGACCCCAGCTGGTGATAGTACTGTGTTCCGCCGCTGGAATAGAAAATGCGGGCATATCAACAGCATAGAAGCGTCTTGCAGCAATAATCGCAGACAAACTATCGGTGCCCATAAAATTGACCAGATGTGCAAGACCACCGATGGCAACACTTTCGTCAGAGCTTGCACCACGCGCGCCGAAGTCATGCAATTTAAACGGCAAACCACTCAAGTCGTCAGCAGTTTCTGCCAAATAACGCGCAATAATTTTCTTACAATTTTTTGAGACAGTTGCAACAGTTGTCGGATACCAAATTGCGCGCAGCAACGCGGTTTCTATATAGCTGGTGACCCATGCGCATTGGGGATCAGTATTGATCACTTGCACCAACACATTTCCAACCGGCACTTGTGTACCTTCTGCAACAGCTTCAATTTCCAGAGGTAAAAATCCCTGGTGTTGATCCAAAATGTACTGCCAGCCTTCCCTATTAAACGGCACACCATGCGCCTGACAGACGATTGCTGCTTCATCTATATCCGCCTGACTGATGGGCTTGGTGAGATATTGCTTAAGAAACATCTGCAAACCAAAAAAAGTCACTTCAGGATAAACACCACCGCGACTTTCAATGTAACTTGATACCAATTCCGCGCCTTGCGGATACTGAAGATAGTGAGACATTTTGTAAGAATCGGTATTTAAAATCAGGTTGTGCATGATGGAAATCCTCCAATCCTATTAATCAACACCGGTCTATCCGGTATCCACGGCCATCATAAAGTCGATATTAATTCAGGTCGCAGACATATAGTGGCTTTAGGCCACCATATTGTCAAGTTTTTTTTATTGATGCCATTGAATGTCAAACAGGGTTTTGATTTTATCTAGGGCCTGCTGCTGCCTTTTATCCCAATCCGCACCGGTAATTTCCGAATAGGCTTGCCCATAAGCCTGAAGGGTTTGTTTATGTGATGCATCCAAACGCTCGCGATCCCACTCGTTTAATCGACTTCCATCTTGAATAAAAGGCACACTGGCATCCAGATACAAACGTAAATCCGTCTGGTTTTCGTTGTAGATATAGTTCGATAAATTCAGGCGGCGATTAAATACAAATTGTGCGTAGGATTGAGTGACGTAAATATCAGTATCAACAATTATCAGTGGCGCTCCCGATTGTTTTGCCTGACAAATAGCATCTGTATGCGCATCTGCAACTTTATATAAATCTTCAAATGAAAAATTTTGTGAGCTGGCAATCAGTTGGCGAGCAACTTCTATTACAGGTGTTGCAGGCAAGATGCTGGACAGGAATTGAGTAAGTGTTGTTTTACCCGTTGATTCAGTTCCACTGATAATAATTTTTTTCTGAAAACTGGCTTTGACTGATTGAGGTAAAAATTGCCAGTTACCCAGAATATTGTCGCGAAGATGAGTCGCAGAAACAGGAATCTGTTGTCGGGATTTGTCAAATAAAATATGGCGAATGCCCATATAACTTGCAACATAATCGCCGTAGTCTTCTGATGTCACCAACAGATCAACATCCGGCAATATCTGCATAAATATATTTGCCCAGACGGCAGACACATCGGGATCCGATACAGATGTATTAGGCAGATCAGATTCATCGTAACAGTAAGAAATTATTGTTATAGCAGGATTATCGGATAGCTCCGATTGCAGCCAATCAACACGCGTTTGGCAATCAATGGTTTCTCGATTACTACAACAGACCAACACAGTTAATTGCTGCACTTGTTGGGCGGCAAAACGAATCATAGCCAAATGGCCAAGATGTAAAGGATAAAACTTGCCGAAAACAAATCCTTTAGCTTGCAATTAATTTTCTCCAATTCAGGTAACCATAAATGGCCATGACTAGAAAAATACAATATTCCACAGCGAGCAAATACAAGGCTTGATTCCAGAATAAATATATACTGACAAGATCAACCAGAATCCATAATACCCAGGAAAAAATATATTTTTTAGCGAGTAGTATCACCGCAATCACACTGGTAACCGCTACCCATGAATCTATCCAGGACTGGGCTGCAGGCTTGCTAATTAGATGAGGAAACCAGCTCGGCAGTTGTTGTATTAGTTGATTAAATAAAAACGTGAGTGCAAATGCAGTGATCAAAATTATCAAACAAACAACAGGATTCAACTGCTGAATTTTTCCGACAGGTTTGCCTTTATGCCAGCCATACCAACCTGCCAAAGTAACTACCAAAAAAATCACTTGTAATAACATACCGGCATACAAAGACACCTGAAAAAATAAATAGAAAAACGCAATTTCACTCAAAATACCGGTAGGCCAGGTAGCTATACTCTCCTTGGATGCTAGAAAAACAGATATTAATCCCAAACCAGTCGCCAGAAGCTCAAGATAACTAACAGGATAATTCCACAGCGAAAAAGCAATAGCGCCAACATCAAACAGTGACATCAGAATTCGGCCTTGAGACTAAAATGATAATTGCGCTCTGCACCAACAAAATAAGCGGCTTGACCGCTGGCATTGATTGCGCCTGAAGCCAAATAGAATTCATCAAACAAATTATTAATACCGAATCTAAATTCCAATCCACCTAAATGTAAAACGCTATAGGCATCGACAACCGAATAAGCATCTACTTTATTTGTGTTAGCCAAATCGATATAAGCATCTGATTGATACCGCCAATTGATGCCCAGTGTATATTTTTCTTTTTGATATTCGACTGCACTGAACGCAATCCATTCAGGTGTCATGACCGGATAAAATCTTTGCGATTGATCTCGAACACTGGCTTGCGTATAGGAAGCGGAATTTTTCCAAACAAAATTAGATGAAACCTGTAAATCCAATCTGGTTTCAATACCTTTGCGAATACTTTTATCCACATCCTGATTTAACAACAAACCGTTGGGACCAAAACTGCCATTCAAAGTAATTTCATTGTCAAAATCCATATAGAAAATATTCGCTTCCCATCTAAGCTGGTCTGATTTATAACGCACACCTGATTCGTGATTCACGACTGATTCCGGATCAACAATGTACAAAGCTGGCTCACCGGTTTGGTTGTATTCCAGATTATCCATACCACCAAACAAATCAGTTCTGGTTGGTTCGCGTCCGGTTTTGCCTATGCTGTAATAAATCAACCAATTATTGGTTAACTGATAACTCAGGCCAAGCCTTGGGTTGGTGAATTGCCAGTCCAGTTTTGAAAATTCAACATCACCCCGATAATCAAAATCGGTTTGACGATACTGCAGATCCGCAAAAAAATTGAAATCATTCCAGTAGTAGTTATATTTAATGAATGCGGCGTAACTGTCCTTATAACCCCTATTGGAATACAGCCTACCTGTGCTTTTTTCAGATCCTATATGGTCGCGCTGGTAACTATTTAGGTGAATACCAAATGAAAGGTCATAGACATCCGCCTTATAGTAAAGGTTGGAGTAGCCACCGTAAAAATCCGATTTTAATGCGTAATTAAATAATTCATCGGTTGATGGAAGACCTATAAAATTATTGAAATCAAAATCATAACTACCTGATAACCAGTTATAGTAAACGCGAGTTTCCCATTGCAACTGATCACTGATTTTTTGTTCACGAGAAAGGGATATCAATGACTGACTGTAACGATCTCGTTCGTTTTCAGTATTGGCATTAGCGCTCCGATATTGGTTGACTATATCTTTTTCTACGCCTACCCAGGCCAATTTGTTTCTCTGCTCACCACTGAAACCCAATAAACGCCAACTACCCGAATCGTCTTCTTTTAGTCCACTAAAAAATACTGAATAGGATTGATTCCCGGAGTGATCCTTGTAGCCATTGCTACTCACACCCGACAGATTTAGATAAAAGCTTTTATCATTCTCCAAACCTGATAGATATTTTACCGAACCAAAATAGCTATCATATGATCCATAACCAGTTTCAAACTCTGAATAGCCTTGCGACTTATGATCAACTGAATACAGTTGAATCGATCCGGCATAACTCGCTGTACCATTTTGTGAAGTGCCAACACCGCGTTGAATTTGTATTTTATCCAAAGAACCAAACACACCCGGATAATTCGAAAAATACACACCCTGATCTTCCGGCTCGTTTAATGGAATTCCGTCCAACGTCATATTGATTCGCGTTTGGTCGATGCCGCGCAGTCTAAAATATGAATAGCCTTGATAAGACCCGGAATCCGAATAGGACAAGATTGAAGGTGTCTTTTGCAACAAAAATGAAGGCTCTTGCAAATCCACTTTTTGCAACTCATCTTCATCAATATCCTGATAAGTCACTGGTGACGATTCATTTGCCGAATAAATATGACTGATAACCAGCTCTTCTATTTCTTGAGCAGCGGCAAAGTTCGATAAACTCACAATTATTGATAGTAAAACTATGCGTATATTAGTTTTCAATCGATCCTCCCAAATCGTACAATTTCTCTGCAGTTTGATGCAGATATTCAGACCAAGCCAGCCGCGCTCTCCATTCACCTGGTATAGCTTCCAATCCATAATAGGCACCAGCCAACTGCCCGCAAATTGCCGCTGTTGTATCCGCGTCATCACCCAAATTAGCACTTAACAATATTGCATCTTTGAAATTTTTCGAGTGATAGAAACACCAGATTGCAGCTTCGAGACTTTGGATGACATATCCACTACCCTTCAATTCGCTGTAATCTTTATTTTTCCAGCTACCTGATGCAATAAGTGAAACCTTTGCTGTAGAAGCATGGTAATCCATTTCAAATATGTCGTCTTTTTGAACAGATGAATAGGCCGACACTAATAGTGAGGCGAAATAACTACAGGCATCTATACATTCAACAGAACCATGTGTAGTTCGCGAGCTATCAGCAGCAAAAGATAATAACTTTTTCGGATTATTTCTGTAGACCATGGCAATGGGCGACAAACGCATCAAAGATCCATTTCCAGATGAATTGATTTCAATACTGCCACTAAAAGCATCACCTGTTTGCAGATAACGATTTAATGCAGACGCTACAGTCGCACCAATATCAAAACAATAATCTTTACAACTCATGTATCCGTATTGATACCAATTGCAATAGCGATTCATTTGATCCTTTGCATCAAATCCTTTTTGATGCAATAAACTTTCAGCCAAAAAAAGCGCCATCGAAGTATCATCAGTCCATTCGCCCGGTAACAAATTGAATGGGCCACCACCAACCATGTCGTCTATGGGCTGAAAACTTCCCCGAGGCATGAATTCCAGGCTAGTGCCTACTGCATCGCCGCAGGCCAAGCCTATAAAACTTCCCATCACACGATTTTTCATTCCGTTAACATTCATATACTGATTCAAGGGGTAACAACAGTTTTTCTGGAAATGCAACATTTGCTCTTTGATCAATTACAAAATCAGTAATATCGTTTATCCAACACAATTCTTCTGAATAGCGTTTCAATATAGCTCCACGCAAGCCCAACTGAATTGCTCGCCGGGCTAATGCTTTACCTTGCGGATCATGATCCGGATCCCATTGCAATCTGACATCCGATTGACTCACGGCCTCTTGCCATGAAGCATAAGCAGAATATTGTTCTGCTGAATAAGTTGATGGAACCGCAAGGGATAAGATCTCTTCAAAAAAGCTCCGTTTAATTCGAATCTCCAAAATCCTTTCTTGACCCTCTTTAGTTGCCCAGCCTGATCTATACATCATCCACAGAAAATTTGGCTTAATCCAACTCATCCGAGTGAAACTAAATTCACCACCAAATTGTTGATGTTCGCAAGCGTAATCGGCAATTGATGGCTTATATGCCTGGTAAACTGAAATAGTTTCTTCATCAAACTTGGCCATTATGTGTTGGCCTTCAACTGGCCAGCGAGCTAGTTGCTCGACGTATAATTGATATTCCATCTGCTGGTTCCCTATACCAATAATTTACCGGGTATTAACTCGTCTCTTACTTTCATTAAAGCGAATCCAAGTAAATTTTTTCCTTTCCACAACAGAGGATCTTTCGCTTCAATACTATCTTCAGCCAGACCAATCCCCCATATAGGATCAAGAGGGCTTGCTTCAACCAGCACTTTATTACCTGTTGATATTAGAAAGTTTTTCAATTCCGGGTTTTGCATGAATTTCAAAGTATTTCCCCTCACAACAATTTCAAAGCACTTTTGGCTCCATACACCATTGCTAAAGTTTTTGACTTGTCGTCCCATTGCTTTGGCATGGGATGGGTCAGAAGATTCGAGAATTTTCTGTTCAGTATCAAAATCCAAAAACAATCTGGCCTTTTCCGCCATCATGTAATGTTCAGCAGTAGCGTACATTTTCCCGTCTAGCTCAAAAGTCGATGGATACCATTGGCTGAAACAGCTTTTTGTAATTATCCCTGTGGTCTTATGACCCCAAAAAAATAGATAGCTGAATTTTGATCCAGTTTTTATCTTTGTTATCAACTCTTCAACACTTTCCATCAAGTCGCCCCCAACATATCCTCAATAATAAAATAATGATCTTCAAACATGGTTTGTGGATTTAATTCGCCCAAGGGAATCCACTGTGCGGTTTTGGCATCGTCGCTGCCTTTTACTTTGGGCAGTTCTGCCTGGGGCTCCAGTTCTATATAAAATGCGTGAGTTATAGTTCGGCCTCTCGCTGAACGGAAAGGATCGTCATACACGCCATGTTTTTTAATTGAACCTTTTAATACTGGTTGAGGCACTTTTAATTTGGTTTCTTCGCGTAGTTCGCGTAAGCAAGCATCTTGCAAACGCTCGTCCTGATTCACAAAGCCGCCGGGTAGTGCCCACAAACCTTTACCGGGATTGGATTTTCGCTCAACTAATAAAACGTGACCGGATTGCACCACCACTGCATCAACCGTAACAAAGGTCGGTGCATAGGGAGCTTTACTCCAAGCGAGTTTATATTTTTGGATAAATAATAATTCTTCGCAGATATGTTGATAAACCGGATTATTTTGTGCAAATTCTTTTAACCAGTTTACAACTTCTGGTGGCATATAATTTTTGACTTGCCAGTCATTCAATATTTGATCGGCTTTTTCAGAAAAATAGGCTTCGCGAAATGGAGTGGCGCTGACTGCTTGAAAATTTTCAACAGAAATATTACCCCATTGCGGAAACAAATTTAGATAAAAACCACTTTGATCTTTTTTGTGACCAATCAAAGCAACTCTTGCTGGTTTGTGTGGCCGCTTGTGATGCGCAGTGATGATGCCGTTCACTGTAGTTTGCACATTGCGAACCCAGATTTCATCGTTATAAGGCACATCCATCAAGGGTAAACAGATTAATCGTTTGTTATCTTGCCCACTCAAACAAGCACGCACCATAGTTTCACGCTGCTGATGACTCCAGGGATTACGCGCATTAGGCGCCTGCCAGGCTGAGCCGATTAACAAGATTAATTGATCCGCCTGTTCCAATGCATGACGCACCACATGCAAATGGCCCGCGTGGAAAGGTTGAAAACGGCCAATAAAAACAGCGAAATCATATTGATGCATTGCAAACCCCTTGCAATCTGATTAGTGGACAAGGGGTCTATCCCCTTGTGTTTCTTGCGGTAGATCTATGTTAGTTCAGTCGTTTATTGGATACACTGCTTTATCCGCAAGGCAAATTATTGGCCATTAGCCACTTAATATCAACCCTTTTTATTTTGTTTTTGAGGCCAGCATGTATAACACCG
This sequence comes from uncultured Cellvibrio sp., assembly GCA_966252135.1. GTDB lineage: Bacteria > Pseudomonadota > Gammaproteobacteria > Pseudomonadales > Cellvibrionaceae > Cellvibrio. Next base: position 159,675 of record CBINNU010000008.1, on the reverse strand, counting down.
AAAAAGAGTTCCTCAAACATTACAACATTCATGATTATGATGTGCCGCTGGTGTCGGTGGATTTGTGTGTATTTACCCTGATTAGCGGTAAGTTACAGGTGTTATTGATTGAGCGTGCGGACTTTCCTCACAAAGATCGTTGGGCTTTGCCGGGTGGATTTATTGATCTTAAAAATGATAAGGATCTGGAAGCCACGGCGCTGCGCAAATTGACTGAAAAAACTGGTGTTAAAGCGCCCTATCTCGAACAGGTGTGCACACTGGGCAACAACAAACGCGACCCTCGTGGCTGGTCGGTTACTTCTTTATTTATGGCGTTAATTCCTTTTGCGCCGACAGCGGAATTTGTCGCGAGTGTGCGTGACGCTCGTTGGTGGCCGCTGGAACAAGCTCTTGAATTAAACCTGGCGTTTGATCACGCTGAATTGATCCAACTGGGGCGCGAGCGTTTGCGTAATAAAACCGGTTATTCATTGTTACCCGCGTTTATTGTCAACTCGCCCTTTACCCTCACCCAATTGCAGCAAGCTTTTGAAGAAATACTGGGCAAAACTCTGGATAAAAAATCCTTTCGCCGCCGTTTACAACAAGTCGACTTTCTGGAAGAAGTCGGCGAAGGCATGGCTGAAAGTGGCCGCGGTCGATCCGCCAGCCTCTATAGACCCAAAAAAGGTTTGGAAGCTCACGCATTTATTCGGGCCTTGGGTAGCAGTGACGAGTCGATTTAACTCAGCCTATCCGCTAGAATCCCCCACACTTCATTTGCCCGTGATTCCCTCTATGAAAAATTTTGCGAAATCCCTGTTAGCATCCGGTTGCCTTTTCTTTGCCAGCGCGCCCGCTCTGGCCAGTGTTTTGGATGTATTTAAAAATGAGGACGGCTCCACTCGCTGGCAATACGTTGCCAACTTTTCCAGCGGTGTGTTGATTATTTTATTGTCTGTTGTGATCTTGTCTTTGTACTTTGCACAGCGTCGATTATCCAAATCCAATCGCGAATTGCGCGACATAAAAGCCACACTCGAAGACAGAGTTATTCGACGCACCGAACAATTGCAAAACCGCGAAGCCTACATCGCCAGCATCGTTAATTCCATGCCGATTATGTTGATTGGTTTGAATGAAAATTTGGAAATTACCCAATGGAATCGCGTTGCAGAGGAAATAACTGGCAGACCACTGGATAAAGTTCTTGGAAAAAATCTGTGGGAAGTTTACCCCGCAATCACTTTTACACCGGAACAAGTTAAATCGGTTTTGGATTCCAAACAAACCACTACACTCAAACACAGCCAACAAGGCCAATATAGTTTTGACATCACCTTTTATTCGCTGCATTCCAAAACTGAATCCGGCATTGTGATTTTGATTGATGACGTAACCAAACAAGTCAAAGCAGAAAATAAATTAGCGGAGCGCGACAAAGTATCCGCTATGGGTGAATTAGCATCTGCCATGGCGTTTGATATTGATGCTCCCTTGCAATCTATTTCCAAAGCCTTGGCGATTGCCAAAACAGAAATCGCCGACTCACCTGAGCATCAAGCACTCTTAAGTAAAATCGATAACGCCGAGAAAAGCCGACTGCAAGCTTCAGCTATTGCGCATAATTTGTTGGAGTTAGCACACAGCCATCGCGATGAAAAGCAACTTTCGGATTTACGCCCAATTATGGATAACTCGATTGAGTTAGCAAAAAAATTATTTTCCGATGTGGATACTTTGGTTTTTGAACAAATCAAAATTTCTCGCCAGTATTCCAACATCACCAGTGTTGATTGCTTCCCCGCTGAATTATCACAAGTCTTTGTGCGCTTGTTGCGCAGCGCTTATTACGCGCTGAAGGAATCCACCCTCGGTAACAAAGCACCGGAAATTCATATAGAAATTAACGAGTTTTTCGATTCACTCTGGATCAAAATACGACACAACGGTAGATGCCTGTCGGCTGATGAACAACTGGATATATTCCAGCCGTTTTTTGCGATCAACGCTGATGACAACACTTATCCGGTTGAACAACGCTTATCTTATTCTTATTTTATTATCACCAATCATCACCGTGGGCATATGGCGGTGACGTCAGATGAGGTGTACGGCACTACTTTTAATATTCAATTGCCGTTGAATTGATTAAGTTCGGGAATATTCATGAAAGCTAAAACCAGTTATGTTTTGAGCTTGTCTTTTTCCATTTTGTGTTTGCTAATTGCTTTTATTATGTCGTTTATATGGCCGAGCCCTAACGGGATGCATGATCCATTACCTGAATATTACTCATGGATATTTAGAGCTCAATATTGCTTATTAATTTTAAGTTTTAGTGTAATTAGCATCAGCGGAATAATTTCCTATTTATATCATGAAAGACTGTGGCTTACTCGGTATGGAATACCGTATCTCATTCAAATTGTGATAGGGATTCCCATTACGATTTTTTTATGTCTTGTACCTTTTCTATAAAAATTACTTATTAAATTCACTCTCTAAATATTCAATAATTAAATCCGCAATATTTATTCCTGATACCGCTTCGATTCCTTCCAATCCCGGCGATGAATTAACTTCCATTACCAGTGGCCCGCGATTGGAGCGCAATAGATCTACACCGCGATGTAAATTGGATCGAAACTCACCTTCTTCTGCTTGGCGTACCATAGACGCAACGACTTTGTTGCCAATCACAAAACAGCGCAAATCGCAGCCACGCGCTTCGGCGATAAATTCCTGTACAAAAAATTCGGCTTTGGCTTCGGTAAACGCTTCAATGACACTTTCTGCGGCTTTTTGTGTTTCAGCCAAAACTATCCCACGCCCTTGAGTGCCTTCGCAAAGTTTTAATACCAATGGTGCGCCGCCGACTAATTTGATTAATTCGCGTGCGTCGTAAACATTGTGTGCAAAACTGGTTTTGGGTAAACCCAAACCTTCGCGTGACAGCAATTGCAATGCGCGTAATTTGTCGCGTGAACGCGCCAGTGAAATGGATTCAGTCAAACAATAGATACCCATCATTTCGAATTGACGAATCACCGCCAAACCGTAATGAGTCACCGAGGCACCTATGCGCGGGATGACAGCATCTATACCCTGAAGTTGTTCGCCCGTATACCAAATCGCCGGGCTGTCGGAGGCTATGTCGATGTAGCACTTTAATATATCGATCACACAGACTTGATGACCGCGCGCCTCGAAGGCTTCAATCAAGCGGCGAGTGGAATAGAGTTTGTCATTGCGGGAGAGTATGGCGATTTTCATGATTAATCCTGCGATGTGGGAACATCCACACTGCCGCCCAACAAAAAGGACGCCTGGCTATCAACCAAAAATCGGCCTTTAAGCGCCGATCGTCCCAGCAACAGGGGAAATCGCATATCGGCCCGGTCGGCCAAACTTAATTCGATGGGGAAAATATCATCACCCATTTGCAGATTGGTTTCGACAACATAACGCAATTGGCTATGCCCGCTGGAATCCTTAACTGAACGTTGATCCTTCACTTTGGCTTTGCAGGGGTAGGCTTGATCGGCTTCCACCACAAAACTCACCCAAAGCTTGCCTGATTCATCCTTAAAGCTCTGGATTTGTGTCGCGTGCAGGGCGCTGGTTTTAGCCCCTGTATCCAATTTGGATTTAATTGCAGAAATACCCAGCAGCGGCAGACTCACCCATTCACGCCAACCAAGAATCCCGAGTTTACTGTTGGTCACAGCTGGCCCCCCCTGAGTTTTTATTGAGTTTGCATCAGTTTAGCTGCGGTCCATGCAAACTAAACAGCATAAGAGAGACAAAAGAAAAATATTTTTCTTTTTTTTTTTGAGGGTCTATGGTAAATAGCGCGGGTCAAAAAACATCGCCCTAATCAACGTTGGAGCAACCTTATGTCTGTAGATGTAGATCATTCACAAGATGCTGATTTGATTGGTGAATCCAGTATCGAAATGGAAGACGATGAGTCAACGCCGAAGCTCTCTGCCAAAGAGGCTAACGCCCAAACCCTGGAAATGCGCCGCAAACTGGAAGATCGCCTGGAAAAGCGCCGCATCAAAAATGACTTGGGATTCGATAATTACGAAGATATAGATTTTTAGATCCCTTACTGGCAGGTTAATCACCTGCCAGTTTGTTTTACTCCAGATAAACTCGTCTTAAATGCAAGCTGCGCGGCTTGTCATCTTTCGGTAAAAACAATTTCAGCAAATAGATCTCATGCAAATCCATTTTGCGATTGGCGGGCGCCATTTCAATTTGGGACATGGGAATTTTTAACTGCTGATTTCCCGGCTCAAGGGTGAAACGATAATTCAATCTATCCTCAAATGACTGAATCGACATTTGATGTTGTTTGTCTGAAATACGTAGCGTCAACTCAAAAGATTCTGATTCCGGATTGGTTATTTCCAGTACCAAATACTTATAGGGCTTCCAGGATTGCATAAAGCCCATCATGTCGGCTGATTCATAGATTTTGCCGGAAAAATCCAATTGATATGCAGAGTCTATGGGTTGGAGTTTGACATCACTCCCCCAAGCCTGTTGTTCCCAATAATTTTGCCCCGATAATAAAACCGGAAAACTATTCCACAGCACCCAGACCATCATCACACTTTTAGCCAGTTTGATAAGCCCGGGTAACAGCCCTGAGATAATCAACACAACCAACAGGATTTTTTGCGAGAGTCGGGTCAATAACAAAAATCCGCCCAATAAAAATCCGGACAAATTAAAACTGATATCCAGCCAACTGGCCTCGCGGCCAACAAAAGTCTGCAGTGCTTCAATCGATAAACTGGCGATAAAAACAATCAACAAACCAATAAAAAAATGCCGGATGTTTTTGATTAAACCGAAACCTATCGATAACAAGCTGACGCAGGCAAAAAAAGCGGGGTGTCCAAAATCCCAAAGGCGGCGATGAATCTCCAGTGAATATTCACTGGGCCCACCGATAAAAAAGAAAGGCGCAGCACAAACAACAACCAACAAAAATAACCAACGCCAGCGAATCACAAAGGGCATATTAATATCTCGACTCGCCCAAACCGTTAAATTGTTTTGCCAGATTGGTGGCATAGTTATCGGTCATACCACTTATGTAATCAATCACCGCCATAAGTGCCAAATATTGATAATTGGCCCCGCGTTGGAACACAGTTGGATGAAAATTATTTTCGCCAATCAACGCCATAACGCGATTGTCTTTGTAAGTCATATGTTGCGGATTATCCAAAAAGGCATAGACAGCACGACAAATAGTTTTTAATAAGGTGCCAATCACTGCATAAGCACCAATTTCCAATTCCACACGGCGGGAATGATTAAAAATTTTATGCTTGGCCAAATCTTTAGCCGCGTTGACCGCCGTTTTGACTTTGATGTCACAAAGCGAAATTAAATCGGATTCCACTTCACCCGCTAAAAAAGCATCCTGATGATCAATAAAGGCTTGAGTGCCTGCATTGATAAAGGCATCAATAATCTTGCCTCTCAACAATGCGGGTTTGCGTCCGTCATTGACTTTTTTCAACAAACGATCGAGGTCCTGCAACTGCGGTGAATCGGCAATTACCGGCAGCAGCAATTCATAAATCTCTTGCCATTGCAAAATGCCCATTTCCAAACCATCTTCCAGATCGATAATACCGTAACAAAAGTCGTCGGCCGCTTCCATCAAATACACCAGGGGATGGCGGCAATACCAATTTTTACCACGCTCCAGTAAACCGGTTTTTTGCGCTATCTCATGAAAATAATTAAGTTCTGATTGAAAAATGCCGTATTTATTTTGCTTGGGTCTTTGTTTTAACAAAGTGGGCGTTGAAGTCCAGGGATATTTAATCGATGACGCCAGTGTTGCGTAAGTTAAACGCATGCCATCATGAAACTGGTGATATTCGGAGGTAGTTAATACACGCAAACCTTGCGCATTGCCTTCAAAATTGCGGATGTCATCTTGTTGTTCTGGCGTTAAGTGCTGTAAAAATTCTGCACCTTCTTTTTGGAACCAGTTACGAATAGCATCTTCACCTGTGTGACCAAATGGCGGGTTGCCAATATCGTGCGCCAAACAACTGGACTGCACTATATCGCCTATATCTGTTGGCAAAATGCTGGATGGAAAATCTTTTTTATTGCAAAGCGCTTCCCCCACACGAATGCCCAATGTTCGGCCAACACAAGCAACTTCCAAGCTGTGTGTCATGCGATTGTGAATATGATCATTGGTCGCCAGAGGATGCACTTGTGTTTTGCGCGCAAGCCGACGAAACGCACCGGAAAAAATAATTTTGTCGTGATCCGAATGAAAAGGCGAGCGCCCTTCCTCGTGTTTGGTCACACGATTTCCCAAACGCTCTGCACAAAGCAGTTGATTCCAGTTCATGGGCATGGTTAAAAACCTGTTTAAAAAAATTATTAAAAGACCCAGACCCCCTCCTAACCTCCCCCTTGCCAGGGGGAGGGACTGTACTCCCAGCCTAAGTCAACACGGAGTGGAATCTGTCCCCTCCCCTTTCGAAGGGAAGGGCCAGGGTGGGGTTTGTTTTGTTTTACATATACGCCTTGGTAAACGCCTGCTTGGATTCCTGCAAATAATGGCGAACTTTTTCGGCCTGCATTTCCCAGGTTTTTTTATCTTTTTCGTTGGTGAAAGGATTTTGCTCTTTGGCAACACTGCGCTCGAACTTATCGTAGTAAGTGATGACCGATGACGCGATTTGGTTGAATCTGTCTTTAAAGACCTGGGTTTCTTCCATATTACGTGTCGCCTTCATCATAAATTGCACGAATTCAGTATTCGAACTCGAATGATTTTGATAGCTCTCTGCCTGCAACAAAAAGTAATTGGTAATTTCTTGCAAGGCTTGATTGCGCACAGTTTCATCTTTACTTAGTACACGATTGTAATTTTCTTGCCCGCGCCCTAAACCACCGGCAATCAACGAATCCTGCAAGTGTTTGCTCAGTTCGTTACGGTATTGATTTAATTTGGTTTGAATATCCTGCAGATCTTTATCCAAAGCCGCCAGCATTACGATTTCCTTTTCAATTTCACCTAAAAAGCCTTCGGCTTTTTCATAGGTAACCAAACCATTTTTTTCTGCGAATTTTCTCGCGGCGCGATTAATACCGGCGTTTTCAAAGTTTGATCGTTCAAATGCAATGGCAACTATGGATTTGAAAGGCTCAGCAAAAGCGGAGAAAGCCCCTTGTGTCATCACATTTAAACTATTGGTCGCAATGCTACCCAAAGGTTTTAACAAAGAGGCGATGCGGGCTTTTTGCAAAGGTGATGAAACCAGATTGGTGTCATCAACAATTTTCTTAAAGGTATCGTAAGCCAATGGATTCGCCATTCTGCCGCGTTCGGAGGTCGCCATAGCCAGTGTGACACTTGAGTAAATGCCGTTGGCATATTCCAGATATTGGCGTTGCACATCAATTTGTGCGGCATAGTTTTTTCCAAGTGTACGCAATGCATCTGCCTGCACTTGATAATCTTTATCGGCGCGCAGTTTATCCATCACTTCCGTAATAATTTTTTGCTGATTTTTTTGCAGTGCAGTATCCAACAGAATTTTTTGTACACTGACATCATCCATCCAGACTTGCCCGTTGGTGACTTCAAAATCAAATCGCAAATATTTTTTACCGGGATCATCTACTGAAACACGCTTCGCATAATACTCAGTGGTGTCGTGTTTACCGGTGATTTGCCCCACTTGCACCCATTCGGAATCTTTATTTTGCGAGCTGGCAACACGCAGAGTGATGGTGTAAGCCGTATCAGGTGAGGAGGTTTTTATCCAGAATTCCACCACACCCTGTTCACTCAAAGGGCTTTGTGTGCGGATGGAGGCCTCGCCTTCTTTGATCATCAAAGATGAGGTGTTAGTACGGGCGTTTTCGGCGACTACTTCTGCACCATACATCAATGACCATTTTTTTGTTTCAGCATCGGTTTCAAATCCGGTTTTTAAGATCAAGGTTTTTTGAGCAAAAACCGGAGTCGATAAACTCAGGATTAATAGGACTAACGACAGTTTTTTCATATTCATTTGATTCGCACAATATTCGTTGGAGGTTTATAACAATAAATCCGGCAATTCCGTTTGCAGTAATTGATCCACTTGTTTTTTTCGTTCGCCGATCACGCGCGCATAACTGGCATGATCATTCACAAAGGGCGCAATTAATTTGCGATACGAATTGGTAGCAAAACCGAATTGTCCAAAAGGGTTGGCAACCGGATCAGCATAGGCCTGTTCTGCCCTGACAAAATACCAACCCCGCTCGGTTAATGCATCCAATAGTGCCAATAAACAATAGGCCGTCACATCATTTTCCTGAAGAGTCAGAATCTGTACCGGTGAATAGCCCAGAGTCATGGTCGCTTGGGTATCAGCTAATTGCAGATCATCGAGAATCAACTTGACATAGGCCTGTTGCAATTTTTCCATATTCACTGGCTTGCCCAATTTTTTGCGCTTTTGATACAAGTGATTCAGATATTCATCCACACCACGCATCGCAAGGTTACCTGACGACGCTGACTGAAATTCCTGCTCGCATAAAAACTCAATCATTTTCTGTTGCAAACTGGTATCGGGATTTTCATTCAACCAATCCAGATGAACATGTTTTTTATATCCTGCATAGGGTAATAACCAGGCATCCGCTTTTAACAGATTGGCTTGAATAGCGTAGAGATTTTTTTTACTGACAAGAGTTTGATTATGGCCTTTGTTTACCAACAAATGCCCGGCATCGCTGAAGAGTGACAAACGTTGCTCATCCATTGCATCCAGATCATAGGTATCAATTAAAAAAGCCGCTTGTTTCACTTCAGCAGTTTTCAAACTGCGCACAATCATTTGTGAACGGGCCTTGGCATCCAAACTGGTGGTGGGTCTCATGGTGTTATCAAATACCAACAAGACTTGGCCAGCATGGGCACCGGGAATCCAGAGTAATACCAAAACAAAACCCACTGCGCGTAACATGTTTTTTAATCCGGACATGGAACTGGCCTCGATTCAATAAAGTAACCGGGCAAGTATAGCGAAAGACTCTCGCTAATTGCGGCGGATATTGAACCCGCTTTTCTGTACTTGAGATGAACACTGTTGGCATTTCCCCGTCGAAATAGCCAGAATGTCCAAAACTCATAAGATGGAATCCCGCAATGTCATCACGCCGCCAATTTCTTCGCAACGCCACCACTGCCGCCCTTGCGGTTGCGGGTTTGCATCAACTCTCCGCTAAAGCGCAAGTCTATGGGATTGATCCTGTGCGCGGTATTGATCCCTTTGGTCCATTGGTTGAAGACCCCAAGGGTTTGTTGCACCTGCCAAAAGGTTTTAGCTACCAGATCATCAGCCAAACCGGGCAACAAATGAGTGACGGCCTGATTATGCCTGGCATTCCTGATGGCATGGCCGCTTTCACTGTGAAAAATAAACCGGATCAATGCATTTTGATTTGCAATCATGAACAGGATTCATCACCCGGGCAAATTGATGCCTTCGGCGGTGATGTTAAAAAAGCGCGGGATTTCTGCGGTGATAAATCCTTCGATTATTTTCGCGATGGCATGCCCGCCAATGGCGGCACCACCACCCTGGTTTACGATTTAAAAAAACAACAATTGATTTCCTCGCATTTAAGTTTGATCGGCACATCGCGCAATTGCAGCGGTGGCGCTACCCCTTGGGGCAGTTGGTTGACCTGCGAAGAAACCATTTACGGAAAAGATCAGGGCTTCTCGCGTGATCACGGTTATGTGTTTGAAGTGCCAGCGCATGCAAAAGGTTTAATCAAAGCCGAACCGCTTTACGACATGGGCCGATTTGTTCACGAAGCCTGCGCGGTTGATCCACACAACGGCATCATCTACATGACAGAAGATTTAGCCGATGGTTTGTTTTATCGATTTATTCCCAACAAACCCGGCAAATTAACCGAAGGTGGTCAACTACAAGCACTGGTGATTCGCGATTGGAAAACCGCTGACACGCGCAATAAACCGGGAACAGCTCAGCGCATAACTTATCAGGATAATTTTTCTGTTGACTGGATTAATCTCGAAGAAGTTCGCTCACCCAATGGCGATTTGAATCGCCGCGGCGCACAACAAGGTGCAGCGATATTTGAGCGCGGCGAAGGGCTGGTGTTTGCAGAAAGTTCTTCATCGCAAAAATCATTTTATTTTTCGGCTACCACTGGTGGTGAAAAAGGCTTAGGTCAAATTTGGCGATATATTCCCAGCCAATTTGAAGGCACTAAAAAAGAAAAAGATTATCCCGGGAAATTGCAACTGGTGTACGAATCACAAGATCGTGCTTATCTCGAAGCTTGCGACAATTTAACTGTCGCCCCTTGGGGCGATATTATTGTTTGCGAAGACAGTTACTCAGACGCAAAAGATCAAATTAATTATTTACGTGGTATGACACCAGAGGGTCGGATTTACACTTTAGCCATGAACGCTGATAGTCGTCAGGGCGAATTCTGTGGCGCTTGTTTTTCACCCGATGGCAGCACTTTATTTGTGAACATTCAAAACCCGGGTTATACCTTCGCGATTCGGGGGCCTTGGCCGAAATTAATTTAAAACCAAAACACCCTCTCCCCAACCCTCTCCCATCAAGGGAGAGGGAGCAGATTTGAGCTCTAACGAGAAAAGAGGCGAAGCTTGAAACATATGAGTTCTAAAGGAAAAAAGATAATTTTGAAATATATGAGTTCAAATAGAAAATCGAACAGAGCCAAGTCCCCTCTCCCCCTGTGGGAGAGGGGTTGGGGAGAGGGGTGAAAATCACTTCGCAATCTTCGCCTTCCTCACCAACTGCACAAACTCATTGCGATAACCAAATTCATCCGCACCTTTATTTTCTTGCGCAAGCTTAATCACATCATCGTAAGAAAAGCTTTCCATAAATTGTCCGCCGCGAAGTAATTGCGCGAAACCGGCAACCGCCACACTGAATTTCACTTCGGATTGCAGGCTGGAATTAATTGCTTTGGGTTTAACCAACACAGGTGTTTCAACCAAATTGGATTTATCTTCTTTGGGTAATTTGTAACGCAAGCGAACAAAGGCATATTCACTGGCTTGTGCATCATTGGTTGTGCTGCTGGCTTTATAGCGACTGGGTTCCAGCAAACCTTTTTCACCCACTGGCGTAATTTCATAAATTGCGGTGACTCGTTGGCCTGCACCTATTTCGCCTGCGTCGATTTTATCGTTGTTAAAATCTTCGCGATTTAATGCGCGAGTTTCGTAGCCAATCAAACGATATTCAGCAACGGTATTGGGATTAAATTCCACCTGGATTTTTACGTCTTTGGCAATCGGGAATAAATTGCTGGTGGCTTCAGTCACCAATACTTTTTGTGCTTCGCTTAATGTATCGATATACGCGGCTGTGCCATTTCCATTTTGTGCGAGTGTTTGCATCATAGCGTCTTGATAATTCCCTTGACCAAAACCGAGCACGGATAAAAATATACCTTTTTCGCGTTTGCGTTCGACCATATCTTGCAACGCAGAATCATCGGTTTGGCCCACATTAAAATCTCCATCGGTTGCCAGAATAATGCGGTTTACACCTTTAGGATTAAAATTGGCTTCTGCCAATTGATAAGCCAATTCAATACCTTCTGCACCCGCTGTGCTACCACCCGCTTGCAAGTTATTGAGCGCAGCCAGAATTTTAGTTTTATCTTTTGCTTTGGTGGGTTCGAGAACTGTACCCGCAGCACCGGCGTAAACCACTATTGAAATTGTGTCATCCGGGCGCAGTGTATCCAGCAATAAACTCATGGATTGTTTAACCAGTGGTAACTTGTCAGGTTCATCCATAGAGCCGGATACATCCAACAAAAATACCAAATTACTTTGTGGAATTTCTTTCGCTGGTAATTGAAAGCCTTGAATAGCGATATGAATTAATTTGTTACCATCTTTCCAGGGCGAATCCAACAGATTGACACTGGTAGTGAATGGAATTTTGCGGCTATCAGAGATTGGGTAGTGATAATCAAAATAATTGATCAACTCTTCCTGACGTACCATATCTTTTTGCGGCAATTGACCGTTATTCAACATACGGCGTACAAAACTGTAAGAGGCTGTGTCGACATCAATTGAAAAAGTCGATACAGGTTCTTCAGCAACGGATTTTACTGAGTTGTCTTTAAATTCTTTGAATCTATCGCGAAATTCTTCTGGTTGCGTTTGTTGTATATCAGCAACCACACCGCTCGACATTTTGTCAGCTACCATTGCGGGCGCCACTTTTACCATCGGTATTGAAGGCGTTGATTGTGCAAGATTTGTTACAACAACTTCTTCAACAGCGTATTCGGCTTCAGCGCTTTTGTTTTCTGCTAATTGACTCTCAAATTCCTTTTTCATCATGGCTTGCTGGCGCTCTGCAGTATTATCTATCCACTGACGAGCGATTCTCTTTTCGGTAGATTTGGCTTTTTCTTCAGCTTCAACAACTGATACAGGCTGTAGCGATTCAGCAACACTCTCGTTAACAGGTGTCCCCATATCTTGAGACTTAATTGCATCAACAACTCCATCGCCATTTCTTTTAAGATCCATAGCAGCTTCTAATTTATCTCTAATCCCTGTAACTACTACTTCTTTATTTTCATCCATCTCCGGCTGAGCTGTTGCAGACAAGCCCTCTTGCCCTTTGGTATCAATTTCATTCTTAACAGGTTGTTGCACCACCAATTGGTTTTCATCAATTACACCAGGTTGAGGTAATGTACTGACAACCGGATTGTGGTTTTGCAGCATAACTAAACCGACGGCTGCAACACTGGCGGTGGCTAAACCACCGAGTAAGGTTTTGCGGGATGGCATTTTCATGATATCGCTCCTGGAGGCACTTTGTGGGTTTGTGCCAGTAGGACGAAGCCAATTCAAAAATCCTTGGAAAGAAAATAATTTTTTTTCAGAAACATTGGTTTCAGCTTGAGTAGATTGATTTTTTGCCCGATCAAACTCGGCCATAGCCAGGGCAATAGCGCGTTTTTTCGCACTGCTGTCAGCAGCTGGAACTGACTGGTTTAGCGAATCAATCAAGATATCCGGTTTTTGATCATTGTCATTCATGATCAACCCTCGTGAGAAATCGGTGAATAAAAAGTCTGCAATTGCTTGCGCATTTCATGCAATCGCCAGGAGATGGTGGATTCCTTCACCCCCAATATATCCGCAGCTTCTGCGTGGCTTAATCCTTCCGCATGCACTAACAAAGCAGTTTCTTTAAAACCTTCGGCCATAGTGCCGAGCAATGACAAAATCTGTCGCAGATAAATCGTGTTTTCAGCGTCGCTAGCAACTGAACTGGATAAATGATTTTCAAGATTCTCGTCATCATCATTTAATACGACATCAACTGACTCATGTCGCGCCTGAGTTTTTTGCCAATCCTTCGCACAATTAATCACCAAGCGATACAACCATGAAGTAAATTGCGATTCAAATCGAAATTGCGAAATCGAACGCGCCAATTTAATACAAGCCTGCTGCGCCACATCTTCCGCATCGGTTTTGTTACCGCACCATTTGTACGCAAATCGATAGAGCGTGTCGTAGCGGGTCTCCAGAAGAGACTCAAAAGCATCAGCGTTCCCCGCTTGCGCGCGACGAATTAATTCAGATTCATCCATTCACTGGCTCTGTGATGAATAGTGTGTGGGTAAGACGACATGGGTTGGGAAATCCTTGGTGGTTATTGTTAAAAGCCTTCACCCCAGCCCTCTCCCAAAGGGAGAGGGAGTTCCCCACTTTGAAAAAGGGGGGGTTAGGGGGGGGATTTAAAAATGTTTAGAAAAATGAAATCTCAAAATCCCTCCCCCGCCTCCCTTTTTCAAAGGGAGGAGCCAATCCCCCCTCTCCCTCCGGGAGAGGGCTAGGGTGAGGGCAATTCACTAACCGAAGGCTTCTCCAAATCCTGGCCTTCGGCCATGCGTTCCAATTCCAGTTCGATTGGCAATTTATCACCAAACTCGGGCGGAGGTGAACTTGATGCAGTTGAGCTACTTGTTGAGGACGCTGCCGCAGCAGCGGCTTTGGCTTCTTCTTCCTGTTTTTTCTTCTCAGCCAATTTCTCGGCATTTTTTTGTTTGATGGCTTCATCTTCCAAACGAACTGTCACGCGACGGTTTTTGGCTTTTTCTTTGGCGATGAGATTACTGGCAACGGGATATTTATCGGCGTGCGAGCGTACTCTTAATTTATCTTCAGCAATGCCATTTTCTTTTAAATAATTGGCGACCCAGTCTGCCTGATTTTTTGCCTGGGTTTCGGCAAGGGCGGGATCGGTTTGTGTGTCGCTATGGCCGTCGATAATCATCGAAACAATACGATTGGGATCTGCTTTGGCGTAACGCAAAATTTTATCCAGCGCTTGTTTGTTTGCCGATGAAAGCGCTGTTTCATCGACCTGATAATAAAGTGTTGTGCGAGTAATTTGCTCAAAGGTGTAAGGGATTAAATTGCTCACGCATTGTTTGTAAGTCTTGTAACTGTCTTTGAATTGATAAGGTTGCATCTGAATGCGCAAGGGTTTGTCGGCATTACTCAAGATCACCGGCATGCTTTGTTCCAGCAGCGCATAAATCGCGGGCACAAAGGTTTGTGGAATAACCAAATCCGCATCGGCGGTTGCCAATTGCACATTACCCAAGGTTTCAGATACCAACTGTGGTTTCCAGGACGGTGGCGCCGTCATAAGTGTGTAGCGGCCAGCCGGTAGTTGCAGCTTTTTACTTTTTTTGAGGCCAACATCCATACGCAACCGCATATCCTCAGCTTGGCCAGGCTTGCGGCTGATAATCCATTGACCAAAGCCTTCGACCGGATGTGTCAATTTGCAGGAAAACGCACTGGCGTCGAGTTGCCAACGCGACGCGGTCACAGACGTTGAATAAACCTGCGCCAGTGTTATCGAGGGAATCAAGCAGGCTAAAAAAACGATCGACTTCAAAATAGGTACTCACAATCAGGGACGCAATCAGGGACTTTCGAGAGTATAGACGCTGACGGCGGATAAATTTGGCAGGATCGGTGAATCGGTTTTCTTTTTCGAGGGCAATTTTGATAGCATGCCCGCTGTTTATCACGGTTGTTTGAGATACCCATGGCACCCCAAGAAACTGCTCCACAACGCTTGACCCTGACCCGCCCCGATGACTGGCACATTCACCTGCGCGATGGCGCATCCTTACAGCGCACTGTTGCCGACGCAGCAAAACAGTTTGCGCGAACAATTGTGATGCCCAATCTGGTCCCGCCGGTGTTGAATACTGAGCAGGCACTGGCCTATAAACAACGTATTTTGGCGGCTTGTCCAACTGGTATTAATTTTGAGCCATTGATGGTGCTTTATCTCACCGACAATACCGATCCCAACGAAATTGCCAAAGCCAAAGCGGCGGGCATAAAAGCCTGCAAACTCTACCCGGCAGGCGCGACGACCAATTCGGATTCGGGCGTGACCCAACTCAAAAAGATTTATCCGGTGTTGGACGCCATGCAAAAAGAAGGCATGCACTTTTTATTGCACGGTGAAGTGACTGATTCTGCGATTGATATTTTTGATCGCGAAAAAGTCTTTATTGATCGCAACTTGAAACCGCTGGTACAAGAATTTCCGGGCCTGAAAATTGTTCTGGAACATATCACCACTGCAGATGCTGCCGAATTTGTCGCTGAAGCGCCTTCCAATGTGGGCGCGACCATTACTGCGCATCACTTACTCTATAACCGCAACCACATGCTTGCGGGCGGTATTCGCCCGCATTATTACTGTTTGCCGATTTTAAAACGCAGCACCCATCAGCAAGCGCTGATCAAAGCAGCGACTAGCGGCAGCCCAAAATTCTTTTTGGGAACTGACTCGGCACCTCACGCCAAAGATAAAAAAGAAGCCGCTTGCGGATGCGCGGGTAGTTACACCGCTTACGCCGCCATCGAACTTTATGCCGAAGCTTTTGAAGCCGCGAATGCGCTGGATAAACTGGAAGGCTTCGCCGGCCATTTTGGTCCAGATTTTTATGGTTTGCCGCGCAATAGCGACACTATCACCCTAGTCAAAAAATCCTGGCAAGCGCCGGATACCCTGCCCATGAGCGACACCCAATTGGTGCCGCTGCGAGCCGGTGAATATCTGCAATGGCAATTGGAAGCTCATCAGTGAACCCACCTGAACACGTCAAAGACCCCTGCTCGCCTATGGCACAACGCTTTCGCGGCTATTTGCCAGTGATTGTCGATGTGGAAACGGGGGGATTTAATGCGCAAACTGACGCTTTGTTGGAAATCGCCGCCGTCACTTTGCGTATGGATGAAGAAGGTCTGCTACATCGTCACGAGACTTTTTCATTTCATCTGGTCCCGTTTGACGGCTCCAACGTCGAGCAGGCTGCACTGGATTTTACCGGTATAGATTTGGATGATCCGGACCGCATGGCTGAACCGGAAATGCTGGCCCTGCCCGATCTATTCAATGCCGTGCGCCGTTCAGTGCGTGAAAATGGCTGCACCCGCGCCTTGATCGTTGGCCACAATGCACATTTTGATTTGAATTTTTTAAATGCAGCTGTCGACCGCTGCGATATCAAACGCAATCCTTTTCATCCTTTCAGCGTGTTTGATACCGCCACATTAGCCGGGCTTGCGTTCGGCCAAACGGTGCTGGCCAAAGCTTGTCGCGCGGCGGGGTTGGAATTTAGTAACAGCAATGCGCACTCGGCGGCTTACGACGCAGAAAAAACTGCCGAGCTTTTTTGTGTGATAGTCAATCGCTGGAAAGAATTGGGCGGATGGAATCCAGTACAGGATGAAATTGAATGACTGTCATTCGCCACCACAGATTGTTATGCTAGGCCCATGATAAAAACCCTATGGTACTGAGGAGCCATTATGTCCAAACCTGAAAAGTTATTTGTTGTAGTTGACCCCAATGATGAGCAGCACATAGCGCTTGAGCGCGCCATCATCACCTCGGCTCTACACACCACCAAACCCCATGTACATGCGTTTGTTGCGGTAGATGGCGATGCAGTTGATACCCGCTCCTCTAACGACCGTTTATTCCGCGATTTGACCTGGTTCGAACAGAACGTTAAAAATCCACTGGCCAACGCTGGCGTCAACTTTATGTTGGAAGTGTCATGGTCTAGCGAATGGCAAAAATCCATTGTGGATTCTGCAAAGCGTTTGGGTTCCGATTTGATTTATTTACCGGTGCACGCCAAAACCAATCCAAGCCGTTTTGGTTTTACCGAATCCAAATGGGAATTATTAAAGACCGCTAGCTGCCCTGTAGTTTTGATTCGCCCGGGTGCAAAAGCACAACGCAAAGTGATTTTGGCTGCGGTAAATTTCCAGGCACAACGCGACGTTCAAATTGAACTCAACAAAAAAATTATCGAACAAGCCAAACACTTCGCCAAAGTTTACGGTGCGGATTTGCATGTGATTAACGGTTATCTGGATTCAATGAACTATCCGGATCGCGCCAAGATCATCAACCAAACCGGTTTACCCAACGACAGAATTCACGTCGAAAACGGCTATACCTCTGAAGTAGTTTCAGCGCTGGCTGCCAGAATTAATGCTGATTTAATTGTGATGGGTACCCTCGGCCAAAACGGCATGACCAAAACTCGTCGCGGTAATACTGCAGAGCGTTTGATTGCTGCAGTGGATACTGATGTGATGGTAATCAACCACGAATAATCATTCGTGGTTAATCTAAGGGCGCCGCTTGCTGCGCCCTTTTTTTATTGGATTTTTTTGTTGATGCGATTTTTGTTGATGCGTTTTTTTGTGGGTCAGGGCGCGGCAAGCAGCGCGCCCCTACAGATAAAAAATCAAAATCAAATCAATTCTTTTTGCAGGTTTCTCGCCCAGGCATCAAACGCCAGTCGCACTTTTTGATTGAAAGTCACGCGATTATTTTCTTCCCAGACTTTTCCCAAATCGCGTTGATCGGAAATCAAACCTAAGACTTTTCCGCTACTGGCATCACTCAATTCAAACTTCAAAGTCATAGTACCCATGCCTTCACTGTAGACCTCCGTCATAGTCGGGCGACCTTTTGAATCGTCTTTACTACCGAGCGGTGCTATCTCAACCAAAATTGCTTTTACTTTTAAAGTATTCGCAGATGCCTGATTAACTTGTATGAGCCCTGCTTTATCCAGCCATTCTTTTTTCATCGAGGCTTGATAACGCTCTTGATAAAGTTTTCGATCCTGATCGTTTAATTCCCAGGGCGCATCATAAGCAAGACTGGTGTTGCTCGGCTTGCGAATTTTTACCGCCGACATATCCAAAGATTCAAGTATGACTTGCTTGTAATTGGCAATTGAAGCTTTATCCAGATACACAGCATCCAGCCAATTGGATTGCACTTGCTGCAACCCCAAAAGCGTCGCCTCTGCTGCAAGATTTTTTTCATGAGGCTTGTTTATTGAACAAGCTGTTACCACTAACAAACTACTGATCAACAAGATTGTTTTTTTCATAACTCTACCCCTTCATTAGCTGTGAGCGAGCGTTAACTGCTACTACTGATAGTTTCAACCTGAACAGTTTGAACCTGAATAGCTTGGACCTGAATAGTTTCGCAAGTTGCAGTAATTTGGATCTATCTTGTAAAAAAGTGTACGCCTATGGATTATTTTTGGATGCCATCCATTTTTTGAATTCATTGCTGGCGACAAAGCCTTGATACAACTCCTGCCCTGCAAAATTTTCTTCAACAAATTCATAACTGAATTGGGTCTCAAGTTTGCCCAACCAATCGAGGGTTTTTTGATAATTGCCTTCATTCAATGACATTGTGACGGCTGTCCAGTATATATCTTCAAGATTGGGTTCTTTGGTTACCGCAGCATCAATATCAGCATAGGCTTTGGCATAGTCCCTGGCAGACATATAAATTGACGCGCGCAATACGAGTAATGCGGCATCATTGTTATAACGTTTGAGCGGAAGAGAAACCGAATTTAAAGCCTGCTTAAAATTACCTTCATAAAAATAATAATCGACCAACATAAATGCGTAGCGAGGGCTATCGCCGAAATTTTTAGCAAGATTTGCTAACTCCTTCTTGTAAACTTCTTCACTCATACCGGCCGACGCAGCAGTAACTAACATCAGTTGAACTATCTCACTACGTTTTGCTTTTTCAGGTAACTGCTGCAGCGATGAATACATACCGGCCATATCGCCTTTACTTTTAAAGGCTACCGCCTGGTGAATAATCTTAACCACATTTTCCCGCGAGGATTGTTCATCCACCAAATTAGCAACCCAACCACCGGGTTGATCCATAATCATCATGCCGCCTTGCTTGACTGTATCAGACAGATATTGACCATTAGCGGCGACAAACATGTCCACTATTCGATAACCCTGATCGGTTTTAATTAATTCCAGCTCAATATAATTCACACCACCGGCTGCATAGTTGAGGCGAACTACGGGCCTGATGGAATTCTCAATAGAAAACAATCCAATAAAATCCGATGTCTTTTCAATTGTTTCCAAACCGGTAAACATTCTTTTCATCAATCCCACGGATAAAGCTTGCATCATACCGACTTTAAAACCGGTCCGATCCGATTCATTTATCGCAAGGCCATCCGCGACTTTATTGATAAATCTGTCCATATCAAATTTTTTATCAATCTGGCTAAAGTCATTCGCGCGTATAGATAGCGCCAACAGCTCACCCAACTCCTGCATTTGTTTTTTGTCATCAGCCAAAACGAAATTGGGTAACAGCAACAAAATTATCAATGAAAACTGAAACAATTTTTGATAGACGTTTTTCATAATTATTATTCCTGATAGTAAAAAGGGGGATTAGATCCCCCCTTTTGATTCAATTATTTATTGGCGCGATTCGAAATTAATTCATTCACTACAGCGGGATCTGCCAAAGTCGAGGTATCGCCAAGTGAATCCAATTCATTGGCGGCGATTTTGCGCAAAATGCGACGCATAATTTTTCCGGAACGGGTTTTGGGTAATCCCGGTGCCCACTGAATAATGTCGGGCTTGGCAATCGCGCCAATTTCTTTCACGCACAAAGCAACCAATTCTTTTTTCAAATCATCAGAGGCTTGCACGCCATTCATCAAGGTCACGTAAGCGTAAATGCCCTGGCCTTTAATATCGTGCGGATAACCCACCACTGCAGCTTCAGCCACTTTTTCGTGCAACACCAACGCACTTTCGACTTCGGCGGTACCCATGCGATGGCCAGACACATTTAATACATCATCGACACGGCCGGTAATCCAATAATAACCATCAGCATCACGACGCGCGCCGTCGCCAGTAAAATAATATCCGGGATAGGTTGAGTAATAAGTTTCAATGCAGCGTTGGTGATCACCAAAGACTGTGCGAATTTGGCTGGGCCATGCAGATTTAATACACAGATTACCTTCACCTGCGCCGACAATTTCTTTGCCTTCTGCGTCCAGCAATACGGGTTGCACACCAAAAAATGGCATAGTTGCTGAACCGGGTTTTAAATCAATTGCGCCAGGCAGCGGCGTTAACATATGTGCACCGGTTTCGGTTTGCCACCAGGTATCCATAATCGGGCAGCGACTATTACCAACAACACGGTAATACCATTCCCAGGCTTCAGGATTTATCGGCTCACCCACACTTCCCAAAATACGCAAACTATCACGCGAGGTTTTTGTCACAAATTCATCACCAGCACCCATTAATGCGCGAATCGCTGTGGGTGCTGTGTAAAAAATATTTACGCCGTGTTTATCAATCACTTGCCAACAACGCGACGCATCGGGATAAGTCGGCACACCTTCAAACATTAATGTGGTTGCACCATTGGTGAGGGGACCGTACAAAATATAACTGTGCCCAGTTACCCAGCCCACATCCGCTGTACACCAATAAATATCGCCTTCGTGATAATCAAACACATATTTATGTGTCATCGCCGCTTGCAACAAATAACCGGCAGTTGTGTGCAATACACCTTTGGGTTTTCCAGTCGAACCGGATGTGTAGAGAATAAAAAGTGGATCTTCTGCATCAACCCATTCCGGCTCACAATCATTCGCTTGCTGCCCGACCAAATCCTCGTACCAAAAATCGCGCGCAGAATTCCAGGCAACATCACCTGCTGTACGTTTCACCACAATACAAGTGTGAACATTGGGGCACTGACTTAAAGCAGTATCGGTATTTTTTTTCAGAGGAACTCGTTTGCCACCGCGCAAACCTTCATCAGCAGTAATCACTACGCGACAATCAGCATCGAGAATACGATCTTTTAATGCTTCCGGTGAAAATCCACCAAACACAACTGAGTGCACCGCACCAATCCGCGCGCAAGCCAACATGGCGTAACTGGCTTCAGGAATCATCGGCATATAAATACAAACGCGATCACCTTTTTTAACACCGCGTTGACGCAAGGCATTGGCCAAACGACAAACCTGATCGTGCAATTCCTGATAACTAATAAATTGATCTTCAGAGGGATCGTCGCCCTCCCATATAATCGCCGTTTGATTGGCGCGAGTCGGCAAATGACGATCAATACAATTCACGCTGACATTTAATTTTCCATCAATAAACCAGGCCACCTCACCTTTTTTTAAATCACTTTGGGTCACCTTGCTCCAGGGCTTGTGCCAGCTCAAAAATTGATTGGCCTGCTCCGCCCAAAAAACATCCGGTGTTTCAACCGAGGCTTTGTACATGGATTGGTATTTGGCTGCGTCAATATAGGCTTTGTTTTTAATCGCAGCAGGAACTGGGTAAAGATGAACATCGGACATAATGCATTCCCGGTGATGAGGTGTTGTTATTGATAATTTGAGGTAGCAACTCTAACGGCTGCAGGGTGAGTGAGCAAGAGATTCAAGGCAAAGATGGGGTATGAAAAGGTCGTTGATCACAAATTAAAATGCCCCTTTCGGGGCTTAAACTAGGGCGCAGTTTTGATCCATTCAATTGCCGCATCCAGACCAGCATCATAATTACCTTCGCGTTCCAACAGCGTTGCAAAAGGAACTGTTATATCAGGAGGAATGCCAATACCCTCATAATTATTGCCGTCAACATCCAGATAAGTTTCATTGCTGATGCCAAATACAATATCGCTGGTGAGACGCTTGAAAAGAATATCGGAAAATGCACCTGCGGTCGGTTCCCCAATAATCGCGACTTGAGGCAAAGATGCCGTTGCGAGCGTAAAGGCCTCTGCCGCACTAACAGTATCTCCACTGACCAATACTGCTGTGGGTTTTACATAAATATTGTCGGTTTGCGGGTGCAACACCACCTCTTTTATTGGTGTTTTCTTGACTCCATCACCTGCAAACTTGGAGAACACAACCTGCGGCTGATTGATAAAATGGCGCACAAAATTCAGCGCGACCTGATCACGCCCGCCATCGTTAAAACGAACATCAATAATAAGACCTTGAGTATCCTTCAAGTCGTTTAATGCTTCATTGATAGTCGCTTCTGCTATAGCAATGTCAGAATCAGCAGAAGAAAGTGGTGATTGACCTTCGCCGTAGTCAGACATCGAGCCTATAAACAAGTAACCAAGGTTATCCTTTGTTGTAAACCATGCGATTTCACCTGCTGCTCTTATTTTAATATCGGAACTTTCGTTCGCATGGCTGAAAATGATGTCGGTTATCTGATCATAACTTTCACCAATATAATTTTCCGCAGCTGCTAACTGTGCATCAGTTAACTCTCTATCCAATTCCAATGCCTGGATATATTCGTTGAATAATTTTTTATACAGGGTTAATTGTCTGGATTCCCAAAAAATTGGAGTATCGTCCTTTGCTAAAGCTGCCATGACGCTTTCTTCGAAGTTTTGTGTCAGCGGCGCCTGAATCAATACCGCATGACGATCACCCAGCGGAGCAATAAGCGCACTCAGATGTTCAAACAACTCCTGTTCATTTGTAATACTGTCTACAGACTCAATACCCTCTTGATACACTTTTCCCCAATCCAAACCCCTCAAATCAAAGTTAACGTACAACTCGTTAAATGTATTCCAGAAAATGTCAAAATCATTTCTAGCATTAAAGGTGTAACCCGAGTCTGTTTTGAGAAGTTGTAAATTATTTTTACAGACATCGGGAAGTTGTTCCAATTTTTGATATTCGATACCAGGCAAATAATCGCCATTACTCATTAAGAGGCTATTGTTTGAATAGGTGTAGGCTTGCTCAACGTCTTCTTTGGATAGACCGGTAACCAGATCCTGTCGTACGCAGGAATTCTCCGTGACGTTATACGTCTTGGCCGATAAAAATTCACTTTCGGCATTTACCGATAAAACCCTGCCATAAGCTGGCGCATACCAATATCCGATGTAAGGCGAATTTGATATGCCGGATGAAGATAAACTGGATGAAGAAAAGCTGGATACGGAAGAGCTAGCTATAGAGTAGCTAGAAATTGATGAACTGGAATTTGTTTGTCGATCATCGCCCGAGCAACCGCTTAGCAACAAGAGTGAAGATCCTAGAATTGCCGCATAATTAATAGAAATATTTTTAAAATCAGTGAGTCGCATAGTTGTAACCTCTTGTTAATCATTTAGAGGTCACAGATTAAATCAGCAGAATTTCGACAACTGTATCAAGTCTTATCAATTTGTAGCAGTGATGATTCAGGCAGTGGAAATAACAAAACAAACCTTGCACCACCCAATTTTTCCGATTTTGTAATTATTATTTTTATATTGTGCAAGTCCGCAATACGTTTAACGAGGGCCATACCAAGCCCATAACCTTTTTGTGGCACTGGCGATGCTGCATCGCTTCTGAAATTAATTCCGCGAATAAACGGCTTAAAAATATCCTGCTTAAAGCTTTCTTCTATTCCTGGACCATTATCTTCAATTGCAAATGAAATTTCATTTTCATATTGATCCAAATTAATCTGTATTTTCCCATTGCCGTATTTAATCGCGTTTGAGATAAAATTTTCTACAAGCAAGTTTAAATAAAACAGATTACCTTTAATAATATAAAAATATTTATCCGCTTGCAGGCTAATATCAATTTTTGCGGATTCCGAATTATTGGCTTGCATCAGAGACGTAATTAATCTGTTACACAATTCCAGCAGATCAACATCATCTTTTGGCAGTTGGGCAATGTTTTTATCAAGACGAGCATATTGCAATAAGGTCTCGACAAGGCTTGTCATATCGGCTATCACCTTATCGAGGCGATCCTGATAAAGTTGCCGTGTTTCTTCATCATCCTCTTCCCGTAATGCGTCCAGACCAAATTGTAATTTTGCAAGTGGTGCTCGCATTTCATGGGAAATAGCTGAACTCAATAAACTAATATCAGATACTAATTCTTCGATGCGTTGCGCCATGCGATTAAATTCGATTTCAATATCATTTATATGCGACACAAGGCTTGGGGAAATACGCGCGCTCAGATCACCTTCACCTAATTTTTTTGCTGACAATCGCAGGGTTTGCAATCGACGAATTAACGGAAATAACCAGGCAAATACTATTAGCATTAACAGGGCATAAAAAATGATAGTAAACAGGATAGGCAGCCAATTCGTTTGTTTGTGTTCATCTGCCAAAGGCGAACGTAGCACAACATAATTTCCCTTATCATTTAACAAGGAGTAGTAACTAAGGCCAACTGAGGAAGCCAAGGTGATATGGCCTGCATTTTCCAATTGTTGAAAAAGTTCTTCCGGCATCCCAATATCATCACGATTGATTATTTCCAACATAAGCGGCGAATTTTCTTGCTGCCAGATCTGAATAAATTCCTGCTTATTTTCAAGCTTGCGCAAAATTGCCACAATCTGTGCGCCAATGACTTCCAATTGTGTCGGCGTTAAATCTTTATTGTCTTTTTCGTTTGAATACCATTCGGCATAGAGCTTATCCAATAACAACCCGGACCCGACAGAGGCAACAATAATGGTTAATAAAAGTGAGAGTGCCAGAGTGCGTAAGGTAAACATAGATGATTACCAGGCATCTTTTACAAAAAGATAACCTTTTCCCCAAATCGTTTTTATGCGATAGGGATCATCAGTAGGATCATGCAGTTTTTTCCTTACGCGAGAAATACGCAAATCAATTGATCTGTCGAGGCCATCAAATTCATAGCCACGTAATTCTTTAAGCAGCGCATCCCGCGTAACAATTTCACCGGGATGTGAAGCCAATACCCACAAGACCTCAAATTCTTTTGAAGTGAGTTTTACATCAACACCTGACAAAAATACGGATTGGGATTGCGGATCTATAACGAGATTATTAAAAGTAAGGGTTTTGGAAGAAGAAGCGATTTCTTTTTTATCAAGTAATTTTTGAATTCGCGTCAACAATGCCCTGGCCCTTACGGGTTTGATCAGGTAATCATCTGCCCCTGCTTCAAGACCCAGGACTTCATCTATTTCCTCATCCCTGGCGGTGATCATAATAATCGCGCCTTTATAAAAATCCCGCACCATTTTACAAACGTTAAAGCCATCAATCCCCGGCAGTGCACCATCAAGCAACACAACATCCGGTTGAATATCGGAAATTAATTCAACCGCTTTCTCACCATCATCCGTACAAGTGCAACCAAAACCTTTCGCTGTCAGATAGTCAGCAATCCACTGTTGCAGCTCGATGTCATCTTCCACAATAAGTATTGATTTTGGGGATTGATTGTTCATTTTTTTTAAAAAAGCCGCCAGCTATGTTCAGGTCTACCTGATTTTTTATGGACCCAGGATAAAGTTAATTTCTCCCGGATAATTATTTCAGAATTGTCAGTGCGAACCAGATAATAATCCACCGCTTCATCCATCACCAATTCTTCAGTAAAGTGACCTTCACTCATAGTATTCCAGCATTCGAGTTCAGTATTATCAGGGGTGCGGAACAAACAAAAAGATCCAGACTCACTTGCTTGCCATTTCACATTAACTCGTGCGTAACACTTATCACCTTCTTTAAATACCACGCATTCTTTTGGTTTAAGTGAGAGTTTAATTGAAGCATTATTGGCAACAGCCAATGTTGATTGCAAAACAGAAACTACAAATAAGATAGCCATGAACTGATATTGTTTTTTCATGTCAGTTCACTCTTAAAACACATAATTAAAAAGAATGCCAAACTCCTGTTCCTTTTCAGGACGGCCATGAAATTGTCGTACTCCCTTTATTATCGGGCTATTCAGGATTTCGTCTGAATAGGTTGTGTGCCGCGTATAAATTTGAAACAACAGATTTTTACTGACAGGATAAGTCAAATCTATTTGCGCAGTGTAATCAACACCAGAACCGGGTTGGTAAGCATCGAATACTGCATTTGCCTCACTGCCTTCAGTTATACCGAAGTGATAATCCAGCAAACCACTTGAACGGTATTTGGCACCAACCAATCCATTCAAACTCCAGTTTTTAATTTGCCAACGGTGTCCGACCCATAAGGACGCATAGTCTATGGCGCTATCTGATCGAAGATCCTCATTGATATAAGGCAAGGCAACCAACTGCAGCATTGTATCGCCCCATGAACCCAAAGCCCGGAATCCAGCGCCCCTGGTTTGGTCAGATGAAACATATTTGGTTTCACCCTCTATTTCATAAGAAACCCGCCCGCCACCGTCAGTGATAGCTGCAATCAAATCAAAATTCCAATGGTCTGTGTTATAAAAGTTGTAGCCAATAGCAGGGAGAGATTTTTCACTCGACGGATCACTACCTATCTCTACAAAAGCCCCATGCCATTGGTAACGACCTTTAAAAACCACCTGAATACCATCATCTATATCCCTTAAAGGCGATTCATGATTTCGATAGCCAGCTCCAATAGAAAGGTAATAGCCATCGCGGTCGTTTTCAATAACAGGCTCTTCTTGCAAAACCTCTTCTGCAAAACTGTATCCAGTGCTCAATAACAGGATTGCAGCAAATAAAAATCTGCTGATTTTATCGTGTGGATAATTCATAAAAATTCCTACCAAAGTTAGATGTCGTTTGGCAGTGTAAGGGGCGACAAATCGAAACTCTTTACCAATTAGAGTCAAATTGTATCAAAGTGTATCGGGGGGACTGGGTAATCACGCCCAATCTTCCAGCTGTAATTTTGGAACTCGAGAAAACTCTCGCAGGTTGTTGGTCACTAAAATGGAGTCGGTTGCCAGCGCATGACCTGCAATGGCAGTATCGTTTGCCCCTATTGGTGTTCCCGACTCGGTCAGATATTTTTTCACACTTACAGTGGCATCAACGGCAGCCATATCCCACGCAAGTATTGCATCAAGACGCTTGATAAATTCATCAACCAAATGGGAATGTTTTGGGGAAGCTTTTTTACCTATTGCGCCAAAACGCATTTCTGCATAAGTGATTGCCGAAATCACAATTCTATGACGGGTAGCGATAACAGAGAGTTTTTCCAAAACCGAAACAGGATGTTCGCGCATAATATAAGAGCAAATGCAGGTATCCAGCATGTAAATCCTTTTCAAAATTTTATTCTCCCTTCATCTGTCATTATGTTTTCCCTATCCTGCATAAAATCATCATCAGCTTTTTCTGATTCGGCAAATGACAACCATGTGGGTCGTATAGGTTGCAGGATTAGCCTGTCTCCATCTTTAATAATTTCCAATTCCTTTATTCCAATAAACTCCATATCTTTAGGAAGTCTGACCGCCTGATTATTGCCATTGGTAAAGATAGATACAGTTCTCATGGAAATGCCCTCAAAAGTTCTGGCCAGTATTTACCCAGCAAAAACATATGTCAAGCATATGCAATTAGATTATTAGATAGACGATATACCCAGAAAAACAAAAGGCCGCTTTCGCGACCTTGTTGGGAAAAACTTAATGGATTCAAGCGACCTGCATAGGAATCGTATTGCTCGTACGCTCCACTCGATTACCTTCACCCAGATACACCAATTTGGGTTTGTGATTTAACAATTCGGCTTCGTTGAAATGACCGTAGGTGGCGATGATAACTTTATCGCCCACGGCCACCTTGCGCGCGGCGGCGCCGTTCATGGAGATGGTGCCTGAACCGGGTTCAGCCAGAATGATATAAGTGTGAAAACGCTCGCCATTATTGACGTTGTAAATATCGATCTGCTCGAACTCACGCATGCCTGCAAGCGCCACCAGATCTGCATCGATCGCACAGGAGCCGTCGTACCATAACTCGGCTTGAGTTACGGTCGCCATGTGCAATTTGCCTTTTAAAAAGTTGGATAACATCAATAACCTCCGGGAGACTAAATCGTCACTTCAAGACGACAGACACATTATCAATCAAACGGGCGCCCTTGGTATACATGGCACCCAGAATCGTGATCTCCCGATCATCATGCGCCGCCAATTCCAGCGTGCGGCTGTTACAAATACTCAGGTAATCCACTCGAAAACCTGTCGATTCAATCTGCTGACGGGCATCGGCCATCAGGTTGGCGAAATCCCGCCTGCCCTGTTCTATAGCAGATTTCACCTGATTCAAGCTGCGATTGAGCACGCTCACCAGCGGTCGCTCTTCTGCCGTTATGAACCCATTGCGTGAACTCATGGCCAGACCATCGGCTTCACGAAAGATCTCACCTGCCGTAATGTTAATGGGGATACACAGATCCTCCACCATACGGCGAATCACCGCCAGCTGTTGGAAATCCTTCAAACCAAACACAGCTTCGTCCGGCTGCACAATATTAAATAACTTGGTGACTACGGTTGTCACGCCTTCAAAATGCCCCGGGCGACTGGCCCCGCACAGCACATCGGTCATGGTCGGCACTATGACGCGCGTCTGCTCGGCCATGCCATTAGGGTAGATTTCTTTTTCGTCGGGGCAAAATAGATAATCACAATTGGCTGCTTCCAGCTTGGCGGTATCGGCTGCCAGAGTACGCGGATACTTGTCCCAATCCTCATTCAAACCAAATTGCAAAGGGTTAACGAAGATACTGGTTACGACTATGTCGCAATTCTGTTGGGCGATTTTAACCAGTTCGATATGTGCCTGATGCAAGTTGCCCATAGTGGGCACAAACCCAATGCGCTTACCTGCCTGACGCTCAACCGCCAGGGCTTCCCGCAAGGATCGAATCTGATGAAATACCTGCATAATCGTCTCTGGAATGCCGTATGGCTCGGGCGCGCGATGATACAGGCAACAGGGGAAATTTGATAGTTGGACGAATTGGAATCAATTCAGTAGATAAACCCACAAGAATGTATTCAGGCCTATCAGGGGAGCAGCCAAGGTCATCAATCGGGGAAGACTCAATCTTGAGCCGCACCAGGCTCTAAATACGAAAAACAACACCGGCAAAAGAACCGGATAGATGTAACGAAAATCTGTGTTACAGGAAAGCGGCACTTTAATCCTGTAAGCCAGCAGTAAAACAAAAGGCAAAATCAAACCCAGAATCCAGGGCAGATTCCGATAAATCGCCACCGAATGATTTAGACGGGGTTGCCGCTGGAGATAATAAGTAATTGCCCCGAACAACATTACCAACAACAACACGCCGTTGCTGATCCCCCAGAATGCCATCAGGTTTCCTTCAAATGAAAATTCACTGGAAAGCGATGATCGCAATACAAAATTCCAAAAATACTGACGACCGTAGCTATCATCCCAGGTGCTGATGAAAGGTTTTTCCAAAAAAGTAGCCGAATCGAAAATCACATAATTTTTGACATCATTGGAAACTTTGAGTCCAGGATTGATCATCTCGCTTACATTTGAAAGTAACCAATCTTTGGAAGTACCATCAAAATAATGTTTTAAGTTGTCAGCAAAATTGACCAAAAGTGCCAAACAAAAAAATCCACCTGCAATCGTTGCATCCCGCCATATTTTTGGGCTTTTAAATGCCGCGGATTTTTTAACCAAGTGATATAAATGCAGCAGAATTAAAAAGCCCAAAACTCCAGCCACTGCCAAACCGTTCGACTTGGTTAATATTGCCGCCGCCATCCACAAGCTTGCCCAAAACAATGTTTCAGTATTTCGGCTTCTCCACCATTTGAGCGTGTAAAAAAATGCGAGTGAGTAAAAAGCATAAAGCGCCAAATCATTTCCAATTCGAATACTGTGAATAATGCCGGATGGCCACAATGCAAAAGTAAAACTTGCAAGAAAAATCGCTATTTTGTACTGGCGAAAAGCCAATCGAATTGAAGCCAAACTGCTGACAAGAAAGACTACCCATAAAAAAATCGCGAACAATTGCCCCCACAAATCACCTGTTATTGCGCTATCACCAGGAACCATTTTCTTCGCCAGGGCGGCTGCTACATAATACAAAGGTGGTTGATGATATTCCCAACCATCGCCGGGCACAGGCAATGACTTGTGCTCAATTAAATATTCGATGTAATCCTTATGTCCACCACCTTCAAACACATCAAATGTTCGCGTTCTTTCATCCGTTTTCGATAAATAAACCAGCGAGACTGCCAAACCAACAAGCACCAAAATAGTTTGCGCTTTGTTGATAGTGATATGCCTTTTCAAAACAAAAACAAGCGCAAACAGCACCAGATATATAACAATGCCTTTTAACAGATCAATTCGTTGCGTTGATTCAATTCGAAAACCCGCAGGATTACTGGCGTTGTTTAACCGCACTTCAAGACTATTCGGTTTATTGGGAATGAGCTCATCCAATTCAATGACAAAACCTGAACCGTAGTTTCGACGCTGATCTCGCGTCAGGTGATTGAGCGATACAGACTTACCATTAACACTCAATTGATGAATTTCATCATCAGGATAGATTCTAAAACTCTGTTTGCTTGCGTAGATTCCGTTGAGGGTTATTCGAATTGAGTAGTCACCGATGTAATCATGAGAAAACGGCAAAGAAATCGACTTATAGGGCTCATTGTTATAGGCAACTTCCACAGCCTGAAAACTGACGTTACGCCAACCGGAAATCCACATAAGCGCTAACAACACCACAAACACCATTAGTGCTGTAAAGCAATATTTATAAAAAAATTTCATACAAGTGACTCAATATTAATTTTTAACAAAACTGCCAGTCACAACAGGATTAAGCCAATTCGCATGATCACCATCAATCCCTTGCAAAGAATTCACTTCCAGACGCAGGCGCCTGACACCATCCAAATTGACCTCAACCGACTCCGGCGATTCCGATCCATAATGGTTACGAGACTGCCACAATAGTTTTCCATCCCCCCAAATCAGAAATCTCACGCTCGCCGATTCGACACTATCATCAAGACCAACACTAACAGATAATCTGCTGGCTTTTTGTTGCAAATCGTATTCAACAATTGAATTGGCATGAGTCCCCAAACCAAATGCGTATCGGCGGCTGCCTGACTGTAACAAATCCCCATTGAGATTTTTGTGAATACTCAACTTACCAAAATCCTGCTTCGAATAAACAAGAGGAAAATCTGTCAACAATACTCGATCTGTCGATAACTCCGGCTGAATCACTTTGGTTTGCTCATAGAGTCGTCCGCCAGTGTAAAAGAGCGACAAAATTACAATAAAAATTGCTATGTATTGAATCCCGAAAAATAGAAAAAATAATCTGGATATGAATTTTTTCCAACTATCCCCCCAGACCAATTCAAGTAATGCGTAAACAAATATAGCAACCATAATCCAGGATATGACTGGCCACACATAAGATGTTTTGAGTCCAAGGCACATCACCAGATTAAATGCCGATATAAAACTGAACATCAGTGGATAGATAATTCTCTCGGGCTTTAAAACAAATACCAACAACGATGTTATTACAGCAGGCAGTAAATAGCGTTCATGCATTGCGGGCAACAACACAAAAAAAGCTGCAGTACAAATCATGGAATAAAATAAAAGAAGGCTAGCATTTTCCGGATTGTTTATCGGCAAGCTAATTGCCATCAATCTGCGTATTCCCTTTGTAAACACCATCAAGCACACCAGAAAAAAACTGAGGATCCCAACATACTTGGCTTTAAAGATCCCGGCGAAAAACGAATCCTGGTCAATACCAAACAGTATCAAATTATCAGGGGCTGCATTTCCGGTTAATAAAATCCAAATATTGGCAGCACCCATTGTGGTTGCACTATATTGATGAAACACGTCGATATAAGCCGACGTAAAAAAATTCGCAAAACTTCCAGCCAAAATTGTTGGCAAAAAAAGCAAAACAATAACAACCAA
The DNA here is from genome assembly GCA_966252135.1 of uncultured Cellvibrio sp. Lineage (GTDB taxonomy): Bacteria > Pseudomonadota > Gammaproteobacteria > Pseudomonadales > Cellvibrionaceae > Cellvibrio. The sequence continues at coordinate 127,400 of CBINNU010000008.1, read as the reverse complement.
TGAACTTAAACAACCCACTAAATGTATTTTGTAGTGGCGAAAAAAAATAATTCCCATTACAGGAGCAAACGCAATCATCTGAAACTTGGTTAGCAGTGCCAATGTATAGAGAGGAAAGGTAATAAGTTTGTATCGTTCAGAGGTGCTGGCCAACACAGCCAATAGAACTGGAATAACCGGTAACACATCAATTTGCCCCCAAACCGGTCCATTCATCAAAATCGCCGGGTTGAGTGCCGTGAACAACATACACAGATGATAGTGCCTGACCGAGACAAAATATATTTTTGATAATTGATGAACAATCATCAACAGTAGCAAATGGGAAATAAATACCGGAATCAAAGAAAGGTATTTCAGGAAAAAATTATTCTCAACCGGCAGACCAAGATAATTGTATATTTGCCCGACAACATACAACCAATGTATGTATAAAGGCGGGTAATTACCGTCGAAATCCTTGTAGCCTTTATCTGCTAATTGCTGAACCCAATTTTCCCAATAACCTATATCGCCCCAATTGCCTTCCAAAAATAAGAACATCAAGCTGGCAACGATCGCCAAGCTAATATAGAACTGGCGCCAGATGTAAAACTTGGAATTTACGAAAAAAGAGAAGGATTCAGGATTTGAGCGGTTCATATTGAACATCCAGTTGAAACCAAAACAAAACGACCGGATTCAGCTACCAACTTATTTGTCGGCCAATATATTTATTTTCGTCCTGTCAAATCAAACACAACTACTCAATACCCATCATTTTGAAAATATTCAGGTGCCAAATTATCAAATCGGGTGTACTTCCCAATAAATGCAGCACGACAAGTACCGATTTCACCGTTACGTTGTTTGCCGATGATTAATTCGGCAATGCCTTTATCGGGACTGTCTTCGTGGTAATACTCATCGCGATAAATGAATAAAATAACGTCGGCGTCTTGTTCGATTGCACCAGATTCACGAAGATCCGAGTTCATAGGGCGTTTGTTGGGGCGCTGTTCTACGCCGCGGTTTAATTGCGACAGTGCAATCACCGGACATTCGAATTCTTTGGCTATGGCTTTTAATGAGCGGGAAATTTCAGAAATTTCTTGCGTACGACCTTCACTCGAGCCAGCAATTTGCATCAATTGTAAATAGTCGACCATGATCATGCCGGGATTGCCGTGTTCACGAGTAATTCGTTTTACACGAGCGCGCATCTCTTGTGGATTTAATCCGGGGGTATCATCGATGAATAATAATTTATCTTTCATTTTGGCAACGGCGGAAGAAAGTTTTGGCCAATCCTCTTCGGTTAATTTTCCGTTGCGCAACTTACCCTGATCGATACGACCTATGGATGACATCATACGCATAATTAATGCAGCGGATGGCATTTCCATACTGAACACCACCACCGGTTTTTTTTGTGAAAACATGGCGCTTTCAACAAAATTCAATGCTAATGCGGTTTTACCCATTGAAGGACGTGCAGCGAGAATAATTAATTCACCGGGCTGCCAACCGGATGTGCGTTGATCCAAATCAGTTAAACCCGATGCAACACCGGTGATGTCACTGCCTGAACGAAATAATTCATCAATGCGTTGAACTGTTGCTTTTAATAAATCATTAACGCCTACCAGGCCGCCTTCTTTCGGGCGATCTTCTGCAATTTCGGCAACGCGTTTTTCGGCGAGATGTAATAGATCATCGGAATCCAATCCTGCGGGATTCATTCCGGATTTACCAATCTCCTGCGCAACAATAATTAACTGCCGCAGTGTGGAGCGCTCGCGCACAATATTGGCGTAAGCAAGAATGTTGGCGGCACTGGGCGTGTTATTGGCCATATCCACCAAATAACCCAATCCACCGATACGATCCAATTCGTTGTGTTTGTGTAATTCTTCCGAGAGTGTAATCACATCCATGGGTTGACCTGCTTCTTGCAGGGCCAACATCATGCGAAAAATTACGCGGTGATCATCGCGATAAAAATCTTGCTCGGTAATAACCGCCAATACTGCATCAAGACGTGAATTATCCAACATCAATGCACCCAAAACCGATTGCTCGGCTTCAATCGAGTGCGGCATGCTCGGGCCATTCGCCAATTCGTGAGCAAGAGTTTGTTCGAACGTCATATCAGACATGTACACAACCAATTATTAAAATAATCGTCAAAAATGCGGCAAAAAAAATCGGGCACTATGGCCAACAAAACTTGTTGTCGATAGTGCCCGATTCGGTGGCAATTGTCAGCGAAGAATTACTCGGCAACTACCACTAATTTAACAGCCTGGATAACTTCAGCGTGCAATTGGATATCAATCTCGTATTGACCAATTTCACGCAAAGCACCTTGCGGTAAACGTACTTCTGATTTGTTGATAGCAACACCCGCTTTGCTAACAGCCTCAGCAATGTCGCGAGTACCAACAGAACCGAACAAGCGACCTTCATCACCCGCGTTAGCTGCGATGGTTACGGTCAACTCAGCCAATTTACCAGCGCGAGCTTGAGCTTCGCCCAATTTGGCAGCGGCGTTTGCTTCCAACTCGGCACGACGTGCTTCGAAGTCAGCAATATTTTTTGCGGTTGCAGCAACGGCTTTGCCTTGTGGCAACAAGTAGTTACGGCCATAACCGGATTTAACGGTAACTTTGTCGCCGATAGCGCCCAATTTACCTACTTTATCGAGCAGAATAACTTCCATCTCGTTTCCCCTTATTCGTGGCTATCGGTGTAAGGAATCAAAGCCAGGTAACGAGCACGCTTGATGGCAGATGCCAATTGGCGTTGATATTTGGCTTTGGTGCCGGTGATACGGCTTGGAACGATTTTGCCAGTCTCAGTGATATAGGCTTTCAGCGTTTCGATATCTTTATAATCGATTTGCTTGGTGCCTTCAGCGGTAAAACGGCAGAACTTGCGACGACGGAAAAAACGGGCCATGACTTATACCTCCTGATCTTCGTATTCGTCAGACTCAAGACCGTCTTCATCAGACATGTCTTCTTCAGCATCGTCATCACGACGCTCTGAACGGGCTGGACGGGATTTACGTTCACGGCTCTCTTTTTCGGCTTTCATGATGAAAGACTCTTCAGTGATGGCCGCGTTTTCACGAATCACGAGGCTGCGCAGAACAGCGTCGTTATAACGGAAGTTGGTGGTCAATTCTTCCAGAACAGCTTCAGAACATTCGACATTCATCAGAACGTAGTGAGCCTTGTGGACTTTATTGATGGAGTAAGCCAGTTGACGACGGCCCCAGTCTTCGAGACGGTGTACAGCACCACCATCAGCTTTGATTGCAGAGGTGTAACGCTCTACCATCGCGGGAACCTGTTCGCTTTGATCCGGGTGGACCAGAAACACAATTTCGTAATGACGCATTTTAGCTCCTTACGGGTTAAGTCTCCCGGTGATTCCGGTGAGACAAGGAGTAGCCGGATTGCTCCGACCGGTTGGGGGCGCAGATGATACGGGCTTGCCTGCTTAAAGGCAAGCCAAAAACCTAACGCAGTAGTGGGCTTTGCAAGGTTTTGGAGGGTTTTCTAATCAGAGTTTCAACAGCAGCTTTGAGGTCATCGAGAGATACTTTGCGTTTTTTCATCAAAATACGTGTCACATCGCCCAAATCATGCTTGCTTTGACTACGGATTTCTTCATCCAACTCAGCGAATAAAACAACCGCTCTGGCAGTTACCGGCCCGGTGGATTTGCTTTTGCGCAGATGTTTTACATCTTTGCCCCAGTCCGCCAATTTTTTCAAAATTTTTGTCTTACGCGCTTTGGAAATGCCGCCCGCTTTGTAGAGCAATTCAAACGAATAATATTCCGCAAGTCCTTCAGCGATCCAATCATCATTGGCTTTATCTGTTTCGACTCCACTGATGCGAGTAATCATGTGAGTCAATTCATGAAATAAAGGACTGGTGCCATTCTCGCTGACCAAGGGGCGATCTACATGCAGATAGAGTGAATTGGAAGCTGACAAGCCACCACGCCACATGGGATCAGGTGCACCCAGAATCAATAATTTATCCGGTACTGTGCCAAAGGTTTTTTTAATTTCAGGCCACACGAAAGAGAAAAAAGTCAGCGCTTCCATACGTTGCATACCCGATCCTTTTGGTGAAGCGACCACCAGAGAAGTCCCCGCAACCTTGGTTTGACGGGTGCCGATTTTGCCAATCACAAACCAGCCCACAGGTCGATCAAATTGGCGCTCGGGATTATCAATTTCAAACTCTGTAGGCGCTATTTTTTTCCATGCTGACTCAACACTCCAGCCATCCGGTAAACCAAATACCAATCGCGATTTGGAGTAAGCCCCCTCTTCTTCAAAGGTATGAAATGCAGGGACTAAATCATCACCACGAAAAACCGCCCAATTATCCGAATAATATGCATCAAAGCGACCATCGCCTTTTCCATGCGTGATGGAAACAAAATAACTGAGTCGTGCCGTATTGGCTGGCAAAATCCATTCAACCTCCTCATCACGCTCAATTAATTTTCCATTTGCCGACAAATTGGCAAAGTGTTTGTTTTTATTTTGGAATACAACTCGTTTGAGCAAATGGCTGTTTTTGACATCAATGATGACCTGAAATCCTTTTTTTTCGGGAATCAACTTGGTGTGATATTCGATCTCATATTCCAGACCGGCTTTAGCGTTCACCATGTCGGCAAACAACAACTGAAGAACAACCAAACCAATCAATATCTTTTTCATCATTCAAATCCAGGATTGAAAAAAAAGGGCTGAGATAATCAGCCCTTTTCGTTTAACACGTCTTTAACTAGAAATTATCTCGCAAAAACTTTTTCGCCAGACGCGATGCATCCGAACTGCCACCCGCCACATCTTGCATTATGGCTTTGGCGGTGACTTTATCGCCCATATTAAAATACACACGTCCCAAATCAAACTTGGCATCAGGGACTTTAGGGGCATCAGGGAAATCACTGATTAATTTGGCAAACCAGGTTTTTGCCTGCTCATGATCACCATTTTGATTGGCAATTTTACCCAACCAATAACAACTGTTACTGGCGTACTGACCGGTTGGGAATCTGCCCAAATAATTTTTGAATTCATTCATCGCCGCGTCGTAATCACGCTGATTCAACAAATCATAGGCGGCTGTATAAATTTCTTTTTCGCTACGAGTATCTTCAACCAAAGGAGCAGAGGGCTCAACTGGCAAGTCGATGACTGAAGCAGCAGAAGACGCACTGTCAGTTGATTGGCTACGAGCACCGGATAAACGACGATCCAACTCCATGTAGTTGTCCAACTGGAGCTGCTTTAATTTATTCAGTTCGTAAGATTGTTCTTCAATCAAACCACGCAAAGTAGTGATTTCGTCTTGAAGAGCACGAATTTGGGAATAGACATCAGAATTGGCTGGCTCGGCATACTGGGGCTGAGCAACCCCGGGAGTTACCCGGGGGCTAGACTCAACAACCCGTACTTGCGCCATAACAGGGACCGCTATCAATAAAGTAACGGCCAGAACATGCTTTAGCATACGGGCTCTCGGAATCTTAGTACTTGAGTTCTACGCGACGGTTTTGAGCCCAAGAAGCTTCATCGCTACCTGCTACCGCTGGTTGTTCTTCACCGAAGCTGATCACTTCCAAAGAAGAACCGTTTACACCTTGAGTAACCAGGAAGTCGCGAACTGCGTTAGCACGCTTCTCGCCCAGAGCCATGTTGTACTCGCGTGAACCGCGCTCGTCAGCGTGACCTTCCAAACGAACAGCTACTGAAGCACCTTTCAGTTTGTCAGCGTGAGCCAACAATACAGCGCGAGATTCAGCAGTCAGGTCGTACTTGTCGAATTCAAAGTAAACAACGCTAGAAACGTCCATTACTTGCTCAACATCACCACCACCGGTAGTAGTAGTTGGGGTATTGTCTGTTTGATCTTTTGTGCTGCTACTAGTGGAACAAGCAGACAAGAAAGCCATAACGAAAGCCAGGGTCAAACCGTGCTTAAGGGTTTTAGTGATCATGTGTGTGTAACTCCAATGAAGTTGTGATCTAGTTTACGGGGAAATCTAATTAATCAAAAAAGGGCGACCATGCGGGTTCCCGCACATCACCTTGTTTTGGTGGCTGAGGCATTTTTACTCGCGCATCAAGTGACACCGCCGCCAAAACTCCTTTACCTCCTGAACGGGTTGCGTACATCAACATTGCGCCGTTGGGAGCAATGCTTGGTGACTCGTCCAGTGTTGTTTCTGACAGAACGCGTAAATTTCCTGATTTCAGATCTTGAGCAGCGATATGGTAGTTAGTACCAGGTCGCTTGTTCAAAATCACCAAATTTTTACCGTCTGGAGAAACGCGAGCGCGAGCATTGTAATCGCCGTCAAAGGTTACACGCTCCTGCTGGCCGGTGGCAAGAGATACTTGATAAATTTGTGGCTTCCCGCCGCGATCTGAAGTGAAAAACAATGAGTTGCCATCGACTGACCAACTGGGTTCATGATCAATCGCGAAATGATTTGTCACGCGCTTAAGTTCACGCGTCAGCACATTCATGACATAAATATCCGGGTTGCCATCTTTCGATAATGCCATGGCCAATTTTTGTCCGTCAGGCGACCAGGCAGGAGCACCATTCAAACCTTTAAAGTTAGTCATTTGCTGGCGACGCTGGGTCGCTATGTCCATCACATAGATACCGGGTTTATTCCCCGCTTCAAATGAAACATAGGCGACACGCTGACCATTGGGCGACCAGACAGGTGACAAAATAGGGTAGCGAGAACTTAACAATTGGCGAGAGCGAGCCCCATCAATATCCGACAACATCAATCGATATTGTTGTGGACGCTTGAAGGCTTCAACATAAACTAATTTAGTCGAAAAGATCCCACGAATATTAGTAATCTTTTCATAAATATCATCACTGATTTTATGCGCAATATCGCGCAGATTAGCCTCACCGCCATTAACTGTTGTCAGCGGCATCAAACGTTTTTCTCTGACAACATCAAATACTTCGTAACTGGCATAGTAGCGGCCGTTTTGGAGCGTGAGCGAACCGATTACCAAATACTCAGTCCCCAAACGCTTCCAGTCTGCCGCGTAGTGAATTTGAGATTCCGTTTGCGGAGTTGCCACCATGTGCTCCTGAGGAATCGCATAAAACTGCCCGGAAAATTTGAAATCATTTCGCATAATAGCGGTGATATCTTCGGGCAACTTTCCACCTGACCAAGCAAAAGGCACTATGGCAATTTTGATAGGCTTATCAACACCTTTTGCGATAATAATTTCATTCATTTGAGCTTGAACACTAAACGTGATTAAACCCAACAACAGCGCAATGACATACTTCACTGGCGTAAATCCTCCGGATTAAAGACAAATTTGAAACGACGAAAATATTTTTCAAACACATCAATCGGGATGTCTTTGATTTCAGTAAAACGATCAACTCTTTTGATAGCCTGCTCGGCCGACATATCGTAAGCTGCATTGCCACTGGACTTGGTCAATGTAACAGCAACAACCTGACCATTCGGCAGCATATCAATTACAAATTCACACACCATTCCAGTTCTGGCTGATGGTGGACGACTCCAGTTTTGCTCCACACGCTCCTTGATCAACTCACTGTAACTTTTCACATTGGCATCATCTGCCGTGTCAGCAATATGTTTTTCCTCTAATTGCCTTGCCGCTTCCTGGCGTTTCTTTTCCTCTTGCGCTTCTTGCTCGCGTTTCTTTTTCAATTCAGCTTCTGCTCTTTGTTTTTCAGCTTCTGCTTTTTTCTTTTTTTCTGCTTCTGCTTTCGCTTTGGCAGCCTTGGCATCTTCTTCTTTTTTCTTTTGCTGTTTTAATTTTTCAGCTTTATCGGCGGCCTCTTTTGCGGCTTGATCTTTTTTCTTTTGCTCGGCCGCTTCAGCTTCTCTCTTCTTTTGCTCTTGTTGCTTTTTCAGATTTTTTAAATCTTCAAAGTTTTTAGCATCCAAATTTTGCTCTTTAGTCTGTTGCGGTTTGGCTATAGCTTTGGGTTGCAAGTCAACCAAAGTCGCCGTAACAAAATGCTGGGGATAATTGTCTTGTTTTTTGGTTTTAAGAAAATCCCAGTTAACCAAGAAAACACCCAAAATCCCAGCGTGCAACAGCACACTGATAACAATCGGGATGGAGAAACGGTTATCGCCCATTGGTTCGATTGACCTGCTATTTACGCGGAGGTTCAGTAATTAAACCCACAGAAGGCGCACCGGATACTTTTAACTCTGCCATTAATTCCACCACCGCGCCGTACTGAACACGTCTATCGGCTTGCACAAAAACCAGCGTATCGGGTTTTTCAGCAAGTATTTTTTTCACTATGGATTTCACTTCATCCAGCGGGCGCGCCTTTTCTGGATCACCGCCCGCCTCTATGTAGTAACTACCATCTTGTTTGATCGATACAGTAATCGGCTCATCATCTTTGGTATCAACCGGATCAGCAGCCGCTTTAGGCAATTCCACTTTGATGCCCTGAGTCATCATGGGTGCAGCAATCATAAATACGATCAATAGCACCAACATTACGTCGATCATAGGAACGACGTTAATCTCGGCTTTAAGTTTCTTTTTAATCTTGGGGCCAAATCCCGACATAAAAAACCTGCGTGTAAGGGCAATTATTTGCTGTGGACTTGACGATGCAATATTGCTGAAAATTCTTCAGCAAAGGTTTGATAATTACTCAAGAGTGCTTCAGCCTGCGCAGAGAATTTGTTGTAGGCCAGGACAGCAGGAATTGCGGCAAACAAACCAATCGCGGTAGCAATCAAGGCCTCCGCAATTCCCGGCGCAACGGTTGCCAGAGTGGTTTGATGAACATTGGACAAGCTCAGGAAGGATTGCATTATCCCCCAAACAGTTCCGAATAAACCGACATAAGGACTAACGGATGCAACACTGGCAAGGAAAGGTAAATTTTCTTCAAGTTTCTCTTCTTCACGCGCCAAAGCCACGCGCATCGCACGTTGCGAACCTTCCATCACCGCATCCGGATCTGCATTGGCTTGTTGGCGCAAACGAGTGAATTCTTTAAAACCTGCACGAAAAATATTTTCGATACCCTCCGCATAATCATTGCGATTATTGCCTTGGCGGTACAACTGATTCAGATCAATTCCCGACCAGAATTGTTTTTCGAAAGAATACAAGGCATCTTTAGCGCGACGCTGATAATTAAAACGCTGGAAGATCATAGCCCAGGAAACAATAGAAGCGACAACCAAACTCAACATCACTAATTGCACGACCAAACTGGCATTGGCAATTAAATGCCAAATAGATAAGGTATTTTCTGTTCCCGGCATAATCTTTTTTACTCAGGTATAAATTGTTTCAATTGTTCGCGCAAACCTTGAGGCATGAGACTAGGTCGCATGCTATCGGCTGTCACACAAGCCACTCTGACCATTCCATCGCACAATAATTCATCACCGCGCAATACCGCTTGTTTGAATTCCACGTAGGTCCTTGCCAAATTGGCTACCGACGTGGTGACAATCAATTCATCATCCAATCGAGCGGAGCGGCGGTAATTGATTTCGGCTGCGTGCACTACCATCAATAAACCACCCTCCATCACGGCGGCCTTATGATACCCCAAAGTCCTTAAAAATTCTGTACGACTTCGCTCCATGAATTTGAGATAGTTGACGTAGTAAACAATTCCACCCGCATCTGTATCTTCAATATAAACCCGGATAGGCAAACCAAAACTCATTCCGCATCTTCCTGTAAACGTTTGGGCATTGGCACTGCAAAATACTGATAGGCATTTTGTGTAAGCACCCTGCCCCTCGGCGTTCTTGCCATAAAACCTTGCTGAATTAAATAAGGTTCGATGACATCTTCGATAGTGCCGCGATCTTCACTAATAGCTGCCGCCAAACTTTCAACACCCACAGGGCCGCCATCAAAATTGTGCATCATCGCCATTAATAATCGGCGGTCCATATGATCAAATCCTTTTTCATCCACATTCAACATATTGAGTGCCTGATCAGCCATACCAGCTGTGATGCTACCATCGCCTTTTATTTCGGCAAAATCGCGAACACGGCGCAATAAGCGGTTGGCAATACGCGGTGTTCCGCGCGAACGTTTTGCAATTTCACCCGCGCCCTGCAGATCCATTTTGACACCCAACAACGATGCAGAGCGTGCAACTATATGAGTTAAATCGGGGACATTATAAAATTCCAGACGCTGAACAATACCAAAACGATCGCGAAGCGGTGAGGTTAATAATCCAGCTCGTGTGGTCGCACCCACCAGCGTAAACGGAGGCAAATCGAGTTTAATTGAACGTGCAGCAGGACCTTCGCCAATCATGATATCCAATTGAAAATCTTCCATCGCGGGATACAAAATTTCTTCGACCACAGGACTCAAGCGATGAATTTCATCGATAAACAACACATCACCCGCTTCAAGATTGGTCAACATGGCAGCGAGATCGCCCGCTTTTTCCAATACTGGACCCGATGTACTTTTAAGCGAAACGCCCATTTCGTTAGCAATAATATTGGCAAGCGTAGTTTTGCCCAAACCGGGTGGCCCAAATACCAAAGTGTGATCCAGAGCTTCGCGGCGTTTTTTTGCGGCACCAATAAATATCTCCATTTGTTCACGCACAGCCGGTTGTCCGACATAGTCAGCCAACATTTTCGGGCGCACAGCGCGATCGAGCTGTTCTTCGCGTTCTTTAGCCACAGGGGCTATGAGACGATCAGTTTCTATCATAGGAATGTAAATTTAAAAATTAATTTGCCAGAGATTTTAAAGCCTGACGAATCAGCTCTTCGCTTTTTGCGTCAGGTTTTTGTTTGGCAGCCGCCGATATTAATTTAGCTGCCTCGTTGGGTTTGTAACCCAAAGCGATCAACGCACTTTCAGCTTCTGCAAAGACTTCATTGCCGCCAGCCACTTCATGAAAAATAGTTTGCGATGGCATATCACCTGACACATCCCAATTTTTCAATCGATCTTTTAATTCAATAACCAACCGCTCGGCAGTCTTTTGTCCAATCCCAGGGACTTTGGTTAGCGCTTTAACATTGTTTTCTTTTACACAACGTGCAATATCATCAGCTTCCATTCCTGACAAAATACCAATCGCTAATTTTGGACCTACACCATTCACTTTGATTAAAGTTCGAAACAAAGAGCGGTCGCGCTGATCAAAAAAACCGAAGAGTTGATGCAAATTCTCACTAATCGATAAATGTGTGTGCAGTGTCACTTCCTGACCGGCGGCCGGCAATCTATAAAAAGTCGTCATAGGTGCTTGCAATTCATAAGCGACACCATTCACATCCACCAACAAATAGGGAGCTTGTTTTTCGACTAATATTCCGCGCAAACGTCCGATCATAATTTTTTCACTAATTTATTTGAACCAAGAATTTCGCACCAAGCTCTTTGAAAAGATATTTACGTTTCAAAACCTTCGATTCATGGACGAATTGAAGGAGCTACAGGGATGTATTCATGCGATTTTGAAACGTAAATATCTTTTCAAAGAGCGATCTCGACAAATTAACCCTAAATAATTCTTCCACGACGAAAACTACTGCCCGCCATACGAATCATATGTTGTTGCGAATTGGCGTGGCAAAGTGCAACGGCCAAAGCATCGGCCGCATCTTCTTGAGGTGCCGCGGGTAATTTCAACAAAGTTTTTACCATATGCTGCACCTGCAATTTATCTGCAGCACCATTACCCACTACCGACTGTTTTACTTTTCTCGCTTCATATTCCGACACCGGAATATTTTGCGCAGTGGCCGCCACTATAGCAGCACCGCGTGCCTGGCCCAATTTCAGCGCTGAGGAGGCGTTTTTTGCCATAAAAACTTGTTCTATCGCCATTTCCTGCGGGCAATATTGCCGAATAATTTGCGTAAGGGAATCAAAAATAACTTTAAGGCGTGCGGGCAATTCATCAGCGTCAGACATACGAATCACACCGCTGGTGACATATTCAGTTTTACCGCCAATGCTGTTGATGATACCGAATCCGGTTTTACGTGATCCAGGATCTATACCGAGAATAAGCGCCATAGTTGTATCTATATACAGTGGTTATGGCGCAGTGTTGCATGCTGCCTTTAAGCATGCAAGTGTGAAATTAAAAATCTGATTTGAAACTAAACTCCAGATGACCAGTGGCGGTGGTATCCAAACCAATAGTTGCCGACTGATTATCAGCAATCAAAATCGCGGGTTTTGATAATAATTGATAGGCACCATCGACATAGTCGTAAACTTCTGTCGACAAGAGCAACTGATCACCCTTGCGAGTTGCGGTTACTAATAGACGAAATTCCTGATCAAATTTAATCTCGCTCGGCACACCGGTCTCGTTCGCGAACTGCATATCACTCTGAGACCCCAATTCTGATTTAACCGATAAACCAATTAATAAAGGTTCCGCCGAAGCAGTCGACCACCAGCCTACACCAGTTGCCAAGGTCACCAGGAATAAAATTACAAACTTCCAGCGATGACCTTGTGATGAAAAATTAGAAGATTCAACTGAATTCTGAACCCTTAAATCCGTCAACTGAATCTCCAATGCCGCCGCTATGGCCATGGCAGATTCATTCGAAGAAATACCATTGGTTTCAATACGCTGCACCGTTCGCAAACTCAAATCAGCTACCTCGGCTAAATGACTTTGCGTCCAGCCACGCTGCTCACGTTGTTGACGAAGAAATTCTTTGTTGATTTGCATATCCATAATCATGACCTTATCGAGTGAATGAGGTCACCAAGAATGAGGATTTAAATATATTTGTATACGACATTCCTATGACAACTTTACGCCACAGGGGAATTATCCAATCTACTTTAGAAATATTTGTCAGTACCACGCTTAACTGTTCGAACTGCCTGCAGGCAGGATAACCAATAGCAAAGTTGCAAGAGGCCCCAAGAGCAATGAAAATAAAAACCAAAGCAAACCAGACCGTCTCTTGCACTGAGCCAATCCAGCATTAATCAGTGCAAGCGTTCCCCAGCCAACAAAAAAAGTCCCCATACATTTCCCCTTATAAAAATCACACTATCCAATTAGCTCCATGATTTCTTCAGAAATATCCGCATTGGTGTGAACATTTTGCACATCATCGAGATCTTCCAACGCATCAATCAAAGCCAGAATTTTCTCTGCAGCCTCTTTTTCCAGCGGAACAGTCACCGAAGGAATCATGGCAAAATCGGCAGCTGCGGCTGTAAAACCGGCGGAAGACAAGGCATCTTTTACGCTGAAAAAATCTTCAAACGCAGTCATGACATCGATTGAACCATCTTCATTTACAACAACATCATCAGCACCGGCATCGAGTGCAACTTCCATCAAAGATTCTTCATTCACCCCCGGCTCAAAACTGATTTGGCCTTTGCGAGTAAATAAATAGGAGACTGAACCATTAGTGCCCAGGTTTCCACCGCGCTTATCAAACGCATGGCGCACATCGCCGACAGTACGATTGCGATTATCAGTCATACACTCAACAATAAAGGCAACGCCGTTTACGCCGTAACCTTCGTAAGTCAGTTCTTCGTAAGCTTCAGAATCACCAATACCCGCACCGCGCGCAATTGCACGCTCGACTACATCTTTCTTTAAGTTATTGAGATAGGCTTTTTCAACTGCAGCACGCAAACGCGGATTGTCCGCAGGGTTGGGACCACCTTTGGCAGCAACAGTTAATTCACGAATAATTTTGGTAAATATTTTGGTTCGCTTGGCATCTTGACGCGCCTTGCGGTGTTTCATGTTTGCCCATTTGGAATGGCCAGCCATTAAATTACTCTCTTTTTAATTAGTGTTTTCTGGGTTGATACAGAACATTAAAACGATTTGCTAAATCACTGAGACTTTTATCAAATGTCCACAATTGAGCACCTGGTGTAATCAACACTGATGCCAAGAGTGACATGTCAACCAAGCCGCAACCCAAACCATAAAGCCTTTCGCGTTCAATAAAACTCAACACTTCCCTCACGCCGGCTTCTTTCACCTTTTGCAAAAGATCAATATCACTCAAGGTCTGGTGACGAGGTGCTGGCGGAGTACCACACGCCAGCTCGATTAAAACCATGGAGTGCACAGATGCCATATCCATTTCAATCAAACGAACCAGATCATCATTATGATTTCTGAAATGATCGACCCAAACAGAAGTATCAATTAATACTGTCATTTCGCACTGGGTTCACGTCGACGAGGAATACCCTGCATCTCAGGCTGACTTCCCCCTAAAGCAGAAAGACGTTTTGCTGCCTGAACACGAACAAAAGTTTTGAATGCTTCACGAAAGATATCCGACTTATCCATATCAGGGTCAGCCATCTCCAAGGCTTTTTCGTACAAGGCATCATCAATAGTCACAGTGGTTCTCATCTTTACCTCCCACTCAATACTGATGACATAGTGCATCAATGTTGGCATCAAATCAATGTGGCGGCTTAAAAACAAAAAAAGTGGGCATTGCCCACCCAGTCGCTCAAAGGATTAATTACATCCCATACTCGGGCGCTTCACCTTCGGCTTTTTCTTTTTTGGTGTTGCGTAAACGAATATGTAATTCGCGCAATTGCAACTCTTCGACTGTGCCGGGAGCATCGGTCATCACGCAAGCAGCGCTTTGGGTTTTCGGGAAAGCGATTACGTCGCGGATTGAACTTGCACCGACCATCAACATCACCAAACGATCCAAACCAAATGCCAAGCCGCCGTGTGGTGGTGCGCCGTAACTTAATGCATCCAACAAGAAGCCGAATTTTTCACGTTGTTCTTCTGGGCTGATGCCTAAAATTTTGAACACGGCTTGTTGCATTTCGGTTGAGTGGATACGAACAGAACCACCGCCCAATTCAATGCCGTTTAATACCAAATCATAGGCGCGTGACAGTGCAGCGCCCGGGTTGGCGATTAATTCTTCCGGAGAACAGCTGGGTGATGTGAAGGGGTGGTGAATTGAAGTCCAACCACCTTTGTCATCTTCTTCAAACATCGGGAAATCAACTACCCAGAGTGGCGCCCAATCGCAGGTGTAAAGATTTAAATCTGCACCTAATTTGCAACGCAACGCACCCAGAGCTTCGGTAACAATTTTATGTTTGTCAGCGCCGAAGAAAATTAAATCGCCGTTTTCGGCAGCTACGCGATCGAGAATCGCTTTGCGAACATCGAGAGGAAGATTTTTAACAATCGGTGATTGTAAACCTTCTTCCAAATCGGATTTGTCGTTGACTTTGATATAAGCCAAACCTTTTGCGCCGTAGATGCCCACAAATTTGGTGTAGTCATCAATTTGTTTGCGCGTGAGTTTGTCGTTGCCGCCAGGAACTTTTAATGCGGTCACGCGAGATTTCGGATCATTCGCTGGGCCAGCGAACACTTTGAAATCCACTTGGGTGACCAAGTCTTTGATATCCACCAACTGCAACGGAATACGCATATCGGGTTTATCCGAACCGTATTTGGCAATGGCTTCAGAGAAAGGCATGTGATTGATTTTATCGAACTCAATGTTCATTAAATTTTTGAACAATTCGCGGAACATGCCTTCAGTCACATCCATGATTTGTTCTTGCGACATGAAAGAGGTTTCGATATCGATCTGGGTAAATTCCGGTTGACGGTCAGCACGCAAATCTTCGTCGCGGAAACATTTGGCGATCTGGTAATAACGGTCGTAACCCGCCACCATCAACAATTGCTTAAATAATTGCGGTGATTGCGGCAGAGCGAAAAATTTTCCGTCGTGTGTGCGTGACGGCACCAAATAATCGCGCGCGCCTTCAGGTGTTGCACGAGTGAGAATTGGCGTTTCAACATCCAGAAAATTGTTGCGATCCAAATAATTGCGAATGGCGGTGGTGACCTTGCCACGGAAGCGCAAATTCTTTTGCATTTGTTCGCGACGCAAATCCAGAAAGCGATATTTCAAACGCACGTCTTCGCCAACGTTTGAATAAGCATCCAGCGGGAATGGAACTGGTTCAGCGGTGTTGAGAATAGTTAACGCAGTTCCGTAAACTTCGATTTCGCCGGTTGGCATATTGGGGTTAACGGTTTGTGGGGCACGTGCACGCACTTTACCGGTCACTTGCAACACAAACTCACCGCGAACTTTATCAGCCAGTGCAAAATTTTCTTTTGCATCAGGATCGAATACCACTTGCACTACACCGTCGCGATCGCGCAGGTCGATGAAAATGACTCCACCATGATCGCGGCGGCGATCAGCCCATCCGCAGAGTGTCACTTCTTGGTTAATGTGAGAGGCATTTAAAGCGCCACAGTATTGGCTGCGCATAGTGTTTTCCCGTCAAAAAATAAAATTAATTTGCGGCAGTTGTCGCTGAACTGCTGGAACTGCTTGTACTGCTGCTGGACGATTGTGATGAATCGCCAGCTAAATTCTTTTTCTTACCTGATTTAAAATCGGTTTCGTACCAACCTCCGCCCGACAAGCGAAAACCTGCTGCGGAAATTTGTTTTTTCAAACTGGATTTTTGGCACGCCGGGCACTGGGTTAACGGAGCATCACTTAACTTTTGCAAAGCCTCCAACGCGTGGCCACAGGATTCACATTGGTATTCGTAGATAGGCACATTTACCTCCAGGAACAAAAAATCTCACTACCCCTTGAGCCAGGCAAGCTCAAGGGGTCGCGATTGTATCCTAAAAGGTGGGAGTCGAGAACACGCGGAATAAACAGATCAAACCCAGATATCCAGTATCAAAACCCCGGCCAAACCGGCGAGACCAACAATGGTTTCCATCAACGTCCAGGTTTTGAAAGTGTCTTTGAGGCTGAGATTAAAATATTCCTTGGCCATCCAGAAACCGGAATCGTTTACGTGGGAGCAGAACATACTGCCTGCACCCAAAGCCAGTACCATCAGGTTGGGGTTAATCTGCGGATTGGCCAAAACCAAAGGCGCCATGATCCCCGCTGCGGTTAAACCGGCGACAGTTGCCGACCCCAAACAGACGCGAATTAATGCCGCCATCATCCAGCCCAAAATCAAGGGATTGATATCGATGGACTGCATGCCTTCAGCCAAGACTTTATTAATACCGCTGTCCACAAATACCTGCTTCAACGCACCGGCACCGGCGATGATCAATAGAATCGGTGCAATATCTTTTATCGCCGAGGCAAAACTGTTCATGGTTTGTTTGAGCGGAATGCCACGACTATTGCCCAAGACCCATACTGCTATCGTCAGCACGCCCAACATCACCACTGTGGGATTGCTGATAAATTTCAACCAGGGTTGGAAAGGGGAACTGGCGTCCATCCAATAAGGAACAGACGAAGCCACTGCGATCAAGGTAATAGGCAAGAGCGCCACGATAAAACTTTTTGCAACCGACGGTAGTTGGTCATCGGTCATTAACTGGGGCTTGAAGGTTTCCAGAGGGCTGGATTCTACGTGTCGCACAAAACGCGCAAATATCGGCCCAGATAAAATCATCACCGGTATTGCCACCATCAATCCATAAATAATTGTCTTGCCCATATCAGCATTAAATTGCGGAACCATCGCCGTGGGTGATGGGTGAGGCGGCAGGTATCCATGCGTTACTGACAACGCAGCTAATAAAGGCACCCCCAAATACATCGCAGGCAATCTGGTTTGATAGGCGACCGAAAAAACCAGGGGCACCAACAGCACAAAACCTACGTTGTAAAACAGTGGTACGCCAACGATAAATCCACTCAGCATCAAGGCCCAGAGAATATATTTTTCACCTGCGATGCGAATCAAGGTTTGGCTGATTTGCTGTGCAGCACCAGAATCGGCAATTAATTTACCGAACATCGCACTCAAACAAATGATGCCAGCCAGCGACCCCAGCAGACCACCAATTCCGGTTTCCAATGAGCCAGCAATTTTGTCGGGCGACATACCCAACATGAGTGCGCCAACGATAGACGCTATCAGAAATGCGATAAACGGATTCACATGCCAGCGGGCAATCAGCAGGATTAACACCAGTAAACAAATGAAAATAGATAAAAATTCCACAAGACTTCCCCCCATTATTATTGATCACAGCAATTAGCCGGTTCAGGTGTAATCAAACTGATTACAACAGAAATAAACCAGACATCTACCACTCGCTGTAGGTTGATTATTGGCAAAGGCATAACGCCTTTTGATTTTTATGTGACGCTCAATACTCGGGTGTTTGAATCTTGCATCATGCATTTTATAAATCTGTAGTCTGCCGTATCAAAACGCAGGCAGACTATAAATGAGAACGGGAAGTGAGAGAACCATAAGTTGGGTAAAGTTCCCTCTGGATCAAATATCGCTGGATCAATCAGCCCAAATTGGCCGCAGCATCTTCATGGCTAATCCACTGCAATAGATGTTTGCGCTGGCTGGGTGAGGTCACTTCTTCGGAGCGGGAGGTCACAGGCGAATTGCCTACCCATTCAAACCGCCAGCGAAAGAGTTGTATCTGCCCGGGTTGTTCGCGTACTTCAATCAGATCCATTTGTTTGGGGTCCAGCCCCAGAAGTTCACGTAACTGAAACGCGAAAGGCTCGGCATTTTTGCCGACAAAACTGGAGGCATGCTTGTTAGGCGCCAATAAAAATATCAGCTCCCGCCCCTGAGAGCTTCTGTGGCAAACATAGAGTTCAACCTGCTGCCCAAGGCGATTAAGCAGAGTATGAGAACCAAAACGATCAGCGAGTAACTGATTCGACATGAGCAATCCTTAGTGCTTCTGACTTCTTGAGGGCGGCGAGTCTACTGGGAATTTATGACAGATCAAGCAAAACTCATCAGCTGTTACCTTAAGGAACCAGTGCATCGCTGGCTGATTACCAATTTGCACATTGAACAAATCGGTTCACTACCGGTCAGAGCAGAGCTTGCAGACAGCCAGTTACACAATTTGAATTGACAGGGCCTGCCAGTACAAAGAGAATCACCGACCAGTTTTTTTACCCCGGAATATAGCCGCATGCGTATCACCCGTTTTCTATCTGGATTGTCCCTGAGTCACATTTCCTTCAAACAGATTGCCGCCCTGACCTGCTTGTCTTTGGCGATTACCGCATGCGGTGGTGGCGGTGGCAGCAGCAAATCCAGCTCCAGTAGCAGCAGTTCTTTTTCCTACAGTTTTAGCAGTGCGTCAGTTTCCAGTAACGGCACAGGCGTTTGGCCCAGCGTCAAAGTGGACGCGCCTTTAGCCAAAACACTCAATTTCAGTTGGTCTGCAGTCGAAGGGGCCAGCTACTACAAACTGATGAAGAATCAGGGCGGCAATTCCGGTTTCGTCCAGGTTGGCGATAACATCACCGGCACCAGCGTCACCGAAGAAATCAGCGTACATCTTCAAGATTGGATTAATACCCGCTACATAGTGCAATCCTGTGATGCCAATAATGTTTGTCAGGATTCGAACAATACCTACACCGCCACTGAAATGCTGAAGTCGATTGGCAAAGTACAAGCCTCAAATGCTGAAGCCAATGACTTATTCGGTTGGAGCGTTGCACTTTCCGGCGATGGACAAACCCTCGCTGTGGGCGCACCCGCGGAAGATAGTAACGCCATTGGCGTTAATGGTGATCAAACCAGTAACAACAGCCGCGATTCCGGCGCAGTTTATGTATTCATTAAAGAAAATGGCCTTTGGGTTCAGCAGGCCTATCTGAAAGCATCAAACACAGAACAACCCAGCATCAATTCAAACCGCTTTTTACCTAATGATCGCTTTGGTTATCGCGTAGCAATATCGAATGATGGCAACACACTGGCCGTATCAGCCATTAATGAAGACAGTCCATCATGGGGAGTTAATTGTCGACAAGATAATTACGAACGAACCACTATAGTTACCTCCAGCTCGTCCAGCAGTTCTAGCAGTAACTCGAGCAATTCATCCGCATCCAATTCAGTTGATACTGATGAGATTTATATTTCAGCCACTGAATTAAATCTAGGTGCAGTTTATGTATTTAAACGCGCGGATAGCATCTGGAGCCAAACTGCCTATATTAAACCCGAATATACGATTGCTCACCTGTTCAGATCCTCAGACGACTTACTGTTTGGGAACACGCTCAGTATGTCAGGTGACGGGAAAACCTTGGCAGTGGGTATCTCGGTTGATGCCTTTACTTTTACCGAAAACCAAAATGTTATCCAATACAATCAATCCAGCCGCCCCGCATGCTTGAACTACGATGATTTAAATCCAAGCTCATTTAACAGCTCCTCTAGCTCAAGTGTCAACAGCTCCAGTAAATCGTCCTCCAACTCCAGTACATCATCCTCAACAAGTTCGTTAAGAACTTATGGTGGCTCTCAATCAGGCGCCGTCTACACCTTTGTTGAAACTGAGTCCGGTTGGCAAGCAGAAGCCTTTATAAAACCAACAGTCAACGAACAAGGCGACCAATTCGGAACCAGTGTGGCTCTGTCTAATGACGGCAATACGCTGGTGGTTGGCGCCGTAGGTGAAGACAGCAAAGCGCCCGGCGTTAACGGCGACACATCGGACAATTCCTGTTTCTATTTTGACACCAATGCGATCGAATATAAATTTGATGCAGGCTGCAGTAAATACGGTAAAGCGAACATATTGCAGCTGGATAGTGGTGCCGCATATGTTTTCACCCGCGCTAATGGTCTCTGGGTACAACAGGCATTTCTCAAACCTGCAACTCCATTTTTGTGGACACACTTTGGTAATTCAGTTGATATTTCAAGCGATGCCTCGACGATTGCGATAGGCGCTGTCGGTGATGTCAATGGTATGGACCAGCTGGTCAGCCGAGGATTAAATATTGAAAACAAAAACATGTTCACCAATTCGGTATATATCTTCAAACATAGCGGAACTACTTGGGCTCAGGAAGCCGTCATAAAACCCGAAGTGAATTTTCCAAGTTACGAATTCGGCAATAGTGTAAAACTCTCGGCTGATGGCGACCTGCTAGCCATTGGTAGCTACCGTGAATCCAGCAATGCCAAAGGTATTGATGGCAACCCAGGTGATACCAGTGCTAACAGTGCAGGCGCTATGTTTATTTTCAAACGCGACAGCAATGACTGGTCACAACAAGCCTATGTCAAAGCCAGCGATACCGAGGCGCAAGACAGATTCGGAATTAGTATCGGCGTATCCAACGATGGCAAAACGATTGCTGTGGGTGCTCACAGAAAATCTGCCCAAACCAGTAGCACCGCATCAAGCCAGGCCACCGAAGCTGCAGGTGCGGTTTATATTTATTAATAAAATGATTGATCTCAAAATCAAACTAAAAAGGCGCTCAATAGCGCCTTTTTAGTTTTTATTGCCGTGAATTTTTTACAGAAGAAATTTGTGAATTACTGATTCGCCAATTTCCAAGACAACTCAATCCCTTCTTGCCCAACTACGGTTTCATAACCCGCACAAACCCACAAATCACCTACTGCAACTAAATTATCATCAGAATAAATCAAGGGGATCTGATCGCGCAGCCAGGGCTCTAACTTATATTCCTGCAATAATTTTTTTAAGGTTTGCGAATGCTGGCGAGTCGCCGGTTTGCAACGCTCGCCGCCCTCGCGGGTTTTAATTCGAAGATTAGTCAAATCCGAGCGCAATAAACATTCGCCTTGTTGTGCAACACGAGGCGTTTGTTGCAATTGGAATTGCGGTAATTCAGCCGGTAACGAATAAAGTCTGGTTTGATAGACTCGCAAAGAGACATCACCGAATTGCACATTAATTTCTACATCAGCATTATCAGAAAAAATCTGCGCATAAATTTGTTGCCAATGTTGTTGCTCCGGTGTGTTGTAAGCTTGCTGATGCAACCACAGCCGTAACAGATTTTGCTGCCGCGGCCGGGAAAGATTGGATAAGGATTTTAAATCGATGCTTTCGCCAACCCGCTCGCCACGACGATCCATTTGCGATAAATCCAGCTGCGCCAAGTCGGATAACAATTCACCTGCATCCGCCATCAAACTAGCCGTTTGATGCCATTTTTTTTGAAAACCCGGCCAACGTTTTTGCAACAGGGGCATGACTCGCAAACGAAGATAATTGCGATCAAAAATATCTGAAAAATTACTTTCGTCTTCAATCCAACTTAATTGATGTTGATTAGCGTAGTTGAGTAACTCATCACGCGTCATATTCAACAGCGGACGAAACATTTGCCCGGGTTCAAAAGACTTGTTAGTAGCAATTCCTGACAAGCCTTTAACACCTGTACCGCGCAATAAACGCAACATCAGCGTTTCGGCTTGATCATCTGCGTGATGCGCGGTAAATAGCCAATCGCTTTTTTGCATGACTTTTGCGAACACAGCGTAACGCGCCTTACGTGCCGCATCTTCTATACCAAAGCCCTGTTGTTCAACAATTACTTTTTCAGCGACAAAAGGAATCTCCCAGGCCTGACAAAGTGCAGCACAATGCGCTTGCCAGGCGTTAGCATTGGTAGAAATCTGGTGATTAACATGAACTGCTCGCAAATTAGGAATATTGGCCGCTTTTAGCAGATGCAATAAGACAGTCGAATCGAGACCGCCACTAAATGCCACCCAGGCATTTGCTGATTGCGTTTTAATATCCGGCAATTGTTTGTTAAATTGCGCAGCAATATCCAATAAGCTCATAAATGATTTTTACTCAGATCAGTCTTCGGGAAGTTTACCCGAATTCTGTAAATTCAATAGGCTATAAACCAAGACTCTATGAAAAAAACTATTGCATATGGCTTTTGGCCTTCATTGATTACAGCTGAACAATTGGCTTCGGCATCTGTGCGTTATGCCGAACCGAAAATACGTCAGGACACAATTTACTGGCTGGAATCCCGCCCTGCAGAAAAAGGCAGATGTGTGTTGGTGCAATATAAAAACGGACAAAAACAGGATCTGCTGCCCACTGAATTCAGTTTACGCACGCGAGCACAAGAATATGGTGGCGCTTGTTACGCGGTTGATCAACAGCATATTTATTTTGTAAATGATCAGGATCAGGCGATTTATGTGTTTGATTTGCAAACTCGGCAGAGCCAGCGTTTATCCCCGCCAGGCAATTTTCGTTATGCCGATTTATGCCTGGATCATCACCATCATCGTCTATTGGCAATACGCGAAACTTATATTGAAAACATTGCGCACCCAGTGGCCGATATTATTGCGCTGAATCTCGAATCAGGTGAGATTATATCCTTGGTCAATGGGCAGGATTTTTATTCCAATCCACGAATTTCACCCTGCGGTACTCAACTCAGTTTTGTCAGTTGGAATCACCCTTTTATGCCATGGGATAGCAGTTATTGTGTCGTCTGCTCGCTAGGTACAAATGGAATTCCCTCATCACAAATTGTGGTTGCTGGCGGTGACAATGAATCAGTATTTCAACCGGAATGGACAGACGACAATCAATTAATCTTTGTTTCAGATAAATCCAACTGGTGGAATTTATATAAATGGGATGGAAAATCCACAGATGCCATCTACTCAATGGATGCCGAATTCGCCACACCCCAATGGGTGTTTGGCATGAGCACCTATGGATTTTTGGATAAAGATCATTTGCTTTGTGGCTACTCACAACTGGGGCAATGGCATTTGGCAAAAATCAATTGGCGAGAAAAAACTCTGCAAACAATTGAAACAGATTGTTGCGATGTCAGTAATATGATTTGCAACAATGGACAAGCAATTTGGATAGGTGCAACCGCTGAAACAACCTCATCTATTTTTCATTGGCAAGATAATCTTCAACGCAAACTGCTTGAAAATTCACAAACAATAAACTCGCAAGATATTTCAAAAGCCATCGCCATTCGATTTCCCACCCGAAATCAACAACAAGCCTATGGATTTTTTTATCCGCCAACCAACAGCCAAATTGAATCCAATTCAACTCAAGCGCCGCCACTTATTGTGATTTGTCATGGTGGCCCTACGGGTGCATGCGAAACCGGATTGAATCTAAAAATACAATTTTGGACTAATCGTGGTTTTGCGGTTGTCGATGTCAATTATCGTGGTAGCACTGGTTATGGCCGCCAATATCGCGATGCACTCAAATATCAATGGGGAATTGCGGATGTTGAAGATGTTTGTGCAGCTGTTGATTATTTGGTTGAGAAAAATTGGGCATCTGACAAATTAACCATTATTCTCGGCTCAAGCGCTGGTGGATTTACGGTGTTAGCCGCACTCACATTTTCAAATAGATTTTCGCTGGGTTGCAGTTTATATGGCATAGGCGATCTGGAAGCACTGGCGAAGGACACTCACAAATTTGAAATGCATTATCTGGATACTTTGGTCGGCGTTTATCCTGAGATGCGCCACATTTATAACGAAAGATCACCCATTCATCACATCGAACAATTAAATTGCCCGGTGATTATTTTTCAGGGTTTGCAAGATAAGGTCGTGCCACCCAATCAAGCAGAAGCTATGGTGACTGCACTTCAGCAAAAAAATATTCCAGTGGAATATATTACTTTTGCCGACGAAGGCCATGGTTTTCGGCAGGCCAATAACATCAAGGTTTTGTATGAAAAAGAATTGGCTTTTTATCAACAATTTTTAGAAAAAAATCAGAGGTAAATAAATGAGTCGTTGGCGCCCACCCAGCCCGAGAGGATCAACCTACATCACCGCTGAGGGTTATAAAACTTTAAAGGATGAGCTGACTCAGCTGTGGAAAGTTGAACGCCCGCAAGTCACACAAACCGTACATGAAGCCGCAAAAAACGGGGACCGCAGCGAAAACGGGGACTATATTTATGGCAAGCGTCGCTTACGGGAAATTGATTCGCGCGTCAGATTTTTAACCAAACGACTCGAAGCACTGACAGTGGTTGACCGTTTGCCCGATGATCAAAGCAAAATTTTCTTTGGCGCCTGGGTAACCCTGGAAGATGAAGAAGGAAATGAAAAAACTTATCGAATTGTGGGGCCCGACGAATTCAATATCACCCAACAAAAATTAAGTATGGATTCACCACTCGCAAAAGCCTTACTCGGCAAACGATTGGATGATGAAATTGTGTTGCGTAAACCCGATGGAGAAGAAGTGTTTTATATCACCAGGATTGAATACAAAGACGTTGAATCAACTTAACTCACTGGAGAAAGCTATGAAATATTTAATTTGTCTGATTATCCTAACATGCACTTGTTTATCCGCATGCAGCGATAAAGAAGAAAAGCCCCAAGGGGTTTTAACCGAAAGTCAGGAAAAAGCATTGGATGGCGCTAAAGCAGTGAATGACACCATTCTGGATGCCGATGAAGAACGTCGTAAAAAATTGGAAGAAGAAACCCAATAAACAATCAGTTGGTGACCTGGCTCACAGTTAGATCAGTGAGCCGGTGATTATCTGCAGAATTCAGATTGAGTTCAGATAAAATTACTAGGATGCAATTTCCAAATAAATCCCTCAATTAAAGGAATCCAGTATGAAAAAGTTATTGTCTTCACTCGGTTTAATAATGGCTGCCAGTCTGGTTCAAGCGAAAGATGTCGAATATGGCAAATATGTTTATCAATATGACGCTGGCACTTACACCGTACAAATGTTGCGTTATGGCCCTGAAGCAGACAATCAATTTTTGATTAAAGTCAGCGGAATCGACAATGATCAGGATGGAAAAATTTATCTGCACACCAAGAAATGTGATACCACCAAATGCGATAGTTACAAATACGTAACCACTGAAGTACACAAGCCCGATGGTCATCAGTGGTTTACTATTTATAATCCTGGTGGTTGGTACAATGGCGATATATTGCAACCTTACTTGGTTGAAGCCGCCAATAGAGATGACAAAATTTATATGGGCGAAAAAATTCAAACCAATCTGGACCCGGATTTTTTTGTATCCAACTACAACAAACAACAAAGCAAAAAGAAGTAACTCCAATTCAATCAAGGGGGACTTTGGTCCCCTTTTTTATTGCAGTTATCAAAGTAAATGACCGGAACTTGATATGACATTCAAGATTGCAATTATCCTGACAGCCTTGTTAGTGTCCTCAGCTGTTAACGCAAAACCACTAGTGTTTTGTGAAGAGGAAACAGAAAACTGCCACAATCTGGCTGCACTGGAATTAGCCAAACAATATCCACAATATTTCGCATTTTCAGATGACCTGCTGACCATTAAATCTGCAAGCAATCAACAGCAAATAAAACTCAATCAACCACTGACTTACGAAAGTGAAGATGAAAAATCCATTAGCCTTGATCGTTATTTACCTGATCTTAATTGGTTAGTGTTACGTGAAATTTACGATGGCGGCGAAAGCCTGGGTTACACGATTATCGATATTCAACATCAACTCAAAACAACTGAATTGGCAGCACCACCCGTAATGTCACCTGACAATAAATTCTTGATGACCTATGGCGTGGATTTGGAAGCAGGTTTTACCCTGAATGGTATTGTCGTTTACGCAATCGATCAGCAAGGCTATATCAAAGAAGTTTTTCGTCAGGATGGCGCCTGGGGCGTAGGCTCCGCAAAATGGATTAGCCCGACCTCCATCGAATTAGTCAGCAAAGATTATTGCGATGATGGCGACATGGAAATTTGCGATAAAACACTACAACTTAGCTTACTCAATAACCGGTGGCAATTATCTGCCCAGTAATTCTATTAAATCAGTGGTTGAATTATGCAAAGTTTCACAAAGGAATTATTTACCCTATTAGATAAGACTGTTTATACAGAGGAAGTGTTTGCTGAAGCCAAGCGTTTGATACAGGCCGGTGCCGATGTGAATTATCGGGAGGGCAGCTATCCATTTGAAACCACCCTGGCGCGCGTTCTGGATAAATGGAATGAAGATCAGGTTTTATCCATGGTTAAATTGCTGGTTGAACATGGTGCAGACATCAATCAACCCAAGGACATTTTCTACCCACTTTGGCTGGCAGCAAGCAAAAATCATCTCCAGGTTTGCGAATTTTTTTTAAACACAGGTGTTACGGAAGGAACTGATGAGGCCATGCAGCTGGCAATTGAAAAAAATCAGGTTGAAATGGTGCAATTGTTTTTGCAAAAGGGTATTGATGCCAACCCAGCCTATTATGGTGTTGCCAGTTTTTTAAATGCCTGCTCTGAAGCTTATCGCTGCCGTGACGAATCAAAAAATGACTTTCCGGGACTTGAAACAGCCAAATTATTACTGGCAGCAGGCGCTGGTCCTAATGGTGAGGATTGTGAGGGCATATCGCCATTTAAAAATGCAATTAGCCATGATTTTTTAGCCCTGGCAGATTTGTTACTTGAGCATGGCGCAGAGATTGAATACCAAGATAGTTTTCCACCCGGTATTTTTTGTGGAAATACCCCCGCAGCTATCGACTATTTATTATCTAAAGGCGTTTCCATAAACACCACTGATAGCAGAGGAAGAAGTCGCCTCATTTACGCGATTGAACAATCGGAACTAGATTTAATTAGTTTTTTGATGTCAAAAAATATTGATATCTATCTGACAGACAATGAGGGTTATACCGCGTTACATCATGCAGCGATAAGTGAAAATCTAAAAGTATTGAGAATACTTTTGCCTGTCTATGACATAGAAAAAGCCAACCGGATTTTTCCGCTTGCCAACCTTGGCAACGAACAACAAATACAGAAAATACTGGACCAGTCGCCCAGGATGTAAGCCCCTGTATTCTGGGCTAGCCCAGTGGATGATGGTATAGTACGCGTCCATTTTTCCACAGCCAGACGCCGGTTTTTGCCTATGACTCGTAAGATACTCGTTACCAGTGCCCTGCCCTATGCCAATGGTTCAATCCATCTTGGTCATTTGGTTGAATATATCCAAACGGACATTTGGGTGCGTTTTCAAAAAATGCGCGGCGTCGATTGTACTTATGTCTGCGCAGACGATGCTCATGGCACCGCGATAATGTTGAAAGCCGAGCAGCTGGGTCATTCGCCCGAACAGCAAATTGCCAATGTCAAAGCTGAGCACGAGAAGGACTTTGCCGATTTCAATATTGGTTTTGATAATTATCATTCGACACATTCGACAGAAAATCATGAATTATCCTCAATGATTTATCAGCGATTGAAAGCCAATGGCCATATCGCGGTGCGTTCTATTACTCAAGCTTACGATCCGGAAAAACAATTATTTTTGGCAGATCGTTACATCAAAGGCACCTGCCCCAAATGTAAAGCAGAAGATCAATACGGCGATAACTGTGAAAAATGTGGCGCGACCTATTCACCTATGGATTTGATTAACCCCAAATCCGCTATCTCCGGCGCTACACCCGTTGCCAAAGAATCCGATCACTTTTTCTTTACGCTTCCGGCATTCAATGAGTTTTTGAAAAACTGGACTCGCGCAGGCCATTTGCAAGATGAAATGGCTAACAAAATGTCAGAGTGGCTGGATGAAGGTTTGCAGGAGTGGGATATCTCGCGTGATGCACCCTATTTTGGTTTTGAAATTCCCGGTGAGCCAGGTAAATATTTTTATGTTTGGCTGGATGCACCTATTGGTTACATCGCCAGTTTGAAAAATCTTTTGGATAAAACCGGGGGCAATTGGGAAGAATATTGGAAGCCTGATTCTACTGCCGAGGTATATCACTTTATCGGCAAAGATATTATTAATTTCCACGCCTTGTTTTGGCCAGCCATGTTGTACTCTGCCAATTTGCGAACACCAACAAAAATATTTGTACATGGATTTTTAACGGTGAACGGTACCAAGATGAGTAAATCACGCGGTACTTTTATTAATGCTCGCACTTATCTCAACCATTTGAACCCGGAATATTTGCGTTATTACTTTGCCGCCAAGTTAACCAGCAGTGTTGAAGATATAGATTTAAATCTGGAAGACTTCACTCAGCGCGTGAATTCGGATTTGGTTGGTAAAGTGGTGAATATCGCCAGCCGCACTGCAAAATTTATTCAAAATGCGGGCGGTGTTTTAGCGAACGAGATTGCCGATCAAGCTTTGTGGCAACAATTTGTGGATGCAGGCGAAACCATCGCGGCGCATTACGAAAATCGCGACTACAGCAAAGCCATGCGTGAAATTATGGCGCTGGCTGATTTAGCCAATGAATATATTGCTACGCAAGAACCTTGGAAACTGGCAAAACAACCGGGCGCAGAAGCTCAAACTCAAGCTGTGTGCACGCTCGGCATTAATATGTTCCGCGCGTTGCTAACCTATTTAAAACCAGTATTACCTGCATTAACTCGCGATGCTGAATTATTTCTGGGTGAAACGCTGAATTGGAATTCACCGGTAAGTTTTCGCTCGCGCGAAAAAATTAATGAATTCAAACCACTTTTGATGCGTATCGAAAAAGAAAAAGTGGACGCCATGATTCAAGCCAGTGTTGAGGCTTTGGCTGCTCCAGTTAAAACCACATCACCCGCTGCAACACCAGCAAACGAACCAATAGCTGCTGAAATTGAATTTGATGACTTTGCAAAAGTGGATTTACGCATTGCATTGATTGCAAACGCCGAGCATGTAGAGGGTTCCGATAAATTATTGCGTTTGACTTTGGATTTAGACGGCGAGACCCGCAATGTATTTTCCGGAATTAAAAGCGCTTACAATCCGAAAGATTTAATTGGTAAATTGACTGTTGTTGTCGCCAATTTAAAACCGAGAAAAATGAAATTCGGAATGAGCGAAGGCATGGTGTTGGCGGCAGGCCCCGGTGGTAAAGATATTTATTTGTTGGAGCCGCATGCCGGGGCAAAACCGGGGCAGAGGGTGATGTAACCCCCCATCAATCTCCTTCATCATCGGAGCTTCGGCTCCAATGTCAATTCCATACACACTTGTAACCCAGCAATATTCTTGATTGAGATCCGATGTTGGGGTTTTCACCCTACAAAATCACCAATGGAGATTTATACAAGATGTCAAAAACAAAATTTATTTTCCTAATTTCTATCTGTATAACTCTATCAAACTGTTCAGCTTTTTATTACGGATACACCAAAGGAGAATGGCAGAACCTATCACCCTCCACACAAGCGGAAGTTAAAGAAAACTACAAACGTGTGGTGGATTCAAAAGATCAGTTACAGAATGAAAAAAGTATTGATGCCCGCAATGACTCATTTGAAGACTATGTAAAAAGAAAGGCGCAACATTAATGAAAATATGGCAATACACCCTTTTTCTATCGATTATTTTTGCATTATCGAGCTGCAGTGTATCGAAGTTTCATATAGCTACCGCCGATAATCTAATGGCAACCCCGGAAGGTGTTATTTTCACACTTGGTCGTGTTGAATCTCGTAGCGTTGCTGTAGCCGATCATGAATCACAGAAGATTTTAGGAGCAAAAATATTCTTATATGAAATAACAGAGAAGGAAATTGCCAATAAAGCTACCAAGCCACTCATTCAACAAAATGCAGCTGGTTGGCTTGGTGACTTAGCTTATCCACAACCAGTCATTATTGATGTTTCTAAAAAATTGTTGCAACCATTATCACCTGAATACACAGGCAAGTTACTACCAACGCTCGATAATATTTCCAGCACAGGTTTTGGTAGACATGGATATTTTTATGCAGATAACGGTACCAATTTAATTACTTACGTATCAACAAATGAGAGCAACCAGTGTGAGCTCAAGCCTTCGCTAATTCCACTATCCCAAGCCGTACCTCTGATATCTCCTGATGGAAAAGTCGTTGCAGTTACGCCCGGTCGGGACGATATTCCATATGGAGCCCCACAGAAGAAAATAAAAGTAGAGATATTTTTTGGATGCAAATCAAAAGAAATCGTAGAAATTGATTTAATAAGTAACGACATGATAAGAAGTGTTTGCACATACGAGAATCGGATTTGGTTGACGGTGAAGCACAATTTCAATTACGAGAATTATTTTTATTCGGAAGATGTAAAAACCAATCAAATACTTAAAGCCCCTGAGCATGCACCAAAAGATCAGGTAGCCTTTGATTGTTATACTGAAGAGTTTGTATGGGTAGATGTTCCCTGGGGGCTTAAATCGATCAAAACTCCTCTCGGCATCACATTATATCGCCATAACCCAAAACAAAACCGTGATACGAAATTCCACGTAAATCTTTTATCACACTAAAAGTAAATTAAAATTTTATTCCCGCCCCTCTTCAATCAAAGAGAGAGGAGCGGGAATAAAATCACCACCAAATCGAATAGATACCGACTAATATCGCAATAACACCAAGCCCTGCAATATTAAACCCAGTGGTGGTTTTAAAATTAACTCCTGACAGATCAATTGCATTGGATTGCTCTTTTGAACCACTCAGCAAAGTCACCAAAGCGGCTAATACAACACAACAGATAAACACTATTCCTACGCGATCCATAAATGGAATTTCTGGAAAATATTTTTTGAATAATACAGAAAGTGCTAATGAACCTACCGCCGCAACAATCGCAGAGTTGGCGTTAGCTTTTTTCCAGAAAAACCCAAAAATAAAAATCACTACAATTCCCGGCGTGAAGAATCCCGTAAACTCTTGAATAAACTGAAATGCTTGTTGGGATTTGCCAACAAAAGGTTTTGCCAGCACTACCGCAACTACCATTGCCACTAATGCCGTTAAACGCCCAACCCATACCAACTTTTTCTCACTGGCTTCAGGTGCAATTAATTTTTTATAAATATCCATAGTGAAGATGGTTGAAACGCTATTACTCATAGAGCTGAGTGATGACGCAATGGCCGCAACCAAAGCAGCAAACGCAATCCCCAAAATGCCATGCGGTAAATATTTCATCATCTCGGGATAAGCATGATCCGGCTTGGATAAATCAGGAGTTAAAACCACCGCACAAATACCGGGCAATACCACTATCAACGGAATAAATAGTTTGATGTAAGCGGCGAATGCCATACCTTTTTGTGCTTCTTGTAAACTTTTTGCTGCCAGTGCGCGCTGAATAATGTATTGGTTAAAACCCCAATAGCTAATATTCATAATCCACAATCCACCAATCAATACCGAAATACCCGGTAGGTCTTTATAGAAAGGATTATCTTTGGACAAAATCATATCGAATTTTTCAGGTGCTTTTTCCAGCAACAATTCGAATCCACGAATTGTACCTTCACCAGCGGATATTTGATTCAGTGCGAGATAGCTGACAAATAAACCACCCAGAATTAATAACACCACCTGAATAATATCGGTCATAGCTACTGCTTTTAATCCACCATAAATTGAATAGGTGATGGAAAACAGTGCAAGGAAAATCATACCGTACACCATATCGACGCCTAAAAAAGCCGATATAGCCAAAGACCCCAAATACAACACCGAGGTTAAATTCACAAATACATAAAGCGCCAACCAGAAAATCGCCATAATGGTTCTGACGCGGCCGTCATAGCGCTGCTCCAGAAATTGCGGCATGGTACTGATATTTTTCGCGAGAAAAATCGGTAAAAAATATTTGGCGATAATTATTAAAGTGATGGCCGCCATTAACTCGTAAGCGGCGATACCCATACCTATCGCAAAACCGGAACCGGACATACCGATAATTTGTTCGGCCGAAATATTCGATGCAATTAACGAAGCACCTATGGCCCACCAGGGTAAGGATTTATTTGCCATAAAATATTCGGTGGCATTTTTGTCGTGACCTTTTTCATCACGCGACACCCAATAAGCGACAAAAAGCAACACCAGGGTGTAGACAACCAATACACCAATGTCGAGACTATTTAACATCATAAGAAAACACCTGTTGTTATTGAAAGCTTGTATTCGTTATTAAAATCCCGGAGAAAGATAGCTCCGGCTTTGCTTCAATCAAGGCAAAAGACTGGGCTATCTTTCTATCAGGTTCGACCACCGTCTATCACAAATTCTTGTGCAGTGATCATAGCTGCGTCGTCTGAGGCCAGAAACAACGCCAATTTGGCAACATCATGTGCGGCCAAACGTTTTTTTATACACATACGTTCCATTAATTTTTTTTCTTCTTCCACTGTTAACCATTTTTCCAATTGTTTGGGCGTTGCGACCCAACCCGGCAAAATACTATTCACGCGAATATTGTATTGGCCTGTTTCCTGGGCCATAGCTTTGGTCATGCCAATCAAACCTGCTTTGGCTGCTACATAACTGGCCAAATTGGTAGTCGGAAATTTCACATTCACCGAACTGATATTTAATATCACGCCACTGCCTTGTTGTTGCATGCGCGGAATAACCGCTTGCGCCGCAAAAAATGCCGGATGCAAATTAATTGACAAGGACTGCAACCATTCTGCTTCGCTAATTTCTTGCGATAGATAACGCATATCGTTGGCAGCGTTATTGATTAACACTGCAAACGCACCCAATTTTTCTTCAAATCCAGCGATAGTCTTTTGCAATTTTTCTATATGGCTCACATCGCAGTGCGCAAACTCAACCGATAACCCTTTTGCTTGCAGAGCTTGCTGCAGTTGCTGCGATGCAGCCACATCTATATCAACAAATACCACACGGGCTTTTTGTGTTGCAAACGCTTCCACCAACGCGGCACCAATTCCGGTTGCACCACCTGTAATAAAAATATTTTTATTTTCCAGACTGGCGTAGCGGGTGTATCCCAAGTGTTCTGTATAAGCTGGAGTCATCTGCTTCACTCGTTATTTTTTTCCAGTGAAACATTGATCAGCTGCAATACTTCTGCCAGCAATTTTTTAACTGCCTGACTCGCGCCAACTTCATCACCTAACACAATCGCATCGTATATGCGTTTGTGATCATCATAATCTGCCGCCAACACGCCTTTCAGCTGGTTGGTGCTGGCAATGCTCACACGCAAGGCGACTTGAATAAATTCGCGCAATTGAAAGAAAAAGCGATTATTACTCGCCGCTAAAATCGCGCAGTGAAATGCAATATCCGCCGTCAATGGATCATCCTTTCCTTCATCCGCCAATTTCATTCGCCGCAAAGCTTGCGCGATTAAATCCATCGCTTCTTTATTTGCAAAATTTTGTGCTGCAAGAACTGCGGCTTCAGGTTCAATCGCCATACGCAGTTGAGTAAATTCACGCAACAAGCCTAAAGACGGGCGCGAATTTAACGTCCATGACAAAACATCCGCATCAAACATATTCCAGTTACTGCCAGGCATAACCCGAATGCCCTGGCGCGGGCGCGATGCAATCAGCCCCTTGGCGGTCAACATTTTCACCGCTTCACGGGTCACGCTTCGGCTGATATTAAATTGCGCCGAGAGCTCTGCTTCCGTGGGGAAGGGTTTGCCTATCGCATACTGCCCTTGAACTATGGCAGCACCCAACTGGTGGGTTAATTGATGCGTGAGATTTCTGCCGGTATCCTGCATAATAATTAGCCTATTTATATTATATATTTGAGGTATAAATGACAAGTTAAAAAAGGGACTGTCATTAGAGCAAAAAAATAGCCCGATTGTTGAGTCGGGCTATTTAACTAAAGAGGCATTCAGGAGTCACGCAGAAATTAAGGAATTACTCATCTTTTGAATGTACAGCTTCTTCGATAGCATCCAGACTGGCATGGCGCACGTCGTGGCCGTTGACCAGATAGATAATGTATTGAGCCAGATTGCGCGAGTGAT
This sequence comes from uncultured Cellvibrio sp., assembly GCA_966252135.1. Classification (GTDB taxonomy): domain Bacteria; phylum Pseudomonadota; class Gammaproteobacteria; order Pseudomonadales; family Cellvibrionaceae; genus Cellvibrio. Next base: position 92,733 of record CBINNU010000008.1, on the reverse strand, counting down.
CGCCGATACGCTCCAGCGCGCGCAAACACCACATGATGTTCAACACGCGGCTAATGCTGCGCGAATCTTCCATCATAAAGGTCATAAGTTCACGCATGGCGGTGCCGTATTCCATATCCACTGTGCGATCCGCTTGCACTACGTTGATTGCCATCTCGACATCCATACGCGCAAATGCATCCAATGCATCTTGCAACATACGCGATACCAAACCGCCGATATGACGCACTTCAATATACCCGCGTGGTGACAAACCATTTTTGTGCTGATCTATCGCGAGGCGTGCAATTTTTGCAGCTTCATCACCCACACGCTCCAAATCGGTAATCGCTTTGGTGACGGCGATCACCAAACGCAAATCACTGGCCGCCGGCTGACGACGCGCAAGAATGCGAATACATTCTTCATCAATCGACATCTCCATCGAATTCACACGCGAATCTGCATGCACGACTTGTTCAGCGCGTTCGACATCGGCATCAATCAAGGATTGAATTGCATCATTCACCTGACGCTGCGCCATACCACCCATTTCTGACAAATGCGTACGAATCGCTTCCAACTCAATATTGTATTGTTGAGAAATGTGATGCGTATGACTTGTAATATCCATCACCATGATTTGCCTCCAATTAACCGTAACGGCCAGTAATGTAATCTTCAGTTTGTTTTTTACCAGGGTTGGTAAAAAGTTTGTCGGTGAGATCGTGTTCGATCAAATCACCCATGTACATAAATGCGGTGTAATCCGATACGCGCGCCGCTTGCTGCATGTTGTGTGTCACTATCACTATAGTGTATTGGTGTTTTAATTCGTTGATCAGCTCTTCAATTTTCAAGGTCGAAATCGGATCAAGTGCTGACGCGGGTTCATCCAACAAAATCACTTCAGGTTCTATAGCAATTGCGCGAGCGATTACCAAACGCTGTTGTTGACCACCGGACAAACCAAAGGCGTTATCGTGCAAACGATCTTTCACTTCGTCCCACAGCGCAGCACCGCGCAAGGATTTTTCCACGACTTCATCCAACACGCGTTTGGATTTCACACCCTGCAAACGCAAACCGTAAGCCACATTCTCATAAATGGTTTTCGGGAAAGGATTGGGTTTTTGAAACACCATACCTATCTGACGACGCAATTCCGCCACATCAACTTTCTTGTCATAAATATTTTGGCCATCCAATAATATTTGACCTTCTATTCGACATGCATCGACCAAATCATTCATGCGATTAAAACAACGCAAGAGAGTTGATTTACCACAACCGGATGGACCGATAAACGCGGTTACTTTTTTCTCCGGAATGGTCATGCTGACTGAATTCAGGGCGCGCTTTTGCCCGTAATATAAATCCAGCGCTTTTACTTCCAGCTTGATCTTTTCAAGGTTAGACGAACTAGTCATATTGTTTGCCTTGTCATAAAAAATTCATGTTGATTGCACATTTCCCTGTAGGTTGGGGTGCAAACCCCAACACCAATATCCAAATAAAAACTATTCTGATGCGCTGCGATATTTCTCACGCAGATTATTACGAATTTTTATAGCCGTAATATTCAGCGCGATAATTAACAATACCAGGGTTAACGAGGTTGCATAAACCAAAGGCCGCGCAGCTTCCACGTTAGGGCTTTGGAAACCCACATCATAAATATGAAAGCCCAGATGCATAATTTTTTGATCGAGATGCAAATAAGGATAATTACCATCAACCGGTAAAGAGGGTGCAAGTTTTACAACACCTACCAACATCAAAGGTGCTACTTCACCAGCGGCACGCGCAATCGCCAAAATCAAACCGGTCATCATCGCGGGTGTTGCCAGCGGCACAACCACTTTCCAAAGTGTTTCTGATTTGGTTGCACCCAGTGCAAGGCTGCCTTGACGAATGGTACTCGGAATACGTGCCAAGCCTTCTTCAGTTGACACAATTACAATCGGTAAGGTTAACAGCGCTAAGGTAAGTGACGCCCAAAATAATCCAGGTGTACCAAAGGTTGGTGATGGCAAAGATTCTGCGTAAAAAATTTCATCGAGACTGCCACCCAATGTGTAAACAAAAAATCCCAAACCAAATACGCCGTAAACAATCGAAGGAACACCTGCAAGGTTATACACGGAAATACGAATAATCTTTAACAGCAAGCCTTGTTTCGCGTATTCTCGCAAATAAATCGCTGCCAGCACGCCAAAAGGCGTAACAATAATCGACATCACAATTACCATAGTGACTGTGCCAAAAATTGCTGGAAAAATTCCGCCTTCGGTATTGGCTTCACGTGGATCGTCAGTAATAAAATTCCAGAAGTTGGATAAATAATGAATAGACTTTTGCAACATACTCAATTGATTGGCCGGAACAATTTGCACCAGATGATCAAAACTCATCAATAATTCTTTGCCATCAGCGGTTTTGGCCAACAATTTATCGCGTGTGGCTTGCTGCAATAATTGATCGCGTTCTTGTTTGATCACAGTGTATTCCGCTTCAAGCGCTGCACGTCTTTCTGCAAATTCTGCATCCGCAATCACCAACTCTTGCTGGCTTGCACCGGCCAATTCCAAACGGCGACGATCCAAACGCAATTCTTCCATCGCATTATTGATTCGACCAATTTTTACTTTTTCGATTTGCTCAACTTGATGATGCAAATCCAATGCGCGATTCAGACGCGATTGCATCTGCTGCCAAAAATCTGCGGTCGTTGTATCAGCAACTTTTTGATCATTCTCATGAATGGCAATCGGGTAACCGTAAAAATTACCCCATTCACGGCGCTCGATCACAATTACATCTTGCGGGTATTCCCATTCACCCATGCCATTTTCCAAATACCAAACAAAATCGCGACCGGTAACATCACGATTACCCAATTTAAATAAGTGACGCGTCACCAGTTCCTGATCTTGCGGAATCTCATAACCCGAATCGCGAGCAACTGATGCCGGAATAATTTCTTCACGAATCACTTCACCCAGAATAATTTGCGGTTTGCCGTCCATTTCAGTCACAGTGGTTTGCACTACATCAGCTGGCCAGAAGTGACCAAAACCACGCACCGCAATCAAACCCAACAACCCGATCACCATGATCATACAAACCGCAACGGCACCACCGTTGAGCCAAATCCAGGGCATTCCGCTTTTCCACCAGGATGTTTGTTTTTTGGTTAATGTTTTCATAGTTTGTTTCATCAAAGTAAATTGAATTTCGTAGGGGCAGGCCCCCGTGCCTGCCCTGGGCGGCCACAGGGGGCCGCCCCTACACAATCCATCCGAAAAATTTTACAAATTCGAATAACGCGCTCTCAATCGTTGCCTTACAATTTCCGCCATGGTGTTCACCACAAATGTCAGCGCCAACAACAAGAGCGCAGCTAAAAACAAAACGCGGAAGTGTGTACTGTCCACTGCAGTTTCAGGTAATTCCACTGCAATGTTGGCTGACAAAGTACGCATGCCTTCAAAGATATTAAAATTCACCACCGGACTATTACCGGTTGCCATTAACACAATCATGGTTTCACCGACTGCACGACCAAAACCAATCATCACAGCAGAAAAAATTCCAGGGCTTGCGGTGGGCAACACAACACCGACCATGGTTTGCCAGGGTGTTGCACCCAGCGCTAATGAACCTTGTGTTAAATGACGCGGCACACTGAAGACTGCGTCTTCTGCGATAGAAAAAATTCCGGGGATTACCGCAAAGCCCATGATCACACCGACTACCAATGCGTTGCGTTGGTCGTAATCGATTCCGTTATCAGTAAACCATTGACGCATGCTGCCGCCAAAAAGCCAAACCTCGGCCAGCGGGCTCATGCTCACACAGAAATAGATGCAAAGAATCAATGGCAAAACAACAATGGTCGCTTCCCAACCTTCAGGAGTTCGTGTGCGAATCGAGCTTGGGAATTTGCTCCAGATAAATCCTGTCACCAACATCACCACAGGCAACAAAATTAAAATACTGAAAATCGCCGGCAAATGATTTTCCATAAAAGGTGCCAACCATAAACCGGCAAGAAAACCGAGAATGACCGTTGGCAATGCTGCCATGATTTCAATAGTGGGTTTGACTATGCCGCGCAATTTTGGCGTCATGAAATAAGCGGTATAAATTGCGCCCATCACCCCCAGCGGAACAGCAAATAAAATGGCAAAGAACGCAGCTTTTAATGTTCCGATTGATAGAGGAACAAAACTCATTTTGGCTTCGAAGTTGTCACTACCGGATGATGCTTGCCAAATATATTCGGGTTGCTGACGATCTTCATACCAAACTTTTTCCCAAAGTGAACTAAATGACACCTCCGGGTGTTTATTCCACACTTCAGCAGCTATCACATTTAATTGATTGTTAACTAAAATCGCTTTGCCATTAATTGGTGAAACTGCAACCAAGTCTACATTCTTATCGAAATTGTATTCAAATAACTGGCGCTTGGAAGTCGCGTAATAAATACCAATTTGATTGCTGCTATCCAATGCCCAAAAACCACGGCGTGAATATTCAGGAACAATTTTTTCAATAGATGATGAAAGTGGCTTGAATGTTCTGACGGGTTTTAATGAATAAGTATTATTGTCATCACGCACTAAAAACCATTGCGACAGATTTCCTTTATCAGTGCCAACAACAATCGAACCTGTGCCCACTAAAAATTCGACGGCGGTAATTTTTCCATTTTCAATCACTACCGGCGTTTGAATTTGTACCGAAGTGGGGTCGGTAATTTTGTAAAGAAACAATTGCGATTGATCAGTCGCCAAAATCATATGCTGACCTGACTCGTCCAGCAAAATGGCTTGCAGATTCGCATCATCAGGCAAACCCGGCAGAGTAAAAATTTCTTTAGCCAGGGTGATCTCACCAGTAATAAAATTTTTCGAGCTGGAAAAAACCCCCAGTAACAAACGTTTATCAGCGGTCATAGCAGCGACTGTCATACCGTTTGCGGTTGGTTGAATTGCAAGATGAGTTAAGGCTGCACCCTGCTCATCCAATTGCACGGCTTGCTCGCCCAAGGGATAACTGATCACCGGTGTCACTTGACGTTTGTCTTGCGGATAACTGATTTCGTAATCAGTTTTAATTAATTGAAATTGACCATTACTCAAACCATAAGCGAATTGGCCATACATATCGACCGACTTTGCAAATGAGGTCACGCTAGCATCAGCAGGTAATGGAAGATTATGCGTTTGCAGTACTTGTCCATCTGCAACATTAAAAAAATCCACCTCTCCTTGTTGATAATAAATCGCGCCGATTTCTTCGTAGCGTTCCAAGGTAAGATGTGCAATCGCTTTATCCGTTTTTGGCGCCGCCAGGGTGTAATCCTTTTGAACATCTACCGATGCATCGCGCAATAAAGGGCCGACTTCGGAAAATAAATAGAAAAAAATCAGCCCCAAAGAAAACACTACCGCCATACCGGCAGCCATAATGCCGTATTTGGAAAACTGGTCTTTGAAATAACGAATTTTGCGCAGGCGCGCGCGCTGTTGCGGATTTGGCAGCAAGGCTTTGATAGATTGTTCTTGGCTGGACATTAACTCTACCTGCAATCAATTTGGCTGAGGCATGGTAACCAGCAAAGATGACAGAATTGTTACAATCACGTCTCTTGTCACAGATTCGTCATAATATTTTTTGATATTCAGAACCAAAAAAATAAGGGCAGACTTTTGGTCTGCCCCTTTGAAAACACTAGATTAAAACTCTATTACTTTTGTAGATCAACCAAAGCTTTTTCTACCATCGCAGCCGGCAAGGGGATGTAACCGTCCTTCACTACGGTTTGCTGACCTTGCTTGGAAAGAACCATTTTCAAAAATTCCTGCTGTAGGGTATCCAGTGGATAGTTTGGTTTTTTGTTCACATATACATAAAGAACGCGAGCCAGAGGGTAAGTGCCATCCAATGCATGCGCTTCATCTGGCGTCACGAATGGTTGACCGTCCTTCTTGGATAAAGGCAATGCACGCACACCTGATGTCACGTAACCTATACCTGAGTAACCAATTCCATTGATTGAGCTGGTTACACCCTGTACCACTGCTGATGAACCGGGTTGTTCGTTGATAGTCGCTTTGAAGTCACCTTTACACAACGCGATTTCTTTGAAGTAACCGTAGGTTCCGGATACTGCGTTACGGCTATAAATTGTGAAATCACGATTGGCCCATGTACCAGTCAAACCTACATCCCCCCAACGCACCAAATCTTTTGATTCGCCGCATTTTCGGGTCGCCGAGAAAATGGCATCGACTTGTTGCAAACTCAACCCTTTGATTGGGTTGTCTTTGTTGACATAAACCGCTAACACATCGATCGCCACAGGTACTGCAGTTGGCTTGTAACCGAACTTGGCTTCAAACGCCTGAATCTCTTCCGACTTCATTTCGCGACTCATAGGGCCGAAGTTTGAAGTACCTTCAGTCAGTGCTGGTGGCGCGGTAGAAGAACCAGCACCTTGAATTTGAATATTGACGTTGGGATACAACTTTTTAAAATCTTCAGCCCAGAGGGTCATCAGATTATTGAGAGTATCTGAACCGATTGAATTAACAGTACCCGAAACGCCTGAAGCGGCTTTGTATTCGGGCAACTTGGGGTCAACAGATGCTTGCAGTGCAGCGGCACAAACCATAGAGCCAGCCAGCACCAGGTTTTTGATTATCTTGATCGCGTTCATAGAGCGCTCCGATTGGTGATAAGTAAATTGAGATGTCGAAATGTCCTTGTCTCGATGCAAACAATTTACAAAACCAATATGACAAACTCATGACAATTAATTATTTGTCATGAATTTGTCTTTAATCGGTCACATGATGTTTTTATTGCAGGTTTATTTCACAACACGCAAACCGGGTCGCTTGATGCTGGTGACATTTTTATCAGAAGTGGGAGCAGGGGCTGGTGCCGGTGGCTCTGGCGGTTCGGCAGTTTCGGGGCCGAACATCATGCCTTGCCCATTTTCCCTCGCATAAATTCCCTGAATTGCATTGCAAGGAATATAAAGCCTGTGTGGCACACCGCCAAAACGTGCATTGAAGGCAACAGCAGTAAGATCCATAGAAAAATCTTGTACGGCAGTTGGGGATATATTCAGCAAAATATGGCCGTGCTTATCCAAATATTGTTGCGGAACCAAGGTGCCCGGCATATGGGCATCTACCAATATCTGCGGAGTACAACCGTTATCCACTAACCACTCATAAATAGCGCGCAGTAAGTAGGGACGGGTCGAGGTCATATTCATGCAAAACACCTCAGGTATTTCGATAAGACTCTGTTCTGGAAAAACAAACGGGCGATCAATGATCGCCCGTCAGACTATCAGAATCTACTTTCTATGAAAGTAGTATCCTGCGTTTTAGTGAACATCTTTCCAATATTCACGATTCAGGAAGTAAGCAAAGATGGAGAAAATCACCAGGAAGGCCAAAATCCATTTACCTGTTGATTGACGCTTCAGCGCTCCCGGTTCAGCAACATAAGTCATAAAGTTGGTAATGTCATAAACCGTTTGATCAAACTCAGCGGTACTCATGCTGCCTTTGACTTTACCCTCTTTCAAAGCACCACAATGCTCATCCATTACTGGCTCACCATTTTCAGGGTTACGCATTGCGCCGCCGTGATGGTTGAGTTTTGGACCAGCACCGCATTCCAACAAACCTTGTGGGCCAATCAAGACGTGCGGCATGCCGACGTTGGGGAACACACGGTTGTTGACGCCCCAGGGGCGGGTTTCATCTTTGTAGAAATTACGCAGATAGGTGTAAATCCACTCGGGTGAGCGAGAACGAGCAACCAAGGTCAAATCTGGCGGCGTAACGCCGAACCACACTTTCGCTTGTTGTGGCTTCATGGAAATTTCCATTAATTGACCAATTCGCTGACCACCCTGAATCAAAGTACCTTCCATCACCTCGTGAGGAATACCCAAATCATCCGCTACACGCTCAAAACGTGAGTACTTGACTGAGTGACACCCCATGCAATAGTTAACGAAATACTTGGCACCGCGTTGCAGTGATTCTTTGTCTTCCAGATCAGGCTCCATCGCATCGCAAGGAATAGCTCCACAACTGAAGGCACTCTCATTAGCGACAGCTTTAATTGGAACTACAGCCAATAACAAGAAGAAGGCAAAACCTGCCCACACCAGATAAGCAGGCAAACCTTTGGCTTGGGTGCGGGTTGGTGTTACACCGTCTTGATCTCGAGATGCCAATAGAGGCAGAACTGCAAAAATCACCGCCAACACAGCGCTCAACAAAGTGATCAGCACCGGAATGTGTGATCCCGCATATTTCTCACTGAAGGAATAATTAATTGCCATAGCAGCAAACATCAAAGCAAAGACGCCACACAGAATCCAGGAAACCAGTGACTTGGCTTTCTGTTTGTCAGGATTGGTCCAAACCGGCATGGTAAAGAAATAAGCAAAGTAGAATGTCGTAGCAATTTGCGACAAGAAGGTTCTACCTTCAGTGGGCGCTTTAACGCCCAGATAACCCAAAATCACAAACATGGACGCAAATGCCAAGAGCATCAAACGTGTGATCTGGCCACGATAACGCAAAGATTTCACTTCACTACGATCCAACCATGGCAAGAAGAAAAGAACCACGATTGCAGCAACCATTGCCAGGAATCCAAGGAACTTGGCGGTTAATGTGTAGAAACCCAAATCAATAGGAAGGGTAACCGCCCTCAAAATCGCGTAGTAAGGCGTGAAATACCAAACCGGTGCAATGTGAGTTGGGGTTTTCAGATTGTTAGCTTCTTCGAAGTTGGCTAACTCAAGGAAGAATCCACCCATTTCCGGGGTAAAGAAAATCACATAAACGAATACAAACAGGAATCCGCAAATACCGATCAGGTCATGCACTGTGTAGTAAGGATGGAAAGGAACGCCGTCAAGAGGAACACCATTCGCGTCTTTGTTCTTTTTGATATCAACACCGTCAGGGTTGTTAGAACCGACTTCGTGCAACGCCAGAATGTGGAACACAACCAAAGCCAGTAACACAATCGGTAAGGCCACTACGTGCAGAGCGAAGAAGCGGTTGAGTGTCGCACCGGAAATCAGGTAATCACCACGGATCCATTCAACCAAGGCATCACCAATACCCGGGATAGCACCGAACAAGGACACAATAACTTGCGCACCCCAGTAAGACATTTGACCCCATGGCAATACGTAACCCATGAAAGCTTCTGCCATCAACGCCAGATAAATGAACATACCGAAGATCCAGACCAGCTCGCGTGGCTTTTTATAAGAGCCATACATCATGCCGCGGAACATATGCAAATAAACAACAATAAAGAAAGCCGAAGCACCAGTTGAATGCATATAGCGCAAAGTATCGCCATAAGGAACATCGCGCATAATAAATTCAACAGAGGCAAAGGCACCTTCCGCTGTAGGGGTGTAAAACATAGTTAACCAGATACCCGTCACCAATTGGTTAACTAACACCAATAAAGACAGAACACCGAAGAAGTACCAGAAGTTAAAATTTTTGGGCGCGTAATATTTGCCCATGTGAGTGTCCCACGCGCGTTGTACGGGGAGACGATCATCAATCCACTGCCACAAACCAACTAACCAATTCATATTAAGCCCCTTGTTCCTCACCGATCACGACAACAAATTCGCTCTCGTATTTGTGTGGTGGAATTTCCAGGTTTAAAGGCGCCGGCATACCAGAGTAAACACGCCCTGCCAAATCGTATTTGGAACCATGACAGGGGCAGAAGAACCCACCTTGCCATTTGTCACCACCCAAATCTGCAGCCCCTACATCAGGGCGAAACAGAGGTGCACAACCCAAATGCGTACAGACCCCCAGCAGAATGGCGAATTCTTTGTTTGAGGCACGTTCAAAGTTTTTTGCGTACACAGGTTGGGCTGACTTGTCGGACATTGCATCGCTCAAAAGTCCTTCAACTTTCTTTAATCCATCCAATGCAGCCTGGGTACGACGAACTATGTAAACTGGTTTGCCACGCCACTCAACGGTGATCATTCCGCCTGGTTCGATCTTGCTGACATTGACTTTGACTGGAGCACCGGCGGCTTTCGCTTTGGCGCTCGGGTACCAGGACCCAACGAATGGAACTGCTGCACCCACTACACCGACAGCACCCACAACCGAAGTGCCGATGATGAGATTGCGGCGAGTTTTATTGACAGCGTCATTACTCATGACGTTTTTCTCCCCTAGAGCTTGAAATGCTTGTACGTCATCTACTAACAAACTCCCGATAGCAGCGACAAAAAATTTTGATGGCGAGTCCCGCGCAGAAGGCGGGCATGGTAAAGAATTCACGCCATGCTTACAACAATAACCACAGATAAGAGCGGGTTATAAGCGTAAAATTTTAGACATAAAAAAACGCCCAAGCCAGAAAAGACTTGGGCGTTTTTGATAATCATCAACTGGTGAACAATAATTCCACCAAAATAATGATTAACGTTTGGAGTATTGTGGTCTCTTACGTGCTTTACGCAGACCGACTTTCTTACGTTCAACTTCACGAGAATCGCGAGTCACGTAACCTGCTTTACGCAGAACAGAACGCAACTCTTCGTTGTATTCCATCAAAGCGCGAGTCAAACCATGGCGAATCGCACCTGCTTGACCAAAGCTACCACCGCCGGTAACGGTGACAGTTACGTCAAACTTGCCAACCATTTCGACCACTTCGAGCGGTTGCATAACAACCATGCGCGCTACCGGGCGACCGAAATATTCTTCCAGGCTGCGTTCGTTAATGCTGATTTTGCCAGTACCTGCTGTGATGAATACACGAGCAGTTGAGGTCTTGCGACGACCAGTACCGTAATATTGAGTTGCTGACATGCTGATTCCCCTTAGATATCCAGCACTTTAGGCTGTTGAGCTGTGTGTGGATGTTCGCTACCGCCGTATACTTTCAATTTCTTGAACATGGCACGACCCAATGGGCCTTTTGGCAACATACCTTTAACAGCTGTCTGGATAGTGCGCTCGGGCGCTTTCTGGATCAGCTTATCAAAACTGATGGATTTGATTCCGCCAGGATGATTGGTGTGATGGTAGTAAAGCTTGTCAGTAGTTTTACGGCCTGTCACACGCACTTGTGCAGCGTTAATAACGACGATGAAATCGCCTGTATCAACGTGCGGGGTGAATTCAGGCTTATGCTTGCCACGCAAACGCGAGGCGATTTCCGCAGATAAACGGCCAAGAGTTTTACCGGCCGCATCCACGATATACCAGTCATGCACAACGGCTTCTGGTTTGGCAACGTAGGTCTTCATGTTATTCCTGCCTAATGGATGTGGATAAAATTCCCCCAAATCGAGGGAGGGCGAATTCTACACATCCATCAACCATCGGGCAACCGGATTTTGCCTGCAATTCACCCAACCAAAAACCGCGACCAATCTTAATACCCAACCTAACGTCATGGGTCAGCTTGGCTATCTCATCATCTATATAGCTGGCACCCAGGATCATCCACCATGACTATCGGTTTTGGCAGCAGCACTCAAAGTAACCAATATCGGATTGCAGTGGTCTTCAACTTGCGCCCGAATCCATTCGAAGGCCTCTTTCCCCGGCACTGCACAGTTTCCAGCTCTCGACCCCAAAACTTGCCAAATAGTAGTGCACCAAATCCCCACATTTAATTTTGAATCCGAGTTGTCACCATCCTGAAGCCCAATGTTTCAATTTTTTACCGACACACACAAGTGCAAATTTTTGCACCAGTCAAAATTTGCGCACCGCGCAAGTGCAAAAACAATTTTTTTCTGGAATTGGCACAGGGCTTGAATAAGCAAGATTGTCGATCACAAAAATCTGAAGAGCTCCAGATTCTTGTTGCCCCCAACATCATTACAGGAGTCAATTCCATGAAAGTTGTATTAGAAGGCCGTAAAAAATTCCAGGGTCTATTTAAAAAAATAGCCTTGACCACAGTTGTTATCTCCAGCTGTTTTGGTATGAACCAGATTGCAATCGCAGAAGTCGGGCCCGCAGAAAAAACCGATTTAAAATTTGGATTTATTAAATTAACTGACATGGTTCCTTTAGCAGTTGCCTATGAAAATGGCTACTTCGACGATGAAGGATTGAATGTTGAACTTGAAGCACAAGCAAACTGGAAAGTTATTCTCGACCGCGTAATTACTGGCGAACTTGACGGTGCACACATGCTGGCAGGGCAACCCATCGGCGCAACCATAGGTTTTGGAACCAACGCTCACGTCGTTACTGCTTTTGCACTGGATTTAAATGGAAATGGATTAACAGTTTCCAACGATGTCTGGAAAAAAATGAAAAAAAATATTCCCGTTGATGCCAGCGGAAAACTAATTCATCCCATCAAAGCAGATGCATTAAAATCGGCTGTCTCAGCTTCAAAAGAAGCAGGACAACCCTTCCCCATGGGAATGGTATTTCCGGTTTCCACTCACAATTATGAAATTCGTTATTGGTTAGCATCAGCAGGCATTCATCCTGGATTTTATTCACCTTCGAAAGGAGACATCACAGGGCAAATTAATGCAGATGTACTTTTATCGGTAACACCACCGCCGCAAATGCCCGCAACTTTGGAAGCTGGCACCATTAAAGGTTATATGGTGGGCGAGCCCTGGAATCAACAGGCAGTATTTCGTGGAATTGGTGTGCCAGTCGTAACCAATTACGACATTCACAGCAATATGACTGAAAAAGTTTTTGGTGTAACCAAAGCCTGGGCAGATAAAAATCCAAACACGCACATTCGTGTTGTTAAAGCGTTAATCCGCGCAGGTAAATGGTTAGATGAAAACAACAACGCCAATCGTTCTGCAGCAGCAAAAATGATTTCAGCTTCGCATTATGTTGGCGCTGATTACAAAGTTATCGCCAACTCAATGACAGGCGTATTTGAATATGACCGCGGTGACGTTCGCCCATCGCCAGATTTCAACGTGTTTTTCCGCTATGCAGCCACTTACCCACACCAAAGTGATGCCGTCTGGTACCTGACACAAATGCGCCGCTGGGGGCAAATTCCTGAAGCCAAACCCGATTCCTGGTATCAAGAAACTGCAGCCAAAATTTTCTTGCCGGAAATATACGAACAAGCTGCTGCTGAATTGATTGCAGAAGGAAAAATGAGTGCATCTGATTTCCCTGATTTCAAAACCAAAGCAGGTTTACGAAAATCAACAGAAATCAAATTCATAGACGGCATGGTATTCGATGCAAGCAAGCCAAATGACTACATCAATCAGTTCAAAATTGGTGTGAAAGGCGACGAGAAACTGTAATAACTCCCTAGGGTGGGCTTTGCCCACCGACACAACCTGTGGGTAAGCCCCAACCTAGGAGAAACCGAAATGAGCACTGCATTAGTCAAAATGAATGTTATGAAAATTGAAAAAATATCGCCTGCCAAATTACGCAGCATAGTCCTATCCATATTGATGCCATTTGTCGGTGTATTGGCATTCATTCTGATTTGGCACATAGCGGCCCCCAACATCAAAACATCACTGGGAAATTTTCCACAACCGACTGAAGTATTTGCGCAGTGGGGTAATCTGGTTGATGAATATAAATCCGAAAAAGCGCGCGAAGCACAATTTTATGAGCGCCAGGAAAAACGCAATCAGGAAATGTTAGCGAAAGATCCCAATGCCAAAATTATTGAGCGTGAGTTTAGTGGTCGCCCCACATTTTTCAATAAAATTGAAACCAGTCTGGTCACCGTTTTATCCGGATTTTTAATGGCAACCATTATCGCCATTCCTGTCGGCATTATGATTGGATTGAGTCAAACGCTTTATCAGGCCATCAATCCATTAATTCAATTATTCAAACCGGTTTCACCTCTGGCCTGGTTGCCTTTGGTCACGCTGGTAGTGAGCGCGGTTTATGTATCTGACTCACCTATGTTTTCAAAATCTTACATCATCTCCTTGTTCACCGTGAGCTTGTGTTGCCTCTGGCCCACCATGATCAACACCGCTGTCGGCGTTGCCGGTGTCAGCAAAGATTTAATTAATGTGAGTCGCGTGTTGCGTTTGGGTTGGTTCACTCACGTTAGAAAAATTGTATTACCTTCTGCCATCCCCATGATGTTTACCGGCTTGCGTATTTCGCTCGGTATCGCCTGGATGGTGTTAATTGCCGCAGAAATGTTGTCGCAAAACCCTGGCCTTGGAAAATTTGTATGGGATGAATTCCAAAATGGTTCGTCTGAATCATTGAGCAGAATTTGTTTGGCAATTTTGGTGATTGGCGGCATCGGGTTTTTATTAGACCGTGCCATTCTGATTTTACAAACCTGGGTCAACTGGGATAAATCCGCTGTTGTTCGCTAACAGAGTAGATCCAGCAACAAACTTTTACATGAGGGCAATATCATGAGCAGCATTCACTTGGAATTGACCAAAGTCGGTATCGAATTCCCTACTCCCAAAGGCCCTTTTTGCGCATTGCAAAATGTGGATTTAAAAATTGCCAAAGGTGAATTTGTTTCACTGATTGGTCACTCAGGCTGCGGCAAGTCAACTGTGTTGAATATAGTCGCCGGGCTGTATCAAGCGACCACTGGCGGCGTGGTGTTAAACGGGCGCGAGGTCAACGAACCCGGCCCTGAACGCGCCGTAGTTTTTCAAAACCATTCGCTTCTGCCCTGGTTAACGGCCTATGAAAATGTCGAGCTGGGCGTTAAACAAATTTTTAAAGGCAAAAAATCCAAAGCCGAAATAAAACAATGGATTGAACACAATCTGGAATTAGTACACATGTCACACGCCATGCATAAACGCCCGGATGAAATCTCAGGCGGTATGAAACAACGTGTGGGTATCGCACGCGCTTTGGCGATGGAACCACAAGTCCTCTTGATGGATGAACCCTTCGGTGCGCTGGATGCATTGACCCGCGCTCATCTGCAAGATTCACTGATGGAAATCCAATATCAATTGGGCAATACGGTGATCATGATTACCCACGACGTGGATGAAGCCGTGCTCTTGTCAGATCGAATTGTGATGATGACCAATGGCCCTGCCGCAACCATCGGCGAAATTCTGGAAGTGAAACTGCCAAAACCGCGTAATCGTCTTGAATTGGCAGACAATCCCGAATACAACCATTATCGATCTTCAGTGCTGCGCTTCCTTTATGAGAAACAAAAGAAAGTGGAGACCATCCACACAAAAAAGCCTGAAAAAACACCTCAGGATCACGAGACCGCCAAAGCAAAAGTCGCCTGATCTGAAATTTTTCTTAATAGGGCTAATGGATTAGCCAGTCACTTAATTCAACACAGATGAATTGAACCTGAATCTGTAAAATTTTTATTCCTGTTTTTTCATAACCAGTTCATAGCCCTTGGACGAAAGCTTCTTTATAATCCTGCGCACCTGACGATGAGAGCGCTCTCGTTGATGGGTCATTGATGGCAGTCATACTGGTGTTATCAATGTTGGACTTACAACATTAATCAAAACTAAGGGCCTATAAATATGTACAAGCACATTGCACTGTTAATCCTCTCTGGTGTTCTCGTAACCGGTTGTGAAAAGAAAGCCGAAGCTCCTGCTGAAGCTGCTCCTGCTGCTGAAGTTGCTGCTCCTGCTGCTGAACCAGCTCCTGCTGAAGCTGCACCAGCTGCTGAAACAACTGAAGCTGCTCCTGCTGAAGCTCCAGCTGCAACTGGTGGCGAAATCGGTATCGCAGAATGCGATGACTACATCAACAAATACAAAGCTTGTATGGACAAACTGCCTGCTGAAGGCCGTGCTGCTTACCAATCAGGTTTGGACCAAATGGTAAGTTCATGGAAACAAGTTCCAGCTGAAGCTCGCTCTTCATTGGCTGAAGGTTGCAAAATGGCAACTGAAAACGCCAAAACTGCTATGCAAGCAATGGGTTGTGAGTGGTAATTATCACTCTCCTGTAAAAACGGCGCCTGAGGGCGCCGTTTTTATTAGTGCTGTTGGAGTTGAAAACTCAATTCAACTTATCCCGTTCGCGAAAGCCCAACAAATACAAAATTGCATCCAATCCCAAATTGGAAATCGCATGCTCCGCTGAAGCTTTCACAAGCGGTTTTGCCCTGAAGGCAACCCCCAAACCGGCAACACTCAACATAGGCAAATCATTCGCACCGTCGCCCACAGCAATAACCTGCTCAAGCGCGATTCCTTCTTGTTGGGCCAGCATAGCCAGCAACTCCGCTTTACGTTGACCATCAACCACAATGCCTTTTACTTCGCCCGTTACTTTGCCATCGACAATATCCAGCTCATTGGCATAGACATAATCTATGCCCAATTTTTGTTGCAGGAAGCGACCAAAATATTGAAAACCACCCGAGAGAATTGCAGTTTTGTAACCCAATTTTTTTAATGAGGAGATAAGTTTTTCAGCACCTTCTGTCAATCGCAATTGCGATGCAATACCGGCCAGTACTGATTCATCCAAACCTTTTAACAATGCCATGCGCTTGGCAAAACTTTGTTTGAAATCCAATTCACCGCGCATGGCAGCTTCGGTAATTTCCGCAACCTGATGCCCAACACCTGCGGCTTTTGCCAATTCATCTATGACTTCGGCCTCAATCAAGGTTGAGTCCATATCAAAACAAACCAAGCGACGATTGCGACGGTAAACCGTATCTTTTTGGAAGGCTATATCAATATTGAGTTGCGCCGACAGCTCCATAAAATCGCGCTTGAGCGCAGAGAGATCAACAGGATTGCCGCGCACAGACAACTCCACGCAAGCAGTCGATTGTTGAGTATCCCCGTTCATCAATTCCGCCAGCGACACCCTGCCCGATAATCGATTAATGCTGTCGATATTTAAACCCTGAGTCGCAGTGATACGCGTCAATTCTGCCAGCATAGTGGCATCAATATGACGCGCGAGCAGCGTGACTATGTATCGGCTCTTGCCTTGCTGCTCAACCCAGTCGACGTAATCTTTTTCACTGACAGTTTCAAACCCGACATTGATCGCAAACGGGGATACCGCTTCACTAATGTCGCTGATCAGAGAATCTTTTCGTTCTGGCTCAGGCAACTGCACCAGAATCCCAAGCGCCAGGGTATCGTGGATCACCGCTTGACCAATATCCAGCACCCTTGCGTTGTAACCCGCCAACACCCGGGTGATGGCCGAGGTGATACCCGGTTGATCCCGCCCCGAGGCGTTAATTAATAAAATATGACTCACAAAAAAATCTCTGTGTTAAATGGCTGGGCGGCATTCTAAGCAGGCGCCGCCCCAGTGTCATCTGAATTGACGGCGATTGGCTCAGCTTGAATCAGATGTGTTATAAAGTACACACTCAAACACAAGGGGACACACCATGTCTACCACCATGACTATCCGACTTGAGCCAGATCTGAAACAAAAGCTTGATCAGTTGGCAGAAGTGACTCATAGATCACGATCATTTTTGGCCGTCGAAGCTTTGCGGGATTATGTGGAACTGAATGAATGGCAGCTGCAAGAAATCAACAATGCATTAACCGAAGCCGATGCGGGAGACTTCGCCAGCGAAGAGTCTATTAAACAAATCAGAGAAAAATGGAAGTCCGATGCAAATTAAGTGGCTTAGCAAAGCCCTGCAAAATCTACAGGATGAAGCTGACTATATTGCGCAAGAAAATCCGGTTGCTGCACGCAAAATCGTTTCGCAAATTTTCGCCGCTGTCGACTTGTTGGCCGATAATCCCGGCATGGGTCATACCGGACGAATTCACGGAACGCGCGAGCTGGTTATTGCAGACACTCGATACATTGTTCCTTATCGCGTCAGGCCCACATTACAACAAATAGAAATTCTTCGTGTTTTTCACTCTTCACGTCGCTTACCTAAACGCTGGTAAATTTTTAACGGTATTCTCATGAGCTTAATCAAAAGTGTTCGCAATTATCCACAACTCACGCTTTGCAGTTTTTTGATTCTGCTGTTGGGTGCGATTGGCGCCTGGGCTTATTGGAACAATGCTGAAAAAAATCAGCAAGAGCAACGCAGCCGTTATGGGCAATTACTGGCAAGCAGCGGTGCACGCCAAGCCGTCACACCCGCGATGGAACAAGATCTGGTGAGTTTGCAATCCATATTGCATGACATCAACCAATATCCCGGTGTAGTGGGTGCAACCATTCACGATGTCGAAAATAAATTATTGGTGCAAAGTGGTTTTAAACCCAATCAGGAAATTGAGGGCAAACGCTACACTTTTTCAGCGCCTGTTGCGTTACACAATAATATTGTAGGGACTCTTGCGGTGACCTTGGATTTACCCAACCACACCGAACGCGATTATCTCTTTTTTATTATCTGGATTTGCGCTGTATTCAGCGCACTGATGATTCTCGGTTGGTCCATTCACCGACAATGGTGGCTGCAACTGAAAGATAAAATCCCCAGCGCCGGACAAATAGTCACAGCAGTTGTTGAAAAAATGCCAGTGATTGAAGATATTCCCGAGCCAGAACCCGAAGCACCGAAACAGGTGTCGGTCAGATTAAGTTTGCATATCACCAACATGAACAAACTCTACCAACAACTTAACAGTGAAAGTTTTGCCAACCAACTTCGTCGTTTCGACAAACAATTACATAACGTATTACAACTTTATGTCGGCCAAAAACAAATGTTAACCGGCGAAACATTGTTAGTTGATTTCACCAGTGACAGTTTATATGAATCTTGTTTTCGTGCAGTTTGCACAGCGCAACTCTTATTTAATCTCGCACAAAAAAGTCCCAGCCCGCGCCTGCATTTGGCTGCTGCGATTCATGAACTCTCTGCACCCATGAGTGATAGCAAATCGTTGCTGCGTGATTTTGTGGTGCAAAATAATAATTATTTAAAACCGGATAGAGGCGAAATTTTAATTAGCCATGCGCTGATTGATGCAGAATTGCAGGAACACCTTGATCTATTACCTGACAGCGGAAAATTACTCGCCATCAAAGAGCCTTATCAGGGATTATTGAATAAACAGGAAGAGCAGTTGATGTTGATTATGGATAAATGATTTTGCCCTCACCCTAACCCTCTCCCAGAGGGAGAGGGAATTAAATTACTTCGTAGTGAAATAAGCAGGGAGTTCATCCCCTCTCCCTCTGGGAGAGGCCAGGGTGAGGGCAACTGTAACCACTTCGTCATCAATTATTAACCTAATCGTCACAGTCACTCCCTAGCCTTTATCACATCAGGTTGATAAAGGTCTGGACCATGCTGAACATTGAACAATCCATCCATAATAAATTTCCCGGCTTTCGCGAAAAAGCGCCGATTATTCGTCAATCCACTATTGGTTTACTAAAAAAAATTACGCGTGAAGATGAGATCAACGCATTTTTAACCAAACACAAAGGTAATCGTGGATTCGATTTTATTGATCGAATTTTTGATTATTTCAATTTCAGTTACAGCGTATCGCAACGCGAACGTAACAATATTCCTGCGCAAGGCCGCGTGGTAATCATCGCCAATCACCCGATAGGTTCACTAGATGGTTTGGCTTTGTTGCGACTGGTGAGCGAAGTGCGTCGCGATGTCAAAATTGTTGCCAATGATATGTTGATGGCCTTTGATGCTTTGCGTGATGTATTTCTACCATTAGATAACATGACACAATCCACCTACAAACAAAGTTACAAAAACATTCTGCATGCATTAAACAATGATGAAGCCGTGATTATTTTCCCGGCGGGTGAAGTCTCGCGCGCAAGCCCGCAAGGGATTCGCGATGGCAAATGGCAAGCGGGATTTTTGCATTTTGCACGCAAAACTCAATCGCCTATTTTACCGGTTTTTATCAGCGCCAAAAATTCCTGGTTGTTTTATGGCGCTTCGATGTTGTTTAAACCTCTGGCAACAGCCCTGCTCGCCCACGAAATGTTTAACAAACATTCAGCAGAAATTAAATTCCGTGTTGGCGAAGTGATTCCCTGTCATGCACTGGAATCCGATCATCTTGCAGACAAATCATTGATCAAACGCCTTAAAAAACATTTGTACAAAATAGGAAAAGGCAAAAATGCAATCTTTGTCACCGAGAAAACCATCGCACACCCGGAAGATGTTAATCAGCTTCGGAAAGAGTTAACCTCAGCAAAGTTAATCGGCCGCACCGGTGATAATCACGCAATTTATTTGTGCGACTACGAACAACATCCCGGCATTTTGCGCGAGATTGGTCGCCTGCGTGAATTTACCTTTCGATTGGTTGGCGAAGGAACGGGCGCGCGGCGCGATCTGGATCAATACGATCATTACTATCGTCATTTGGTGCTATGGGATGAGCAGCAGTTACGCATCGCAGGTGCTTATCGTTTAGGTGAAGCCTGGAAACTCTATACACAAAAAGATAAACCGCTTTACACATCCGAACTATTCGAGTTTCAACCCGAGATACAAAAATATCTGGCCGAAGGTTTGGAGTTGGGGCGCAGTTTTGTGCATCCCGATTATTGGGGCAAAGCCAGTCTGGATTATTTGTGGCAAGGTTTGGGCGCTTATTTATTTCACCACTCACAAGTAGGTTATGTATTTGGCCCGGTCAGCATGAGCGCGCAATACTCGCAGTACCTGCGCGACCTGTTGGTTTATTACTATGAGTCTTATTACGCTCACCGTGATTATCTGGCGCGCGGCAAACACCCACACCACATAATGGAAGATCACTTAATCGAATTCCAACACAGCTTCCAAAAATTAAACCGCGAAGATGGATTCAAATTACTGCAATCCATTTTTCAGGAAAAAGACCAAAAAATTCCTGTGCTATTCAAACAATACGCAGCCCTTTACGAAGACGACGGCTACCAACTGATGGCATTCAGTGTTGATTCCGAATTCGGCAACTGCCTGGATGGATTGTTTATGGGTGATATATCAAAAATGAAAGCGGCTAAACGGGGACGCTATATAAAAGACTCTTTAACTAAAAATTAATACGTAAATTTTACCCAAAAAATTAATGAACGTTTACCCCCTGGCAGATAGAGGATATGAGTTATTTTACTTTCTCAACCGTCACACCCTGAATTTTTTTCATAGCTTCAATAACTGGCTGAATTTCTTCATCTGAAACTGTCCCATCCCTATTTAAATCCAGGAGATCTTTTTCAAAAGCCTTCATGTCCTTTTCTTTTGTACGAACAAGCGCATTATTCTTATAATAATCGTTGTAATATGAATAAATATCATTTATTGCCATATACTCTTTATTCTTTTCAATATCCATCGATCCGGAGCGGATAAAGTCAAAAAATCCAATGCATGCTTTCTTCCTATCATCAAACCCTTTTAACATATCCATAAAAAATGTTCTTGACTGCGAATCCACATTACTCACAAGAATATCAACAAAGGTCGGTGCCTGATCAAAATTTAACTCAGTGGCTATATAATAAGATATAAAATCCTTCGAAAAGGCTTCGTAATATCTGCGATTTTTCTCCAGCCATAAATCGTATGTAACATTTGATTTATTTTCCAACTCAGGATACCAACTGACACAATAATCAAGCCCATTCCTTACAGAAGATTTCTGAAACAACACCGATGATATAACCAAAACCTTTCCATTAAATGTTTCGTTAAAAGCATTATTTTCTACTTTAGCGCTTTCGTTATTATTGGCGTCTTTTGCACAACCTGAAGAAAACATACAATAAATTAAAGCAAATAGAATCAGACACCCATTGTTTAAAGTCATTTTTTTCAACCATTTTTATTAATTAACGATAACCGAAAAAATCACAACTCAAAAAACTGCCTAACCGCTCTTTCTTTTTCATGAGTATCGCGCCGCCCTAGCTCCATTAGTTCCGTAATAAATTCATTCGAAAATAATAAATAGCTAGCTGCTGTCGCGCCGCCGCCGCTGGCGGTGGAACCGGTGGAACGCAGGAAGAAGCGTAAACTTTTTGGTAAGTAGCGAATGTTGCGACCCGCGATAACATCCAATGGGCTGGTGGGTGAAATAACCATATTGTTAATTGCGCGCAATTGCAAATGTGCCGCCTGGCGATTTTCTTCGGGGATTAATCGAATCAATTCATTCATGCGCTCAAGATGCTCAATATCACCTTCCAGCGCATCGACAAATGCGCTATTTAACAAGTGACCAACAATTTGTCCCATCGAAGGAGAATGTTTAACCACTCGGCGTCGATCCGCTTTAGCTGCGCTGCGGTTACCACTCACCCCCACAACAAATAATGAATCCGCCCCCAAATGAATGGCTGGACTCATAGGCGCTAATTGACGTAACGCACCATCACCAAAATATTCGCGATTAATACGAACCGTTGGGAACACTGTGGGAATTGCCGAAGATGCCAGCAAATGCTCTAAGCGTAATTCAGTTGCAACACCACCACGTCGGTAACGATTCCAACCCTCAACTTCGGGGGGAGCTTGAAAAAAACTGACGGTGTGACCTGATGTATACCCCATCGCCGAAATGGCAATAGCAAATAATTTTTGTCGCTGGATATTGTGCTGAATATTTTCAAAGCGAATTTTATTGCCCAACAAATTCCAGAGTGGAGAGTTGTCCAATAACGATAGGGGTTTATTTTTACTAATCCCCTGATTCAACAACGACAAGCCAAGCGTAGAAAGTGACTTAAACAAATCAAACCAACCATGGTGATACACCTGATCAATCGTGAGCTCACTCCACATTTTCGCCAATGCATTAACCGCTTCGCGAAAATTACCAGGATGGGCTGCCAGTGCAACAGCATTAATGGCACCGGCAGAGGTGCCACAAATAATCGGAAATGGATGACGATCAGCTTCGGGCAATATGTCAGCCAATGCCTGCAATACACCAACCTGATAGGCCGCACGCGCGCCACCACCAGATAAAACAAGAGCCCGCTTTTCTGTCATCTGCTTATTGGTCCTGAATCACCGGCTCAACCAAAAGCACCATACCTTCAGCGCCGACTATCTTGACTATAGTGCCTATCGGTAGATTTTGCTTGTAACTAACAGACCACAGCGCATCTTCGATTTGAATTTTACCCTGACCATTTTCAATCGATTTGATTAAGGCGGCTTGACGCCCCAATAAATTTTGAATACGCGAATTTAATAATGGCTGTTCAGTTTTTTCGTTAAATTGCTTGAATCGTTTCCAGTAAATCAATGTGAGCAATACTGACATCACCGCGAAAATAATAAATTGCCAATACCAGGCAATACCCGGAAATATAAATTGCAGAATTGATACCACCAATGCCGATGCGCCAATGCCTAACAAAAAACCACCAGCCCCTAACAATTCACCCAGCAGTATCAAAATACCAAAACACATCCAGTGCCAAGCCTGTAACTGTTGTAAAAATTCCATGATCAATTCCTCAAGATTGTTTATCTATAGCGGATTTAATCAATTCATTAATACCACCAATTGAACCAATCACACTGGATGCATCCAGGGGCATCATAATGACTTTGCCATTGTCCGATGCTGCCAAACTGCCAAGCGCCTCTATATATTTTTGCGCGATAAAATAATTAATGGCTTGTGGGTTTCCTGCAGCAATCGCTTCACTTACAAATTGAGTTGCTTTGGCTTCAGCTTGCGCTTCACGCTCACGCGCTTCGGCTTCTAAAAATGCAGCCTCCCTCTCACCTTCTGCTTTTAGAATTTGTGCACGTTTTTCGCCTTCAGCAACTTTAATTGCTGCTTCGCGCTCGCCTTCTGCTCGCAAAATTTGTGCGCGTTTTTCACGCTCGGCTTTCATCTGGTTGGCCATGGCATCAACCAAATCACGCGGTGGCGTAATATCTTTAATTTCGATACGAGTGACTTTTACACCCCAGGGAGAGGTGGCTTCATCCACTTTCATCAGTAAACTGGTATTAATCGCATCACGATTAGACAACATGGAATCCAATTCCATAGAACCCACTACTGCACGAATATTGGTCATCACCAAATTCTGCATGGCGTGACCTAAATTATTGACCTCGTAAGATGCCTTGGCCGCATCAATCACCTGAAAAAAACACACTGCATCCGCCGTCACCATAGCGTTGTCGGCACTGATGACTTCTTGCGGCTGAATGTCGAGCACCTGCTCCATCACAATCACTTTACGTCCAATTCTGTCGACGAAAGGAACTATGATTCTTAATCCCGGTTCCAACAATCGCGTAAAGCGCCCAAAACGCTCTACCGTCCAATTCTGCCCCTGCGGCACGCTCTTGACCATTTTCATTACAACAAATACAGCCAAAACGACCACAACAATCACCGTGCCATTAAAAATTTCTAACATGATTAACTCCCTGCGTTATTAGAGAAGGAAAATAAAATTTCAAATGAAAAAAATAACAATGATGCAATGCAATAGACGACACTTAATCAAGTGCTCAAGCTATTATTTAAAAAATTATTCTTTTAGGTCGACGCTTTCGCCAATTCCTGATCCCTCAACTCACGGCGTAAAATTTTGCCCACATTGGTTTTGGGTAATTCAGTTCTGAACTCAACCAGTTTGGGGACTTTGTACGCAGTGAGTTGGGTTTTGGCAAATTGGCGTACGGCGTCGATTGTCAGCTCTGAATTTTTGGTAACAATATAGGCTTTTACTAACTCACCACCATCTGCATCAGGCAAACCAATTACCGCTGCTTCGATAACATCCGGATGGCTGCACAAGGCATCTTCAACTTCGTTGGGGAAAACTTTAAAGCCGCTGACGTTGATCATATCTTTTTTGCGATCAACAATTTTCACATAACCATCAGCTTGAATAATCGCAATATCGCCTGAATGGAACCAACCCTCTTTATCAATCACCTCTGCAGTCGCTTCAGGTCGTTGCCAATAACCTTGCATCACCTGTGGACCTCGAATGCATAATTCGCCAGCTTCTCCTTCGTGTAAATCTTTGCCATCCATATCGACCAATTTAAATTCGGTATCAATTAAGGGTACACCCACAGTACCTTGCACTGGCGCATCGAAAGGGTTAATCGCCACTACTGGTGAAGTTTCGGTTAAACCATAACCTTCAAGTAAAGGGGCTTTGGTTAAGCTGGTCCATTTTTTATAAGTTTCGGCAGTTAGCGCCATACCGCCGGATGAGGTCAGTCGCAGCGCAGAAAAATCCAACTTAACAAAATCCTCATTGCGCATTAACGCATTAAATAAAGTATTCAAGCCAACAAATAGAGTGAAAGGAACACCCTGAAGGGTTTTGACGAATGCTGGAATGTCGCGTGGATTGGGGATCAAAATCGAATGATTACCCAGTGTGACCGCTGATGTGCAATGCAAAGTAAAAGAGTAGATGTGATAGAGCGGCAAAGGCGCGATATAAATTTCCTGATTTTTGCGAAAAATACTTTTCATGTGTTCATTCACTTGCAGCATGTTCGCGATTAAATTGCGATGACTCAACATAGCACCTTTAGCAACACCGGTAGTACCACCTGTGTATTGCAGCACAGCAATATCTTCCGGATCACGCGTGACCGGTTTGAAATCCTGCGCCTTTGCACTTAATGCTTGCCGAAAAGTTACCGAATGACTAAACGAAAAATCCGGCACCATTTTTTTTACATACTTAACTACAAAATTGATCAGGGTGCGCTTGAGTGGCGAATGCAAATCAGCAAGCTGAGTCACTATGACTGTTTTAACCGAGGTTTCAGATATTATGCTTGCCGCGTTACCAGCGATATTAGCCAGAACAACCAATGCTTTTGCACCTGAGTCATTTAATTGATGTTTGATTTCATGAGCGGTGTAAAGCGGATTGGTATTCACCACCACCAAGCCTGCCCTGATAGCACCGAATACAGCAACCGGATATTGCAAAACATTGGGCAATTGCACTGCGATACGATCACCAGGGCGCAGATCTGTATTCTGTTGCAAGTAAGCGGCAAAACGGCTGGTCAATTCATCTAACTCTGCATAGGTAATAGTTTGCCCCATGCAGGTGAAGGCCGCACTTGAAGAAAAATCCTTACAGGCATGGTTAAACATATCGATCAAGGTTTTGCGGTAATCCAGACTCATGGGTCAGGCTCCCTGGCAGCAAATTAATTATATTGAAAGATAGCCGCTGATAAGGCTAAGCACAAATGAAGGGGCATATTACCACAGGAATTTTCAGGGTCAGCTTAGGTAGATTCCAACAATGCAAGTAGCTGTTCGGTTACGCCCGCAGTAAAGCCCCAAATTTCATGTTCACGGAACTGATAGACCGGCAATCGATATTCTCGCCCCGAACGCGTGAAATAATCATCACGGATTTTTAACCCCATAGAAAAATCGACGAGCGGCACCTGGAAAATGGTATCCAGCTCATTTAACTCCGCGACTAATGGATAATCGGGATTAAAACTGGCGACAAACGAAATCACTTGAGTTCCTGCGCGAGTGACGGCTGGCTTGAGTGTACCCAGATAATCGATTTGATTGGCAGGCAAACCAATTTCTTCGTGGGTTTCGCGCAGTGCAGTTGCCCACAAATGCTCGTCATGAATTTCTCGCCTGCCACCAGGAAAACAAATTTCGCCAGGATGGCTGCGCAGATGCAAAGCTCGTCGGGTATATAAAATGGAGGGATTATTTTCCCGACTTATCAATAACAATACCGCTGCATCCGCTTCGGGATAGTCAATGTTTTGCGACAAGGATTTTTTCAGTCGAGAAAAAAGTATTTCGCTCATAAATCCACTAATTGCACCAAATCAATCGCAGGTTCTTCGTAAGGATGCGCCGCTCGCAAAGCAGTAATCGCTTGTTGGAGTTTGTCATCTTCACAGATTAATTCAACACGATATTCAGCTATTTGCGTTAACTGGTTAGATTCACCAACAAAAGGATTGGAATTGCTGAGTGGCCGAAATTGACCTTGACCGAGAACTTGCCAGCAGCATTGATCGTAATTTTTATATCGGCCAGCACCGGCAGAGAATAAAGCAGATTTGGTTATGTCGAGATGGGATTCGGGGACGTAGTAGATGATTTTGTGCATTTGGCCCTCACCCTAGCCCTCTCCCGGAGGGAGAGGGGATTGGCTCCTCCCTTTGAAAAAGGGAGGCTGGGAGGGATTTAAATTGGTGAAAATTTTTGAGATTTTTAAATCCCCCTAGCCCCCCTTTTTCAAAGGGGGAAATAAATCAAATCACCCTAACCGCAATCACATGCTCAACTTTTTTCAAGGCTGCAATCACATCGCTAGAAGGTGCTGCTTCAGTATCGATAATATTGTAAGCAACATCACCACGGCTTTTGTTGACCATATCAATCACGTTAACTTTATGATCAGCAAGAACCGACAGCACATGACCCAAAACACCTGACACATTGTCGTTTGAAAAAGTAATGCGTGAACCTGTGTTGGGGTTGCGATCCATATAAACGGCAGGGAAATTCACCGAGTTTTTAATATTGCCGTTTTCCAAATAATCCATCAGTTGATCAGCGGCCATAATCGCGCAATTTTCTTCGGCTTCTTCAGTGCTGGCGCCAATGTGTGGCATAGCGTAAACATCAGGGCGATTTAATAAAATCGGTTCGGGGAAATCGCAAATATATTTGCCGAGATGACCTGCATTCAAACTATCGACCACTGCGTGTGCATCCACAATCGCTTCGCGAGCAAAGTTCAAAAGTGTTGAACCTTTTTTCATGACCTTCAAAGTGTCAGCATTGATCAAATGTTTAGTTTGTGGAATTGCGGGTACATGTAAGGTGATGTAATCAGAACGTGCTAACAGTGATTGCAAGTTTTCCATACGGCCAACTTGATTCGGTAAACGCCATGCGGCTTCTACCGACAACGCAGGGTCAAAACCAATTACGTTCATACCCAATGCAAGCGCTGCATCAGCAATCAAAGAACCAATCGCACCCAAACCAACAATACCCAGGGTTTTACCTTGCAATTCAAAACCGGCGAAATTGGATTTTTCTTTTTCCAATAATTTCGACATTTCGTCGGCATCTGTCATGTGCGTTAAACCTTGCACATATTGCATGCCCGGTAAAATTCCACGCGAACCCAACAACATGCCAGCCAACACCAATTCTTTTACCGCATTAGCGTTTGCACCGGGCGAATTGAAAACCACTACACCTTTTTTGGTGTACTCATCCACCGGAACATTGTTAGTACCCGCGCCAGCACGCGCTACTGCTTTAACAGATTCAGGCAAAGCTTCGCCGTGCAATTTATGACTGCGAAGAATGTAGGCATCGGGGCTGCCGATATCGCTGGCGACTTCGTATTTTTCGCGCGCGAAACGACTCAGGCCTTTGATGGAAATAGTGTTGTAGGTTTTGATTTTGAACATGAGATGTTCCTTTTGGATTTTGGATTTTGTGTTCCCTCCCCTGCCAAGGGGAGGGTTAGGGTGGGGTAAGGATTTTTGATCGAAGAGCCTTACCCCCTCCCAGCCTCCCCCTTGGCAGGGGGAGGAGTTTAATTAGCCCTTTACCGCTTCCTGATAAGCCCAAGTCAACCAGGGCAACAGGTCTTGCAAATCTTTGGTACCGACAGTCGCGCCGCACCAAATTCTTAATCCAGGTGGAGCATCGCGGTAAGCACCGATGTCATAAGCCACACCTTCTTTATCCAACAATTTGATCATAGCTTTGACTTGATCCGGTGTTGCTTTCAGAGTGAAGCAAACAGAAGTGTTGGATAAAGTTTCTGGCGTTTTTGCGAGGAAATCGATCCAATCATTCGCCGCCACAAAACCTTTCAACACATTCAAATTATCGTTGGACATTTCGATGGTTTTTTTCACACCACCGATTGAACGCACCCAATCCAGCGCATCCAAATAATCCGCAACTGCCAACATAGAGGGAGTATTAATGGTGTCGCCTTTAAACAAACCTTCAGTCACTTTACCACCGCTGGTCATGCGGAAAAGTTTTGGCATTGGCCATGAGGGTTTGTAAGTTTCCAAACGTTCGATAGCGCGTGGGCTGAGGATCAACATACCGTGTGCACCTTCGCCGCCGAGCACTTTTTGCCAGCTGAAGGTAATCACGTCCAATTTTTCCCAAGGCATTTCCATTGCGAAAACGGCCGAAGTCGCATCACAAATGGTGAGGCCTTTGCGATCAGCAGGAATCCAATCGCCGTTAGGCACTTTCACACCAGAGGTTGTACCGTTCCAGGTGAAGATCACATCGTTATCAAAATTCACTTTAGTCAGATCAGGCAAATAACCGTAATCCGCTTCGTGTGCATTCACGCTGAGTTTTAATTCTTTGGTGGCATCACTCAACCAGCCTTTACCGAAAGATTCCCATTGCAGAATATCGACACCACGTGCGCCCAACAAAGACCACATAGCCATTTCAACCGCGCCAGTATCGGAGCCAGGAACCACACCGCAACGATAACCTTCTGGCAAGCCCAACAATTCTGCCGTATCCAGACAAGCGCGCTCCAAAGCGGCTTTGCCAATAGCTGAACGATGTGAACGACCGAGAGTGGAAATATCCAATTGATCCAGTGAATAACCTGGACGTTTGCTGCAAGGGCCTGATGAGAAATTGGGGTTGTTAGGTTTAACGCTAGGTTTAGCAACTGACATGGTGATCCTCGGAATCAAACAAGCGGTGGTCAAAAGGATGGAAATTTGGGGCGGCGATTATGCCAGTTCGGAGGCAAAACCTGTAGGGGCAACCCCATTTTTGTCCCTCCCTGGCACAAATTGCAGGAGCAATTTGCACAGCGGAGCTGCCCGCAGGGGAAACCACAGGGACTGGTTTCTGAACGGGGAGGTTAGGAGGGGGTCATTTTTTCCAAGTATCAGCAGTCAAGGTCTTCTCAGCACCGAACTTTTGAGAGTCCTCAGCAGTAGCGCCTTCTTTGCACTCACCCTTCATCCATATGTGATAGCGGGACAAGCTCCTATCGATTTCCAAAAAACCTTCGCGGCAATAACCGGTTTTTTTAACTACGTACTCCACATTCATCAACAAGCTGCGATAGCTGCCCGCTCCCAGAGTTATCCCCGTTTGACGAACATTATCACGGCTGGATTGTGCAATGCGCACCTGATTGGGGATTTGATCTTCCGGCATGCGCAAACGGTAGACGAACATCTTGCTGGTGTTGGGCAGAATTTGGATTTCCAGTGTCTCCTGCAGCCCTCTATCAGTATAACTGCGACCGTTGCTGGCGCAGGCCGCAACCATAAACAACAAACCACACAAGCCCATCATTCGCCACATACGCCAGTCCACCTGGATAAAAATTAAAGATCTGTCTCGTTGAGCCGATCTATTTAGCAATCGTTTTTTCAAAAACCAAAAGACATATGACAATGCCAGTGGTTCCACTGGCTCAACGAATCGGGAGCCTATCATGGGTCGATTGTTTTGGCCTAGCCAGTTGTTGGCATATCGCAGCCTGTTGCTCGGCTTGTCGTTAGTATCCTGTGTTGTCAATGCACAACTGGTCCCTGATGACATAGCCTTTAAACCGGCCGAAACACTAAATGCCGATTCAACCGCAGAACCGACGACCACCGAGGTAGCCCAAGACGGGATAACCGCAACTACGACACCTGCGCCTCTGGCACCCACCGACGCAAATCCAACTGTTGCGCCCCAACCCGGAACCGATTGTAAAGCCACCAGCCATTGGCAAAAAAGCCTGGTAATAATGGCTATGCCGCGCCTCAATCCATCAAGCGCCAATGCCGGTAATTTTTATCGAGTCGAAACGGCTATTCCGACCATGTTGGCAGAAGCTCTTGGGAAATCGCCCGCCATCAAAAGCCAATTACATCCACAAACCAGCCGTTATGATTTGATCGACGAAAAACGTCGCCAACAAACACGGGATATAGCAACAAAAACAGAAAGCCAATTTGTGCTCTCCGGTGAAATTCTGGACATGTCCATGCGCGACGCCAGCACAACCTACAGCCCCCACTTTTTGCAAAGTTTGCGCAATCATTTTACTGACATCACTATGATGAACTTTGCCGATAATCGCGATCGGCATTTCAGTTTACGGTTGGAATTGCGCGACGGTTTTACCGGTGATTTATTGTTGGAAAAATATTTTCAAACCTCAGGCATCTGGAAAGAAACCAATGCAATCGGTTTTGATTCCCCTGCTGTTTGGAAGTCACACTATGGACGCAAAATCAAAAAATTGGTCAGCCGCGCAAGCCGCGAGTTAATTGACAATCTTGAATGCCAACCCTTTATGGCTCGCATTGATTTTCGTCCCGGTCAAAATGAAATGATGCTACAGGCTGGCGCCAATAATGGGCTGAATGCGGGTGATAGGTTAAACCTTTATCAAATGGTGGTAGTTGCCTCAGAAAACCGCTACGAGAGTTACCAGACGCGACTCATCAAACGCACGACACAGCTACAACTCAAGGAGGTATATCCATCTCACAGCCTCGCCAAATTACAAGGCAATGACTTACTCAATGGTCAGTATCTGGCAGTGGGGGAAGAATAAATAAAAATCATCTGGTAGACTCGCGCCAAACTGTCATTTGATGTCTCCAAACAAGATGAAAAATAAATTGACCTGGCTCAAGCCCTATCTCTACCCGTTAATTGTTTTGATCCTGTCCTTTGGGGTTTATTTTCCGTTTTATGGTTCACCCCAGAGTATGTTTTGGGATGAGAACTATCACATAGCCTCTGCGCAAAAACATATCGATGGCGTGATGTACATGGAGCCGCATCCTCCGCTGGGGAAAATGCTGATCGCATTGGGTGAAGTTGTTTTTGGTAACAATGAAGGACTCAACAAAACCGCATTTCTCACTACGGATTATTTAAAAGGCGAAGACATTCCACAAGGCATGGGCTTTACCGGTTACCGCTGGCCATCGGTGGTGATGATGGCGTTCAGCGCACTTTTCTTTTTCGGTATTATCAATCGCATCACCCGCATGCCCTGGTTTGCTGCTGCCACCTCGTCGTTAATTATTTTTGATAACGCATTGGTGATGCATTCACGTTCGGCCATGCTGGAAGGAATCCAGTTCTTTTTTATTCTGGCAGCGACTTATTATTTTGTCAGAGTCGCCACCGAGCTCCTGCATGACAAACGCCGGATTCTGCTCAAGCATTACGCCATCTTGGGGATGCTGATTGGTTTGGCTGTATCGGTAAAAGTGAACGCATTTATTTTATTATTGCTGTTTGTTGCGCTGTTTTTAATTGAAAACTGGCAACAGTTAATCAGCTGGAAATGGTTTGATCTTATTCAAAGCGCCGTGCTCCGTGTCCCCGTGAGTGTCGCTTCAGTTGCGCTGGTTTTTTTCACCATTTTTTATATTCATATCGGCATGGGTAAAGAGATTCAACAAGGCCGTACTTACAAAGCTTCCCCCGAATATCAACAAGCGATTCAAGACGGTAATACCTGGAGCTTATCAACTTTTAAAATTGGCATGCGCGACAACTGGACATATATGTCTGAATACGCTGACGGCGTACCCAAACTGGATTACTGCAAAGCAGATGAAAACGGTAGCTATGCTCTGGGCTGGCCTTTGAGCGCTCGCACCATCAGTTATCGCTGGAGCAAAGCCGATGTCGATGGGGAAACCAATGTTTATTTTAATTATTTAATCGGCAACCCTATAGTCTGGTTTTCGGCATTATTGGGAATATTTTTATCCAGTTGTTTGATTGTGAGTAAATTTGTTTACAAAGCACCGGTAAAAGATAATCACCTGTTTTTGTGGATTAGCATATTCACAGGCCTCTATATCAGTTACATGATCGCCATATTACAAATTGAGCGGGTCATGTATCTCTACCATTATTTTATTCCGCTGGTATTTGGTCTTATCAATTGGTCATTGCTGATTCAGTATTTATTCCGTGAAGAGTTGGTTAAAGGTAATCGACACACGATAGTGAATCTGGCAGCTTACATTTTATTGGTGATTGCAGTCTTCGCCTTTTTTTCTCCTTTCACTTACAGCCTTGGATTGACGGAAGCTGGCTTTCAGGCACGTAACTGGTTCGATTTCTGGCATTTGCGTTCGGTATACTAAATGACAATGCAACTTAATAAAAACACTGTTGTTTCAGCGCTATTGTTGTGTATAGCGGCGCTGATTATTTATCGCATTACGCCGGTTTATGTAGCAGGCAACCTCACCGTTGTGATTAATAAAA
This sequence comes from uncultured Cellvibrio sp., assembly GCA_966252135.1. Classification (GTDB taxonomy): domain Bacteria; phylum Pseudomonadota; class Gammaproteobacteria; order Pseudomonadales; family Cellvibrionaceae; genus Cellvibrio. The sequence goes on along the minus strand of CBINNU010000008.1, from coordinate 59,513 downwards.
ATGGTAGCAGCATCACCAACATCAATCAGCCGCGCAATATAATCAAAACCCACAAAGTCAAACTGGACAAATTGAATCTTTACCATAAAGGTAAATTTGGTCATCCGAAATTGGGGAATATTGCCAAAGTCAGTGATGATTTTTTTCTGGATGTAGAACAAGCATTTATGATTACCAAAGAAGGTCACTACCAATTTTTGGTTGGCAGCGACGATGGTTTTTCTTTAACTATCGATAATAAAAAAATATGCGAGCATCCATCTGATAGGCCCTATTCAATTCAAAGTTGCAATATCTTCCTCACCCAAGGCAAACACAGACTGCAGGTAAGCTACTTCCAGGGCTTTGGTAATTCGGGCTTTACCTTGCAATACCGGGCAACCGATAAAAAGATCTATTGGTTTGGCGAAAACTCTACAGACTTGCGGTTGGAATAAATATGCGGGGCATAGTATTCGCAGTTTTCTGCCTTACTCTGTCGCCACTGCTTTTCGCAACAAACACGCTTTCCAGCAATAATATTGTTATACCACCTATAGAAAAAATAGCAGGTGAGAACAGTACTTTTTTTCCAAGACTACTGGAATTGGCACTGGAGAAAACCCTAGACACCCACGGCACTTTCACTATCACCTATCACCCTATGGAACTCACACGCAATCGGTTGGTTGCTGAATTGGAAAAGGATCAAGTCATTAATGTTTTGTGGGCAATGACCAACCCTCAACGCGAAGCAAACTTGCACCCGATTAAGATTTCGCTTCTAAAAGAATTAAACAGTTACCGTATTTTTCTTATCCGGAAAAACGATCAACATCGCTTTAATAAAATTAAGTCGTTGGACGATTTGCGTAAGTTACGTGCGGGGCAAGGCTCTTCCTGGCCTGATACCGAAATCCTCAAATTTAATGATATCCCCGTGACAACTGCCATGCATTATGGGTTACTGTTTGATATGTTGGCAGCTAATCGCTTTGACTATTTCCCTCGTGGCTTGAATGAAATTTGGGACGAGCAAAACATTCATTCCGACAAAGGACTAAGAATTGAAGAAAAACTGATGTTTTATTATCACAGCCCGGTTTATTTTTTTACCAGCAAGCAAAACCTGGCGCTAGCCGAACGCATTGAAACCGGGCTAAAAATCGCAATAGATGACGGTAGTTTCGATAGGCTATTTAATAGCTATGAAAGTTTCAGACGGGGTGAAGCCGAATTGATCGCGAACAAACGAATTATTTTTACTCTTGAACAACAAAAATAAGCATTTTAAGATTTTTATGGTTTGATTTTATTTGTTTTTTGCCTCAATCCATAAACTCATATATTTATGAGTGCCCAGCGTTTCCTGCCTCAGCAACTTCCCGGTTAAATTTTTCGCTCTATGCGGTAGCAGAGATTCACCTATAGAATTCACTCGTCGAACCAAACCTGCAAACGGATCGTCATTCAATTTTAATAATTCGTACGTAAATTTACGCTGCGCCGCCCACCAGTTATCCGCATTTTGATAAAGCGAGACTGACGCAGCAATAAAATCCTCTGCAGTATCAGCCACCGCACCCGGCCATTGATCAGCCGACATGATTCCTTCTGCACCGATCGATGTTGTCACACTGGGCGCGTAGCATTTCATTGCCTCAAACAATTTCCCTTTAAGCCCCGCACCAAAGCGCAAAGGCGCTAATACCAGCCGTACATTCTGTGTCGGTAAAATTAAATCGTCTGCCCAGCCTTTTATCACAAATCCTTCAGCAGGTTTATGCAACTCCATAGCTTTGGGTGGAGGATAAGCACCATAAATATGCAATTCTGCTTGCGGCAATTGCAGGCGAATACCAGGCCAAATCACATGTTTTAACCAGAGCACAGCATCCCAATTGGGTTCGTGACGAAAATTGCCAGCAAACAGAAAATGTTGCCGCTGATCAAATCCGGGATTACGCGAATGCGGCAAACCTGACAAGGAATGATAAGGGCAATAAAACAGTAAATCGGCAGGCACACCAAATTGTGATTGCAGCAATTCCATTTCAAAGGAAGAAATTACCAAGCTCAGATCACAACGATAAATCGCCGCCAGCTCTCGCAAAGTTAATTCATCTTGAATCATTTGCTGATACAGATCTTGTTGACTCAACAAAACTGGCTCAACCGATTGTCGATCGTTCTCCTTACTGAATGCTTTTTGTTTTTCTTTTAATAGTCGATGACGCGTGTTACGCAAACTGTGTAAATCTTCTGTATCCAGAATTTTGATTGCGCCGGGGCAAACCCGTTCAACCCGCCAACCAAATTGTTCTTCGGTAAAGAATCGATCAAACAAAACTGCGTTGGGCTGCAGGTCTTGAATAAACTCATCAAAACTGGATGAGTTCAATTCTATGATTTTTTCTTCAACACCCAATTCATTCAAATCAAAACGGTGTATTGATAGAGCAGCTGCAGAGGCAAAGGTAATTTGCCAATTATCCAATCGAAAGAATTGAATAATATCCAACATATGGCTGCCAGCTGCAGAAGATTTCGGCTCAGGCCAGACGTAGCCTATGATTAGTAGTTTTTTCATTAAATAAACACCCTCTCCCCACCCCTCTCCCATCAAGGGAGAGGGAGCAGATACGAGTAAAATATAGATCTTAGAATTGTCGATACATTTTTCACATTGCACAATCTGTTCCCTCTCCCCTTGTGGGAGAGGGTTAGGGAGAGGGGGAAACTAAATACTCCACCACGCCCAACCCGGCTGCCCGCCCTGTCGCGAAACAAGCCGTTAATAAATAACCACCGGTTGGTGCCTCCCAATCCAACATTTCGCCCGCGCAGAATATACCAGGCAATTTTTTTAACATTAAATTTGAATCCACTTCAGTGAATATCACTCCACCGGCGGTACTAATGACTTCATCAATTGGACGAGTAGAACGGCAAACCAGACGTAGTTGTTTAATGGCTTGCGAGATTTTTACTGTATCGGACCAAAGGTCTTTATCGGTTAATTCACGTAACAACGCCAGTTTGATCGGCGACAGATTTAATTGCTTGCGCAGAAAGTTGGTCATGGAATTTTTTTGTCTGTCTTTTGACAACAAAGAGGTAATTCTTTCCAGTGAGAAATCCGGCAACAGATCGATCATCAACTCGACTGAACCTTCCAGCTCAATTTTTTCCCGCAGGTAAGATGAGAGTGCATAGACACCTGTACCCTCAATGCCAAAATTGGCAATTATGGCTTCAGATCGCAGCGAGTGAAATTGTCCTTTCAGATCATAACAACCTAAAGAAATAGTACTTAAAGGCTGGCCTGAAAATTCTGCAGCAAACTTTTCACTCCAATTGCAATTGAATCCACAATTCGCTGGCAATAGATTTCTCACATCAATATTTTTCTGCGATAGATAATCAACCCATTTGCCAGTAGAACCCAACTGAGGCCAACTGGCACCGCCTAATGCCAAAACACAGGCATCTGCTTTGACAAGAATCCGCTCCGATGCTTTGTCTGCACTGTTGCGCACAAAAATTAGTTCGCCCGATTCAGTCCAACCTTGCCATTGATGACGAGTAAAAATAGCCACGCCCATGCTGCGCAATCTGTGCAACCAGGCACGCAACAGCGGTGCCGCTTTCATTTCTTTCGGAAAGACTCGCCCGGATGTACCAACAAAGGTTTCAACACCTAATTGATGAATCCAATCGCGCAGATCGTCCGCTGTGAATTGATCCAGAAAGGGCTTTAAATCAGAGGATGCATCGAAATAACGCGATACTAATTTTGCATGAGGCTCAGAGTGAGTAATGTTCATACCACCCACACCCGCCAATAAAAATTTTCTGCCGACTGATGGCATTGCATCATAAATAGAAACAGAAAAACCGGCAGACGCAATCATCTCGGCCGCCATTAAACCTGCGGGGCCTGCGCCGATTATGGCGATAGTTGGATTCTTTTGATCTTGATTGGACAAATGCAACACACTTCCCTCACCCCGGCCCTCTCCCAAAGGGAGAGGGGGTTAATCTTGTCTCCTATCAGAGAGGGAGTTAGTTTACCCTCTCCCTCTGGGAGAGGGCAGGGTGAGGGAGAAAATTACTTCACCTCCGCTTCAAACGGCGAAGCCGGCAATCCCGCTGCATTATACAAATTCACACCTTCAGGATTGTCAGCCCAGGCATAACGAATCCATTTGGGTTCTTTCACTACAGAAGTGTCAACGATTAATTTTCCATCTTTGACTTTTGCGCTAGTCCAAACAAATTTCTTGTCTGCACCGGCAATCGCCAAGTGTTTGATTTTATCGCCGCGAATGGTCAAACCTTTTGAATAATTAAAAGCGACTTCTATCTTGCTGGATTTTAATTTCACTGATTTAACCAGAGGTCCAGAGGACAGAATCGATTTTTTTCCGTAGGCTAATTTCAATGCGCCTAGCGCCAAACGCTCACCCACATCTTGTTTATTCAGTGGATGTATATCGTTCCACTCGCCGACATCAATACCGACTGCCATTGCAGTATTTTTGATAGCGAGCAATTCGCGCTGGGCTTCGCGCAACTCCGCCCATTTACTTTCGGTAGGTTGATCATAGGCTTCCTGGAAATTTACTAGCTGCACATAGAGAAACGGGAAATCGCCTTGATTAAATTGTTTGCGCCAATCGGTAATTAAATCAGTCATCAAATAACGATATTCCGATTTAACTGCTGCGCAAGTTTCGCTTTTGCACAGGCTGGCAGGTTTACGTAATGCAGGATCAGCATCAGGCTTCACCACATTGGATTCACCTTGGTACCAAAGCACACCTTTAATTTGCAGCGGTAACGCAGGAGCTAATTTAGCGTTGAACAAACTCGCAGGTTGATATTGCAAAGTCGTGGTTTTGTTCATTGGGCCTACAGCTGCAGCGATTTTAAATTTCCATTCACCCGCAAGCGAAATTTTTTCATCGCCCAAATCCAGATCATAGCGTTTGTCTTTTACAAAACCGGGGTTGCCCGAATAGCTGGTGACACGAACACTCAGCGTATTTTCACCTGCCTTTAACAAATTGGCAGGTACAGCATAAATACGCGGCGGATATTGATAACCGGTTTGCCCTATAGATTGACCATTCAAAAACACTTGATCGCCGTCCACTATACAACCCAGCCAAACTGTTCCGGATTTTTTCGCTTGATCAGCCGTTAACGAAAATGTTTTTCGAACCCAATAAGATCCGTTCGGCAACACATATCCCTGATCTTTTATTTTTCCGGGAACATTAATGGTTTTCCAAAGGCTGGTATCGAGTTTTTCTGCAGACCAGTTTTTTTGCAATCCCAGATCAGCAGCATTGAGTTCGCCGTACCATTTCTCATTTGAGGCTTTGTCTGTTGCAATGGTCCTTTCTACAAATTTATCATCTTTGAAAGGTTGTAATTGTTTGACATAGTGCGGAAAGTTTTTCAAACCTTCTTCACTGATCCAGGCTTCAGCCGGTGAGCCACCAACAGGCACTGTAATCAAACCAATCGGCACGCCAAGTTCCTGATGCAATTTGCGCATAAAGAAAAAACCGACACCGGAGAATGTCGAAATATTGTCAACCGTTGCGGTTTTCCACATGCCTTGTGCGAAATCTTTTTGCGGACCTTTAAATGCATAAAGCACCGGCACATTAAATTCTCGGATCAAAGGCAAATTAGTTGAGGATATGACATCAGGATATTGATAACGTAGACGATACAGAGGTAATTCAATATTGGATTGGCCCGATGCAATCCAAACGTCTCCCATCACAATATTCTTGCGCGTGAGTGTATTTTTACCCACAACATTGAGCTGATAATCACCGCCAGCTTTTAACGCAGGGAATTCCACTGACCAGCTGCCATCTTTAGCGATGGTCTTTTTTTCCTTACCAGCAAATTGCACTGTGACAGCTTCGTTTTCGTCAGCCCAGCCCCAAATTTTGATGGGCTTGTCACGCTGTAATACCGCACCATCACTTAATACTCGCGGCAAACTAACATCGGCCAAAGCGGATAAGGAAATCAAACTGCCGAATACCGCAAAACCCAATAACGGAAATAACTTTATTTTCATAATTTCAGCCCTGTTGTGAGTCAAGGCCAAAAGTATGGCACATGTATACAAGATCGCGAGTTTTTTTACTCTTCCAGACTTTTATTCCCTATGTAGTCACCGTAGTGCTCGCGGTAGTCTTCCAGATGCTCTTTGGCCAATTCACGGTAACGATTGGTCAAATAATTCAGGGCAGAATCTACCTCTTCCGCATATTCATTTTTATCCAGAGACTCATGCGCGACTACAAAGGCATTAAAGCGTGCAGTCGCGTTCATCATGGCAGCACTGACCATATTGGGGTCCAACTGCTCGCAGGCATCATTGGCTCTATTGATAAACTCTTCGACCAATTGCCAAAATAAATTTTCGTCTTGTTGGGACATATTGTTAACCTGATTCACTGTGGATTTACAAAGGGCTTATCCGAAAATTGATTTCCCCTGACCTGGATTAATACCTGCCCCGCTTTTTCGTTTAGCAAGTAAGATTTGTAAAGTTTAAGAAGACTTGATTTGTTAACCTTTCTCAAGGATTCCAAATAGCGATCTCTGCCATCAAAAGTATATTTTGCAGAAATATACTCAGGCCAATATTGGTCTGATTCCTGATAAAAATTTACCGGTTGTTGCAAAACGTTGGCAACCAATGAATCTCGCGTGGTCTCTATTGCTTTTTCGTCAAGCTTTTCGAGCTTAACTAAAAATTCATTTCGAAATTTTTGCATACGCTGATAAATGTAGGTCAACTCTGTATTGCTGCTCTGCACCAACATGAAAATCCCCGCCACATCATCAATCGGAACACCTCTTGCTTCGACCAGATATCCCAATTGCTCTTCCGTACGCAACTGACGATAAAACTCCGGGTGCATAATCGCACTCAGTACCACCATATTAGCTTGGTCTTCATCAGATTTTTTATCACCAAACCAAGTCCAAAGTAAGGCATTATCTGCTTGTATTGAATCAATTCGAGATTGTAACAACTCGCCCGAGACTGGAGTTTTATATTGCCAGACATGACGTTTGTCAGGGTTCAACTGACTAGACAAACGGGATGCATAGCGCTCAGACATTTGCTTAACTTGCTCATCCGAATAGTTCCCACTGACAAATACTCTTATCAAATTTTGTTTTAAAAGCGCTTGATGGAAATTGGATAAGTCATCACGACTAATGCTATCGAGCACATCAAGCCATTCATTTGTCATCAAAGAATCAACTGTGGTAAATCGATGCAATTGCGCAAAAGCCAGCTCTACCGCAGTCTTCTTTTGATTGTTTTCAGAATCTTTTCTCTCTTCCGATACTACTTGCGAAAAAGCTTGAGGCGATATTTTCAGCTTAACAAAGCGTTCCAACATAGTTTGCATCAAACTATCAAGCTTTTCCGAATAACCTGCAACTTTAAACTGCTGCGAATCCCCTGATGTAATAAAGCTATCCACAGTAATACTGGCCGCTTGGGCTTTTGATCGCAAACTGGCAATGTCCAGTAAAAACAGGTCGTTTAATAATTCGGCCATCAACCTGTTTTTGGGTGACCCTTTCAGCAAATCAGAGTTTATTTGCAAATGAATTGCACCGTTACCTTCTTTTTGGAAATATTGGGAATGCACCAGGAAGGCTTCAATGCCCGCTTGATGTAGAATTTGTTTTGGTTTTGCATATTTAAAATCAACTAAAGGAACGCCTTGATTGATTGAAAGTTCATTCGAGCCAGGCAACTGTAAGTTGATCGATTTTGAGAGATCCAACCAGTTATGCAACTCACTTTGAGAAAAATCCCGAATCGAATATTGTCCAGTAAAGTAAGGAATAGGCCTATCCACAGTTTGTTGTTGATCAACAAACCAAATTCTTGCCCGCTCCGGCTGTAATTGCGACACAAATTTATGAATATTTTTCAACGAGTAGTCGCCCATCAAAAAGGACCCATCCAATAGGTGATCAACTGGATATTCATAATATTGAAAAATATTCAATATTATTGCGAGACTTAACGGATCCGGCTTGGCGCCATATGTGAAATTTTTGTTGGCGATTTCCTGTTGCTCTTTGAAGTATGCTTCACTCAAGCCCTTTGATTTTAGTAATTCGATGTAAGCAAAAGTCGTTGCAATAATTTTATCTCGCGCTTGCAGTCCAAGGTCGGTCAGACCAAATTCAATTCTTAATATACCATCCGCCATATAAAGGTCTTGTTGCACAGCAACTGTGGCACCTGTAATGAGTTGCTGACTGTGCAAACTATCAATCATGCTGCCCTTTTCAGCAGATGCCAATGCGAGCCTTACCGCTTCAAAAGATTTTTCCTGCCAGTTATTCGTCTGATTGGCGATTGGATAATCCACAATCAACAATTTCATATCCTGCTGAGGTTTATAAGAAATAATTTTCCCGGTTTCCCTTTCTGTTAAACCCGGCTTTGAAAATACTGGCTTTTTGGCTTTATGGTTTTTAATACTGGTAAAATGGTTTACCGCTAAAGATTTCAATTCTTCGATAGGTTTATTCCCGACAATAACCAGAGACATCAAGTTTGCGGAATAATATTGGTGATAAAAATCAAGCATCGCCTGATGCAAGCCTTTATCTCGACTGTCTTTAAGAGTATCCAGATTTCCCAGGAAAAATTTTTGCAGTGGCGTGTCCGGCGATGCCGTCAAGCCAGCCAATCTGTACAAAATGAATTGATCGTTGGATTGTTGCATTGACCATTCACTGTGAACTGCATTTCGCTCTTTATCGCTGGAAACCGGGTCAAACAATGGCGATTTGAAGTAATCACTGAACTGATCCAATGCTTGATCAAATTTTTCAGCGTTAATTTGAAAAAAATAGTTGGTGTTATAAAAACTGGTATTAGCGTTAATTACCCCGCCATTTGTCTGAACAAATTTCATAAGCCCATTCGGCTCTGGGAATTTTTCCGTTCCTTGAAACAGCATATGCTCGAGGTAATGCGCCAATCCAGGAAAAGCGTCGGGTTCTGCTGCACTCCCAACCTTTACATTCAGCGCCGCAACAGCATTTTGCAAACCGGGATCAGAAACCAACACCACTTGCATGCCATTTTCCAATCTAATGGCGGCGTAATTACGTGTATCTTGCGGGCTTTTGTTAATTTCTCCGAGATCTCGAACACCCTTCACCCCGGATACACACGAACTTACAATACCCGTTACCGCTACTAACGCCATTAGCTGAATGTATTTCCACATAGCAATTCCTATTGATTATTTTCTTCAGTAAAAACCAGCCTGCAATATACAACATGCTCTTTAGAGTTCAAATACCGACCCAATCAAAGGGAATTGCCAGTTCAATACAGCTATTGGTCACCGTTAAATTTCGTATCGATTATTCCGCAGCCAAATACTGCCTGCGATCAAGGCTGCACCGATTGCCATGCCAAATAATATAGGCCCCATATATTCCCATTGAAAAACAAAAGGCTCGCGCAATATAAAAGTGGCACCAACATCCTGCCAGAAAAAGAAATATTGCTTGCTCAAATCCAAAACACCTATGGTTAAATTCAATTTGCCGAGCAAGAAGTCTATATACAAAATCAGTGCGGGAACCAATAACGCAATAATTAGCGGGAAACGTTTTACCAAAGCGGATACCAGTAAAAAATAACCAATAAAAGGAAAAACAAACAACATTCCGAACAGGTTATCTTTGAGCACGCTAAATGGTAATGAAAACACATTGGTTTGATCCGGCGTAGAAAAATTTATAGTGGCACTGGCATCCAGCAAGGATATATAAAGGCTACCCACCAAAAACGATACTGTTGCCATCAAAAAATTAATCAACATAACCATTAACGGCATAAACAACATAACCACTGAAAGCTTGGTTAATACCGAAAAGGTTTCACTAACCGGCATGGATCGCCAAAACAGAATTTGTTTATTTTTTCTGTCTTCATACAGGCAATTGGAAAGATAATTCAATGACAGAAAAAAATATAAGGCCATGATCATGCCGCAGTTGGCGTACATCACGTCCAGCGCCAAATCATTTAAGGTTACACCCGATTGCCAGGGTTGTTTCATCACAAATAACCAGTAATAAACAAAAACCGCGAGCGATACCAGAAAGACTGCTGAAACTATCAGCGGCGTATACACAAGGCTCCATTTGTTTTCAATAATTTCTCGCTTGAACTGTGCCGTGAATTTTCTTACAGATACACTCATCACTTATTCCCCCCTTGCATTTTGGCAACAAAAATATCGGCCAATCCCGGTTTACTGATTCGTCCCAATTCTGCCAATTGTGATCTGGGCTTTCCTTCAAAAATCATGCGGTAACCGCCGAGCACGCTGCGAACATGTAAAGGCGATAAGGCCATAGCTGCATCCTGATTTTCCGTACCGACTTCCAGCTCAACAAAATCATCTGATACCTGGTCCATGCTGGCATTCAATACAATTTTGCCTTCGTTGATAAAAAGCAAATCAGTTAAGACCTCTTCTATTTCTTCTACTTGATGGGTGGTGATTAAAATGGTTTTGTGATTGTCGTAATAATCGTTTAACAATTGGGAGTAAAATTGTTTGCGATACAAAATGTCCAAACCCAATGTTGGTTCATCCAACACCAGCAATTCGCTGTCAATTGACATGATCACTGACAAATGCAATTGCACCATCATACCTTTTGATAGTTTACCGATTTTGGTGTCGGATTTAATTTTGGTCGAGGCCAAAAAATTCTGGCATTTTTCTTTTGAAAATCGTGGATGCACTGAAGCCACATAATCGATCAATTGATGCACTTTCATCCACACCGGCAACACGGCCGTGTCGGCAATAAAAGACACCCGCTCAATCATTTTTTCGCGTTCGCCTTTTGGGTTCATGCCCAGCACTTGTAAATCGCCATCGACCGGAGCCAGCCCCAAAATGCCTTTAAGCAAAGTCGTTTTACCCGCGCCGTTCGGGCCAATTAGTCCAACAATTTTTCCACGCGCAATGGAAAAGTTAATATTGTCGAGCACCTTATCCTTCCCATAAGATTTGCTCACATTCGCTGCTTGTATAACCTGCATCAGTTATCTCCTTTTATTGCAGTCAAGGCCTGCATTAGTTCGTCGGTTGTCATACCCAAATCGCGCATACGTTTGACGAGCGCAGGCAATTCGATTTGAATAAATTTATCTTTTTCCAATTGATATAATTTCTGTTGTGCTCCTTCAACAACATACATCCCCATGCCTCGACGCGATTCAACCAGTTGCATATCGACCAACTCCTGATAAGCCTTGCTTACTGTAATGTGGTTAATTTGATAGTCGCTGGAGACTTGCCGCACAGATGGCAAAGGGTCCCCCTCTTTAAACACACCCGACAAAATCAAACTGACGATTTTTTCGCGCAGTTGTCGGTAAATAGGTTGATCATCATTCCAATTCATAGTGGTTGATACCTCAGTTGAGTGTCAGATGAAACCATCCAGGGCTTCATGTGTTTTTCCAATATTTTTTTCGCGCGCATTATATGGGTTTTCACTGTGCCAAGGGGTAGCTTTAATTTATCGGCAGCTTCCGAGTGCGAATAACCTTCAGCATAACAAAGCAATACCGCCTGTTGTTGAGCTTCACTCAACTCGCTCATGGCTAATTTAAGATCGCGCCGCAATTCCCATTCAGTTAAGTCATCCTCACCCATCAACTCATCTGTATTATCCAATGAGCAGGTTTGAATGCGCTTCTTACGAAAATGATCTACGGCAAGATTGTACGCAATACGATATAGCCAGGTTGAAAAACGCGATTGTGCGTTAAAGCTGGCCAACGAAAGATAAGTCCGCAGTAGTGTTTCTTGCAACAAATCCTCGACGGTTCCCATATCAAGTGATCTGAAACGCAACAGCATACGCTTCAGCTTTGACTGATAGGGATAGGTTAACTCGGCAAATGCTTTTTGATCTGCAAAAAAAACTACACGCTGAATCAAAATCCACTCATCATCTTGCTGCTGATTACCACTCAAGAGCGGCTGCAATTTTAACGCGCAATTCATATCAATGTCCTTTAAGTGATGGTCTGTTTAACTTGTGAATAATTATTTCTGCTACCAGCCAATTAAATACAAAACTAAAAACAGTACCCAAATCTATGATCATCTCACTCGGCATGCCGAATACGATAAAGTAGGGAATCATAAAAAAACGCATAGTCGATACAGATAAAGCAATTGCATAAGCACGAATCATCCAATCTCTGTGAATGTCAATTTTTCGTTTTAGTATGGCTTGCCATGCTATTAAAAGTGCAGCAACTTGAAAGATACCAAAAATTGTTAGCACAACTGCCTTTGTCATCCCACCGACAGGTGGAAAGGTTGCATTCATTACCAGCCCGGCAATTGCAGTGAACAAACCACAAAATAATAAAACACGCCCCATCCAACGATGGTATTGCGGCCAGCGTGTGCGAATACTGGAAAGAAATTGCAATGGCCCCAACAAAATAAATAGAGTCCCAGGAATTAAATGTACCAGGGTGATCCACAAATGATTAATATAATGCTCATCAGCGGAATCTGCTGATTTACCTGTCACCATAAATTCACCCATCCCCAACATACGCAAAACAGCAGAAACAATAACGAGTGATGCGATAAAATAGAGCAATACAACATATCGTTTTTTCATATCACTTCCTCTTTTCAAACTGTTTCGTAAATTCCTTGTTACTTTCATAATCTTCCGACTCTATTTGTGCGACCAGCTCGTCGTATTTGCCGCGATTACCTGCTGACTGATAGGCTTTCGCCAAACTCCAGGTTGACCAAAAGTAATGGGGATCACCGGGATTTCTATTTTTCTGTTTGTATTCTTCAATCAGTTTTATCGCGGTGGGTAAATCACGATTATCAATCATTAAAATTTCACCCTGTTGCAACAAACTGTCGCGAATAAACCAACGGTTTCTGGTGGTTTCAGAAAACTTATTCATGGATGCAAACAAGGGCAGTGCTTTGTCGTATTGTTTTTTATCGCGATAAAAATGCGCGATCATGTATTGATTGGTTGCCGTGCTGAAACCTTTTTTTGTCAATTCATCGGCTACAGCCAAGGCTTCATCGGTTTTTTCTGCTTTATCCAACTCGGCGACTTTGTAGGTTGCGGCATGTTCCGGTGACAAGGTTTTTAATTTTTCCAATAGGGCATTGCCTTTTTCAGTGTCTCCTCCTGCAAAGGAGGGAGCCGCCAAATAAAATTGCATAGATGTCATCACCGTATCCACATTTTCTGGTTCTAACTTCAAGGCTTCTTCGTATTGGGCTATACATTTTTTTGCCATTTTCAATGCTGAAAACATGGATGAACGCTGGGCATGATTGCAATAAATATCACCGGACAATGTCAGCTCTTCAGCGGTATTAGGTTCAACCTTCAGTGCTTGCTCAATATACTCAATGGCGGATTCTGTTTTGCCCTGAGCCAAATAGAGCCAACTCATGTACATTAAACCCTGGCTTTTATGCTCGGGACTTTCGATCAATTTTGTAAAAATGGCTTCTGCTTCTTGAGGATTTCCTTGATCAAATGCAGCAAAGCCTTGACTCACAGCATCCGATTCATTTGCCACTACGGATACCGAACCCAAACCGACTGATGCTGCCAATATTGCAGAGGCTAAAACTCTTAACTTCATAATTGATAAATTCCTGAAAGATTCGTAAAAATATGACTTACTCAATTTGTAAAAAAACGACTTATCCCGCTACCAAGGTTTTATTTTTCCATTTTTCAAGATCAATTCCTTTAATTAATAACCAAAGACAAAAAGATACTTCACCTAACAAACAAAACCCGAACAAAATAGAGGCGTAGGCGGCATATTGCGGCGCGACAAATAAAGTAAAGCTGTATAGAAAATAACTCAGGCCGGCAATCGCAACCAATAGGCCAATAAATTTTGGGAAATAAGTTGAATTAAAAATCAGATATCCATAACAACCACATGCTAATCCAAAAAATATTAAGCCCAGCCCAAAACCGTGATTGTGAACATCAATAAGCAACATAATTTGTGCATTGATTTGTGCAGCTGTAAAAGCCGCTTGATAATCAGCATTCGATAAAATAAGCACCGGCAATAATAAAGTCAGTTTATTGGTTGCTAACACAGCTGTTTGAATAATATTAAATGCCAAGCCCAATGAAGCCAGTGGCTTGCTGATTGGTTTAAACAAAAAATAGAGAATAATCATGAGTGGCAGATCGAAAATGTGCATTAACAAATCCACCAGTAAACCACTGCGCCATAAGGTTGGCTCTGCAGCGATATTGCTCACCGTCAAGGCTGCATCGCCAGGCACCACCAAAGAACCCCGAATGAAAATTTGCCCCAATATGCCTGTCAAAATAATTACCAAGTAACAAATACCCGCAATACGCGTGTAAACCATTGGAGACTGTTGTATAGAATGCATCATGATTTCATCCTGCCGCTTTTGCGTTGTTACCATTGACTTGAGTTACACGGCGGCAATAAAAAATCATACCTATCATCATGGCACTGATAACAATTGGCATTGGCCACAATACACCCATAGCAGCTATTCCATCAGAAAGCAGATAGGCATAGATGAGGTAGAGCAAATTACTAACAACCGCAATAAAAAATAATCTTGCTGAAACGGGCTTGCGCATTAGCAAACCAATGGATGCCAACAACCCACCCCAAATACAAATAGTCATACCCAAAGTGGCTAAAAAAGGCAGATTGGAAAAATACGAAATTTGCATTTCATTCATCCCACTGGCTTTGAAATAGTCTGCGCCCTGAATAAAACTCATCGCACTGTCAAAAGCAGCCGCAAGACTATAGAGCAGAAAAATTCCACCAATAATCCACGCATGCCATGGCAATCCGGATTTCGTTAGATTTTGATTTTTTGAATTTGTAGACATTGTGCTATCTCAATTTTAAATTTCAGATTGGTTTTGCGTTGGATTTTGCTTTGGCCAGTTCCATGCGCACCAAACAATAAATGAAGTGATTGTAATTTCCAGAAGGCCAAAATAGATGTAGAAATACACATTACTTATAGAGAGAGTGACTATGATAACTAGCGTAAAAATCACACCAAAAATAATATTGAGCCAGCGACAAATAGAAGGATTAGCGAAACAACAAGCAACAACCATGATTGCCGGAATAGACATTAATATCCCTACGCCCAATTTAAGGCCTTGAGTAATGGGTCCAATGAATCCCATGTTGCCTTTTAAAATCTCCCCCAATAAATAGGGATCATAAAATGCCAAAATGTCGGCGTAGATATAACAAAACATTGCAGCAATCCATAAACCTGCGAGCTTCACCCGAATATTCACGGGCGAATTCTGGAAAGATTTTTTGTTTTCGTTGTGATCAGTCATTTCTATAGTTCCATCAAGTTTATAAAGATTGCGTCAAGGTCTTAGCGAGACCGCCAGGGAGCACCTGCCGCTTTTACGTATTGTTGATAAACATATTTCCAGGGAATTGAAATCGGTGTGAGGATGATGCCCATTACGCAGGCGAACATAACGGCCGAAGCATATTCATCAAGACCCACACTCATCTTCATCGGCAAAGCGAAGGCAATTACCCAGGTGGATTTCCAGATGATTTCAACCAAAAGGACCGGAATCATCTGCAAGGGATAGCGAAGCCCAAGCAAACTTAACAATGAATAGGCCACCAGCATGGATTGCACGACTGCGTGGGAATCACCTACGCGATTTTCGGGAAATAACACTGCTGGCCAAGCGGTTAAGGCCAGGCCAACCACCATCAGTAGATACATAGCCCTTAATAGATGAAGCTGAAACTGAGAGACTTGCGACATATAACCCCCTGTTGATTTACTGTTATATGTAACTATATCACTATATTTGATAAGCGCAAGCTTTTTTAAATAGGCCCCAAGCTCTTTTTTGATCACCCAATAAAAAAGGCCGACCTACTGGGAGGTCGGCCTGAGATTACCAGGGCGAGTTAGGGGACTAGTCCCTGATAAACCTGACTTCGGTAATCAAGCCATTCTCGACTTTATATACCGATACATACTCTGTCTCTGTGGTGTCATAGGTAACCGTTTCATGGTTAATAACATAAGAGTCTTTTTGAATTTGATGATGAATTTTAACTTTCACTTTTCCTTCTTTTAACATCGGCTCAAAAATCGATTGCAAATGTGCCTTGCCTTCGGCCAAACGTTTGTCGGGATAAGTGTAAACCTCTACCTTTTCATCGTAAGTCGCGAGAAAACGTTTTAGATCATGTTGGTTGTAAGCATCCATACGCTGATTAACAACCGTCAGCGGCGATTGAGTTTCGTCGGCGTGCACACAGGTCGCCGCTAACAAAATCATTAAAATAAATTGTTTCATCTCAATTCCTTAATTAATCCTAAAAAATTAATCCTGACCATTAATGCTGCTGGCACCGGTTGCGCGAGTTTTGGCTTTTGGTGCGCCGCGATAATTAATACTGGATGCACCCGAAGCTTCTGCTTTGATTTCGTCAGTGACGGATATATCGATATGGGATGCGCCCGACGCATCAAGATAAGCCTGTTTAGCACTGAGTTTTACCGCACGAATATTACTGGCACCGCTGGCGCGAGCATGTAATTGATCGGTATTACTCTCGGCTTTCACATCAAAATTGGCAGCACCGGATAACTCAAGACTTAAAGATCCAGCATCAATATGATCGACACGCATATTCGCAGCACCGGAAGAGTCCAAATCCAATTTTGTTGCTTTTAATTGGGTAAAATCCGCATTGGCTGCACCACTTAAATCAACTTTCAATTCATTGGCCGACAAGTCACTCACTTTGGCATTGGCGGCACCGGATAACTCCAAAAACTCCAAATTATTCACATGCAAAATCACTTTTATTTTTGCACTGTCATGCTTAAACCAATCAAAAAAATTGCCATCTTTTTTTGCCCAGACACTAACGCGCTTACCGGTTTGATCCACTTTGACGTACTTCATTACCTCAGCGTCGGCCTCGATTCGCAAATATTCTTTACCCGTTTGCGAAATTTCAATTTCCGATTCGCCCGACGCCACAAATTCGGAAAAATCTTTTACCGGATATTCTTTGGCAATAATGTCCGCCAGAGAAAACGATGAAACGCATAAACAAACAATAGAGAAGAAGCTGCGAGCTAACATGGGGGATTCCTCGTGTGGGTAGCAATTCGTACATTCCCCAACTCAGACACGGATGATTGGGTTCTGGATTCAGTCGATAGATTATTTTTCTTTTTGTGGCGAAAGACCCCCTCCTAACCATCCCGTTCAGAAACCAGTCCCTGTGGTTTCCCCTTCGGGCAGCATAGCTGTGCAAATTGCTCCCGCAATTTGTGCCAGGGGAGGGGACAGTCCCTCCCCCTTGCCAAGGGGGAGGTTAGGAGGGGGTGAAAGGCCAAGAGCGTGAAGTCTCTCCAAAACCCCAAATCCCAACAAATTACAAGTCTGGCGAAGGATTACTTTTCGGGGATAATGGCAGACTTTTCCAAAAGGTTATTGACGAGATAATTATGACCCTACCCAGTATTGCCAAGCGTATTGCCGACGAATTAAACGTTCAGGAACAACAAGTTAGTGCCGCAGTCGGCCTGTTGGATGAAGGTGCAACCGTACCCTTTATCTCCCGTTATCGTAAGGAAGTGACCGGCGGTTTGGACGATTCGCAAATGCGCACATTGGAAGAAAGATTACGTTACCTGCGCGAATTGGAAGATCGACGCGCCGCGATTCTTAAATCTATCGCCGAACAAAGTAAACTGACGCCCGAACTCGAACACGAAATACAAATCGCTGATACCAAAAATCGTCTCGAAGATTTGTACCTGCCTTACAAACCCAAACGTCGCACCAAAGGCCAAATTGCGAAAGAAGCGGGCCTTGAACCTTTGGCTGAAAGTTTGTTGGCTGACCCAACACTTGCACCCGAAGTGGAAGCCGCAAAATATTTCAATGCAGAACACAATATTAATGATGTGAAATCAGCACTCGACGGTGCCAAATATATTTTGATGGAAAAATTCAGTGAGGACGCAGAATTGCTCGGTCGCTTGCGTTTGTTTTTGCATCAGGAAGCAACTTTGGCTGCACGCGGCGTTCCCGAAAAAATCACCGACACTTCGCAAGAAGTACAAAAATTCCGTGATTACTTTGAACACAATGAGCCACTCAAATCGGTTCCATCACATCGCGCACTCGCTATGTTCCGTGGCCGCAATGAGGGTGTATTGAGCCTCGCGATAAAAGTGGGCGATGAAGAAAACCCAACCGCTGGCCATCCCTGCGAAAGCATGATCGCCGAACATTGGCAAATTAAAGATAAAGGTCGCGCTGCAGATGGCTGGTTAGCTGAAGTAGTACGCTGGACCTGGCGAATTAAATTATTAACCCATCTTGAAACCGATTTGCTCGGTGAACTTCGTGAGAAAGCCGAAGAAGAAGCCATCAAAGTGTTTGCATCCAATTTGAAAGATTTATTACTCGCAGCACCCGCCGGTCAAAAAGCCACAATTGGCTTGGACCCTGGCATGCGCACCGGTGTAAAAGTCGCGGTGGTCGATGCAACTGGCAAGGTAGTTGATCACGGCGTGATGTACCCCACTCCACCCCTGAACAAAATTGCCGAATCCGAAGCAATTTTGGTTCACCTTTGCAAAAAATATAACGTAGGTTTGATTGCCATTGGTAACGGTACTGCTTCACGCGAAACCGAAAAATTTGCTAAAGATGTATTGAAAAAACACAGTGATATTAAAGCCAGCACTGTAGTGGTGAGTGAAGCGGGTGCATCAGTTTATTCGGCATCAGAATTTGCCGCAAAAGAATTTCCGGATTTGGACGTAACGATTCGCGGTGCAATTTCGATTGCGCGTCGATTGCAAGATCCACTCGCCGAATTGGTAAAAATTGATCCCAAATCGATTGGTGTTGGCCAATATCAACACGATGTATCCCAGTCACAATTGGCGCGCTCGCTCGATGCCGTAGTTGAAGACTGTGTGAACGCAGTGGGTGTTGAAGTGAATACTGCATCTGCTGCCCTGCTCGCCCGTGTTTCAGGTTTAAATACCACTCTCGCTAACAACATTGTTGAATTCCGTAACCAAAACGGCGCGTTTAATTCACGTGCCGCACTGAAAAAAGTCCCACGCTTTGGTGAAAAGACCTTTGAACAAGCGGCAGGATTCTTACGTGTTGCAGGTGGCAGCAATCCACTCGATGCATCTGCAGTTCACCCCGAGTCCTATTCGATTGTTGAAAGAATCGCAGAAAAGAATACGAGAGAGATAAAAGGTTTAATTGGTGATTCATCTTTCTTGCGCGGATTAAAAGCCGCTGATTATGTTGATGAAAAATTCGGTGTGCCCACAGTGACCGATATCATCAAAGAATTGGACAAACCCGGCCGCGACCCACGCCCTGAATTTAAAACCGCAACATTCCAGGATGGTGTGGACGATATTACCGATTTGAAATTGGGCATGATCCTCGAAGGCACAGTCACCAACGTCACCAACTTCGGTGCCTTCGTTGATATTGGCGTGCATCAAGACGGCCTGGTTCATATCTCCGCACTGTCACACAACTTTATTAAAGACCCTCGCGAAGCCGTGAAAGCTGGTGACATAGTGAAAGCTAAAGTGATGGAAGTCGACGTCGCTCGCCGCCGCATCGCACTGTCATTACGTTTGGATGACACACCCGGCGAAAAAATCGAAGGCAAGAAGGGCGGCGAACGCTCACCTTCACAAAACCAACAACGGGCCGCCCAACGCAACAATCCTGCACCAGCTTCAACAGGAAGTTTGGGTGCCTTGTTGCAACAAGCGATGAAGAAGAAGTAAAACTGAATCCCCTCCTTGCGAGGGGATTTTTTTGTGATGCAAATAAATTGTCGACAACTCTGCCTGACGAGGTCCATATGAGAAAAATAGTTTCCTTTATGCATGTATCGCTGGATGGTTTTGTGGCGACAAAAACCGGTGAGTTGAATTGGATTAAAGTCAATCAAGAAATATTTTCCTATGTAGGGAAACGAATATCCACTACCGATACCGCTTTATACGGCAGAGTTACTTTCGAGATGATGGAAGCTTATTGGCCAACAGCAGCCGATAAACCTGATGCATCGCAGCATGATATTGAGCATTCCAAATGGTACAAAGATGCCCGCAAGATTGTGTTGTCGAAAACCTTAAAAGAAGAAAATTTGGTTAATGCAAAAATTATTGGAGAAAATCTGGCGACGGAAATCTCCGGAATTAAACAATCCTCTGGCAGTGATATTTTGGTATTTGGCAGCCCAACAGCAACTCACGCGCTAATGGCGGAAGATTTAATCGACGAATATTGGTTGTTTGTAAATCCGGTTTTGTTATCAGATGGCATTCCACTGTTTAAAAACCTTCAACACAAACAAGAATTGCAGCTAATCACTCATCAAGTGTTCGACTGTGGCGTTGTTTGTTTGCAGTATGCCTGTATAGGAAAATAACCCAAGGTTATCGATAAAAGGAATCCAATAGCCAAATTCAATGGCAGCCTTTTACTGAAAACCCTATGCTTGGTACGTAAATATTCCGTACCAGTGGTGAATCTATGAAATCAACTGCCAGATTGGACTTGAAGTTGGATGACAGCGAGAAAGACTTTGTATCCAGAGCAGCAGCTTTGGCTGGTACAAGCCTGTCTGCCTTTGTAAGATCGGCCGCCAAAGAAAAAGCTCAGGCAATACTGGATGAACAGTCCAGGATCTCACTTTCAACGAGGGATTTTGATGCTTTCTCTCAGGCGATGAATAACGCATTCACCCCTAACCCCGCCCTTACCGAAGCAATGGAACTTGCAAAGGGAATCAAGCGTGCTTGAAGAACAGATTTTTAACGCGGATCTGCACGATCGGAATTCATTTAGTTGTGGCAAAAAATCGCTCGATGAGTTTCTACAAAAATATGCAGCACAACAAGTCAGCAAGAATGTAACCAAGGTCTATGTTCTTGTTGACTCGGATGCTATCAATGAGATTATCGGTTTTTATACTTTGAGTGCAGCCGAAATAAATCTGGATCAAATTGATGAAGCACACAGAAAAAAATTGCCTCGCTACCCAACACCCTGTTTCCGATTAGGCAGACTTGCGATTAGCCTAAATCACCAAGGAAAAAATTATGGGAAAATGTTGCTAGGCTGCGTCATAAGTCGCTGTATCGAAGCCAAAAAACATATTGGCGCTTACGCGTTAATAGTGGATGCACTGGATGAGCAAGCAAAACAGTTTTACGAACATTTTGGATTTACTCCATTTCAAGATATCCCCTTAAAGCTTTACCTACCATTTGGCAAATAATTAAGGCCTGACTATGAAACCCGGCATCTCCGTTATCACACTCGCTGTCGAGGATTTACAACGTTCACTTAATTTTTATCGCGACGGAATGCATCTGGAAACAGAAGGAATCGTTGGTGAGAAATATGAATACGGCAAAGTTGTATTTATTCCCATGCAACCTGGTTTGCAATTGGCGCTTTGGCCAAAAACCAGCTTGGCAAAAGATACTGGTTTGCCGATTACACCCCACTGCGCTACACAAACTTTAATTAGTCACAACGTTCGATTTAAAGACGCAGTCGATGAAGTGATGGAGCAAGCTCGAGCTGCTGGTGCAACTATTATTAAAGAAGCACAAGATACTTTTTGGGGCGGCTACGCCGGATATTTTCAGGATCCCGATCAACATTTATGGGAAATTGTCTTTAATTCAAAACTCATGCCGCTGGAATAATGCTCTCGTTAAAGCCCTCACCCTAACCCTCTCCCAAAGGGAGAGGGGATAAATACCTCAAACAACTATGTGAAAATTTTTATGACCGATCAATTACCACCCTGCCCTCAATGCAATTCCATTTACACTTATGAAGACGGTGATCATTTAACTTGCCCGGAATGTGGACACGAATGGTCACCCAATGCTGTGACTGAATCTGATGAGCAATTTATTGTGCGTGATGCAAACGGCAATTTGCTGGCTGATGGCGATCAAGTCACGTTGATCAAAGATTTAAAAGTAAAAGGTTCTTCATCCGTTTTAAAAGTCGGCACCAAAGTGAAGATAAATCGTTTGGTCGACGGTGATCATAACATTGACTGCAAAATCGATGGTTTCGGCGGCATGATGTTGAAATCCGAATTTGTCAAAAAGGCTTGATAAAAATCATGAGCGAATCGCTACAACAATTATTCGACACACTTCCGCAAATCGGAAAAGTAGAATGGATTAGCATTCGCCCTGCAAAAATTGTTTATGTCAGTGGTAAAACTGAATCTGCACCACTCGAAATTGTTCAGCAAGTCGATGCAATTGCAGGCAAAGGTTTAATGGGTGATCGCTACGCCAGTAAAAATGGCAAACGCCAAATTACCTTAATCCAATGGGAACATTTGTCGGTAATTGCATCGCTTCTGCATAAAGATTTTATTACACCCGAATTATTACGTCGCAATATTGCTATCAGCGGCATTAATTTACTAGCGCTGAAAAATAAACAATTTCGATTAGGCACCGCATTACTGGAATACTCCGGCTTATGTGAGCCCTGCTCAAAAATGGAAGAGACTTTTGGACCCGGTGGTTATAACGCCGTTCGCGGCCACGGCGGCATCACTTGTAAGATAATAGAATCAGGACAAATTGCACTTGGCGATAGCTTGTTCGTCGTCTAATATCAATCCATCTTTATTTATCATAAAAAAATGGAGTTCCCATGAAAATCTGGCAATTTATCGGTGCAACAAGTTTACTGGTTTTATCTTCATGGGCTGTGGGCGATGTTTATAAATGGGTAGACGAAAAAGGTGTAACCCACTACGGCAATCAAAAACCACCAGAAGCAAAAGCCGAACAAGTAAAAGTTTCAGGCGGCGGTGTTAGCAACTCTGAAAATCCTGACCCTATGGATCAACTAGATCCTGCCGCACGAGAAATGGCTGAGGCCATGAAAAAAGAATTATTAAAAGATCATGGCAATGCAGAATTAAATTGCTCCAAAGCTATGACCAATGCCACCGAACAAATTGATATTTATGTTGCACAAGCCAAACGTAATCTTGATGGTGGTTACATCAATCAAAATCAATATGATCAGGTCGACAATGCCTTTCGTCAGGTGAAATCCCGCATTTCAACATCACGCTGTCAATCCGCATCCGGTATCGAAAAAGAATTTTATCTTTGTATGTCCAACGATATGAATTCTGCCGTTATGTGTATTGATAAAGCTGAATCTATTTTCAAATAACATCCGTTCCGAGAGGGCTGCCCGCCCTCCCAATTTATATCGCCCCCTGGAAAATCCCGACAAATAAAAGTTTACGGCTTGACAAAGGCTTGTATCGGCCTCATTATTTAGATAACTATCTAATTAGATGGATATCGCATGACGAGCATCAATGATTCATTCAAAGCGCTGGCGGACCCCACGCGGCGGGAAATACTGAGCATGTTAAAAGCGGGCGAAATGTCGGCAGGCGAAATTGCTGAATACTTCGACATGACCAAACCTACTCTGTCACACCACTTTTCAATTTTAAAGGAAGCCGGGCTTATCGATAGCCGCAAAGAAGCGCAAACCATTTGGTATTCACTGAATACCAGTGTTTTAGAGGACCTTGCATCCTGGGCTTTGAATTTAGCTGACAACAAACGGAGGAAGAAATGAGTCGGAAATATTTATTAATCCACATTGGAATTATTCTATGTTCCATTCTGGTATCGATTTTGATGTTATCAAAATTCCCAGACCAATTAGCTATTCACTGGAATATATCCGGTGAAGCTGATAGATACGCATCAAAATATTTAACGCTGTTTTTGATACCCACAGTGATGGTTTTAATTTTATTGGCGATATGGATATTGCCGCTGCTGAAATCGTTAAAATCAGATATTGAGCGTTTTTCAGAAACTTATTATTTATTAGCAACAGTCAAACTGATTTTTTTCGCCTATGTTCATGTACTCCTGATCAAAGCAAATCTGGAACAAGATTTTAATATGGCTCAATCAGTACTGGGTGGCATTGCGCTTATGTTTATTTTTATTGGTAACTACCTGCCTAAAATCCGCAAAAATCAGCTGATAGGTATACGTTTACCCTGGACAATTGCGGATGAAAATGTATGGTTTCACACCCATAGACTTGCCGGAAAATTAGTCATTACTACCGCTTTTTTTGTATTTATCGGCATCTTTTTGGGATTGCCTTTGGTTGTCGGAATATTCTTATTGCTCGCCAGCCTGTTAATACCGACTGTCTACTCTTACTTTATCTACAAAAGACTTAAACTGAAGTAATCATGCAAAACATCTCCATTACCAAACTCAGCCTTGGCATTTTTCTACTCTGCATTCCCGGGATTATTTCTGTGGTATTGATGATTCCGGAAATGCCGAATCTGGACTTACAACAAATTCCCATGCCACTTTGGGCATTACAGATTATCAGCGCTG
This sequence comes from uncultured Cellvibrio sp., assembly GCA_966252135.1. Classification (GTDB taxonomy): domain Bacteria; phylum Pseudomonadota; class Gammaproteobacteria; order Pseudomonadales; family Cellvibrionaceae; genus Cellvibrio. Next base: position 34,881 of record CBINNU010000008.1, on the reverse strand, counting down.
TACAAACGTCGATTCTGTTTTTGATATTTATTTTTATCGGCAGTTTTTGTGCGCGAAAAGTGTGGCTATCTGCACCCTTGATTGAAAGTGTGATGACAAAACAAAACTGGTTACCGATTTTGATGCGTCAGTTGAAACCGGCTGTTATCGCTGGCGTTGCGGGCGGCATTATTATTTTGATATTTGCCAGCTTGATGACTCCACTTTTACCTGAGGCTTTTGTACAAGCCAGTGAGAAATTTCAGCCTAGCTGGCATGCACAGATTTTCTATGGTGGCATTTGCGAAGAAGTTTTGGTGCGCTGGGGGCTTTTGTCCTTACTGGTATGGACAGGCCATAAATTATTTAGCGCTGCTGGTTCGGCACCATCCCTCAATATTTATTTTGCTGCAATTTTTTTGAGCGCCGTTATTTTTGCCATGAGCCAATTACCTACAGCGCACGCACTTTCGCCCGTAGTTGATATAGCCCTAACCACTTACATTATTATTGGCAACTCATTTGCAGGTTTGATTGCGGGCTATCTGTTTTGTAAATTTGGATTGGAATCGGCTATTTTTTCCCACATTAGTTTTCATCTGGTATTTTTGATTTTTAATGCTTTTACCAATTAAAAGGATTCAATTTTTAACATGAGTAGATCAACACGCAAAACACCTATTCGCGGCATCACAACCGCAGCATCGGACAAGTCCAGCAAAATTGCATCGCACCGACGAATTCGCCGCACCGTCAGGCAGCTGGCGCTGGAAAATCTTGCCGTGCTGCCTGACGAAAAACAAATCACTAATTCATGGAATTTCAACAAAGATGGGAAGCGCTGGTTTGATGCTAAACAACACCCGGATTTATTAAGAAAGTAATCACAATTTTTTACAGCTCAACTAACGGAATTTTTTATGAAACTCTTAGCTATTATTCTTCTTGGATCACTGTTATCCGCTAATTCAGCACTAGCACTGGATTACACGGTCACCGCTAAAGGTGGCTGGGGTGAAGTCAGAGTCGATAAAAGTTTGTCGGATGACAATCAACTATTTTCTGAAGAAGGCAATAGTTTGTCTGCAGGTGCAGGCCTCGCATTTGATTCTCAACTCGTAACCGGAGTTGAATTTACCGGATTTAAAACGGCCAACTTTTTAGGCGCGGATGACAGGGCGTCATTCTCCGAATCCAAGTGGTATCTTGGATATAGATTTGAAGTTACTGATCATTTCCGCATAGTCCCCGCAGCAGGAATTACACGTTCGAAACTTCGACTTAAAGAAGGCGCTTTTGAATACTCTAGCGAGGTAAAAGCAGGAACCTATAGGGATACTAGTGCCTATGGTCAACTGAATGTTGAGTTTCCTATTAATGATTTAATCGCCGTTGTCAGTTCGATCAACTACACCCGCTATGATTTTGGAGTTTTCAGAAACGCGCAAGCCGGTGTTATGTTTCAGTTTTAAGGAATAGGCATGAACATTTCAGTTAGACAGATGCAAACCAGCGACCTGGAACAGGTTGCTGGTTTATTTGATCTTTACCGTCAATTTTATCAACAACAACCGGACTTGAATTTAGCGCGCGAATTTATTCAAGCGCGATTTACCAACAAAGAATCCTGCATTTTAGTTGCAGAAAATATCAATCAACAATTGGTAGGTTTTTGCCAACTTTATCCCGGCTTTTGTTCGGTTGAAGCTAAACCTATTTATACACTTTATGATTTGTTTGTACTGCCGACTGCGCGCAAACAAGGCGCAGGTAAATTGTTATTGCAAGCAGCAGAAAACAAAGCGGCAAGCGAAGGCAAATCACGTATGGATTTAACCACTGCAACCGATAACAAAACGGCGCAGTCATTGTATGAATCATTAGGGTGGATAAGAGATAGAGTATTTCTTACTTACAATCGCTGGATTGGATCGGGCAACAAGAGCTAAGCGAATTCATCGTCATACCCGAAGGGTATCCAGTGACTTGTTAATTTAAAGACGCTGGATTCTCTTCGAGAATGACGAAGAAACTCTCAGAAGTTATTCTGTATAAATCCCCTGGCTGCGCAAGTAATCGTCATAATTGCCATGGAAATCGATAAGCCCTGATGGTTGCATATCGATAATACGGGTTGCGAGTGAGGATACAAATTCGCGATCGTGGCTGACGAAAACAATAGTGCCGGGATAATTTTCCAGCGCCAGGTTTAAGGCTTCAATGGATTCCATATCCAGGTGGTTGGTGGGTTCATCCATTAATAAAACATTGGGGTTGGTCAGGCTGAATTTTCCAAACAACATGCGGCCTTTTTCTCCACCGGATAAAACGCTGACTTTCTTTTTCACTTCATCATTTGAAAATAACATTCTGCCCAAAGCGCCGCGAACCAATTGTTCATCGCCTTTGGTCCATTGTTTCATCCAATCAAACAGAATCATGTCATCAGCAAAATCTGCGGCATGATCCTGCGCGAAATATCCAACTTCGGCTTGCTCCGCCCATTTCACATTACCGGAATCCGGTTGCAAATCGCCATACAAACAACGCAGCAAAGTCGTTTTACCGGCGCCGTTGGGGCCGATAATTGCAACACGCTCGCCCGCTTCAATCGTTAAACTTAAATCGCTAAATAAGGGGCGATCAAAACCTTTGGTGAGATGATCCAGAGTGACCGCTTGACGGTGCAATTTTTTATTTTGCACAAAACGAATATAAGGGCTTACACGGCTTGAGGGTTTAATATCGTCCAACTGAATTTTTTCAATTTGACGCGCGCGCGATGTGGCTTGTTTAGCTTTGGATGCATTAGCAGAAAAGCGGCTGACGAAGGTTTGTAACTCGGCGATTTGCGCTTTCTTTTTCGCATTTTCGTTGACTAATTTTTCACGCGCTTGAGTTGATGCCAACATGTAATCATCATAATTACCGGGATAAATACGCAGCTCACCGTAATCCAAATCCGCCATGTGCGTGCACACCGCATTTAAAAAGTGGCGATCGTGCGAAATAATAATGATGGTGGAATTGCGTTGATTCAACACACCTTCCAACCAACGAATGGTGTTGATATCCAAATTGTTAGTCGGTTCGTCCAACAATAAAACATCAGGGTTCGAAAACAGTGCTTGCGCCAATAACACGCGCAACTTCCATCCCGGTGCAACTGCGCTCATCAAACCTGTGTGTTGTTCAATCGGAATTTCCAGCCCTAACAATAATTCGCCAGCACGCGATTCAGCGGTGTATCCATCCATTTCCGCAAACGCGACTTCCAATTCCGCGACTTTCATGCCGTCTTCTTCACTCATTTCCGGCAAGCTGTAAATGCGGTCACGCTCGGCTTTAACCGCCCAGAGCTCGGTGTGCCCCATAATCACAGTATCCAGCACCGTAAATTCTTCATAGGCAAACTGGTCCTGCTTCAATTTCCCCAAACGCATATTGGGTTCAAGCATCACCTGCCCGGCCGATGGCACCAAATCGCCACCCAGAATTTTCATAAACGTGGATTTACCGCAACCATTAGCCCCAATCAGGCCATAACGATTAGCGTTGTTGAATTTAACCGAGACATTTTCAAACAGCGGCTTTGCACCAAATTGCATGGTGATATTAGCAGTGGAGATCACAGGACTACCCAATCAAAAAAGTGGGCATTTTACTGATTTTGCGCCCATTAGGCACGGGTTATCTGCCCATCCTTCGCAATCGATTCATTTGACCCGTGATTAGTGGATTCGAGTTATATAGAATCAGGGCACTTTTACACGGAGCTTTTCTACAGGAGCATCTCTAATCATGATAGAAGCAGTAAACAAATCGAATCTTTGCGAAATTTTGCCCTTAATCCGCGCCTATATGGAGTTTTATAATATTCCGGATATTTCTGATGAACGAAATTTTGATTTTTTTTCAAATTTTGGCGAAGGACTAGCCACTGGTTGTCAATTTCTTTACAGGGACAGGGAGTCCGGCGAGGCAGTTGCGTTTGCCACCATTTATTTTACTTTCACAACATCAATCACATCGAAAGTAGCAGTCCTCAACGATTTATTTACTTCACCCGATTTCCGAGGGAAAGGAATAGGCCGATCGCTAATAGAGCACAGTAGTAAATTTGCAAAAGAAAATGGAGCCGCTCGATTACAATGGGTTACTGCACCAAACAACGAAGCTGCACAAAAACTTTATGATTCTATGGCGACAAAAAAGAGTAATTGGCTTTTTTATACCTATAGCAATTAATTACAGCCGTTACGATTTTTTTATTATATTCTGGATGGCTCGATAGCATGCTACAACATACCGCAATGGCAATAGTTTTACTCTCGGCAATTTTTCTAATCATTCTTGCCTGCCTTTCGCTTTTCACTCCAAAACACGCCATCCGTTTTCTGGGTGGTTTCGCCAGCTCTGCAAAAACACATTATCTGGAAATGATTATTCGACTTATTGTAGGTGTAGCTTTTATTATTCATGCACCCAGCATGCTCTACAGCAACATATTTATGATTTTCGGTTGGTTATTGGTAGGATCGACAGCCATTCTCATTTTACTGCCATGGCGATGGCACAATCTTTTTGGGCAGAAAATTGCTTCGCCTGTTATTCAGCAGGCATGGCTTATTGGTATTGGCTCGCTTATGCTTGGCGCCTTTGTAATATTTTCTTCCTTGCAACAACTTAATTACTAATCTCAATAAAAATTGGAACTATTGATAGTGTATTCATCGACATTTATTTTTAAAAATAAACAATTTGACGACGAGCTTTATCAATTCGATCAAGCTATAGCTGATGCAGCAAAATCGATTCCGGGATATTTAGGCGAAGAGTCCTGGGAAAACCCCGAGAACGGACATGTTTCAAATGTTTATTACTGGGAATCTCTTGAAGCACTTCGTATGCTCATGGAACACCCAAAACATTTAGAAGCAAAAGCTTCACACAACAAATGGTTAGATGGCTATCAAGTGATCATTTCGAAAGTACTTAAAACCTACGGCACCTTACAAACCAATACTGCAACCATACTTCAGACAATGAACTCACAGGATGGAGTTATTGGCAGGATTTAATAAAAATGATCTACATACTCGTTAAATTACAAGTAAAGAATTTTGATGCCCTGGATACTTTTGAAAGGCAAGCCGTCAAGATTATGGATAAGCATTCCGGGCGCATGGTTTATGCGCTTGAAATATCCCAGGAAGATAACAAAGGAGAGGAAATACATCTTCTGGAATTCCCCAGCGAGGAAGCATTCATCGCTTATCGTAAAGATGATGCACACAAAAATTTAACTGAGCTACGGGAAAGTGCAATTACCAGCACTGAAGTCACTATTAGTAGTAAAATGAAAAATTATCTTTTAGATTAAGAATTAATTTATGAACACAAAACCCATAGAAATAGGTATTCGCCCTTATCAAATCGATGACATCGAGCCTTTATACAAAGTTGTTTCAGATTCTGCAGCTGAGTTACGCCAATGGATGCCTTGGTGTCACGAAAACTATTCGATTGATGACACCAAATTCTGGGTCAATTTGTGTATCAATGATTGGCAAGCACAATCGGCTTTTCGCTATTTGATTGAAGATATTTCCACTAAAGAAATTCTTGGCGCTGTAGGTCTGGAAAGAATAATCAAAGATCACAAAGTTGCCGAGCTGGGTTATTGGGTAGCCACCCAACACCACAAAAAGGGAATCGCCACGCAAGCATCTCAATTAGCCGCAGCAGAAGCCTTTGCAAAACATGGCTTACGACGAGTAGAAATTATGGTGCTGGAATATAACCACGCGAGCAACAAAGTAGCCGAAAAAATCGGCGCGTATTTTGAAGGCAAGCTACGCAATCGACTTTTCCACAATGGCGAAAGCCATACAGCTAATTGCTATGCATTGATTCCATAGCGTTCAAACTGTTGAACCAAGGCAATCAAACAATTGATTAAGTTATTTTCAGTGCGGAAATTACACACTGAAAATAACTTATATTTGCACTTATCCAAGTATTAATTTTTAAACAACAAAGGAGCAAACTCGCGCAGGCTGCGTCTCCAGCTTAAAAACTCATGTGCCGTATCAGGCGATACATACAACACGCTATTAATGCCTGCAGCTTTTAATGCCTCAACATTAGCTTTGGGGTCACCCACAAAACTGCGCATGCGTTCATTCATCAGTTCTTTACTGCCATAGCTCACGAATGCCAGATTAACCTTCTTTTTAAAATCGGGAATTGCGTTCACGTCTTCAATTTTGAAAGAGCCGCCGCTGAATAATCCTATGTAAGAAAATTTATCCAGATTCGCCAGAGTGATAGCTTTGGTTTCCATACCGCCCATTGATAGGCCCGCCATCGCACGATTTTTACGATCAGACAAAGTGCGGAAATGTTTATCGACGTAAGGAATTAATTCATCAACTAAAACTGTTTGGAATGGTTTCACATCGAAAGATCCGATGGTTCCGAATTTAGCTTCATTGGTCATGCCGTAGGTTGCTACGATAATAAAAGGTTTGGTTTTTCCTTCTGCAATCAGATTATCCATTATTAAATTGGCGTGGCCTTGATTCATCCAGGCATATTCGTTTTCGCCCCAACCATGTTGCAAATAAAGAACTGGATATCGTTTTTTACCACCGTCATAACCGGGTGGTGTATAGACAAATGCGCGCTTGATTGAGTTTGTACTTTTTGAATCGAACAAAACTTCTTGAACATTTCCATGCGGAACATTTTTTACTGCATAAAAATCCTGATCAAACGCAGGTATTTCAATACCGCTCTCCCAACGAACGGATCCGTAAAAATTCATCGCACCGGGATCATTAAAAATCCCACCATCGACTTTAAGATGATAATAATGAAACCCCTCATCCATAGGCCCAGCGGTAGTACCCATCCAAACACCATCAGCACCTTTCACCAAGTCAGTTCCACCTTGACCACCCAATCCCAAACTGACATTCACTGCTTTTGCATCAGGGGCTTCTACGCGAAAGCGCGCGTAACCTTGTGAGTTCACTTGTGGATATTCTTTGCCCGGTTGATTCAATATTGATGGTTTAAAATCTTCGATTATTTTTGTCTCTGCTTGCGCAAGGCAAACGCATGACATGAGCAGTGTAAGCACCGCTACCCCAATTTGATATTTCATAGATGACCTCTTTATATTATTCATTAGGATATTTTTTACTGCCGCTGTTACGTCACGGACAGTCTATGAGATAGAGTGCGAATAACAATTGACGCTTGTCATACCGCGTCGAAATAAAACAAAACTTAACGCATTAGGTACGTTGAGTATTTTTCTTTACAAACATGCGCCCTATAACCTTTTAGGAATGCACGACGCAAATTTCCCGCGTTGATAGCGTCGGCAACAACCTGTGAAGATTTTTCAGCGCCAGTGAGTTTTCTGACCCAGGAGCGGTAAGGCACCAGACTTTCGGTGGTTCGTTTGAGTGCTTTTATGGATGCGTCACCTAGAGCATTGGCACCGCGTTCGATATGATTGTCATCGGATTTTTGCTTGGGTTGATCAATATCCGGGGCGAGATATTGGTCGAGTGATTGAATTTCTGCATTTACTGAATCGCAATTCGAACCCTCAGGTAAACTGTAAGGATTATCACTGGCTTTTAACAAAACATCAGGAATTTTTTCGCGTAAAAGATTTAAATCTTTTAATGGCGATGTGATGGCATGATTAATTTGATCAGAATCTTTTTTGGTATCGCGGTTTGAACTACAAGAAACACACACAATACACATAATCCACACGGGCATTATTTTTATCATTGTTAACTCCTGAATTTTATCAATCGAAGCATTGGGTTTTTATTGAAAAAGGCTGGCTTATGATCCTAATTCACTGAGTGACACTATATCCTTAACTCTGTTCAAAACCAATGCAACTATTGATTAATCAACCCCAAAAAGGTAAGTTCTGGTTAACAACCCACTGGTCTTGATAAATGAACTGGGGAAGGGAAAATCTATGGAGAAAAATTTGCGATGATCACCACTCAACGATTGATTTTGCGAAATTGGAGAGACTCTGATTTCGATCACTTTGCTGATATGTGCGCTGATCCGGAAGTGATGAAATATTTTCCGTCAATACTGGATCGACACGAAAGTTTTTCATTGGCACTCAAAATTAAATCTTTGATTGACGACAGAGGCTGGGGCGCTTGGGCCGTCGAGATACCCAATCAATCAGAATTTATCGGCGTTGTTGGATTGCACATACCCAACAACAACCTACCCTTTTCACCTTGTGTGGAAGTTTTATGGCGATTAGCCAAACCATTCTGGGGAAAGGGATACGCAACTGAAGCGGCAACAGCTGCAATTGATTTTGGATTTTCAAAATTAGACCTTGATGAGATTGTGGCATTTACAGCGGCGATCAACTCGCCCTCAATCAAAGTAATGGAAAAGATCGGCATGCAAAATTCACATTCAAATTTTGCGCACCCTGACCTACCTACTATAAGCCCATTGAGGCAGCATGTGCTTTATCGAATTGCATCGAACGGTCAATTCATTTCACAGAGGGTGGAGAAATCACATCCTACGACACCTTAAGCCTCTTCGTCCGCCATAAACGTAAAACCGACATAAGCCATCAAGAGAGCAAACGCAGAACCTGCAATTAGCATAAATACTTTGGCGTCTGCCAATAACCAAAATGCGGCTATTTGATGAATCAAATCACGCAGTGGCAATTGACCAATGACCCAAAGGCTGACCAGGAATACTGGCAACCAATAAATACAAAACTTCAACCAGGGGCTGAGTTTTTTCTGATAGGGCAATGCCATCATGACATTTGCAGTGAAACCATTGTCATCAATGTATTCTTGTTGACGAAAATGTTGCTTCAATAAATTTTCAAGATTATCTGTCATATCAACCTCAATCTTGTATAGCGCCTTGCCAGGCGGACAAGTGAATTTGCAATTTTTGTTTGGCGCGATTCACATGGGTTTTTAAAGTGCCCAATGGCACGCCCATGATTTGCGCGGCTTCGTCGTGCGAAAAACCTTCTTCAAAACAAAGTGCAATTGCCATTTGCTGAGCCTGGCTGAGCTGCTCCATTGCCGCGGATAAATCTTTTTTCGCGTGATAATGATCTATCTCGGAATGTTCGGCTTCAATATCCTCATTTTCATCCAACTCTGCCCATTGAATTTTTTTATTGCGCCAGCGATTGGCCGCAATGTTAAATAAAATTCGGTAGAGCCAGGTTGAAAATTTTGCTTCCGCACGAAATGCAGACAAAGCCTTATAGGCTTTGATAAAGGCTTCTTGCGCAAGGTCATCGGCCATGTGACTGTCACCGTCACACAATCGCCGCGCCCACACGCGCAATTGCGACTGATAACGCAAAACCAGCTGCGAGAAGGCATGCTGGTCTTGTCGTGTTACCACACGCTGGATGAGTTCCTGATCCGGGACCATAGATTATTGAATCCGCTTTTAATCAGGAATTTTTATCTTGGGAAAGTTTCCAGATAATAATTCGCGCAAGACCTGCCGCGACAATAATCAAACCGGCTGCGCCTATATCAAAACCGATCAACACTGTCAGGAACACCACAAGCGCCAAACCGATCAAGGTATCTTTAATGCCTTTTGCCAAATTGGTTTGACTGGCATAACCCTCGGTATCACGCAATAAAATATCGGGCACATCACGGCCGGCATCGATAAATTTTTGAATTTGTTCTTGATGTTGTGTACGGCGTTGCGCAGCGGCACGATTGCGTAAAATCACCAGATAAATCACAAACGCAAAACCGCCACCAAAGACTGCAATTATCGACACAAGCGGAACCAATACCCACTCATCAAAGTCAGCGCCATATTCAAAAGATGGCATTTCATGATGAATTTCATCCTGAATAATTTTTTCGATGGGAGCCGTTGGCGGCTGGGGCGCTGCATGAGCTGACGAATCTTGAGCGGATTGCAAGGAAGATTGCAGCTCGCTGGCATCGCCCGACACCACTGTGCCTTCCAATTCGGCAGCAGTAGTAAACAGGCTGAACATAAGCAGCAAGCTGGCAGCGATAAATGAGGTGAATCGTAGGCAATTCATAGTGGCTCCTGATCTGGTTGCCGGATAACGATAGTTACAGACTCAGACACAGGCAAGACCAATTTGGATTCACCCCCGGGCCATAATTACTGAATACCGAACATAGCCCCTATGTAAATTACATAAGCTGACAGCAACAAAACGCCTTTGAGCCTTGAAATACGCAGACCAAAAAACAAAAAGGCTAGTAGCATTGCGGTTGCACCCAACATCATAAATTGATCTATTTGCAACAGGCGGCCTTGTAGAGGCAGGGGTGTAATGACGGATGAAATTCCCAAAATACAGAGCAGATTAAAAATACAACTGCCGATGATATTGCCCACGGCCACATCCGCATGGCGACGCACCGCGGCGACAATTGATACCGCAAATTCAGGCAAGGAAGTTCCAACCGCTACCACCGTCAAACCGATAATGGCTTCGGGCACACCCAATACTTTGCCAAGACCAACCGCACCCAATAAGAATCTGTCGGCACCAAAGACCAACATTGCTAAACCACCCACAATCGCCAAAATGGTTAAGGGGATAGACATAGGTACCAGTTCGATTTCTTCGGATTCGGCTTTGTGTAATTCAGCTTCCGGGCTGGTTGTATCTTCTTTCTCAGTTTTATAAGCCCAAATTAAATAGGCTGTTAACACCAACAAAAAACCCAAGCCTTCAATACGACTCAACCCATTCAAACTGGCGAGCAACATAAATAATAAAGTCGCAATCAACATGGTTAAACCGTCACGACGCAGGCATCGAATGTGCGTCACCATTGGCATGATGATGGCGCAACTTCCCAGTATTAATAAAATGTTGGCGATATTACTGCCGATGACATTGCCTACTGCAATATCCGGTTGGCCTTTTAATGCCGCCTGCACTGACACCACCAATTCAGGTGCAGAAGTTCCAAAGCCCACTATCACCAATCCCGCCAATAAAGGGGATACACCTATCCGACGCGCTGCAGCAAGCGCACCGCGCACTAATGCTTCACCACCGACGGTTAACAACACCAAACCTACCAACAACCAGAAGATATGAATCATTATTATTTCCTCGTTTAATTAAAAATTCGCTGCAACCAATTTTTGTTTTCGGGTTTGATAACACAATCCGCCGTTTGCAAAGGTTTAAATTCTTCACGTATCGGCACCCAGATGGCACCCATACAACTTTCTGCACTTAATTTGCCGCTGGCAGTATCCAGCCAATCAAAAACCACACCGGGTGGTGGATCAGTGTTGACTGAACGAGTGGGAATTTTTTTCATAAAATCGGTCCAGAGTTGCAAAGCACCGGACGAACCACTGAAAGGTGTCACCGAGTTATCATCATTGCCCATCCACACTACTGCTAAATGTTCGCCAGAAAAACCGGCAAACCAACTGTCGCGTTGATCATTCGTGGTACCGGTTTTTCCCGCCACAAATAAATCTTCAGGTAACTGCGCGTTAGCAGTGCGACCTGTGCCTATTTTCATTACTTGTTGCAACGCAAACTGCAATTCGAAAATAGATTCAGGTGCAAAACGTTGCTCCAACTCCAATGGATAACGTTTGAGTGGTTGACCGTCCGCCGTCAATACTTCGCGAATTGCATGCAGCGGTGTGTAAACACCATCAGCTGCCAGCGTGTGATAAATTCCAGCGACTTCCATAGGTGTCATTTCGGTAGTGCCCAATAAAATCGCGGGCAATTCTTTTATCTCACCTTCATAACCTGCGCGCTTAACTGTTTTGATCACTTTGGGTAAACCTAATGTCATGCCCAAACGCGCAGTGGATTGATTGTAAGAATTCGCCAGCGCTTGATACAAGGGTAACTGGCCGTGATTGGTTTTATCGTAATTTTGCGGCGCCCACCATTTGCTGCCCACTTTGTAACTCACAGGGTCGTCACTAATAGTGGTCATCAAATTATATTCTTGCGGAATTTCCAAGGCGGCCAAATAGACAAAAGGTTTCATCAAAGAACCCATCTGGCGTTTGGCATCCAGTGCGCGATTGTAGCCATCAAATTTTGGATTTTTGTCACTCACCAGCGCCAAGACTTCACCACTACCAACCGATGTCACCACAAACGCCACTTGGGTATTTTTATTTTTAACGCGGCTTTCCATTTGTTGCAAACGCGCAACGACCGTAGCTTCTGCCTGACGCTGTAACGAGGGTGACAAGCTGGTGAAAATGCGCAAACCTTCGCTGCGCAAATCTTTTTCTTGATAATCTTCTTTTAATTGGCGTTTTACAAGATTCATAAACGCCGGAAAATTGGAAGTCGTCAAAGGTGATTCTTTAACAATCCCCAAAGGAGATGCTTGTGCGGTTTTGTATTCCGCTTCGGTGATTAATTTTTCATTCAACATCACATTCAAAACGACAGCTCGCCGCTCTTTCGCACGCTCGGGATGTCGCCAGGGATTGTAATAAGACGCGCCTTTGGTCAAGCCCACTAACAAGGCAATCTGCTGAATATTTAATTCGCGTAGCGGCCTGCGGAAATAATGATGCGACGCCAGTGCGAATCCATTGACTGAGCGTTCACCACTTTGCCCTAGAAAGACTTCATTGATATAAGTTTCCAAAATTTCTTTTTTGCTGTAATGCACTTCCAGCAAAACCGCCATAATAGCTTCAGGAATTTTTCGTTGCAGAACACTTTTTTCATTAGTCAGATAAAAATTTTTCACCAGCTGTTGAGTGATGGTACTGCCGCCCTGAGTCGCATTCCCCGTACGCAAATTCACAACTGCTGCGCGCAAAATAGCAACCGGTGATACGCCGTGATGCTCCAGAAAATGTTTATCTTCCACCGCCAATAAAGTTTCGCCCAATAATGGCGGTACATCTTCCAGTTTGACTAACAATCTATCTTCCTGATTCGCGGGATAAAAACCGCCGATTTCTTGCGGCTCCAGTCGTACCAACGGAATATCTGCACCCGCTTGATCGCGCAGCGCCGTTACCTGAGTTTTGCCAAGGCTGACACGAAATACCTGATTGGTTTCGGTTTTATCCCAAAACACAAAACCGCGGCTATGAATTTGATATTCAGTATCTCCGGAAATCATAGACACTTTTTTAATTAAATTTCCTGGCTTGGTGATATCACCACCAAACAGGTAGCCCAGCGCTTTAAGCTCTTCTTCAAAAATCGCAGGCGTTAATGATAAACCTTGATACAACTCCAAAGGCTGTGCGTAAACTCTGGCAGGCAGCGCCCATTTTTTCCCTTCAAATTTATTACGCACCTGAATATCCAGATAAATAGTCCAGATAGTCATCAACAAGCTAATAAACAAAAACGCATAGAGGCTATAACGCCAAAAACGACCCCAGCGGGTCAGCGGTGCTGATGCGGATGTTGAAGATTTGCGCTTGCGCGACACACTGGTACGTCGGGTCATCGGTTACTCGATACAGATTGGATTTTTTAGTGAAAACTGGCTGGGCAGTGTAAACTGCCAGACAATTTTTTCCTATTCACCGATACTCAAGTCACAGGATTTTTTATGAAACGATATGACATCTATGGCATTGGCGCGGCGCTGGTCGATACTGAAATTACACTTACCGATGCCGATCTGACGCAAATGGCAGTAGCCAAAGGTGTTATGACGTTGGTGGATGAAAAACGCCAAAACCAATTAATCGATTATCTCGCCGATCATTTAGTCGCATCACACAAAGCCAGCGGCGGTTCAGCCGCTAACAGCATTATCGCCGCCAGTTATCTCGGCTGTAAAAATGTCTACTCCTGTAAAGTTGCCAATGATGACAACGGCCATTTTTATCTCAAGGATTTACACAACGCAGGCGTAATCACACCTGATCATATTCAACCGCCTACAGGTATCACCGGTAAATGTTTGGTAATGATCACACCGGACGCCGAGCGCACCATGAATACTTTTCTCGGCATCAGTGAAACTCTGTCGGTGGATGAGCTGGACCCGGTTGCGATTGCCCAATCGCGATTTGTTTATATCGAAGGTTACCTGGTGACCTCACCCACTGGCCGCACCGCGGCAATTGAATTGCGAAAAATTGCTCAAGCCAATCAAACCAAAACCGCATTGAGTTTATCTGATCCGGCCATGGTGCAATTTTTCCGCGACGGATTGGTAGAAATGTTGGGTGATGGAGTGGATTTAATTTTTTGTAATCGCGACGAAGCACTGGGCTTCACTCAAACACATAATTTGCAAGAGGCTTGCACTGAATTGAAAAAATACTGCAAACAATTTGCGATTACTTGCGGCGGCGAAGGCGCGTTAGTTTTTGATGGTGAAAAACAAACTCAGGTCGCAGGTGTTGCCGTAAAAGCAGTAGACACTAACGGCGCAGGCGATATGTTCGCCGGTGCATTTTTGTATGCAATTAATCAAAACAAAGATTTTGCGACCGCTGCGCATTTTGCGAATATTGCCGCGGCCAAAGTGGTATCGCAGTATGGGCCAAGATTGCGGGCGGAGCAGTATGAGGAGTTGAAGGAGTTGTTTGCGGGGTTGTGAGTAAAACACCTTCTCCCATCAAGGGAGAGGGAGCAGATCTGAGTCCTAAAATAAATAAAAGATAAGCTTGAAAGAAACGAGTTCAAATAAGATTTTGAACAGAACCAATTCCCCTCTCCCCTTGTGGGAGAGGGGGCAGGGGGAGAGGGGTAAATTTAATTCTCTTGCGGCCTCTTCCTAAACTTTTCCAATCTTTCTTCAGTCGCCGGGTGACTGGCGAAATAATCCAGTACATTATCTAACGCGCTGTCTTCGCCTTTGGCTTTTTCTTTGGCGATTAATTGATTGCAAAACTCGCGGCGCTGGCTCTTGGCCATTTTTTCATATTGATCCTGCGTCAGGTTTTCGGGATCAATCGGTATAGATTTTTCGTCAGCTTTTTTAGCCTCAACACTTGTCTCGTCCGATTTTTTAACAGCTGATTCGGATTTTTTATCTTTACCCTCATCTTCTTTATCCTCCTCCCAGAAAAAATCAAATTCATCTTTTAACAAATAACGACATTGATGATCTTTTGACAGGTTATCCATTAGATCAATAAAACTGTGGCGAGGAATATTGTGTTTATCCAAAAAAATCAGCGAATTGTCGTCTGCTTCGCGTTCAAAATCGCGAGAATAAGCAGAGGTGGTCAACATGATAGGTAAGTTCACCAGTAGATCACCCATAGCAGACACATCACCTGCCAGCATACTGATTGCAAAACTGAGCGCCGATGCCTGAATCACACCGCGCAAACTGTGTCGGTATTCAACGTGACCAATTTCGTGAGCCAAAACAGCCAGCAATTCGTCATCATTGTCGGAGAGCTCGACAATTTGATCAGTAAACACCACTGTGCCATCAGGTAATGCAAATGCATTCGCACCTATAGCCTGACCATCACGAAATAATACCCGTATGTTTAAATGTTTATTTTCTTGTATTGCAGAATCAAAATGTTTTAGCACTCGCGCCTGTACGTCTTCAGGCAACTTCGAAGGAGCAAAGTGCATTTTGTCGAGAAATTGCAAGGTTTCACTAGCCGCTTGATTCATTACACTTTGTGGCAATGCCATCGCTATTGTGCGAGACGCTGCAGGCAAGCCGTATTTGATACCCACCCAACTCAGTGACATCACAATCACCAGAGTCAAGGCAACAAAACCTAAATGACTTTCCAGTGTATGCGCCAATGTACGAAAAATTGACGGCTTATGTTGGCGAACTATGTCGTCCGCTGCGGCATTGTCGGATGTTTCAAATTTTTCACCCGACACCAAATAAAAATAGCGCGGGGTATTACCCACGCGCGATGATATTTCAAATTGATCAATAGAAGATTCGCAAATTAACGAATGATCGTTTGCACGGAACACTTTGACTGACTCAGCATCCACCAACATATAGGCAGTGGATTTATGAGAAACTTTTCCATCAAACCAAAAACCCTGCAAACGAATCATTCGCCCTACCTCGATTACACGCTGATATCGAATTCAAAAATATCGCTAACACCTTCAGCCAGAGTGCTAACTTGTTGTTGTTCAGCCGCCGCAAATTGATTCAAATCGCCCGCTGCAACAAATTGCGTGTGTTCAGCCATATAAGCTGCCATGCGCACTTTGGCGAACGGAATATAAAGACCCAATGTCAAAATGGTCAGCAAAGTATTTACAAAATAAATTTTTGCGTATGCGGTAGTTTTCCAATCAGACTGAAAGCCATGATCAACCAAACGAGTATTTTGATATTTGATATTAGCCATAGCGACCGCCATGTAAGCGTGCACGAAAATAATAAAACCAACGTACATTACCATTACCACTACACCAAGCAACATACCCATCACCGCGCCACCTGCTCCACCCGCTAATGCCGCACCGCCACCGAAAATTAATGCCACCAAAAAGAAGGCAATACCAAACACCATAGAAATACCAATCAGAATTAAATAAATTCCGTAGAAAGGACCCACTTCAGTATTCAATTGAAATTTTTCGGTGCCATAAGCGTGATTGCTCACCATAAACTCCATTTGTTTTTTCCAGGCAAAGGGCAGAAGTATGGTTAAAGTCAACATAGCGAGAATGGGCCAACCAACGAAAGCGCCAATCGCTTGCCAGTAAGTACCATGAAAACGGAAACTCACGTTGCGATAGGACGAACTGCGTGCATTAAATCGTAGCGACGAAACCACAATGAATGGAATTAAAACAAACAACACCAGCATTAATACCAGAGACGCTATGGGCGAGTACTGCGATGCCGCAATAAACGCAATATAAAATCCAATCGCAATAACGCGGCCGATTAAAATTCTAATGGGATTTGCTGTGTATTCAAATGCAACGCCGTCCATGCTGGTGTTGCCATAAAAGTAACGCTTGTTACGTACTTTTGCCCAGGCGGAATAAATACCAAGGGTCACGATGGTCAACAAAATATTGACAATCCAGATCTTAAAATATTCGCCACCAATACCGGTGAATACAAAAGGCTTCACCTGACTCTGCGGAATTGCCGCCGCTTGTGCAGGTGTTATGTAAGCCGATGATGGTGACTGGGATTGTGCGGTTTCAACTGGCGAATTTTCCGTCGCTCGTTCTGCAATAGGCTCCAATGACAATTCCATTTTAGGCTCTACAGCTACTGCTTCCGCTCGCACACCGATAGAAGTTAACTTCTCAACAAATTTATGAGCCAACTCTTCGGTGACATTAGGTTTGATAACCAGGTTAGTAGAATTAAAAATGCGATCAACTTTTTCTGCATCCAGACCAAATAAGCCTGCAAAAGATTGTTTGGCTTGTTCCGGATCAGTACCCGGCAAAATGCCTTTGAAGACAACATTAAATGTCATAAGGGACTCCATTGACTAATTAGAGAAACGACCGGGTTATGAAATAACAGGTCAGTTTATTATTGTGAATGTCCAGTTAGGGGGAGATTCGCGCGAAGGGGATGCTAACAAAATTTGATCTGAGTGTCTGCCAGCGAAAGGTCAGACACTCAAAAACTGCGACGAGATTGACTGGAAAATTAGTGGCCCGCGCCTGGTTTGTTTATTGCCCGCTGAACCAGGACATCGGTATAGGCAATACCAATTGCCGACGCGATAAAAGCCATATGAATAATGGTTTGCCACATTACGCCTTCCTCAGTGAATTTTGCACCTGGCATTCCTATGTTTCCTGCTTCGATAAATGTTTTAAGTAAGTGAATGGATGATATGCCGATAATGGCCATAGCCAGTTTGACTTTTAATACCGTGGCATTCACATGACTTAACCATTCCGGCTGATCCGGGTGACCATCCAAACGCAAGCGGGACACGAAGGTTTCGTATCCACCGACTATGACCATCACCAACAAGTTGGAAATCATCACCACATCAATCAAACCCAAGACTAACAACATGATGCCCTGTTCGTTCATGTTGCGTAAATCCATCACCAAATGCGTCAGTTCACTCAAAAATAAAAAAACGTAAGCACACTGCGCGACAATTAGGCCCAAGTACAAAGGCAACTGCAACCAGCGTGAGCTGAAAATCAATTTCGGGAAAAATCCCAGGGTTGGATATTGATCATTGGGGCGTTGTTGGTCGGCCATAAAACTACCTGCAGGTCACTAAATTAAGTTGAGCGCAATAGTAAAGAGCGCTATGCAAATGCACAACTGAAGTTTCACTGATAAAGGTTAAGATTGGATTGCGCAAACCGGGCACTGGGGATCTTTGCGCAATTTTATTTCTCGCCATTGCAGATAACGTGCATCCAACAACAGCAATCGCCCGGCAAGGCTTTGACCAAAACCGGTTAAGAGTTTGATCGCTTCCAACGCCTGAACCGACCCGATTATCCCCACCAAAGGCGCTAACACACCATTGGCCGCGCAGGTTAAATCATCGTTGGCTTCAGAATACAAACAGCGATAACAAGGGCTGTCGGAATCACGCGGATCAAACACACTGACCTGCCCTTCCAATCGAATAGCGGCGCCAGAAACCAGCGGCACTTTTGCCGTTACACAAGCTCGATTAATTGCAAAACGTGTTTGAAAATTATCAGTGCAATCAATGACCAAATTGACTTGTTTGGTTTGCGCAAGCAAAGCATCTGCATCCAGCATTGTTTCAATACATGAAATTTGAATATCCGGATTTAATTCGCTTAAGGTTTTTGTGGCCGATTGCGCTTTGTTGACGCCAATACTTGCCGTTGTGTGCGCAATTTGCCGCTGCAAATTACTGAGATCAACCTGATCAAAATCGGCCAGCACCAAATGACCAACACCCGCCGCCGCCAAATACATAGCCACCGGTGAACCCAAACCACCCAACCCCACAATCAATACTTTTGCGGCCAATAATTTTTCTTGCCCTTCGATGTCTATATCGGGGAGCATAATCTGGCGCGAGTAGCGTAATAATTGTTGATCGTTCATGTTAATTTCTCAAATTGTAGGGGCAGGCCCCCGTGCCTGCCCAGGGCACACACAGGGGTGTGCCCCTACGAATACCGCCCGAAGGTCACACGATCATTCCCACCAAAATCTTTCTTGGTCTCAATATTTTTATATCCATTTTCCAACAATATTTTTTTCACCACATCCGCCTGATTGTATCCATGCTCCAACAATAAATATCCACCGGATGTTAAAAACGATTTAGCACTGCCGATAATCTTTTTAAGATCCGCCAATCCATTGTCTTGTGCAACCAGGGCTGACAAAGGTTCAAATTGAACATCACCTTGCGACAAATGCGGATCATCTGGATCAATATAAGGTGGATTACTAACAATCAGATCAAATTGTATTGCAGGAATTTTTTCAAACCAGTCACTTTGAAAAATCGAGACATGATCAAAACCCAATTGACACCGATTGGATTCTGCCAAAGCAACAGCATCTGTTGATTGATCAACAGCAGTGAATTGCCAATTGGCTTTTTCACTCGCCAGTGCAAGAACTATTGCACCTGTGCCTGTACCCAAATCCAAACACAAACGTTTTTGCTCGGGTGAATCATTCGCAAATAATTGCAATGCTGCTTCCACCAATATTTCTGTATCCGGGCGAGGAATTAATGTCGATGCGTTAACTTTAAGCGGTAAAGACCAAAACTCCCGCTGCCCGATAATATGCGCAACAGGCTCACCTTTTTTGCGACGTTCGAGCATTTGCAAAAATTCTGCAGATTGGGTTTCGGTTAATTCATAGTCTGGCCAGGTAAATAACCATGTACGATTTTTTTGCAGAATATGCGACAAGAATAATTCAATATCCAATCGCGCAGAGTCACTTACCGATGAGAGGTCATCGGTGAGTTTTTGACATTGTTTGATGGTTAATTGAGTCATTTTTTACCAAGCATGGTGCCAAGTTCTTTCACCCCCTCCTAACCTCCCCCTTGGCAAGGGGGAGGGACTTGACTCCCTTTTTTCCTTGATTCGGAGTGAAATCTGTCCCCTCCCCTTACGAAGGGGAGGGCTAGGGTGGGGTTTGTTTTAATCCGCAATCGCCGCCAATTGATCCGCTTGATACTCATTCGCCAGCGGTTGCAAAATTCCATCCAAATCGCCCTGCATAATTGCATCCAACGAATACAAAGTTAAATTAATGCGATGATCAGTCATACGGCCTTGTGGGTAATTGTAAGTGCGAATACGTTCAGATCTATCGCCACTACCAACTAAATTGCGGCGCTCGTCTGAAATCGATTTATGCGCAGCCTCTTCTTGCATTGTTTTTAATTTGGTGGCGAGCAAACTCATGGCGCGTGCGCGGTTTTTGTGTTGTGAACGTTCATCCTGACATTCCACAACTATGCCTGTCGGTAAATGCACAATACGAATCGCCGAATCGGTTTTGTTAACGTGCTGACCACCTGCACCAGATGAACGATAAGTATCAATACGTAAATCGGCTTTGTTGATATTCACTTCTTCCAATTCATCAGCTTCTGCCATAACAGCAACTGTACAAGCTGAAGTGTGAATACGACCTTGGGATTCAGTTTCAGGCACACGTTGTACACGATGTGCGCCGGATTCAAATTTCAAACGACCGTAAACACCCAGCCCGGTTACCAGCGAAATAATTTCTTTGTAACCGCCGTGTTCGCCTTCGTTTTGGCTTAGAATTTCCACTCGCCAGCCTTGTTTTTCAGCGTAGCGTGAATACATGCGAAATAAATCGCCCGCAAAAATTGCCGCTTCATCACCGCCTGTGCCAGCACGAACTTCCAGATAACAATTTTTTTCGTCATTGGGATCTTTCGGCAGCAATAATTTTTGCAATTCCAATTCGGTGGGTTCGATCGCGGCTTCGCAGTCTTTTAATTCTTCGGCGGCCATTTCTTTCATGTCGTCGTCGCCTTCGACCAATAACAGCTTAGCTTCTTCTATGTCCGCCAACAATTGCTGATATTTTTTGTAGGCGATAACCACGGGTTCCAGCTCGGCGTATTCTTTGGATAAATCACGAAAGCGATTTTGGTTGTTAATCACCTCCGCTTCGGACAATAAAGCACTGACTTCTTCGTAGCGCTCTTTTAGTCGCTCCAATTTTTCAACAATTGAGGCTTTCATAACAATCTCTCAAAAATAAAAATTAACAATGTGAAAAGAATAAGAAAAGAAAATAGATTGAATTGAACAATTAGCGGCGCTAATGCGGCGTTTTGTCTTCACCTTGAATAGAAAATAATTCTTGTGCTGCTTTCAACACATAGTGGCGCTGTTCAGCGCTGGCTTCTTTCAAGACAGTCGTGGGGGAATGCAATAATTTATTGGTGAGATTACGAGCCAGTTGTACCAAAGCTTCTTCCGCTTGCACACCGGATTGCAATTGTTTGATGGCTTTTTGTAATTCGGCATCACGAAAAGTTTCAGCTTGCTGCCGATAGGATTTAATCAGATCGACTGCATTTAATTCGCGCTGCTGCTTGATGTAATCATCGACACCCTGTTCGATAATTAATTGGGCTTGATCGGCCGCAGCGACCCGCGATTTTTTACTTTCATCAATCACCGCATGCAGGTCGTCAACAGTATAAAGATAAACATCTTCCAGCTCGGCCACTTGCGATTCAATGTCGCGCGGCACGGCTATATCCAACATAAACATAGGTTTGTGTTTGCGTTGTTTTAATGCCGTTTCGACTGCGCCTTTACCTAACAGCGGCAGTTGACTGGCGGTGGAGGAAATTACTATATCGGCGCGATGCAATTGCATGGGAATATCCGCTAACAAAAAAGCTTCGCCTTTAAATTCCGCTGCCAGTTTTTGTGCACGATCCAACGTGCGATTGGCCACCAGAATTTTTTTGATACCGTGTTCGGCCAGATGACGAGCAACCAGTGCGATAGTTTCGCCTGCACCAATCAAAAGCGCCGTGTCCTGTTTTAGATCAGAAAATATTTGTTGCGCGAGGGTCACTGCGGCGTAGGCGACTGAAACGGGATTTTCACCAATCGCCGTTTCGGTACGAACCCGTTTGGCTAGATTAAATACTTGCTGGAAAACCTGATGCAATTCACTGCCCAAAGTGCCGGTTTCGCGCGCCACTGCAAAGGCGGATTTCATTTGCCCGAGAATTTGCGGTTCACCCAGAACCAGCGAATCCAGCCCTGCCGCCACTTTCATCATGTGCCGTAAGGCTTCTTGATCCTGATAGGCATAAAGACTGCTTCTCAATTCATTAGCTGAAACACCTGAGTGGCTTATTAACCAATCTTCAAGGGCAGTTAATTGATCGGTGACGGCGTAAATTTCGGTGCGATTGCAGGTAGAGAGAATGGCAACTTCTGTCAGTCCTGACTGACTCGCCGCTTCTTTTAATGCGGCTTCCATCATCTCCGGTGCAAACGCCATACGCTCGCGCAAGGCAAGAGGAGCAGATTGATGATTTATACCGAATGCAACAAGGGTCATGCGTCTAGTCTAGCCGAGGCTCAAAAAAGGCCGGTATTGTCCGGTGACTGATTCACTAAGACAAGGGGCTAGCCGATTTACCTTGAGGAAATTGCACCTATACTCTGTGAAACCTGAAGTGGATGGCGTTATGAAAACACCGCGTTGCCCTTGCATTATCGATATAGAAGCCTCCGGCTTCGGGGCCCACTCCTATCCTATTGAAGTTGGCGCAGTCAAAGCCGATGGTTCGCGCTATTGCAGCTTGATTATCCCGCAGGAAGATTGGGTTCATTGGAGCGATAAAGCCGAAGCCGTCCACGGCATTCCACGCCCTTTGTTGTATGAGCGCGGCAAACCCGCGCAACAAGTGTGCGAAGAATTGAATCTGTTTGTGGGGGCTATCACCTGTTACAGCGATGCCTGGGTACACGATAGCCCCTGGCTTAATCGATTATTTTGGGCAGGGCGATGTAAACCCGAGTTTCATTTATCACCGATTGAAATTATCACCACTGAAGATCAACTCATGATGTGGGATGAAACCAAACAAGATCTTTGCAGCCGATTGAAAATCCACCGCCACCGCGCCAGCGCCGACGCTTTTTTAATTCAACAAACCTGGTTGATGACCAAACAAATGGCGATCCCACAGCGCCGCTTTTATTGATTCAATGTATGATGCTCGGCCAATCCGCAGGAAAAACTCCGTCAGGCCGTCATGATGAAATTCCGATTGTTTTTGATAATCCTTATTTGCTTGCTGCAAGCCTGCGTAACTCGTCTACCGCCGCAACCAGTGGAATTCAAACAACATCAAGCGCAAGTCGCACAACTTGATGCCTGGCAAATCAAAGGCAAGCTGGGTATCAAAGCTCCCTCCGAATCCTTCAGCGCCAGCATTCATTGGCAACAAATAAAAGCACATTACATTATTCAATTGCATGGTCCACTGGGGCAAAAATCCCTGCGTATTGATGGCTCACCCAAACGGGTTACACTCAAAGAAAAAGGCAAAGATCCGGTGAGCTCCAGCTCTGCGGAATCTTTGTTTAAACGCACCACCGGCTGGAATCTACCACTCAAACAATTGGATTTTTGGGTGCGAGGCTTGCCAGCGCCGGGCAAAGTTCAGTCCATTCAATTTAATTCACAAGGGCTGGTGGAAAAACTGCAACAGAAAGATTGGCAGATCGAATACCAAAAATTTCAAGTGGTGACTTATCAAGGGCAAACCCTATATCTACCGCAAAAAATGATTGCCTCACATCAGGATTTGCGTTTGACCCTGCTGATTCGCAACTGGACCTTCGAATAATATGCTGAGCCTGCTGTCGCCCGCCAAACTCAATTTGTTTTTGCATATCACCGGCCGCCGCGCTGATGGTTATCATCAATTGCAAACCGTTTTTCAATTATTGAATTATGGCGACCAGCTGGATTTCACCTTAATCGATCAACCCGACATCCAGCTCACACCTGAGCTGGCGAATGTGCCTTTCGAGACAAATTTAATCGTACGCGCTGCTCGGGCCATCTGGCCTTACAAAACAATCGATCAGGGGATTCACATCCAACTCGAAAAGCGTTTGCCTATGGGCGGTGGAATCGGTGGCGGCAGTAGCAATGCAGCGACAACTTTGGTTGCGTTAAATCATCTCTGGCAATGCCAATTATCGACCGACAAATTGGCGCAGATTGGTTTGGCTTTGGGTGCAGATGTACCCGTGTTTGTTCGCGGCCGAACCGCCTGGGCAGAAGGGGTTGGCGAAAAGCTGGAAGCCATTGATTTAGCAGCAAATTGGTTCCTTGTTATACAACCTGATTGCCATGTTTCTACAGCAGAAATTTTTTCACACAAAGATTTGACAAGAGATACCGCGGCCATTAAAGTGGCGGCCTTTCTTGAAGGGGGTGGTCATAACGACTGCCAGCCGCTGGTAAGAAGACTTTACCCCGAGGTAAATCGATGCTTGCAGTGGTTGGAAGATGCGGGATACCAACCTCGAATGACCGGAACAGGTGCTTGTGTTTTTGTAACTTTTGATGACCAACAAACGGCTCATCAAGCCCAACAAAAAATCGCAAGTCTCGGGATGAAAAATTTTATTGCCCAAGGCATAAATTATTCTCCCTCATACAATCTGTTGACTGATCATTAATTCATTACAGGGGTGTCGCCAAGTGGTAAGGCAGCGGGTTTTGATCCCGCCATTCAGAGGTTCGAATCCTTTCACCCCTGCCATAATTTTTCATCTCTTGTTTGATATTGCGTCCTTCAGGGAAATACCCCAAGGGTGAAACCTGCGCTGATTTCTGATACTGACCTTCAAAGGTGCTTAACGTGTCTGACTTAATGGTATTTACCGGTAATGCCAACCCTGAACTGGCTAAAAAAATTGTTGAGAATCTGGGGTTGTCATTGGGTGACGTTTCGGTCTCCCAATTCTCGGACGGCGAAATTAATGTCGAGCTGCTGACCAATGTGCGCGGTCGCGATGTGTTTGTGGTGCAATCTACTTGCGCTCCGACAAACGACAACCTGATGGAATTGATCGTGATGGTTGACGCACTGCGTCGTGCCTCCGCCGGACGAATCACTGCGGTTGTGCCTTACTTTGGATACGCCCGTCAGGATCGTCGCGTACGTTCCGCACGTGTACCTATCACCGCAAAAGTTGTGGCCGATATGATGGTGAGTGTGGGTGTAGATCGCGTCCTCACAGTCGACTTGCACGCAGAACAAATTCAAGGCTTTTTTGATGTACCCGTGGACAACGTCTACGGCTCCCCCGTCTTATTGGAAGACATCGAAGAACAAAATTTCCCGGACCTGGTGACAGTATCCCCGGACATAGGTGGTGTGGTTCGCGCTCGTGCTGTGGCCAAACAATTAGGCACTGATCTCGCGATCATCGACAAACGTCGCCCGCGTGCCAATGTGGCCGAGGTTATGCACATCATCGGTGAAATTGAAAACCGCACTTGCTTGTTGGTTGACGACATTATTGATACTGCCGGCACTCTGTGCAGTGCCGCCAAAGCTCTGAAGGAACAGGGTGCGAAAAAAGTAATCGCCTACTGTACCCACCCGGTGTTGTCGGGCAAGGCGATAGACAATATCAACAATTCCATGTTGGATGAATTAGTGGTGACTGACTCGATTCCATTGAGTGAGGCCGCAAAAAATTGCTCGCGCATTCGCGTATTAACTTTGTCGAAAATGCTCGCCGAAGCTATGCGCCGTTTGAGCAATGAAGAATCCCTGAGTGCAATGTTTAGAGACTAAGCACTTAGATAAACCACCCGAGCAATCGGGTTTTTGAAACCCCTGACAGTTCTGGTCGCGGACTGACAGGCTTAACCGAGAGGACATAATCATGTCTGAAGACTTTAAATTAGACGCAACGGTCCGTAACGATGCAGGGAAAGGTGCGAGCCGCCGCCTGCGTCGTTTGGCTGATCAAGTACCCGGCATCATTTATGGTGGCAAGAAAGATCCGCAAAACATCAGCGTGTCACACAACGAATTGCGCAAGCATTTGGAACACGAATCTTTCTACTCACACATCATCAGTTTGAATGTTGATGGCAAAGCAGAAGATGTGATCCTGAAAGATTTGCAACGTCATCCATCCAAGTTGCAACTGTTGCACATCGACTTTTTGCGTGTAGACAAGTCCACCAAAGTTCACACGCACGTACCTCTGCACTTCATCAACGAAGCCACCAGCAAAGGCGTGAAAGTTCAAGGCGGTCAAGTAGTTCACAACCTGACTCAATTGGATATCATCTGTTTGCCACACAGCTTGCCTGAGTACATCGAAGTTGACATGGCGAACGTTGAAGTTGGCCATATAGTTCACATCAGTGATCTGAAATTGCCTGGCGGTGTTGTATCAGCTGACCTGCAAAAAGGTGCTGACCACAACTTGGCCGTTGCGACTATTGTTAAACACAAAGGCGCAGCTGCAGAAGGCGAAGAAGCCTAATTGCATCAACCTTCGAAAAAGGGGCAGCACTTCGGTACTGCCCTTTTTTTATTGAGACATGAATATAAAATCGGATATTATCCTACCTGATAGCACAAACTGATCCCAAGTAGAGGTAATGACTATGAGTATGGTTAAAAAAAGCATCACAGTGACTGATCAACAAGATCATTGGATCAAGGCCCAAATTGAGATGGGCCACTACGGAAATGAAAGTGAAGTAGTAAGGGAACTGATTCGTGAGCGCCAACTAAGAGAACAAGAGTCAAGCATTGAAATCATCAGACGCAAATTATTTGAAGCCGAGCAAAGTGGTTTTACACATCAGACCCCCGAGGAAATACTAAGCGCAATAAAGAATGGACTTGGCAGGAATGCAAAATTATAAATTAAGCGAAGACGCAAGAATCGATTTGGCAAGAATCTATTGGCGCGGTTATGAAGAATTTGGTGAACGGCAAGCGGACAACTACTATCATTCTCTGATAAAACGCTTTGATGAAATTGCCGCAGCACCTCTTAAATATCCATCAGTTGATCATATTAAGGATGGGTATCGTCGTAGTGTTTGCGGTACTGATAGTATCTACTATCGAATCAATCATGACATAGTTGAGATCATTCGAATCCTCGGCAGACAAGATCTCAATGAAAACTTGTAATCAAATAAATATTTTTTAGATTATGCACAACATCCAACTCATAGTAGGCCTCGGTAATCCCGGTACTGAATATGCATACACTCGCCACAACGCGGGTGAAGATCTGGTTCGTTTATTTGCGGATAAACTCGGTGTGTCATTAGCCAATGATCCCAAATTTTTTGGTCTGAGTGCCAAAGCATCATTCAAAGGAAAAGATTTGCGATTGCTGGTGCCGACTACTTATATGAATCGCAGCGGTCAGGCCGTTGGCGCGCTCGCGAATTTTTTTAAAATTCCGGTTGAATCTATTTTAGTGGTGCATGATGAATTGGATCTTGCGCCCGGTATTGCACGACTTAAAAAAGGCGGCGGCCATGGTGGTCACAACGGATTAAAAGATATTCAAGCGGCGCTGGGTAACAATCCGAATTTCGCGCGTTTGCGAATTGGTATTGGTCACCCGGGCGCAGCCCCCTTGGTCGCCAACTTCGTTTTAAAGCGCGCACCACAAAACGAGCAGGAATTGATTGAGCAGGCCATTAATAAATCAATCGCTGTATTACCAGAAGTCATCGCGGGTGACTGGAATAAAGCCATGAAAGATTTACACACTGCATAATAAAAAAGCCCATCAACAACGATGGGCGGAATGATGCCAAGGATGATAGTGACGAAGTAAACGAGTCGCGTGCACAGGTTTACTCTTGGGTATCACCATCATGTTACCCCCTAACACCCAAGGAGATGGCAGCTGATCTCAATCAGAGTTCAGCGAATCCGCACATCTTCAGACAATCCACTGGAAAATACCCTTTAGCTATACTTAAATTTTTCTGAAAAAAGCCTTAAGCCTTGATTTAAGAATTACCATTCATAAAAGACATCCAAGACAAACAACAAGAGTAGATAACAGTTTATGGATATTTATCGGTTAGTGCTCAGTGATGATCCCGCCCAGGCATTACGAATCAAACGTTGTTTGTCAGCCAACAAAGCTTATTTGGTTGTTGCGGCACTAGCGTTTTACGCTATGTACTTTAATTATCTCCCCGGATTTTCGCCTTGGTATTTTTTACTGACGCCTTTGATCGCCAACCTTATTTTCTATGGATTGTTACGTAGCGGCATCAATTTATATTTCAAAGACCCAAGCCTGACAGTTCCGCAAACTGTGTATGCTATTTTTGGTTACATGTTATTGCTTTATTACGCATTTGAAGTACGCGGCGCGTTTATGGCGCTGCTATTGATTGTACCCATGAGCATTACCCTTCGCGTGCGACCAAAACAGCTATTCTGGGTAATGCTGCTACCACTGCTCACTATGGCCTGCATCATTGTTTATCAACAACTCAACGCTATTGATCCGCGTGGATTTGTGGTGGCGTCTCTGGAGTGGCTGGCATTGGCAACCGGTGCCGTTTGGTTGTCATTGGATGCGCGCTATATGGCACGTAAACGTAGAGAAGCAAAAGATTCTACTTTGCGACTGGAGAATGCATTGATCGAAAATATTTCGCTGGTTGAAAATCTGACTCGCGAAAAAAAACTGGCAGAAGCTGCCAACCTATCTAACCTTGCCAAATCCAAACGAGTTGCTGCTGCCAATCATGATCTGCGCCAACCTTTGCATGCACTCAATTTATTTGTGGCGCAATTGCACAACCAAACCGATTATGAAAGCCGTGAAAAAACCCTCACCAAAATTGATGCCTGCCTACTCAGCATCAATGAGCTGTTTGATAGTTTGATGGATATTACCCGATTAAATACCGATGTGAATGATCCACAGATTCAGGATTGTCACTTACAAGATATTTTTAATCGAGTAGAAAATACTTTTCGTGAAACGGCCGAGCAAAAAGGATTAAAGCTCTACTTTCGTGAAACCCAAACTATTGTAAAAAGCGACCCTATTTTACTGGAAAGAATTTTACTGAATTTGGTTAATAATGCCTTGCGTTATACACCGGCTGGTAAAATCTTTATTGCAGCGCGTCAGCGAGGTTCAGCAGTTGAATTACAAGTCTGGGATACAGGTATAGGTATACAACTGGAAAACCAACAGAAAATTTTTGAAGAATATTTTCAAGTAAAAAAAAGCGAACACAAAAATTCAGGATCAGGGCTTGGACTGGCAATAGTCAAAAAAATATGTGAATTACTCAATCACCGAATCAAGGTCAAATCCACGCCCGGTAAAGGATCTTGCTTTTCGGTGTTAATGGATAATTCCAATGCAAAGTTCCATCGCACAGATTATCCCTTACCCACTGACAATAGTTTATTTAAACAAAAAATGATTTTGATATTGGATGATGATCCGCTGGTGCTACAAGCAATGGAGGGTTTTATATCGGCATGGGGTTGCAGCGTTATCACGGCATTTTCTATAGAAGACGCGATTAAAAAATCAAAAGGTTTATCGGCAATACCCAATTTAATTATTTCGGATTATTCACTCACCGAAAACATCACAGGATTGGATGCCATTTCAACCATTCGTCGGGAATTTGACCAAAAAATTCCGGCCTTTCTGATGACAGCCAATACCGATAGGGAAAAGATCAACGAGGTTCACAACGAAGGTTTTACTTTACTGAGCAAACCCGTACAACCAATGCTGATCAAGTCATTGGCTGCACAGTATTTGTCGCATTGATTAAAAGCCCACAGCCTGCTTCGGCGGCTCCAACAATTCTGTTGGCAAATACACGCCACCTGACAAGACTTGCCGCATGGCATCAATCATAATTTGACGCGATGTCGCTTTGGGGATGTAACCTTGCGCACCGGCATTGATAACATTAATGATCGTTGCCTGATCTTGCGAACCCGACATAACCAGTACCGGTAATTCCGGATGACTCATACGCAATTCACACAAGAATTCAACACCACACATGTCCGGTAATCCCAGATCAAGAATCAACAAATCAATGTCTGGAACCTGCTTGAGAATGCTGCGGGCATCCGAAACTTTGGCAGCCTCCAGTACCAGCGCATCGGCAACCAATTCACGCAGCACACCACACATGGCTTCGCGAATTAATAGATGATCATCCAGCAAAATTATTTTCATACTGCCTGCGATGGCTGATTGGTTTTCGCGATAGGGATAACGTTTGACCGGTAAACCAAAGCGGTAGCCCTTGCCAGATAAGGTCACAATCTTGTCGCTGCCCAGGAGTTTACGCAGCATGGAAATCTGCACATGCAGGTTATTTTCTTCAACAACTACCTGCGGCCAAAGCGCGGCAAAAATCTGCTCTTTAGTGACCAATTTGCCCGCGTTGTGAACCAACAGAGTCAAGAGATCCAGGGTTCTTGTGCCCAATGCCAGGTCTTCACCTTGCCGAATCAAGCGCCCTTCTCTGGGTTGGAGTTCGTAGTCCCCAAACCGATAAATAAAGTTATGCGTACTCATGGGTGTATATCCTTTTTATAGGTTCTTTTGGTGTAAGTTTTATTGATGCAAGCATCTTTTATTGTTTTGCCAAACAGACTACTGGCAGTCTAGCGGGAGTGATTTTCAATTGCCTCGCAGATAAGGTCGTTCGAACTCAAGCAGGGGCATAAAGTCATACTGAACCTTGCCAATATATGAGACAGATTTCTCAGTTTCCGCTGGTGAACCTTCGAGTGGCAAAGCATGTATAATCGCCGCCTTTCAACTTTTTAGATTTCTGGATCAGGTTATGGGTTTTAACTGCGGCATAGTCGGCCTTCCCAACGTCGGCAAATCAACACTCTTCAATGCACTCACCAACGCGGGCATCAGCGCCGAAAACTTTCCGTTTTGTACGATTGAACCCAATGCAGGTGTTGTGGCCGTTCCTGATCCACGTCAGGACAAACTCGCTGAACTGGTCAAACCCGAGCGCATTGTTCCTACCACCATGGAATTTATCGATATCGCCGGGATAGTGGCCGGTGCATCCAAAGGTGAAGGCCTGGGCAATAAATTTTTGGCAAACATCCGCGAAACCGATGCCATCGCCCACGTAGTACGCTGCTTTGATGACGACAACGTGATTCACGTAGCCAACAAGGTAAACCCCGCTGCCGACATTGAAGTAATCAATACCGAACTGGCATTGGCTGATCTGGATGCGGTCGAAAAAGCTTTGAATCGTTTTGCCAAATCCGCAAAGGGCGGCGACAAACATGCGGTTGCCATGAAGACTGTGCTGGAAAGAATCCAACCTCATTTGAATGAAGCCAAACCGCTGCGTTCATTTGATTTGAGCAAAGAAGAAATTGCACTGCTAAAAGAGATTAATCTGCTCACCCTCAAGCCAACCATGTACATAGCCAACGTGTCCGAAAATGGTTTTGAAAATAACCCTCACCTCGACACAGTGCGCAAAATAGCTGCCGAAGAAAAATCCATAGTGGTACCAATTTGCAACAAATTGGAAGCCGACATAGCCGAGCTGGATGGCGAAGACAAAAAAGAATTTCTGGATGAAATGGGCATGGAAGAACCTGGCTTGAATCGCGTGATACGCGCAGGCTATCAACTATTGGGTTTACAAACCTACTTCACCGCCGGTGTAAAAGAAGTCCGCGCCTGGACCATTCCCGTTGGCGCCACAGCACCACAAGCCGCCGGTGTTATCCACACCGACTTTGAAAAAGGTTTTATCCGCGCTGAAACCATCGCTTATGAAGACTTCATCCAATACAAAGGTGAACAAGGTGCAAAAAACGCGGGCAAGTCCCGCAAAGAAGGCAAGGAATATATTGTGCAAGATGGCGATGTCATGCACTTTTTGTTCAACGTCTAATATCTTCTCAATACGCAACCAATCAGCCGATTGGTTGCGCAACCCTCGACGCTCCAATCCCGATAGAAAATATTCATGGCGCCGTTTGATTGATTTAGTACCCATCTTGACTAGACTTGGGTCGAGTTTGAAAGCAGGGTGCACGCATAGCATGCAAGCAAAATGGCGATCCGAATACCTTCTTGTACTGCTGGTGCTGGCGACACTTCTGGCGGTAGTATTTGAAAAGCAAATCTTACGTACCCAACTGATCATTACCCCTAACGATGGTCACAAGGTTGGTGTCTACACAGATGTACTCAGTGGCGGCAACAGCATTGCCAAACTCATCGATTCCAACAACTATCATTGGCAATGCATTTTGCAGGACCAATTCGCTTACCCTTATTGCGGCTTTGAAATTTTTCTCGGAAAAAGTCAAACGCAGGGCATAAATCTCGAAAATTACCGCAACATAAAGCTTTGGCTGGATTACAAAGGCAACAGCGAAACATTGCGTATTTATTTGCGTAATTTTGATCCGGTATACAGCCGCGAAGACTTTGATAAAAGCACCAAATACAACCAATTGGAATTTGCTACCAAATTGCTCAAACAGCAACCGGTAGAATTTTCAGTGCAGGATTTTTTCGTCGCCAACTGGTGGCTGATTGAATTAAAAATTGAACCTGAACTCAGCCACCCACAATTTGACAACACGGTGATTTTGGAAATTCATACCGGCACACAAAATCCATTAGGTGTAAATGAGTTTAAATTACAACGCGTAGAACTCAGCGGACAAATTTTGACAACCGAGCAATGGTATCGTTGGATTATGGGTGTTTGGCTAGCTGGTCTGGTCGCATTTATTATTTATCGATTTGTTTCTTTGCGAAATGAAATCCGCCTGCAAAAACTACGGGAAGCCGAGTTGATTGAAATCAATACATTACTCGACGCACGCAGTAAGGCGCTGGAAGAAAAAAGCAAAACCGACTCACTTACCGGCGCATTCAATCGCGAAGGGATCGAAGACGCAATACGACTAGGTTTAAGCGAGTGGCGCAAACAGCAAAAACCTTTGTCATTGATTTTAATCGATATAGATTTATTTAAATCTATTAATGACACTTACG
The DNA here is from genome assembly GCA_966252135.1 of uncultured Cellvibrio sp. GTDB lineage: Bacteria > Pseudomonadota > Gammaproteobacteria > Pseudomonadales > Cellvibrionaceae > Cellvibrio. Next base: position 1,823 of record CBINNU010000008.1, on the reverse strand, counting down.
GTCATGCGATTGGCGACCAAATACTGGCTGAGCTTTCCAACCTGGTCAAACAGCATATTCGCCATCAGGATTTATTTGCCCGTTGGGGCGGCGAAGAGTTTGTGCTCTTTTGTCGCAACACCAATCTACAACAAACTGTACAAATTGCTGAAAAAATTCGCGCAATAATTGCCAACCACAATTTCCCGCACAACATAAGAGTCACCGCCAGCATGGGCGTTGCCAGTTTGCAAACCCATGAATCACTTGATCAACTATTCAATCGTGCAGATAAAACTTTATATCGAGCCAAAGATCTCGGTCGCAACCGGGTGGAAATTACTTGATAAGTTTTTTATCAATTCACCACTGACGCAAACACATCAAAATAAGTGGGGAAGGTTTTCGCCGTACATTTTGGGTCATTAATGCGCACTGGCACGCCACCAAAACTGGCGAGCGAAAAACACATTGCCATGCGGTGATCGTCATAAGTATCGATTGCCGCATTGGCGATTAAATTTTTCACCGGCGTTATTTTTAACCAATCCTGCCCTTCTTCAACAATTGCACCCAGCTTGCGCAATTCGGTTGCCATAGCTGAAATACGATCCGTTTCTTTCACGCGCCAGCTCGCGATATTGGTCAAACGCGATGGACCATCACAAAACAATGCGACAACTGCCAGTGTCATAGCGGCATCAGGAATATGATTAAAATCGCGATCAAAGGCTTTTAAGGGCAATGAAGGTGCGGATGCTTCAATCCAGTTATCGCCTTTGGTAATAGTCACACCAATTTCGGCCAGCGCATCAGCAAATGCGACATCACCTTGGATCGAATTGTCACCCACACCCTGCACACGAAGCGGGCCAGCACCCAAAGCACCCGCCGCTAAAAAGTAAGATGCGGAGGATGCATCACCTTCAACAAAAATCTTGCCGGGGCTTTGATATTTGCCCGCAGGCACTGTGAATCTTTCCCAACCATCGCGTTTTACATTCACACCAAATTGCGCCATCAATTTCAGCGTGATTTCGATGTAGGGTTTGGAAATTAATTCGCTCACTAATTCGATTTGAGTCTCTTTACCCGTCATAGGCAAAGCCATTAACAGGGCAGTCAAAAACTGACTGGACACATCACCGCGAATCTTTATGGTTTCTGCAGTTTTTAATTGAGCGGGTTTGATCAATAAGGGGGGAAATCCTTCCTGGCCAAGATAGGTAATATCCGCGCCTATTTGCCGCAAGGCATCAACCAAATCACCTATGGGGCGCTCATGCATACGGGGCACGCCGTGAAGTTTGTAAGTACCACCCGCCAAAGCCAATGCGGCGGTCAAAGGACGAAAAGCCGTACCGGCATTACCGAGAAAAAGATCAGCCTCTTTATTAGGGAACTTACCCGCTACACCTTGTACTTTGTAGTCATTTTCACCGATTTTGCTGAGTTTAACTCCAAGCGACGTCAAGGCTTCCAGCATACGATCTGTATCGTCCGATTTAAGTAAATCGCGAATTTCGGTCTCACCTTCAGACAAAGCCGCTAACAGCAAAGTACGGTTGGAGATGCTTTTGGAACCGGGCAACTGGACGGTGCCGTGAGCACGAGTAACGGGGGCGAGATCGATAAATTCCATCATAAACCTGTGAATTCAATGAAAAAGGACCAGCACTACAGACTGCTGAAAAGATTGCGCATGATATACCTGATCTTACGGTTGACAACCCCCGCCGCACTAGCCAAAATGCGCGCCTCTTTTGCGGTGCCTCGGCATTCGCAGATTTGGCTAGATAGCTCAGCCGGTTAGAGCACAGCACTCATAATGCTGGGGTCGGCGG
>CBINNU010000007.1:0-214101 GCA_966252135.1 uncultured Cellvibrio sp. | reverse complement strand
CGATGCGCGCTGCTAATCCCAACTATTAATTTCCTAAAAAAAATAATTTGGCGTATGGCGCTCCGCTCTTCCAACCTACGGGATCGCATTTTTTGCAGAAGACTTTATTGATTATTCAGCAACGGCTCTGTTTAACCACTTCATACGATCACTCTCAACTTCATCCAGCTTCAACGAATGATCCGCATCATAAAATTTCACTTCCGCACTTTTAGCCTTTCCATACAAATCTTCGGCTTGTTTTAATGAAATAAAAAAGTCATTTTTTGCATACTGGAAGAGTATTTTTGTTTTTGAGAACGGGATAAGCCTATGGGGATTTAGACTGTGAAATTGTTGCTTAAAATTTTCCAGATCCTGATCTTTAGGAACACCCGTTCCAGATCCGAACACATACCAATCCGTGATATCAGCAATAGGCGCCATTAGAACTGCGGTTGAAAATTGTTGATCAAGGCCCAATAACATTGCACCAAAAGTTGCGCCATAGTCGTGACCGACAAAATGCAGATTTTTCGCATCAACTTCGGGAATAGATTTTAAAATCGCTGTTGCATGTTGAAGATCTTTCAATTGATGCAGAGTGTTCTGATAATCATCCTGCCAACGCCTTTCGAAATAATATCCACCGGGAATCGACCAGAAGGTGGACACTAATAATGATGAGACGCCTTTTTTCGCCATAGTTTTGGCTTCATCCAAAAACTGGGTGCGATTTGAATCCGTAGCATTAGGGTCCAACCAATGAACATACAAAATCGCGGGTTGTTTCGATGAAGTCTTAGTGACGGTCAGCGGCCTTACAACATAGGCCTGAATTTTTTTGCCGTCGCATGCAGAGTATTCAATATCTTTTATTTGATAAGCTTCTGCTTCGTGTTTTTCATATCCGGACGTCAAATCTGGCAGAGTGAAATCCTGGCATTTAACGCCAGATAAAATTGACGCCACTTCTTCTTGTGGCGTTATTTTTGATTCCGCTGCGCTCAAACTGCTAGACACTAAACCAAGCCACAACAACCCTAATAGACGGCTGCAGAGTTTTGACATGTCACACCTCGTTATTATTTGGTCTCTACAATATACGCCAATTATTTTTTAAAACCAGTTGACAGCGGAATTTTTGAGCGTATTATCGCGCCCCAATTTCGACCCAAGCGTTTATTCACCGCAAGTTCGCTTGCACTAACAGAGGAGTCTCACAATGCGTTATCAGGTTTACCCAAACTTCTAACACCTTCCAGGACTCAGACTTGGAAGGTTTAACAACACCTTCCGAGTCAGGCATACAAAACCCTGATCGGGAAAACTGATCAGGGTTTTTTCTTTTCTGTTCATTCAGTTTTCTATTTGGAAGGTTTATTTAATTTCATGCGATTTTATTCGCATTAGGATTTTTTATGCCTGTAAAGATTGAATTAAACAAAAATGCCATGAATGGTTTGAAGCCGGTAAAAATTTTTACCAGTGATATTGAAAACCAGGCATTAACGCAATTGAAACAAATTGCGCAGTTACCGATTATTCATTCACACATTGCTGCCATGCCGGATGTTCACGCAGGCATTGGTGCAACAGTCGGTTCAGTGATCCCAACATTGAACGCGATTATTCCAGCAGCGGTTGGAGTGGATATTGGTTGTGGTATGAGTGCGGTACGCTTGTCGATTAAATCGTCGCAGCTGCCGGACAATTTGGCTGCCATGCGCAGCGCAATTGAACGTGCTGTGCCTGTTGGTCTGGCCGCACACAAAACCATTAATGTTCGCACCAGTAGCTGTAAAAAATTGGCGCATGGCGTTGATTGGTTATTTGAAAAACATCCTGCAGTGATGAAGATGTTGAAACAACCGGAAACTCTTTGGACCAAACAACTGGGAACTCTTGGTAGCGGCAACCACTTTATCGAAATCTGTGTGGATGAAAGCAAAGATGTATGGGTAATGCTGCATTCCGGTAGTCGTGGAATCGGCAACGCAATTGGCAATTACTTTATCAAATTGGCAAAACGCGATATGGAAAAACATATCCACCATTTGCCTGATAAAGACCTGGCGTATTTTACAGAAGGTAGCGAACACTTTATTGATTACGTGACCGCTGTGAATTGGGCTCAGGAATATGCGCGAATAAATCGCGACGAAATGATGGGATTAGTCTTGCGCGCAATCGCACCCTTCTTGCCACCTTTTCGAAGCGATCGTCACGCAATTAATTGCCACCACAACTATGTAAGTCGCGAACATCATTTTGGCGAAGATGTGATAGTCACTCGCAAAGGTGCCATCAGCGCACGCGAAGGTGAACTCGGCATTATTCCCGGAAGCATGGGCGCAAAGTCTTACATAGTAAAAGGTAAAGGAAATGCGGATTCGTTTTGTTCCTGCTCGCATGGCGCCGGCAGAAAAATGAGTCGCACGGCGGCACGTCACGCCTTTAGTCGCGATGATTTAATCGCACAAACCAAAGGTGTTGAATGTCGCAAAGACAAAAATGTGATTGACGAAATACCCGCGGCTTACAAAGACATTGACGAAGTCATGGCTAATCAATCGGACCTGGTTGAAATTGTTCATACACTGAAACAAGTCTTGTGCATCAAGGGGTAATTTTTTCAATTTATTATCAACAGGAGAAATGAAATGCCCGGTAAAAAACCAAGCCGAAATGGTCATGCATTCCACCCGATTATGCGTAAGGGTGGCGTGCATGAAAAATCCAATAAGGCCAAACGTAAAGCGGACAAGATGCAAACCAGCCGCAAGGCTGGTGAGTGGCTTGACCGCTCTCGCGCTAACGCTGCGTAAGAAAGCCACTTTCATATTCACCGGCTGCATGATATTTTTGCGAAAAGCTTTGCAATCCCAATGTAACCAATATGAAATATGTTTACTCTCTGGCCTTCTGGCCTCTGTTCTTTGTCTGTCAACTGATTAGTCTTGCTTTAATCAGTTGGCATTTGATGGCGCAAATTCATTTTGCTTATCCCATTGGTTATCAATTATTAGATTTAGATAAACACATAGCAGAATTTGCACCGCTTAATCGTCACAAAGTTGATTTTGAATTCACATCTAAAGAAGACCACTGGCGATTATTTGGTGAAATATCCGATTCCATACAGAATAAAGGTAAAGGTCTGGCCGATATTCAATACACATTAAACAACGGCAATACAACCTTGTTAATGCATCAGGATGAAATTATTCACTTGCAAGATGTCGCCAATCTGATTAATCGTTTTTACCAATTGGGATATTTGTCTCTCGCTATATGGATTGCCTGTTGGTTGTTGATCATCTGGAAAAAACTGCAACCTCCGTCCAACAAAAAAGTTATTGCCGGGTTTATTGGTTTGATCACACTAATCAGCCTCACAATAATTTTTATAGGTGCAAAAGATGTTTTTTACTGGCTTCACGTGCAAATTTTTCCAGCCGATCATAAATGGTTTTTTTATTATCAGGATTCCTTAATGACAACCCTGATGAAAGCACCGGATATTTTTGCGTTTATCAGCATTCTGCTGGTCATTGAATTAGTGATTCTCTGGATTTTGTCTTCTTATTGTCTTGCAAAATTTTTGAATACTCGAACTCCTAAAACAACAAACAGAGGTTGATTATTATCAACCTCCAAATGAGGATAACCGGTCAACTCAAATTATGTTTTTATTCGTCATAAGTTGTAATTAGCTTGTTGTTTCTGTCTATGTAAGCGCCTTTTTCTGTCAGGAAAGTGGGATTCCCGTAGGTATAAAGTCCAACGGCTTTAATTTTCGGGAAATCCGGAATTTCTGAACTATCAAAATACGGAACGTTCTGATCCGCACCCCAAGCAATCACTTTTCCATCTGACAAGATAACCGCTGCTTGTTGATCACCATTACAAAACACCTTTTCTATAGGTGCTGTATTTTCCGGTAAATTTTCCAATGCAGGCAATGATTCTCGACCTTCGAATACTTTCCAGATATACATAAGGCCTGCTGTGTCGACTACCAGAAGGTGATGATCCAATGCACAAATATGAGCAAACTTTTTATCTTGCCAGTTACTCGGCAATGTGAGTTCTGAACCATCAGTACCAAAAAAAACTTTTAGGTTATTACCCGTATCTAACACTGCAAAGGTTGCTGTGGTACCTATGGGTTCAGCCTCCAAAAACGTTTTACCTGCAAGTGAAGACGGCACAGAAAAAAATTGATTATTCAATTTTCCCCAAATAACCAATTCTCCATTGTTTTTAATCGCTGCAGCGCCTTCATATGCAGCAGATATTGATTTAACACCACTCAACCCCGAAGGCAAAGGCGCCGGGGCATTACCCCACTGATGAACCGTACCCGTGCTATCTATAGCTAGCCCGAAATTAAAACCCGCTGCAATTCCTGTCATCCCCGCTTCAGTTGGTACATTTCGAATAGAGGAAATAATTTGACCATCACTTCTCAATAGAATTCTATTTTGCACTTCGGTATCAATTGCCAAATAAACCGGATGCACGTCGACATTAATTTGTGCATATTGATTATTGGACGAATTACCCAACTGAATATTATAGTTGCCATTACTTGTTGCTTTGAATCTGACAGTTGCACTATTACTGCTTGTGCTGACAGGCGTAATAGTGACATCCGTATTCGGAAACACCTGCCACTGCAATTGATTTGCAGAAATTCCACTGAAATTTGCGGTGATTTCCAGTTCGCTATCTATAGGAATATAAATATCGGAAGCAGGACTCACAATATCCAATGAAAATGCCGACGAGGATTGCATCGATGATGGTGAACTCTGATTCAAAGATGAATTTGCACTTGATGAAATGCTACTTGCGCTTGATGCTTGTAATGAGCTTTGTACGGATGAGTTAACAGAACTTTTTTGAACTACTGAATTCTGTTGGCTCTTGCCACCACCTCCACCGCCGCAAGCGGCGAGTGTTAGTGATGTAATCAAAAAAATAATTGATAGTGCGCTTAATTTTCTCATATCAACAACTCCTTTAACGTGATGTTGCAATCTTATCGATCGCCCAAAATATCGCAGACCATGCGCACTTGATAATCGCGACAATTGTTATCGGAATTCAGACAGGTCAAACCATTTTGCACACTAAATTGATTGAGTTTTTGTTGAGGGCTGTAATAAACACTGGTTTTTCCAACAATGCGGGCTTTAATTGCAAGTGGTGGTGTTGCACAACCTGACACATGGGTTTCGTAATCGCCGGTGCCGTTGTTGGTATCGCTACTGCGCCAACTAGTCCAGGAATTAATGCCACCATTGCTGCAGAGATAACTCACTTCATAATTACCACAACTGCCTGTAGTTTGATCTGCATGAACGCATGCCAAACCTTGTGTAGTATTGAAATAGCGCAACACATCCGGCGTTTTGGCTTTAAATATATAACCGGTATTTTTTTCTTTTGCGTGGAAGTTGGTTGGGGTATCACAAGTATACTCAGGATAACGATCCTCTATACGCGCAATCGATTCGTGATCGCCGGATGCACCAGGAGTATCAGTACTTATCCAGGGAAAATTACTAACCCATTTTAGTGCTGGCAATTGCGATCTATCACCAAAATCCCAATCTGTTGTACTCCATTCCTGTAACAATCCAGGAATAGCACAAGCTGTATCAAATGAATTGGTTGCACATTCTAAATCTGCCAAAAGTTGACCGCCGCTACCCAATGCAGAACTGCCATCTGATAACACAACACCTTGCGGATTTTTTACCCAAAAACTATTGGAAATTGAAAAAGACACATTTCCATTTTGACTAATATAGGAAATCAAATTTGCGTATTTATTATTGCCAATTTGAATTTGGTTATTGGCATAAGAGTTAGTAATTTCGACATCTGCATTACTTATGGATCTGATGAGTCCACCACCAAAGTTATTCGCCGTGATGGCACCCAATGCATAGCTATTACGAATTACCGAGTTGCCCTGCCCAATGGAATCGACCAAACCTCCCGCACTTACTGATGCAATTATTTGCACATTAGCAAAATTATTTATCAAATTTCCGCCGTAAATATTGGAGACCAATCCACCGGCATATCTCGCGTTAATGCTACCTTTGGCATAACTCTTTTCAATATTCACCATATTGATATAGCTCACCAAACCGGCAGCATTGCCACTTGTAGTAATACTTCCATTGAAATAACTATTTTTGATGGTTGGGTCTGCCAATCCACTCAGGCCAGTTCCCATCGAACCCAATAATCCACCCACCCAATAGGTTTGATGATTACCGGTATTTATGACACCTTGATTTACATAGCAATTGGAAATATTGGTCGCATAACCTGAACCAACCAAGGTACCTATATTAGAACTCAAACTGGTTGAAACATTCACAACTGAGTTAACTAGTCCAAGATTTCGTATCTCAGCGTTATAAGTTCTACCAAAAAAACCATAGTCGCGATAATTGCTTATGGTACTGATTCTCAGATTCCGAATGACGTGCCCATTTCCCTCAAATATTGCGCCGAATGTTGCGTCCAATATGTCTATATTTGCAGTAATTGGCACCCAGGGTTGTCCTGTATTCCAATCACCACTATCAAGACTGCCGTTGCCGTTACTATCAAAATCCAGATCCCGCGTGAGTTCATAACCAATGCAACCAGTATCAACCGGGCAGCCCTCAGAACTTCCTCGCATTGAGGTACCGTAAACATCATTGCGAATTTCATTTAAGTCATCAAGATTATTAATTTCTATTAATCCATCGCCATCAGTATCGACTGCTGCGGCCATAGTATGACCGGCAGTAAAAAATAAAAGCGCGATACTACTGATGATGACTTTCCTCACTTTTTGTATTTTCATGATGGTTCTCTCACTGGTTTTTTAAAAAAATAATAGAAGCCATAGACCAACAAATTGCAGGCAATAGCAAACATTCGCCTTAGTGCTTTTCAGCAACTAAAACAGGACCGAATTCAATGGATAAAGGGCTGTTAACTTCGACGTCGATGCAAATAACAAGAGGGGATAAGACACGGAATAAATATAATAGGGAAGAAAACTTTACTGATTAAAGTTGACATGGTTTCTCTCACTCGGTTGATATAGTTATGTTTGTTACTCTTGAACGGTAACAATGGCGAGCATTAAGCTAAACCTTTCCTGAATGCAAAGTGAATGAAAGGAAATGCAGAATTTTTTAGTCAGAACTTTGCGGGTTATCACACTTTGAGGCGTTGTTATCTACTCATGAACTACAAGACAACATAGAGCAGCCGGGTTTATTGAGCGCCCAATCCGGGCGCTTGGCAAAGTAGGAATGGAATTCAGCTTGTTCGTCGTAAGGATTTTTTAACAGCTGCATTAACCGATGAATTTCCGAATAATCACCAGCGGTGGCCTTATCTATGGCTACTTGCGCAAGGTAATTGCGCAACACATATTTGGGATTGACTTGATTCATCTGTTGGCGACGCTGGTAATCATCAATACCCTGCATAACATAATTTGCCTGCAACAGCTGGCCGTATTCATGCAACCATTGCAGCCAATTGATTTCTTGTTCCCTATTCAACGGACGATAAAAAGCATCGGCAATAGTGTGCAGTTTTTCTGAATTATTCTCTGTGAGTAAATCATCAAGAGCATAATTAGCCAATAGACGATAGAAAATTGTCATGTCTGCATCGGATGATTGCAGTAACTCATCCTGGCGTGAAAAGAGTCTTGCTTGATCTTCAACATAGTCGAATAAACCTAATTTTTGTGCTTTGTGTTGATTGCTGACATGCATATAGGTTTTACGATACTCATCCAACGCCGATTGCAATTGTTCTACATCAGGAATTAATGGATAGAGTGCATTGGCCAACTGCGCAAGATTCCACAGCGCTACTTGCGGTTGATTGGCAAATCTATAACGTTTGCCCTGCGCATCCGTCGTATTGGGCGTCCAATCAGGATCAACATTTTCCAACCAACCATAAGGACCGTAATCAATCGTCAATCCCAGTATCGACATATTGTCGGTATTCATCACACCATGAACGAAACCCACTCGCATCCAATGGGCAATCATTACTGCAGTGGTCCTACAAACTTCAGTAAAAAATTCCAGATATATTTCCTGGTTGATATCTGCATTGTTTGCCGATAACAAATGTGCGAAGTGATAACGAATAGTGGTATCGGTGAATTGTTTGAGTAGTTGAGTATCTTGTCGCGCAGATAAAATTTCAAAATGACCAAAGCGGGTAAAGCTGGGAGCAACGCGACAGACCACCGCTCCCGGCTCCATTTGTGGATTGCCGTCGTAAAACATATCGCGCCTGACTCGTTCGCCCGTTAACACCAAACTTAAAGCACGAGTGGTCGGCACGCCCAAATAAAACATAGCTTCACTGCATAAAAATTCGCGCACTGATGAACGCAATACAGCCAAGCCGTCGGCGGTTCGTGAATAGGGTGTTGGGCCTGCGCCTTTTAATTGCAAAGTCCAATATTCGTTACGATTATTTTTTACTTCACCCAAATTAATAGCACGACCATCCCCCAACTGCCCTGCCCAATGGCCAAATTGATGGCCACCGTAACAAGTCGCCTGCGCATCCATTCCCGACAACAACTGACTACCGGAAAAAATTTGTGCGAATTCAGGCCGTTTAAATTCGGCAGATGATAAATCCAACAATGCAGCTACATCTTGAGCGGCTGCAATTAATTCGGGATTGGCAAATACTTTTGGTTTAACGCGAGAATAAAGCGATTGAAACACTTGTCGCGGATAATTTTGTTCGACCGGATCGGCGGGAAAATCCCGGACGAAACGATTATCAAAATGCAGATTTTCTAATTTTTTCAAAAGCTATCCCCGTAGGTTGGAAGAGCGCAGCGACTTCCAACAATGTAATTCCTGAATCAAAAAAAACTTGTCGGAAGTCGCTACGCTCTTCCAACCTACAAAAATAAAAAATCTATTCAACGCCCAAGAGTTCAATTTTATAACCGTCTGGATCTTCAACAAATGCAAGAATAGTTGTGCCGTGTTTCATAGGGCCGGGTTCGCGTACAATTTTGCCACCAGCCGCACGAATTTTTTCGCAGGTTGCATAAACATCATCACAACCAATAGCAATGTGACCATAACCTTTACCCAAGTCATAAGACGTCACACCGTAGTTGTAGGTCAATTCGATGACAGCGTGATTGGATTCATCACCGTAACCAATAAATGCCAAGGTAAATTCGCCTTCGGGGTAATCCTGCTGCCGCAATAATTTCATATCCAGCACCTGAGTATAAAACTCAATGGATTTTGTGAGATTACCGACGCGAAACATAGTGTGCAGAATTCGCATTGTGTGTCCTCGTGAGATTAGGTCTGATAACTGGCGTCCATTTTCGGGCTAACGGAAAAGATAATCACGCAGCTAAAACAAACTTTGCAATTTATCCAGCATTAACATCCGGGGGGATTAAAATTTTTGAAAGGCGCCGACACTAAATTGATAATCATCTGTGCCCGCTTTGGCCGAAGTAGGAACAGCAAAATCCAGATGCACCACATTACCCACGCGTACTTTTGTCGGGGCAAAACGTAAACCAAATCCAACATTGCTTAGTAACTTGCTTTTGCCGTATTGGTCTATGCCCCAGGCTTTGCCAGTATCATAAAAAATCACTGCACCCAAACGCGCCAAGTTAAATATGTGAATATCAGTGAAATATCGACGCTCCAGAGTCACTGAATAGCGTTTATCGCCACGTTGAAAATCGGCAGCATAACCGCGCATGCCGGTTAAATCGCCGAGGGTTAGCTCTTCAAACTGCGCCAGCTCATGCCCCTGATGATATTGAAATCCTAAATACCAGCGACTATGGCTGGATTGAAAATAATGATAAGCCCCTTGCACACCGTAAACGACTGAATCATCAAACGTAGGATCTGTATGGCGCCGGCCATTGACGGTTACACCGGATTCAAACACATGCTCTTCATCAACATCAATTCGATAGTTATACAAAGCAATATAACGCAGCACATCGTCTGTATTGTCAAAGGTCTCACCGCCAAAACCCACGCGTACTAAAAAATTATGCCCAAGTGATAAATCTTCAGGTCTCTGGATTTGATTAACGTTTTTGTAAATACCAAAACGATTTTCCAAATATTGATACTCTATCCAGGGATAATTCGCTTCGCGCTTATTCGGTATAGCCTGCAAGGTTTCGCTGTTGGGATAAAAACTGTCTTCTTCCTTTGAAAAACCAATTAACCAGCGCTGGGTGTAACGATCATTAATATCAGTGGCTATACCGTAGTAAACAGAATTTTTCACGCTTTGGTGTACAAACGAATTAATTTGCTCATCCATATGGCGAATTACATCGTCCTGAGTGTAATCCTCTTGATAGATACCCGTAGCCCAGGGCGTATCCAATGCATAAAAAGGATGTTCAAGTTCCACTATCGTATTTTTACCATCACTGGTGTCGGCGTAATAAAGCTTGGTGGAAATTTGCGAATTAAAAATATGCGGATTATTAAATTGATAACGAATTAAATTGCGTTGACTATTTTCTTCGTAGCCCACTAAAAATGAACTACCGGTACCCAGAATATTGCCGTCTGTTATTGCAAAACCTTTTTTGGTACCGTCGGATTGTTTGCTCAACGAAAGCTGCGGTTCAAGTGACCAGGAGTCCTGAGTGACCACTAATAAATCAACCTGATCGTCACAAATATTCAGCGGCCGAATATAAGCGTTGGAAAGATAAGCTCGTCCGCGCAAAATACGCGCAGACTCCTGTATTTGTTTGCGATTAAGTTCGTCGCCCGGTTTAAATAGCAATTGCGCTGCAACTACTTTTGGGCGCGTATTAATATGAAGCGTATTGACGAATCGATAGAGGCGATTATTTTCGTCGGGATCATTTTCATCAAACACCGGCATGGTGTTGTATTCGATGTGGCGAATGGTTTTGCCTTCGAGACCATCAAACCAATGCAAATCCACGCGGGATTCTTTTAAGTCCGCAATATCCGGCACATCGAATGCAAAGGGACGACAAGAAGGATCTTGTGCAGAATCAAGGGTTTCTTCGGCCAGCCCTGACAAGGGAAGCGCGAACAACAGTAAACCCAACATACGCATAGTGAATCCCGATTTCATTGTGTCTATCCAGTCTAGCAGCTGCCATCTTTAATGATGGGAATGGTCCTGATGATCTTCGGAAGATTGTGAATCCTGTTGCATATCGGAATGATGATGCATTGAGTGATGGTCATGATTTTCCATACCTGTATTTTCCGTTGATGACGTTTCCATGCTGTGATGATGGTGATGTCCTTGCTGAAAGGCGCCACCACCCCATAAAGTCCAGACACCGAACAGAATAATCAGTATCGCCATAGTCCAGCGCAGTTGTTTGATCTGCAACCAGCGATTGAGTTCCTGAGCCAGTACCCCCGAGAGCCACACACTGGGTAAAGTGCCGAGACCAAAAGCCAACATCAAACCCGCTGAACCTACTGCAGAACCGGAGGCTACGGCGTAGGCCAGCGCAGAATACACCAGCCCGCAAGGCAACCAACCCCAAATAAATCCCAACAACAAAGCTTTGGGTGTTGAATCAACCGGCATTAGTTTTTTGCCCAGAGGTTGAATGTAAGCCCACAAATATCGGCCCGCTTTTTCGAGGTGAATTAATCCCTTCCACCAATCCGCTAAATACAAACCCATTGCAATCAAGAGTAATCCGGCGACCCAACGCAAAAATGTCAGCCCGCCGCCCGACACCAATTGTTCAACCAATCCACCCAACAACAAACCAATTACAGCGTAACTAACAATGCGGCCAATATTGTATGCAAACAAAATCCACCAGCGCGATGCACGGCGCTCTTGTGGTATCGCCATGCTCAAGGCGCCCATAATGCCACCACACATACCAATGCAGTGCGCGCTGCTCATCAGGCCGAGAAGAAATGCAGTTGTCAGTGAAATAAAATCGAGAGTCATTTTGAGGGAGGAATATCCTGCGAATCGTTAGAATCAGTTTTATTTTTTTTACCAGGCTCATCAAACAAAATGCGGTGACCTTCTGAATCCAGATTATCGTATTGACCGGAGTTAATCGCCCAAAACAATACTTTGATGGCGATGCCCACAATGATCAAAACCAAAGGCACCAGAAGATACAAACTTTCCACAGATTAACCTGTCGTGTTGATAAACTATGTCGATTAAAAATTTGAAAAATTAATGAGTCAATCGCAGCGCATTAAAAATTACCACCAGCGAACTGACCGTCATACCAATTGCCGCCAACCAGGGGGCAACCAAACCCGCGGCAGCGAGTGGTAATGCTAACAGGTTGTAGACCAGTGAATAAGTCAAATTTTGTTTCATCACCTGTTGCGCACGACTGGCCAAATCCAATGCTTGCGGAATTAGCGACAAACGATTGTTTAGCAATATGGCATCGGCGCGCGTTTGCGCAAGATCAGACGCCAGGGCCATAGCAATCGACACATCAGCACCCGCCAACACAGGCACATCGTTAATGCCATCGCCCAGCATCAACACTTTATCACCTTCGGCCTGACGTTTTTTCAACTGCGACAATTTGTCATCGGGTTTTGCTGCTGCAGTCCAATCGCTAATGCCCAATTGATTGGCAACACGGCTCACTACTGCAGCTTGATCACCGCTAATTAATTCGACGGCTATATTGCGTTTTTGTAATTCAGCAATTAACTCTTTGGCATCAGGACGCAATTCATCCTGCAAACCGATCAAGGCAATATTTTCATCTTGCGATGACAAAAGCAGCCAGGTGTGTTGATCGTCCGGCAACTCAACAGTTGATTGTGATTGATTGGCAAATTCAACTCGACCCAAACGAAATTGATATTCGCGAGTTGAAAATAAATCGGCTTGCCCTTGATGATTGGTCGGCAAATCAATGCTAGCTTCAATACCTTCCGCCAATGAATAGCGACTATTTTTTGCCTGATAAGAACCCATCCAACTAATAAACGCGGTTGCCAAAGGATGATTGGAATTTTGCTCAAGCGCTGCCGCAATCGCCAATACAGTGTCGCGCGATCCCAATCTGTGATCAGCGTTTACTAATAACTGTACTTGATTAACACTGAATTGACCTTTGGTTAGAGTGCCGGTTTTATCCAAAATCACGCGATTAATTTTGGTGAGAGTTTCAATTACATGACCACGCGTCACCAAAAAACCACGTTTACGCAAATTCGCCGTAGCCGCAGACAATGCAGCGGGGATTGATAATGACAATGCGCAAGGGCAAGTCACTACCAATACTGACAAGGTAATCCAAAATGCACGTTCCGGTTGATACCACAACCAAAAACCCATCACTACCACACAAAAAATTAATAACCGCGCAATAAAATAACGTGCAATTTTATCGGCCATCACCAATTGATTGGGTTTATCTTCCGCCGCTTGTGCTGCCAGTTTTTCAATGGCCGATAATTGTGTTTGCCCGCCAACTGCGGTGACTTCAATCGTTAGCGGGCTATGATGATTTAAACTGCCTGCAATTACTTGATCGCCAATATGTTTCACCACCGGTTCTGATTCGCCGGTTAAGAGCGATTCAATCGCAGCACTTTCACCTTTGATCACACGACCATCACAAGGAAAAGTTTCACCGGGCCGCACTAATAAATGGTCGCCTTGTTGAATAGCAGAGACGGGTAATTCTTGAAGATTATCATTGCGAATACAACAAGCAGTCAGCGGCATTAGTTGTGCGAGATTGGCAAAAGCCAAACGATTTTTATGTCGCGCTCTGAGTTCAACATAGCGCCCCAGCAACAGAAAAAAGGTAAACATGGAAACCGATTCGAAATAGACTTCGCCACTGCTGGTGATAGTGGCGTAGCAACTGGCGAGATAGGCCAAACCAATAGCCAATGCAACCGGCAAATCCATAATCAAATGTTTTTGTTTAAGACTTCGCCAGGCATTTTGAAAAAAAGGTTTTGCTGAAAACAATACTACCGGTGTTGCCACCAACATGGACAACCAACGCAAAAAATCCATCCAGACATCAGTCGCACCTGCATACAAACCGACTGCGACCATCATGGCTTGCATGCTGCCGAAGCCGGCGAGGCCAATTCTAAAAAGCGCGATACGATTTTCTTTTTTAATTAATTCTTGTTGTTGTACATCGGTTGCTGGTCGCGGCGTGTAACCTATGTCAGCTAAAGATTGCAGCAGTGTCGAAAGCGGAAAATCTTTTTTCCAGATTAGCGAACAGCGATGAGTCGTGACATTCACAATCACCGATTTAACGGCAGGATTTTTGGCGAGATGGGTTTCAATTAACCAACTGCAAGCGGCGCAGCTAATACCTTCCAATAACAAACTGGCTTGATTCCATTGGTCATCCAATTCGATAACAAAATCTTTTTGCACTTCAGCAATATCGTACACAGCAAATGAAGTGTTGGATTTATCCGCTTTGGGATTCACCTGGCTGCGAAATTGATAAAAATTTTCCAGCCCGCCATCAACAATTGCCATAGCCACCGCTTGGCAACCAGGGCAACACATGGGCCGCGGTTCACCTGCAATGTCAACCGAAAAATTCGCGTCAGCCGAAACAGGCAAACCACAGTGATAACAAGACTGGCGCTCAGACATAATTAATGCGGGCGCGGTTTAAGCCATGCGTCATGGCGAACAGAGAAATGAATTTGTCCGCTCAAAGTCCATTCTGCCTGATTGCGATCTTCAAATTTATCGACTGAATAGAGCGTCATATACCAGGAATATTCCGGGCGAGCTTTCAAAATACCTTCGTACTGATTGGATTCAATTTTATTGAGCACAATTAATTGATCCATTGCAGCTTTAACTGGATGACTTAAATTTAACAAAAGCTTATCCGGATTGGGTTTGCCATCCATACGCGGATGATCAAAACGTACACGCACACGATTTTTATCTAACTCGAATTTTACCAATGCAATCAAACCCAATTCTGCAGCACGTTTATCCTGATCCAGCGTTTGATTGATCATCCGCCCTTCTTTGTAGTAATTGTCGATCACCACATCATCCGCGCCACGCAGTGCAATCGACACCGTAAAGGCACACATAACGATGATAAAAATCAGCGGACCAAATACAAACCAAAACCAAAATTGGCGATACCAGGGTGCAACGATTTCATCATCAGTTGCATTTTTTTGTTCAACAGAATCAGACATTATCAAGGCCCAAGGAAAGTGGTTTCGTGAGTACTGGTGAGATTGGCATCATCACGCGCACGCACACGGAAACGAATTAGATTTTTTTGCTTCTTCAATTCTTTTCGATCAATTGTTACACGCAAAGGCATAGTTAAAATTTCGCCTTCTTTTACATCGTAAGCTTTATAGCCTTCAATCACAAAAGGCCCCTCGCCTTCGACAACCAAATCGTACACATGGGTTTTGCGATCCATATTACTGATTTTGACTGTGTAGACGTTTTGAATTTGATTTCCGACTTCACGATACAGGCGCACACCGCGATCACGCTGGGCCTCAACATCCACTGGTACACGATTGGCAATCGAGTAGACAAACAAACCAATCATAATGCTCAACATCAATCCATAACCAAATAAACGCGGCCGCAAAATTTTGGTTTTGCCATTGTGGATGGCATCTTCGGTAGTGAAACTGATCAGGCCGCGCTCGTAACCCATTTTGTCCATCACCTGATTACAGGCATCAACGCACAAACCGCAATCAATACATTCGGCTTGCAAGCCATCGCGTATATCAATATCAACCGGGCAAACCTGCACACACCAGGAACAATCAATACAATCGCCCAAACCTTTTGCTTTGTAATCTTCATTAGGTTTACGCGGGCCGCGTTTTTCACCCCGCACCGGGTTGTAAGCAACCGACAAAGTATCGTGATCGTACATCACCGCCTGAAAACGTGCGTAAGGGCAAATATATTTACAAAATTGCTCGCGCATAAAACCGGCGTTCATATAGGTCATTGCAGTAAATAGACCTGTCCAGACCAGCGGCATAGTGTCGAGACCAAGTGTAAAAAACTCGGTAACCAATTCGCGAATCGGTACGAAATAACCCACGAAGGTTAATGAAGTGACCAGTGAAATACTGATCCATAAAAATTGTTTGGCGCCTTTGCGCCATAACTTTTCAAAATTCCAGGGCTGGGCATCCAATTTCATGCGTTTGTTGCGATCACCTTCGCAAACGTGTTCTGCCCAGATAAACATTTGCGTCCACACAGTTTGCGGACAAGTAAATCCACACCATACACGTCCGACTAACACTGTCACTGTGAATAATAAAAAGGCGGATATCACCAACAACCAGGCGAGATACATGGCGTCTTGCGGCCAAAAGGTCATCCACAAAATGTGAAATTTGCGTTCGCCCAAATCAAACAACATTGCCGGGCGTTCATCGATCACCAACCAGGGCATTAATAAAAACCCTAGCATCAAAGGAATACCGGTGTATCGACGCAACTTTTGATAAAAGCCGGTGATATGACGCGTATAAATTTTGCCGTCAGATTCGTAAAGATTAACGTAACGAATTTCGTCTTTGGAATTTTGTTCGTGATCGCTCAATGGAATTCTCGCATCTAAACAATAGAGGGTTAATCAATAAAAGGCTCAAAAAAAAGGCAGACTCCTATCGGAAGCCTGCCTCTTTTTGGATCTGTGATTTTACTAACTACTTAGTTTCAAGAGACAGGCTATAGACATAAGCCGCTAACAAGTGAATTTTGTCTGCCTTCAAGTTTTCTGCCTGTGCAGGCATAACACCATTGCGGCCATTGCGAATAGTCAACCGGATTGTTTCAGGTTTGCCACCGTAGAGCCATATAGCATCCGTTAAATTTGGCGCACCTACCAGTTGATTACCCTTGCCGTCCTGACCATGACAGGCAACGCAGTTAGCTGAAAATATTTTTTGGCCTTGTTCTGCTTTGGCTTTGTCGTGCTCGGCACCAGAAAGGCTGAGAACATATTCGGTCACATTGGCGACACCTTCTTCACCAATCAAACTGCCCCAAGCCGGCATAGCCGCTTTACGACCGTGAGTGATGGTTTCAAGAATTTTCTCCGGTGTGCCACCATACAACCAGTCGTGATCTGTCAGATTAGGGAAACCAGGATTGCCACCGCCATCACCGCCATGACAAATCGAACAGTTATCCTGGAACAAACGCTGCCCCATTTTCATTGCGTCTGGGTTGGTTGCCAATTCAGTGACAGGCATTTTGGAAAACGCACCGTAAGTTTGGTTGTAAACTTCTTCAGCCAACTTCTGGTCGTAACGCATCTCGTTAACAGAGGTCCAGGTATCTTGATACTCATCCCATTTAAGACCTTTCCAGTGGCCCAACCCCGGATAAATAATCAAATAGCCAAAAGCAAAAACGAATGTTCCAAGAAAGAGGAAAAACCACCAACGAGGCAACGGGTTGTCATATTCCTCAATCCCATCATATTCATGACCAGTGGTTTTGGCTTCGCCTGTCTCAGGCCCTTTAACTTCGCGACGACGGTTCGCCATCAACAACCAAAACAGCAACACCAAATTCGTCAGTGTTAATACAATAATCCACAAACTCCAAAACGTACTCATAATCAATTCCGCCCTTCTGGATGATCTGCCTTGTGATCATCGTTTTTCTGAATGTCTGGTTCGTCGGCAAATGGCAATCTGGCATCTTCCTCGAAACGCTTTCTCAAGCCCGGTGAAAATGCCCAGATGCAAATGCCCAGGAAGGTAATTGCTACCAACACAGTGGAAATAGCACCTAAAGTACCTTCGTTCATTAGCGCTTCTCTTTGATCAATATGCCGAGATTTTGCAGGTAAGCGACCAAAGCATCCATTTCGGTAACACCTTTGACTGCTTTCTCTGCGCCAGCCATATCTTCTTCAGTGTAAGGAACACCTACTCTCGACAATGCAAGCATCTTGTCAGCGGTATGCTTGCCATCCAGCTTATTGTCATAGAGATGCGGGTAAGCCGGCATAATGGAATCAGGCACTACGATGCGTGGATTAAACAAATGCACTTTGTGCCAATCATCCGAGTAACGGCCGCCTACGCGAGCCAAATCCGGACCCGTACGCTTGGAACCCCAGAGGAAAGGATGCTCATACACTGATTCACCAGCAACAGAGTAGTGACCGTAGCGCTCAACTTCAGCACGCAGCGGACGAATCATTTGCGTATGACAGACGTGACAACCTTCACGCATATAAATATCACGACCTTCCAACTGCACTGCATTCAGTGGTTTCAAACCCTCAACCGGTGTTGTGGTTTCTTTCAGGAAAAACTGGGGAACAATCTCAACCAATCCACCAAAGCTGATGGCAACTACAGCGAGTACTGCCATCAAGCCAATATTTTTTTCAACAATATCATGACCTTTCATGCATCATCCCCTTACACAACAGATGCCGGAACAGGCTGACTGGCCTGAGCAGATTCTTGATTAGCCGCTTTAATGGTGCGGTAAGTGTTGTAGGCCATAACCAGCATACCCGTCAGGAAGAATGCACCCCCGATCAAACGCATGACGTAACCATCTTTGCTGAAAATTACTGTGTCGATGAAGCTATAAGTTAAAGAACCATCAGCGTTGAATGCACGCCACATTAACCCCTGACCAATACCGTTGATCCACATAGCCACTACATAAAGAACAGTACCCACAGTCGCCAACCAGAAGTGGAGGTTAACCCACTCAACTT
Source organism: uncultured Cellvibrio sp. (assembly GCA_966252135.1). GTDB lineage: Bacteria > Pseudomonadota > Gammaproteobacteria > Pseudomonadales > Cellvibrionaceae > Cellvibrio. Next base: position 195,302 of record CBINNU010000007.1, on the reverse strand, counting down.
TGAACATGGATTCGCGGCCGTAGAGTTTCGGGATCATGTGATACACGGCACCGATAGAAATCATTGCTACCCAACCCAATGCACCCGAGTGCACGTGACCAACAGTCCAGTCAGTGTAGTGAGACAAAGCATTCACGCTCTTGATAGCCATCATCGGGCCTTCGAAAGTTGACATGCCGTAGAAAGACAAAGCCACAACCAGGAAGCGTAAGGTTGGGTCGGTTTTCAATTTATGCCAGGCACCTGACAGAGTCATAATGCCGTTGATCATGCCGCCCCAGCTTGGCGCCAACAGAATCAGTGACATCACCATGCCCAGTGATTGAGTCCAATCAGGCAATGCGGTGTAGTGCAAATGGTGAGAGCCAGCCCAGATATACAGGGAGATCAATGCCCAGAAGTGAACAATTGACAGTTGATAAGAATAAACAGGACGACCAGCTTGTTTCGGAACGAAGTAATACATCATGCCGAGGAAGCCCGCAGTCAGGAAGAAACCTACCGCATTGTGACCGTACCACCATTGCACCATGGCATCAGCAGCACCGGCATAAGCCGAATAGGATTTGGTCAGGGTTACTGGAATTGCAGCAGAATTCACTATGTGTAACACGGCAACGGTCAGGATAAATCCACCGTAGAACCAGTTAGCTACGTAGATGTGTGAAGTGCGACGTTTAACAATGGTGCCGAAGAAAACCACCGCATAGGCAATCCACACCAGCGCCAGCAGGATGTCGATTGGCCACTCCAGCTCAGCATATTCTTTGGTAGAGGTAATACCCTGCGGCAGGGTAATCGCGGCCAGCACAATCACGGCTTGCCAACCCCAGAAGGTGAATGGAACCAACCAGCCGCCGAACAAACGCGCCTGACAGGTACGCTGCACAACATAATAAGAGGTCGCGAAGAGTGCACAACCACCAAAGGCGAAAATTACCGCGTTGGTATGCAGGGGACGCAAACGACCAAAGCTAGTATAGGGAGCGAACAGGTTATTGAGTTCCGGCCATACCAATTGCGATGCAATCAGTACGCCTATCCCCATACCGAATATTCCCCAAACTATGGTCATAATCGAAAATTTACGAACTATATCCATGTCATAGACTGGTGGATCACCAGCTACAGTGGCGTGACTACTCATAGGACTTACCTACTTACATGTTTGAAAATAAAAACTTTTCCAGTAATCGACCCAGTTTAGTCGAGTCGCGACATTTTGCCCCATGCGCGGCATTTTGTCTCACTCGTCGGGCCACTCAATTGACATTCATCAATTAATTACAGATTTTTTTACGCGGTTTTACCAATCGACTGGCGGTGTATTGATCACACCACCGGTTCGGATTATTTAAGAACACGTCCTTTATTAGCAGCAATACGCATACGCAGCGCATTCAGTTTAATAAAACCTTCTGCATCTTTTTGATTGTATGCGCCAGCGTCATCTTCAAAAGTGGCGATTTTTTCGTCAAACAAACTATCTGGTGAGCGACGACCAACGACTATCACATTGCCTTTGTAAAGTTTGACGCGAACATCACCATTAACATAGACCTGTGATTGATCAATCATCGCTTGCAACATTTTACGCTCAGGGCTCCACCAGTAACCGCTGTAGATCATATCGGCGTACTTGGGCATCAAACTGTCTTTCAAGTGAGCCACTTCGCGATCCAGAGTGATGGATTCAATTGCGCGGTGCGCTTTCAACATGATGGTGCCACCGGGTGTTTCATAACAACCGCGCGACTTCATGCCTACATAACGGTTCTCAACCAAATCCAAACGGCCGATACCATTCTCACCGCCCACTTTATTCAAATAGGTCAGCACAGTGGCAGGCGACATTTTTTCGCCATTGATCGCCACAATGTCGCCTTTCTCGTAGGTCAGGTCCAGATAGGTTGCTGTGTCTGGTGCCGCTTCTGGCGCAACAGTCCAGCGCCACATATCCTCTTCAGCCTCGGTCCATGGGTTTTCGAGGATTTTGCCTTCAAAAGAAATGTGTAGCAGGTTGGCATCCATGGAATAAGGGGATTTTTTCTTTTTGCTGAAATCGACGGGAATATTGTTCTTCTCGCAATATTCCATGAGGCTCTCACGTGAGGTCAGATTCCACTCACGCCAGGGGGCGATCACTTTGATACCAGGCTTTAATGCATAAGCACCCAATTCGAAACGTACCTGGTCATTACCTTTACCAGTCGCACCGTGGGAAATGGCATCAGCACCGACTTCATTGGCAATCTCGATCAAACGCTTGGCAATCAAAGGACGCGCAATCGAGGTACCCAACAGGTACTCACCTTCATAAATAGTATTGGCGCGGAACATGGGGAATACGAAATCGCGGACAAACTCTTCACGCAGGTCATCTATGTAAATTTGTTTAACACCAAGGGCTTGCGCCTTGGCACGGGCAGGCTCCACTTCTTCACCCTGACCTATGTCAGCGGTAAAAGTCACCACTTCACATTGGTAATTTTCCTGCAGCCATTTAACTATGACCGAGGTATCCAAACCGCCAGAATAGGCCAGTACAACTTTCTTGATAGATGACATGGGAGCGCCTCAAAATGTTCCGAATTCTCAGGGCGCGGGATTTTACTCGCATAACGGCCAAATGCCCACAGTTTGTAGGGAAGATTTATTGGACTATTGGTTGATCCGCATAGATTTTCAACGACTCAAGGATAGCTTTATCCCTATCCGACAAATCTCCCGCCAACAAACCATCCAAATAACTTACATACTCTTCAAGATTCAACAGCTGATTATTCACCCGATTCTTCTGCAGTCGCTCACGACAAAAGGCTTGCCATTTAATTTGCTCTGACTCGGTTAATGACGTTGGGAAATTGCGGGCGCGGTAGCGGAATAGGAGTTCGGGCAAGCGAGCATCCAGAAATGCAGGCTTAAGACTTTTAAGACCGTGCGCATCCAGTCGGCGGACTTGTTCGAGCAGGTAGCGATCTGAATCTTGTAAAAATCCCTGATACAACATTTGCTCGACATCATCAGCAGGCGGGAAAGGATTATCCACATACAAAGCTTCAAGTTTTTTCATCACTTGTTGATGTTCAACTGAAGTCAAGCCGTAAAAAAACTTCCAGTGTTTTTCGCAGAGGGATTTATCAATCAATAATTTTTCTGCCACTTTGTCGTCCAGCATGTTAGGAGGCAATAACATGGGCGATTTATTGAGGTGAATTTCTTTCAGCGCAAGACGCTCAGTACCTTCAGGTAATTCACTGCTGGGTGTATATAAACGGGATCGCAATTCTTCTACTGATAAAGACAACAACACAGAAGGATCATGCATCAAATTAATGCTTATCACTGAATTTTTATTCAGCGGATGAAACGCCAAAGGCAATACCAAAGCTGCATTGCCATTTTCAGAGGGGAAGCGCGATGAAAAATGCAATAAAGGTTTATTGTTTTCTATATCGATTAAAGTGGCAGCAAAACGTTTATCACGCAACTTGAATGCATAATCAAATAATTTAGGCTGTTGCGTTTTAACTAATTTTGCAACTGCAATAGTGGCATAAACGTCGGACAAGGCATCATGCGCGGCTTCGTGCAACAAACCATTCGCCTTGCTCAACTCTTCCAGTTTAAAACAAGGGCGACCATCTTCATAATTGGGCCAGACAATTCCTTCGGGGCGCAAGGCACGTGTCATACGCATCACATCCATTATGTCCCACCGACTGTTGCCGTTTTTCCATTCGCGCTCATAGGGATCATAAAAATTTCGATAAAGCGAATAACGAGTGACTTCATCATCAAACCGAATCGAATTAAATCCCACACCACAGGTTTCCGGCTGTGCAAGCTCGCGATAAATAGCCGCGACAAATTCTCTTTCTGTAACACCTTTTTCAAGCGCCAACTGTGGAGTGATGCCCGTGATTAAACAGGATTGTGGGTCAGGTAAAAAATCCGGCGAAGGTTTGCAATAAAGCATCAAAGGTTCGCCGATAGGATTTAATTCCATATCCGTACGTACTCCGGCGAATTGCACAGGCTTATCGAACGCGGGGCTTGCACCCCAGGTTTCGTAATCGTGCCAATAGAAAGTTACAGTCATAATACATCCATAGGTAAATTGAAATACTCGCCATTTTTATTTAATTTTACTATTGAAGAAGATTACTCTTTCAATTCATTTAAGTTGCAGGTTTCTGCTTCTAACGCCTTCTGAAAAAGCCCAGCAAAAAACGGTAGCATCTTTATTAAAATATCCAGCTGATTTCAGATGATTACTATTTAGGCTTGTCTCATCCACCATTTCCCAACCAGAACTTATAACCTCTTTTTTCAAGGTAATTTCAGGATTGGGAGAACCTGCGCATGACCACCTAGCCTTCATAAAATTGCTGTCCTCGACATAGTAAATCCCCGTATACCACAATTCATCATAAATACTGCAAGCGTTAAAATCTGCATAAATGTCTATCACTGCACCGAAGTCATTTAGCAAAAGAAAATCTTGTGCAAACTCAGGCAGGCCTGAAGAAAAAACTTCTTTAGGTAGTTCATGACCACCTCCCGAAATAAGGAAATGGCCAAGGCAATTCCTCCAATACATTAATTTGTCTCCAACACCTTGAACCTTATCGCAAGACCACCACTGGCCCCCAACTTAAAATCCAAACGATCTTTCGCAGTCACTGTTTTCTTTTCAATCACCATGTCATAAGGATTTTTTTGCCATTCGGCTTTTGCGCCGTCGCGATAAATCTGTGCTTCATATTGTTTATCCGCGCCGAGAAAACTCAAATCGATTTTTATGTCACGCGCATTTTCATCCGTAATTGCACCTAAAAACCAGTCTTCGCTGTTGCGTTGTTGACGTGCTATCACAATGTAATCCCCTACTTCGCCTGCAAGCGCCTGTGACTTTTCCCAATCAGTCGGTACATCACGAATAAATTGAAAGGCTGGCTTTATCGTCTTGCCATCTTTTTCATAATAATTTTCGATTAAATCCGCGGCCATTTGAATCGGGCTGTAAATGACAACATACAAAGCCAATTCTTTTGCCAGAGTTGAACACACACGATTTTCAGCATCCAAACCATAGGGTGCCAAATTAAAAATGCCCGGTGTGTAATCCATAGGGCCGGATAGCATTCTCGTGAAAGGTAATATTACTGTGTGCTCAGGTGAATTCGGTGGTGAGCCCCAAGCGTTATATTCCTGACCGCGTGCACCTTCGCGCGCAATCCAGTTTGGATAGGTTCTGCGCAGGCCCGTATCTTTTATTGGCTCGTGCGTATTGATACTGATATGACGTTTTGCCGCTTCAGTAACGGATCGCAAATATTCACCTATAGTAAATTGACCATCGTGCCACTCATTTCGAACAATTCCGTTTTCATCAATTCGTTTGATTTTTCCGCCGTCGGCGACATAACCGGTTTTGACTTGAGTGACACCGTGTTTTTTATACAGATCAAATGCATCCGCCATTTGATTTTTATAATTGATGACAGCACCGGATGTTTCATGATGACCAATCAAACGCACATTTTTTTGCAATCCGTAACGGGTGATTTCCGGCAAATCAAAATCAGGATAGGTTTTGGTAAAACTAAAAATATCACCATTGTTGTACCAGTCGCCGTCCCAACCTATATTCCAACCTTCGACTAACACACCATCGAAACCATATTGCGCAGCGAAATCCATTAATTTTTTGGTATTTTCTGTAGTGGCGCCGTGTTTGGGGCCTGAACCCCAGGTTTGGGTTCCTACATGCATACCCCACCAGATGCCAATATACTTTCCGGGTTTTACCCAACTGACATCGCCTAATTTATTGGGCTCGTTTAAATTCAAAATTAAACTGGAATTTATTAATCCCGATGCATTTTGTGCAATTTGAATGGTTCGCCATGGCGTATGAAAGGGCAATTGGGTTTTGACTTTTATGCCGTCAGACCAAGGCGTTAGATCGGCTTTCATCACACCATCGCGCTGTTGATCAAGAGTCATTGCGGCGTAATCCGTTAGCGAAGCTTCATGAATGCTTAAATGCACACCGGATGACAACCGAAAGGTAAATGGCGTATGCGCCCGGTCCAGATCTTTTACGGCAGTTGTGTTGTATAAAAATTCGTAACGGTTCCAATTGCGCGAGGGAATCCACCAAGCGATTGTTTTATCGGGTTCAGGAATGACAAATTCCGTCTTTTCATCCACGACTTCAACAAAATTATTTTTTATCTTGCCAAGATGTTTTTGTTCGGGTACTTCATAACGGAAACCCACGCCATCATTAAACAATCTCACGCGCAAGCGCAGAATTTTTTTATCATTCTGAATACCTGAAAAACTTACCAGCAATTCATTGTGATGATCGCGCATCACATGCTGCTCACCCCAAGGTTGCTCCCAGGTAAAATCTTTTGAGGATTTTTCTTCTTTAATTATTTTCAGATCGCGGATAAAACCATCAATCGTTTTAAATTCCAGACCAAGGCCGGATTTTTTGATAACTTCCTGACCGTGATACCAAATTGAATAATTAGGCAAACCAGCTTCATCATTAATACGAAATTCAATTTTGCCATCGGGTGACGTTTGCGTGAGCTCCAAAGCCAGCACACTGTGGCTAAATAGGCTTATTAAAATCAGGGTAATTATTTTGCTGCTGTGCATATTATGCCTCCTGTAAAACACTGCACCACCATTGCACATTTTTAACTCTGAGGCAAAACTACCATTCATCATCCGCATTCCCTATACTGCCGGGGTTTCCAAAAGTGACACTGATACTGGAGCCTCTATGAGCGATTTAGATAGTTTGTTTGCCAGCAATATCAAATGGGCAAATGACATTAAACAAAAAGATCCTGAATTTTTTTCCACTCTCGCCAAACAACAGGCACCGGAATATTTATGGATTGGCTGTTCTGACAGCCGCGTCCCCGCTAATCAGATCGTGGATCTCGCCCCGGGTGAATTATTTGTACACCGCAATGTTGCCAATGTGGTGATTCACACTGATCTCAACTGCATGACCGTTCTCAATTACGCCGTCGAATTTCTTAAAGTCAAACATGTGATGGTCACAGGCCATTATGGTTGCGGCGGTGTGAAAGCAGCGTTGGAAAATCGCAAATTGGGTTTGATTGATTATTGGTTGCGTAATATTCGCGACGTCTATTCCAACAACAAAGCGCAAATAGATTCCATCCCCGATATAGATGATCGAGTCAATCGTCTGTGTGAACTCAACGTAATCCAACAGGTGGACAATATTGCGCGCAGCAACATAGTGCAAAACGCCTGGGCTCGCGGGCAAGACCTGACTATTCACGGCTGGATTTACGATATTCGCGACGGCATATTGCACAAACTGCGCGAACCTATTGATAAGGTTGAACAAATTCCGGAAGAGTATCGACTTTATTCGTGATTTCTATCCCTAGCGGCCCGTATGGCTTGATCTATACTCAAGCCGTGCGAGCCGCAGGGTTTGTGGCTTGCTCCAACCAATAACGATTGGGCCAAATCAATGAGCGAGCCACACGATTCGGAAGATCTATCGAATCCAACATCCCAAGGTGCCTATCGCCTCGAGCAAGTGCAGCTGCTATACAAGGGCCTGCCGCTATCACTTATTTCATCATTAATCATCGCTCTGCTGCTGAGCGTGTCGCATCTGCCTGTTATTGGCCAGGCTGAAATTATTATCTGGAATTTGATTTTAGGTGCCACTCTGATCGCAAGGTTGGCACTCTGGCAGTTTTGGCTAAATGCCATGCAAATTTATCCGGTCGCGCTGTGGCTCGTACTGTTTCGTATAGGTGCCCTGGCCAGTGGAATTGCCTGGGGGAGTGCAGCCCTGTTGATTTATGCAGATGACTCCATTTATCAAGCCTTGCTCAGTTTCTCGTTAGCCGGTGTTGTGAGCGGTTCGCTGACATCACTTTCTGCCGATCGGATTTCTGCATTGGGATTTGGACTACTGGCCATATGCCCACTCACCATCAAAATAGTCGTGGGTGACAGCCCAACTGCATTTGCTATGTCAGCCATGACGGTTCTATTTATGATATTTGTGATCGCCAGTAGCGGTCGTACCGCAAAAGAACTGCGCAAACAAATTCAGCACAATGATGTGCTATTGAAACTCAGTCGCGAATTACAAAACAATCGCGACGTTGATGCGATAGTGACGCTGGCACAAAGCCAATTTATCGCAGATAAAAATCATCTGCAGGCAATGCAATTGATCATAGATAAAACCACCGAAACAACGGCCAGTGAAATGGGATTTATTGGTGAAGTTTATTATGATTCTGACAATAAACCCTATATGAAAATATTGGTTCACTCAGCACCAGGGGTCAACAATTCTTTTTTTCAACAACAACATAAATCATCCATAGAATTTCGTAATTTAAATGGTTTATTTGGGAAAATAATGCTCTCGGGAAAGCCGGTTTTCTGCGAAAACCCAAGGCGCGATATTCGCAGCATAGGCATGCCGGATAAACATCCCGATATTCATAATTTTATTGGCTTACCTGTATTTCGTGGCCATCAACTATTAGCCATTATGTGTTTGGCCAATAGCAACCGCCCCTACAACCAAGCCACCGTTGAGCTGTTAAATCCTATCAACATCTTAATTTCACAATTCATGCATACCCTGCTGCTGCAACGACAACACAAACAGGATATTGCCGTATTGGAAGAAACCAGTATCCAAACTCAAACCATTCTGGATGATATTGCTGACGGCATTATCACCATGGACAAATACGGATTGATTCGCTCGTTTAATAAAGCGGCCGAAACTATTTTTGGTTACAAAGCAGAGCAAATACTCGGCGAAAAAATTGACCTATTAATGCCAGCCAATTATCGGCAGGAGCATTCACAAAAGATTAGCGATTATTTACGCACAGGAAAATCCAGCATTATAGGAATAGGCAGGGAAGTCATAGGCTTAAGACGTAACGGCAAAGAATTCCCAATGGATTTAATGGTGTCATCCATTACCCGCGAAGGCGAACCTATGTTTATCGGTATAGCACGTGACATTAGCGAAAAACACTTAATGAAAGAACTAAACCAAAAATTATTACAAAATCTGTCTCGTGAGTTGAGACCTTCATTGCATGCAATATGTTTATCACTCAACAGCCTTGATAAAAATATTCTGGAAGAAAAACATACCACCAGCAAAAACCTGATAAAAATAGCCGATATACATACAAAAAAAATACAAGAATCTATTAAAAAAATATTACAAAAAACGCCGAAAAACGTCATGGATAATGAACAACCGCTATCACTAAATGCAACCGATTTAATTAATCGAACACTGAAAAACTATCAACATATTGCCGAAGTGAAAGGCGCTCGCTTTGCTCTGGCGAGCCAACTATACGACGAACACATTCTAGTCAATCAAGATCTTTTTGAGTCAGTGCTTGCCTATTTTTTAGAATTAGCCGCTCAGTATCATCCCCCTTTTAGTGAAATAAAAATTTTGGTGGAGCAGATGAAGGGGAAGGTACGTATATATTTTATTGACAAGTCCAATCGTACCATGTCCGACCTTAATAAATTAGAACACTGGAATGAAAATCAGAAAACTCTTGGAGCGATTAACGCCTATTGCGGAATTGAAACTATTATCAAAGAAAACACCAGCACCACCAGCAGCATAGTATTTATGGAATTCCCTCTATCCATGAACAAAGCAGGGTATTAATCCGAATGACCAATACAACCAATAATTTCGAAGAGCATTTAAAAAAGCTACGCGACCAATATGCTGCGCAGCTACCGGAAAAAATTCAAACCATTATTGATGACTGGAATTATATTTTCCAAAATTGGGATTTATCGGTAGTTACTCGATTGCATAGAAATATTCATAGCTTAATTGGCACCAGCGGAACATTTGGTTTCACCGACCTGAGTATACAAGCACGACAACTGGAGAGCTTGCTAAAACCTTTTACACAGGATTCAGCTCAAAAAAGTCATACTGACGACCGCGAACCTATAGAGAACGAACTGCAACGCCTGTTGGATGTAGCGGGCGACATTACCGGATCAAGACAACAACTAAACGAAGACCCGATTCAAGATATGGTATTCGCTGATGCGGCCGTCACGAATAAGCATCAATCTACTAACACGATTTTAATTTATTACATGGATGACAATTTGGCAGCATCAACCGTACTGATTGAAAACCTCAATGCATATGGCTTTAATGCCAAACATTTTCACGAACCTTTATCAATGCTGGAAAAAATTCGTCAAGAAAAACCTTCATTGGTAATTCTCGACTTGATCATTCCCAACTTTTCAGAATCCTGGATCTTCGATCTCTGCAAACAACTATCAGAACAACAAATAAAAACTTTTATTTTATCAGTGCAAAATGATTTCGAGCGTCGACTTGCAGCCGTCCGTGCCGGCGCCAGCGCATACATAGTCAAACCCGCTGATGTTCCAGCCTTGGTCAATATTATTCGCACGGAACTAAATATCAACCCACTAAAACCACCGCATATTTTTTTAGTCGACGATCAACTATCCATACTCGAATATTATTCGACGGTCTTGCAAGCAGCCGGTATGAAAGTTGATGTTTCTGATAACCCATTGGAAGTATTGGATCGACTTGAAAGACACAGACCAGACTTGATTGTGTTGGATATTAATATGCCTATTGTTCAAGGTGATGAGCTGGCTGCCGTGATACGGCAATATCCTGAGTATCAATCAATTCCGATTTTGTTTTTCTCAGGCGATGTTCATATGGATCAAAAAACCCAGTTATTGGAAATAGGCTCCGACGACTTACTGCAAAAAGGTATGCCGCTTTCCGAGCTGGTCAGTCAAATTAAAAGCCGGGTTGAGCGGGCAAAAATTTTGTCATCATTTATGTATGAAGATAGTCTTACCGGATTACTCAATCATGCCCAGATACAACTGGCTGCCGAACGTTGCTTTGCTTTATCCAAACGTCATAAACGCGTTTGTAGTTTCGTGATGATTGATCTGGATAACTTTAAAGCTGTTAACGACACCTGGGGCCATCAAACCGGGGACAAAGTTATAAAAGCCTTTTCCCAGTTACTTCAACAACGCTTACGACCACAAGATCAAATCGGACGCTATGGTGGCGAAGAATTTATGCTGGTGTTAGCTGAAACATCATTACAAGATGCAGGCGCACTGACGAATGAGTTGCGCAAAAGCTTTTTTCAAATTGACTTCATTGAGGGCACACAAAAATTCAACCTAAGTTTCAGCGCAGGAGTTGCCGACAATAGCCATTGTCTGTCAGCAAGCGAGCAAATACACAAAGCGGACAATGCACTCTATAAAGCCAAAACCAGTGGAAAAAATAAAGTCTGTATGTATTTACATTAACTACCGGGAAAATCACAGAAAATAATCATTCACTATATTGTGAACTTTTAACACATCGATACCCGCCATGCCTGCATCCGCAGCAGCACGTAAACCCAGATGTGAATCTTCAAACACAACGCATTTGGTTGGATTCAGGTTTAATAATTCCGCACAACGTAAAAAGGTATCAGGCGCGGGTTTGGGATTTTTTACCTGATCAGCACCCACCACTACCTGAATAAATCGATCAAGCCCGCATATTTTCAAAATGGACTGCGCTTCCGGTGTGTAAGCACCAGTTCCGACAGCCATAGGTTTTTTGCCAAAATATTGCTCGGCAACTTCCATCAATGCAGTGGGCTTAACAAATTGATGCATATGCTCGTGCACAAATTGCTCTTTGAAATCATTCATTTCATCGAGACTTGCCAATGCAGGCACTTGAAAATGTTTGAGTAAGATTTCAATTGTTCCCTTAGTTGGCACTCCGGCAAGCGAACGCATCAGCGCAAAATCCAACGGGATCGAATAACGCTCGAGTGTTGCCGACCAGGCTTTTTCGTGCAACTTGCCGCTATCCACCAATGTGCCATCCATATCAAAAATCAATCCATCAAAATGATCGTACATCGCAATTCTCTTTTAACAGGTTATTTAAAAATACAGTGCTTGGCGAAATCTTTTGCTTCATTCACAGTGAGTTCGCCTTTATCTTTTTCTTTGATTTTTTCACACCACTCAGGGCTGCCGACTTTTGGGGAGCAGGCGGTGATTAAGCCCAAAGTGATTACCAATATAAAAAGTGTTGTTAACTTTTTCATAATTTTCTCCGACTCAAGATCTGACCACCCCGCCCTTCGGGCACCCCTCCAAGGGAGGGGAATGGATGTGGCACCTACTAAAATTCCCCTCCTTCGGAGGGGTGCCGCAGGCGGGGTGGTCGCGGTTTAAGTTCTTCTCTGCCGAACCGCCTCAAACAAACACACACCCGTTGCCACCGACACATTCAAACTACTCACCATTCCTGCCATGGGAATATTCATCAAGTAATCGCAGGTTTCAGTTGTGAGTCGACGCATACCATCACCTTCAGCGCCCATTAAAATGGCAATCGATCCTTTTAAATCGGTTTCGTACACAGATTTTTCAGCGTCGCCCGAGGTGCCGTACAACCAGACACCTTTGTCCTGCAATTTTTTTAAGGTTCTTGCGAGATTGGTGACCGACACAAAAGGTAATACTTCTGCAGCACCGCACGCGACTTTGCGAGCAACTGATGTCAAACCGGCTGATTTATCTTTGGGTGCAACCACTGCGTGAACACCTGCGGCTTCTGCAGTGCGCATGCAAGCGCCCAAATTATGGGGATCGGTTACGCCATCCAATATCAATAAAAATGCCGGTTCGGTTAAATTTTCCAGCAATTTAAATAAAAAGATTTCATCCTGAATTTCACCAGGATTACAAACAGCGACTACACCTTGATGATTTTCATCTTGCACCATCTCATCCAGTTTTTGGCGAGAGGTACTGTTGACTGAAATTTGATTGGTTTGCGCCTGTTGTAAAATTTTCTGTAACTTTTGATCGTTACGCCCCTGCAACACATGCAAGGTCAAAATTCGTTGTGGTGCAGTTTTTAAAATAGCTTGAACAGAGTGCAAACCAAAAATTAACTCAGTTTTCACTTTTTGCCTCGTCCATTGACAGTTGTCCGTCGTGGACTCTTCGCATCACTTTTAGCCACTTTTTTCGCAGGAACAGCCTTCTTTTTAGCGGTTGCAGTCTTTGCCTTAGTCTTCTTTTCTGACTTAGGCTGAACTTTAGTCGCCTTTGATTTGCTTGCCGTTTTTTTACCTTTAGTGCCACTCGCGTCACCCCCTGCAGCTTTTGTTGACACAGATTTTTTCGAGGTGGATTTTTTTACATTGGTCGACGATTTTTTTGGTTTATGTTGGCTGATGACGGATTCAAGTTCAAAATCAATTTTGCGATTATCAAGATCAACACCCACCACTTTGACTAACAGATCATCACCCAAGCCAAAGACTTTGCGGGTTCTTTCACCCATTAATCGATGCATCGCCGGTTCAAATCGATAATAGTCATGTGGCAGTGATGTGATGTGTACCAAACCTTCAACATAAAGATCATTCAGTTCAACAAACAATCCAAAGCTGGTGACTGAACTGACATGACCTTCAAATACTTCACCAACTCTATCGCGTAAAAATTCACACTTCAACCAACTCACCACATCGCGAGTCGCTTCGTCAGCGCGACGTTCGGTGCGCGAACATTGCTCACCAAACATCAACATATCACTCATGGAGTAGGGATATATTTTTCGCAAGGGTAGCGCTTTTGCGAATTCGACTCGGCGCACATGGGTGGAAGGTTTATCGCTGCGAATCACCGAACGTATTGCACGATGCACCAACAAATCCGGGTAGCGACGAATCGGCGAGGTGAAGTGCGTATAAGCTTCGTAACCCAAACCAAAGTGCCCGTGATTCTCAACCTGATACATAGCTTGGCGCATACTGCGCAGCATCACAGTTTGAATCATATGCGAATCACTGCGGCCCTGAATCATTTGCATGACTTGTTGATAATCGGCAGAGGTCGGATGATCCCCACCGCCCAAACCAAAACCCAGTTCCGCTAAAAACTGACGAAGGTTTGCCAGTTTTTGTTCGGATGGACCTTCGTGTACACGATACAAGCCCGTTAAATGATGTTTTTGTAAAAAGTCTGCCGCGCAAACATTAGCGCACAACATACATTCTTCAATTAATTTGTGCGCATCGTTACGCTTGATCGGAACAATTTTTTCGATCTTGCGTTCTTCATTAAACATTATCCGTGTTTCGACTGTTTCAAAATCGATTGCGCCGCGTTGATCACGCGCAGCACGCAAGCATTCAAATAATTTTTGCAAACGTTCGATGACCGGCATCAAACGCGAATATTCCTGGCGTAAATTTTCTGACTCTTGATCGACACCGCGCAATAATTTGTCGACCTTGGTATAAGTCAATCGCGCATGCGAATGCATCACGGCTTCATAAAACTCATAAGCCGTGATGCGGCCAGCGGGACTAATGTTGATCTCGCAGACCATACACAAACGATCAACGGCCGGATTCAACGAACACAGCCCGTTGGATAAAGCCTCAGGCAACATGGGCACAACATAATCCGGGAAATACACCGAATTACCACGAGCAATGGCTTCTTTATCCAAAGCAGAATCGACGGCAACATAATGCGAGACATCGGCAATCGCGACATACAAACGCCAACCACCGCGACGTTTTTCACAATAAACAGCATCATCAAAATCGCGCGCGTCTTCACCATCAATTGTGACCAGTGGCAAATCGCGCAAATCAACACGATGTTTTTTATCTTTTTCGCTGACGTCGGATGACAAAGCCGCCGCTTCTTTTTTAACATCTTCCGGCCAAAAATTCGGAATACCGTGCGCTTGAATAGCTAACTCAATTTCCATACCGGGCGCCATATGGTCACCCAATACTTGAATCACACGGCCCGCAGGTAAGCGATTTTTATCCGGTTGCAAGGTAATCTCGACTACCACTATTTGGCCGTGAGTCGCACCGCCATAGGCACCGAAAGGAATCATTATATCTTGTGTGATGCGGGCATTTTCCGGGCGAACAAATTGCAAACCGTTTTCGCTAAAAAAACGACCAGCCAATTGTGTGGTGTTGCGCGCAAGCACTTCGACAATTGAGCCTTCTTCTTTGCCGCGATATTGCTCACCCACCAATCGAATCAGAACCTCATCACCATCAAATACTTTGCGCATTTGACGATTGTGCAAATAAATATCATCACCACCATCCGCACGAATCACAAATCCGTAACCGTCCCTATGCCCCTGAACCACACCGCGCACCATGTCGATTTTGTCAGAGCGCAAATAAGCATCCCGGCGGTTACTGATCAATTGTCCGTCGCGCGCCATGGCAATCAAACGTCGGCGCAAAGCTTCAACACGCTCTTCATCGACGATTTTGAGCATCTCGCACATTTGTTGATGGGTAATTGGCTGATCGGCGGAGTCGAGTAATTCCAGTATGTATTCCCGACTGGGGACGGGATTTTGGTATTTTTCGGCTTCACGCGCCGCAAATGGGTCTTGATGGATTTTTTTTCGCTTAGCCAAGTTTTAAGCCTTCGTGATTGTTCAGGATGTGGCCGCAGTATAAGCCAGCCACCATGACAAACCCAACCAAAACCTCAGTTGACAAGGTAGAAGTCGCTCTTTATAGTGCGCCACCTCAGCAGTAGCCCCTATGCCCAGGTGGTGAAATTGGTAGACACGCCAGCTTCAGGTGTTGGTGACGCAAGTCGTGAAGGTTCAAGTCCTTTCCTGGGCACCATTTATGAGTTTGGCATTATCCAAACAAGCACTGAAACCCGCTAAAACAGCGGGTTTTTGCGTTTTTAGTGTCCGAGATTATCCGACCAAGTCCCTTACAATCGCAGATATTTGTTGGTATCGTTGTTGGTATCGAGAAATCACCTCGGCAATCAAATGGCGACCAACAAGCTCACCGACATTGAAGTCAAACAAGCAAACACCCGCGCGAGCGATTACAAAATCACTGATGGCGGCGGCCTGTATTTGCTTGTCAAAAACAACGGCACAAAATGCTGGCGACTCGCTTACCGTTTTGCAGGAAAACAAAAAACTTTAGCCATTGGCACCTATCCCCAAATTGGTTTGAAAGATGCGCGCAAAGAACGCGAGAACGCAAAAAACAAACTCGCCAAAAACATTGATCCTTCACTCGACAAAAAACAGGAAAGGCTAAAGCAGCAATTAGCCGCCACCAATACCTTTGAAGCAATCGCGCGCGACTGGTGGCACCACAACCTTGGGCACTGGACACCAAGCCACGGCGAGCGCGTTATAGGCCGCTTAGAAGCCGATGTGTTCCCGCGCATTGGCATCACCCCCATCACCGAACTTCGCCCGCCACACATCAAAACCATTATTAAACACATAGAGCAGCGCGACGCCTTGGATGTAGCCAAGCGCGTGCTGCAGGATGTGCGCCGCGTGTTTGCTTACGCTGTGGAGCTAGGGCACATTGAAACCAACCCAGCCCGCGAACTCACATCAAAAGCACGTCAGACAAAACACAGAGACGCACTACCCCCTGAACAACTACCGCAATTTATCAGCAACCTAGCCACCTATGGTGGGCAGCCTATCACGCGCTATGCAATTGAATTGTTATTGCTCACTTTTGTGCGTTCCGGCGAACTGCGCGGCGCGCGCTGGGATGAATTTGATCTAGGCGAAAAGCTTTGGCGCATTCCCGCTGCGCGCATGAAAATGAAAACCGACCACATAGTCCCGCTGGCTTCGCAAACGCTAGCCCTACTCGAAAAAATTCGCGAGCACACCGGCCAGTTTGAATTGCTATTTCCATCCGAGCGCCGCATCACCGACCCCATGAGTGACAACACCATGCGCCGCGCTATTTTCCGTTTAGGTTATGACGGCAACACCCAGGGCAAAGCCAAATGTGTTCCCCACGGTTTACGCACTACTGCTTGTTCAATTTTGAATGAACAGGGTTTTAACCCCGACGCAATCGAACGCCAAATGAGCCACATGGAACGCAACGGCGTGCGAGCCGCTTACACGCACCACGCACAATACAAAGATGACCGAGTGAAGATGATGGAATGGTGGGCAGATTATTTGGATAACCTAAAAGCACAAGCAGCTGGTGCCAATGTGATAACAGCGAATTTTATGAGAAACATAAGAGCCACATGAAATGCCCGATAATGACTCAAACAAAATATCCATAGGTTCTGGAATAACTGAAATCAAATATATTGTTGATGAAAAGAATCAAAAGTACTATTTTGAGGAAAAAAACGAGAACAATAAATTTCCAAAAATATTCAGTCCTGACAGACTTCCTAGTAATTGTGCGATTATGAATCGCATTTATCACCCTAAAGAACTTGAAAAATTTCTAAGTGGAATTTTGGAGTCCTGTGGGCTTCCCCACAACATGCGATCCGTTCTATGGCTCGGGAAAGAAAAATGGAGAGAAATACCCAGCGAAATCAGAGCAACTTTTGAATGTGCTCATTCAAACGATACTTCAGTTGATGAGAGGAATAAATGCTGGAACGAATGGTGTTTGTGGTGGGAAGCTTATAGTGCCGAGAACACAGATTCTCTTCACTCAATATGCAATGTTTCCCAAGCAACTCAAGAAGATGAGTATTTGTTGAGTGATTCGGCTGGTGGCTATGCCGCAAGACTGTTAGCGATGCTTCAAAGTCTGGGGAGTCTTGACGACACCTATTGGAAAGCGCTAGATAATCCTGAAACTGATGTTTTTCGCATTTACCAAAAAGGTATTGAGTTTGGGCTTCTTTATTCGGAGGCAAACTTAAAATTTAATTGGGAAAGAGATGCACAAATAGGAAAGAAAGTATCGAGTGGAGGAAAAAAAGGGCATGCGAAGGCTTACGGAACCAATACCGAGAGAAACGTGAGGTATGCGGAGTATCAGTCAGCGCTCGACGAAATAGTTGCATCAAGCCCCGAAATAGGAATCACCGAAGCCAGATCGAAAGTTGCAAGCAAGTTTGGCGTTAGTGTTAAAACAATTCAGCGTTACACTTCCCCCCCTAAATAATAGCCTGGACACACATCCTTCTGTCCAAAAATAAAAACTTATGCTGGTGCCGTATCAATTACTACGGAGAAAACCACTATGAACCAGCTTCCTCCAACAGGGTTTCTAAGAATTAGAAACATCATCGGAGATACAAACGCGATTCCACCAATACCCGCCATCATCCCAGTGTCCAAATCTACTTGGTGGGCAGGTGTAAAAGCAGGCATTTATCCGCAACCAGTCATCCTTTCCAAGAGATGCACTGCATGGCGAATTGAAGACATACGCCGCTACATTGAAAGTGTTGGGGGTGAGAAATGAAACGCAAACACCTTGCAAACACCAGCGCAAATGCACAGAGAAAACGTATGTTGCATGCCCTGCAAACACTGGGGGCGGTCAATACGCTTTATGCGCGCGACAGGTTAAACATAATGCAGCCCGCTGCAAGGATTAAAGAACTCAGGCAGCAAGGTCATCAAATACTTACTACACGTATTACCATCACCGATAGCAACGGTTTTGTTCACCACAATGTAGCTCGTTATGTACTTATTCAATTAGCTGGAGGTAATCATGCAGCGATTTAATATTGATGTGATTGAACACCGAAAGTGGCGGGTTCCGGTTGATGCTAAAGACGAAGCCGAAGCAATCAAACAACTCAAAAAGGAAACAAGAAAAAATGAAGCCTACTTAATCGAATCTCACTTTGAAGTAGTTCGTTGCAGTCAGGTAGAAAAATAAAACCCGCTTAAACAATTGCCTAAGCGGGCTTATTTAAAACTGGCTAGCGGTGAAAGTTTGGCGACCTGAACCGCTAGCCATCAACAGATTATCACGCCATGCACCTCACACGAAAACTATTCGATTTTAAAAATATAAAAGGCTTTTTAATCAAAAACTTAGCGCACCTAGCAAACCGCATTGGACAAACCCTGCAGGTTTTTTACCCCGTTTTTGTGATGACAGACAGCCTTAATTCTTATGTAAATCAAAAAGTTAGCTTACCTGCCCCCCCTGCGACTTTGCTAGGTTACTTTATAATATCTATGGCGCCTTCAATCCTCCCCCACTCAATAAGACATGGCCTGTGAATTACATAATCACAAGCCCATTGATTGAGTTTAATAGCGAGTGGTGGCAAATAGACACGCGCACCAGTGGCATCTACAAACAAGCAATGCAATCAATAATGGAACAGCTTTTTGCCATGCTGAGCCATCACAACAAAGTGCTGGTATTTCGTTTTGATTTGCACTGCCCTGAACACACAGACACCAATAAAACGATCACTGATTTTATTCGGCGATTGTCGCGGCAAGTGATGCGGCACTACAAACTAACTCGCTTTGGTTATTGCTGGGTGCGGGAACAAGAAAAGGCAAAGCAACAACACTATCACTTTGCGTTAATGCTCGACGGCAATAAAATCCAAAAGCCAAGTTTGATTTGGGCAATGGTAAAAACCAGTTGGGAATTTTTAGATGGAAAAAGCTGGTTACCCGAGAACCCCTATTACCGATTAACGCGAGACAACAGGCAGCAAACACAAGAAGCCATTATGCGGCTCTCTTACTTCGCAAAAGGTCGCGGAAAAGGCTACAAGCCAGCACAAACGAAAAACTACGGCACCAGCCGGATAAAACCCAAAGAGGCACCGACGAAATGACTCACGCACAACAAAGAGCGGCCAATCAAAAGATCATCGAAATAGTTAAAAATATTCAAGGCAAAAGACACTGGCGCTTACCTAGTTACAGAACTGTAGTGGCAAACTTAAACAGCGCTAACCTGACTACTAGCAGGGGCAACCACTGGACACCGAAACGGCTTTTTAGAATGTTGCAGCGCAATGGAATTGGCGGGCTCCATGGACTTAGCAAACAAATCGAACTCTAGGGCTTACCCGACCGAGAATGACGCCTAAAAAAGGGTATTTATGGACATCATAGGGGCCAAGGAAATATTTCCCCTCTATAAAAAGGGTATTTTTCACCCCCCTAAAAAGGGTGTTTTGCGGCTACTACGCGCAAGGGAAAGTCAGTACAGCGCCCAACTTTTGTTGGTATCGCCGTTGGCACCGACGAGAATAAAAAAATTTTATTATTTTAAAATCAATTACTTAATACTATTTTTCTTGTCCTTTCCTGGCACCAAAATGAAAAAACCCCGTTACGCAAGTAACGGGGTTTTGTTTTTGTGTTTTTGACGCATTACGCCTGTTTTTTACAACCTCGCCAAGGCGTACATCCACTTACCTTGATCATCGATATATAAAACCAATTGCAAACCGGTTTCGGAAGAATCCACCACTTTGCCATCGAGTAGCAATTCTGTTTTGACGGGATATACGCCCTGTGGAATACCTTCAGGTAGTGTGAAGGAAAATTCATTTTCATAACGACCGGCTTTTTTGGTTTTTTTGTTGACGGCTTTGGTGAGTGATTTTAATTCTTTGGTGTTGTCTTCGTTGTCAAAAATCGCCAGACGCTCTTCAATCAAGGTGCTTTTTTGTTTGGCTCCGGGAACCACCAGAATATCGGATTTAATTACAATTTCTTTTCCCGGCTGTACAACTGTGCCGGGCAAAGCGTTAGTGACATATTCAGCCGCGTAGGCCTGTTCTGGTAAAGTCTTGTGTTCTTTTTTGTACTCTTCAGCAACTTGCTTTTCGTCCTCAAGTTTTTTGGAGCGATGTTTAATAATCATTTTGGTAATAACCGTAGCCGCTACTGCTACAGCTGCAACCCTGGCAACCGCTTTCAAGTGCTCCTTTTTCTTGCATTTTTTATCGCCTTTTTTGCACTTATAGGATTTATCAAAAACGCGATTCAAATCTTTAAGATCAAAAGCCTGGCTGCTGTTGATGCTGAAGATCGAGAGTATTAACACTATGATAAATTTTTTCATGATATTTCCTTCTCCTCTTAACGAATATTAAAGCCTGATTCTTTCAGCTTTTGTTGAGTTTCCATCGCTTTACGTTTTTTGGCCAAGGCTTGCGGATTGTTGGGCGATAAATCCAACGCAGTTTCGGCTTTGGCTATAGCGCAAGCGTAATTCTTTTTCAGCATACAGGTATCAGCTTCTGCCAATAACTTTTGTACTTTCTGTGTGACTTCACGGTTTTGTTGCTCGGCCAATTCTGCTCGCTGCTTCAGCGCAATTGCATCACCGTTACCTGGATCTCTCGTCAGTATTTCGTCCGCATGAGCCAGCGCACATTGATAATTATTGCGGGTGAGGCATAGATTAGCCGCTTGCAATGCTTGTTTGTTCACTGCTTCTTGCTGCTGAAGTTTTTCAGCTTGCTGTGCTTCGATACTGGCTATCTGATCACGGAACGTCTGTACCGGGACTGAATCTTTCTCAAGCGCTTCGGCTTTTTCCAAAAACATTCTGGCGCAACTCACATCGTTCTGGTCCAGACATTTTTTACCTTCTTCAATCCAGGACTTAACCGCATCCCGGTCCAACATTTGACTGGCTTGACTCGCCAATTCCAAACCCTGTGGATGTTTTGGATCAAGCGTCAGAATATCGCGCGATTTCACCTGCACGCAGGCAGCATCCTGAGATTCAACACAGGCGCTGGCTTCTTTTAATAACCGAGTGATCTGTTTATTTTTTTGATTGGCGGCGTCTGCTGTTTGCGATTGCTTTAATAAATCTTTCGCCGCTTGACTATCGGGGTTCAAATTCACCGCGACCAAACTGGCAGCCACCGCACATTCAAAATCTTTTTTATCAAAACAGCTTTGAGCGGATGCCATTTTTTCATCGAATTTAAGCTGCAGTTCTTGTTGGGCTTGAAATTGTTGATAACCAAACCAACCACCTCCCAAAGACAATACCAATGCAACACCCAACGCCAGCTTCACACCCAGCGACAGCGACTTGGGAAACAGTGCAGCTGAAAACTCATCAATAGTTGCGTAACGATCTTTTTTCTTGAGTGCCAAACCGCGCTGTAACGCTTTCCACTCAGTGTTATTCAAATGGGCAGGACGTTTGGGTTTTATATCTTTGGCAAGAGCATCCAGTGCTGATCGATGATTGTATGGGTGGCGTCCCATCAACATTTCATAAACCACACAGGCCAATGCATAAACATCATCAGAAAAACTGATGGGTTCATCATTGATCATTTCGATGGTGGCGTAAGCGGGTGTCAAAGCACCCAATTGACCCGCATCGAATTTATGTTTTTGCGCTTCTTTAGACGCAGCACGTGCGATACCAAAATCCAACACTTTGGCGTGACCATCATCGGTCACAAAAATATTACCGGGTTTGAAATCCGCGTGAATTAAATGTCGTTGATGCGCGTAAGACAGAGCGGCGGCCAGATCACGTGTAATTGACCAGACCTGTTCTTTGGGAAGACCTTTATCCTTGTGCTGATGAATCAACTGATCCAGGGGTTCACCTTCCAACAACTCCATAGTCATATAAAGAGTGTCGCCATCCCGATCAAAATCGTGAACAGTCACTATATTGGGGTGAGCCAGAGTTTGGGACTTAGCGGTTTCTTGCTGCAGGGTAATAAAGGCGTCAGGATGATCGCGAAAATCCTGATTCAGAACTTTGGTGGCTATGTAAGGATTGGGATCTTCAGCTTCGACCTTGCGCAGGTCACGCGCTTTATAGACAGTTCCCATACCACCATGACCGAGCACTGATTCCAGCAGGAAGCGCTTCTTCAGTAATCGCCCAACACCATCGCCCTTAACGGATTGCTCAACCAATTGTTTGGCTTTGGCAAAACCGGCGGAATGGTTGTGCGACGCCGAATATTGGGTAAATTGGGTGGTTTGGGCCTCTTTGGATTCAACGGACGCAACATCATCAGCCAAGCGGGTCTCGGCCGTTGAAGGTTGGGTGATTTTGGTTAAATCGTCAGACGACACTGGCAATCCTCATTCATTGTTATTTAGGGAATCCACGACCGATGGCCACGGTCGTCTTTATACACAATCAGCCATACAAGGTGAACTTAATATGGCCTGCCGGGTGGCTATTTTACGCAAAACAAGAAGCTGTTGACATTCAATTTCAAATCAGCATAATGTCGCGTCCTTAGTTCTAGACCCCTTACTTTAGATTTGATTTAGCGAATATTACAGGAGCTCCCAGGTGGCCAACACTCCCCAAGCCAAAAAACGCGCGCGCCAAAACGAAAAAGCTCGCAAGCACAACGCCAGCATGCGCTCTATGGGGCGTACCTACTTGAAGAAAGTGCTGAGCGCTATTCAATCAGGCGATAAAGCAGCTGCTCAAGCCGCTTACGTTGCAGCAGTATCAGTAATTGATCGTATTGCTGATAAAGGTTTAATTCACAAAAACAAAGCTGCTCGTCACAAGAGCCGCTTGAATGCAAAACTGAAAGCAATGTCTGCTTAATCCGTTTTTCAAAACTGACTCGCAAAAAACCGGCAAATGCCGGTTTTTTGTTTTTAGTAGCCTGTATTTTGGGCGGCATGAGCAAAACCTGACCTACCACCTCAACTTGAGGACATGGTTATGGTGCAGTCTAAACCCAAAGTATTTGCAATTATCAACACCAAGGGCGGCGTGGGTAAATCCACCCTCGCGGCCAATCTGGGCGCAATGCTCGCGGATATGGGAAAGTCCACGTTGTTGGTGGATACCGATCCCCAACAAACTCTTTCCCGTACCTATCCGAATACCCCTGCCAAAGCAGGACTGATTCAACTTTACCGCTCTGCCAGCACAGACGCCTGTGTGTCCAAAACCTGTATTACCAATCTCGACATCGTGCTCAACGATGATCCTCGCGGGGATCTGATTACCAGTTTTTTACGGGAATCAGTGACGCATTTTATGCATTTGAAAAATGCCCTGCGAAATCTGAATGGCTATGACTATGTGGTGATTGATTCGCAAGGTGCCAAAGGCACCGTACAGGAATCGGTGATTTTTGCGGCAGACATGTTGATTAGCCCTGTTGTCCCCCAAGCATTGGACACTCGCGAGTTTGTGCTTGGAACTGTCGGCTTGATCAATAAATTACGACCAGGATATGAAGGGCTGTTCGGCCAGCCCATACCACCCATGCGGGTGGTAATAAACAAATGGGATCGCAGTAAATCGGCTGACGAAGCTGTTCGCTTTTTACGGAGTGAGTTTGACAAGCAGTTGGATGGTGCTGTGACCGTTCTCAATACGATTATTCCGGATTTACAGGTTTACGCCGACTCCGTTGGCGTGGGTTCACCTGCACACCGTGAAGAAACCAAACGTCGAGGCCCGACTCAAGCGGCCTTCGAGACGATGGTGAAACTGGTGCATGAGTTGGAACCGAAATTATTGGATTTATTACCTGAATGGAAATAGGAGCCTGTGATGAAACTGGACACTGTTATTGAGTACCAGGAGGAACAACTGGATTGGATCAATGAATCCAATTCGTTCCATCCGAAAACAATTTCCGACACGGAAATACCCACACCTACCCCCACTGTTTTTCAATCCCGACAAATCCAGGAGGATGTTGTATGACCAAAAGACCTGACTTTGCATCGATGATGCAAAATGCTACCGAGTTTACATCCGACGATTCCCACGAATTACCGGATCCCACTCTGCCAACCCGTATTCGTTTAAATCTCACGCAGGTTATTGCGTTTAAAAACAACCCACGCAAAACACGCAATCCGAAATACGATGAGATTAAAGAATCCATTCGCACCTCTGGTTTGGATACACCGCCAGATGTGACTCGCGAAAAACCCAGCGATCCTTACATGATTCGCAACGGCGGTAATACGCGGTTGGAAATTCTCAACGAGTTGTGGGCGGAAACCGGCGATAGAAAATTCTTTGAATTTGATTGTGTATTTCATCCCTGGACGGACGAATTCGATTTGTTTATTCGTCACGTCAAAGAAAATGAAATGCGCGGACAAATGAGTTTTATTGAACGTGCATTGGCTGCTAAAAAAGCCAAGGATGAAATTGAAAAACAAGATGGAAAATCAATTTCGTTACGTGAATTATCAAAGCGTCTTACCGAAAAAGGTTGGCCAATTGATTTCAGTAATTTAGGTCAATTGCTGTATGCCGAAGAAAAACTATTACCCTTAATTCCTAATGCATTTTGGGAGTTAAGTATTGGAATTGATAGTGTAAAGAAAATCAGGAAACTGCTAGAACATTGTGAATCTTATTGGAAACAGGTATCAACACAGGACGAAGGGGATTTTATTACTTTGCTGAGTCGTGTGTGTTCACGACTGGATACTGAAGCTTTTACGATTGATCGGTTGGAATATGAGTTGTGTGGTGAAATTGCACGAGCTATGGGTGGTGCGGTGTCATCTGTGCAATCGCAAATACAGGCACTTGCCGAAAAAATTATCGAACCCACTGCACTAACACGCCCCAGCAGCTTGGCCGATATTGCGCAAATGCCAGCGCAGAATTTTAAATCCACCATCACCAAAGCCAAGAGCAAAGCGCAATCCAAGGTGCCTGTCAAAAACAAACTGGAAGCTGCGAATGTTACGAGTGAACAAACAGCACCATCCACCCTGCCACCTGATCAAGCCACACCTTATCTTTTCTCGATCCCTCTTGATTTTGATTATATGAATTCAATGGGATTGTCCGAGCTACAGGTGTTGGCATATGGAAGTGTGGTCAAGAGCTTTCGGTGTTGCGCTACGTTTGTGTCGGATGTACAGCGAGAGGATTTTATTTACCAACTCTTATCGCCGGAATCGCAATCACTTTTTGGGTTCGCACTCCGATTGAATGAAAACACCATTAGCGTGTTGGCGCAGGATGAAAACCTCCTAGGACAAGCTATTTGGGTGTTGTCGCTAATGACCAACACCAAAGACCGTGTGCAATCGACACAATTTTTATTGCAATCCTCTGGCAGTTTATCAGCAGAGGAAACGGTGGGTTATTTACTGAATTTTTTACAGTATCGAACACAATGTTATAACGCATTGAGTATGAGCATTCCCGAGATTTATCCCTGGATAAATGCATTGACTGAATTCGAATACGTGATGGCGGCCATCATGTCGAATTTTGGTTACATGCAATCGGAAGCGGTTTGGACACAAGGACAACAGGGATGAGGCTCATGATCATGCAATCCAACAATTACATCTCCTGGATAAATCAGGCAGCCATCCTTGCGATGGCGAATGCCCTGCGCAATAACGATATTGATCAAATTACCCAACTGGGTTTGGAAAACCTGGATAAACCCACTGCGGACAAAATCAAACAATTAACGGTGGATCATTTGGACTGCATCAATGCATTCAAAGGCTCCCTGTTAAAAATGCTGATTGACCCGCGCCAAGTCTCTCTCTTTCTCGATTTTGCCAAAAACAAAACCAATGAAGCCGATTTAATTGACCGGGCCATTATGGCCGGATTACGTCAACCGGCTTTGGAGGAATTGAAAGCGATTTCCAGGCGCGAATATGCACTGCGTAGGGATAAGTTGGGGATGGAAGAAGCAAGAGCAGGACGCCCTGAAACCTTATCAGAAGCTGATGAAATAGCAGTGATGAAAGAGTGGCTTCAGTTAAACACGATTACGGATCCTCTGGAACGTTTGTTAGCAGTCTATGAGCGAACCGGTATTCCATTGGACCGAGCGTATTTATCCATTAAATCCCTGGCGTGAGAATAACGATGGTACAACCGACCAGTATGGAGCTTCTTCAGCGAAAGATTTCCAAAGCCGAAGAAGACTTGATTAAAAAGCGAAATCCATCATCGCCCTACGATGATGATATGGCTGTCTTGTTTACGGGGAATCACCACGATGCGATTCCCCGCAGCATGATTATCAATGAAGACTTGTCACCCTCGGAACGTATTACCTGGATGGTGTTGCGTACCGGCACCAGTGATCCAACCAAACCAGGCGCAATTGCCAAACGATCCGATCTGGCGCGTGCGATTGGTGTATCAGCACCTTCTGTTACCACGCACCGAACCATGTTGCGCATTCATCGGTGGTTAACTCACTGCAAGCACGTTCGTAACCACGGCAAATTTATCGGGGATATTTATCTTCTGCATGATGATCCCCTGTCGCTGGCGAGCACCATTGAAGTCGATCCGACCTACATCCAATTTTTAGAGTTACAGCAACAATCTGAGAACAAGCGAATTCGGGCTGCCGCCTCGCGAGAGCTCATGGCTATCTCCAATTTGATGGCAAGCTCCACCACCGAACTGGATGTGATGGAAAAACGGATCAATCAATACAAGCAACACAGTGACCAGAGCAAAAATTTTTCTCCGGTGGACTTCGATGAATTGATGGAGGAAGTCAATCATAACCAGACTGACTTGCCCTTTGATGAGGATTTACAGGGGGATAAAAACGACCAAAGCAAAAATCTTTCTCTGGATAAATCCAACCAGAGCAAAAATTTTGCTCCGGCGAATAAAAAAATTTCTTTCATCAGTAGTAGTAATTCTTCTGGGAGTAGTAGTACAGAAATACTTACTGGACGCGCGCGCGAAAATTTGTCGGCTGAACGCTTGAGCAAAATCAGTTCCTATCGTGACATCCGCAGTAATGCCGCTGGCACCTTCGGCAGCAATTACACGCTGGGCGATATTGAAAACATGGTGATCAGGTTTTTTCCAGCATTCTGTCATCCCTACCTGATGCAACGATACTTGGTGGGAAATACATCGGCACTCGCCTTGTCGATTATTTACCGCAAACTCAAAGAGGCGCTGACCGATGACGAAAGTTATGTGGTAGCTGCGCAAATCTTTGGTCGTTTCGCGATGACACAACACGGTTGGGCTGAACCCATTCGCAACTTGCAAGCCTACACCAGCACTCTGATTCAAACCGTACATGACGGGAAATTTGAACCCGATGAGTGGGCGATTGAAATCATGGCACTGGTGGATCAAAACAAACCGCCCAAATTTGAGGATTCACCGGACTTGATTGCAAGACGAAAAATGATGGGAAACTGGATTGAACCTGAGCGGTATTCCGATCGATTTGAAAAATGGAAGCACGGAAAAGATTGGTTTTAGTGTGTGGGAGCCTACCACAGAAAACCAAATCAAAATGATTTTTATCAGTGTGGGAGCCTACCACAATCTTTTAAACCAAAAGGATTTGAGAAAACAGAATGAATTCGTGTCCCGAGACACGAAATAGAAACAAATTGGTCAGGTGGATTAAATCCAGCTTAATAACATCGACGGGGATGAAACTATGAGTGACAAAACGTTGGAAAAGAAAAAGAACTTTAGCAACTTGAAAGAGCTGGATACTGATCCTGATGTGAAGTTGGCGGAAGCGCGAGCGGAGTATCTTAAAACACGCCCTGCGCAACATTGGAATCAAAAAGGACTTTCCGAACCGGAAGCTGGCATCGAGGCAGCTGATATGGTTCCTGGGAAACTGGAGATGAGTGCAAAAATAAAATTGCATACAAAGCTCGCCATAAATTTATTTCGTGGTCGCAAAGGCGATGTCAATAAAGATCAGCGCGGCATTATTGGCCTGGCACGATTTGCGAGACAGGTTGCAGGAATCTGGTCAGCGGCAGCAATTGATGATCCCTATGCTGATCAATGCCTGCTTGATATTGAACAAGCCTGGAAAGATGCAAAAGCCTTGATTGATGGCCGTACCAAAACCTTAAAAGATTTATTAACCGGCATGGAAGATTTTGAAGTGGAAACCCAAGCCAGTGTAAGTCCAGTCACCATCACATTAAATTTTTATTCCCCTTGGGGATTCCGTGGATCCTTGTTACTTCGCGATCTGGATCAAATGATTCGCCTGGCATTAACCGGCCGGCATTTGGGTTTAATCATGGATTCAGACTGGCATAACACTGTCACTGATTCTCTGCGAGCGGTTAGGCATGTGTTTGCGCAGGTTATGAATTGGACTCATACCGCCGTTACTCGTAATGACTTAATAGCCAATAACAAGGTGGCGTTACGCGCAAAACAAAAATACATGACATTCAATCCAAAATACTTGGAATTGAACAAAGACATATTTGAAGGAAACCTGAGAGCAGAACTAAGTCCTCTCAATCGCGTTGAAGAGAATCAACGTCGAATAGCGCAAGAAAAGGTAGCACTGGAAAAGCGTAAGCAAGCACAAGAAGCTGCTGACACTGAATAATTAGGATTGGAAACTGAATTCACTAGAGTCTGACGAAATGCAAAAAATGACGGCGTTAAAAACTGAAGTCAATTTATCTGCCCATCCTTTAAAAAGCCTTTTAATGGATAAGGGAGTCGCTGGATTAGAAGCGTTATTGCACCAGAATCGGCAGAGGTTAATCGCCATTCAGCAATCAATGGCTGAATTAATGGAATTTCATGCAATGTCAAAAGAGGAGCATGGTGTTAATTGCTTGCAGTTAATTTTGAACTGGAAGCTGCGCTCTGGTGTTCACCCAGGGGAACTAGCATTATTGAGTTATGAAGATCAGGTAGGCGCACAATTTCTAGAATGGCGCGGTTCAAGTGATTGGTCAAAAACTTATGGTTATGGCACGAAGTCTGGAATTCGAGTAAGTCCTTTTAGTGCCACCTCACCCCATTATTTCCAAATTAAAGAATATGTTTATAAGCGCAACAAATCCTATTACGAGGTATTGCTCGCAATTGAGTCGATACGAGTAACCTTGAATGGTGGCAGCAGGATGCTTCGCAAACGGATGACAGAGCTGTATTCGTTATTGGATGAAAAAAATGGATTAAATGATTTTGATATACCAACAGTGAATAAGTGTGCGAATCGAATTATACGATCGCTTGTCAATATTCAGGGATTGGAAACCGCAACGACAGTTCTACGAGAATAATGCTATGGCAAATAATTTGGATCAGGAACCTCTAGTTCCAATTCATGCTCGCTGTAATCGATGCAGGAGATTTAAACCGGAAAATGAACTTAATGGACTGAACCCGTTCGTTGACGATGTATATCAACATGCATATTGCCGATCATTAACAGAATGCGATTCTCCGGAAGCTAAGTCGATTCTCGAAAACGTAATTCATCAACTGAATTCAAATCAATAATAGTGTGTCCCGAAACACGGATTGTTTAATGCTTTCTAGATTTCAAAGAGTAAACTACTTTATACCAATATTGATTAGGGATATAAAACATGAAGAAGCTAGCAACACAATATCCATATAAAGTTGAAATACATGATCCTATTTTGACTATTGATGAAATTAATAAAATTAAATCTAAATTGGCACCTTTCATTGAGCAGTGGGAAAAAATTGATTTGTGGAGAAGAGCGGCGGGAAGCTTCTCTATGTTAATGTTCATCATAGGTGTATTGATTATCGTTGCCGGTCTTGGATTAACTGTGTGGCTGGAGGTAAAAACGATTGTGTTACTGATCTGCGGATCATTTGTACTTTCAGCAGTCTTATATGGAATTTCTTGGAAGTTAGAATCTATCAGAGACAATGTTGAATGTGGGCCGATCGATAGGATAGAAACGATTGAAAAAAAAGATAGCTTATGTAAGAAGTTTTTAGAACTGTTGCTGGAAAATAACGACGAAACTATTAACTCATTTGTCAATAGAATCAAGGAAGCAGGACGATACCCTACATTAGCCGAATATAACTGCGTTGTTCGTTACGCCAGCAATCAAAATGTTCACGCATTGGGTAGGACATTAAATTTATCACCAAATAAATCAGCGCAACTCCAAGAGTAGAGGCAGGCCAAATGAGAATGAAAAATCCCCTAGTTCATCTAACATTATTGCTGTTGGCAGTTATTGTTACTATTATTTTCTTAATGCCAATTCTTATTCCATGTGAACCAATTTGGGGAAGTGTAATTGACACTTGCCCTCCACAGGCAGAGGTTGATTCGGACAAAACGATACAAATTATCAATGGTGATAATAACCTTGTTATTGACCAGAACCACGATGAACTAATCATCAATAACTATAGTGATGGAAAAAAGGAAGTCATCAAAAAATAGTGTTAATCGCTAAATATAAGAAAAGTGATTTATGAATCGCCGACAACATACTTTGCTCGAAAAGTTATGTACCAGCTCAAAACTGGGAGTACAGTTAGAATTACTGGAAGAATTGGTTGTTATTGAAGAGGTTGAACGGAAAGTTATTATTGAAGCCACACAGTGGCAAGATTACCACCTTCGACATTTGCTGAGGCTTATCAATAAATTAGTACCAGAAGTTCGGTATCTAATTAGCCAGGATAAAATCAATTTTAGTTTAGCGAGAGCCATTGCATCTTTGCCACAGGTGAAGCAAGAGGATGCTGCAAGATCCGCTATCGCAAAACATACATCTGTGCATAAATTCAGACACGCTTTATCATCAAATAATAATCAAAAATTGATTAAGCAATTAAACCGTTTGTCCGATCAATATTCAGCGCAAACAGGATTGGATATTGAGATTGTGGCTGATAAGAATAACGACAACAGCGGCCGTTGGATATTTCGGTATTATGACCTTGATATGTTTGACACTATTCGTGATCGCCTGGGATTAATGGAAGAATAATCTGTACAAACGCATTTCATATTGTTTACTGCATTTGCATTAATTCATCAGTAACCTTAAACGTGTTGCAGGTATCTATTCACGGCAACATTACCATTATCCTTTGGCCCTCCTCGCGAGGGCTTTTTATTCTGCACAAACCAAAATCATATTGTTTGCTGAAGGAATTAGGAAATCAGTTAAGAATGTCATTGACATTTATTTGACCACTGAGGACATATGTATGCGTAATCTGTTTACAAGTGAAGGTAATATTGGCCAAGAACCCACTCTTAAAAAACAACCGATAGACGGTGATATGAGACATGTTCTGGAACTCAATGTTAAATTCAATTTTGATCGTTTAAATAAAGCCACTGGTGAATACGAAGATCGTGGAGGATTTTGGGCAAAAGTTACTTTGTGGGGCAAGAGAGCGGAAACTATTTTTCCACTTTTAAAAACAGGAATGCGCGTATTAGTGGTTGGTGAGATTTCGCAACACAACTATATCGCTGAATCCGGTGAACGTGCAGGTCAATTGATAACTGCTACTGACGTAAATGCGCATCATCTCGCACTTGTACTTACTAAAAGCATCAAAGAAATCCAATATGTCAGAGGAAGCGCTGACGACCAGGAAGATAACATTGAAGAATAAAAAAAGGAATTTGAAAAATGCCGGTATTAATGATTGTTGAGAGTCCTAATAAAGCCAAAAAAATTCGTGGTTTTTATCCTGATTTTAAAATTCTTCCTACTGTAGGCCATTTCAGGGATTTACCCCGCAATAAAATGGGTGTCGAACCACCGACCCACAAACCTCAGTACGAAATTATGGGCGGCAAGGAATCGGTAGTGAAACAACTCAAAGCCGCCGCAAAGGAGGCCGATATTATTTATGTTGCAACCGACCCCGATAGAGAGGGCGAAGCAATTGCCGCTCATGTTGTAAACATTCTCGGTAAAGAACATCGACCAAAAATTTCCCGCATCACATATACCGAAATAAATAAAAAAGCTATCGATAAGGCCATTACCAATAAGCGCCATGTTGATTGGAAATTAGTTAGTGCCCAGGAGTTACGTCGAGTCATTGATCGCTATGTGGGCTATATGATTTCCCCTGTTTTAACTAAACGACTTAAATCATCCGAAAATCGCTCAAGTCTCACCGCCGGTCGTGTGCAAAGTATTGCATTACGATTAATTGTTGAGAGAGACCAGGAGCGATCTAACTTCATTCCTATTGAACACTACGGCGTAGATATTGAACTTCAATACAGTGGTGTGAAGTTTACTGCAAAGTGGAATCCAGAATTACCACAAGGCATGTTGATTACTGATAAAGGTCAAGCTGTCGATGTTAAAAACCGAACTACAAAAGTACAGCTTTTTCAAACTTCGATAACCGCCAATAGAATTGCCCCTCCCAAACCGCTGGTTACAAGTGATTATCTAAAAACTATGTCGAAGTGCTACAAGCTTTCGTCAAAAACGTCTATGGAGCTTGCGCAAAAACTGTTTGAAGCCGGACTAATCACCTACCACCGTACTGACAGTCATGAAATGGCTCCGGAATTTGTGAGTGAAGTTCGAGAATTTGCCATGAGGAACAAAATATCGATACCGGAAATTCCAGCTACCTATAAGGCCGGTAAAAATGCTCAGCAAGGCCATGAATGTTTGCGTGTTACTGACATCAATTTGAGCAATCCAAAACTAGTTGGTATTGAAGATTCTCTCCAAATTTTAGCTTATCAACTCATTTGGCGTTTTACGCTCGAATCCCAATTGTCGGATGGACAGAACGAGTTATTGAAATACGAATTTCATAATGCTGCTAAGGATCGATTTATAAGCCAATGCACACGCATTACTA
Organism: uncultured Cellvibrio sp.; assembly: GCA_966252135.1. GTDB lineage: Bacteria > Pseudomonadota > Gammaproteobacteria > Pseudomonadales > Cellvibrionaceae > Cellvibrio. The sequence goes on along the minus strand of CBINNU010000007.1, from coordinate 161,781 downwards.
AACACGGTTGGAGAAATGCTTCCAAGAAATTCATACAAAGTAACAGTAACGATGCCGAACCCAGTGAGGATGCCGATACAGAACTGCCATTGCCCACAATACCAGACAAAACGATATTACAAGTGATGCAATCCGAGGTGGTTGTAAAACACACCGAATCTCCACAGCAATATGCTGAAAATACTCTTGTCGACAAATTAGAAAAATTGGGAATCGGCCGTCCCAGTACCTACGCACAAATACTGGAGACCTTGGTAGATAGACAATATGTTGTCCGGGAAAAAAATCTCAAACTCCAATCAACCGAATTAGGCCAGAAAGTTTGCGGAGAATTGAAAGCCAAATTTTCATTTATGGAATATGAGTATACGGCAAAAATGGAGTCCGATATTGACCTGGTGGCCGCAGGTAAATCGGATTATCTCACCATTATTACGGCAGCATATGAATCGTTAGTTGCAGAGGTCAACGTGTTCCAGGATGGAATAAGTCACGATATTAAGGCAAAGGATGGCGATACATGCCCAACCTGTTTACACGGAAAATTATCTGTTCTGACATTTAATGTATCCGGTAAAAATAAAGGACGCCAATTTATTGGTTGCTCCTCTTTTCCATCATGCAAATTTTTTCAGTGGGTTCATTAATTCAGGAGATTTTCATGTCAAAAATAATATGTTTTGTGTTTACTTTTTTTATTTCATTTTCGACATCTGCAGATGAAGTAAAAACAGATCGATATACCAAAGTAAGTTTAGAACCGAGAGCCGATCAGCAAGAACCCTTGTATTCAGTTGTGAATATCCGATTCAGTCAAAACATCAAGACAGTTGGTGAAGCAATCAACGAGATATTAAAGGGGTCCGGGTATCGGTGGTCAACCAGTGATACCGATAACAGATTGAATTCACTTGAATTGCCCTCAATCAATCGCGAGTTAGGACCAATACGTCTTGAGGATGGGCTTCGTGTATTGGCTGGGTCTTCATGGAATTTATCTGCCGATAAATTAAATCGAACAGTAACATTTGTAATCAATCAATAATCAGGAGGAAATTATGTTGATATTAACTCGCCGTGTGGGTGAATCATTGATGATCGGTGATGAGGTCACTGTAACTGTTTTGGGTGTTAAAGGTAACCAGGTTCGTATTGGAGTCCAAGCACCCAAAAACGTGATTGTGGACCGCGAAGAGATTCGTCAACGACGTGATGCCGAAAAACCTTATAGCCGTGTTGCCAATCAATAATTTCATTACTTATTAGGAAATCTTTATGAAAATAAAACATCTACTCACTATTTCTACATTATTCGCGACACTCGGGTTAAGTGGTTGTGCTGCAACCAATGTTGCACTCACCAAAAAAAATCTGGATGTACAAACCAAGACCAGTACCGCAATTTTTATTGATCCCGTTGCGCCAGCAAAGCGCACGATTTACGTGGATGTGAAAAGTGGCGTTCAGGAATTTGATCGAGCTGTATTTCGGAAATTATTAAAAGACAGTTTTGCGATTAATGATAATAACTATCGCATTGTAGATGACCCTGAGACAGCCCAGTTTACTTTATCAGCCTATGTATTGAATCTGGAGAAAGCTTCTCCTTCGGCCGCTGAAACGGCGTTAGGAAGGGGCTTCCAAGGTGGTGGAATCCTGGCAGGCGCTGCTATTGGTGCTGCAAGCCAGGAATCCTGGAAAGGCGCGGCTGCTGGTGGTTTGTTAGGTGCTGGCGTGGATATGGTGTCAGGTGCACTTGTTAAGGATGTTACTTATATGTTGGTTGTAGATGTCCAGGTAAAAGAAAGAGCGAAAGCGGGTATTGTCGTAACACGTGATACATCCATTAAAACCAAAGTGTCGGATGATGGGGCTGTATACCAATCGGCAACTGAAACCTCCGATCAAAAAGAATATAGAACTCGGATAGTGACCACTGCTAATAAAGTTAATCTCAAGCTCGAAGAAGCTGCACCGGTTATGTACGAAAAAACCGCTGCAGCAATGAGTGGATTTTTTTAATTAACTATTGCCGCAATTCGCTTGAATTGCGGCTTAATTATTATGAAACAAATCGATTGCTTTGAATGTAACTTCAGAAATCTGATACCAGTATTGAGTTGCTGGTACTTAAATCCATCCCGACAATCTACAGCAGAAATTCAGGAACTCATTTTTCTTGCTCCTGGATTGAATTCTTCCTTTTGGATAATTAATGCCCTTGATAAAACTATCACCTATTTGGAAGGTGATCATACGAATTGCCCGACCTCAGAAGTCATTGATGAAGCCAGTGCGATGTTAATGACTCTGACCAAACAATGCTTATTGTTTCCATTGCCTTTAGAAAAGGTCATTTACAACAATGCGTGGTGTAAAGGAGCTGAAAAAGGTTTTAACAACGATGACATTACTTCTAATCCATATGGCTTGAATACAATTGGGCACCAAGCCTGGTTAGATGGGTGGGTTAGCAATGCACCGCTTTAAATATTTTCTATTGATAGTCCCAATTCTTTTGTTGCCATGTCCGACCGAAATTAAATTTGTAAGTGTAATTATTTTGTTATTTATTTTATGGGGATATGCGCTATGGCAACTACGGTAAAATTCATGGGCATTGAATGCCGAATAGTGAAACAAAGATACCCTAGCAATGATCAAATCGCGTTACAGTTAATTACTTCCGACGGGATACCTGTTGCTATGGCGACCTCTTGTCTGATTGACTATCCTTTTTCATCCAATCAAACCTGCATTAAAAATTACAGTGAAAATCAAGGCATCATGGAAGCTTTACTTACTGCAGGCATTATTGAGGAGACCGGTATTCAGGTTCAACATGGCCACGTTCAATTTCCAATCGTGCGCGTCCTGCTATGAAGTCGCTGTGAGAAATATCTCACAAAGAATTCAGCTTTAAATGACTATATCTAGATCCAATCTAACCCCATAATAGGCTTTCCACACCAACTAAAAGGAATTTTTCGATGCTTATACTCACACGCCGCCCTGATGAATCATTAGTGATGACAACACCAGAAGGGGAACAAGTTGAAATCGTTGTTCTCGGTGTAAAAGGCAATCAAGTTCGACTCGGTTTAATTGCTGATAAATCCATTACTATTGTTCGTTCTGAACTATTAGACAATGAAGCAGCTTGATTGACATAATCCACGTGTGGATACGAAAAAATCCGGTTAAATTAGCCGGATTTTTTATTGTATTTCAATTACACCTGTGCTAATAATTATCTTGCAAGTTTCGATTCTCAATCGACCCTTAGCAGATCACCACAGGCAGATTTGTGATCACACCTTACGGTGCTGCCTTTCCTCACACCCGCTCGGGATACTACTCCCGACGGGCGTGGTGTTTCCTTAGCGGGTTTTTCTTTTTTATCCCTAGCTAGGAGAAATACCATGAAAAACTCAAACATCCGTTATTTTAATACTCACACTGAAGGCTTCGGCTACCTGAATGGTTTAAAAGAAATTCATCCAAAACCTGGACAAAATTTCAAACCATTTCTGGCCAGTACGTTTACTTTGTTAGAGGGCAATCCTGACTCCCCAAAGAAAAAGTACATTGATGTGCAGATAGTCGGTGAAAAACTTTCTGAGTTTTTTAAAGGTTATCAGCAACAACTTAATTCTGAGACGTCTGTGTTTCTTAACCTGCGATTAGCTGATCTAAATGCTGATATGTGGGGTGAACCTGGTAATCAAAAGATTAAGTGGTCGGCCAAAGTGATCAATGTGCTGTACATGAAAGTTGGCGATGTAGTAGTTCAACTGAAAGAACCGGTGGACAGCTCACGCGCTCTTTTGGAAAAGGTCGATATTCACGAAAATGAAATTGAAACCGAAGGTGAAGCAGAAAGACGTCGTTTCAAAGAAACGAAATCTCAACCAGCAGAAGATGTAGCGCTGTTTGGCTTTCCCTTGACTGAGGAACTGTTTAAAGACGACCCTCAATTTCAAGTGATCTGTGATCGTTTGAAAATGTCCGGTTATCGTTGGTCGCAAGCATCGAAAGTGTGGCGAAAAGCAGAAGTTACCTTGTCGAAAGACAATAACCCTGATTTTCTGCGTATGACCCAAATGCTAAAACAGGCCGGTTATTATTGGTCTGCAGAAGCTAAGGCATGGAAACATCCTGATTTTGATAAAAAGCCCGCGTCTGCTGGCTACAATCGAAACCAAGGGCGAAATGCCTATCAATCTCGGGCCTCGGCTTGAGTGGAATTGCATCGGAGAGCTTAGGCTTTCTGATGCATCATTCCCTAAGTGTTTCGTCTATGAGACAATTACGGAATGATTTAGATTTTACGAATCTCCAGACGCGGCTGCCTCCGCGACCCTTAGCCCTTTGAGGTCTTCGGATCAAGAAGGGATTGGCAACCCAAGCGGTTAAAGGTTGCAGAGGTACTCGATCACCTCCTCCAGCATCTTCAACGTGGCGAGCTTTTGTGAGCCTTGGCGGGCTTCGGGTAGTCCTCACCCCACATTAGCCAATTGTCCTCCACGTATTTAGCACCTGAGAATGCTATCTTCCCCCTAAAAGCAGACAGGATGTTTCGACATCCTGTTCTGTTCTATGTCACGAAGGTCTTTGTGTACTGAATAGAAAAGATTGAGTCAGTCTTTCCTGTTCAGTGCATAAGACAAGCACCTTCCCTCTAAAACGCGACAGGACGCGTATATATCCTGGCTCGTTGTGCGGAATTGACCGTGCTCGATGATGACTTGTAAGACTCAGCACATCTTCACAAGCCCGACACATGGATGTGTATACCCAAAACACAATTGATGAATAATTTTTGCAGATGATTGATCAATTCTGTTTTAAGTCCAGCGTCACACGCTGATTCTTAAAAACGATCATCCACATGTGCGGCGATACTTCGGTATCAGTGATGATCTCATCGAAAGATGGCACATACCTTCAACAGCCCGTCGGGAAAATTTTTCCTGACGGGAAACATTTTCTTCACGGGCATTTTAGTTTGTGGAGAAAATCATGAATAGCCAACAGGCTTTTATCTATTCAACTGCAGATGAGGTCATCACTGCTGCAAGATCCATTATGGAATCCATGATGATTCAGCGTGATGTAGTGTTAACGAGTCCCGACTTGGTAAGGCAATATTTAATGACACGATTATCCAGAGAAGAACACGAAGTTTTCTGTGTGTTATTTCTGGATAACCAAAATCGATTGATTGCTGCCGAAGACATGTTCAGAGGAACGATTAATGCTGCCAGTGTTTATCCGCGTGAAGTAGTTAAAGCAGCAATAAAGCATAACGCTGCCTCATTAATACTGAGCCACAATCATCCGAGTGGTGTTGCTGAACCTAGCAACGCTGATCGCATGATTACGCAAAAGTTACAGGGCGCTATGGATCTAATCGACGTTCGCATACTTGATCACATTGTAGTTGCCGGTGTCGATCAGGTTTCATTTGCTGAGCGTGGTTTGTTGTAAACATTAGGCTTACCTATCTTGCCCAGTGGGAATCAATTTCCCACTGCGGGTAATTGGTTCTTATGGGTTTCTTTTTTTATTTTGGAGGATCCATGTTAAGACAGAATCAATTATCCATCATTGAGCAGAAAGTTCCCTATCACTTGCGCTCAACTTTTTTGCCACAAAAAATACCACATTTATTTTTGGTATTTGAAACGCTGGTTTACCACTATGCAGGCACTTTTTCTAAAGATTACTGTGGTGGAGATTGGAATTATTATGAGTTGAGCAATGGCGGATTTTATATGTCGCTGCACTCGAATAATGATTTCCATGTAGTCATCGGTAACTATTGCGATGGCTATCTATCGGCGAATGCGCTCAGCATTGTGGCGACCTTATGTGCACTATTTAAACTTACGAATGAACATGGGCAGACATACCTTTTAAGAAGCTATCAGCAACTTAAGGAATTTGTATCTAACCATCCTGAAGCAAGCGAAATACTTCGGGCATTTGATTTCAGGGGTGCATTACATGGGTAATTCAAATGATCCAATTGAAATTGAATTGCGATCCTGTTTTGTTCAAATTGAAACAGGAGAAGTCATTCAAGTTACAGGTGTTGCAGATAATGCACATTTGTTTGCGATATATCTTGGCAGTCCCGGTTTTTTTGAATGGTGTGCTGATTTCCAGGAACTGGAATATGCGAGGCTGTTCGCTAATGCCCTAGAACTTCATTTAAAGACTCACGGGATAGCGACAAACAATCGGGCAATTCACAAGCCGACTTAATGGCGGTTTACCTTACATTAATACCCCAATGGGAATTACACCCATTGGGTGTGATTCTCTGCGGGGATTTACTCAGTGGAGAAAATTATGTTTCATTCAATTCAGGATCAATACGATATTCAGACAGAAGGCAAAGGTTTTATAACTGATTTCCAGGCCATGCTCGACTGGTTCCATTTATGGGATTTAAAACCTGTCGATAGCAAATATTTTGGAGAGGAAATCAATTCTATCCTTGTTAAACACTGGATCGAGTATCGTGATTCGTTAACGAATTCTCAGGGCTTTAATCGGCGCTATCTTGAGAAGTGTGCAAGAAAGATGTGTGATCCAGAAGATATAAATGATTTTATGGATGATCTTGAAACCACATCTGATGGGCACTTAATGGCATTAGGTCGAATTTTCTGGTCTGCTGATCTTGCGCAGGAGTTCAATCCTGGCGATCACATCGCAATTAAATGGTCAATCGATGATGTTAAACATATCTGTCCGAGAGTCTCCGACGATCAGGCAAGAAAAGTTTTGCAACATATGAAAGATCATCATAATGCAGAAATTGGAATCAACTGGGATGTCATTGATTCAGCCATTGAGACGGTTTTGCCTGACATTGTTGGTGCAATCGATGAGAGGTATGCGGAAGACATCATAGATGGCAAACCACACAACTTCGATGCGATTGAAATTCATGGAGTTAAAAAGCTCCCTGGGGACGGTGTCGAAGTTGATGACGAAAATCCGGACTTTTTCAGTTTGTATTTACATGTGGTTGCAGGAGGCACTGAGTGCGTCGGTGATTTTTCGACTCGTGAACTGGCGAATCAATATGCCGATGAACTTTCAATTAAATACAAATGGAAAGTACATGATTTCAGTCAAGCCATAGATCCAGAAATACTTCGGCTACTACGAGGGTTCAGACCCAACCAGTTCGTTAAAGTAGATTGGGATTTACTTGGTTCGATTGAAACATCTGCAAGCTGTAGTGGTGTAATTGCCGTTATCTACAATGACAATTACAGCAGCATTGAAGAAGCAGTTATTGATCGAGCGGTATATTTAGCATCTCAGCCTATCTGTAATCGCTTTGAGCTAGAGGGTGCTCTATTGGGCTATGAAGCCACTCAGGATGCAATTGGAGTAAAGGCCACGTTGTATTTTGCGAGTAACGACCTACCCCGAAAGGTAAATTTATGATTGATCACCAGGAGGATTTTCCTCCTGGGTTTTTTCAAAATGTTTTCAAGAATCGAGAATTTTTTGAAAAGACAGTTTTAAGTCCAACGTCGCACGTTGACCTTAAAAAGCTACACATTGGAACTGCGATGTAGCGAGGTGTAAACCTGTTCTTACCTTGACCTCATTGGGAATTTATCACTCCCGATGGGCGTGGTGGAATTTCTGATGGATTTTTAATTTTTATCATCGGAGAAAAACCATGAGTCAACATAAATTTAAGACCTCTGTTAATGACATTCCATTTTTAGTCCTGATCGGATGGGATCGCCCTATGCAGGGTTATTTCCTTGTGGTTTACGAGAAGGATGAAAAAATGGCTTATTCCAATTTGTTAGATCCGGAATTGGTTGATACAGGTGGTTATTGTCATTACCTAACGTATTTCGAAGAAGTGCTTGAAGAGTTAGGTATTTGTCTCCCTGTTGAAATAACTGAAGCTGTGCAAACAGATGCATTTAATAACATGGGAAATAAGACGGTTTTTTACTGGTTTGAACAAAGTATTCTTTGCCAAAACAGTACAGGTTTTCCTGGAACCAAATCTTAAAAAAAGCTACACATTGGAACTGCGATGTAGCGAGGTGTAAACCTGTTCTTACCTTAACCCCATTGGGAATTTATCACTCCCGATGGGCGTGGTTTTTTCCTGCTGGGGTTTTTCTTTTTTAATCCTAGTAGGAGAAAAACTATGATTTCTGTTCCTGGAAAAATAAACATTCGTTCAGTGCCAGGTCGCTTTGGATCTTTCAATGTCGGCACACTGGATTGTTCGATTGGTTCCTTCACCGTTAAAGATGCCACCATCGAAGAATTCGAGGAAGGTGTTTACGAAGGTGATTTTGTTATCGAGAAAATCAAACCTAACAGCTACTTTTCCAGTGGCCGTATGGTGGTTGAGGTTCGTGCAACATTAAGTGCAATCGTGATCGCAAAACATGTGATGCGATCGCCGGTGCAGCACGAATCCCTGGAACAAGATCCTCTGGTCGAGGATTTCAATCAGGTATTCTCAAGTTTAGAGCCAGAACCTATGCCACTCCCCATACCTTATCCGCTGGATCCGCAAGGTGACGCTGATGAAGAAGGGTTTTTATTTAGTGGGCCATTGGGTTCTGTTGTGAAATTGGATCCAACCATCGATAGAGGGCTTTTCCGCCAACAAAAAGAGTACCTGAAAAGTGTCGGCTATAAGTTCGATGCAGGTAATCAAACCTGGAAAAAAGGAGTGTGATCTATGGCTCTTATTTTTCAGCGTTTGGCGAGAAACTTTATTAAAAATGGTTATTTTCCAACGGATGAGCTGTCGATCAGCCGCATCCTGGCCATGCTGGAAATCAACTCAGGCGCAATGCGCCTGATTGATCCTTGTTGTGGTGAGGGAATTGCATTGGCTGAGTGCGCACATTTTTGTCGTGAAGCTGGCGCTACAGTATTTAGTTCAGGAATTGAATTTAATGCTGAACGCGCCGCTAATGCAAAAACGCTATTGGATCATGTGGTTCATGCGGATTTTCATGATTGCAGTGTTTCATCAGCGCAATTTAATTTGCTCTGGCTGAATCCACCCTACGGTGATCGCATTACGGATCAAGTGGAACGCAATTTTGATCAAAAAGGACGTGATCGCTGGGAAAAATATTTTCTCAATCGTTCACTGCCTATGTTGTCTTTTGGTGGCTTGTTGATTTACATCATTCCGCATTATGTGATTGATCGCCACCTGGCGAAACAATTATCGCGATGCCTGGATGACGTGAGTGTGTATCGACTACCAGAAGACCAATTTAAACAAATTGTGGTGTTGGGTTATCGCCGAAAAGTGGAAGGCCAAGGTGATACCAAAATTGCCAATCTTTTATTGGATGTTGCAAATGATCGCAACGCTGCACCGGAGTTGTTGGAAATACCCGATCGCTTTTATCGGGTGTCCACACTTTCTCCAGATCAGCTCAAGCGACCTATTGAAATTCGCAGTAATTTGCCAACGCGAGAACTGGTTACTGATGTAATCGCAAAACATGCGTGCCTATGGCACGACTTTGCAAATCATTTTAATCAGCGAAGGTTAATCAAGCGTAGGCCTGCGCGGAAACTCTCTGATTGGCACCTGGCATTGATGCTGGCTGCAGGTCAGGTTTCCGGTGTTGTTGAAAGTGCTGATGGTCGTCAATTATTGGTGAAAGGCGGCACTCACAAAGAGAAGGATGTGGCAGTGGAGTTTAGTGAAGATGAGGATGGCAATATGGAAGAAAAACGGATTCTGACCGATCGGTTTGTTCCCATTATTAAAGCCATTGATGTCACGCAAGGCTCAACTGATTTTGGCAACATATTTACCATTCGATAGGAGATGGATATGCAAGATTCACAAACGCTTTTTTCGGTGATTGAATCCAATACACCGTTATTTTTGGATGCTTATTTGCTCGATGGTGATCGTTGGATTTTTGGCAGTTTTTGGGGAAGTGAAACCACCATGCAAGAATTTTTTGCGAGGTTAACACTCAGCAATCACGAACAAGGTTTGCGTTCATTCACGCTGCAATCCGCGACCGGTGAAAAACAACAAATATACGCAGGACGTGTGAACGATTTAACGAAAGTAACGGGACGGACACCGCCGACAACCGTGCTGGGTAGTTTTTGTAACGTGTGGATTTTTGACCCTGCATTGCAAAAACCGGATCGCTCAAATGGTGAGGCGTTTATCATCGGCAAACCCGATGAAACACGCGCACAAATATTTTTGCGAGCCTGGGAGTCAGTACAGTCGTTAAGTCAATTGCCTTTGTTGGATCACTGGCGAAATGATGTGATGGAGTTGTTAATGGCTAATGAGTGGATAAAACCACTGATCGGTGTGGGAGTGCAAGGTATTCGTATTGCGATACCCGCAGAACGTTTTGAAGAAGTAATTGGCCAGGGCATTAAAACTGGCTTGTTGCCTCTTGAAGTTGAAACGCCCATGACACCCCTGTTGCAACAGACAACATTGTTTTAATTTTTGCCCCTCACGGGGCTTTTTCAATTCGACTTTGTAGTACAGGTTTAATTGAAAAGGTTCTGCCAAAAGGCACCTTTATAAAATCCTCCACTGGCACTGGGAGAGGATGCGGCGAAAGCCGGTGCTTATCATCAATCCGGATTTTCTTTTTGAAAATCATCTTGACCCTGTGGGTAATACTGACCCACAGGGATCAGTGTTTTCACAGGGTTTCTTTCTTGGAGACTCTGACATGTTAAATGAAAATACCGACGTTATTGCAACACCTGCAATTCAAAACATTGATTCCAATCTTGCCAATGTAATTTCATTGCAAGATTTTATTCGTGATTTTGGTGCAGATTTATTATCAGCCGTTGAGCGTGATAATCCACCCGTATATTCCGGTGGTGCTTATGTTGAACGCGATACTGTTCTGCAATCGTTATTGCGTAAACCGTTTGAAGCGCAAGCGGATGCGGTGAAGGCACTCTCTGCATTGTTGTTTGATCAGAATGAACGAGCTGCCATTTTAAATGCTGAAATGGGAACTGGAAAAACCATGATGGCAATTAGCTTGTCAGCGATCGCTTTGGTTGAAGACATGCGACATATCCTGGTTATCAGTCCGCCACACTTGGTTTACAAGTGGAAGCGTGAAATCCAGGAAACCATTGCGGGTGCAAAAGTATGGGTGCTGAATGGCCCTGACACATTAGGAAAATTACTGAAATTGCGCGAGCAATTGCGAGTAGCTCCATCGGATGTGCCGGAGTTTTTCATCATCGGACGTGTGCGTATGCGATTGGGCTATCACTGGCGACATGCGGTAGCAAAGAGAAAGTTTCGTCGATTGGTTTGTGAAGACCAAACCGGTGAAGGTTCTCGCCGTTTTGCATTAGCAACCGAGCATCCTGCCTGTCCTCATTGCGGTGAATTTATTCGTGATGATGATGGTGGTTTAGTAACGATGGCGGATGTGGAATCACAAACCAAGCAGTTACGTTGTCGTAAATGTAAAACCGCCTTGTGGTCGTTAATGCGGCCTAAATCAGCAGTGACAGATCAAGGTGAAGTGGTAAAAAAAGCCTTGTGCCAACTGCCTACAATCGGCCCTAAAACGGCTGAGCGTTTGATTGGTGTTTTCGGTGCAAAAATGTTGGAAGGAATGCTGGCTGACAATATCTATGAGTTTGTAAATCTCATGGATGAAGACGGCGAGTTAATTTTTTCTGATAGACAAGCAACCCGTTTGGAACGTGCTTTGGCCACAACAGAGTTTGGTTTTGGACAAGGTGGCTACCAAGCGACTGAATTCATTAAACGCTACATCCCAAAAGGTTTTGTAGACCTGTTAGTGGTGGATGAAGGGCATGAGTATAAGAACGAAGGGAGCGCACAAGGTCTTGCGATGGGTGTGCTGGCCGCCTTGTCAAAAAAGGTGTTGTTATTGACCGGAACACTCATGGGGGGATATGCGAGTGACTTGTTCTTTTTGTTGTGGCGAATTATGCCGCAACGAATGCTTGAACTGGGTTATCGCTGCAGTGAGCGCGGATCAATGGCGTCAGCGTCTATGTCGTTTATGCGTGAGCATGGTGTTTTAAAAGACATCTGTAAAATTAAGGAGGGTGATAATCATCGTACTTCTCGCGGCAAGCGCATGGTGGTGAATACCGTTAAAGGCCCAGGTTTTGGCCCACTCGGAATTGCCCAATGTGTTCTACCGTTTACGGTGTTTTTAAAGCTAAAAGACATAGGGCAAAAAGTATTGCCACCCTATAACGAACGCTATGTAGATATTGAAATGGATAGCGATCAACGTCAACTCTATGTTGACCTGGAGCGAACACTGAGCGATGAATTAAAGCGAGGTTTAGCGAAAGGCGACAACAGTTTGTTGGGTGTGGTGTTAAACACATTGCTTGCGTGGCCGGATACCTGTTTTCGTCCGGAGACAGTAAAGCATCCTCGAACCCGAGATCTATTGGCCTTTGTTCCCAGTGTTTATGACGAACATCGGGAATCACCAAAAGAAACCTGGGTTAAGGAATATTGTGTTGAACAAAAGCAAGCTGGCAGGCGTGTGTTGGTTTACACAAGTTACACAGGCAAGCGAGACACATCCAGCAGGCTGAAAGAGTTGCTGGCAAATGCGGGACTCAAGGTTGCGGTGCTTAAAGCCACTGTAGCCACTGAGAAACGCGAGGATTGGGTAGCTGACCAAGTTGATAAAGGCATTGATGTGATTATTTGCAATCCGGAGCTTGTGAAAACCGGCTTGGATTTACTGGAATTTCCATCAATTGTATTTATGCAAACGGGCTACAACGTTTACACCTTGATGCAAGCCGCTCGTCGTTCCTGGCGTATTGGCCAAATTCATGATGTAGAGGTTGTTTTCTTGGGTTACGCTCGATCCGCTCAAAGCCGGTGTCTGGCACTTATGGCCGAGAAGATTGCCGTGAGCCAATCCACTTCAGGGGACATTCCTGAATCTGGTTTGGACTCGCTCAATCAGCGAGGTGACAGTATTGAAGTTTCTATGGCAAGAGATTTACTTGCTGCTTGATTTCAAAGCCCTCATTTCGAGGGCTTTTTTTATAACAAAAGCCTCAAGGCGCACAAAACAACAAATATGTCAGTTGAAATGTCGTGTAATAGACGGGAAGTTGCTTTCAGTGTACTTTCGGCTTTGTGCCCAAAGCAGACATGCACTTTTAGTTGAATCCAAAGGAGAGATCAACTCAAGAATTGAGAATGTCTGATTAAATAGTTAAAGCGCATATCATTAAAAAGAGTCTGGAGGTTTCGCCAATAATGTTGAAAGAGATAGAAACCAAGGTTTTACTTAAAAGTTTCAAATAGCGCGTCGGTAATCGCTCGTGCCTTTGATATTGAACACACATCAATCTAAAATCGATTCGATACTCGGTTTTATTCTTTATCAAGCTATCGTGATCCTTAGTGGGATTCAGCTAACAACAATCAGGACAGGCTCATGGAACCGTTAGTCGTTAAATCTGAAATCACTTTTTCAGAAGTCGAGCAGGCTTTCAAAGAGGTGCTTAATCGGGGTGAAATACCACTCCGACTACCCAATGCCTTGAAGGCTCGTGGAGGACTTGGGATTGAAGGTCTAGTATCTCAACTAATCGCCACGTGGCTAAGAAGTGATTCAAGCAGCCACAATCTTGAAACTTACTGTGACGCCGACGATTCAGATTCATTCAAACAGCTCGGTTCGACCTTCTACGGAATGGTTGCCTTACGCCAAGCCTCACAAATACTTACCAGCGATTTAAAAACCGTTCCTGCTGAATTCGCTCTGCAAACATCGTACGAGCACGTAAAAAATATTTTGAAGGGAAATTATCGGGACGCCTTCGATGATTCTTATATTGCAATTCCATCCATTAAGGGAAGCGGAATAAATCGGGAATATAACTGCCCCTTTTATTTAGGGGAGAAAGTTGTTGGAAAAAATCAGTTTAAAAGCATCGTGCAATCTGTGCTCGATAAAGTGATTTCAGAAACAACTTCCAGGGAGATGATTACTAAGTACGAAGATCACATTTCAGAGATCGTCAGAGAGCTATTTGAGAACACCCACAAGCATGGACGATCCGACCATGCTAATCGTTTATTGCCAACGAATTTCAGAGCCGCAATTTTCAACTCAACCGTTCTCACAAAAGAGAGGCTATACGAACTTACTCATAGCAAAGTGGAAGGCTTCTTTAACTTCATGGTTGAATGCGAGATGTGGATGACAAAGCACGGAAAAGATATGCCAGTCCTTGATGTAACCGTGGTGGATGCTGGACCTGGCTATGCGCGAAAGTGGACTGGAAAAAGTAAGGAACAACTTTCCTTAGAAGAAGAAATAGATGCAGTCTACTATTGTTTTCAAAAAAATAAATCCTCAGGTGAAAATACCGCTGATGGATTTGGTCTCACTCATATCTTAAAAGATCTTTCCACGGTAAGAGGTTGGTTTAGGCTTCGCACTGGCTCGGTGGCGGTATCAAGGTCTTTCTTTTTCGGCGATGGATCCGCGCAAATCGAGCGCAAGAATATAACGCGATGCGGTGAATTTATTGAAGGTACATCCTTTAACATCGTTATCCCATTAGTCAATGCTGCTGATGGGGCCATGTAAAATGTTCACTTTTGAAATCCAAGAAGAAGATCAATTAATTTTATTAATATTTTCTGGCAAGCATCAAGGCACTGACTTTGATTACGGTGAAGCATTGGAAAAAACCTTAAAGGGTTTTCCAGAGATCCATCACTCAATAATTTTTTTAACGCCTTCCTATTTGCGCGAAAATATCGACATTCTCATTAGCCAAGATGGAAAATTCGTGAGTGACCTATCTAGGCATGAACATACACCCGTCCTATTTTTTTCATTTAATGAGTACGGTCAGTTATCTCAATTTAACAGCATGGGTAACGCTGCAAATCTAGAGTTATCCAATGATTCACTTCAAAAGGTAATAGTTCGTCAAGGAATTAATAAATTAGCAAGCATACGCTCGCAATCACTAATATTGACAGCGCCTCCAGGCACAATATTCTCAAAACCATCTGGCGGAACGTTCACTGAATTCATTAAAGCTTCGGAGTTAGCAATAGGCTGCTCCGAGAACCAATTTGTAGCGTTCTGCTTGCTTACACTTCGTCCAACCTCAGTTGTTACGAAAAGAATATTTATTGACTCTAATAGCATCGCCTCGTATGCCGTTGCAGTCATAAACTATCTCAGTGAATTCAGTGGCTCACATTTGTGCGACTTGGATTATCAAAGTTTTAATTCTTATGATGGGTTAGAAGAGAATGAGCCAGACTACAAAGGCGACATTTGGGTAATTATTTCCGCATCCACCAGCAACGGTTTAGGGAAAGCTGTGCTAACGAAGTGGAAAGGCACCACACACGAACAGATAGTAACCCTCTTAAGTTATAAAAATACTCTCATCGATGACGATGGAAACGAAATCGGCGCCGGTGACAAAATAGTTGCAAATATTTCCACCTATTCCTCAGCTCCTAAGAAAGTGGCGGATAACTTAATTCCAATTCAAATAATTGGTGAAAACTTCCACGTTCAAATCGATCCTCCTGAATTAGTTGTTTTAAAGAAGCCCCATTTACCGGATGCGTCAAAAGACTTTTTAATCCAGACTTCATCGGTAGAGCTATTTGTACTAAACAAATCTCATGGGAATAAAACGCGGAATATTTATTTTGATTCACAAGCCTTCTTAAATACCTATGCAGATAAATTTTTTGATTGGCTGAAAACTGCAGTAATTTGGAACATTCCTTTCGGCATAAAATTTGTAATTTTTGAGAGCGAAGATCCGGCTGCGAGAGCTATTTTTACAGGAATTGAGAAGTACCTGCCAAGCGATTTGATTGTTATCGATTGTTCCGACATCCGAAAGCACAAATTCAACGATTGCTCAGTATTAGTCTTAGCGCCAGTGATATCCACCGGTAGATTATTTCTTAAAGTTAACAGAGATTTAAGAATGGCAGATCATACTGGCCCTCGGCTGTTCGCATGTATTCTGTCCCTTTTTAAGTCGAAAAAGGTTTTCGGTATATTTGAGAAAAGTCTCACTCAAGCGCGTGGTGACTACAAATATAAATTCCTCTCATACAAAACGATGTTTGTGGGTGAAAATAAAAATACTAACGTATGGCTTGAGGAGTTAAAGGTCGTTGAAGCTTCCATTAAAGACCCATTGCTTCTAGCACGCGCTCAGTGTTTGAGGAACGTACCAATGGGAATACCAAAAGGTATCGGATTTTCATCTGCCGATCTTCCTCTACAATTCAATAAAGATTTTGCATTTTGGAATACAGATTACAATCCAGACGATATCGTACATACGTCTGTTTATCTTTCGATAGCGTGTGCTCTACAAAATCTGAGAGATAAGCCATCCTGCGAACCTGATTCGCTTTATCATCACGTTTACAAACATGCAGTTATAGACCCCGAAAATTTCAGCAGGCTGAATGAAGGAGTAATTCAAGCAAGCTTATGGCGTGCAGCAGAAAAAGCCGAAACCAATTACAGCCATTTGCCAGAAGCTAGTAGAGATTTTGTAGCAATTTTGGTGAACCTTGCCACTGAAATTCAAGGGGGGTCAACAAATGCACTCGCGGATCTTCTGCTAGGTGTCGCTACTGAAAAAATTCAACTTCATGAACAAGAACTCAATGTAATTGTTACAACAATCAAAACGCTGACGATCAATGACTTAGCCATACAAGAAATAATTAGCTACATTCAACGCGTACTAGTTGATGGAAAAAATCCTTTAGATCTTGATGAAGTTTTTTAAAATAAAGGACGAATAAACGGGACGGAGGGATTTAATTTTGATCAGGTTTCGTCTTTTTAATTAATATCCACTTTCGGCCGTATACTGAATTTTAGACGTATAAGTACGATCATGAATTGAGGTTCGAATGAAATATCTCTTTGTTTTCCTAATTTCGATTTTGATCACTCCAGTTAAATCAGATGAGATATCTAAGAGGTATATTGGTGTATGGGGAGCTTGGAGTACAGCGGGGATGGCAATTTATGCTTCTTTTCGCATTGATGAAAATTACATTAGTTGGGCAGGACATAGAGATATAAATCCCGAATGCAAGGTTGGCTATAAGGTCATCGAACACATTAGTGCAACGACGCATCAAGATGTTCCTGCCAATTCATTTATTTCTGATAAACACAAAGACACCGTATTTGACTATTTCACGATTGAGTTGGAACCCAGTGAATGTTCAGATTTTTTGCGTATGCTATTGCCATTTCCAAGAACAGATGCGTCCTTTACGGACGGGATATATAACACTTTTTTTATCGGCTACAAAAAAGATGGAAGTAAAGAAAGCATATTGGTAAATGTTGGTAACCGTGAATTACAATAGTTTGAATGAGAGTGGAATGTCCGCTTTTGGCCGACTGCAGAAGCAATTTAAGATTAACAAATACTCAGCGGTAGGTCTCGCCAAGATGTAGTGTAGGATTGCGATCGAAAATTCTGCTGCATGGCCCATTTTTTTTGCAGACCTTCTGCGGCGGTATGAACGGTTCCTTTACCATATTTATTATTGACTTGATCCAAAATAGCCATCAGCTTATCCGCTTTTGCCGATTGACCATGGCAGAAAATATCCCCTTGGTAAAAGGACTTATCAAGTATATCGATCAGTCCTACTCCGGATTTTAAATAGGCATAACCTGGAGCATACAGTTTCTCAATTGCATACCTGGCATATCGAACGATTATTCGCGTATCGTCAGTTGGATAAGGCAATTGTATCGTCCCGCTGGTACTAAAACTCTTTTTATCAAACGGCGAAGTTTGCAGAAATACATGAATTGTTTTAACAAAATGATTTTGTTTGCGCAGTTTTTCCGCAGCTCTGCTGGCATAGAGTGATGTAGCTTGCAAGATAGGATCCAGTTCAATTGCTTTTTCACCAAATGACCGTGTGCAATAAATCTGTTTTTTTGCTGGAGGTATTTCATCTAGCCCCAAGCAACTAATTCCGTTCAGCTCATTTATCGTGCGCTCCATATTCACGTTAAAATGCTGTCTAAGGTGCTTTGGGTTTGCGCATGCCAGGTCCCAACCGGTGACAATGCCTATGCTGTTTAGTCTGGCGCTGAACTGCGAGCCAATTCCCCATATATCCTTCACGACGACTTTACGCAAAAGCCACTCTCGTTGATCTTCTCGCTCCAATACACAAACACCATCCAATACGGCTATTTTTTTTGCGGCACGATTGGCAAGTTTTGCTAATGTTTTAGTCGGTGCGATGCCGACACCAACGGGAATGCGAACATGTTTCCAAACAGTTTCTCGCATTTTTTTCCCATAACTTTTTAGGTCTTCAAAGATATTGGCAGGATGAAGAAACATCTCATCGATACTGTAAACCTCAATTTCCGGAGAAAAGGATTTGAGTGTTTGCATCACTCGATTCGAGATGTCTCCATACAATTGGTAGTTGGAGCTAAAGATTGCTACGGAATGTTTTTTTAAAAGGTGTTCAACTTTAAAAAACGGCTCTAAATCGGGAATTCCCAATGCTTTTGCTTCTTTCGATCGCGCCACAATAAATCCATCATTGTTTGACAAAACCACGACCGGTTTACCGCGAAGATCCGGACGAAATACCTGCTCGCAGCTTGCATAAAATGAATTGCAGTCAACTAAAGCAAACATAAAAATTATCTGTGGTAACGAAGTGAATGAGTGACGATGCCCTCAATGATTACATCCAAATCCTTTAGAGAAATTGGTTGGAATAACTCATTGCCGGATAACAATCGTCCTCGCCGAAGATCCAAGACCTTACATGTTAATTGTCCGTCGAGCGCTGCAATCACCACATCACCATGATTGGCTTCCAGTGCTCTATCCACAACCAACAGATCGCCATTGTGGATGCCCAGCTGAATCATGGATTCACCATGAGCTCGTACGAAATAGGTCGCGGCCGGGTGTTGAATGACGTGTTCGTTAAGGTCCAGGGATTTCTCTATGTAGTCATCCGCTGGGCTTGGAAATCCTGCCCGTACACTATGGCCGTAGAGCGGCAGGCTGATATGATAGTTCTGTAGAGGGATTATTCGCATGATGTCACCTGTATTTATATACAGTATAATCCCAGTCTCTGGAATAACGTCAATACCGGGTGACATATGTGTGGTCGGATTTTTATCAAACCAAATTCAAAAACCAATTTACTCCTGGCTGGACTTGGCCTTGAGGGATATGAGCTGCCAGGACTGAACAATGTGGCACCGTCCGAGACAATCCCGGTGATTGGTCATACCCTAGAGGGGAAATTGGATCTGATCCCGATGAGGTGGTGGTTGCACCCGAGTTGGTCAAAAGAGCCTCCTAGCCAGCAATACGCAACGTTTAACGCACGTATCGAAACCATCCTGACCAGCCCGAGCTTCCGAAGTCCAATAAAACACCACAGGGCGATCGTACCTGCATCCGGTTTTGTAGAGTGGCAAACTGAAGGAAAATTAAAGACACCGTTTTTCATTCAGGGTGCGACAGAGCCCCTCTGCATGGCAGCGATCTTCGATGTTTGGAATGATCTGTACAGTTGTGCAATCGTGACGCAGCCAGCCGATGAGCGATTCATTCACGTCCACAATAGAATGCCTTTGGCGCTGACCTTGGAGCAATCAAAAGAGTGGCTTGATCACTCGATCCCACCTTCTGAATTAGTGAGTGACTTCAAGGGGGAATGTATTGAATTTGCGATTGCTGAGGCAGACCGAGCTGTAAATAATGCCCGGAATAAGAGTGATATAATTTTGAAATGACTTCAGATTGAGGATTAAGAATGAAAGTGAAAGGGTTTATGGTGATAGGTATCTTATGTGTTTTATTTGCTGGCGCCTCTCGCGCCGATATGGATTTTTTATCGGTTTACAATGCGGATGGAAAGTGTGAGCTTAAAAAACATGGGGCTGATGGAGGATATTTAGGTGCAGTAATCAAGACAGGTTCTATCCCTGTTAAAGGTAAAGCTTGTAATATTATGTTCACCAAAGCTGAATTCGAATCAACCTATAGATTTTGTGCGCTATCAGGATTTACTGGAGACACGAAGGAAATCTCGTGTAAGTTTAGCCAAATGGATAATGGGGAGTATTATTTTTTGAGTTCCCCAGGGGTTAGGGTCTGTAATTTCACTTGTGAAAAAAAATAAATTTTATATAGGGATAAAAATGAAAATTAGACTATTACTTGCATCATTGATCTTGGTGTGTGCAAATGCTTCTAGTATGAGCATCTCAGAATATAAACAATATTCCAAACAGGATTACGTTAAATTAGTTGTCTATCTTCAGGGTGTTTTATCGGGTT
This sequence comes from uncultured Cellvibrio sp., assembly GCA_966252135.1. GTDB lineage: Bacteria > Pseudomonadota > Gammaproteobacteria > Pseudomonadales > Cellvibrionaceae > Cellvibrio. The sequence goes on along the minus strand of CBINNU010000007.1, from coordinate 141,354 downwards.
ACATTTTTGGTAACGTTGTATCAGAAAATAAACACGGAAAGCCTTTGTTTTGCCAGAAAGACAAGCCACTAACAGTTCCTATAATTAAGGGATATATTGACGAAAAAATTAGGTCAGGGGAATTCTCGGAGACCGATTCAATTGAAATTCTGTTCGTGATGGCTATGAATGAGAACTATCCCTGCGACAATTGATTTTACAGCTGATTTTGATTTCTGTTACGGAGGTGAATTTTGACACAGACTAACCTAATCGCTGTTCGTAAAACAACAGCAGATACAACCAGAAACACAATACTTATTTGTGAGCTGATTGGGTTGAAACAATCTCGAGTTACTTTTTTTGCAACGGGCTCTGTCTTCGACGGAGAGGAAGGCGCTCGTGCGTACTACAGCGACACCAATTTGCCTCTAATGTGCGCACTGGTTGAGCTTGAGATTCCGCACTTTGGGAAGCAGTATATTGTCTTTGACGGACATTTCTTAACTGCGACTAGGCATCCGCGATATCTAGACGTTAGAGCCGTTCTGAATGAAGCAGAGTTGGCTGACAATTGCTTTTTTTCGAAATCACCTGCACCATTCACTGCAAATAGAAGTGCGCCCGAAGCAGCAAAAATGCTGCTAGATTTGGGTAATATTCAACCACTAAATAAAGAAACAAGACAAATATATTTTTCTCTTTTATCGCCGCATCTAACCGAAGCTCAGTACCAAGAAAGTTAGAAGACGATATAAGACTGGCATTATAAAACAAAAATTTGACTGCAGAGTTAGATCAATTCTTTTGCTTACTAAGATTTAAATATTTATAAAGTGTTGGCTTTGATACGCCAATAAGGAGACATATTTGATTAATCGTATGTTTCTTTTCTTGATAAAGTTTAATTGCTAATTCTTGTTTATCCTTACCGAGTGCTTTGGGTCTGCCGCCCATTCGTCCGCGTGCTCTAGCAGCCTGCAGGCCAGCTTGAGTTCTCTCCCGAATAAGATTTCGTTCAAACTCAGCTAAGGCACCGAAAATATGAAATATCAATTTTCCCGAATTGGATGAAGTGTCGATTGACTCCTGGACGCTTCTTAATCCGATTCCCTTGGATTCCAGAAGGGATACCATCTCAATCAGGTCTCTGAGAGACCTGCCAAGCCGATCGAGCCGCCAAACCACTAAAGTATCACCTGAACGAGCATAGTGTATTGCCTGGTTCAACCCTGGTCGGTCGGACTTGGCTCCGCTAAGTTGATCCTCGAATATTTGCCCGCATCCAACTTGGCCAAGTGCATCTCGTTGCAAGTCTAGATTTTGGTCATCGGTGGATACTCTTGCGTAACCAATCAACATAAAGCCGACCCTTACAGTAAATTAACTCGTGGAAATTAGTTATATATTAACATTGATTTGTTTACTGAGTAATTTTACCTAAAAACAATAGAAACCCACCCGAAATCACTTCATTGGCAAGTAGTAAATAAAACGAACGTTTATTTTACCGATACACTTGACGGTTCGCATAAATGTAGTAATGTATTTACATTAATGGTCTGGAGGTGAAGAGATGACAATTACCACGATAACCAGTCGAGAATTTAACCATGATCGAGGTGGAGCGAAAAAGGCAGCGCAGAATGGACCTGTCTTTATTACTGATAGGGGGAAGCCGTCGTTAGTTTTAATGACTGCCGAAGAGTACCGCAAGCTAACAAGCGGAAAGAAAAAAAACCTGGTAGAGCTTTTGGCAATGCCGGGCGTAGATGATATTGAGTTCGAAATCCCCAAGTTAGGGGACTTCATGCGCCCAGCGGACTTTTCATAATGTATTTATTAGACACAAATGTCGTTTCTGAATTACGCAAAACACATGCAGGAAAAGCTCATCCTAATGTCCGGGAATGGTTTGAATCAATTGATGGCGCAGAGGCGTTTATCTCTGTCATCACACTGCAAGAGTTGGAAATTGGCATATTGTTAGCGGAACGCAAGGACCCTGTACAAGGAACCATGTTACGTTCATGGGTAGAAGGATATGTTAGGCCAGTTTTTAAAGAGAATATCTTAGTTGTGACGGATGAAATAGCAACTGCAAGCGCTCGTTATTATATTCCCAATCCAAAACCAAGTAGGGATGCCTTAATTGCCGCAACTGCAGAAGTACTCAAACTCACAATAGTGACACGTAACACGACAGACTTTGATTACTGTAATGCAAAAATTTTAAATCCTTGGTTATGAGAGCATCAATATGTACCGCCCATTAAGTCAGAATGAATATGCGATCGTTAGCAAAACTATTTATGATGAACGTGGGTTGGACGGCGGATTGGCTGAAAGCATGTTTATGGCATACAAAGCCAGGGCAATGGCATTAGATGAACCAGAGTATGTTGTTTTTCAGGAATCTGAAGCAGAAAGAAAAGCCAGTCTTGCGGAGAAACAAATAGAAAAAGTAACTGAATTAAATACAGGCGCTGAATTAGCGCCGATTGAATTTTTAAGAAAACTTGAATCGCTCACCAAGCATGACAAACCAAGTGCAGAACCTAAAAATCGCTACGAGTGGTTTTTTGGCGATGAAACGAAGCTGGATGCTCGATTCAAACGTTTGCGCGTAAAATTTTTTAACTCGCCTAAATATCGCAAAATGATGTTGCAAAAATACATCGATTATGGATTTTTAACTGAATTGCAGATAGATGATTTTCAGTTGGTTGGCCAAGTTATTGGTGAATTCCATCGGAGGTATCCAGGAACACGGCAAGGTATCATAAGTTATTATGAGCGGCTGTTTGGCGATTCATCAGGATTTAGTTATGACATGGTAATGGAGCGCGAAAAGTTTTTTTCAGATGCAGAATTTAGAAAGGAGTTGCTAAAAAAACTCCAATTACCGGAAGATATGTCGATAGATACGGTACGAGAAGATCTAAAACGATCGGCGATTGAAAATGGTACTGCAACACTCGAGCAAATTAATGAATGGGAGAAATCAAAATAGAAAAAGCCCTCGATCTTTGGATGGAGGGCTTTATTTTTTCGGCATACTAACCTCGACCATCAAAAATTTGAATGAATTGAATTCATCGCAAATCCGTGATCGTTGTCTCGAAGCCAATCTACCAAGCGATTATATTGATCCAGCGCAATTGATTTAACAAAAGTTTTAGGGCTTTGTTTATCAGTTATCGCTACATCACACAAACCGCTCACACCATTAAACTCTACACTCATTACATGACGACTATTAACGTCAAAAGTTTGTTGAAATGCCATAATTTACTCCAAGTTTACGTTGATTAGGGAACCCACCAAAACTGCCTGGTAAAGCCGCTTTGGAGGATTCCCTAATCGCTTGAGGCGAATTAGGGAGTACAACTCACTTTTGAAACCACTTGAATCGCTCTCTGGCCATATTCATGCCAAAAATATGATCATGCTCTTTGAGAAATTCAATGCTCAGATTGTATTGCTCAAGAGTAATCTCCTGAGCTTCCAACGGATCTCTCGGCATACGGGAATCAACAACACTGACAGTGATTGTTAGATCCAAATTGGCCTGGACACAGCGGAATTCAGAAAGATTAAATGTAATGTTCATGATGTTGCTCCTGAAAAGGTTTGATAAACCCAAGGAGCTAGACCTAACCCTAACGGGGAAGATTAGTTCCCCGAGGGCGGCATGATTGAATCCAGCTTACGCTGTGCTATCGGATGATTCAGTGGATAGCAATTAAAGGTCAGTGAGAATGTCACTGGGCATATAGCCACTCAAATATAGTAAGGATTGAAGGTAATTTCAACCATCTTCGGTTACTCTACCATTTCGTTCATTTTTAACATTCCTAAAAAAGTTGACTTTAGTGGCTCAGATTTAGCCAATACCACACAGTCTTCATAGCGTTTCCTCAACCTATTTATTTCTGCCAAAACTGGAGCCAAGTTACTTTGCTTACCGGTATTTTTTTCGTAATCCGCTTTGGCTTGGATAAACCCATTAACTAAGCTATCAACGATGGGTGTGCATTCATCCGCATGACTACAAGCAGCACAAAAGAGAAAAACACACATGAATACCTTATTAATCATTTCCAAACTCCTGTTTTGTAATTTAAGTTAGATAAATCTTCAGACAAACTTGGCCTAGTTAAAAAAATCGGCATTGCCAAGGTGAGCCATTTTGTTAATTCAATGTGATTGTATGGAAACTGAAAACAACCAATACCAAATTTCTCAGCCGTTGTCATTATCGACCGTGCTGGTTATATATTTACAGCAAACTCAGACGGGTGTTTTCTTTTTGATTCTGTCATAGAAATTTCGATTTATTTGTTAGTCACAACCTATGGTAGGACGGCAGAATTTGAACCGTACGTGACTCTAAAACTTTCAGTAGCCCGTTCAATTTCAGTTTGCGACGAAAGCCCTAGACCATTTTGCTTGCAGTGATTGACAAACGTCAACGTAATGTCATTGCCTAAGGAGTTTACAACTTGGGTGAGTTTCGCTGTGAAAGGCATGTTTGGAATGTCAACTACCATTTCGACTTTAAAAGTAATTTGAGCCATATTATTTCCAAGTTGTGTTTTTGATTAAGTGAATAGTCTTTTTACCGATGCATCACTTTGAAGCTATCCAAAAATTGGATTCAAGTCTATTACATCGCATTACGGCCATAAGCGGACATGGAAAAATTCCATCATAGTCTTCATTCCATGTTGACCAAGTCTATTCGACGGCTAGCTTATAGCGACTCTCCACTCTGCTACACCATCACGTAAATGTACTGATTGAAGACCTGCGTTACGCAAGAATTCCGCAGCATCTTTAGCCATTAAGCAATAAGGACCTCGACAGTAGGCAACGATAGGGCGATCTTTCGGCAACTCTTTCAAGCGAACTTTCAGCTCTGCTAAAGGAATTGAACGAGCAAAAGGCAAATGTTCACTTAGATACTCTTCAGTAGAGCGAACATCCAGCACAACCACTTCTCCACGACGAGCCATTTTTAGCAACGATTCACGATCGTTTGGAATTAAGTCGTAAGGTGCGGCTGAGATTTTATCTAATACAAACTGTAATTCTTCCAATCGATTTTCAGCAAGCTGATGTAAATGAACCCATACATCAGCTACCGATTTGTTAGCCAGGCGATAGACTATATTTTTTCCCTGACGCTCAGTTTCTACGACATTCGCTTCACGCAATTCACGCAAATGAGAGCTGGCTAACTTCATACTAATGGCGGCTTGTTCAGCCAGCATTTCAACTGTTTTAGCGCTTTGACACAATAATTCGATCAGTTCCAGGCGTTTGGGGCTGGCGAATACCTTACCCATTCTGGCGACTTGCTCGTAAAGGCTGTCTTTGATAGCGCGCACATCATTGATCATAGCAATAGTCCATAAAAAAATAGATTGTTCATTATACAGCGAACAAGTATTAATCCAATTGACAGATATATCTATCAAATGATTAAATCAATCTAGAAATTACTAGATTGATTTAACTTGGAGCTAAGTCATGAAAACACTGTTTGTACTCAATGATGGGCCCTATGGCGGTGAGCGCACCTACAACGCGTTGCGTTTAGCTGGGGCACTGGGCAAAGAAACCACCAATGAGGTTCGTGTATTTTTAATGGGTGATGCTGTGATCACTGCCCACAACCACCAAAAAGTGCCTGAAGGTTTTTATAACACTGAAGCCATGCTGGGTAAGGTCATTTCCCAACATGGCAAAGTTGCAGCTTGCCACTCCTGCATGGAAGCACGCGCCATGAGCGATGCAGAACTCAGCGAGGGCAGCACACGCGGTAGCTTGGCGCAGTTAGCTGAGTGGACAGTCTGGGCGGATAAAGTATTAGTGTTTTAAGGAGGCGCTTATGTTTTTTAAACAATTACACTCAAAAGATGCCAGTCTTTCTTACTTTTTTGGTTGTGCGGGAAAAGGTAAGGCCATCGCTGTGGATGTAGTCGCAGGCGACGAAGACTGGTTTATTGCCGAAGCCGAACGTGCCAATGTCAGGCTTCAATATGTGATTGATACTCACATTCATGCGGATCATTATAGCGGTGGCCGTGCGCTCGCAGAAAAATTAGGTGTGCCCTATGCACTCCATGAATCTGCACAAACTCTCTTGCATTTTGCGATACAGCCATTACATGACGACCAGTTGTTGGATGTGGGCAATGTGATAGTAAAAGTGTTGCATACGCCAGGGCACACACAGGAAAGCATTTGCTTGCTGGTTACCGACAAACGCCGTGGCGATGAACCTTGGTTTGTAATAACAGGCGATACACTCTTCGTTGGTGCAACCGGCCGCCCCGATTTGGCGGGTAGAGAGAAGGAAATGGCGGGCATGCTCTACGATAGTATTCACACTAAGCTTTTGACATTACCCGATGCATTGGAAATATTTCCGGGTCACCAAGCGGGTAGTGTTTGTGGCGCAGGTCTGTCAGGAAAACCTTCATCTACATTGGGGTTTGAAAAACGATGGAATGCTTCACTCGCGTTGGATAAAAACACATTTATCGAACAGCTGATCAATAATATTCCGCCACGTCCAACGGATATGGACAAAATAGTGGCTGCCAATACGCACGCGTAATGATGAATTACCAAACAACGTTCACGCTTGGTATTAAAGCCAATCTCAGCCAATTTCTTCATCAACTATTGCAAGTCATGCTGGTGGGTTTCACCATCGGCATGATGCGAACAGCATTACCCGCATTAGCCGAAACTGAATTCGGTGTGCCGCGTAATTCGTTTATGTTGCTCACAGCGTTTGTGGTCGGTTTTGGTTTTGTAAAAGGCGCACTTAATTTTGTCGCGGGTCATCTTTCAGAAAAGATTGGTAGGAAGCAGGTATTGATATTTGGTTGGTTATTTGCCATCCCGATTCCGCTTTTAATTTATGTTGCTCCTTCGTGGAATTGGATTGTGGCCGCAACATTATTACTGGGAGTAAACCAAGGTCTAACCTGGTCGATGACACAAACCTCACAGCTCGATCTCACGCGGCGCGACCAACGCGGTTTAACTCTGGGATTAAATGAATTTTCAGGTTATGTAGGTTTGGCTCTAGCTGGCGTTATTACTGCTTACCTCGCTACCACAATTGGCACACGTCTCGGAATTTTACTATTTGGTTTAAGTACTATTTTTAGCGCACTTTTTATTTCACATTTTTGGATTCAGGATACCCGACCATGGATTCATTTACATTCGCCTGTTAACACTACGGCAACTGAAATAAAAAATATAAGTACCCACGAAATATTTTGGTTAATGACGTGGAAAAATAAATCGCTTATGGCAATTTGCCAGGCGGGTTTGGTGGAGAAATTTGTTGATGCGCTTGTCTGGGTTTTCTATCCAATATTCCTCTATCAACGCGGAGTGAGTTTAACCAATATAGGTTGGATCGTTGGTGTTTACGGTTTAGTTTGGGGTTTCTCGCAATTATTTACTGGCAAATTATCGGATCATATTGGACGCCAAATTCCGAATTTCACAGGCATGTGGATTTGTGGTGCAGGCGTCGCCATGATGGTGCTAGATGACGGAATTATTTGGTGGTCAATTTCCGCTGCGGTCAGTGGTTTTGGAATGGCATTACTATATCCCAATCTATCTGCAGCTATTGCAGATCAAACACCACCGGAATGGCGCGGCACTGCTATTGGTGTTTATCGTTTTTGGCGCGATTTAGGCTATGGAATTGGCGCATTGGGATTAGGGATTACTGCACATTTCACTGGTTCGGTTGATGCAGCTTTTTGGTTCGTGGCTATCGCAATGTTTTTATCAGGAAGTTTACTGTTATTTAGTAATGGTTCTAAAACAGAACTACTTTAATTTTACGCTTTGGGCACTCAGAAGCTACTCGTAAATTGGATTTGAGTCTATTACATCGCATTACGGCCAGAGCGGACATTAAAACATATTTGGTTTGTGCTCGTCCCTAAACGGCTTTTGTAAGAAATTTTGTCGTCGAAATCATTTTACCAGTCAGCACTATTTGTTTCCCAGTCGTACAAAATCCGAAGACCATACTACGACAAGACAATATGCAAGATTTGTAAAGTCTTGGTTCGCACTGATCGGTTTGCTGCCAGAAGAATATGTAACCCATTCTCTAACACACACCAAAGCAAAGTTGATTTATAGGCGCACGAAAAATCTTCGTGCGGTTCAATTGCTTCTTGGACACACAAAACTTGAAAGTACAGTTCGCTATTTGGGTATCGAGGTCGATGATGCGCTTGAAATGGCGGAGCAAACGGAGATTTGAAAATCAATTCTTAATTTTTCTATAATCTTTTTGCTATTTTTAATAGATGGATTCAACAGTGAAGTGCACAACTCAACCCTTATAGAAAAGGAGATCAGCTGGCAGTAGGCTCATAAAAATAATCCAGGGGCAATTGAATCTGTGGTTTTTATTGCCGCGCTCTAAGTTTCATCTAAGTTGCGACCATTAGACTAAACCTGACTAGTACCAGTATCAGGTTGGTTTTAAAGCATACATGCAACGATCGAAGTTTCTTCTATATCACTTTTTCATCCCTATCTTTTTATTGGTGTTGCTATCAATACTAGTAACTGTAGGTGACATAGATCGAATAGTTACTGATTATTTTTACACTATTCAGGAAAACCATTGGTCGCTTAAAGAGCACTGGGTTACCGAATACCTCATTCACAGAGGAGGCAGAATTCTTTCTATAAGCGCTGCTGTAGTCCTGCTGTTTTTATTATTGCTGTCCTGTTTTAAGCATTCGTTATTCCCTTACAGGCGAACATTAACGTATTTAGTTGTAGCGGCTATTGGTAGTAGCTTGTTGATCAGTATCCTCAAGTCCACATTGGCAGTGTCATGCCCATGGGAATTTGAACGATATGGTGGAAATATTTTATATCAGACTGTTTTCGAACAAATTTTCCAAAGAACAGGGAATGGCTGTTTTCCTTCAGGACATGCCAGTGCTGGATATGCCTGGCTCGCTCTCTATTTTGCAGGTCTGTATCACCAATCCAGATTGCGATGGATTGGTTTATCTGTTTCGCTGATAGCTGGAACTGTTTTTGGAGTTACACAGCAATTACGCGGCGCTCATTTCCTATCTCATGATATCTGGTCATTGGGTATTTGCTGGTTATTTTGTTGCATATTGTTTCTGTTTTTTTTCAAGCAATTTATCTTAAATCCTCTCAGTTCCAAGGCCTATGCGTATGAATCATCAGCTACATAGGCTCCTTGAAAAATTGAATATTGAACTTGGCTCCATGAGACTCTCACTGTTTGTCTCTTTACTTCTTGTTATTTTTTACAACGTATCATTCTTTAGCGAAACTGTGAATGCAGTAATTGATCCGATTGGTGTGAGGTCGGTTATTTTTTTAATTAGTATTGCAGTATTGCTGTTGCTGCTAACCTTTATTGTAATATCACTTTGCTCTTTCCCATATATATTCAAACCATTTTTAGTAGTGATATTGATAGGCGCCGCCAGTACAAATTATTTCATGAATGAATACGGAATCGTCATTCATCGATTAATGATACAAAATTTATTTGAAACCGACGTCTCAGAAATTGCTGGACTCGTTAATACCTATATGTTTATACACATATTGCTAATGGGTATAGTTCCTTCCTTGATGTTACTGAAGATTAAAATTACTTATGCTAGTCCTACAAAAGAAATCTGGATAAAAATAAAATGTATCAGCATTGCTTTCATTTTATCAATAGGATTGATTTTGAGCATGTCCATGGATTACGCATCATTTTTTAGGAAACATAAAGATATTCGCCAAATGGCGAACCCACTTAATTTTATATACGCTGGTATTTCTTACTTGTTGGACACTAATCAAGTGACAGAAGTAAAACCCATTGAAAATGATGCCGTGAAAAATGCCATAGGGAAAAATCAAAAAAAACCCGCTCTGTTTATTTTGGTTGTCGGCGAAACAGCGCGAGCTGATCACTTCGGACTTAATGGATACCAAAGGGACACGACACCATTACTTTCAAACCAAGATATTATCAACTTTTCTGATGTAAGCTCCTGCGGCACTGAAACAGCAGTTTCCGTACCTTGCATGTTTTCTTCATTAGGACAAAAACACTATTCAAGTAGAAAAGCGAAATCACAAGAAGGGTTACTCGATGTCATATCTCATGCAGGATTTAATGTTGTCTGGCGTGACAATAATTCAAGCTGTAAAGGAGCTTGCGATCGTGTGAAATACGAAAATGTTCAGCGTCTTACTGTCCCTGAATTTTGTAACAATCGAGAGTGTTTTGACGAAATCCTTTTACACAACCTTGATGACAACTTATCCACCAGCGACATGTTGATTGTATTGCATCAAAAAGGCAGTCATGGCCCGGATTATTTCAATCGCTACCCGGAACATATGAACCACTATTTACCCGCTTGTAAAACCAACCTACTGCAAAATTGCTCTACGCAAGAAGTTATTAATGCTTATGATAATACTATCCGATACACAGACTATTTCCTCAACAAAACAATTGAATGGCTGAAGACTAAAAGCAATACATATTACACGGCGATGATCTATCTTTCGGATCATGGAGAATCTCTGGGAGAACACAATATATACTTACATGGGATGCCCTACTCAATCGCTCCGAAAGAACAAAAATCGGTACCATTTTTTATGTGGTTGTCACCGGAATATGAGCTTACCAATGATATAAATCGTCAATGCCTAATGCGCATAAACGATCAACATTATTCTCACGATAATTTATTCCATACAGTACTGGGTTTACTGAACATACAAACTAAAGTCTATAACAGCAAACTCGATATCACGCATCAATGTAGAAATATTTAAAACCAAACTTAAATTAGAAGCTTTTCTTAATTCTCACCGAGATTTGGTATTTATCGATGTCCGTACCACCATCTAAAGGATAGGATAAATCGACATGAGCAACATTGTGTATGCCGTCATCTTTCCCTCCAGTGCGGGTACCAGAAATACGCAACCCAATGCCTACATCTCGTAAAGTTTGATTATAAGTTTGATCAACAGGACTCTCTCCCCATACACGACCCTGATCATAAAAAACAGCCGCACCCATGTGAAATAATGAAAACCATTCTTTTTCTCCAAAGAACCGCTGCTCAAGTGTCAATAATTCAAGTTTATTTCCTGCTTGAAATCTTACAGGATAACCACGCAATCCAGTATCGCCTCCTAGCTCTAAGGGCATATCATCGAAAAGATTTTTTCCATCAACTACATTTGCGTAAGCATAAAACTGTCCTCTGGAGAAATTTTGCCAATGATAGCTAACTGCCATCTGATTAATGGTGTGTATAGAATCGCCATTCGTATAGAATCCACTACTCGACAACTCTCCCAATAGCATTTGAGTGCTGGAAATTTTAATTGCTTTTGAAAAATTCAACTGAACTTGAATTGATTTGTCCATTTGATTTGTATTGGCTGTTACGCCGCCAATTCGTAGTCGCCATTGATTACCAAGATTAATATCTTCCGTACGATTAATTTGCTGTATGTTATACATTTCAATATAGGCATTTTTGAATGAAGAGTATTCAATCCAAAACGAATCAAAATTTCGGTCATAGGGTAACTCAACATTCAGATCTGAATTAAATTCAGGCAGAGAAGAAAATTCGTCATTGGTATGACTCCATCCGACAATTAATCTATGTACATTATCATCGGATGAATTAGGCAGCTTCCAGCCATAGTAGAGTGAATGCTCAGCATTTTGATGGATATATCGGTAAACCTCGTCACCAGCATTGTAATAAGTGTCTTCACGAAGAAAATCTTGATACTCGATTCCCGACGTCCAATCAGTGCGTATTGAGCTAAAAGGTTTACTGAAGCTAAATTCACTTTCTTTACCATCATTATTATCGGCATAGCCAAGAATTAATTGATTTTTATCACCCAGATTGTAATCCCGATACTGAATAATATCGCCAGTTCGCGCTTCTGTAGACGTGTGTTCTATTTTGATGGTTTTGCCCAATCCTAGAAAATTGGAATCATGTAATCCGTATCCATAATGAGTGGCGCCACCCGCTGTGGAATAAGTCAATTTTGGGACCAGCGTCCATACTTCATGTACATCCACTTGTACTTTTTTCGAAATACTATCCTGAGCCTTATTGGGCGCATCTACCAAGCTAATATTTGCGTCTGAGAAATAGCGCTGATTCCGTAATCTACGTTCACTTTCTTCTAGCAAATGAATATCTACTGTATCTCCAGTTTTAAAAGTTAGGTCTTTTGTAATAACGTGTTTTTTTGTATTGATGTGCAGCCGATTTACCAGTTTGAAAATCCAATTATTTTCCTTTGGATTGGTTTCATCAAAAACAGGGCGCACCAGGATTTCAATTTCTTCAATTAATGGCTCTTGTGATGACGTTTTCTCTGATGACATTTCGGTATCGTTTGCGAAAGCAGGTTGAGTTAATGTCAAAAACATAACAACCTGATACATAATTTTTCTACGAAATTTGATTACATTGCAATTACTGATTCCGCATTCTTTCGAAAACCTATTCATATCAGAATTTCTCTTTTATACCAGGCACTAGAATATTAACCATTTAATAAACATGAGATTCATTAATCGACGGAAAAGGAATATGGCGTTTTTTGGCAGCTTATTCATTTTTCAATTTAAGAGAGCCTTTAGAATTGGATTGGTCTGAATAAATTAAAAGGATAACTAATAGAAAGATAACAATCATAAATATTAGACTTGTGTTCACTGTTCCAAAACCAAGTCCACCTTTATGTTTCGAATGTGACAAATAGTCGCCAACGGATGCCCCTAGAGGCCGAGTTAAAATATAGACCATCCAAAAACTTATGACTGCTTGCAGTCCTAACCTGTAATGTGCAATTGCGACTAGAACAATCATTCCGCCAAACAAAAAAATTCCTATTTTATATCCTAAATTCAAATACTCAGAAACCCAATCTCCAACAGCAGTTCCCAATGCAAAAGTCGTTAATATAGCAGCCCAGTAAAACCCTTCTCGGCGTTTTGTATTAATCGTTTGAATAGATAAAGTCTTTTCTTGTTTGAACCACAGCACAAGAATCGACATCAACATAACACTAAAGAAAAATGATGAGACTGGTAGCGGGACATCTACATAATCTGTTAACAGATCGGTAATCAACGTGCCCACAATGCTAACCAATACAACGGTTGCCCAATAAAGCCCATGATGATAGGAGCGAACAAAAATTTGAAAGGCTAAAACAGCAATCAAAGGAAGCAACATTACCAAAGACGTAATGACAAGCCCCCAATGCAATTTGAATATTAGAAAATCAGCTCCGGTTTCACCTACCGTTGTAGACATCATTTTGATAATCCAAAATATTATGCCGACACTAGCAACTTTATTGATTGAATCTGCAGAGGGCGTGGACATCGAAGACCTGCAAAGAATAGGCTGTGAGTCTTCATTCTTGCAGCTAAAACTTAGTCAACACTTAGATTAGGTATAAACAATCTGGATCTTTTATTTTAAAAAATGACATGTGCAGATAATCCATACTCAGTCGAACGAAGCTGTACTTTTAATCCTAATCTATCGGCGATTGTTTTTACAATTGAAAGCCCCAAACCTGAACCGGGTTGATTGCTTCCTGGCACCCTGTAAAATGGATCAAAAACACGATCAATTTCACTTTCCGGAATGCCTGGCCCAGAATCTTTAATTATTATCTCTGTTACATTGGCGTCGCTAATTAAAATAATTTCAATTAACCCTTCATCTGGAGTGTAGCGAATTGCATTTTCAATTAAATTCTTAATGAGTATTTGTAAATCTATAGGCTGACTATGCACGGATATATCATCACCGTTAACCAGTATTTCTATTGTTTTTAGCTCCGCCAATGAAACAAGATCTTCTAATATTTCACGAAGCAATCCTTTTATTGATATCTCAATTTTTGATGAAGGCAAGTTATCTTGTACTCTAGCCATTGTTAATAGCTGTTCGATAAGAATTCTTGTTCGTTCTGTTGCTTTGTGTAAATTGATTAATCTGCTTTGCAGCTCTGGCTGCAAGTTTGACTCGATCATACGTTCGGTTTGAAGCGATATAGCCGTTAAAGGCGAACGTAGCTCATGTGCAGCATCACGAACAAATTGTCTTTGTTGTCTAATCGAATCATTAACCCGTCTTAGCAACTGATTGATTGCTGTAATAAAAGGTGCAACTTCTGAAGCCAGGTTTTCGTCAGGCAAAGGCAGTAGATGTGTATCTGAGCTGGTGTTGAGCTGTGCTGCCATCATTTTCAGTGGCGAAAAAACAATTCGAATTAAATAGGCGACCCACATTAATAGTAACGGGATCAATATAAAAAGAGGAATTAATGTATTTAATGCACTTGCACGTGCAATTTCATCGCGAACCTCTGTTTGCTGGGCAACAACGACACGCGATCCGTCCTGCAATGATTTCACCAGCATGCGCCAATTTGCGCCATTCACAAAGTGAGTCTGCAAACCATCCTGCAGATCAAATGGTATTTCTGGCAATTCAAGTAGTGTTGAGTCAATAGATTTATCCAACCATTGCACAACAAAATGAGATTCTGGATCAGCTGTAGAGATTTCAACAGGCATTTCCGGTTGAATGACTTGGTGATTAACCAGTGCTACCAATCGAATAAGTTGCTCATCCTGTAGTTCAATAGCTTCTTCAAATGCCCACCAGTAAGAAAAAATACCGGCAATTATTGCAACCACCACAATTGCAATCGCAGTGCCTATTGATAACCGAAATTGTAATGAGTGGATCAGTTTGTTTTTGCGACCATCCACCCCAGCCCCCGAACATTTTTAATGATATCAGCACCAAATTTTTTGCGAATTGAATGAATAAAAAACTCTATTGCATTACTTTCCACCTCATCACCCCAAGCGTATATTTTTTCCTCCAGCTCTCCGCGTGAAAGTATTGCACCCGGGCGAACCAACAATGCTTGCAATAAAGCAAACTCACGCGCGGATAATCGAATAGAATCTTTACCCCTAACCTGTGCCTCACGTGTGACAGGGTCTAGAGAAATAATGCCATTGGTCAACTGTGGTCCTGCACTAGTTGATTGCCGTCTTAGAACAGCTCTTATTCGTGCGTTCAATTCTCCCAAAGCAAAAGGCTTCACCAAGTAATCATCTGCACCTGCGTCCAAACCACTAATGCGATCTTCTATAGCATCCCTTGCAGTCAATATAATAATAGGCAGTGGTTTCTGTTGTTTCCTTATGTTAATCAACACATCAATACCATCCCGACGAGGCAAGCCGAGATCCAACAATAGCAGATCATATTGATGACAGGAGACGGCAGCCAACGCACTATCACCATCCTTAAGCCAGTCCACTGCATAACCTATATCAGCCAGACTTTCGGATACTGACTCACCTATCATTTGATCGTCTTCAACCAATAAAACCCGCATTATTTCTCCAAAATGACACCATAGAGTAAGTATAGATCTGAAGACTTAAAACAATCTTAGTTGCTATGTGGTGGCGCTAATGCTCACTAAGCCTAACCTAAGTAAAAGAAGTTAAGCTGGTGGTGACGATCTGCCAAATTGATGTCTTTTTTATGATATGGAGATTTTACAAACACCTCTGCTGCACACTGGTACTGGCACATGCCACATTGGTATCCGGTGATGCTACGCCTATTTTTAGAATTGAAATATCCAAACATATTTTTCATACAGATGTAATAGTAGTGCCCGCAAATACAATAATAAAATTGATCATTTATAATAGGGACGCAACAGCAGAAGAAATTGAAAGTCATTCACTAAAGTTTAAGAAAATTATCATGGGAAACTCAAACGGTTTTGTCTTGATTGGGCCATTGCCTCAAGGTGAATATCCTTTTATCGGCGCTTTTCACCGAAGAACTGCAACCGGGATAATTCGGGTAATAAAAAATGAGGAATAGTTTAACATGTGGAATTCAACGAACTTTAAAACTCTAAAATGATGCATTTCGTTGAAACTCTAAACTTGTGACTAACCTGCCGGATTATTGCCGTCTATGTAGGTCTGCTTTGGGCACAAACCAGACCAAGATCAATTAGCTCACAAGTTTGTAACCGCAGCCCTGCGACCATATCAGCATCTACACCCATCATCAATTACACCCCATTACCTAAAACATCAGCCCTTGGCACAAATCCCCAAACAGGTGTATATTCCCCACAACCGGCCAACAATCCGGCCAAAATTATCTATAATTAAGTCAATTTAATATAATAAATTATTAAAAATCATATAGTTACATAAACACAAACCGGCCAACAAAGTGGCCAAAATCGAGCTTGAAAAGCTATGGCTACATCCATAATGGATATTGCTCCTTTTATTCCCGGCGATAAATCGCTGGAGGCGCTGCATTTGCCTGATAAGGCGGTTGCGTTGATTAGTCAGTCGGCGCGGCTTGCGGGGCAGGTTTCTGTGCCGACATTGCAGACGATTGAGCACTATATGGCGGCGGTTAATTCTTATTACTCGAACCTGATTGAGGGCAATGCAACTCGGCCGCATGAAATTCGTGCGGCATCGCGGGGGGATTACAACGCGGATCCGGTGAAGCGGGATTTGCAGTTGGAATCATTGGCGCATATGCGGGTACAGGAATGGTTGTTGGAACAAAAACCTGATCTTGACAGGATTTTTACACCAGAATTTTTTCGCCAATTACACCGAACCTTTTATCAAGGTATTCCAGAAAATTTATGGATGATTAAAGATCAACAAGGAACACTCGTTGAAAAAGTTATCCCCGGTGAATGGCGAAAAAAATCCGTTATTGTTGGGCAACATATTCCGCCTGATGCAACCGACCTCGACAATTTAATGAAAAAGTTTTGCGAGACTTATCATCCTAAAAAATTTAGTGGCGATAAAAAAATTATTGCGGTTATGGCTGCGCACCATCGCTTTTTGTGGATACATCCCTTTATTGATGGCAATGGCCGTGTTGGGCGCTTATTTACCGATGCTGCATTAAAAGCATTAGGTTTGGAAAGCTATGGTATTTGGTGTTTAAGTCGCGGTTTGGCGCGATCATCCAGCCAATATAAATTGTTGCTATCCAATGCTGATGCACCGCGACAAGGCGATTATGATGGGCGAGGCCAGCTTACCGAAAAAGGTCTTGGCGATTTATGCAGTTTCATGCTGGATCAAGCAATGGATCAAGTAACTTATATCAGCGAATTGCTTGAACTCCCAAAAATGCGAAAACGTATAGAGTCTTATGTGATTGCACGAAATGATGATCGCGTTGCAGGTATCAGTGCACCATTAAAATCAACTGCTGCATCGATTCTTTTTACCGCCTTTCAACAAGGTGAAATAGAAAGAGCACACGCAATTGAGCTTTGCTCTATGTCAGAACGCAGCGCGCGTCGCTTGTTGAGCCAATTAAAAAGCGAAGGTTTATTGAGTGAAACCAGCAGCAAATCAGCGCTGCGCTGGGAAATACCCGAGCATGCTGAACCCTGGTATTTTCCGCAATTGATTTAAATGCAAATAA
This sequence comes from uncultured Cellvibrio sp., assembly GCA_966252135.1. Lineage (GTDB taxonomy): Bacteria > Pseudomonadota > Gammaproteobacteria > Pseudomonadales > Cellvibrionaceae > Cellvibrio. Next base: position 123,727 of record CBINNU010000007.1, on the reverse strand, counting down.
CTTAGGAGCCAATATGGAACCCAACATCACCGAAATACTCTATCGACTGTTATTCGCCCTGCCCTACATCGCGGTTTGGATTGCGGGGATTGTGCTTTGTATGCAGTACCGGAAACACAGCCAGAATGAAACCCTGTTTTTTATTATTGGGTTTGGGATTTTAATTGCGCACACCTTGATTGCGAATATAGTGCAGTCGCTGTTGATATCGGGTTATGACGGATCGACTTTATCATTGGCTACGGTTTTTTCAATCATGCACGGAATTGGTATAGCCATTAATTTAATTGCATGGGCATTAATACTCAGTGGTATTTATCAATTATTGCAACAGAAACATGCAAGCAAAGAAAACAAATGAGCGATAAAAAACCATTAGAAAATCCTAATGATTTTAGGCCGATCCAAAACAGCAGGCTTGCGCTGATGCAATTCAGGATCTACCCTAGCGACACTTCATAAAACCCGATTGCCGGATCACATCAATAATGACGAAAAGCACGAGTGACAAACCACTGACCAAATCCAAACCCACGATTAAAGACGTGGCCAAACTGGCCGGGGTGTCGTTTAAAACAGTTTCGCGTGTGATCAATAAAGAAGTGACTGTGGGTAAGGACCTGCAAGATAAAGTCATACAGGCGGTTAAGGCGTTAAATTATCAGCCGAATTTATCTGCACGACTCTTGCGTGGTGCGGCTGCCTCGATTGGATTTATTTACGACAACCCCAACAGTAACTACGTGATCGATATGCAGAAAGGGATTTTGCATGAATGTCACAAACAAGGTTACGAATTGATTATTCACCCCTGCGATTCAAAAGCGGATGACATTATTGATCAAGTGTTGAATATGGTGGACAGAAGCCAAGTGGGTGGATTGGTATTAACGCCGCCTATGTCTGAAATGCCAACAGTTCTTACTGCATTAAGCAAACGAAAAATTCCGTTTGTGCGAATTCTTTCAGGCTCACAAGCGCCGGACGCAAAAGGCCCCTGTATTTTTATTGATGACCGCACTGCCGCTTATAAAATTACCCAGTATTTAATTGACCTGGGCCATAAAGCGATTGCGTTTTTAGGCGGGGAAGAAGCGCACAAATCCAGCGGTGAACGTTTGGAAGGTTATAAAGCTGCGCTTAAAGCCAACAAAATTCCGCTCGACAAAAAATTAATTTTGCCCGGTGAATATTCGTTTGAATCCGGCGTAAAACGCACACGACAGTTACTCAACTCAGCTATTAAAACTACCGCTGTGTTTGCTTGTAACGACGAAATTGCAGCTGGTACTTTATTTGCGGCACGCATTCAGGGCGTTGATGTACCACAACAATTATCAATTGTGGGATTTGAAGATAGCCCCTTCTCACGTCAAGCCTGGCCTAATTTAACCACCGCGCAACAACCCAACAGTGTGATTGCAGAACGGGCGACTAGTTTATTGATTGATTTGATTCGAAAAAGCCGTGATGTTGAAAGCGAAGGTTTTTATCCACAATTAATTGTGCGCGATTCAACCTGCCCTGCACCGACTAAAAAATAATTATATTTTTCCCAGTTTATTCAGCAGCGCCTGATTTTCTTTCTCGATATGTTTGTAAAAATCCACATCGGATAATTGCGAAGCCGCTGCTTCATCTATCACCAAAATCGCCTGCTCGTGCAACTGCAAGGCAGACGCCGGGCAAGCGGCGGTCAACGGCCCTTCAACACAAGCTTTAATCGCAGCCGATTTACTTTCACCGGTTGCAATCAACAAAACTTTTTTCGAATCCAGAATGGTGCCTATGCCCATGGTAATTGCGAGGTGCGGCTGATATTCATCGGCAGAAAAAAAGCGGGCGTTATCATCAATAGTTGCACGCGTTAAGGTTTTTACTCTAGTGCGCGATTTCAACGAGGACGATGGCTCATTAAAACCTATATGACCGTTGCGACCTATACCCAGCAATTGTATGTCGATGCCGCCGCTTGTTTTGATCAGCGCTTCGTAAGCTTCACATGCAGCAAAAGGATCTTGTGCATCGCCTTGGGGAACAAAGGTTGAATGTTTGTTGATATCAATATGATCAAACAAATGTTGATTCATAAAATAGCGATAACTTTGCGGATGCGTCTCAGGCAGGCCTAAATATTCATCCAGATTAAAACTCTTGACCTGTTTAAATGAAACACGGCCGGAACGATTAGCGTCAATTAATTCCTTATAGAGCGCCAAAGGCGAGGAACCTGTTGCCAAACCCAGAACGGAATCCGGCTTGCGAATAATTTGCTTGATAAAAATATCGGCACCGTATTTTGCTACTGCGGTTGCATCATTCAGAATCACTAATTTCATCTAATCGTCTCGTTTGTCAAACCGGTTTATGCTGTTGCATGCTACCTGCGACCCAGGTATGAGTGACTGAAAAATTATCAGTAAAGTGCACAAGATCAGCGCGATATCCCGGTTGAATTTTTCCCAGATAATGATCGACCTGCATAAATTCGGCGGGGTAAAGCGAAGCCATACGCAAACTTTCTTGAAGATCCAAACCAACCCAATTGGTCGTTAATCTCACTGTATCTATCATCCCGATTGCACTACCTGCCAATCGCCCTTCGGCGTTAACCAAACAACCATTTTTTTCAACAATAGTTTCACCATAAATTTCAAAGGATTTTTCTGGCGAACCGACAGTCGACATAGCGTCAGTCACCAAATATATTTTCCCTTTGGGTTTTGCAGCGCAAGCGATTCGAATAGCCGCTGCATGCACATGATGAGTATCCACAATAATGCCGCACCAACTTTTTGAATCATTCAGTGCAGCGCCCACCACTCCGGGTTCGCGACTGGTTAAAGGGCTCATGGCATTAAATAAATGCGTGAATCCTGAAAGGCCATTTTCAAGTGCAGTGACAACCTGTTCATACTGCGCATTGGTGTGCCCTGCACAAACCAGAACACCTGCTTCCGACAAGCGTTTTATTTGCGAAGGAGCAACCTGTTCCGGTGCCAGTGTCATCATCAGTTTGCAATCCGGTTTGTGTTGCGAAACCGCGTCCACCAACCAATCAATATCCCTTTGTTGCATTTGTCGAATAAACGATTCTTTGTGTGCACCGCGACGCGACAAATCAAAAAATGGCCCTTCAATATGCACACCCAATACCGATTTATTACCGGCATGAATCGCATCACTAACCGCTTTTACACCGGCTTGATGAACTTCGGGTGTATCGCTGATCAGTGTCGGCAACATAGAGGTTGTGCCCGTTTTTCTATGCGCATCAACCATAGTGTGAATAGTTTTTGGGTTGGGGCTATTGGTAAAAAATGCACCGCCACCACCATTCACTTGCAGATCAATAAAACCCGGCGCAATTATTCCGCCGTCCAATTTAATTGTTGACGAAGACGAATCCAATTCGCTAATCGGTATGACTGCAGCAATTTCTTCATCAACAATTTGCAGCGCATGATTATCCAAAAATTTATCACCGGTAAAAATGCGCGCACCGACCACAGCTTGTTTCATGATTACAAGGCTCTATAAACTGATAATAATCTTTCGCTTGTGCAACACCCAGGCGACACACCACAAAATGGTCACCATCAGCAAAGCAAAAAGCAAGGATGCAAAATAAGGATCAGCGAACTTAAGAAACAGGGAATAGATAGCTGAATAAGCAGATTCGTTTCCTATTGGAATTAACCAGAGTGTAGTCGCTAATAAGCCGGACAGCACATAAATAAATAAAGGATTCTTTCCAAATATTTCAAACAATCGATAAACGGGTGTAACCAGCTTGGCAGCTGATTGTTCCAGTGTTACCAACAAAATCAAAACCAGTATCGCAACAGCTGAAGTGGCTAACACGAACGGGCTGGTCCAGAGCGATTTATTAATCGGGAAAATCAGGCTCCACAAAACCGCAAACATAATCATCACGGATGCAGCAATCAATAATTGAATCAGCGCTTTTGATTTGTTTTCACTGCCAATCAATAAACGAGTCGCTTCAAAACCCAGTATCACATTGACCACAGCGGGTAATGTGCTCAATAGGCCTTCAGGATCAAACGCAATGCCTTTGCCCTGCCACAAATGATTTGCGCCGAGAAGATTCAAATCCAGACTGCGCACCAGATTATGTTCAAGGCTGTAAGGGTCCGCTGATATATTCAGTAAAGCCCAATACCCGAATAATAAAACCGCGCTAAACAATACTCGCCCGATAAAACTCAAATACAACACAATAAATGCCGATATTGCATAAGCCAACGCAATGCGTTGCAACACGCCCATGATTCGCCAGCCATCCAATTCTTTGGTAAAGGGAAAGGCGGATAGCAAAATACCGATTAAAAACAATAATACTGTGCGCCGAATAATTTTTTTAGTTTGTTCAAATCGATTTAATTGCTGTAATCCCTTGATGGAAAAAACCAGTGCAGAACCCACCATAAACAGAAAAAATGGAAATACAAAATCCGTCGGCGTGATGCCATGCCAATCCGCATGCAAGAGTGGTGAATAAACAAATTCCCAGGAACCTGGCGTGTTGACCAATATCATTAATGCGAGAGTCAAACCCCGCATCACGTCAAGTGCAAGAAACCGTTGCTTCACCATAATGTTCCGAATTCGCTCGAACTCACTTTTGTTAAATTTACTTTTTCTGAATTCACTGCTCAGTTCGATTGCAGGAATATTCAGTTTCAAAACCTTCGATTCATGGACGAATCGAAGGAGCTACAGGGATGTATTCATGCGTTTTTGAAATTGAAAACTCCTGCAATCGAACGGTCTTAACTATAAAAACCGTCCCAAAAAATTATTTCCACTGACGCAACTTATAACCCTTGGCTGCGTAAAAAAGAATAAATAAATAACAAGGCGTCATCACCAAATAAGCTGTTTGTCGATCCACCAGACTCGAAACCGCGCCCAGCAATACCGGCAACACCGCACCACCTGCAATTGCCATAATTAACAAAGCTGAACCAATCGAAGTGTATTTACCCAATCCACTCAAAGCCAAAGGCCAGATCGCAGGCCAGACAATAGCGTTAGCCAAACCCAACAAGGCAATACACAAAATAGTATTGGGAATAGCGGGCACACCGAGAAATGCAAACACTGAAGATATAGAAGTCGATTCGTTATTACCCAACACAATTCCAAGACTTAACACTACACCCAGAACTGCCGACACCAACAACATATTTTGTTGCGAAATAATACGCGGGATTAACAAAATGCCGAGAATATAACCCACTACCATACAGGTCATAGTGATCGAAGTGAGCACTGAAAAATTTGCAAAACCTATGCTGCGACCATAAGAACCTATGGTATCGCCCGCAATTACTTCCACACCCACATACAAAAAGAGTGCAATCACACCCAGAATTAAATTCGGAAATTGTAATACACCACTAATCGGTAGTTTTTCTTCTTTTTCTTCTTCTGAAACCAATTCAGGTAATGAAGATAATTTCACCAACAATGCAACCACACCAATTACCAATGCCATATAGATGTAAGGCATCACCAAATTGCTAGCCAATTGTTCTATTTCTTTTGCGGTATAAGCGGTTGAGCCGTGCCCGGACATTCCGCCTAAAATTAATGCGGTGAATACTATAGGTGCAACAATGCCTGCAGATTTATTTAAAATGCCCATCAAACTGATTCGACGCGCTGCCGATTCTTCCGGCCCCATTTTCACAACATATGGATTCACGGCGGTTTGCACCAGGGTTTGACCTGCACCCATACTAAATTGCGCTACTAAAAATAATGCAAATTCATGTGTAAGTGCTGCAGGAATAAATAAGAGTGCGGCGGTCGCCATAACAGCTAAACCCACTGCCATACCATTTTTGTATCCCAGTTTGCGAATGATCCAGGAAGATGGCAAAGCAAAAACCGTCACGGCGATATAAAACGAAAATAAAATAAAGGAGGCCTGAAACGGCGACAGGGATAATACAATTTCCAAATAGGGCAACAAAGATCCATTAAGCCAGGTAACAAATCCAAAAATAAAAAATAATCCGGCAATCATTGCCAATGGCAACCATTGGCTGGGCGATTCTACATTTTTATTATTCATACTCGGCCTCGTTATTAATTAATAGATGAACCTGTAATTTTTTGGGTAACACTCGACTGCTGTTTAGCGAAATACACTGCACCAAATTCCGGTTGATAAAGCGCGGAAGAAAATTGGTCAGTAATTTCTTTTTGCATCCAACCCATCAAACGTGCAGCCAAACCACCGATAATGGACATTCTTTCGGGATTAGTCGCCAATAATTTTTGCGCGACTGCATTCATATAAGCTGCGCCTTCTTTCACTATAGCGCAAGCGACCTCATCACCTGCGTCAGCCGCTTCAAGTACAAACACGGCGAATTTGGCGTAATCGTCCTGCTTTGCGCCAAACATTTTATCCACCACCATTACACCTTCAGCTTGAAGATATTCACCCAACAAATCCGTCAAAATAGTTGAAGGGCCAAGTCCGTCTGCCGCTAACAATATGGACTGTATGGCTTGCAAACCCATCCAGGCACCACTGGCTTTATCGCCAATAGGAAAACCATGGCCGCCAATAAAAAGTGATTTTCCATTTACAAAAGAATATCCGCAGGAACCTGTGCCGCAAATCATCACCGCGCCCTGATCGCGATTGTGTGCACCCAGGCATGCAATGTGAAGATCAGTCGTGAGATGCATTTTTTTAAACGGATGCTCCCATGCTGCCATTAAATTAAACAGGCTCGGAACATTCACACCCGCCAAACCAACACCCGCAATCAATTCATTCAGCGATGATGTTGGCAAACCTGAATCCAATAATGCTGATCTCGCCGCTGTTAAAATTGAATTCTTGGCTTGCGAAACACCGTGATAGGGATTCGCAGGCCCGCTTACACCTGTGCCTAACACACGAAAATCGGCCGTCATAATGCTGGCACGACATTTAGTACCACCACCGTCTATTCCTATATATAGCGTTTGTTCAGCAAATGGCTGGCTCGCCATGATCAACCTCTATCAATTTTTTAATTGAATCTGCTTATCGCGATTCAACTAACCACAAACTTGGTAAAAAAATTAGTGCCCGAAGGCACTAAAAACTCAACAGACTCAAGAAGACTTTTACACAGGATCAGATTACGACAATGAGACAACGTTGTCAAAGAAAAATATTAAATGAACTACAAATTCATTTTTAATAATTTAAAAAGTTTGCAACCCAAATTGCTGAATTCGTTTAATTAATTGGCGATGCGGCATAAGTTCGCTAATCGCTTGCTCAGCTTTGCGATGATTCAATTCAATTAATCGTCTGGCCTGATTAATATTGGGATAACGATAGCGAGATAATTGCAAATCGGTTGGAAAATGCATTCCATATAAAACATATAGATAATTTTCCAGATTAAAAATCTCCATTCGACTGGAAAAATCATATTGGGTTGGAGTTGCATATCTCCATAATTCAATGCGATCCAACAAGCTATCCGGTACAGAATCAGGGTTTCGATTGTCTAACCAAAAATCAGAGTCATTCCGATGCGAAATACAATAATGCAGTTTTATGAAATCAATCACCTTATCCCAGGAATTTTTTACTGATTGATTAAACTTTTTTGCAACTAACTCAATTTGTTCAGTCGTGGTGGGAAATTGTTCCGCTAACATACGTGCGGTCGCGTCGTAAACCAATAAACCGGTCGCCTCCAAGGGTTCAACAAATCCTTGCGAAAGCCCGATTGCAACACAGTTTTTGTGCCAGAATTTTTCTCTGTAACCTACTTGCATGGGAATGCGGCGAAGGCTGATTGGGTCAGCACTTTTACCGAGATAATCGCATAATACCTGCTCGGCGCGTGCATGTGATGTGTGAGCACTTGAGTACACATAACCCGTTCCTCTACGCGCAAACAAACCTATATCCCAAATCCACCCTGCTTCTTTCGCCGTGGCGTAAGTAGAGCAAGGAATAGGTGTTTCAGGATGATCATAATTAACTTGAGCGACTATCGCGGTATCGGCAAATAGCAGATGACTTTTTGAAACAAATGGAATTTGCATAGCTTTACCCAATAACAAAGATGCAAAGCCGGTGCAGTCAATATAAAAATCGCCTGAAAAAATTCCTTGATCTGTATGCAATCGGGAAATTTCTCCCTGCTTATTGCAATCAACCGACAGTAAGTTTGCCAGAATATGTTTAACACCCAATTTCTGCGTGGCGTGACGAGCCAACAACTTCGCAAACTTAACAGCATCTAAATGATAAGCATAATTGGTAACGCCCTGAAATTCAGGATGTGTCATATTTTTAGGACCTAAACCCAAATCACACAAAGATCCTTGAATAGACACTGTATCGACAAAACTCGCAGATTGTTGATACTCCAGCAACCAATAAGGCACAAGATCAAAAGGCGCAACGTTCGGATAATCAAACACATGATGATAATAATTACCAGCATTAACAGCTGATGGTGTATCACACCAATCGATAAATTTTATACTTTGCTTAAAGGTTACGTCACACTCGCGTATAAATTCCGTTTCACTAATTCCCAAATGCTCAAGACTGTTTCGAATAGCGGGAACAGTGCCCTCACCTACGCCAATTGAAGGAATATCAGCCGATTCTATTAAAAAAACTTCAACACCATCCTCACTATGGCTTTGCAGTTTTTTCGCGAGATGACAAGCTGTCAACCAACCAGCTGTACCGCCACCCACTACTATGATTTTACGAATCTGCATAATATAAATTCACCCTTTTATTGATTATGGCCTATTCGCAATTTTCATCTGCACCAGTTTTTGCAATTGTTGCAGCGATGCCATTTGTGCATAGATTGAAGGCAAAAATCCCTTATTTCTCAATTCCATAAAATCGCTATCATCCATAGCCTGCAAAGCTTCTGCATCAATTGAATAAATACCGTTTATCGATTGGGTTTGATCATTTATTTTCACCGTCAGGGTTTGTGGCCTGAACAGTTTTTTTCTGGACAAAAAATCAATAATGATTTTTGTGGCTTCGTTCTGCTCATGATATTCGGCGAGTTGTTTTTTTCTCGAATCCAGCCATGGTGTTTCTTCACCTTCAGCAGTAAATAGAAGATGACCATTTTCTGCAGATAGCTTGTTATTTTCATGGATACCCAATACCCATTGCTCCGGATTAAACTTATCGGGTATCAACACGAAAGGATAATGTTTGACAATTCCTGGCAATATTCGAGATCTCCAGCCTTCATGACTAAAAAATAAGTTTTCACCAGGTGTTAACCCCAACAAGGCTATGGCTTGCAGTTGACCTGTATCAGAATTTTTTACAAACGCGAGCGGATACTCAGCTGCAAGACGCACAAATTCATGGAACACTACAGGAACCAAATGCTGCCCTTGAAGATGCAGATAATTAGATGACTCTACAATCGCAATATTTGCGTGGCGATGTTTATCCAATGGACAAATTGATGCGTTCATTGCAATTTCCTCTAGTAACAAAGGGAGGTTTTACCCTCCCTTTTGTTGGCTCAATCAATCAAGCCATTTTTCCAATTAAATCAATTACAGATTAAAACTTAACTGACGCACCCAAAGTGATTCGACGAGCCATTTCGTATTCATATAATGGGAAACCATCACTGAATCCGCTATTGGTTGTCAAGACTTTGTTGTGACCAAATTGTTTGGAACCTTCTTCGGTCAGATTGTTCGCATCCAATTTCAAAGTGATGTTGTCAGTTACAAAATAAGATGCACTCAGGTCCAGAGTTCCGAAGTCATCGTGCAAACGATTTCCGTAAGAACCTGATTCGCGCAACATATACTGACTACGCCAGTTGTAAGCGAGACGAACCTGGAACAAATCGTTTTCAAAATAACCTGTCAGGTTGTAGGAATTTTTTGAACTGTCGGTTAAGACTCTGTTGTTATCAGCAAATGTACCTTCGTCAGCTATAGCATCTGTGTAGGTCCAGTTAATGATAGAACCGAATCCGTTGCCAAAATCTTGTTGATACTGCAATTCCAAACCATTAATGGTTGCAGCTTTTCCATTCACTTTTTCCTGAACAGTCCAACCGTTGGCAATTTCAGCAGGGCGCAAGACTCCGGCGAAAGGTACAGTGTCAGCATGATAAGACGTCAGGTTCACAAAGTTTTTCACATCTTTCATGAACACCGCAGCTGACAACAATGAGCCTTCATCAAAGTACCACTCAACACCAAAATCAAATTGATCAGACACGAATGGTTGCAAACCTACATTACCTATAATCCAGAATTGGTTATTCGGCAGATCGTCATTAGTACCTACGACGTTTGGATTCACATACATATCCGGATATTGCGGGCGCGCCATAACGCGAGCAGCTGATGCACGCAATATCAATTCATCGCTCAAATCTATTGCGATGTTTGCACTCGGCAAAAACTCATCGTAATCACCTGATGTTTCATTTTTGGCGTTGGCAATGTAGTAGGTTGATGTTGCATCAGTGGTGACATAACGCACACCCAGGTTACCGCGAATTGATTCAGATTCAAATTTCGCCATCACATAAACGGCTTTGTTGTCTTCATCAATTTCGCTGTAAGAACCCAAATCTTCTGTTTGTCCGGTGATGCTGGCTTTCGCCCATTTTTTTAGAGCATCGGCATCCGCATGCGGAATAACATAATTACCCGCACCGGCATCCATAGTGCCATCAAAAATTCCGTTGGTCGAAATCACCGGATTGAATCCAGCAGCTTGTTGGAATTCATAACGACGACTGGTGGTGTTGTGATCGGAAATTTTAAAACCGGTTTTGATATGCGTGAGTGCGCCTGCATCCACCTCAAATTCGAAATCCGATTGCAAATATTTTTCACCGTCCGTTTTTGGCGTGCGGTTAAAAGCAGAACCTGTGCCCATTGCCAAAGTGCCGGGGTTGTAATTTTTCAAATCGAATCCATTGAGGTCCCAGGTTTGTTTACCACTCATAAAATCATAAGTGCCGCCGGGAATTGCCGTTCCGCCTGAGCCATCGTCCACTACCATTTCAAAATCGGTACCACCACTTGATGAGGTATCACCAATTTGCACACTGGCGACATAACCTTCGCCGGTGTAAGTCGCTTTAAAATCATAAACTTCAGATTTCATGGTCGCTTCACGAGGGCGCGCTTGATAATAAGCAACATTTAATGGACCACGTGCGGGCGTGCCATTAATTTTGTCTGATTCAGGAACAGTCACACCACTCCAGGAAGTATTGCCTTGTGTTAACCACAATGCATAGTTGGTGTTGTCTGCGGCCATTTCCATGTCCATCGCATTAAAAACCAAATCCAGATTATCGTTCGGACGATATTGAAAAGTTGCAGTGACAGCAGAGCGTTCACGCTCTTGTTCGAAGGCAACCGGGCCTGCGCCCCACTCCCAAAATGCTTCATTACCTTGACGTTGCAATTGGCGCTTTTGTGCAACTAATGAAACCAAAGCACCAAAGGTTTCGGAATCATTTTTCCAACTGCCCATTGCAGACAATTGTGGATCGGTTGAATCAGAATCGGATTGATATTGCCCTTCAACTGAACCGTAAAGGCTCAATGATGGCAAATCCAATGGCTTGCGTGTTTTGACTACAACAGTACCGCCCACACCACCTTCTGCTAAATCCGCTTGTGAACTTTTATACACTTCCAAATTGCCAACCAATTCAGAGGGCAACAATTCATAGTTAAAACTGCGGCGTGCAGGTTCCAATACAAACCAACCGGTTGACGCAACATTTTGACCATTGAGTGTTGTTAATGTCAGATCTTGTCCGGCACCGCGAATCGATACTGCAGCACCTTCACCAAATTGACGTTGAATAGTGACACCGGGAATACGTTGCAAAGATTCAGCAACGTTTTTATCCGGAAATTTACCTACATCTTCCGCATTGATTGAATCAACCATAGAGGTGGATGATCGTTTGACATCCAACCCTTTTTCCAATGCACCACGAATACCGGTGATGACTACTTCTTCCGGTTCGGTGGTGTCTTGGGCTTGAGTCGTTCCGATAAAACTCATCATGGCGACCGCTGCCACTGAACCGAGCACATAGGCACTCTTATTGGCCAGCTTTATCGCTTCACTTAATTTATTACGCATGGCTATCTCCCAGGGTATGGCAGTTTGTATGTTTGTGTATGACCCCGTTTTTGTATCCGGCTGAACAAGACAACGTTGTCGACGATCAAACACTAAACCTGTTGGACAACGTTGTCAACAATTTTTTAGGGTGCTATATTGCGGACTGATTACTCAACTACCCAGCCGCAAAAGGTTATTAGCGAACACGCCTGAAATAACGCAAACTGGGTAATCACCGACAATAACTTCCAGCCCTCGAGGTGCTCCATGCCGTTTCTACATCGACCTTTATTGTCACTTTTGACACTGCTAGCCCTCGCGGCTTGTGACCCGCAACCCACCAGATCCACACAAACCACTATTACACCTGCGCCCGAATTACCCCAAATTGCCATTACACCAACACCTGTTTCAGTTACCCCGGCATCCGGTGAATTTGTATTGGCGGCTGATACCAAAATTATTTTTAACAGCGCAGAAATTTCAGAAGTCGCACAATATTTTTCAAATCTCGCCAATAAAAGCACGGGTTTTGATTTGGCGTTACAACAAGGTGAAGTGGCAGGTAACGCCATTAACTTGATAAAAGTGGATGCGAGCGAAATTAACAGCGATAAAAAAGGGGCTTACAGTCTAAAAGCTGAATCAGACAGAGTAGTCATCAAAGCCGCCGACAACGCCGGGTTGTTTTACGGCTTACAAAGTTTGCGTCAATTATTGCCCGTAGAATTTGAAGCAGCTGCACCAGTAAATTCTGTTGAATGGAAAATTCCTGCGGTTGTGATTGAAGACCAACCACTCTATGGTTACCGAGGTATGCATTTGGATGTATCACGCCATTTTATGCCGATGCGGTTTATCAAACGTTATATTGATTTGTTGGCTTACCACAAAATGAATTATTTTCATTGGCATTTGACTGATGATCAGGGTTGGCGAATTCAAATTGATGCCTATCCACTATTAACCGAAAAAAGTGCCTGGCGTGATAACACGATTGTCGGGCACACTCATGATCGCAATGAATTTTTTGATCAAACACCTGAAGGCGGTTTTTATACCAAAGCCCAAATTCGCGAAATTGTGGCTTACGCCAGTGAACGACAAATCACCGTGATTCCTGAAGTTGATATTCCAGGACATGCATCAGCGATACTCCATGCCTACCCTGAATTAGGTTGCGCCAATTACAACTCTCAAGTGAAAAATCGTTTCGGCATATTTCAGGATGTGCTCTGCCCCACTGAAAAAACTTTTACATTTTTATCGGTGATGTTTGCTGAAGTGGCAGAATTATTCCCGGGTGAATATTTGCACGTGGGTGGCGATGAAGTATTAAAAGATCAATGGCAAAACAGTGAATTTTGTCAGCAGCTGATGCAGCGTGAAGGTTTAAAAGATTACCACGAATTGCAAAGTTATTTTATTCGACGCGTCTCAACCATAGTGACCGGTTTAAATAAAAAATTAATTGGTTGGAACGAAATATTAGATGGCGGCGTTGCTGAAAATGCGACGATTATGTCCTGGCAAGGTATTGAAGGTGGTATCGCCGCTGCCAAAATGAATCACGATGCGATTATGGCACCCGGTGGCTTCACCTATTTTGATGCATTTCAAAGCCGATCAGTAGATGAACCCTTAACCATTCACGGATTAACCACACTGAAAAAAGTCTACAGCTACAACCCAATGCCCGATGAATTAAAAGGCACCGAATTTGAAAAACATATTTTGGGAGCACAAGGGCAACTCTGGACTGAATATGTCGGCTCGCCGCGCAAAGCAGAATATATGGTGTTGCCACGCATGAGCGCCTTGGCGGAAGTTGTCTGGAGTCCACTCGCCAAACAAAACTGGAATGATTTTTCATTGCGCCTGCCCGCGTTATTTGCACGTTTTGATCAAATGCAACTCAACGCGTCGCGCTCGGTTTTCACGGTGAATACAGATTATCAATTGCAAGGCACAGGCGAGTCAGCAAAACACAGTGTGACGCTTTCTGGCGAGACGGATTTAACCCATATTCTTTACACCACTGATGGCAGCGAGCCGGGCATCAATTCCAAAACCTATACTGGCCCATTTGAAGTATCCGACTCAGCTTTAATTCGTACGCGCGCGCAGGATAAATTCACGGGCGATATCTACTATGAAAGCCAATTACGAACAGTGAAACACAAAGCCGTCGGAGCCAAAGTCACTTTCTTCAGTCAACCCAGCACCGATTGGAATACCGATCCTGCGGGTGATTTGGTCGATGGTGTCAGTGTTCAGGATCAGGTTTTTCAATTGGATGATTGGGCAACATTCTGGGGTGAAAAAGCGGATATGCAAATTGAACTCGCCAAAAGCGAATCCATTTCCGAATTATCATTCGTGTTTAACCCAGGCAAGTTGCGACAAATGTATCCACCCAAAAAAGTCGAACTATTTTCTTCAACTGATGGAAAAGAATGGACTTCAATTGCCAGCCTTGATCAAGCCAGTTTGGAATTAGCCAGAAATAAAGTTGAACTAAAATTCAACAAAATGGAAACCAAACTCTTGCGACTGGTCGCTGGCATTCACGACCCGGTTGCAGGCGATGATCCGGGAACTACTCGTTCAGTGCCACTCTATATGGATGAAATTGTGGTGAAGTAATAGCAGAAAAGATGTAAAACGAAAAAGCCCGGTGAATGCCGGGCTTTTTCGTTTTTGGCGAGTCATTTACAAACTTACCCACAGATATAATCCCTTGGCATCATCAATCGCCTGTTTAGATAAATCATTAAGATTTTTTACTAATTCTAATGTTGCATCCAGGCTCCAATTGGATTCTTTTAACTCTTCAGTAGCAGCCCAGCGTTTCGCAATATCATCAAAATCGGTAATATTTTTTAGCAAATGGAGAAAATCAGATTGGAACTCAAAAAGTGATGTATCTTCATCAAAACTGATTTCATCCAACAAATGTCGTTCCACATTCCATTCCTGTTGTTCCAACAATGCCCAAAGAATACCAAACTCTATATCGGTAATACCTTTGAGCTGCAGAGGTCGAAATCTGTTGCCGCCAGATGATCGAACCTGCAACTCGTATTCATTTGCCTGTTCAGCAGTTGCAATAAAAATATCTGCCAAAATTCCCATATAGCCTCCTTTGTAAAAATATTAATTTGTCGAAGGAAAATGCTCCAGGTGCGTTTCACCACGACGGCCAAAATAAGTGACGTGACGCCCCGTAATCCATACTATATACCCTATACAACCGGCAGCTTGAGTGAGTTTTTTAAATTCCGGGTATTTGATTTCCCCTCGTTGTGCACCTCGAATTGCGTCTTTCACTGCGGCAGTATCAAAATTTTCTGCAATGGGTTGACCTGTTGCGATCAAATCATGGTTATAGAATTGACCGTCTGGCATATAGTAACGAGTGTTCTGCGCGCGATAATCAGCAAAATAAGATTCGACACCAACTTCCATCAGTGCTTTGACTATTTCACCAAAACTGGCAGTGCCGTTTTGTGACGCTTGAGCACATTGTTCAATAACCTGAGCAGTAGTTTTCATAGATAACTTCCCCGATTAATCAACAGGAATATTGATTAGTTGATGGCGATAGGTAATTCGTACAATAGCTTAAATTTTTTTAATGGAGAACGCGAGCTTAATGTACGGATGATTCTTTTAAGGCTTTCTCAATTAGCGGCAAGTAGTGCGCCAGGCGTTCATTGGGCTCGGCTATAGCTTGCAGGCGACTCCACTGCTCGGCTAGTGCAGGATAATCCCGTACATCAAGCAGCATAAGTGCGTAATCCAGCCTTGAATCCATTTCATCAGGAAATTCTGTTACCAGCTGTTGCATATAAGCTACCGCCTGTTGTTTGTTGCCCAGTGTTAATTCCACTAGTGACAAATGGCGAAGTACTGACACATCTTTTGATTTGATTTTATAAGCACTCAACAAAAGCGTTTTGGCATTACCATAATTTTGCGTGAGCATAAAACAAATCCCCAACTGCAAGAGCGCATTAAAATGCACAGGGTTGACTGCCAATACGGATTTGTAAATTTTCTCTGCGTCAACAAAACGTTTTTGTGCCGCAATACTGATGCCGAGATTCACGGAATAGTCCAAGGAATCAGGCTGCAAATAACAGGCTCGCCACCATGCATATTCTGCGCGCTGTAGATTGCCTGCTAATAAACTAATGCGGGCCAGGTTGTGCCAGTTTTGCGGGTCTTGATCGTCCATGGCTACTGCTCTTTCCAAAAATTCCAAACCCTTTTGAGTTTCACCAATGGAATAATACACCTGGCCGAGATTGGATAAGGCTGTCGCGTAGTCCGGTTTTATATCGGTTGCAGTTTGTAAATGATTCACTGCTCGACTCCATTCACCCTGTTGACCATAAATAAATCCCAAATTGTTGTGGGCTGTTACATTTTTTTCATCAATTGACAGCACGGTTTTATAGGCACTTTCTGCCGCTGCCAGATTACCGCGCAAATGCGCGTCCACGCCAGATTTTAATTGTTGACGAATTTGTTCGTTGATCATTATGCAATCCTCGCTATTAAACCGCGTAATAATTGGTTGGTATCTATATCGGGTACTTCAAATTCAATGTCATCAGTGGATATATCGAAAGGTTCACCTTCGTGATAATGAATTGGCAAACGAATTCCAAATCGATAATCAGAACCAAAGGTGTAAGACGCAAATTGCCAACGATTATCGTAAACCTCAAAACCCAGCGCACGTACGCTGACATAACCACCAATATCAAAGGTGAAACTGGGTTGTGCATGCACAGCTAATTCTGCTGTGATATCCAATCCGGTTGCAGGCGTCCAATCTACATGTACACCGGCTTCGGCAGCACCTTCTATTCCGAGTGTGCCACCAATATCCAAACCACCTGTTGCACTGGCACCGGTAATACCCAAACCAATGCCTGCACGAACATTCAAACGCAAACCTGCATTCGCTGGAATATTTAAATGGGCATCGCCGGTAATATGCGTGTCTTCTTCACGTGCAGGATTGTATTCAACACGCAACACCAATTGATCAATAACGCCCGGGCCAATACCTGCGGTTGCACTTAATCCACCGCCGACTTCGGCAACAATTCCGGGGAAAATTGGCGCTTGGACTGCAATACTAAAAATTGATCGATTAATTTCGCGACGCGCAAAAATTTCCAATTGATCTGGCAAACCAATTTCGCCGATCACCGTAATTTCACCATTCGGCGCAAAACGAACACCCGCTGTACCTTGTAACCAAGGCGCAATACGAATAGTTAATTGCCCATCACCAAACACCACCAATTCATTATTTTCTGAAGGCGTTTCTGCAAGCGTTCCATCTTCGTTTACTGTTCGGTTAGTCACACCCGCATGAATTTGCCCGGACAACATTCCACGAGAATAATCAGCAGTAACTTCTGCGGTGAAGGCACCATCGTTGTAATCAACAATTAGATTCGAATTGATTCCGGGAATATCAGGTTGCGCTTCACCGTGTGCAGTGATCTTCCATTCGCCGTCTTGTTTGTTTAATGTGACATCAACTGAGCCAGATCTTATACCTGGTGTTTCTTCATTCAGTTGTAAATTTCCACCAATTGTTAAACCGCTTTCTTCGTTATAGGAAACTGTCAGCCCAGCTTGTTGCACTCCAGGAATACTGGGTTGAATATCACCAGCAGCGGAAAAACTATTTTCAGAGAAACTCACATTGAGATTTGCTCGTCGAATACCGCGAATCTTGTCTGGAGTATCAATTCCAATTTCTCCAGAACCACTAAACATTCCATCCCTGTAAGCAATTGTTATTCGTGCTCGATCAAACAAATCAGTATCAAATGAAAAACTTCCGCTTGCAGAGAAACCACTTTCTTGCGTAGCTGCTATTGTGAGATTTCCAGAACCTAAATTGTTGATCCCAAAATCAAGACTGCCTTCTCCACCAAATCCCTCTTCAAGACTGTAAAAAAGAGCGATGCTACTATCATCTATTGATAAGCCTGGTACAGGAAGATTTAACATTCCTGTGTTGTATTGAATCTGAAAGCGAATATCATTTCCAAACAAAACCAGTCCTATTCTTGCTCTCGATAGCAATGGTATTGAAGGAACAGGAATTTCCCCCATCGAATAGAGTTGTCCATCTCGTATTTCAAATTCTGAGAACTCGACAGGGCTCAAATGTGAAAATGTAGTACTCAGCGGAGGAATGGGACCCGGCCCCGCACAATAAGGGGAAATTGCTTTTAACGGAATATTGACCGCAGTTCCTGAGCCAAACGCATTTGGTAAGTTCCAGGTTCCTTGCAGTGAGCCAACATCATCTCCTTCAGTTCCTATTTCAAATTGATTGTTAAGATTAAATGAATTAATGGTTACGCCTGCAAATGCATTTTTATCCGCTGGATTAGTCAGCGTTATAGGCAAGGAGGTGTACTGATATTGACGTATAACATTTCCACCTGGACCCGTTGCAAAAACGAAATTGCCTGAACTGCCGATTAAACGGGTAGCCGGAGCAGGACGAATCACGTTCATATGCTCGCCCTGCTCTATTTCATCTTTCGTCCACCAATCATTGTTGTTGCCCTCGCGTCCAGCGCCTCTAACAATCTGATTAAATACTATTGTGTGATTGCTTAAAAAACTGCGCCGTCTTGCCCTTTTTGTATCGTCTGAAAGGGAGTTGAATCGAGTATCTTGAGCACCAAGAAAATCATAAACTTTTTCGTAGATTCGATTTTTGATTGTGGAACCAGAACTTGCATTAGAAGATCCCTTCAGCAGTTCCATATTTCCAATTATATTTCCTGCATTCCCGGTTGTATCGCCATATACCTGTAATTCAATCATATGGTCTACTTGAAATCTGGTTTCACGAGTAGAAAGATAATTGCCTTGTCTGTCCCAATCTGGAATCAATAATTGATTTTTGATTCCACGCCATTGTCCACTTATTGGTGTTGCTCTTCCCGGCAATGTAAAACTGACGGAAGCATAAGGGGATGAAGGAATAGTAAATACTGCACTTGGATTTGCAGTTCGCATTGATGCTTGTATTTTTTCGGCGATAGTTGATTCGAGTAAATTAACTCCTCTCATCCAGACATTGACCTGTTCCTCACTCGTGTTTCGCGCATAACCTGCTGCACGCCTGCATCCTTGTCCAGAGTAGAGCGCCTCATGGCGATACTTAATTGGAGGTAATTCCAATTTACACAATTCATTCAATTTCGTTTCTGCATCTGTGCCAGGAGCAACTGCAGGACTGGGCGCTGGCGTAACCTCCCGCATCACCTGCCGCGTCACCCCACTTCCCTGCTGAACCACATGCGTCAACTCATGTGCTAACAATCGTTTTCCTTCTTGAGTCGTTGGAGCATATTCGCCGGATGCAAAAAATATGTCGTTGCCGACAGTAAACGCTCGCGCACTTAATTGCTTGCAAAGTGCATCAGCGGCGGCATCATTGTGAATACACACGGAAGAAAAATCGTGACTGAATTGCGATTCCATTTCGCTGCGGACATCATCCGGTAATTGAGATCCATTGCCTTTTAAGGATTCGATTTGTTGCTCGACTTCTGCACTAACTGTATTTTCACTTTCGCTGGATGTGGATTCGGTATCGGGTGATGTATCAGAAACTGATTCAGTTTCATCATCCATTTTGGCGATGGATTCTTCCGGTACGCGCGAAATTTTGGTTTGCAAGGATTGCGCATTACCCAGTGTTTTTTCTGGCTGGCTGCTACCGGGTAGGACACTATTGGAAGTTGCTGCATTATTGGCAGCAGAACGACTAACAACCTCATCGGCAACCCGATCGGCTTCTTGCTCGTGGGAATCGCCCGGTGTGCTGACACTTAATTTGGTTTGAACGTAAGGTTTTTTTTGTAAAGGTTTTTCGTCGCTGGATTTTCGTGCAAGCTTATTAAGCTTGTCATTAGCGGCAGGCTGTAGTTTGTTATCGCCGGTGGATTTTTTTTTGAGCCGGGTTCCACTCATAACATAGCTTCCTTGAGATCGGGTGACAGATCTTTTACCGGATTTTGTTGCGACAAGTGTTGCATTAATTTGGGCGGCACAGGCTTTCCGGATTTTCGGTACTCGCGTGAAAGCGCATTAACGAGTGATGCGTAAGGAATTAATTTCTGTTGGTGATAACTGACTTCAGCAGCGGCCGATAACACCGCATTGCGAATAAATCCACCTGACAATTCACAAAGGCTCGCCAGTTGACGACAATAGTGGTCACCCGGATTACGTTCACCTAACAAACTTTTCCATATGGCGACACGCTCATCAAATTCCGGTGGTTGAAATTCAATAACCTGATCAAATCGACGCATAAAAGCGGGGTCAATTCTGCCAAGTCCGTTAGTGGTCATAAATACTATTCCCTGATGCTGCTCAATACGTGCCAACAAATAATTGGTCAACATATTGGCAAAACGCTCACCGCCCGATTCGGCATCGGTGCGTTTACCAAATAAAGCATCTGCCTCATCGATCAATAAAATGTAATCTTCGTCAGCAATCAGCTGCAGCAGTTTATGAATATTTTTTTCAGTCTCACCCACATATTTATTGAGAATACTGCCCAAATCCAAACGGTATAAAGGTATTCCCAATTGATGGGCGAGTAGAGTGGCTGCCAGTGTTTTACCAGTTCCGCTTTCGCCGGAAAAAAGAGCCTTCACACCGGCAGACGGATGATATCCAAGATTGCCGCCTAAACCCGAAAATACTTTTTCACGCTGCAAACAACGTTGCGATAACAATTGCAAATCATTTTTTAATCGTTTGTGCAAAATAACGGAATTCAGATCACCTGACATGGAAATATGAAATGCCAAATCCAGTAAATTTGCCGGAGCAGCAGCCAGACGTGTGGCTGCGATTTGTTCAGCCAGCCCCATTGAATTATCGGGATATTGCCTAATTACTCGCATCAATGCCGCGATTCGCGAAGGATCAATCAGCCAGCGCGATGCAAAATTAATTGCTTGATCAGCTGATACAAACTCTTGCCAACAGGCCACGCGAGCATCAAACGAATTTTGCGGAAGCTGGTAGTAAAAGCTAGCTCGATTTAACTCCTGATAATGTGAATTGAGCAAATTCGAATCCTGCGGTTGCGATTGACTGGATGAATACACCAGCATACAAGGCTGATTGCTTATCAGGTTTTTTACTGCACTCGGCCAGACATTTTCATCCAGAACCAGTAACCAGTTATAAGCCGATGCCAAAAGCCCTAATTCTACAAATCGATTTTTCCAATCAATCGGTGGAATAACTGCTGTCATATTCAGCAACTGCGCCAATGCTGATGCAAATTGATTCGCTGAGTATTGATCAGCAATCAATTTTACTGCCGAATATTCGCCTAGCCGAATCGCTATAGCCAGTGGCTCCAGCACGGATTTCAAACCCAACGAACTCGCCTGAATTGGAGTCGCTATAGCTGTTACAGATTGCAAGGCATCTTCAGCGGAATTCAACAATCGCCAGAGTTCAGAATCTAATTGAAGGCCCGCCAATACCAGTGGCCCCTGTTGATGAATTTTAACTAATCCCTGTTTGACGCAGGTCCATTGGGCAATTCTGGCCGGTGTAATATCGCAGGCAAAAATTCCAGCAAGAAGATCCGATAGCAAATGCATACTGAGTTGATTATCTTGCTGTCCGATTTGCAACTCTTGCAGCAGGAGGTTTAGTTCATATCGGTTGTCCAATTCTGCAATCAGATATATTGCAAAAATTTCTTCGCGACTTATGTCAGCTGATGCTATCCATTGTCTTATTGCTGCCGGGATTTCCAACAAATCCCTATCCAATTTCTGCAGATGTTGTGGAAGATCTTGCAAATAGCATTGGAAATATCGAGCAAGCTCTTGCTCATGATTTAATTCTTCAAATAGATCTTTCAGCAATGGCGATGGATTTTTAACATAGGTTTTGGCAAAAAAAACAAGACAACCGGAAATCCATAACCCGGGACTAAGCGGCAGATAATTCAATGATAATTTCGCATTCATAAGATCACTCCGAATAGAATTAGCGATTCAAGTCCCTTCGCTTGCTGCCAGTTTGAGTGCAGGATAATTACCATAGTGGAAATAAATCACTCGACCTAACCAGGGAACCCAACCCGGATTAACATCCAAACCCGACAAACGCAGCTGCAAATTTACAGATGAATTATCCAAATAAATATTGATATAGGCCTGATTCACTTCAGCCCTGGCAGACAAATACATCCAATCTGCTCGCCATAAATTCATGGATTGCAATTTTTGTTCGAGAACTTCAGCAAGCTTGTTTTCACTATGATCACAGCCTTCTAATTGTTGGTAGAAGTCTTCATCACTGAGTTGGCTGATGCAGATGATTAAATCCCGTAAAGACTTTTCCATTGAGCAATTTAATTTATTGCAAATAGTTTGGAAGGCTTGATAGAGCAAAACCCAGGGATTGGTGATAAAACTCGCACGATCCTCACACCCCCTCCTAACCTCCCCCTCCGAAAGGGGGAGGAACTGCCCCCTCTCCCTTTGGGACGACTGCGTGGATGCAGAAGGTAGGGTAATGTCAGGAACAATTACCGAGAGGGCTGGGGTGAGGGCTAGGTTAAAAGCTTTCAAAAAATTAATTAAAAACAACAAACCAGTTTGTTGAATAAAAAATTGCGGAAGATCCTCACCCTCTCCTAACCTCCCCCTTGGCAAGGGGGAGGGAATGTCACTGCCAATTCGCAATAAAGGTTTTTCATTCGCTTCATCAATGATTAATGATGAATCATCAAAATTAACCTGCAAATGAGCACGACCGGTCCCCTCCCCTGCCAAGGGGAGGGTTAGGGTGGGGTAGGCTTTTTCCCGAGCAATTTGAACAACCGCCGAAAACCATTCTCTATACAATTGATCATCACTCATCAACTGAGGCGCAAATCGCCAAACTGACAATCCACTCACTAACTGAATTATCAATTTCGTTTTACTTTCAGAATCAGCAGCAGATGAAATCTCCGATAATAAATCGGCAATCCATTTAGACGCAGATTCTATTAATAAAGAAGATTTTCGAGGTGATTGAAAATCTAAAGTGGGGGACAACAAAACCGGATTAACACTACCAAGCGAGAACACCAAACCCTGCAGCTGACTCACATTCAAAGTCAAAATGAGTTTTGTAAGTTGATTAGCTTTTCGTAGAGATTCAAAAATTGCAGGCAGTTCAAATATTTTATGCTGCAATATAGAAACCTGATCAGCGACAAGATCCTCTTGCTTTAACCAGGTTTTTAGATACCAGGGATTTTTTCCTGCCAGTAAGCATTGAATACTGTGACCAATAAATTCCGAATAATTTGAAAATATCGCTAATTGATCGGGAAAATGCTGCTCACCTGCACTCGCTATTTGATTGGAGAAGTCCCGAGTTTCCCTTGCAATTTTTTGGGCCAGCTCCCACCAATAACCTGAAACACTTAATTGATTAATAAAAATAATTCGCTGATCGTCTTCACCCCAGTGTTGATGATCCAATGCATCCAACAGCACTTGCTTGTGCTCTATCGAGCCACGCAGTTGCATTTTGTTGATCATCACACCAGCCGTCATACAAAACTCCGGCCTGTGGTTTTGATTCCGATCACCGAAAACTGTGACATTCCAGTGGTCGATGTATTACCCAGAATTTGCGTGATTGATACCAATGAGCCATTTTCGTCAGCATCTTCGATCCGTAATTTTCCAATCAATTGATTATTTTCATTAACCAGTTGCAACAAGGTTCCTATAGGCGCATGACGATTTAACCTGGCTCGCAAAACATCGCCAGCTTTGAATATGCTGGGTATAACTTGCAAATAGCCGTGAATCATTTCTTTGGGATCATCACCGACTGAAACCATCAAAGCTGCACGCAACAAATTGCGCACCGCTGTAACACTGGAACTGCTGGCATTGTCGTTTAACTGCCGCCACCACCAATTCACCAATTCAATCATGGATCTGACATTGCCAATCTCTTCCTGTTGTTCATCTTTCAAACCCGGCCAGGAATAAGGGTTGCGTAAATCCAGCTGATCCAATTCAGCCTGGGTCGCCCATTCCAAACGAATACCCGGTTTAATATTTTGTAATTTTGCCAATAAAGCGTGAGTTGCTTGATCCAATTGATTTCGAAAGGCTTGTGCCTTTCCACGCAATTGATGCGGTGTTCCGGTTAATAAATCCTCCAATGAAATCACTTCAACTGCACGGCGATAAAATGCTTGCAACGAGGCTTCTTGCAAAAATTCGAAGCGGGCATAGTCCTGCAAAATGGTTTGATGGACTTGCAGCATAGGAACAAATTTCGATGATGAGGCTTTGCGCGTTTTTTGACTAAGATAAGTCAACCGTAATTTACGCTGTTCCATCAATTTAATGATGGTGTTACGCGAAGGCAGATAATTCCAGGAATCGTTAAATGGCTTCCAGTTGGCGATAGGAATATCTACAATAGTTTCAATATAGTCTTCGATTTCTTCCGGCAATTCATCCTGACTTATTGCCGTTGCCGGCACCAAGTCTTCAATTCGTCCGTAACGCAGGCTTTTGTCAACGGGAGATGGCTTGGTAAAAGGTGTTTCCTGTGCCCGAACAAAATACAAACCGCTGTTATTGGTTAATATTCTTTCGCGTTTTTTGTATTCAGCTTCGACTCTGGCCCAGTCTTCGGCAACCAGTGATAGAACCATTTGATATTCTGCATAAGCCTTTATTCGTTCTTGATTGAGATTGGCTAAATTTCGCTGAAGAATCGGTATTTCGGAATTTAGCTTGGTCAGTTGATTTTTTTTACGGACCAGTGCATGAGATAGCTGGTTTTGCATAACCATCAACTGACTGTGGAGTTGATCTATTTCTCTTATTTCTTTTTTATAATTGTTGGCTGTTGAGAATAATGCCGTTGAATAAACGGATGATACTTTAGAAACATCTTTATCCAATTGTTCAATGCTATTGATACTTTTTCTATCTCCACTATTCTCAACATCATAATCTATAGAGAATATAGGTACTTCAGTCTTTTTATATTCACGCCAAAAATCAGGTTTTAATTGGGCATCAACAATACCTAACATCTCCTTCTTATTTTTTTCCTGTATTTCAGAAAAAAGTTGTCCTATTCTGTAGGACAGATTTCCTTTCCCAGTAAACTGTTCTCGCAAATTACTAATAGATTTTATGGCATCAAGTAAAAACACTCGACTAGGATCTATATGACCCAAAATACCAAACTGGGGTGGTGCTATGCTCACGCCAGAGGTACCAGCAGTATTAGTAACAGATTCGCGAATATTAAAAACTGACTCGGCAACTTCCTGAGCCGTCAACATAGATTGAATACCTGACTTAATATTTATATTGGCAGAATATTTTTTTTCCGGCTCAGAGGTTACTATTTGCTGGAATTCCTTACTTGATGCTAATTCCGTAATTTCGCCGAAATCAAAAGATTTTGGCATATCAACCTCCCGAACTACTAATGAGTTTATTGGTTAGCGTGAGTTTTTCGGACCAGCGCATGAGTTTTAAGCCAGTACCGTCACCAGGAATACCACCCGCAATACTGGAGAAACCTACAGTCATTGAATCAAGTTGCTGACGTTGGAGACTTAAGTAGTCCCTTAACTCATCAATTAATTGGTTGGTCTTTAAAATCAAATCTTCCAACGTGTCTATATCATCCATCACATCAAATCGCTCATCAATTGCACCTGATAAATCAGTGAAGTCAGCAACAGATTTGCCATCTGGTATTTTCTCAACGTCGATGATCTTATCCACTAAACTAAACGGCCTTGATGACTTTCCTTTTGCGATCGTATCCAAAGCTTGGGGGATAAGCCCGGGCTCAGGTACCGACACCTTCGGAATATCCAAGAGCTTTTTATCTTCGTCGGAAACACCTGACAGAATTCTTTTGGAAATATCAGTTAGATAAATTGAAGAGAACTTTTCAATAGTGATTTTTTTATCATCATCGTTTGATAGTTGAATATGCCTGGTTAAACCACCATAGAGCTCAATAAATGCTTTTTCCCATGCCTCATGCGCTATCGCCGCTTCTTTCTGTTTCGGAACCAAATAATCCTTAATTAATTTTAGATCAATTTCCGGAAGGTCCATTAATTTGGGATGGTAATCATCTTGTTTGACTGCAACTAAAATGCGCAATCTGTCCTGAGTACCGGGCGTTAGGTCTATAACGCCACGGGAAATTTCATTTTGCAAAATACCCTGCACTGCATTTTCAGGTATGGGTAGCATTTCGATTTGCAATCCACCGGGGTTAAATTCCAGATTGGGTCTAACCCATAATCCCGTGTCATCTTCTCCGCTTAATTCAGGCTTCCCGGCAAGATCACTTAATAGCAAGGAGGAAAACTTTCCTGCCGCTGGCAAACATCCAATATCGAGCAAATCAGCTAATCGCGATGCGGAGGATAATTCAGCTTTTCTGCCATCCAAACGAAAAAGGTCTTTTGATCCTAGTATCGCATGCCAGTAATCCATCAAGGCGAAATAAACACTATTGTCCCGTGCCATAAATCGACCAGCCAAATTGTCTATCCACTCAATTTTTTGGTCGGTGATTTTCACTAAAGCCAGTTTTACTTCGTCAGGGTTTTCAGCAAAAAGATGTGTTTCAATTAATTTTTGTAATACGGTAACAGCAATAGATTGCCGGCTTTTTTGCAGAACACTGCTCGGCAGTTTAATTTCTTGCAGATTAACTTGAGCAAGTGTTTCTATGCGGGTATCACGTAAGGGATTTAACTCTGTACGGGTATTGGGATCTTGTTTTATAGCCTCTTCCATAATGATATTTTTGCGGCGTAGTGTCAGAAAGTAAACGCCATTTTTAACCTTATCCAACAGCGTTCTTTCCGCCAGATATTGATCTTTCAGGTCGTGCCAATAAAAGCGAATCGGCAAACGATTGGTAATGGCTTTACCGGAAAAACTAACCGCCACACCGGCATTAAGTTGAATCGCTTCAGAATTTAACTTTTCTACTTGTGTTTTTACTTTGTCATCTTGGGGTAAAATCAAATCCAATCCTTGAACGATTCCGGGCGTTCTGCCAACTAGTAAATCCTCACAGCGCTCATCGACATAAACCTGCATCAGATCAAATTCTTGCTCTGATAAAGTGCGGCCGGGAATGTAATTGAGTCGCTGTGTATTATTGTCAGCCAGTATGGGTGAAATATTAAGTGATGAATTATTCATATATCACTCCAAATCCAACTCGGCCCAGTTATTGCGCAAACTGGCCGATAATTTGAAACGTGAATTGGTTGCAGCAACACCCAACCCTAGTGGTAGATCTTTACTGACCAGCTGCTGAATATAATCAACGAACTCGGTGATCTTTCCAGCTTCCAATATGACGGGAACTGAGGCCCACAAAACTGCTTGGTACTTTTCTGCTACCAAAGTTTTGAGTTGAGTTAAAGGTTTGGCCAGACTGGAATCGGCTGATACCGCCTCTTTAATAGCCGCGCGATCTTCATCGGCGATTTTCAAGCTGGCAGGCATAAGTTGATTAATTTTTAATGGTTTTATTTGATCAAGTTCTATTGGTGAAAAACGAAATATGCGTGATCTTTCCGTTTGTTTTTTCCACAGATCATATAACTCGTCTGGAAATTTCAATTTATCAGCCACACTCAACATGGCATTAGAAAAACTTTCACTACGCAATTCAATTAAAAGTTGATTGGCTTGATCCTGAAGCTTTTCGTTCAAGATATATTCAATACTTCGCCAATTTAACTGATCGTATTGCGCTGGCATTAATGCTAGCAGGCTGATAATGACGGCTTGCAGTTCTGATTGTTGATTCACTAACTCGATAACAACGCTTTGGCTTTTTCTGGATTGATCATCCTGAACGCTACGCAGTTTTTCCAGCATTGACCATTTTTCGATTTTTATTTCCTGGGATGCCCAGAATTCCCGGATAAAATCCTGCAGATCAAATAATTGTTGTTGTAATTGTTTGATTTGACTTTTTAGCTCACCACTATCACCAGTATCTCCACCCGACTCCAGCTCTTTAATACGCGCTCTGAGTTGATTGATAGTGGTTTGTAGTGAAGATTGACTTGCCTCCAGCTGTTGAATCCTGGCTTCTGCCTCAGCTAATTTCTTTTTAGCTTCTTTAAGCTCATCGCCACTCAACAGACTCAACTCGGCAGTGAGTTTTAATATCTCTTCCTTCAAATTTTCTGATTGACTACTCAATGCATCATTAAGCTTTTCGAAAGCCTCAACAGTGGCCTCAACAGTTGCGCTAGCTTTTTCAACCAGTTCTTTTTCATCTTCTAATAGGGATCCATCTTTGGATTTTAGTTTATTAATATCGTCTTCAAGTTCCCTTATTCGATTAGTCAGTGACTCTTCCTGTTTTTTATTTTCTTCCAGCGCTTCGCTAAGATCATTTTTTAATTCCACAATTTCGAAATCAGAAGCCTCCGATATCTCTGGCAAACTGGCGTAATTGCCTTTTGCCAAAACCACTGCACTGACTTGAGTTTCTGCAGCTCTGATAGGCCGACGTAAATAGACAATTTTTTTCGCGTTATCCCATACTTTTTGCCAAATATCCGACTCCTGCTGTGCCATTTTGGGCGATATAGGATCGAGCAGATATTCTTCCAAATGAGGTATTTCATCATCGTCACGCTTATCCAGCTTGCGTGCGACCAGTGAAAAATTCACATCATCCAACACTATGGCGATTAAAATATCCACATCTTTATCAGTCGCCAGATCAATAGGTTCCAATGCCAAACTTTGTTGAATTAAGGAAGGCAAATCATCTTCACGAACCGGTGAAATACTCACTTCAAATTTTTCAGGAAAATAATGTTGATAAGCGTTGATAGGATCGATGGCCATTTTCGGTAGCGAGCCTACAGGGGGCAGCACAGAAAAATAGCGGGCCGCTAAAAATTTATCCTGACTGGCGGTAGAATTTCGCAACGATAAAATATCGGCAAATAATTCTTCGTAATGAGCGTACAAATCCTGCTGCATATAATTCATTGCCTGCACACTGCGGAAAGGCCTACGCAGCAAACCTTTATCCAACCACTGCGCTATTCCATATTCAACGCCCATCACACCCAGTGCTACTGCATCTTCACCAATAATCTGCGGTTGCCCGCTTGTGCCCATTACTAATTGGCGAACCAACAATGCGCGAATATAAACTGAAACTTCTTGTGCGGAAATTCGCTGAATTTTTTCCAAGGGCAAATTGATCGGCAATTTAACCAAACCGAATTGCACACCTTCTTGATAAGCATTGAAATGAAATCCACGTTCGGCTTGTAAATCGCGTGGATAAATTTCGGCCGAGCCAGAACCCTGTTCTGCATAACGAACCACTACCACATACAAACCGGGTTCAAGTGAACGAAATCCGGGGTTTAATTCGTTAATCAACGCAGCATCTGTCAAATTTACAATGGTTTGTGGTGTTTCCAATTCCAATACACGACCTGAAGGCGTAACTGCAATACCACCACTCACTTGTAATTGACGATTGGGCAAAAGAGTCACATCAAATCCGTTGACTATTCCCTGCCCCAACGCGCGCCCAACTTCGCGCAAACGCTCATCCAAATAAAATTGGTCGCGAGTTAAATCCGACGCACGCAATAATCGCCCATCGTAATAATGAGTACGCGATAATTTTGGATCGAGACTGGAAATGCTGCTAATGGTTTTTTGTGTATCGTAACTTGCCATTGGGCTGAAAGGATTTTCCGATAAACTCATGATGGCATCTCCTCCTGGATTAACCAGGCCAATTGATCAGGTGTAGTAATAAAAGGACGGATTAAATTATTGAGTTGAATCTCATCCGGATTGAGTGTGAGTTGATAATCAATTTCACCATCAACCACTATCTCTTCAACCGGTATTTGAATGCTGGCGAGCAGCACCCGCGCCAATTCGTCATAAGCGCCTTTTAATTCGAGTGCCCCGACTTCGTTGGTCAGGCCGCACAGAAGTTGGGTTTTCAATCGTGTCAGTTGGCGTTTTTTTGCAGTTTGGTTGTTGAAGTATTCTTGTTCGTATTTTGTTAATAAGCCCAAAGCTTCTGTGTCATCCTCAACCGGTTTCATTTTTAAACCGGCGCGGTAAAAATCATCCGGGATTTTATCGGGTGCACCTGAAATAATTTCCAATAGGATACTGTCACGCGCGCGACTGGGTTGTACCGGATCTATGCCAGCATTGACTTTTCGCATCATCACCGGTTGCAAACCAGCCGACGAAACCTGATAACGAATAGTGATGCAGAGTTGGATAAATTTTTCATCTCCTACTCTCAACAAACCGTCGCTAAAGAATTTTTTATCCTGAAGCTTTAACCAATCGCTAAAATTCACACAATAAGGTTCATAGCTGAGCAATTCGCGTCCTAAACCATCTATCGCAATTCCTGGCGAAACAATCAGCTGAATTGATTGGTCGTTTTCATCATCTGCCAAATGCGGCGGCTTCATTTTGACTAACAAACCCATCAATGTGCCTGCGCCTTGAAACCAGTATTGCAAACGGTTTACGCGCTGGCGGTGATAGGCTTGCTCGGCTTTGGTTGCTTCTACTCCCAGCAACATGCCCGGTTCATAATTCACACGTTCCAATGGCTTGTGGATATCCAGATCCGCTTCCAGTTTTATTGCAGATTGACTGTTGGTCATGCTTGGCCTCCTGATGACATAAATTCACCGAAGATTTGATCTCGCGGTGAAAAGCTGGCGCTGTTACGCATAATGCCTTCACGACCCAACCAGGTATCATCCAAAATTATTTGCCGCGCTTCTTCTGCCACTTGCAAATAAGTATCTATACCCAATAAAGGTGAAAGGCCCAGAACAAAAGGTTTATCGGTAGGAATAATGTCGCATTTCAAAGATGCGGGCAGATAATCAAGAATTAATTGTTTTATGGTGGGAATAAAGGACAAGGCGTCTTGATGTACGACTATGCTGACGCGGTGCGCATAATCGTCCAGCAATTTTTGTTCGATGATTTTATCTTGCGCAGACAATAATTCCGGTGCTAATAAAATCATAAATTCACGCGAAGTATCATCCGCTAAAAATAAACTATCCCCCACAACACTATTGCCACTTTGTCTTGTGCCCAAGGTGAGCGGATGCTCGGCATCATCCATGTCGATTCCCAAAATGGTGGCAAAGGTGCGTCGCATTAAATAATTTTCAACAGGCACAATTTGCCCGCGACCTATAGCACCATCAGTGGCAATATCCAAAGCCAAACATAAACCGGCGTAAGAACCTTTCCATTTTTGTAACTCACTTAAACAGGCCAGCCACACGCGTTGACGCTGTTCTGGCCAATAAGCAGGTAAATTTCCCCCCAAGAGTGATGCTAGCTTTGGCAACCATTGTTTTGGTGTTGCCTGCGGCATAAACCAGGCTTCAGCCGAGGCAATACGTTTTTCAATCGGGCTAAACATGCCATCCAACACTGAAAAAATTCTTTCTCTAACATCAGCGCCATTCGCAGCTACTGGAATGGGTAAATTCGTTTCTTCATCGATTGGATATTCATGTTTGATATCATCTTGTTGATGAAATAGCGGCGGTAAAAAATTTTCTTGCCAGGAAATTCGTGGATAAGCCACTCGCATGGCTTCTATGCTGGGTGTATGTCGGCCGTCACCGCTCATACGAATTTCGATTTGCAAATAACGCCCGCGAATATCACGCACTTCACCATTTGTGCGCTGCAATAAAATTTCAAACAAACCCTGATGATTAAGGGTGTGATCGTAACGGCTGGTATAAAAAGGCAACTCGCTGGCAATAGGTAATTTGCATGGCGATGTTTGCAACTGCCAATCATCATCTGGCTGTTGTTTGGCATCTTCAAATGCACGCACCAGAATTTGCAAACTGCAACCGGCGGGAATACTGGCATCCAGATAAATTCTGTCCCACCAGGTATCGGGGTTACCTGAATCCAGTAATCGATTTAATTTGGCAGAACCTTGATGAACATAACGCGCTTGCGGCAAAGGAATAATTTGTTTCGGGCCATCTGTAGATAAATAATAAATGGTGTTGATATCCCCCCGAACAAACCGCACCGATTGCTGACTGTGCATGGGGTAGCGGCGTTTTTCGATTTTGGCTTGATCCTGATCCAGCCAGACGCAAGCAAAATCACAATTCTGGGCTTCGCTTTTATCGGCAAAAAATTGCAGAAATATATTGTCATTAACATTGGACGCGATGTCGGTTACCAGGGGTAAATTTTTCAGTTGAATCTGTTGCAGTTGTTCACTGAGATCCAGATTATTCGACAGGCTGATAATTTCCTGGCTTTTATTATCCGCCAATAACATTAACAACAACATTTGTGTTGCATTGGCACAGAGTGCCATCAGCTGACGACCTGCAGGTAAATTAATTTCACGAATTTTTCGTAAAGGATTGGGATTGATAAATAAAGGTTCAAATCTTTCAGGCCAGGATTGATAACTGTGCGGAAGCGGTTCACCTTCATAGATGCATAACTTATTATCACTGGCCAACCAAATACGATTGGTTTGATCAACCCAGCAACGTGTTGGTGTAAATGAATCCTCACTGGTTTGCCAATACAAACTTAATTGCCAACGGCGTTGCAAATGCACCAGCCGCAACCCTTGTTGGCCTGCATCATCGGTTTCAATCAAGGCCACCCGGCCATCACCACCCAAATGCAAATCCACAAAATGGAAACCGGTTTTAGCTGTGACAGGTGAAACTTCCAACTCTTCCGCCGAATCACCTATCAGGCTTTCACTTCTTGCCAATACCGGGCCAGCAATCGCAGGTTTTTTGATTAGGCTTTTTTCGTAAGCGCTAAGATTTTTTTCACCATCAAATTGCACCTTCTGTTGCCAATTCAAGGCATACAAGAGTTGTTTGGAATCGTCTGATAAAAACCCTAATTGTTGATATTGATCCATCACCAGGGGTTTTGAATTGCTCCACTCAGTGAAGGCTTGATCCTGTTTTTTTCCAGGAAAATTCAATTGATGATTCATGGAAAGATGAAACAATTGATCGCGATTGTTCCAAATACAATCACCAATATTGCGTGTTCGAAAATCATTCAAACTGTTGAGTACAAAATAGCGAGGCTTTTGCATAATTGACCTCAACAAAAATCCGGAATAACCGGAACCGGCATAGCAGTGATGCTATTGGGTGATGAAATTAAATCCGGCGCTGAAGGTTGTTGCTCACCTTCTTCAATATGAATTGCCATCAACTCGGGTAATTGCCAGGCGCGCATAGGCAATTTTTGTGTGTCGGTCCAGTTACCATTTTGTTGGTGATACAAACGCAGATGATTGACTGCAAGTACACCCGGCGTGCGCGCAGCAATAGTTTTTAATTCGTTGGCGTCCAGCTCGCGCCCCATTGGCCAGCCCTTGCCGTTAAAACCACCCGGTGCCAATGCCCATACACTTTGTAAAATATTTTTTTCAACTGACTGAAAGGTTTCAACCAGGGTCATAGGGTCAATCACTTCCAGACTGATGGAAATTGCAACCGGAATAAATTGCGGGCTTAACACATAAAGCTCGGTACCCAACATTTTTCGCGCTTCAATATACGTGAACACATCGGCCAACAAACCCGCCGTAGGCCTGGGTGCAGAACCCAATGCCGGTTCAGCAGGCGGCATCACAAATAAACTCACTACGCCGGGTACATTTTCACGAATCGCTGCCAGTGAGTTACCCGGCATTAAACCGGGAATGACTTCAGCACGTGCAACTGGTGCAATCGGATTATCTTCAGCGAGTTGAATAAAATCGGCTTGTGTCACTGCGCGATTGCGATGTGATAATTCTGCAGGAATTCGTTTTTCGGCTTGAGTCACTGTTTCTGCATCCACACCACCGGTGATAGGCCAATCCTGTTGTGCTTTCAATTCATTGCTATTGCCCGACAAAATTTGCTTGATGCTACCCACCGGCAAATTAGCGTGTGATCCGCCACCTGCACGTGCATAAGCAACACGAATGCGACTATCGGCTGGTGGGCGCATACCACGAATACCATCACCAAAAGTACAAGCGCTGTTGGATGGATCAAATTGAAAAACGCGATCATTCACACCACAACCGGCAAAGTGATTCACCGCTTGCCAATTAACATAGGCGCCCTGCTCACTTACTTGCAGAATTAATGATTCAGGATCAATTTGTGCTGACGGAATTTGCACTACTTGCCCGGCGCGACCATCACCCATGCCTACCACCTGATCGCGAATAATTTCCTGCGCAGCCACTTCTACGGCATTGATACACATAAATCCTAATTCAAATTGGGGATCATCCGGTGCAGTCAAACACAACCAGGCCATCACCGATTCAGGATCAACATCCGCCGGTGATTCAGGCGCGGTGTTATTAATGCCTGCGTATTTAGGATCTTGCGTGTAATTGGAAGAAAGTGATTTAAAATTTTTCGGAATTTTTAAACGCACCACACCGGTTTTGCGTGCGCCCGCTGAAGAATCCGCAATTACCTCTAGCGGAAGTTGTTCAGCTTTTTTGGCAGTGGCAGAATCTTGCCAAAGTAAATGCCAACGCAGTTGACGTGGCGGTAATTCCAGAGCCATATCACCTGGCTTATCAGCAACCGGTGCCAAACCTATATTGAGTATTTTGCCTGCAAGCCGCTCGCGAATTGCTTCGCGATGTTTGAATAAATTTTTATCTGACAGATGCAACAACAAATAGAATTTTTTATCCAGTGACTTGCTCAAACCGGGAATATCCTGCCCAAGATTAAAACTGCGCGGACGAAAAGGCACAGTGGCCTGACTGTAAATCTCTTGCAATTGATTCAAGGTGATATTCATCTCAGCCAATTCTTCAGCGGTGATTTTTTCCTTAATCATTAAACGCAGAGATAAAGGTGTCGCCTGCACTTCAGTTTCGGTTGAAAAAATTTGATTACTACCAGACAAGCGCGATTCAGCGGGAAGCAAGGGAGGTAAGACAGCCGTTTTTTGCAATGAATTAATTGATACCAAACCGCGTGCAGCAATTGCCGGGCGCATAGGGATTTGCAACAGATTCAAAAACGCCTGACGCTGACGTTCGGGAATTAAATTAGCGCGATAAATAATGGTTTCTGTCATCCAGGCCATTAAATCGGTAATCGCATACAGCGGATCGCCTTCAACCAGCTGTTGCAAGTCCGGCATTTGCGACACCAAACGCTGTCTGGCTTCTTTTACCAGATCATCGAAGCGACGATCATCCAATAGTGTGATAGGTAGCGGCATAATCTAGTTCTGCAATTGAAATCCTAATTGAAGGCTGTTTTGTTCGCCGGTTTGTTTAATCTGATACAAAATTCGCAAGGTGACTTGATTCAGCGATTCGCTTGAAGTATCCACTCGCAAATCCAACACACTGATGCGCGGTTCCCAACGCGCTATAGCTTTTAATGCCTGATCTGCAATCAAACGTCGCGTGGTTTGATTGTTAGGCTGATGAATAAATTGCCGCAAACCTGCACCAAACTCCGGCCGCATTAATCGCTCGCCGGGCGACGTCAATAAAATATTCCAGAGCACATCACGCACACTGTCGCTGCCATTTATCCACACGGATTTTCCCTGGTTAAAACCTTGTAATGAAAAGCTTGGTGTCATGTTTTGTTCTCAATTTTTATTCCCCCCTTTGAAAAAGGGGGGTTAGGGGGGATTTTAAATCCCTCCCCCGCCTCCCTTTTTCAAAGGGAGGAGCCAATCCGTTTCCTTCCCACCTAGGGTGAGGGCGCTCTCACTCCACACAATCTCGGCAACACCAAAATTGCATAAGGAATCCAACGAAAAATTAAATTCAATAAACTCAACACAATCATCAATACAATCATTGCGCAAATGGTGATGATCGGAATGCTGAAGCTGATGCTAAAGCCCATGCAGGCATTTAACGGCGATTTGGAATTGACCTCTTTCATTTCCATATCCGGTGAAACTTTATTCATCATGTCAGCCAGAGATTTTGGTGTTAAAAAAGTCACGCCTTTTGGAAAACCTTTAGTGATGTCGGATAGTTCCGGCAGTTGAATAACGGTTGGTCTAACCGCTAAAGGATCCAGGGGATTTGCCACCGTAAATTGCATCGAGGCTTTTCCCCATTGCAGTTTTTCGCAACCACAGTCGTCGCGATACCGCACAAAAGGCACCACAAAATAGCCTTCGTCTTTGCCCTGGGTATAACGGGGGACAGGCAGTTCAGCTTCAATCAATTGATTAATTTTTTCGGCGCGTTGCAACATTGCCAAACGAATCGACTCTGCTTGATGTGATTGCAGATACAGATGAGAAAAACTATTGGGTAATCGCTTCCACACAGCAGGTTTGGCAGGCTGCGCAGAATAAGCAGTGGTCTCTTCAGAAAACCATTTCATAATATCGGCGTAGTGATCACGCAAATAATTCCATAAATTACTCTGAACTATATTTTTGCTATTGATGTAATCAAAAAATTCAGTTGTAGATCTATCAATTAAATACTGTTCGCTATAATTCAAACCGCGGCTTAGTAAAGGAATTGACTTGAGAAGGTTACGTAGTGATAAATTTTCAACAATAGTTTCATCAAAAATCTGGTAGCGATTAATTAACATAGCCAACCAATTGGCCATAGCTCGGGTCGGTTGACCGCCCAGAATTTGATAACTGGCAGAAAAATTCCAATCAAAATGCTCACAAAGATGCACGGCAATTTCAGCAAGACTACCAGTGCAATCACATACCGGAGCATCGGTTTTTACACCATCCCAACTGCCGAAGGGCCATTCCAACTCTGCCATGTAACCGGCTGCGGACACTTCCGGATTTTCTGAAACCGATTGGATCATCACTTCCTGCGCATCCAACTTTCCGCTGAGTGGCAAATAGCCATACAACAGGCTGTGATTTTTTTCAGCGGCTTTTACTGTGTGGCAATGTAATGGATAGGTTTGCTCACCGGTGAAACCTGTGGCGTTTTCTTCTGCCGGTTTTGCTAGCCATTTAATATTGGAATTGGTGAGTTTGCGTTTGCTGTGATCAGGGTCCAGGGTTTTATCCAGCTCATTTATATCTTTCCAGCCTATGGCATCACCATCGCGCAATTGCCAGGTTTGCATTTTGCCTGCTGTGGATTTACGCACAACGAAACCCGCCGAAATAATATTGCGCGGTGAAAACGCCGGTTTAAAAAGCGTGTCGCACACAATTTCGGTTGAAACCACATAAAAAGTGCGATGAATAGGTAAACGCAAACGCGTAAGGCTGCCACCAAATTTATCTTCTTTTAACCAGGTTTCAGCTAAATAGGATTTTAATTTTTGTTGTGTGGCTTCTTTTTGAAAACTTTGAATAAAATCTTCTTTCATATAGCGATGCAACATAGTGACATCGCTAGTATTGGCGTACCAGGGCGCTATAAAATCCGGTTGATGATTTACCATATATTGCCTGCTCCTGGTGTGTAACTGGTGCCCACGACTGATGTCGCAATCAAGGTATCGCAGCGCACAACTCCTGAAAATTGACTCATACCCGAATCGACGCTCACCATGCCCGCACTCACATTGACTTGTGATGCTTCCACTTTGACTTTCACCGAACTGGTAATCGAAATGCCGTCTGCTGATAACTTCACTTGATCACCACTGCGATCAATCGTAATTTCGCCTGCACCCGAATCATCAATAATAATTTTGTGGCCCGCTGGCGTTTCAATGGTGACTTTGGGTGATGCCGATTCGTCCATCACCAATTTGGTTCCGCCCGGTGTGACTATTGCGTAAATATCTTCCACTGCTTGCGCATCAGTCGGGTGACTGTTGCTGCCACTCCACACAGCGCCCAGGACTATAGCTTCGTCAGGCCGCAAAAAAGCGGCTACTACAATTTCATCGACTCGCGGTAAAAAACTTACACCGTAATTACTACCGGCGCTGTTACTCATGCAATGCGCCCAAATATCCAATTGATTCACCAGTAAGCGAATTTGAATTCGCCCCTTGCCTTGTGGGTCCTGGTTATCCAGCACTTTTGCCAGATGCAATTGTTGAAACCCCAATGCATGTTCCATCAGTTTTGATTCCACCGACTGCGTGAAATTTTTAATCGTGTTTGATAGCCATTGCTCATATCAAACAGATGTTGCGCCTGCACTATGCGATATTTTCCGTTGAGCCGTGATGATGCGCCGGACAGCTCAATTTGTTTGCCCGTGATCAATTGTGAATTGCCGGAGATATGCAAATCACCTTGCAAAAATTCTTCAGACTGTTTACGAAATGCGGCGTTAGCCCAGGCTCTTGCTTCTGACTGATTGCGCGAGAATGGATATGCCAGAAGATCTTCACTACCCCAACCCAATTGATTCAGCAATGCTTTT
This sequence comes from uncultured Cellvibrio sp., assembly GCA_966252135.1. Taxonomy (GTDB): domain Bacteria; phylum Pseudomonadota; class Gammaproteobacteria; order Pseudomonadales; family Cellvibrionaceae; genus Cellvibrio. The sequence goes on along the minus strand of CBINNU010000007.1, from coordinate 85,014 downwards.
GCATCTTGCCCTTCACCTGCGGGCGATTGATTAGCAGAAGAATCCGTTGCTTCATCTGCTTCCAAATTAAAACCTTTAATATTGGCGGCGGTGTATTGATGATTTAAATCAGCAATCAGTCGCAAATTAGTCACGCCACTTTGGGTGTTAATGGCAACTGGCTGGTTGTCGTCTTCTTCTGCTTTGACTCTGACACTGTTGTCGTGATGACGCAGAGCAATTTCATAAGGCCATAAAATGCGTTGTAAAAATCCGAGATTGGTTTCGTTGAGTTGATGCCACACACCTGTATCACTACTGACTTGAATATCGCCATTTAATCCAGCATCGGATAAAACGCTTTGCACCAAATCATTAACGGAAACCGATTCAAATACACGACTCTTGCGTTGTTTGGCCAAGCGGTGCAATTTATCTTCCATCAACAACACCATTCGCGGTGCGCCCTGACCATACAGTTCTTCAATTGCGGTTATTTCACCCGAAAAAATCGTGTTACTCGCTACCGAAATCTCAACTGCATCACCATGTTTCAATTGTTGAAATGCATAAGTCGATTCAGATGATTCATCGGTAACACCCCAATTCACCAGGCGCAATTCAGCATGCGACATGCCGCTAAATGGCAAATTGACGCGCATAAACAAGAGCGCCGATTGCATATCCGCTTTCTCTTGCCCATTCACCTTGATTAAAGGTTTGGCCGCGACTAGTGAAATGGTGTCGTCAGTCAAGTTGCAACCTCTTGCGTCTTTCTTCAGCGATTTCCAAATCCATCAATAATTTCTGCAAATTTTCTTCAGGATTAATTCCGTAATCAGCGATAGGTGTTGAGGCTTCTGGTCGCTGAATGTCGACGGTTAATTCGTTAATGATGATGGGCATTTTTTTTCACCATTAAATTAAAAGCCTTACCCCCTCCTAACCTCCCCCTTGGCAGGGGGAGGGACCTGACTCCCAGCTTTTTGCGGAGTAATTTCCAGTCCCCTCCCCTGCCAAGGGGAGGGTTAGGGTGGGGTAAGGCTTTTCTCACTTCCACTTAAACGCCCCCGGAATATTCGAACCCAATGTCGCCGATTCACCGACTACAAACCCTGTCGCTTGTGTGCCGCTGCGTGTTGCCAAATTTTCCAAACTGGTTTGTGGAATTGCTAAAGCATCGCGACCAATTGCGCGCACATCTTCAATACCGTTTAACAAGGCCATGTCGCGCCAGTTTTTGGGATTTTTTTTGTTTGCCGTCGCTGCTTGTGCGACACCGCTAGCAGTATTCGCAGACGAAAATACAGGTGGTTTGCGATCGCCAGCTTTCACAGCTGCCGATTCGAATTGATAAGAGTCTTCTTTTAACGTTAAAGCGAGAGTTGCACGTAACGGAATCCCTTCTGGTGAAAAAAAATCAAGTGTTTCGTTGTAACTATTAACAAAACCTCTGAAGATAAATGCACCCCACTCAAATTGACATTTTTTTGGAACTCGATTATCGGCTGATCCTTCTTCATGCACCGGTTTCATAAAAGTATCAGCAATTTTTTGGGTTAAGGCCCTTACGTCTGAGTTAGCTAGATGATTATTGGCGTTGTATTTTTCTTCAGTTGATTTTTCTTCGGCTGATTTTTTTTGACTCGGATCGTTTACTGACATTATCCCAGCAATACTGGTATCAAAGATTAATTGCACCGACAAACTGGATTCACTTTTATCAACAAACTGTGGTGCTTGCTGATTAGTCGATCCGGGTTCCGTTTTCAATGTGTTCGAATAAGTGATTCGTAAACTGTTCGGGTTAAATTGAACGGGTATCCAGTCACTTTCTGGAGCGCGTTGCTTTCCATCCAAAGGTACCAGACGAGCGCGAGTTATTTGTAAATCACTCATGATCTGGCTCCTTGCGCGTCGTCACCTGGCACCAGCAAACGTAAGCCTTCATGCACTAACTGAAATTCTTCTATCGCAACTTGACTGCTGGTGGAGGATAAATCCGGGCCTTTAAATTTGGTTGCCATAGCGCGGGTGATTGTCCAGGTCAGCACAGGTTTTACGCTGTCCGGGTCCATATTAAAATTTTTATCGTAAACGCGAATTTCGCCGTTTAATCGATAGGCGTAATTAGCCTGGCGACTGGTAACATCAAACCATTTATACAAATCACCAATATTGGTAATGCCGCGTTTTAATGTGATAGGTGCAAAACGGGTTGAACCGGCTAGCTGCACTTCGCCCCAATTGCGGCCGCCTTCCTGAATATTTTTCGGCGTCATGGTTAATTCAAAACCCGACACTTCACTGAAAGCGCCAGAACAAATCGGTTGTTTTGAATTTTCCAAATAGAGTGCAACATGAAAACGAAAGGGCACAAATTCACTTTGAGTATCAACCACCTTGCACCTCCAACTTTTCCATGCCGCCATGTCCCAGACGAAAATCCAGAATTAATCGGTCAATTGCAATTGCCGGGGACAACGCAATTTCAATGATGCAGGCGTCACCATCCATGTAAGATTTGATACTGAAGGCATCTTCCAGCTTTTTGCCATTTAAAGCGCCCATGGCATACAAACGCGAAAAAAATTCACGCAATAACAATTCACTTTTCAGAACTCTGTCTTTGGATTCAAACACCAGATTCAAACCCAATTGCTCTAAAGAGCGCATTAACCAACCCATAAAACGGGATAACTCACCTGAGTTAGTCGCAGATTCATTTTCTATGTAGGGAACAACAAGCCGTTCATCATCCAATTGCAATTGATTCATTTCCTGACGCAACAAACCCAAACCCAGGTCGTCACGCAAGCGCGAAATTTGTTTGATCGATAACAATGGAAATGGCTTTTTGTTTCCGGGCAAATTCACCCCGGCTATGGAACGCCAGCTGCCTTTTTCAGTGCTGATGTTTAACATTTTTCCGGCTAGCAGCGGTGTAGCAGAACCGAGTTTGCCTTTGGTATCTTGCACAAAGGGATAAACCAATTGCAGGTGACGCAAGAGTCTTGCATCTGCATCTTGTATCCAGATTTTTAATTGGTTTTCTGCCACGCGGGATAATTGGGGAAGCTCACCTTCCATTTGTTTATCAAAAGGAAACTGCATTAATAATTTGCAATCGGGTCTATAACGCGCAATGGGTTTTAGCAAAGACACCAGATGCGCAATAAATTTTTCAGAGTTATCGGTTTTTTCCTGAATGCGAATAGAACGCTCCAATACACCATCATCGGTATTGGTTCCACAAGGTAAAAATGTGGGCGTGGGATTAGCAACACGTAATTTCGGAATATGTTTTAAAGCTTGGGCGATATGCAGCCGTTCAAAATCCGGCATGGCAATAATGGCAATATTGGGTAAAGCCAGTGCTCGCAACAAGGCATTTTCTACTTCTATATCAGGTGATTTACTATCAACCGGTAGGAAACCTCTTACCTCCAAGGCTTCATCCACCGGAATAATCCATAAACGCCGTGGGATTCGCATCACTTCTGCATTAAAAAAATCTGACACAGCGGTCGGCAACCAGGTATCACTACCTGCTAATCGGCTTGAATATCTATGCAACTGATTTTTGGAATTTTCTATCGAGAATAATTGCGTGAATTCATCATAACTGCGCAATGGAATCGGCAGTTGATAAAGTGGATCAGCAATTGTTTCCGATTTAATTTTTTGCAATTGGTCCAGTTGCGATGAATATCCCGCATCACGCATATCATTCAACATGGATCTATTGGCAAACAGCGTTGCAAGTTTGGCTTGCTTGTCTGTGTGGCCAATCATCACCAGATCAAACACCGGTTGCCTGTGCAAACGGGTTTCGGGTTGAAGACTGATTCTGCCGAATTGGAAATTCATCGCAGCTTATCCCTTTCAAGGCCTATCAAGATTGTTCAATAAATTCGACCGATAAAACCAACTCTTCCATGGCTACATCGCCGCCACCTTTTGCGGTCAAACTGGGGCCAGTCCATTTAATCGGCGTGACACCTTTTAAGGTCCAGGTGACAACAGGTTGTTGATCGCGTTGTTCATTCAACAATTTGATCGTGACTGTATCTTTTTTTGCACGAATATCACCGGCACGCGCCTGACTTAACCATTCATACACATTTTGAGTACCTATCACGCCGCGTTTCAGCGTGACGTCACCACTTTTGTTAATACCCGGCACTTTAGTTACGTAGTTTACGTTGGCATTGCCTGCGCGATATTCAGCAATGGTGACTTCGGCATTTAATCCAGAGACTTCTGAAAAACCACCGACCACGTCGACTTCATCAATACCTTCAATACCGACTAAAAAATTAAACGCTGAATAGGGTGTTGCACGTTGAGTTGCCATAATTTTTTCTCCGGTAATCAGGCGTCAGCAGTTTTTTGACCAATTCTGAAAATCACAAACTCGGCTGGCGTTAAAGGCGCAACACCGATTTCGCAAATCAGTCGTCCATTATCCAAATCGTTTTGGCTCATAGTGGTTCTATCACAGCGAACAAAATAAGCATCCGACGGTTTTGCACCTAACAGGCGACCATTTTTCCATTCGTTGAATAGAAAACTTTCTACGGTGGTAACTACATTGGCCCAGAGTCGATCGCCATTGGGTTCAAACACTGCCCACTGAGTGCCCTTCTCGATTGAACGTTCGAGATATAAAAAATACCGGCGCACGTTGACGTACTTCCATTCAGGATCACTCGATAAGGTGCGACCACCCCATACCTGATGACCGCGGCCACTGAATGAACGCAAACAATTGATACCACGGGGATTTAATAATTCTTGCTGGAATTTGTTGATGTTTTGCGTAAAACACAGCGCGCCTAATACAGGTGTATTCGCAGGAGCCTTGTGTACACCCCGCTCAACATCGGTACGCGCATAAATACCCGCCATAAAACCTGATGCTGGTAGATTAATCGTGTCCTTTTCACCAGTTGGGTCAGACACCACTACCCAGGGCGCATAAAGTGCGAGACGTGAGTTATCAAAATTGTTGCGGAAGGTTTGAATTTCCGAGAGTGACATATCCTCGCGTGTATCCACCAAACCAAAACGGTAACGCATTTTCACGCAGTGTTTTTCCAATTCCACTGCAATCGATTGATGACGACTGGAATCAATAACGGCTGAGGGTGTTGCCACAATGGATACATCTTCGACATGTTCCAGTGCAGAAAATCCGGTTGAACCTTTATCATCAATTTCACCCGCGTAATCAATTGCTGCAGGGAAATCACCGTCTTCACCGCCTGACAATACAATCACATGACGGGGATCTTTGACTGATGTGTCCGGGTTCAACACTTTTTTGATATTGCCGCCGGAGCCGACTTGATTCACAAAGAGTGAACTAAAATCAGTAAACAATTCCGATGCCGTTCCATCTGCAAGACTACAGACCAATGGAATAGTTAATCTGTCCAGACTTTTTTCAGGATCGCGCTTGAGAATATTGCCAATAAAATTGTTTTGGTTTTTATCAAGTGATAATACCGGGGATGTATAAACAGCTTCACCAACACCTGGATTACCTTCAGGGTCATCCAATGTGGTTTTACGACGAATCGCTTGCAATGAAAAATTGCGATGCAACTTGAAACTCTTAACAACGCCCGGAAACACACTAAAAACTGCCAAAGGAATTTTTTCAGTTAAGGGTGTGATTTTGATATTAATGGTTTTATCCCGATTTTCGACAGGATCGTTATGTGCAAATCGATAAACAAAACTTGTGTCCGTTACGTCTGTAACGCTGGCCGGTGCGTCATATTGCAAACCTGCAAGTTCTACTGGCGTCAGCGTTTGGCCTGCTGTTACGTCAGTTCCGTTTGCGAGCGTCACTTTTCCAGAGGTTGGCAATGTCACTACGCTAATGACTACCGGATCAACCAAATCATCATCCATTGATAGATTCATGGCGACATCTACTGCTTTTTCATTAACGATAATATTACCGCCAGAGACTATGGAGAGATCTTGAATAGACGTTGTAAACAAACTGCCGCTTGAATTAATTGTTCCGCTTAAACGCGTCAAACTACCAATACCATTGGGATAAAAACTGGTAATGTCCGTGGAAGAATTTAACACCAATTCACAACGGGTTTCGGCGTGAAGATTGCCCGTTACCGGTGTTACTACGTAGGTTTGTTTAAATTCAAATACCAGCTTGTCTATCTCTGTTTGCAAAATGCCAGTGCCTAATTGGTTAACATCTATCTGCTCTCTGCCATTATCTTTATTTCTTATCCAGGCTTTGGTCCCTGCGAGATAACTAAACCCAGTTTCACCCTTTTTCACCAGAACTTGTAACTGTTTTAACGGGCACTTGGGTTTTATCGCATTGGCGATACCGACCAATGCGGCTTCTTCAACTGTATTTTTGCTGTCTTTACTTTCGATGGTTAACAAACCTTCTGCATTTAATGGAATATCAGAAAATTTGGTAAACACACGAGATCGAATTAAATTTTCCTGATCTTGCCAGACCACCGTTAAATCAAGATTGCCACCAGCACCTGGATAACGTGCATCAAAACGAACTTTACCTGCAGAAACTGAAGCCACTTTTGCGGTTGCATTCGAACCATATTCATCCGAATCATTACCACCGGCGATGACGCGGGTTAAATAAAGTTGCTTGCCACCATTTTCAAAAAATGCGCGCGCAGCCAGTGCAGTGTAATTCGGCACTTTTATGCTGTTACCATCTCTCTTCAAATTCAGCGGTTGTGGATCACCGAATATTTTTTCGAATTCACCGTAACTGGTCAGCACTTCGGGAATGCCGCGAACTGGGCCGAAACGGGTTGGGCCGACCATACCGCACACACTGGTCCCCACTCCTTCAATGGATTTTGAGCGAAAGCTCACTTCTTCAACAAATACGCCGGGCGCTAGATATTCAGACATGTAAAAGCTCCTTTCATGGAGTGGTTAGACAATTAATAAAATTACAACTTCACAATCAGTGCGTTGCTGTCGGGACTATGCAAACGCAATTTTTGACCAAAGGTTAAAGCAAATTGAATTTCTGTTTGCGATGAATCGAGATTTGGATAAACCATTTCCAATGGATCTGCCGATTGTTGATCCAAATCCGGAAAACCTTTTTCTATCGCACAGGAAAATAATTTAAGCCTCACTGAGTATTCGTTTTTCCAGCCTTGCGATTCGTCAGCAGGCAAAATATCCAGTGGAACCAAAAAATCGCCAAACTTGTTGGTTTGCGCATACAAAGTCCAGTTACGCGATTCATCTATATCCTCAGTGTCCAGATTATCCTGATGACTGATGCGCACTTCGATAATCAACCAGGGCTGAGGTGTTTTATCTTCAGAGGTAATGTATCCCGAGATAAAACCCGATTTGCTAACCGCGATTCTGGATGCATCCTGATACACAGCTATTGCATTGGCTTTCAAATTGTCAGGATCAAAATTATTCAACTGCAACGAAAAATAACGTGGGTTGTAGCGATGCGATGGATCCTGCAATACACCTTTTATGTCAGTAATTTGTGAGGCAGGTAATGCCAGTTCCGCTTCAGTAACAACCAAAGAATCTGCATTGACTATGTCACCCGCCAATCGCATGGAATCTTTGGATTTTTGTTTATAGAGATTGCGGTTATCCGGCAATAACACCACTAACTGATTGCCTTTATTAATCAACTGATATTGTTGTTTAGGCAAAATAGTTTCGATTTGAATTTGCAAAGTTTGTTTAATGCCTGATTGATCCTGATTGCCAGTACCCGTTGCGTCATACAACCAAATTAGATTGCCGGCATGAAACCAGTTGGTTTCGCGTAATAACGGATTAGCTGCCATTATTCGATTCTCCCTTCGCTAACTCAGCTTTTTGATAATAAGGCGTCACAACTGTTGATACGGGCTTTTCAAAATCAATTTGCGGATCCGGCAACATACGAACTGTTTTAACTATATAAGGTACGGATAAAATGTAATTGCCCGGTAGTGAGTCCCAAATCCGTTGCAGATCTTCTGTGCTCATTTCTTCCGGAACAATTTGTACAACTTCATCCAATCCCCAATCATTGTCATAGGTTTTTAATTGCGAAAATCCCATTTGCAATCCGGAACCAATTTGTTGCAAAGCCCAGGTGGCTAATAAAGATTCGCTTTCACCGTTGTTGGTCCAGGCCAACAAAAAAATATGTAAATTAATCGGCATTTCCGGTTGTGCCGGTTTATTGGGAATCGGCGATGCGACATAACGATTACGCGCAAAAGGGTCAACCGAAATACGATGCAAATAAATGCCGATGCTATTAATTTTGGGGTGCCCCGCTGCCGAGGCAGTTGGTGGTTTTTGCAAATCAACCGTACCTAAAATAGCAACGCCAGGTGATTCCAACACCTGATCAAGACCGTTCTTCATACGCAGGGTTAAAAAATCCTTGAGCGCATTGAGAACACCTCTTACTGCTTTATAGGATGCCAACAGCTGTCTCCATTTATGTTGAGTAATCCCAAATTGCAATGCTTATGCCATTTGCAAAAATTTAATGCTCATAACCAGAAACCCAGCCGCGCAAGGATTTGTCAGAATAATGTGCAATCAATTAAAAATATGAGAGGGTAAAAAATCACCCGGTGGGTCAGAAAAATGCGACAAGCGGGTCAAACTTAACCCGGATCAATAAATTTAAAAAATAAAAAAAGCGCCTTTCGGCGCTTTTTTCCGTCATCCCCGTCAGGGGATCCAGTGACTTGTTAACAATCAACGTCACTGGATGCCCTGTGGACATGACGATATTCTTCTGAAAAAGTATTTATTTGTATTGATATTTATCGATTTGATATTTCTGTAATAGCTTGCCCAAAGCCCGCCGTTCTTTTCCGGCAATTCTGGCTGCCAGGGTGACATTACCTTGTGTCATGTTCATCACGCGGCTTAGGTAATCTTTTTCAAAGGATTCAATTGCAATAGCTTTGGCTGCTTGAAAGCTAATGGAATCGGATAGAGTGATTGGTGGATTAATCTTTTCGCTGTTAGGAATTTCACACTCTGTAATCTGATCAAGCTCTAAAAATTTTCCGCTTGATAGAAGAAACGACCGCAACAGAGTATTTTCAAACTCACGAACATTACCCGGCCAGGATTGATTTTGCAGAACAGCCAAACTCTTTTTTGAGAGTAATTTTATCGGCAAGTTGTAATCCTTCGAAAAACGCTGAACCAGGTTATCGGCAATCAGCTCCATATCGTCTTTGCGATCACGTAACGGTGGCATGACCAGATTGAATACGTTCAACCTGAAATATAAATCTTCTCTGAATAATTTTTCTTGAGACAAGAGTTTTAAATCAGCGTTAGTGGCCGCAACAACACGCACATTTGCATTCAATAGACGTTTACCACCTACAGGTCTATATTCACGAGTTTGCAAAAACCGCAATAGAGCTGCCTGAGCTTTACTGCTTAAACTGTCAACCTCATCCAAAAAAAGAGTACCGCCATTCGCCAAAGCGACTAACCCCTCTTTGCTTTGTTTGGCATCGGTAAACGCGCCTCTTTCATGGCCAAATAGTTCACTTTCCAATAAATCATCGGGAATAGTCGCACAGTTAACAGGAACAAAAGGACAAGCAGATCTTACACCTAAATAATGAATAGCTCTTGCCGCATTTTCTTTGCCTGTACCGGTTTCGCCTTGAATCAAAACCGTTGCCTGATGCTGCGACATTTTTTCAATGAGTTGCAATATCTGGGTAAAATTTTTGGATTGTCCACACAAATTCAATTGTGAAAAAGCAGCAATTTGTTGCTGGGATAAATCTTGATGTTGATCAGATTTAACAGGCTTGAGATAAGACGCCAATCGCAATTTTAATTCAGCAGATGAACAAGGCCAGTAGATAAAATCATCAAACAAATCCGGCAGTTGCTCATCATCATGAGCTGAATCGGCCGACAAAATACAGAGACTGATGGGAGAATGTTGTGATTGAAAATCTTGTAATCGCTGTAAAAAATCCGTGTCTCGTAAAACAGAATTGTCACAAATAAAAAGAGTTAAAAGAGAGTGCGCACCGTATTTTCCCTGCATAAATTCACCGCGCGACAGGTGTTGTATTTGGATTTTAAACGCCTGAAGACAATTCACAATTCGCCTGTCAGGCAAGCCGCGAAATTCTGCCTTTGATGGTGAATTTACGGGTGATATGTTGGATCTTTCGATACGTCGGTCAACAGAATAGCCGGGGGAAAGGTCTACCAGGGTGATGGAATTCATAGCAATTTTCCTTTTAGAACAAGGTTGTTGTTATCTAACCGAGGGGTTTCAATACCCGCATCGCCATCAGCTTTTATTCCTTGTACCAACTTGCTGACAACTTGTTTGAAGGAAGCTACCACAAGTTTTTTTCGAACGAAACAGACACTCACGCCATTTTTAATTCTTTACGATATTTTGTGATACAAGTGAATCTAATCGACGCCACATCAGGATTTTATGTGCCAAACCACCAATTTTTTTATTGGCCTGCCAATTGCTTTAGTTGATAACCAATTAATGAATAGGGAATCCGACTGTGAACCATGAGCATCCATCACGGGACGACATTGAAATGCTGGCTGATGAAATTTCTCGTTATCTGTCCCGGCATCAATTTGCTGCCGACACAGTTGAAGGTATTTGTGAATGGTGGATTACACGGCAACGTATTGAAGAGGAACAAAAACGTGTGTTGGCTGCACTGGATTATTTGATTGAACATCGCAAGATTACCAGCCGACATTTGCCTGATGGTTCGTTAATTTATTCGGCGTTGGATTTGCGGGATGAGGATGTTGAAAGGCATTGATGACCCTCACCCTAACCCTCTCGGTAATTGTTCCAGACATTACCCTACCTCCTGCATCCATGCAGTCGTCCCAGAGGGAGAGGAGACTTTAACTCCCTCTCCCTCTGGGAGAGGGCCGGGGTGAGGGCCAGAATTATCCTGTCGTGTAACTAATTGCAGAATAAAATTTCTTGCCGTAAACCGCTATGGCTTCGGCGCAATCCAATCCGTTAATTATTTTGCGTGCATTTTTCCAATCTTCAGTCGTGTTGTTGAAATAATGCGAAAATTTTTTGCCAGTGAAGCTGCCCTCTTCCATACCTTTAAACATTATTTTGGCAGCCAGTTGTGGATCTAACGCATTATCGGCTGCGATTGCGGACGAGGTCATATCCACACCAAAGGTTTTTCCCATTTTTGCGTAATTCAATCGCCAGGTGAGCTGCACAAAACCGCGACCATAAAAAATTACACCATCGCCGGGTAATGCACCCATTTTTTTAGCAAGCTTGGCGCGATTGGGTTGCGGGCTTTGCGGGTCATACATACGAAAAAAATAACTGGTGCCGCCGCGCTCTCTGATTGGCTGCATGGTGAATCCCGTTTCATGAAAGGTTGTTGCCAATGCGTAAGCTAACCAGCGGTCATCTTTTTTCGCGTGGGATTTTTCCCACACATCCAAAATAAAATTCATGCCGTTGACTTGGCCCTGTGTCAGCTTGCCAGTAAAAAGTACTGCGCGGCATTGATCGAAAAAAAACTTGCGATTAATCATCAGGTCACCTGTTAGCTGTAAAGAATCTGAATACTGGCTATTGCAAGCAACAGGCCAGATTCAATTTAAAAAACAGGACCACTTCTTGCAGAGCAGCTCTCGTAGTCTTAATGTCCAATCAATCGAGGAGATACAAAATGGCAAGTGTTCATGGTTTGGGACTGGGCTGGCATCGTGATTTACCCGATGTACGCGATCACACCGCCGAGTCAGATGATGTGAGTGAGATTTTGGTGAAATCACAAAAACTCAAAGCAGTAAAAAAGAAATTGCCGCAAAAAGTTGACCTGCGAAAATGGTGTTCACCTATCGAAAATCAGGGCAGCATTGGTTCCTGTACTGCGCATGCAGGTGTGGGTTTGATGGAATATTACGAACGGCGTACAACTGGCAAACATTTGGATGCGTCGCGATTGTTTCTTTATAAAGTCACTCGTCAATTACTGGGATTTACAGGGGATGACGGCGCTTATTTGCGATCCACCATGAAAGCGCTGGTATTATTTGGTGTCCCGCCAGAAAAATATTGGCCTTATAAAGAAGAAAAATTTAATACTGATCCGGATAACTTTTGTTTTGCATTCGCGCAAAGTTACAAGGCCTTAAAATATTATCGACTTGATCCACCGGGCCGCACGCCATCGAATATATTGGCTGAAGTGAAAAAAAGTCTCGCTGCAGAATTACCAGCCATGTTTGGTTTTTCCGTTTACAGTTCGATTCCAGCGATTGGTGATGGCACGGGCAATATCCCCTACCCCAAACGCGGTGACAGCCTTGAAGGTGGGCATGCAGTAGTGGCTGTTGGTTATGATGATGACAAAAAAATTGATGGCCAAACCGGTGCTTTGTTGATTCGCAATTCATGGGGAACCGGTTGGGGTGAAAAAGGTTATGGTTGGTTGCCCTATAAATATGTAGAAGCAGGACTGGCTGATGACTTCTGGTCCTTGGTACAAGCCAATTACGTGGATACAGAACTCTTTAAATGAGTTCGATTGCGAGATTGGATAACGACTGGTGAGGCATGCGTTTATTTCCTATACTGACCCGAAGGAAAAATTGCCTCAACACAGGTTCATTTCAATAATGCCCAAACAGAACCGATTATTCCCACCTCGCAGGCGATCCAGTGATCACTCGCCAATAATTGAGTTCCAACTTTTATCGCTGGCCTATCAACAATTGCCAGCAATGTTGATCGTGAATGTAACAGCGGCGATTGGGGCTGGCTTGGTATTACATGCTGACGGATTCTCCAACATTTACTACTGGGTTCTTACCGTCATTATTCTTAGCCTTCTTCGACTGCTAAGCTGGGTTTCATTTAGGCGCGTGACAGGCGTCAGTCAAGCAACACTCATGCACAGGGGTTTCTGGCGCTGTATTTTTGCAATCGGAATTTATGCTGCCGGGGGGCTTTGGGTTGGGTTAGTGATGGCATCATTCGATGAAGTAACCTATGCATCGCGCTTTACCTTAATGATTATTATCTCGGCGTTAGCCGGTGGTGCCACTGGCATTTCCGCTTCACTCAAATATGTTGGTCGCATTTACATCACCATTTTATTATTAGTCACTTCAATTGTTTTATATGTGACATCCCCCGAAGACATAATCATAGCGAGTCTCGGTATGATTTTTTGGGTTGCCATGGTGATAAGCCATCGCAACAATCATTATGTGTTAAAACAAAGTTTGACACTGCAATTGGAAAACAAACAACTGATTGCCAATTTGCAAGAACTCAACGCTGACCTTGAGCAACGAGTGAATCAACGCACACAAGCCTTAAAACGCATTGCACATCATGACTCACTTACCGGTTTACCCAATCGCCGTGGATTGATGGAATGGATGGAAAATAATCTTGATCCTGAAATCAAAGACGAAGCGGCCATTTTATTTTTGGATCTTGACCGCTTTAAACAGATTAACGATGCCCTGGGACACGATGTAGGTGATCAAGTATTGCAAACTATCGCCTATCGTTTTAATCAACTCTGCCCGGAAAAATCAATTCTGGGCCGTTGGGGCGGTGATGAATTTTTGTTGATTACCGCACAATCGCCCGCAACTCGCCAACAGGCTGAAATTTTGGCACGACAATTAATCGAAACCGCGACAGCTCCTCTACAAACACACAATGAAATTCTTGGATTGGGATTAAGCGTTGGCATTGCTTATTACCCAACAGACGCCATGAGTTTAAAAGAAGTCATCCACGCGGCAGATTTAACCGTTGCCGAAGTCAAACGCAGCGGTCGCGGACAAACCTTGACTTACAATGACACCTATGCCGAAACACAACGGCGCCGATTTGATTTGGGCCGTGCCCTATCGGATGCAATCGAAAACAGCAAATTGCATTTGGTCTATCAACCGATTGTTGACGTAAAAACTGGCAATATTTCAGCAATGGAAGTGTTGGTGCGTTGGCGTCATCCGGTATTGGGCGATATTAATCCGAATGAATTTGTGCATTTAGCTGAAGATACAGATCGCATCATTGCACTGGGCGATTGGGTACTCAGTCATGCCTGCGAAGCTGCACAAACCTGGCGTACGAATCAGAATCCAATAAAAATTGCAGTGAACGTATCAATCAAACAATTATTAGTGCAGCAATTTTCACAAAAAGTCGCACAAGTTCTGCAACAGACGCACTTTCCAGCAGAGCATTTAATTCTGGAGGTCACCGAAAGTTTATTCGGCGAAGAATATCTCGATTCAACTCTGGAAACTGTAAAACAATTACAACAAATGAATATCGAAGTGCATATTGATGATTTCGGAACTGGCTACTCTTCGTTGTCGCGCTTGCATGAATTCCCAGTAACCGCTATTAAAATTGATCGATCTTTTGTTGCCCAAATTGAAAAGCAAGGATTGGTCATTATTGAAAGCGCGGTGATGATCGCTAAACGCATGAATTTAAAAGTTATAGCCGAAGGTGTGGAAACTCTCTCGCAAGCCGAGCAACTCTACCAAATGGGTGTCGACAGCCTGCAAGGTTTTTATTGTGGGAAGCCGGAAGTAGAACCTCAGATAGATAAAATTGCAGCGATTTGGATTAAATAAAAAAGGCTCCCGAAAGAGCCTTAAAATTGTAAAAAACTATTTACCTGTGCCGCGCGTGACAGCGTAACCAGCCAATGCCACCAGACGATCCAACGCGTAACCGACCAAACCCACGTAAATCAATGCAAGAATAATGTCACTGATGCGCGATGAGTTCCAGGCATCCCAGATAAAAAATCCTATTCCAACACCACCAACCAACATTTCTGCAGCGATTATCGCTAACCAGGATAACCCCACACCTATTCGCAAACCTGAAAATATATAGGGCGCGGCTGCAGGTAACATGATTTTGTAAAAATATTGAAATGCATTGAGTCGAACCACACGAGCAACATTGCGATAATCCATCGGAATATTTTTTACACCCACCGATGTGTTAATAATAATTGGCCAAATCGATGTAATAAAAATAACAAAAATTGCTGAGGGATGACTATCCTGAAATCCAGCCAGCGACAAAGGCAACCATGCCAGTGGTGGTACTGTGCGCAAGACTTGAAAAATCGGATCCAATCCGCGCATTGCCCAGACTGATTGGCCGATTAAAATCCCCAAGGCAACACCCATGATAACCGCGAGCGAATAACCCACGGCAACACGCTTCAGACTTGCATAGAGTTGCCAACCCATGCCGACATCAGTCCCACCATTATCATAAAAAGGATTTTCAATCAGATAAATAGTGTCTTGAATGACAGTGGTTGCAGAAGGCAAAGATGAATCAGGTCGCGAACAAGCAATTTGCCAAATACCCACCAATACCACCAGCACCAGAAGTGCAGGCAGCACTCGCTCCATTATGTAAAAACTGGTTCGCTTGATACGCTGCAAAAAGGTCAGGTTCTCTTCAACTATCCCGTCACTATCAGTTACTGTTGTCGACATAAACCAATCTCCTAGGCCATATATTTAATCGTTAAGCTATCGAGATAAGCTTTCGGGTTTTCCGGATCAAATATTTTTCCATCAAAGAATTTTTCAACACCGCGCGAGCTGCTTGTGGGTATTTCATTCGCTGGCACCCCTAAAGATGCTGCTGCTTTTCGCCACAAATCTTCGCGGTTTACTTTGTCAATCAAGGTTTTGGTATCGGTTGTTGAAGGCAAATAACCCCAACGAATATCTTCTGTTAAAAACCAAAGATCATGGCTTTTGAAAGGATAAGATGCAAAATCTTTCCAGTAACGCATTTGCTCAGGGCTATCGTTAACAACGCGGCCTGTACCGTAATCAAAATTACCCTTGAGTCTATCTACCACATCATTGAATGGTGCACCTATCCATTTGCGATCGGAGCAGATTCTGGCAACTTCTTCACGATTTTCTTTTTTCTCGCAAAACATTTGCGCTTCCATTACCGCCATCAACAATGCTTGTGTTGCATTGGGATTTTTTTCAACCCAATCGCTGCGCATTGCAAAGGCTTTTTCAGGGTGATTGTGCCAAAGTTCACTGGTAGTTAACGCGGTGTAACCAATTTTTTGGTTAATCAATTGTCGATTCCATGGTTCACACACACAAAATGTATCCATATTGCCTACTTTCATATTGGCAACCATTTGTGCAGGCGGTACTACGATCGTAGAAATATCTTTATTGGGGTCTATACCCGCAGCAGATAACCAATAACGCATCCAAAGATCATGTGTGCCTCCTGGAAAAGTCATGGCCGCATTCACCGCTTTGCCGCTGGCTTTTTTCGCTGCTATCGCCTCTTTAAAACCTTTTGCTGTTACATCCAGTTTTAAATTTGCATATTCTTTACCAACAGAAATACATTGCCCGCCCAAATTTAAACGAGCCAAAATTGACATAGGCACAGGTTGATTGTTTGCTGTCATTGCACCCGTCGCAATCAAATAAGGCATGGGTGAAAGAATGTGCGCACCGTCTATACCATTACTTGCCGACCCCAATACCAGATTGTCACGCGTAGTTCCCCATGACGATTGTTTTAAAACCTCCACTTCCGTCATGCCATATTTAGCAAAAATTCCTTTATCTGCTGCAACAAATAATGGCGCTGCATCAGTTAAGGCGATAAAACCCAACTTGGCTTTTGTTGTTTCCAGTGATGAGGTTGCAGCATAAGCAAGGCTACGCAAACCACCGGGCAGAATACCCATTGCCGCTGCGCCTGCAGCAACACCTAGACCGGTTTTTAATAAATTACGACGTTTACGGTTAATAGCATTTTCATTGGAATGATCGTTGTGATCCATAAAACCCTCCGCCAGATAATTGAAATAATGACAGCAGGGTTTCAGCAGGATTAATGCCAACACATCTATTTTGTTAGCAATGCACGATTTAGGAACTGGCAATTAAACACTTTCAAAAAAGTGAACCAAGGATGATCAAAAAATTAAAACCATGGGCCTGTTCTTAGTGCAAAGAAAGGTCGCAATTAAAAAGGTGGGTAGAAAATTGAAAATTAATAGAAAAAATACCAGTGCACTTTTGGATCAGCCCAATAAATGTTGCACTTGAATGCACCATTTATTTTGACGTTTGGGTTCACGGATTGTTACAGGTCGCGGGAGAATTTTTTCTTGCAGGCAGGGCTGCAAACCCTAAATAAAATTATTCGATCAAGACCAGTGTTGGGGTTTGCACCCCAACCTACGAAAAAAATATAAATCCAATCAATAAAATTGAACGACAATTTGCACTGTAAAATTCAAAACAACTGCCGTTTTTAATATGCCTTTCAGCGTATTGAATGAACCCTCAAAGCCAAAATATTCACCCATCTGAACTTTCTTTCTTTTTTCTTTTTCTTCAGCATCCAGGTCTTGTGTCTGGATCTTGTTCAAATCGTTATTTAATGCCTCACGCTTTAATTTATGCAGTTTACGGCCTATGGCATCGACTATTTTCAATGCAGCTTTTGCATCAATGAGAGAAGTACAAGCCATCATTTCTTCTTCATTTTCAGTAAGATCAAGAAGCTTATTGTCTTCTGGCGTTAACTCCGCATGACGATCAAAGGTGATACTGGTGTACGCAACCTCTTTGGTATAAAACAAACTCGATAGAGAATTATCCTGTTCAGACACTTCAATTTCCTTGTAGTCTTCAGAGTTGTCTTGAAACAATCTAACCTTAATACTGCAATCAACGCCCATAAAATTTACCTTGATAAAATTCCAAAAATTGTTGAACTGCCAATTACAACTCAATCAAGCTCAACAGGCAAATTAGTCCTAACAAGTTATTATATGAAGAAATAAAAAAGAGGCCGAAGCCTCTTTTTTATCAACCCACAAACACCCGGGCATTTCTAAATAGTCGCAACCAAGCGCCGTCGTCTTTCCAATCATCCGGTTTCCAGGAATTGGTAACGGCGCGGAAGACGCGCTCAGGGTGCGGCATCATGATGGTGACGCGACCGTCTTTGCTGCTGACGCTGGTGATACCCAATGGTGAGCCGTTGGGGTTAGCGGGATAGGTTTCTGTTGGTTGAATATGATTGTTGACAAAACGCAACGCCACAGTGCCGCTTTCGTTGCAGCGTTTTAATGCATCTGCATCAGCAAACTCTGCGTAACCTTCGCCGTGTGCAACGGCGACTGGCATATGTGAACCGGCCATACCTGCGAATAAAACGGATGAGGATTCCTGCACTTGAACCAAACTGAAACGCGCTTCAAATTGTTCAGACAGGTTGCGAACAAAACGTGGCCAATGATCAGCACCGGGAATTAAATTTTTCAAATTCGACATCATCTGGCAACCGTTACACACCCCCAAACTGAAAGTGTCGTTGCGATGGAAAAATTGTTCGAATTCGTCGCGGACTTTGCTGTTAAACAAAATGGTTTTTGACCAGCCTTCGCCTGCACCCAAAACGTCGCCGTAAGAGAAACCACCGCAGGCAACCAGACCTTTGAAATTTTTCAGCGATACGCGACCAGACAACAAATCACTCATATGCACATCAACCGCAGTAAAACCAGCGCGATCAAACGCAGCCGCCATCTCGACATGGCCATTCACGCCTTGCTCACGCAATACCGCAATGGATGGACGTACGCCGGTTTTAATAAATGGCGCTGCAACATCCTGATTGATGTCGTAAGTTAATTTAACGCTTAAGCCAGGATCATTTTGTTGAATCGCATCGAATTCTGATTTTGCGCAAGCGGGATTATCACGCAGTGCTTGAATGCGATAACTGGTTTCTGACCAGAGTGATTGTAAAGTGGCACGCGCTTGTTCAAACATCACTTTGCCATTTTGTACAACGCGAATTTTATCCTGATCATTCAATTGACCAATCACCTGCACTTTTCCGGCAGATGCAAAACGTGCTTGCACTTTTGCGGATTTATCACGCGCCACTTGCAAGACTGCACCAGCTTCTTCGTTAAACAGCATTGACAGTGCGTCGCCCTCTGGCAGATTGATATCCACACCCATATGGCCCGCAAAACTCATTTCGGCGAGAGTGGCAAACACACCGCCGTCGCTGCGGTCGTGATAGGCAATTATGTTGCCTGCCGCAATACTTTCTTGCATTGCGTTAAAGAAATGTTTGAGTTGCACAGCAGAATCCAAATCAGCGGGCACTTCGCCCATTTGATTATAGACTTGCGTCAGAATCGAACCGCCCAAACGATTTTTGCCGTTACCCAAATCAATTAACAACAATTCAGATTCACCCGCTCCTGAAATATTGGGTCGCAATTGTGGTGTCAGCGTTTTGCGAACATCTTCAACCGGTGCGAATGCAGAAATAATTAAAGATAAGGGCGCAGTTACCGCCTTGTTCTTGTCGCCATCTTTCCATGCAGTGCGCATGGACATGGAATCTTTTCCGACTGGAATAGTGATACCCAACTCAGGACACAATTGCATACCAACGGCTTCAACTGTGCGGAATAATTTTTCGTCTTCACCTTTGTGACCTGCAGCGCACATCCAGTTCGCTGATAATTTCACATCAGATAATTTTTCAATTTTGGTCGCCGCAATATTGGTGATGGCTTCTGCAATCGCCATACGACCTGATGCTGGTGCATCCAACAAGGCCACTGGCGTGCGCTCGCCCATACTCATGGCTTCGCCTTTAGTGGAATCGTAACTGACCGTAGTCACCGCACAATCCGCAACCGGAACTTGCCATGGACCAACCAATTGATCGCGAGCAACCATACCGGTCACCGAGCGGTCGCCAATCGTGATCAGGAAATTTTTGCTGGCAACTGCCGGATGTTTTAATACGCGCTCAATTGCATCATTCAAGGCAATATTATTTGTCGAAAAGGTTTCGGTTTTAGCTTGATGTTTTTCTGCGGTGCGATGCATTTTTGGCGGCTTGCCAAATAACACCGACATAGGCAGATCAACCGGTTTTGCATCGAAATGCTTGTCGTTCACTAATAAATGTTTTTCATCTGTGGCTTCGCCGACAACTGCGTAAGGTGCGCGTTCGCGTTTACAAATTTCTTCGAAGCGCGATAAATCTTGCGGCTTGATTGCCAACACATAACGCTCTTGCGATTCGTTACACCAAATCGCCAGTGGGCTCATACCGGGTTCGTCATTGGGCACGTTGCGCAATTCAAATTTACCGCCAGTGCCACCATCTTTTACCAATTCAGGGAATGCATTCGACAAACCACCTGCACCCACATCGTGAATAAAGGCAATCGGATTGTTTTCACCTTGCTGCCAACAAGCGTCGATCACTTCCTGACAACGGCGTTCCATTTCCGGGTTTTGACGTTGCACTGATGCAAAATCCAAATCTTCTGATGACGAACCTGAAGTCATAGATGAGGCAGCGCCACCGCCCAAACCAATCAACATCGCCGGGCCACCTAACACAACCAATTTTGTGCCCGCACCAAATGGCGGTTTTTCGATATGTTCTGCTTTGATATTGCCGTATCCACCCGCCAACATAATTGGCTTGTGATAACCGCGGCGTTCGCCATCAAAATTTTCTTCAAACGTTCTGAAATAACCGCAAATATTTGGGCGACCAAATTCGTTATTAAATGCGGCACCACCGATTGGGCCTTCGATCATTATGTCGAGCGGCGTCACTATGCGATTGGGTTTTCCGTATTGTTCTTCCCAAGGTTGTTCGAAACCGGGGATTTGTAAATTGGAAACCGTAAAACCAGTCAAACCCACTTTAGGTTTTGAACCGCGACCGACTGCACCTTCATCACGAATTTCACCACCCGCACCTGTACCTGCACCCGAGAAAGGTGAAATTGCAGTTGGGTGATTGTGCGTTTCCACTTTCATCAATAAATGAATTGGCTGTTGCGTGTATTCATATTGTTTGGTTTCAGGATTGGGATAAAAACGTCCCGCTTCATGGCCCACAACTACCGCAGCGTTATCCGCATAAGCCGACAATACATCTTCACCGCCGACTTCGTTGGTGTTTTTAATCATCTTGAACAGACTGCGACTTTGTTCTTCGCCATCAATAGTCCAGGAGGCATTAAAAATTTTGTGGCGACAATGTTCAGAGTTGGCCTGAGCGAACATCATCAACTCCACATCAACCGGATTGCGATTGAGCGTTTTAAAACTTTCGACCAAATAATCAATTTCATCATCGGCCAAAGCCAAACCCAGAGATTTGTTGGCGGCCACCAGGGCATCGCGCCCGCCACCGAGAATATCCACCGTGGTTTGCGGTGCTGGTGATTGTGCGGTAAAAATTTGTTCTGCCGCTTCGAAGCTATCAAATACGGTTTCCACCATGCGGTCATGTAATAAAGAAGCAATAGCTTTGCCATCCGCCGCTGAAACATCGCCCTCCACAAAATAAGCAACGCCACGTTCAAGGCGTTTGATCATGGTCAGGCCGGTGTTTTTGGCAATATCAGTAGCCTTTGATGCCCAGGGAGAAATGGTGCCGAGACGGGGGACTACTAAAAATAAAGACCCCCTCCTAGCCTCCCCCTTGCCAGGGGGAGGGACTGAAACTCCCTCCCCTGGGAAGGGGAGGGCTGGGGTGGGGTCTTTCACTTTCGGCCCGTAAGTTAACAACGCTTCCAGCACCTGCATCTGAGCATCACTCAATGGCGCCTCAAGATTGGCAAAATGCACGAACTCCGAGGAAACCCCGCTTACTTTGGGGGCAATTTGCTGGATATTGGCAAGCAATTTTTGACAACGGAAACTGGAAAGAGCGGGAGCGCCACGCAGGATTAACATAGTGGGAGAAGCCTCGGCAAAGGGGGAATTGAAAAAAGGCCGCCATTGTACCGACTTCAATCCTAAAGAGCGATTCGAAGATTCGGAGTCAGCCCATATTCAGCTTTTGCTGCTAGCATGCGCGCGTTTGAATTTGTAGGGGCGCCGCTTGCTGCGCCCTGATCTGATTAAGGGCGCGGCAAGCGGCGCCCCCACGCGGAGAAAATCCAAACAAATTAACAATCACAATAATCTTTATGGAAGATAAAAAATGAAAACAATGATTGATATAGGTATCAATTTAACCAATAAACAATTCAACGATGATATTGACCCTATCATCCAAAAAGCGCTGAATGCTGGCGTATCACAAATGCTGTTAACTGGCACCAGTATTCGTAACAGCGAATCCTCATCGCGAATTGCACAACGATATCCCGGTGTACTTTATTCGACCGCAGGCATTCACCCCCACGATGCCAAAAGTTTTGATAATCGCAGCATTTCTATTTTGAAATCGCTTTTACAAAAGCCACACGTAGTGTCGGTAGGTGAATGCGGTTTGGATTTTGATCGCGATTTTTCGCCGCGCACCATGCAAGAAATTTGTTACAAAGCGCATTTGGAATTAGCCCTAACGGTTCAAAAACCTTTGTTCTTGCACGAACGCGCAGCGCATCAGCGCTTTATGGCGGTCACACAGGATTATTTACCTAAATTACCCAAAGCGGTTGTCCACTGTTTTACCGGAAGCCTCGCAGAAGCTAAAGCCTATTTGGATAATGGTTTGTATTTAGGTTTCACCGGCGCCATCACTGACGGCTTACGATTCGCACAATTAAAAGACGTCATCAAATTCGTACCGCTGGACCGCATGATGATCGAAACCGACGCACCGTTTATGCTGCCGAAAAATGTCCCAAAAGATGAACTAACCAAATACAACGAACGCCGAAACGAACCCGCATTTTTGCCTTATGTTGCGAAAAAAATTGCAGAGATTAAAGGGATTGATGTGGACGTTGTTGCAGAGAGTTGCACCAAGGTGACTAAAGAGTTTTTTGGGATTTAGGGATAAAACCCGCATTATCTAAACTTTATGCGGGCCACATGTAGGTTGGGATGAAAATCCCAACGATATTAAATCCGTTCCTTCAACAAATTTACTTTTTTCTTAAGCAACTTCGCAATCTTGCCTTCATCTGGCTTCAAACAATAATCCACTAATAAATCAGAAATCTCGACAAGTAAGCCAGTTTTGGTGTTTGGCTCTGGCGACCAAACTTGCGCTGAATAAGCCCCATTAAATCTCATTAAAACCTTTAAATCGTCGCTCTCCTCTTCAAAAAAATAATTCCTCCCTGAAAAATGGTAGGTAACTCCATCGCGCCCCATACTAGAGCTTCTTGAATATCGAGATGCTAAAAGCATTTCTATCCAAACAAAATGAATGTCTTTGACTAAGCTTTCACTAATTGCTCTCCTGCAGAGGTTATGCTTTACATCAGCTTTGTTGCTAGGGTATTGCTTCAACAAAAAATTTAATTTCTTTTCATACTCAACTTGATCCTGCGATTTTAATTTTTCAATTAATGATTTTTTTCGCTCAAACTCAAATTCATATGACCATAATTGAACATCAGGACGATCGTAAAACACCTCGTATCCGCCTCCGCTTTTTCGAATCCCGACCATGTATTCAGGGATGAAAGACGGAAACGAAATCAATCGGATAAGAACATCATCACTAAAGCCAGAAACAAAAAACTCGTAACTTGCGAATGGTATTCATTCATAAAGTTATCGCTAAAAAGAGACTCTTCTGGCTCGAGATGATCACCAGCCCAAAGGTTAGAACTCAGAAACATCAATATTGAAACCAATACACCCTTCATTATTTGCCCCTCCCCCGCGATTCACCGATACTGCCCGAATCCCCCAAAATTGAAAACGATGAAAACCTGAGAATCGGGGTTTTAGATCCAAAAACCCCATCAACTTGACCTCAAATTGCAAAATTCTGGCAATAAACTCCTTTTTGCTAGGGCATTTTGGTCTGACTTACTGTATATTGCGCCGCTATTTTTCTAACCCTGCACATTTACAACCCTGAACGGAAGAGAGCTATGGCTGCTGACTTATCCACATATAGAAATATCGGTATCTTCGCCCACGTGGACGCCGGTAAAACCACTACTACTGAGCGTATTCTCAAGCTCACTGGCCGTATCCACAAAATTGGTGAAGTTCACGAAGGTGAATCCACTACTGACTTTATGGTGCAAGAAGCCGAGCGTGGTATCACCATTCAGTCAGCTGCTGTGAGCTGTTTCTGGAAAGGCACTCGTTTTAACGTTATCGACACCCCCGGACACGTTGACTTCACCGTTGAAGTGTATCGTTCATTGAAAGTTCTCGACGGCGGTATCGGTGTGTTCTGTGGATCTGGCGGTGTTGAGCCACAATCAGAAACTAACTGGCGTTATGCGAACGACTCAAAAGTTTCCCGTTTGATTTTCGTTAACAAGTTGGACCGTATCGGTGCTGACTTCTTGCGTGTTACCGAACAAGTTAAAAATGTTCTGGGCGCAAAACCATTGATCATGACCCTGCCAATCGGCCGCGAAGACACTTTCGTTGGTGTTGTTGACCTGTTGAACCGTCAAGCATTCGTATGGGATGACTCAGGTTTGCCTGAGAACTTCAAAGTTGTTGATATCCCTGCTGATATGAAAGATGACGTTGAACTCTATCGCGGCCAGATGGTTGAAATGGCAGTTGAGATGGATGACGACCTGATGATGGCTTATATGGAAGGCGAAGAACCTTCTGTAGAAGACCTGAAAAAATGTATCCGTAAAGGTTGCCGCGATTTGGCCTTCTTCCCAACCTTCTGTGGTTCTGCCTTCAAAAACAAAGGTATGCAATTACTGTTGGACGGCGTAGTCGACTACTTGCCAAACCCAACTGAAGTTAACCCACAACCTTTGACTGACGAAGAAGGTAACGAGACTGGCCAATACGCCATTGTTTCTGCCGATGAGCCTTTCCGTGGCTTGGCATTCAAAATTATGGATGACCGTTTCGGTGCTTTGACTTTCGTGCGCATCTACTCAGGTGTGATCAACAAAGGTGACACCATCCTCAACTCTTTCACCGGCAAAACCGAACGTGTTGGCCGCATGGTGGAGATGATGGCGAACGAGCGCACCGAACTTATGACTGCTCAAGCCGGTGATATTGTTGCACTGGTAGGTTTGAAGAACGTACAAACCGGCCACACCCTGTGTGATCCAAAACATCCTTGTACGCTTGAGCCGATGGTATTCCCTGAGCCAGTAATCTCTATCGCGGTTACACCAAAAGACAAGAGCATGATCGAGAAGATGGCAACTGCCATCGGCAAGCTGGTTTCTGAAGACCCGACTTTCCGTGTTGAAACCGATCAGGATTCAGGCGAAACCATTCTGAAAGGTATGGGCGAACTTCACCTGGATATTAAAGTTGACATCATGAAGCGTACTTATGGTGTTGAGTTGAACGTAGGTCAACCACAAGTGGCTTACCGCGAAACCATTACTCGCGAAATCGAAGACTCTTACACTCACAAGAAGCAATCAGGTGGTTCTGGTCAATACGGTAAGATTGACTACCGCATCCGTCCGGGCGAAACCAACTCTGGCTTCAAGTTCAAGAGCGTGGTTGTAGGTGGTAGTGTTCCGAAAGAATTCTTCCCTGCAATTGAGAAAGGTTTTGAATCCATGATGGGTACTGGTCCTTTGGCGGGCTTCCCGGTATTGGACGTAGAAGTTGAATTGTTTGACGGTGGATTCCACGCCGTGGACTCATCAGCTATCGCGTTCGAAATCGCTGCCAAAGCTGCATTCCGTCAGTCCATGCCAAAAGCGGGTCCACAATTGCTTGAGCCGATCATGAAAGTGGACGTGTTCACGCCAGAAGATCACGTAGGTGATGTGATCGGTGACTTGAACCGTCGTCGTGGCATGATCAATGGTCAGGATTCCAGTGCTACTGGCGTTCGCATCAAGGCGCAAGTTCCGCTGTCAGAAATGTTTGGTTACATCAGTACCCTGCGTACTATGACATCTGGTCGCGGCCAATTCTCTATGGAATTCGATCACTACTCTGCATGCCCTGCAAACGTAGCTGAAGCCGTTATTGCAAAAGAGAAAGAAAAGAAAGCCGCTGCAGCTAAAAACTAAGCTGTAACTGCGTCACAAAAAACCCGCTAGCTAGCGGGTTTTTTTATTACCAAAATAAAATTCAGTTTGAATTCACGCTACATCATTAAAATAGCGCGACCACTTCATCAAGGAAATTTCTATGTCATTACAACAAGAATTCAATCGCCAATTTTCGCCCCTCACTGAAGTTCTATTCGATTCCCATGCCACCTTTAGTGGCTCCAAAATGTATGCTGACCTGACTGCACTGGAACCACTGGCGCAAACGATTGGCCCCAACAGTTCCGAATTACTCCAACTTTACAATGCTTTGTCACTGCTGCAAAAAAAGCGCGGCGAAATAGAAGAACAAATCACCTACAGCAAAGCCGCCGCCAAAATTCAAATGCTCACTGGCGGCCTGCCACTGCATGATTATGTGTTGTTGCTCAATCGTTTGGTTGAAGGATTACAGGAAGAAGAGTCCTGGGATGATGCGCTGATTTACAGCGATCTGCTGATGGAATTAATTGATCAGGATGCCGAACTGGATAACTCACAAAGACTTTACCTAAAACAAAAACGCGGCTTTTTATTGCACGAAGCCGGGCGTTATGTCGATGCGCTTGAATTGAACCTGAGCATACTCAACCAGGCAGAAAAAGAATTTGGCAAAGACGCCAGCGAACTCTATGGATTACTCACCAATATCGCCCAAAATTTTTACGAGCTGGATGAGTTTGATAAAGCCGAAGAATTTCTCACACGGAATTTAAAACTTGCTGAAGCACACGAAGATGACGATCAACAATTCGAGATGTTATTCCAACTGGGCGTACTCGCATTTGAATCGGATGAACCCGAACAAGCTCGCACCATTTTCACTCGATACGCCGAATTGGCGGAGCAACTTGATGACGATTATTATCGTGAAAAAGCTGAAGACTTAATGAGTGAACTGGAAGAGCGAATTGCAGCACAAGGCTGATCCAGATTCGTTATCACTCTTGAATCAAGCCCAACCGCTTGCGGATTCGGCTCAAAGCAACCGGAGTAATGCCAATGTATTTGGCTATCTCCTGTTGCGATAGTCGGCTGAGCAGGTGAGCGTCTCTTTCACAAAATACCTGGTATCTTTCTTCTGCAGATAAACACAATAATTCGTATTCCCGGCGTTCTTTTTTCATCGCCAGTTGCAATAACATTTGATTAATCGGCTGATAAAATTGCGGTTGCTGCCCTAAATTTTTAATCAAATGTGCCCCGGATATTTGCAACAAATCACAATCCTCTACACACAACAAACTAAAACTGGCCGCGCCCTGCCCGACTACCGCTTGCAAACTACCAATCATGTCGCCTTCAGCCAAAAAGGATTTCACCCACTCATCGCCATCATGCGTTTGATAAAAAGCCTTGATCAAACCTTGCCTGATAAAAAATAACGAATCATTGATATCCCCCTGCATAAACAGGAATTCGCCTTTTTTGACTTGAAGCGGTTGGCTGATGGATTGAATAAAAGACTGAAATTCTTGATTCAAAAAAATTCCTCTTAACCTGGGTTAATGCAAACAGATCATCACTTATCTAGCATCAGCACTCCAACAAATGGGGGATGAAATGCAACTGATTAATAGCACTATTTTAATTACAGGTGGAACGTCCGGCATAGGTCGCGCGCTGGTCGAACAACTCGCTGCGCAAAATCATCAGATAATTGTGATTGGTCGCGATGCACAAAAACTTGCCCACTTGCAACAGCAGTACAACAATCTTACGCCTTATTTGTGTTCACTGGATCAACCCGATCAATTGGATCATTGCTTGGGATTAATCAGCCGCAAACATCCAGACATTAACATCATCATCAATAACGCCGCTATTCAATACAATAAAAAATTCACTGACAAAGATTTTGATAGCGATTCAATTCAAACAGAAATTAATACCAATTTATTAGCACCTATTAAAATCTGCGCGCATTTTTTGCCAATGTTACTCAACGCAAAAACAGACAGTACAATTGTGAATATATCATCAGGCTTGGCGTTATTTCCCAAAGTCTCGTCTGCGGTTTATTCCGCGACCAAAGCGGGGTTACACAATTTCAGCCAAAGCCTGGGTTATCAGTTGGACAATACGTCTGTAAAAATCCTGGAGGTTATTTTGCCTTTGGTGGATACACCTATGACTTCAGGGCGAGGCAGCGGTAAATTATCTGCCGATGAAGCTGCGCGACAAATTATTCGCGGCATTCAAGCCAATCGTAACCCTATCTATGCCGGCAAAAGCCGCTGGATTCCGATTATCAGCCGTTTAAGCCCGGCATTAATGGCGCGTATAATGCGTGCCAATTCCTGATGAGCCATGTTATGCGACAACTGATTACCCTGGCCCTGTGTCTGATGGCCATATTTGCCTCGACCTTTGTGATTATCAAATTCACTGGCGTGTTAACACTGGATGATATTCGTCATTGGTTGCAACTGGCCTCCGATGCCAATCCTGTCTATGTTGCTTTGGTTATTATTTTATTGTTGTGCAGCGATTTATTTATCGCAGTGCCGACTTTATCAATCTGCATTTTATCCGGATATTTTTTAGGATTTTTTTGGGGCGGATTAATCGCGAGTATAGGGACTTTGTGTGCGGGATTATTAGGCTATTGGATTTGTTATTTTTTTGGCCCCGGCGTTTTACAAAAAATCTACAAAGACGACAGTAAGCGGCAAGAATTACAACAATTATTTAATCAACAAGGCGGAAAAATTATTTTAATTTCGCGCGCATTGCCTATGTTGCCCGAAGTCTGTGCCTGCCTTGCTGGCAGTAATCGCATGGCATTCTCGCAATTTCTATTATTGTTTTCGGCAGCTTCATTTCCCTATGCATTTGTTGCTGCATTTGCCGGTTCACACTCGAGTATTGAAAATCCTTTACCGGGAATTATCGTGGCAATTGCCTTACCCGCTTGTTTATGGCTCGGTTGGTTTTTTTGGATAAAACCGGCAACCAATCGATCTGCATCACCACTCTAATTAAAAATAATTTTCATCAACTGGATAAAAACAGAAAAACGTCGATAAAATTTACAAGAAAATTTTGTAAAAAGTTTATAAATCCCCTCAAAAAACTACTGAAACACGCAAAAAAATAACCAAAATGTGTAAAAAATATTAATTTTTTGCATCTATAACAAAAAAAACTAAGAGCAAAAATCTTTGTAAAAACAATACGCTAGCTTTAGTTCTTGATAATTCACAAAAGATTGACCATAAAAACACGCAAAAAACAAGCTGTTTTTACCCAAAAAGTCTGATTAATATGCACGCCATGAAGTTGCACGGGTCTGTTTTGCTAACAGCAGATGGATTGGATTCGGCATGAGTTGCACACACGAAATTGCGTTCTTATTCGAGCGATGCTATTCAAAACCGGAGTACCCTTTATGGATATTCGACAATTTTCGTCCAGCCTCGGACGGCGCCTACTATTATCCAGCAGTATTTTGGCATCGGCCTTACTGTTAGAGCAGAGTATCCCCCAAACACAGCTCGAAAAGGTTCTGGAAACTGGCGAGCTGCGCGTAATCTCCCGAAACGGCCCCACCACCTTTTACGAAGGTGCCGAAGGTATTACCGGTTATGGATATAAATTGGTAAAAGGTTTTGCTGATGATCTGGGTGTAAAACTGGTCATCATCAACGAAGCCCAATCCCCTCTACAGCATTTAATTATGCGTGACGCCGATATGACTGCTGCGGCAATCACCACCAGCGAAGCCGGTAACCTGCCAGTCCGTTTTGCAGATGCTCACAGACAACTGTCCTTCAAGATTATTAGCCACGCGGATCATCGTTTTCCCGGGCAGTTGGAATTACGTGATTTGGCAGGTCAGACCATTGAAATGACCCCCGAAATGGCCAGTCATCCCGTGATTAGCGCTATACGCGATGAAAACCCGAATATCGTCTGGCATGTCATCAATACCAATGATCAAGCTGATTTACTGGCCCGTGTACACAAAGGCCAAGTGCCATTTGCCTTGATCGATTCGGACACCCTCATACTGCACCAATATTCCTTCACCAATGCGCAAGAATTGATGACGCTGGGGCAACCTCAAGATCTGGCTTGGGCGTTTACCCAGTCGGCGGATAACAGCCTGTTCAATCGTGCTCAGGATTATCTGAAGCAGGTTAAACAAAACGGCGAGTTGGCGAGCATTACCGAAGAGTTTTTCAATCCGGTCAATGAAATGGCCGCGCCTGATTTGGTTCTGATGAGCCAACACATTGAAGAGCGTCTTGTGCCCTGGCTGGATGACATGAAACGCGCATCAGAAGCCTATGATCTGGATTGGCGGTTACTGGCCGCGATTGGCTACAAAGAGTCACAGTGGTTAACCAAGATCCAATCGCCAACGGGCGTAAAAGGCATGATGCAGCTCACCAAACAAACCGCCCGGGCTATGGGTGTGAGCGACCGTGAAGACCCTAAACAAGCAATTTTCGGTGCAGCCAAACTCTTTCGCTATCTGCTCGACAAGCAACCTGAATCGATTCAAGGTGAAGATCGCCTGCATTTTGCGCTGGCCTCTTACAATCAAGGCATGGGCCATATAGAAGATGCGCGCAGGCTGACACAACGCATGGGTGGCGACCCCAATTCCTGGCAAGATGTTCGTCAGCACTTGCCTCTGCTATCCCTGAGCCAATACTATTCGCAGGCCCGACACGGTTATATGCGTGGTAAAGAGCCGGTAGTCTTTGTTGACAAGGTTCTGGATTATTACAAGTTGCTGGTCTGGCATGAGCAACAGGAACATTTGCGCGTGGCAACCGCCAGCAGCAACTATTCAGTGTTGTAATAATCACCACTGTCAGATTTTTGATTCACTATGTCGTTACGATCACTCCTGTCGGAATGCCGACTCTTATTAGGTATTCCCCAGGCCTCTACCAGCCATGCTGAAAAGTGGATTTCGGCCTTAGGCGGCTTCCTCGGAATAATCTCGGTTTATTGGATCACCTCCTGGACCTTCCCCAATGGGTTTATGCACACAGCCGGTCATCTGTTGATGGTGACTTCAATGGGTGCAACTGCGGTTTTACTATTTGCGGTACCGCAAGGTGTTTTATCCCAACCCTGGTCAGTGATTGGCGGGCATCTTTTATCAGCATTTGTCGGCGTAACTTGCCAACAATTATTTCCCGATCAAACCTGGACACCCGCATTAGCCGTAGGTTTGGCAATCGGCGTTATGCACTACGCCAAAGCCATGCACCCACCCGGCGGCGCAACGGCATTAGCGGCAGTGATTGGTGGATCAGAAATTTATCGACTCGAGTATTTTTATTTGATTATGCCAATCGGCATTAATGTGCTCGCAATTTTATTGATGGCAATTGCATTCAATGCCCTCTTCCACTGGCGACGTTATCCCGCACATTTAACACGCAAACAAACGGTGGTTCACACTCGCACCTACCCGCATTTAACACCGGAAGATTTTTCAGCAGCGATTGAAAAAGTTGATTCTTTTATCGACGTCAGCCACGAAACCTTAATGCAACTTTTAGAATTCGCCCGCGAACACTCGGAACACGAAAAATCACCGGTCACACAAATTGAAATCGGTTCTTTTTATTCCAACGGCAAATGGGGCAGCGAATGGAGCATCCGCCAAATCATCGACGGCCCCAAACAAAAACCCGAAGACAAAGATAAAATTATTTTCAAAACCGTCGCCGGCGCAGGCGCCTACAACAATGGCATGACCACCATGGCCGAATTCCGCCTATGGGCCAGCCATCAAGTTATTAAATTGGAAAACGGGCATTGGAAGAAAGTGACTAGTGCAATTAATTAATCAACAGTTTTATTTTATCCTGGACTGCTAACATTAATGTCTCACGATCTTGCGTTGTTGCAACTCTTTATTAATTCATTAGTAGTCGTTTTTTTGCTGAGTATTCGTTCCGGTAATCTACTCAGCAATCGCATTCTAGCCTTTTATTTTATTATTTTTAATCTGGATATCAGCAACTTTGTTTTTATTGATTTTTATAGTGAGCATCTAAATCTTGAGATGCTTCGAAACAATGTGTCCGTTTTGCTGGCACCGACACTCTATTTTTATGTGCACTCTGTTTTACACACGGATTTTAGTTTTAGAACAAAAGATTGGCTGCATATCCTGCCTCTTATAATAGTCGTCCTGACATTTGTTCCTCGCTTTTATTTGGTTGAGGATACCGCCTTAAAATTACAACTCAATAATATCAAGCGACTGTCATTCGAACTAATTTTTGTCCAGTTGCTAATATATGTTCAATGGACAATATATCTTGGGTTAATTTTTATCACTATTAGACGCAATAAACTCACAATTCTGAATCGTTATTCAGATGTTTCAAAACTCAACAAACAATGGCTGACCAATTTCATGTGCTTTTTTCTGGTGAGCTTTGGATTAGCCTTATTTCGGAATCTGGTTAAATTTACGCACTTCCAGAATGCTCTGGATGTTGTAACACCCATAATGATGCTGGCAGGACTGGGTTTTACCTGCTGGATATTGTGGCAAGCCCTCAACAAACCAGAACTGTTCAAAGGCATTAGCTCACAGCTGGAAACCATTAGACTCCCTGCCGAAAATAAAAAAATACCAACCGAACAAGCATTGGTAATACTGAACAAGCTTGAGCTGCACCTGCAATCACAAAAATCTTTTTTAAATCCAACACTGAATATCGATACGCTGGCAGAGGAAGTGGGCATAGCAGTCCAAGACATCTCTTCAGCATTAAATCATCATCTGGGTCGCCACTTTTTTGACTTTATCAATGGCTATCGAATTAAGACAGCTTGTGAAATGCTGGCATCGTCAGATCATAGTGAGAAAACCATTTTGGAAATATCTCTGGAGTCAGGTTTCAATTCAAAATCATCCTTTAACACTGCATTTAAAAAACAAATGCAAATAACACCTTCTGAATATCGCCAACAGGCGAAAACTCCTTATTAATTTTTTAATAATTTATAAGTAATTGATTTATAAGGCGTCCGACTTTTTTATTCGGTCGAGTACGCCACAGGAACGTCTTATTCTTATCACCTTCAAAGCAAAGCCAAAACCTCACAACTAATGCAAAGGTGAAAATATGAAGAGTAAGTTATTAAGTGCCCTGTTCTTAATAGTCAGCTTGACTTGCAATACTTATGCGACAAGCAGTCAAATTGAATCAGCGATCAAAAAACAAGCTGAATATTTGCTGCAAGACAAGCGATTCACGTCTGTATCCATTGGTGTCGTCAGTGATGGAAAAGAAGTATCAGGACATTATGGTGAACTCACAAGAACACAAGGCAATAGACCAACAGATCAAACCATTTATGAAATTGGCTCTGTTAGTAAAACCATTGTGGGGTTACTGACAGCCTATGCCATCGAGGAAGGAAAATTGTCCCTGAATGAAAACATCAATCGATATATTGATAATCAGCTGGATAAAGTCAGCACCGCCTCCAACCCCATTACCATCCAACAACTTTTGACTCACACATCCGGTTTACCTGGCGATATAGCACAACTAGGGTTTACGGAAGAATCTGTAGATAAACATTCATTTATTAAAGCATTAAATAAATTTGATGCTTCCAAATTAAAAGGACAATTCCACTACTCAGGCATTGGTACAGAGTTATTGAGTTATATTTTGACACAAGTCTATCACCAGCCATTCGATTCACTCCTTAAACATACACTGGAAGATAGAGCGGGCATGATCAATACACAGGTTGATTTGTCAAAATCACAAATGCCTTTTTTTGCTTATGGATATGATGACAAAAATGAGGTTGCAAACGCCCATCTAGCGCCCAATGCACTTTGGGGCGGAAGAGGTTTCATAAAATCATCTATGGCTGATTTAATTCGCTATATGAAATTGCAATTGCAGGCAGACCTTCCAGTAATCGCGTTATCACACGAACGACTATTTGATATAAATGACACGGAACATTTAGCCTTTTTCTGGATAGTTGCTCATGAAGAAAAACTTGGCACTTATCTTATTCATCATGGTGGCCTTGAAGGTACTCAAAATTGGATGATAATTTTTCCAACACATGATGTAGCTATTTCTGTAGTTTCAAATAGTAGTTTTCCTGAAGCTGCTCAGTTACTACGCGACACTGGAATGAATATCGCATCTTCTCTAATCAGACCCAACAAAACTTAATCCTATTCACATTTCCGGATTGCAATACAAATGGCACCAATTAAATCTAACTCGATAAAATCTGACACTTGAAATCCCGACAACTCCAATTTTGGAATATCTATTCGCAGGAGTTGTTGTGGATTATCTAGTTTAGCAGCTTCAATCACCAACGGATCAGGAATAAAATCTGCGCATGAAGGGGAATCGAATAATTTTTTATCGGGATAAATTTTGGTGATTCTGGCGCGGCAGGTGGAGTCTGGTTCTCTACCTGCTGGCCATTGCCATTTTAAGCTGAGTATTGATGCCATTGGTAAGATCCGGTTAAGCCCACAATTATTCTGTTGTCATGACTGGCGATTGGGTCTTTGTTATAGACTTGTGTTAAATTCTGCACATCTTATTCGGTAATGTATACCTATGATATCAAAACGACTTCAACGCTGGATTCCTGTTTTGCCTCTGGTGATTGCAAGTTTATTTATTGCTTTAGCGATTGAACAGGCCCTGCCTTTCTGGCAAAAAGCCTTTCGTTCGGATAACTCGGCTATTTCATGGTTGTCCAGCGCTCAGCTTTGGACCATAGCGTTTTTATACTTGATGCTAATTCAAGAAAAAAGAATCTCGGAAAAACTAGGCTACTGGCTGTTTCTGTCTTTTCTTCTATTGGCAATTGATGAGCAGTTTCAATTTCATGAGCAATGGAAATATCAATGTATTGACTGGTTAGCTGCTTGCAAAAACTCATGGGTAACTGAAGCGCCCATGATTTTAATAGTTATTATTGGCAGCCTAAGTGCGTTTTTATTTTACAGTGAATGCCGAACCAATCTAGCGAAAGGATTTTTAATAACCTCTGTTGCACTTGGATTCACCTCAATCTACATCGATTTATTTCCAACCCCCTACCTCATGACAATTTTGGAAGAAGGCTTTGAAGTAATGGCTGAAGCTTGTTGGTTATCCAGTCTATTGGCTTTAAACAAACCAGTTGAATAAACTCCTCAAACCTTATGTACATTCAGGCGTTACAAAACTACTGGCGTAATACCATTCACCTTGAATGTTAATAAAATACATACTCCAAAACTTAAAATCACCTTCATACATAAAACTGGGCAGCTCACCCTCAACGACTAGAATGTCAGTCAAGCCATCTTTATTTATATCTATCTGGTGTAAATACATATCCTTGTCATTTTCTTTTTCAGGCAACAATTTACGAATAGATTGCGTTTGCGTACTAACATTAATTTTCGGTGGAATTTTTTTACGGGAATAAATTTGCACTATAGGATCCTGTGTTTCAGGATAGCCAGTGATGGATGTAAAATCATCAGGCAATAATTTAGTCATCGCACCATCACAATATCCACCAGCACCCCCGTCAGAAAAATTCTGCCCAACAGATTTTCCAACCAAACCATTTCTAGCTATTGAATAAACACTGAGCGGTTTATCAAACCTAATATTTAATTCGCCTGCATCCCAATAACCAACATAGGTAGGTTCGTGAAATTCTTTTATATAGGCGGGCTTGCTAACTACAGCCTTCATTGATGAATCAGCCACTACAGACAAATCATCAATATCTGCATCAGAACCCACAAACAAAACCTCATTGGCAGAATTAAAGAATGAAGGTTTTATTTTAGGCAAGATATCTCTGTGAATTAAAGCGAGCAAAATATCGACTATCTCATGATCTACCCCATTCAGCACATTAGGATCATCAGATACTAATTTAACGGGTGTTTGATACCGCCATAGAAGATCACTGTGAACCTTGATTCCCTTCGCGAGTAATTTTTTCATTTCATCAAATTCAGGATTCGCGGGTAAATTAAGAATCAACTCAGGCGATCCCTGTTCTACTCTCTGTTTTTGCTCATCACTCAAGGCATCGTAAGACGCATTAAATTCTTCAACGAATTGATAATAGGCATCAAATTGTTGCTGCTGTTGTTCCTGAGTGAGCTGATTATAAAGTTGCTGGCCTATGTGCTTAAATTTTCCTATGGAGGGCGACAACCAAAATAATTGCACATCGCTCAAACGTTCAGATGCTAGTTGATTGCAATAGACAACTCCGGTTTTTGATGTATCGCTAAAAACCGCAACGTAACACCATTCATCTTTTTGCTCCCGGAGTATCACCGGATACTCTGGCACTAAACGATAAAGAGTTTTGCTCGAAACCGATGCTTCACTACGCAGCTCAACATCCGCAGTTTTTGGCCAACGCAAATTAAAATCTGCTGCGGACGGCAAAGCAAACCACATGCTCAACACTAGCCATCCTACAAACCTGATCGTTTTTGTATTCATTTAATTCTGAAAACGCTGCAGCAATTGATCGTAATCTGCAGCCAACGCAGGTGTTGCGAACCATTCGGTTTGCAAATCGCTAAATTGCACTTCGCGTTTGCCCAAACCTTGTTGCATTTGGTGGATTTGGTAGGCCATGCGCGCGGGTCTTTCGGCTTCTGGTGATTCACGGCCTGCGAGAATATCGGCGCGCATGACGAGTTGACGCAATTGACGCGCTGAATCTTCAACATCTGCTGCAGATAATGTATTTGCATTATTCAAACGCGTTTGCATGGCAGTCACTATGGCTTTGGGCCAATTGCTGTTGTTGTTTAAATTAGCTGCGATTGAATCGAATTGTTCTTGAGTTGACTGACCTTTGACAACCGCCAATTCATATGTAGACAATTCTTTCGCCAAATCGAAAATAGCTTGCCAGCGATTTTTTTCGCGGGCGGATTGAATTTGACGAATGCGATCTTTCACTGCCGCTTGCGCTTTTTGCATGGATTGCTCCAAAGCTTTAGCTTGATCACGTGGCAGTGCGAGCTGTGCAAATTGTTGCTGCAATTCATCGGCACTGGTTTTGATTTGCGCTGCGTCATCTGATTGCAACAGAGCATTTACTGCATCGACCAATTGTTTGGCCTGATCCAACTGCGATTGACGTTCAGCTTGTGCGGCGTTGTATTGTTCCTGACGCTTGTTAAATACTGCATCACAGGCTGAGCGGAATTCAGTCCAGAGTGACTGATCTTCTTTAAACCAGGTTCTGCCGATACTTTTCCAATCAGACTGTAATTGTTTGACTTTATCGCAGGCAGCGCGAGTGTCTTCCATCGCCAGAAATTGTTTGGCCTGCTCTACCAACTGTTGCTTGTGTTGTTTATTGGCTTCAAATGCGGATGACATTTTGCCAAAAATTTGTTCCATCAAATTTTCAAATTCTTTTTGTAAATCATTACCGGCTTTGCGCGGTACAGGCCAATAGGTTTGCCATTCCTGACGGGCTGTTTTTAAAGTTTGTTCAACATCTTTCCAGTTGGCCGATTCCCAATGGTAAGCCGTTAAATAGGTTTGCAGTTGCGTCACCATGTCGCGGCGTTTTTGTAAATGCAATTCGCGCTCGGCGGCTTGTTTTTCAAAATATTCTTTGCAAGGCGCATAAGCCGCTTGCGACGCTTGTTGGAAGTCAGCCCACAACTGTTCGTCTTGTTGTTGGCCGCCTTTGCTGATTTCTTTCCAGGAATCTTGCAGGTCGTGAATTTTTTCGGCTTTATCAGCAGGCGCGATTTCAGCCGTGATCAAAGCTTGCATTTGCTGAATCAAGGCTTCTTTTTTCGGTGTGACGGCAAATTCATGCCAATCGCCTAATTTTTCCAACTGGGCTTCAAACTCGTCGAGTTTGGTTTGCAAGAAGCGAGGCACTTCTGCCAATTTCTCTTTGCGAGTTAATAAATCTTTTTGAATAGCTTTGGCTTTGCGAACAAACCCCTGCTCGGCAGACCAAAGACCTTTGCGCAGCAATTCATTAAATTCACGAATGGTATCTTTAACGGCTTGCTCTTGTTGTGATTGCGCATCGCGCCATTGAATAAAATCTTGTTTGGCTTGGACAATAGCCTCATTCGCATCATCGCCAAACTCTTTCGCCATTTTGATCAAGGCTTGAAACCTGGGTTGCAGTTGCTCGTCACCCTGCTTGATTTTTTCCAACAATTGCGTTGCTGAACCGGACGTTTTGATTTGATCAAGCAGATTCAAGGTTTGCTGTTTGCGTGCTTCAAATTGTTTTTGCAGATATTCAATCGGCAATTGGCGATTCATAGCAATACGCATGGCATGACTTAATTCCTGAATCTTGTTTTCTAAAAGGGTAAATTGTTCATCTGTCCAGACACCGACTTGCAAAATACTCGCGGCAAAACCTTGAATATCGCGCAAACTGGCTTCAGCCAATTCCAACGCTTGTGCGTCTTGTAGTTGACGCTCTTCTTCATCAGCAATGGCTTGTGCTTTTGCAGCAATTTTTGCGTTACAAGCGGCAAGCCCACGAGCATAAAGTGATTGGGTTGCTTCGCTGGCTTTATCCGCAACGCTTGACCATTCATCTTGCAAGACTAACAACTTGGCTTTGAATAAAGCATCGGCCTCCAGATGCGAATGTTTTTCCATTTTTTCAGCAATGCGCTTGGCATTGGCTTCAATATCTGCCAGTGCTTGATCGGCTTGTTTAAATTGGTCGAGTTTGGTTTTGACAATCTTGTATACATTTTTATCTTTGTGTTTGGCCAGTTTTGCCAAAGCTTCCAAAGGTTCGCGCGATTGAATTTTTTCAGCGGCCACTTGACGCAACTGTGCGGTGGCACCTTCGCTGGCCAATTGCAGCAAACGATTTTCATCCGAGGTTTGATGCACTTCATCCAGCGTAATCACGGGCTTGGGCGCCTTTTCAACGGGCGCTACTGGCAAGGGCGCATTTTCCTTGGTGATTTTTGCGGATTTCTTTTTTCCGAATAAAGAAGCCAAAAGTTTCATAGTCGTTATCACTTATTGATGTTGAGACAAAAAATTAGTCTTGTAATAAAAGTTGCAAGGGGTGAGGTAATTCGCGTTTTTCCAAACGTTTTACCTGGCTGCGACAGGAATAACCGGTTGCAGTGAATCGCCCCTGGCGTTCAGGATTCGCCAAAATTTTCTGCCAGGACATAGCAAAAATATTTTTGGAAGTTTCGTAATTCGCGGCTTCATGCCCAAAAGTACCGGACATACCACAACAGCCGGTTTCAATCACTTGTAGTTTATGGCCGAGCGCTTTGAAAATATCCTGCCATTGTTTGATTGAACTGACGACGTTGGTTTTTTCAGTGCAATGCGCTAACAAATAAAATTCTTTTGCTTGCGTGGCTTTTTGAGTGAAACGATCCAGATGCTGACTCAACCATTCCTGAACCAGTAACACTTTTGGCGCTGTATCGCCCAATACTTTTTTGTATTCAAAACGATAGGTTAAGGTCATAGCCGGATCTATACCCACCAGAGGAATGCCAGACGAGGCCAAGCCATTGAGATAAGTCGCATTGGCATCCGCCGTTTTATTAAACGCGCCTAAAAAGCCATGAACATGCAAGGCTTTGCCGTTGGGTTTAAACGGCGCAATCAGCGGAATAAACCCTTGGGATTTTAAAAAGCGGATAACATCGATCACCATTTGGGTTTCGAAATAACTGGTGAACGCATCTTGCACGATAATCACTGCGCGTGATTTTTCATCACCAGACATGTTTGCAATATGTTGCAAGCTGGCATATTGCACTGACATTTTTTTTGCGGCGGACGCGAGATTGATACCCGTCAACAATGGGCTATCGACCATACCAATGCTGCGCGCCATTAATTTTTGCATCCATTGCGGACGCATCATCAGATTGTAGAGCCAGGAGACTTTTGCAAACCAGGGCAAAAGATTTTCCAAACCACCCACAAAATAATCTTTTAATGGACGCAAATAGCGACCGTAGTAAAGCTCCAAAAATTTCGCACGAAATTCCGGCACATCCACTTTGATCGGGCATTGGCCCACGCAGGATTTGCACGCCAAGCAAGCCTGCATGGATTCATTCACCTGATGCGAAAAATCGTATTCGCCTTTGCGTTTTTTAAGCGTATTGCTAATGCGCGATGGAAAACTTAATAAAAACGAACCGCGTTTAACCTTTTCGGATTCCTGCAAAGGATCAATGCCGCGATCACTCAATTGTTTTAACCATTCGCGCATTAAGGACGCGCGCCCTTTTGGTGAGTGAGTGCGTTCGCGTGTCGCCTTCCATGAAGGACACATGGCATCGTTAGGATTCCAGTTGTAGCACAGGCCATTGCCATTACAGTGAACCGCTTCTTGATAAGCATTCCAGATTTGCACCGGAATTTTTCTATCAGTCTGCCCACGAGTCGCCACTTCATCAATTTTTAACAACGCAATATTCGCAGCCGGTGTGGCAATTTTTCCGGGATTCAATTGATTACGTGGATCAAACACAGCTTTGATGCGTTGGATTTGCGGATAGAGTTCGCCAAAAAATGCAGGCGCATATTCTGATCGCACGCCTTTGCCATGTTCACCCCACAACAAACCGTTGTATTTTTGAGTGAGCGCGACCACTTTGTCGGTGATGATGCGCACCATTTTTTCTTGTTCGGGATCTTTCATGTTTAATGCCGGGCGCACGTGCAGTACACCCGCATCCACATGGCCAAACATGCCATAAGTTAATTTGTGTTCATCGAGTATCTGGCGAAATTCCAAAATAAAATCAGCCAGATTTTCCGGTGGTACTGCGGTATCTTCAACAAAAGGCACGGGACGAATTTCACCTTCCACATTGCCCAATAAACCAACCGCTTTTTTGCGCATGCCCCAAATTTTATTAACGGCATCGCTGCCCATAGCAACCGAATAATTAATGCGGCCATTGCTTGCGTTGTTTACTTGATCGAGTAAATCCGTCAGGCGTTTGATATCGGCATCCAAACTGGCTTGATCATCAGCGGTGTATTCCACCAAATTAATGCCCTGGATTTTTTCACCAGAAGGAGGCACAGGAAAAAATTCAGCAACACTGTGCCAAACATTATCATTCATCGCCAGATTCAAGACTTTTGAATCCACAGTTTCAATCGATGTTGGATTGGCTTTCATCAATTCAGTGGCATCACGCAAAGCCGCATTAAAATCGCGATAATTCACACTTACCAAAGCGCTAACTTTTGGAATGGATAACAAATTGATTTTGGCTTCGGTAATAAAACCCAAAGTACCTTCACTGCCGCACAAAATATTATTGAGATTGAAACGACCTTGTTCATCGCGAATATGCGCCAGATCATAACCAGTCAAACAACGATTGAGTTTGGGGAATTTGGCTTGAATTAAATCGGCGTGTGTTTTTTGAATCGCATCGATTTCACGGTGAATGCGGCCCGGCAAATCGTCATGCGCACAAATCATTCGCAATTCTTCATCGTCAATTGCAGAAGAATCCCACTCGGTGCCATCCAACAATACTGTTTTTAATTCGAGTACATGGTCGCGAGTTTTACCGTAACGACAAGAACCCTGGCCTGATGCATCAGTATTAATCATGCCGCCGATAGTGGCGCGGTTACTGGTGGAAAGTTCAGGCGCGAAAAAAAGTCCGTGAGGTTTGATCGCCGCATTGAGTTGATCTTTGACCACACCACATTGCACGCGCACCCATTTTTCCTCGGCGTTTATTTCCAAAATTTTATTCATGTGTTTGGAAGTATCTACCACCAAACCGTCCGTCAGTGATTGACCGTTAGTACCGGTTCCACCCCCGCGCGGACTGAGCACTATGGATTGAAATTCCGGTTCCTGACTTAAACGCACAATGATTTGCAAATCAGCCGTATCACGCGGGTAGACAACACCTTGGGGCAGCACCTGATAAATCGAATTGTCCGTCGCCAATACCGTGCGGTTGGCGTAATCGGGGCTGACATCGCCTTTAAAACCGCGCTCAGGCAGGGATTGCATGAACTTGAGGTAAAGGGACTGGACGCTGGAAGTCTGGTTTATCGCAGGGATCATGGAGTTTCAATCATCACATCTGGTTGGAAAGCCGCATTCTACCGATTTGCACCGGCACGAACCATGTCAAAAACCCACCCGTTATGGACTTTCACCTTTAAATATTTATAAACAAAAAAATATCAAACACTTAGTCAATCAAGTATTGACGCACTAGTACACAAGTAATAGCATCGCCACCGGCATCCATGTATACAAGTATCCATGGGCACAAGTAAACAATAAATCCTTAGCAGCCCGGCAACGGGAACTGCAAATGGCCAGAATAATCAGCACAGGACCTCCTTATGAATCCGAAACATCCACTATTTAAAATCAGCCTGCTTAGCCTTGCTGTTGCCACCACTTCTTTTGCTCAGGCACAAAACGACACTGTTGAAGAAGAAATTGTGGTGACTGGCTATAAAGGCAGCTTGCAAAGTGCCACCAATGCAAAACGCGAATCCACCAGCCTGGTCGAATCAATATTTGCTGAAGATATTGGTAAGTTTGCTGATACCAACATTGCTGAAGCCATCAACCGCATGCCCGGCATTCAGATCAGCCGCGACGTGTTTGGTGATGGTACCAACGTCTCGATTCGTGGTCTGGGTACCAGCTTTACGAAGATCACTTTGAATGGATCACAAATTGCGGTGGCCTCAGCCGGTAGTGTTGACTCACAAAACCAAAACCGCGAAATCGACCTGAACCTTTTCCCAACTGAACTCTTCACTCGTTTTGATGTGCAGAAGACACCCACCGCAGGTCAACTGGAAGGTGGTGCAGCCGGCGTGGTGAATATCCGCAACGCTCGCCCGTTTGATAACAACGATGGCGGCTTCAACTCAGTCGTTAACGTTCAGGGTGTTTATACCGAAGTTAACAAAGAGACCAGCCCGAAACTTTCAGCGTTGGCTAGCTGGACCAACGACACATTCGGCGTACTGGGTGGTGTAGCCCTCTACAATCGCCAATTGACTACTGAAGGTTTCGAAACCATTGGTTGGACCAACATCAACACATCTCACAGAATTTGCGGCACCACACCAACTGGCACTCAAACTCAGGCAACTACCGGGGGATGCAACCCATCTGGTGGCAACAACTGGAACATTGCCGGGTTGGTTCAGGACGCGAACAGCCCTAACTTTGGTTACGGTGTAGTGCCAGCGGGTGCAGGTGCGGGTTTGACTGCGGGCACCATTATTGATCAGGCCTTTTTGTTGAATAACAACCCAGGCTTGAACATCACCCAAATCTCCGAAGCCTTGATTCCCCGTTTAGGTCGCCCTTCTTATATGGATGGTGACCAGGACCGAGTGTCCGGCTTGGTGTCTTTTGAATACCGTCCCAGCGACAGCATGCAATTTTATTTGGATGTGATCGCCACCGATCAAACCAAAGACTTCAATCGTCTGGATATGAACTTTGTGGGTCGCTTCGGTAACGCTATTCCACTGAACATGGTATTGGATGGCGACAATGTGGTTCGTTCAGCTACTTTTGCTAACGCCCAATTCTTCCTGGAAGCTCGCCCTTACACTGAGGATCTGGACTTCTACAATGTTAACCCAGGCGCGCATTTTGAATTCGGCGATTACCACACAGTCGATGTTCAGTTGAATTCCAGCCGCAGTGACTGGCGCCGTGAAGCACCGACTATTTTGATCAACACGCCAATCACAGCCGTTAGCTATACCAATAATGCTGATGTTCCTACATATGAAAGCAGCCTGAACCTGAATGACCCTAATGCTGGCTGGACCTGGGCGGGCGGGCGCTTGAATATTCAAAACGAAGAGCGCGAAACTGAAACCGATGGTTTCCACCTGGATTATCGTTTTGGTGACGATTCCAACAACATCAAAGTGGGTGTTGCCAGCGATACCATCAAACGCTCGATCCGCGGCTATGACAACTCCGGCCGTTGGGAAGATGTCGCCTGTCGTAATGGTTTGGATGCTGATGGTAACTCGCCCACAACCGGACGGGCCGCTTGTAACGGTTTGAATCCAAACTCCGCTGTTCCACAAAGCGAGCTGGCCTCCTACCTGAAACCCGGCCCCTACGGTTTCATCGACGTGGATTACAAGAGCTTCTTTGCTGCAACCGATTACTACAATCTCTCAAGAACTGCCCCTGAAGGTAACTCATCAGCAACTGGTGCAAACTCCGGTATTGTGGATGAGGACACAAAAGGCGTTTATATCGAGTTCAATACCACCACTGAAATTGCCGAGCGTGAAATGCGCTTCAATCTGGGTGGCCGCTACGCCGAAACTGATCAGCTGATTTCTGGCCCTGTGACTATTGGCGGCGTGCGTCAGTATCAGGATCTTAAAGCCAAATACGATGTGTTCTTGCCATCCTTGAACACTACTCTGGATTTAACTGATGACATTAAACTGCGCTTCTCAGCGTCACGTTCAATGACTCGCCCCAACCCCAGTGCGATGTTGCCAGCGACCAACTTCAGCGATCCTTCAGCACAAACCGCATCACAGGGTAACCCCAACCTGTCACCTTACCTCTCAACCAACGTTGATATTGGCGGTGAGTGGTATACCGGCGATGAAGGCTATGTGGGCTTGACCCTGTTTGATAAACAAATGACAGGCTTTACCGTTACCGGAACCAATACCATTCCATTCTTGACCCTGGGTGTTCCCTATGCGGATTTGACTGACTTGCAACGCGGTGCCATTGACAGCCGCGGTGGCCCCAACATTGCGACAGTTAC
The DNA here is from genome assembly GCA_966252135.1 of uncultured Cellvibrio sp. Lineage (GTDB taxonomy): Bacteria > Pseudomonadota > Gammaproteobacteria > Pseudomonadales > Cellvibrionaceae > Cellvibrio. The sequence goes on along the minus strand of CBINNU010000007.1, from coordinate 40,125 downwards.
GGTTAATCAACAGGTCAACGCACCAGGCAATCTGGAGATCGAAGGTGCCGAAGTCACCTGGGTACAACCACTGGACATGGTGATGCAAGGCCTCGGTTTTAACGCCAACTACACCCACATATATCAACGCGGTGAAGGTCAAGGTGCTCCGGCTCAAGCCATTGGTGTCTCACCTGAAACCTATAACTTCACTGCTTACTGGGAAAACTTTGGTGCGTCAGTACGTCTGACCTATGTCTGGAATGACGAGCAATTTATTTCAGGCCCGGGACAAAACGGTATTCCGGTTGCGCAGTTAAAAGCTGATGCTCGCGGACAATTTGATTTGTCAGCCAGCTATGACTTTGAAGGCGTAACAGGTGAACCCTCTGTTAGCTTGAACATAGCCAACTTGACTGGTGAACCCATCAGAACCACCTTCCAATACGACTCTGCCACTTTCACTTACTATGATCCCGGCATGATCGTGACTTTAGGTGTTCGCGCGTCGTTTTAATATCGTCAGACCAACCCTTTTAACCCCTGTTCTGCAGGGGTTTTTTGTTTGTGCCTGTCGATGTTCAGTAAATCGCGGGCAAAAAAAATGGCGAATCAAAGATTCGCCATAAATTAGGTCAAACACAAACTCAAAGCCGACCAAAGCCGACTTGCATACTAGTATATATAAGCTTAACTAAAATGGAACCCCTGAAAGTTAAAAGTCGCGAATTAATTCCTATATACTGCGCAAAACTTATGCGCCGCCATAATTGAACTGATTATTGTTGAGGATCCAATGGCCAAACAGTCCCCGCTTTTGTTGAATACCGAATCCAAAGAACTCTCTTTTGATCGTCCGGCGGCCAGTCAAATTTTTGGATTCGTACGCGATTCAATCGTCGGTATGGAATTACAACCCGGCCAATTAATTTCCGAAACTGCACTAGCCCAACAATTTGGCGTAAGCCGTACGCCAGTGCGTGAAGCGCTGATTCAATTGGCGAATATAGGATTTGTTGAAGTGCTACCTCAGCGCGGGACTTATGTAACCAAACTCAGTATCGCCAAAATTATGGAAGCGCAATTTATTCGCGAAGCGCTGGAAGTTGCAGTGGTGAGCAATCTGGCTTCCATAGAACAGGAATTGCGTGATCAGGTAGTTAAACATTGCGAGAAAATTTTGGCGGATCAACAAACCGCCGCTGATGATGATGACTCACTGGCCTTTCAAAATCTCGACGACCAATTTCATCAGTCACTCGCGGTTTTCACCAATCATTCACGCACTGCAGAATTAATCGAAGCCGAAAAAGCGCATATGGATAGAGTACGTAATTTGAGTTTGCATATGAGCGGGCAATACAAGCGAGTATTGAATCAACACGGCGCGATTATCAAAGCCATTAAGTCCGGCTCACCCGATAAAGCGGCAACGGCCATGAGTGTGCATCTGCAAGATGTGTTTTCATTTCTGGAATTAATTCCGAAAGAACATCCGGAATATTTTGCTTGATAAGAAAACCTAATCCAGTGACTTTAATATTAGCAAGTCACTGGATACCCTTCGGGTATGACAAAAAAGCAAATTGATTTTTTCTGTGCTGATTTATTTTTTCTGTTGCAGCAACCATTGATACAAATCGTCACTGGCATAAACCCGTTTCCAGGCATCGTGGCCCATATCTTCATGAATGGTAAAGCGAACAGATCCACCTAAAGATTCCAATCGATTAATGCCCGCATAAAAATATTTTTCGTTGACTGAAGCATCGCGTCCGCCAGCAAAAACCCACACAGGTAATTTGGCTTTTGCGATGGGTTCCATCAAATCCGGATGTCCCCAACCCACCACCGGCACAGCAGCAGCAAATAAATCCGGATGTTTACTCGCCATAAACCAGGTACCAAAGCCACCGTAACTTAAACCTGTGATGTAAGTTCTTTGTTTATCGCCATTAAATTGCGATTGCACATGAGTCAGCATGGCCAGCAAATCCGATTCCACCTGCTCCCAACCCATAGGCAAAAGTGGTGCAACCTTGGACATATCGCGAATATCCTCAGCGGGGAACATGGCTTGAGGTGTCGGGAAATAGGTTTGTGCGGGAACGCCTTCAGGCAAACGCTGCGGAATTTGCGCGCGTGTGCGATTGGCTATGTAAGGCACTTTCTCCATCCCCAACATATGCAATTGCGGTGAAATAATAATAAACGGCAGAGATTTTTTCTGAATCCAGGCTTGATAGAGTGGACCGTGACTAATCACATAGTCCAATTCATCGCGACCATTTCCGCGTTCGCCATTACCATGCAAAAACAACATCACTGGCCATTTTTTTGAGGGATCGTCACCATAACCTGCGGGCAAGTACACAAAATATTCCCGTGCGGAACCATCAAGTTGGCTAACATAAGATTGGCGCAATAACTGTTCGGGCGCGGGCAACTGCAATGTGCTGCAGGCACTCAAGGCCATTACCCATATCAATATTAAAAAACGCATAATCAGTTTCCTCTTATTCAGTAAAGAGAGTTGACTGCAAGTCTTGTGCGCTGGCAAATCTCTTTGCACTTCTTGAGTTTGATTGAATTAGCATTACTGACATTTGTCAGGCTGATCCAGTGACCGGTTTACATGGAAACTGATGCGATTGACCGTTACACTTCTACCAAATCCTGACACGATTCTTCTTATGCAAACCAACCAACAACTGAATCAATGCGTCGACCCTTACCGATCCAAAAGTTGGATTTGGTTGGTGTTTAGTATTTATTACTTTATTCCTTTCTATTACGTACGCTATTCACTGACCGAAAGTATTATCCAGTTGCTCGCCTACTTCTTGTTTATTGCGCTTTATCTCTGGGCATTCAAGCTCCCACGATCAAAAGCCTGGCTACCTATTGGCTTGATTAGCTTGATCGCCATAGCTATTACGCCGTTGACTGTAGGCTCCAGTACATTTTTTTCGTATCTGGGTGTGTTGATTGGTTTTACCTATTCCACGCGCACTACAATGATTCTGCTAAGCATCTACATCAGTATTATTGTTGGATTTCAGTTTTATTTACATCACGATATTCCGTTTCAATTTTTTGGTTTACCGGCACTGATGGGCTTAGTCACCACCAGCATTGTGGGTTATATGGAAAAATTGCGTGAACAACATCGCACCCAAACACTGAGAAGTAATCAGGAAATTGAACAGCTTGCAGTCATTGCAGAACGCGAACGCATCGCACGCGATTTGCATGATTTACTGGGCCATACTTTATCCAGTATCGCGCTCAAAGCCGATCTCGCTGAAAAATTATTACATCAAGAAAAGCACGATCAAGCCAAAGAACATATTCGCGATTTACATCAAGTCGCGCGTAATAGTTTAAGTTTGGTGAGACAAACTGTGTCCGGCTACAAACATCGCGGCTTGACCAGTGAAGTGATTGACCTCTGCGATAAATTGCGTGAGCGCGGTTTTGTTGTGGATTTGCGAGGCAGCATTCCAACCCTCACCCCCAAAGCCGAAACCGCGGTCATTTTGGCACTCACTGAATTAACCACCAATTTGCTCAGACACAGCCGCGCCACTTATTGCGAAATTTATTTCAAAGAAGACGATCACGACCTGCATATTTGCGTACAAGACAACGGTCGTATCAAACAACTGGAGCAAGGTAATGGATTACGCGGAATTCAGGAGCGTTTGTCCAGCCTTGCGGGCGAATTGTTGATCGACGTTACCGAAGGTTGTCGCTTTGATATTCGCTTGCCAAAATCCGAAATGATTCAGGTCATCTAATGAAAATTTTACTTGCTGAAGATCAAGCCATGGTGCGCGGTGCACTGGCCGCGTTATTGGGAATGGAATCCGGTTTTGATGTCACCCAGGCTGAAGACGGTGATAAAGCATTGGCAATCCTCAAGCAACAAACCTTCGACATTTTACTCACTGATATTGAGATGCCCGGTCGCTCTGGCCTTGAACTGGCGCAGTGGGTTTTGCAACATAAACTCCCGACCAAAACCATCATCATCACTACATTTGGTCGCTCAGGTTACATTCGTCGCGCCATTGATATGGGCGTGAGTGGATTTTTGTTAAAAGATGCACCCTCGGACGAATTGATTCAGGCGATTTATCGAATTCGCGAGGGCAAACGTGTTATCGACGGTGAACTGGCGATGATGGCGCTTGGCGAAACCGATCCACTCAACGATAAAGAAAGACGTTCGCTGCGTTTGGCTTCTGAAGGTAAAACTACCGCTGAAATTGCCACCACCTTGCATTTGTCCGAAGGGACTGTGCGCAATTATTTATCCGAAGCTATAGCCAAACTCAACGCCGCCAATCGGGTCGATGCTGCGCGAATTGCGCGTCAAAAAGGCTGGATTTAACGCTTGTATACAATTTAATTTCCCCGTCTCTTATCTCTGCTGATAGAATCCCACCAGCGTAGGGCGCTGCTCATTCGACTGGGCGCGGCAAGCAGCGCACCTACGAAAATAAATCGTTATCACAATTAGAATAAAAGGTTCCAACCATGCTAACACCCGATCAAATTCGGCAATTGCCCGAATACCATGCATTAACCAAAGCGCGTAAAAAAATTCTGATTCCGTTATCCATTGTCATAGTCCTTGCTTATTTTGCATTGGTATTGGCCATAGGATTTTTTCCACAATCACTCGGCACTTCACTTGGGGGTGGCACCACATCCATTGGAGTCGCTCTGGGTTTAAGTTTAATACTCCTGTGTTTTGTCATCACCGGAATTTATGTGAGTTATGCCAACCGCAAGTTGGAGCCGCTGATTCATCAAATTCAAACCAAAGCTAGAGGTGAATGATGATGAAATATTTCGTACTACTACTCACACTGGTATCAGGTTTTACATTCGCCGCCACCAATCAATCTGCATCCGAACAAGCACTGATCATGTTCCTGGTGTTTGTATTGCTCACCATATTTATCACTATTTGGGCATCCAAACGTACCAAATCCGCAAAAGATTTTTACGCAGCGGGTGGTGGCATTTCCGGTTTTCAAAATGGTTTGGCGATTGCGGGCGACTATATGTCAGCAGCATCCTTTTTGGGTATCGCCGGTTTGGTTTATGCATCAGGTTTTGATGGATTAATTTATGCGATTGGCTTTTTAGTCGGCTGGCCGATTGTGTTGTTGTTAATCGCCGAACCTTTGCGAAATTTGGGCAAATATACTTTTGCCGATGTTGCGTCATTTCGCTTACAACAAAAACCCGTTCGCATCCTTGCCGCCAGTGGTTCACTAATCACGGTAATTTTTTATTTGATCGCACAGATGGTCGGTGCCGGAAAATTAATTGAACTTTTATTTGGCCTGCAATACGAAACTGCCGTCATTATCATTGGTGTGTTGATGACTTTCTATGTGACTGCTGGTGGCATGCTGGCCACAACCTGGGTGCAATTGATTAAAGCTGTGCTGCTCCTGAGCGGCGCAACCTTGATTGCCGTACTGGTGATGTACCATGTGGGTTTCAGTTTCGAAAATTTGTTTGCGCAAGCGGTTGATCTGCACAGTAAAGGCGAACAGATTATGGCGCCCGGCACTTTAATTTCCGATCCCATTTCAGCAATTTCTCTCGGCATGGCATTAATGTTTGGTACCGCTGGTTTGCCACATATTTTGATGCGTTTTTTCACTGTGCGCGATGCGGTCCAGGCAAGACGTTCAGTATTTTATGCTACCGGTTTTATCGGCTATTTCTATATTCTCACCTTTATTATTGGTTTCGGTGCGATTGTATTTCTAGTCAAGAATCCAGATTATTTTGTTGATGGCGTATTGAAAGGCGGCAGCAACATGGCGGCCATTCATTTATCACAGGCCATGGGCGGTGATTTATTGATGGGCTTTATTTCTGCTGTGGCTTTCGCAACCATTCTTGCGGTAGTGTCAGGTTTAACGCTCGCCGGTTCATCTGCCATTTCTCATGATCTTTACGCGACTTTAATTTTAAAAGGTGATCGTAACGAGAAAAAAGAAATTCGTGCATCACAAATCGCGACGGTTTGTTTAGGCGCAATTGCAGTGTTGCTCGGTATAGTATTCGAAAATCAAAACGTTGCATTTATGGTCGGCTTGGCATTTTGCGTTGCAGCCAGCGCAAACTTTCCGATTTTATTGTTATCCATGTATTGGAAAGGTTTAACCACTCGTGGTGCAGTTGTTGGCGGCGCAGTCGGTTTATTAACGGCATTGATTCTGGTAATACTCGGCCCAACCGTTTGGGTAGACGCTTTCCATTTCGAACAAGCGATATTCCCTTACAAATACCCTGCAATTTTTTCAGTCACCGCTGCGTTTATTACCACCTGGTTAGTGTCAGTGATGGACAATTCCGCAGCCGCCAAACAAGAACAAGCCGCATTCGACGCACAATTCCTGCGCTCACAAACCGGCATCGGTGCTGACGGAGCGGTTGATCATTGAGTAGGTTGGGGTGCAAACCCCAACACTCGATCTCAAATAAATAGATTAATGAATGCGTGGGACTAGGACTTACAAATATTAAATTTATTTGGATCGGTTGTGTTTGTGGGATGGCCAAGTTGAGGTTTGCACCCCAACCTACAATCACACCTTAAACTGCTTAATCAAAGCTTCCAATTGCTTGCCTAATTTATCCAATTCGATGCCCATTTGTTGGGATTGTTCTGCGCTTTTGTTGGCGGCTTCGGTGGCGTCGGCGATTTGGTGCATGTTTTGGTTGATGGATTCGATCACTTGGGTTTGTTCTTCGGCGGCAGCGGCGATTTGAATACTGCGTTGGTTGATGGTGCCGACTTGATCATCAATTACGTTAAGTGCTTGCGCAGTTTCACTGACATATTGCTCGGAGGTTTCGCCTTTGATCAAACTGCGACGAATGGACTCTGCCGTAATACTGGTACTGGATTGCAAACGCTGGATCATATCCTGAATCACGCGAGTGGATTCCTGAGTGCGCGCCGCTAATCCGCGCACTTCATCAGCGACTACGGCGAATCCTCTACCCTGTTCGCCTGCACGTGCAGCTTCGATTGAGGCATTGAGCGCGAGCAAGTTGGTTTGTTCGGCAACACCGCGGATAACATCCAACACCGAACCAATACCTAACACATCGGTTTGCAATTGTTGTACACCGTCAGAATCCAACTGAACTTCGTGTGACAACTCTTTAATTTCGCGAATCGATTTACTCGCTAATAATTCTGCATTACGTGTGACTTCTTCAGCGGCACTGACTGCTGCTGCAGACTCTTGTGTGCTACGCGCAACTTCCATCGCTGAAGCGGCCATTTCATTAATCGCACTGGCAATTTGCAACGTTTGATTTTTTTGGTTATCAAGAATTTCAAAGGTTTGATTGGTATTGGTCACAACATTCTGTGAAATACCCGTGAGTGATGCGGTGAGTTGATGGATAGCGCTTACCATTTTATGAATGGTGTTGACGAATTCATTAAATGCTTTGGTTAATTCACCCAGTTCATCAGCATGATCATAATGCAAACGCTGAGTGAGATCGCCACCACCGCTGGCAATATCGCGCAGATTTTTTGCCAATAAATTAATCGGTTGCGCAATTCGTTGAGCTACAAACAAGGCGATAAAAATAACCAGTACCAAAATACACAAAGTGACAACAAAGACCATAATCAAAATTTCGTGCGTATGCGCTTCGCTAGTCGCGCGCGCTTTGGCGATGGTGGTGTCTATATCATCAATATAAAAACCCGTCCCAATCATTAAATTCCATTTTTCCAACCAAACGGCATAACTCAATTTGGGATAAGCAATATTACTGGTGTCGCCCAAACGCGGAAAATGGTAAGTAACAAATCCGCCACCAGCTTTGCCTTGTTTGACCAGTTCATTGATCAGAAAGACTCCATTCACATCCTTATAATCGGCGTAACTTTTACCAAGATTATTGGTATCTGTGCCGGAAAAAATTCGTACCGAATTGCCGTCGTATCCAAAAAAATAACCATCTTTACCGTATTTAAATTCTCTTAACAGGTTGATCGCATCCTGCTTGGCGGATTCCGACGAAGAGTCATACAAGGGTTTGGTGAGCGACAAGGCTATGTCGAGCGAGTGTTGCAATTCGGTTTTTCGGGCGTCAACCAGGGTCTCGCGCAGCAATTTCAGGTCGACTTCCATAATCTCGTTCAGTTGTTTATTAACGAGAACCAAGAGGGTCAAGGCCACCACCAAACAAGGCAAAGAGGCCAGCAACAGCATTTTGTGTTTAATTTTAAGAGACATAGGCGACCTGGACTGAAAGCAGTTACTTGAGTCTAGTGCAAACTGACCGAGTCTCAAGTCGCCTGAATAGACCTTAGTGTTTGTAAGGCATAGCGCCCAGGTAATCTTTTTTGCCCAGATCTACACCGTTATGACGCAGGATGGCGTAAGCCGTGGTGACATGGAAATAGATATTGGGAATGGCATGCTGAATCAAAAACTCATAACCCGTGAGATATTTACCTTCCCAACGAGGATTGGTGATTTTGATAGTCGCAGAATTGGCAAAATCCGCTTCACTAAAGCTTGCCAAATAATCGCGAACTGATTGAATACGTTGTTGTAATTCAGCGAGCGTAGTTTCAGTATCCGGATGCACAGGCACAGAGTCCATTTTGCCCGTCAATCGAGCAACGCCCAATTTGGCAGTATCGCAAGCGATTTGTACCTGACGAATAAAATTAAATTGATCCGGTGCCAAACGCGAATTCAACAACACTTGCACATCAAATTTTTTGCCATCCGCATAAACAGAAGCTTTGTTTAAAAACTCGCTCAAATTACCGAGCATTTTCGAAAATTGAACAACAGATAAATCGTAAAACATGGATTTTCTCCTGAAGAAATTTATTGGTTTGCTACTTTTGCTTGCGTAATTTTCTCGATGCGATACTCATCCCAGGCGACATCACCTTGATGATCACGAATGCGCGTTGGCAATCCCATTTGGTCTAGCAATTTTAAAAAGGGGACGGGTGGAAGCTGCTCAACATTGCGCATTTCGAATAGATCCCAATCGCCACCCGCAATCAATCGCGCGGCCGCTACAGCGGGCACACCGGCGGTATAAGAAATACCCTGACTATCAGTTTCTTTATAACACTGCTCGTGGCTGGCGAGATTGTATATCAACATCTCACGACGCTGACCATTTTTCTTGCCTTTAATCAAATTGGCGATGCAGGTGTTGCCGCGATAATTGGGCGCAAGCGATGCCGGATCAGGCAACACCGCTTTCACCAGTTGCAGCGGTACCACTTTTTGCCCGTTCGCTAATTGCACAGCTTTTTCTGATAGCAAGCCCAAATTTTTCAGCACATTAAACACATGAATATAGTGATCGCCGAAACTCATCCAAAAACGGATATTGGGAATTTGCAAATGTTTTGAAAGCGAATGCACTTCGTCATGACCAGTAAGATACAAACTTTGTTTGCCGACCAAAGGCAAATCTTCAACGCGTTTGACTTCAAACATTTTATTGGCAGTCCATTGAGAATTTTGCCAACTCCAGACTTGCCCGGTGAATTCGCGGAAATTAATTTCCGGATCAAAATTAGTTGCAAAATAACGGCCGTGCGAACCTGCGTTCACATCGAGAATATCCAGCGATTCAATTTGATCAAAATGTTGTTGCTGAGCCAGTGCTGCCCAGGCGTTAACCACACCCGGATCAAAACCAATTCCCAAAATCGCGGTAATGGATTTTTGTTTGCATTCCTCAATATGCTTCCATTCGTAGTTGCCGTACCAAGGCGGCGTTTCACACACCTTGGCCGGGTCTTCGTGAATGGCGGTGTCTATATAGGCAGCGCCTGTATCAATACAGGCGCGCAGTATCGACATATTTAAAAATGCCGATCCCACATTAATTACAATTTGTGAACGCGTATCGCGGATTAATTGTTTGGTTGCCTCTATATCCAAAGCATTTAATTCAAAAGCCTGGATATCCGCAGGACGCTTGCAACTTTTTTTGCTAACCACACTCTCGATAATCGCATGGCACTTATTGATATTGCGCGAGGCAATAGCAATTTCCCCCAGCTCGTCATTGTGTTGTGCACATTTATGGGCCACCACTTTGGCAACACCACCAGCACCGATAATCAGAACATTTCGCTTCAATTCAGGCTCCCCCAATCGCAAAATTCAAGACAGACTTTGCAGGTAGTCGTCAAAACCAAACTCACGCACTAACTCCAGTTGACCATCCAATTGGCGAACCACAATGGCTGGCATCTTCAAGCCGTTAAACCAGTTCTTTTTGACCATGGTGTAACCGGCAGCATCCATAAACGAAAGTCTGTCGCCGATTGCTAAAGGGCGATCAAACTTGAACTCACCAAAAATATCCCCTGCCAAACAGGATTTACCACAAACCAGATATTCGTAGTCACCTTGATTGGGTGACAATTTTGCATTGAGTTGATAAATCAGCAGATCCAGCATGTGCGCTTCGATTGAGCTATCCACCACGGCAATGCGTTTGCCGTTATCGAGCGTGTCCAATACGGTAGTTTCAAGTGAGGCACATTGGGTGATAGCAGCTTCGCCCGGCTCGAGGTAAATCTGAACACTATATGTGTCCGAAAATTTTTTTAATCGTTGAGCGAACGCGTCAAGCGGATAATTCTCGCCCGTAAAGTGAATACCGCCACCCAAGCTAACCCAATCCACTTGTTTTAATAGATGCCCAAACTTTTGTTCGATCTTGTCCAACATCTGCTCAAACAAACCGAAATCGCTGTTATCGCAATTGTTATGGAACATAAAACCGGAAATTTGCCCTATCACCGATTCAATCTTAGCTGGATCGGATTCCCCTAAACGACTGAAAGGCCTGGCTGGATCAGCAAGCAAATAGTGGGAGCTACTCACACCGGGATTCACCCGCAGCCCACGGACTTTGCCCTGGCTTTGCGCGGCGAAACGATTGAGTTGTTGAATAGAATTAAAAATGATTTTGTCGCAGTAACCCAGCGCTTCATCAATTTCATGATCAGCCCAGGCAACGCTGTAGGCATGGGTTTCCTTGCCGAATTTTTCATATCCCAAACGCAGTTCAAACAGGGAGCTGGAAGTAGTGCCATCCATATGCTCGCGCATCAAATCAAACACCGACCAGGTCGCAAAACACTTAAGCGCCAACAGCACCTTGACTCCGGACTGCTCCCGCAGGCGGGTAATCTTATCCAGATTCCGCAGCAATTTTTGCTTATCAATCAAGTAGTAAGGTGTTTGCATCAATCAGCTCCGAGCAAATTTCGATCAATCTAAAATTTGTAGGGGGGCGGAATTGTGCCGATAACTGCGTCACAAAGCAAACCTCATGGAGGCTAGCTGGTGCGCTGAGTGGTGAGAGTGATTTATCCCTGCAAGATATCGCGAAGCAGATAAAAGCAAAACATCATGTATAAATTATCAGCGCTGGCCGCTGAGGATTTCGCATCGATTTACGAATACACTCTGCTCAATTTTGGTGTTCTTCAAGCCGATTCTTATACCGACGATTTGGAAAGAACGTTTCTACTGTTAAGCGAAACGCCATTGATGGGTTACGACTGTTCCGGCCCAGGTCATGGGTTCAATGAAACATTTTTTTGAATTCGAATGAATACAGTTCATCAAGCATCTCTATCCTTTTATGATCCCATAAAAATTTCCGGGAAATGTGAAGAACTCTATAGATTGACGCGCCAACGCATATTTTTTAACCGACCAACTGTGTTACTGTCCGGCTGGGTTCCGTCAAGTTTATTTTTCCGAAGCAGTCTAATAATTAAGGAAATACGCTAACGCCCTATTCATTTCATTTATCAACATTACAACTCTAACTATATGTGAGGGATAGCTTCATGAATTCAAAATATTGTATTTTTATCGCTATATTATTTTCGTTCAGTCTGTTTTGTGTTGGTTGTCGTGACTCCAATGATCAGGCTAATCTAACGAATGATGCGTCAACGACTGAACCAATCTCTGTTAATGAAGTTAACGGCGGTGAATTTATTGATACCAACGATGCAATGAGATTGATAAATTCCACTGCTGGCACCTCTGAGATGAGCGTGCATGATTTAATTGACATATCGGCTGACGAATCAAGTGCAACTTCAACCAAAACTCTCAAATCAAGTTTTGACAGATGTTTAATTGATTTTAATTCATCTTCAGCCTTGGGGTTAATGGTTGATCAGGCGTCCAGTACGTTTGCCACCTGGCCTTATTACATTCAGACTTGTAGCTCTGGGGATTTTTTCGTTTATTCTGAACCGGTTAATCTGGATCATTTCCATTTAATGTATGAACATAAACATTGTTTTGGTTCTGGTGTAAATATCGGAATTGATTCAAATGGAAATTGTATTTCACAAAAAGAAGCGAAACTTTGGCCTCGACAAGCAGCGAATATGAATGATGATACTGGAATCAGGTTTTACGCAAAAAACGCACAAAACAAAAGAAATAATTTTGATCTTGAGGGCATCAAAGTAATTTCAGGCTCTATTGAGGTATTGGTATATAGAACGGATGTTAAAAAGTGGTGGATTTGGCGAAATCTTAAACCAGGTTCCTGGTACTGGACTACAAATAACATCAATCTCAGCGAGCTGTATATTTACTATAACGGTCGCAATGGAACCTTTTTAATAGATAATCTTGAAGTAACCAATCTTCGCTAAACGTGACAAAGGGCAAACTTACGTTTGCCCTTTTTACTGCGTTTCGATCTCTCAACAATTCAAAACCCCGGTTCCGAATAAAACTCCAACCTCTCCCCTGTCGATGGATGAACAAACTTCAATTGCGTCGCATGCAAAAGCAATCGTGGTGATTTGGCAATGGTTTGTGCATCAGCATAAAACACATCGCCCCAAATCGGGTGACCTATGGCTTGCAAATGCAAACGCAATTGGTGGGATCGGCCGGTTAGAGGATGCAAGCTCAGGCGAGTGGAATCGTCCATCATCTCCATAACTTTGTAATCCGTGAGTGAGGGTTTGCCAGTTTGCGTGCAGATTTTGTATTTGGGGCGATTGTCCGGGTCGGCGGCTATGGGCAAATCAATTTGACCGGCTTCAGGCGTGACTCGACCGGCGACTATCGCGGTGTAGGTCTTTTCGACAGATCGCACTTGAAATTGTTTGCTGATATTGGACAAAGCAGCAGGGTTCAGCGGAATCACCATCAAACCCGAGGTATCAAAATCCAGCCGATGAACAATCGATGCACCGGGGTTTAAAGCCTGCATGCGCACCAAAACCGAATCGCGATTGGCGGGATGGCGGCCCGGAACACTGAGTAATCCATAAGGCTTATCGATTATCCAGAAGTCGGGGTCGCGATGGAGAACCCTGATTTCGGCAGTGCATTGCGACAGTACTGCCAAATCATCAAGACCTTGCGGCACGGGACTTTGGGGGAGCTGATGGTTCATAAGTTTTTTCATATGGTTATAGATAAATAGTCTTTCCCAAAGCCTGATAATCCGGCTATTTTGCCGTCCCAAATGTCGCCCGACCAGCAGTTTTGCTGTATCCTGCGCGCCTCTTTTATTTTCCCTTTGTGATGAGTAGGTTTTATGTACGTCTACGACGAGTATGACCACAAAATTCTGCAAGAACGCGTTGCCCAATTCCGCGGCCAAACTGCACGCTTCCTTGCCGGTGAATTGCCCCCTGAACAATTTCTGCCATTGCGTTTGCAAAACGGTTTGTACGTGCAACGCCTGGCACCCATGCTGAGGATCAATGTGCCCTACGGCATGGTGAACAGCACGCAACTGCGCCGCCTGGCCCATATCGCACGCCATTACGACAAAGGTTATGCCCACGTCAGTACTCGCCAGAATTTTCAATTTAACTGGCCGGATTTAACCGAAGTGCCGGACATTCTGGCAGAACTCGCCGAAGTGCAAATGCACGGCACTCAATCCAGCGGTAACTGCATTCGTAACACCACTTCTGATCAATTCGCTGGCATAGCGGAAGATGAAATTATTGACCCACGTCCTTACTGCGAAATTATTCGCCAGTGGTCCAGCTTCCATCCTGAATTCGCTTTCCTGCCGCGTAAATTCAAAATTGCAGTGACGGGTTCTACTCAGGATCGCGCTGCAGTTCAAGTGCACGACATAGGTTTGCAAATTCTGTTGAACGATAAAGGCCAGGTTGGCTTTAAAGTTTACGTCGGTGGCGGATTAGGGCGCACACCAGTGATTGGTAGCGTGATTCGCGAATTTTTACCTGAAGAAGATTTGCTTTCTTACCTCGAAGCGATTTTGCGTATTTATAATTTGCAAGGCCGTCGTGATAACAAATACAAAGCGCGTATTAAAATTTTAGTTCGCGCCTTAACGCCTGAAGTTTTCGCACAAAAAGTGGAAGACGAATGGCAACATTTGAAAGATGGCTCGAATAAATTAACCCAGGCAGAAATCGAACGCGCCAAATCTTTTTTCACCGCGCCCGCTTACGAAACCATCGACAATTCACAAGCGCAAGCAACTGTTGATGCTTTAGCTAAAGATAATGTCGCTTTCAGCAAATGGTTGCAACGCAATGTGCGCAATCACAAAATCGCCGGTTACGCTGCGGTTACGCTTTCACTCAAACCAACCGGTGTTGCCCCAGGTGATGTAACTGACACGCAACTGGAAAAAATTGCTGATCTCGCGGACAAATACAGTTTTGGCGAAGCACGTACAACTCACGAACAAAACATTGTGTTAGCCGATGTGAAAAAATCCGATCTGTTTGCGCTCTGGCAAGAATGTAAAGCAGCCGGTTTCGCAACACCCAATATTGGCACCATCACCGATATTATTTGCTGCCCTGGCGGTGATTTCTGTTCATTGGCTAACGCCAAATCCATTCCAATCGCTGAAGCGATTCAACGTCAATTTGATGACCTGGATTATGTTTATGATCTCGGCGATATTGACTTGAATATTTCCGGCTGTATGAACGCCTGTGGTCATCACCACGTAGGTCATATAGGTATTTTGGGTGTTGATAAAAGCGGTAAAGAATTTTATCAAGTGCAATTGGGCGGCAGCGCCAGTAACGATGCATCATTAGGCGATGTACTCGGCCCATCATTCGGTGCTGAAGACATGCCACAAGTGATTCAAAAACTGGTGGATGTTTACGTTGAAAATCGCACTGCTGAAGAATTGTTTATCGACACTTATCGCCGCATAGGCGCAACGCCATTTAAAGAGAGAGTCTATGCAAAAGCTAATTAAAGACGGCGCGATTGTTGACAACATCTGGACAGTCATCGCCAAACCAGAAGCCGGTGCGGATGTTGATCTAACCGCAACCAATATTATTGTTCCGCTACAAGTCTGGCTGGCTAACAAAGGCCAATTGCAATCCAGAAAAGATGTAGGTGTGTGGCTGGATAGCGACGAAACTGCAGAACAAATCAGTGCTGACGCAAATTCATTACCATTGATTGCAGTTAACTTCCCCTTGTTTATGGATGGCCGCGCATTTTCCACCGCTCGCTTATTGCGTGAACGTTATGCATTCAAAGGCGAACTGCGCGCGATCGGCAATTTAATTCGCGACCAACTCTGCTATTTGCGTCGTTGTGGTGTGAATGCCTTTGCGTTTGCGAATCCTGATATAAAGCTGGAAGAAGCCCTGAAATCTTTAGGCGATTTCAGTGAGTATTACCAGGCTTCTGTTGATCAGCCTTTGCCTTTGTTTAGACGTCGCGCTTAAACAATTCTTCGTCAAATAAAAAAACCGCCTTTCGGCGGTTTTTTGGTTTTACTCTTCAGTAAATTCTGGCATCAGAAAGAAGATACCCCATAACTTTCCTTTTATATCCTTGGCATCTTTTATTTCGCCGGATATTTGGTAACTCAGGTATTGAGTTTCAGGTGGTAATTCAATTCCATGACGAATCTGAATATTGGCGAAAGAGAAATCACCATCTTCAGTAAATTCTGCTTCTGTAACACTGCCTTCAAAATGTTTGATAACAGTTTCAGTATCGGCATCGATTAAATCAAACGAATAGGTCAGAGGGAAATCCTCGCCAGAATAATAAATATTCGCTTCCAAAAACTCGCTTGAACCTTCAACATTAAAAATCATACCCCAAGGTTTAGGCGCAGAAACCAGATTTTTAAATTGAACCAGTTTTCCGTCATCAGAAATTTCATCAGTGCCAGTTGTAGCATTCACATTTACATTTGGCAGAGAGCTTTGTTCGCCAGTTGCAAAATCAATGTTAGATACCCAGGTAACGTAATCGGCCAATTTATAATTCTGTTCACAGAATAGGCTGAGCGAATATTTGCCTTGTTCATCGGTAAACGCAAACTCGGTTGCATAATTGGTTTCAGACAAGTCATCATTATCCGCCAGAGCGAGCATCAAGCCATTGGGCAATGGGTTCGCATTTTTATCAACTAAAGTACCTTTAACTTCACAGCGCGATGGAATTGATAACTGCACGGGAATCACGGGTGCAGATTCCATACAAGCTTCTGTAGACAACTCAATAGTTTTTTCAAGCATGCTGCCATCAACCGGTGACCAGGTTGACAGTGTTACGCTGGAATCAGGGTCATTCGAATTTAATTTCACCAGCGATATAGTGGCAACGCCTTCAACATCCGCAACAAAACCTGACGCAGAAAAGCTACGATTTTCGTCATCATCAAATGCGTAGACATAAGTTCCCGCCAAAGGTGAATTGCCTTGATCCAACAATTTCACTTTTGCACAAAGAGTGACGGGCTGTTCAAACACTAATGGATAATCCAGATTCCACCAATTGCTGATAAAAATTTCGTTGGTGACTTTTATTTCCAACATGTAATCCACTGAATCACAATCGAAATCAGTGAAGTTGGATGCAAGTAATTCACCGTCTTCATTGAACACACTGCCTTGGCCCAAGAGATCCCACAGACCACTGTTGGGGTTATAGGTATAAACAGGAATTTGGAAGCCAGCAGTGTTGCTATCGGAATCGCCCATAGTCGCCAATGCACGGCAGCTTTCAGTGGGAATCATACGATTGATAATCACCGGTTCACTGGCTTGGGTTTTTTGCAAACGTCCAGCTTTTTGCGCGGCGATTCTTTCCTGGCGAGCTTGTCTTGCTACTTGCTGCAATGAAACACCTTGATCAGTTTTCACTTCGGTGTAGTTGAAGGCAATCGACAGTAATTTATTACCATCGCTATCTTCATAAGCACCGGGGAAATAAGCAGCTTCTTCTGGATCAGTAGGATCATAGGCTTTCATCTGCACTTCAATTTCTTCTGTACCTTCGGGCAATGCAGATTGCGGAATAAATACGCTCAACTCTTTACCGTAACCGGAATCCGATTCGCCGAGTAAATTATCCGTCACACTAAAATTAAAGCCGTTCACCACTTCACCCGAAATAGTTTCAGCTTCTGCGACTTCAACAAAAGTTGTCGGCAGTTCGGAAATTTCTGCTTGTAATTCAATTTTTTCTTCAACATCAAATCGACGGGCAAAATCTGTGTAACCGGGTTTGCTTATATGCACAACTACAAACTTGGCATTGGCAGCTGAAACTTGATCTGAAAAACCAAATCGACCGTCCTCACCACTCACCACTTCCGAATCATTGGACTTTAAAACCAGTTGATTATCATCCAACAACGACAAACTGATACTAATGTCCTCATCTTCTGCCCCTTCATCAATTTCTCCATCTTCATCTTTGACTAAAAGATTTCCGGAAACACTGACAGTTAATTCATTACCAGTAGCTGATGAGGACGACGAACTGGCTACAGATGACAAAGAACTTGAAACCGTTTGTGAACTTGAAGAACTTGAAGAGCTGGAAACAACAGATGAACTGGATGAGCTTTGCACAACGGACGATTGCGATGAACTGCTAGAAGAGACTTGGGGATCATCGGATCCACCGCCACCACCGCAAGCACTAAGCGCTGCAATTAATGGCAAACAAACAAATATCTTTTTGACTGACATATGATTCTCCCTGGATTGAATTGAACTTGCGAGGCGGCCAGACTAATGAAACTTAACTGAATTTGTAATGAACGAGTTTTGATAATCGAAATTTATTTGTTAGAAATTTGTAAATAGATTTTTATTTTGTACATCGATTGATCAGATACAGATCCTTAGTGGTTATGTTAAGCTTGGCTTCAGTTTTCGAATCGAGATGAATCATGCACATTCATATTCTGGGAATCTGCGGCACCTTTATGGGCAGCCTCGCACAACTTGCAAAAGAACTGGGTCACAAAGTGACGGGCAGTGATGCCAACGTCTACCCCCCCATGAGCACGCAACTTGAACAAGCGGGAATTGAATTAATTCAGGGGTTTGATTCGATTCATTTAGAACCTGCGCCCGACCTGGTCATTATTGGCAACGCCATGAGCCGCGGTAATCCATCGGTTGAATATGTATTAAATCAAGGCATTCCCTACACATCCGGCCCTGAGTGGTTGCATGATTTTGTATTGCCCAATAAATGGGTGCTTGCAGTTGCCGGCACTCATGGCAAAACCACGACTTCATCCATGCTCGCCTGGATTTTGGAATATTCTGGTATGAAGCCGGGATTTTTAATCGGTGGCGTGACCAAAAATTTCCCCACATCCGCTCGTTTGGGTGAATCGAATTTTTTTGTGGTGGAAGCCGATGAATATGACAGCGCATTTTTTGATAAACGATCCAAATTTGTTCATTACAATGCACGCACAGTGATTTTAAATAATCTTGAATTTGATCATGCCGATATTTTTCCGGATCTCGCCGCCATACAAACCCAATTTCATCATTTGGTTCGCACAGTGTCCGGTAACGGATTAATTATTTCTCCGGCGAATGATCAAGCACTCAATCAGGTTTTACAAAAAGGTTGTTGGACCAGCAACACCCATTTCACTCTGGATCAAGATCAAGACTGCGAATGGCGAGCAGAATTAATCAATGAAGATGGATCTGCATTCGCTATTTTCCATCAGCAACAAAAAATTGCAGAAGTGAATTGGCAACAGACTGGTTTGCATAATGTGAATAATGGATTGGCTGCGATTATTGCAGCGCGTAGTGTAGGCGTTGATCCAATTAATGCGGCGAAAGCTTTAGAGCATTTCGCCGGTGTGAAACGCCGTATGGAATGTTTGGCAGATGTAAATTCAATTAAGGTCTACGATGACTTCGCTCACCACCCGACTGCAATCAAAACCACTTTGGCGGGATTACGCGCAAAAGTTGGCAGCGAAAAAATTATCGCGATTATCGAACCCCGCTCCAACACTATGCGAATGGGCGTGCATAAAGATGCGCTAGGAAAAAGTACAGTCGATGCCGATATGGTCTTATGGTATCAACCCGCGAATGTCGATTGGGCAATGAATGATGTAGTGAACAAAAGCCCTGTACCCGCAAAATTACTTCGTGATCTGGATGAATTGGTTAAAACCGCTGCGTCCTTGCGGGAAACCAATACTCATTTCGTGATCATGAGCAATGGCGGGTTCGGTGGTGTGCATCAAAAATTAATTGATGCTTTGAAGTAATCATTTCAAACCCAACATGTCCTGCATGTCGTACAAACCGGGTTTTTGATTTTGTAACCAAACTGCTGCGCGTACTGCGCCATTCGCAAATGCCAAACGGTTGGACGCTTTGTGCGTAATTTCGACGCGCTCGCCATCTGCCATAAACATCACCGTATGATCACCCACCACATCGCCACCGCGAACTGTTGCAAAACCAATAGTGTCGCGTGGGCGCGCACCGATTTGACCTTCGCGACCATAGACAGCCACTTTTTTCAAATCGCGGTTGGTTGCATTCGCTAATACTTCACCCATACGCACAGCAGTGCCTGATGGCGAATCCACTTTGTGACGATGGTGTGCTTCATAGACTTCAATATCGTATTCATCGCCTAATACGCGTGCGGCTATATCCAACAATTTAAAACACAAGTTCACACCCGTCGAAAAATTTGCTGACAACAATAATGGGATTTGTGTTTGATAAGACAACAACTCCGTTTTTTCAGCATCACTAAAACCTGTAGTACCGACTAGGATTGGTTTTTTATGCGCAGCGCAAATTTTTACATGCTGTAAAGTTGCGGTGGGTGAACTGAAATCGATTAGCACATCAAATTGCGAAATCACTTTTGCCAAATCATCAGCCATAGCAATTTGATTTTTGCCTATACCGCCAAATTCACCTATATCAACGCCGACCAAACTGCTGCCCGGCCTGACTGTTGCTGCTGATAATTTTGCAGCAGAATTCATATTGGTTGCAGTGATTAACGCCTTACCCATTCGGCCGGCTGCACCGGCGATTGCAATTTTTGTGGTCATAATGAAAACCTATATGTAATTTATTTTCCCCTCACCCTAGCCCTCTCCCTGAGGGAGAGGGGACAGACTCCCTGATTAATTTACTACGAAGTGGATTTATCCCCTCTCCCTTTGGGAGAGGGTTAGGGTGAGGGCTTAAAAATCCTCATCCAAAAACAAATGCCCCAATTTTCCTTTTTTGGTTTCCAAATATTTTGCATTGTGCGGATTGCGTCCGGTTTGATGAGGCAAACGCTCAACCACGTTGATGCCCATATCCTGTAATGCTTTTACTTTGCGTGGATTATTAGTCAAAAGTTTTAAGGATTTAATATTCAAATGTTGCAACATAGGTTTGAGTATCGAGTAGTCGCGCATATCTGCACCAAAACCTAATTGCTCATTAGCTTCGACTGTATCTGCACCACAATCTTGCAAGGAATAAGCGCGAATTTTATTTAACAAACCTATACCGCGCCCTTCCTGACGCAAATAAAAAATCACACCGCGACCCACAACACCAATCTTATGCATTGCTGCTTGTAATTGCGGGCCACAATCACAGCGCATACTAAACAAGGCATCACCGGTTAAACATTCCGAATGAATTCGCGCAAGCAAAGGCTCGTCGCCTGTGATATCACCCAGCGTTAAAACCACATGCTCTTTTTCAGTTTGATCATCTGCAAAACCATGCATGACAAACATGCCAAATGGTGTAGGTAACTTGCAGGATTCAATATAGGTAATTGTCACTCTTGCCTCGATTCAGACTGCAAAAAAAGACCCCCTCCCAGCCTCCCCCTTGCCAGGGGGAGGAGTCAGTCCCTCCCCCTGGCAAGGGGGAGGTTAGGTGGGGGTCATGCTTTTCAAATACTTAAATAAACCACCAACTGCAACACCAACAAGGCGTAAATCCCAGCAATCACATCATCGATCATAATACCGAAACCGCCTTTCACTTTTTTATCCAGCCAATTGATGGGCCAGGGTTTCAAAATGTCGAAAAAGCGAAATGCGATAAATCCGATTAACATCCAAATCCAACCTTTGGGCGCCATAAACATGGTGATCCAATAACCGACAAATTCGTCCCATACAATTCCGCCGTGATCATGCACACCCATTTTTTTTGATGCGCGATCACACCAATAAACGCCCAACGCAAAATTTACGCACAACCAACTGAGATAAAAGCTCCAATGCAAATCCTGAATTAACCAGAAAATGGGGACTGCAGCGAGTGTGCCGAAAGTACCTGGCGCTTTTGCGGCCAGGCCACTACCGAATCCAAATGCAAACAAGTAATCAGGGTTACCTAATAATTCTTTAAATGAAGGCGAAGGAATTTTACTCATGAGAAATGTTGATAGCCTTCTTTTGTCAACGGAAAATCTTCACCCTGCCATAAACATTCAACTGAAGAACCTGCGCACATTCTGCCAATAACTGTCGCCGATAATTTTTGTTCAGCGATTAGCATGGCGATACGCGACATATATTCAGGTGCAACGGTAAAACATAATTCGTAATCATCACCACCCGTTAAGGCGTATCGATAAGCTTGTTGTTGATCACCAAGCGACTGCAACGCAGGCGATAAAGGAATATCTTCTACAAAAATAGTTGCACCCAAATCGCTGCGCTCACAAATGTGTTGCAAGTCAGCAACCAAGCCATCGGAAATATCCAAGGCTGCGTTGGCTATGCCGCGAATTGCGTTGGATTCTTTAAAACGCGGCACAGGCCGATAAAATCGATCCAACAAATAGGCTTTGTGTTCGTCATTAAATGTTTCGCGATTTTGGAGTGCAGCCAAAGCGGCAGCACCATCGCCGAGCGAATTGGTGACTAAAATAAAATCGTCTTTACTGGCAGCATCGCGACGCAAACTGAAATGATTTAACACTGAACCCATCACTTGTATAGTGATGCTTAAAGGACCTGAAGTGGTATCGCCACCCACTAATTGAATTCCGTATTCGCGCGCGCAGGCAAACAAACCTCGACTGAATTCTTTTAACCAGACTTCATCGGCTTGAGGCAAGGTTAAAGCCAAAGTAAACCAAAGCGGATCTGCCCCCATTGCAGCGAGATCACTTAAATTAGTACGCAGCGCTCGCTCGGCAATTAAATGTGCGGGGGCATCTAACGGAAAATGCACACCGGCAACCAGAGTATCCACTGACACCGCCAAATGTTTTTCCTGCGGCGTTTGTAACAGAGCGCAATCATCACCAATACCGAGCACAACAGAATCCGACAGTGAAGCTTCTTGCTCACTTTCGAAATAACGTTTGATCAGCTGAAACTCGTTCATTTATTTTCTGTTGGCTTTGACTTCAATTTCGCGAGTGACGGCAGCCGTTTTATCCAACACACCGTTGATAAATTTGTGGCTATCTTCTGCACCGAATTTTTTTGCCAGTGACACAGCTTCGTTAATCACCACTTTGTAAGGCACATCAATGCGTTGCATTAACTCATAGGTTGCGAGGCGCAACAGAGATTGAGTGACGGGATCCAACTCTTGCAAACTGCGCTCAACCAAAAAAGGCTCAAAGGTTTTTTCTATCTCGGATAATTGCGCAGGCACGCCGTGCAATAAATCCTGAAAATATTCCATATCCACTTTGCTCATGTCGTTATCGACACGAAATTCCGCTTCAATCACATTCAAACTGGCACCGGCCATTTGCCATTGATAAAGCGCTTGCATGGCGTAATGACGAGCCATACGACGAGTGGCCGCCAATGCGCTGGTAGAAGATGATGCGGATGAAGAATTACTCATGGGAAATACTCGAAAAACATACCATAGAAACCCCCTCTCCCCTGCCCCTCTCCCACAAGGGGAGAGGGGAATTAATTCTGTTTATAAATTTTTATTAATTTCCAACTCTTTCGAAATTAATAAAAATTATTTAAGAGCTTAAAACTGTTCCCTCTCCCTTGATGGGAGAGGGTTAGGGAGAGGGTGAAAAATTAAATCTTGCCTAAAAGAGAAACCATTTCCAACGCAGTGGACGCAGCTTCAACACCTTTGTTGCCTGCTTTAGTTCCTGAGCGTTCGATAGCTTGCTCAATAGAGTCAACAGTCAACACACCGAAGGTCACAGGTACGCCGTATTGCAAGGAAACTTGTGCAAGGCCTTTAGTGCACTCGCCTGCAACGTAATCGAAATGCGGTGTGCCGCCGCGAATCACAGCGCCCAATGCGATGATGGCGTCGTAAGATTTTTTCGCAGCAATTTTTTGTGCAACTAACGGAAACTCAAATGCACCCGGTGCGTAATAAATGGTGACTTGCTCATCTTTAATGCCGTGGCGACGCAAAGTGTCCAGCGCGCCCTCTTTTAAACTTTCTACAACAAAACTATTCCAACGGCTGACGATCAATGCATATTTGCCAGCGCAAGCCGAAAATTCACCTTCGATAACTTTAATGTTGCTCATAGATGTTCACTCTTTAGATAAAAATTTGCACCCCCTCCTAACCTCCCCCTCCACAAGGGGGAGGAACCGTCCCCTCCCCTTACGAAGGGGAGGGTTAGGGTGGGGTTTGTTTTAAGGACACAAATACTCAACCACTTCCAAATCAAAACCCGACAATGCCGAGTAACGCATGGGTGCCGACATCACGCGCATTTTTCGAATCCCCAAATCGCGCAAAATTTGTGAGCCGGTGCCAACCTGTTTGTACAACACATCCGCGCTGCGACGTTGTTGTTTGCCCGAGATCAACCAATCAATGCTTTCTTCGACCTCACTGGTGGATTCGTCATGACAAATCAACAGCACTACGCCTTTGCCTTCTTCGCTAACTTTTTGCAGCGCTTGCTGATAAGTCCAGGCTTTTCCGCCTGCGACCGATGAGCGCTTGATCGACAAAATATCGCGTGCGGTATCCAGCACATGCACTCTTACCAAAGTTGGAGATTCATCGATTTCGCCTTTCACCATGGCGAAATGCAAATCGCCGCGAGCCAGATCCTTGTAGGTTTTCAATTCGAATTCGCCAAACAGCGTCTCAACCTTGCGGCTATTAACGCAGGCAACAGTTTTTTCACGGGTTGCCCGGTAGTGAATCAGGTCGGCAATGGTACCGATTTTCAAGCCATGTTGCTCGGCAAATCGCTCCAGATCAGCTCGTCTGGCCATAGTGCCGTCAGGGTTCATCACCTCGACTATGACCGACGCTGGCTCAAAACCTGCCAAACGGGCGAGATCACAACCGGCTTCAGTATGGCCAGCCCGGCTCATTACACCACCGGGTTGCGCCATTAAAGGAAAGATGTGCCCGGGCTGGACCAGATCGGTAGGTTTGGCATTGGCTTTAACCGCGGCGCGAACCGTCAAGGCGCGATCCGCTGCGGAAATGCCTGTGCTCACGCCCTCGGCGGCTTCAATCGATACAGTGAAATTGGTGGTGTGCTGGGATTTGTTGTCGGTCACCATCAAGGGCAAATCCAACTGTTTGCAACGCTCGGGGGTTAAGGTCAGGCAAATCAATCCGCGTGCATGGGTCGCCATAAAATTGATGTCGTCCGGCCGAACCTGCTCGGCCACCATAATCAGGTCACCCTCGTTCTCGCGATCTTCATCGTCCATCAAAATGACCATCTTGCCGTGGCGCAGGTCATCAATCAGTTCATCTATGGTGTTCAATTGCATATACAATCCCGTGGACTTTGCGGCTTACCCAGCCAGATGAGTAAAGCACATGTTTCAAGCCGCCGCATTTTACAGAAGCAGGGCCTATAAACACAGGAAAAAGAGAATCTTATATGGGGAAATTCACAATCAACTGGCGCCTGTACGCTGGCTTTATGGTTATTCTGGTCATGGCAATGGCCTGTTATCAAATGGCCTTTGTACTCAAACCTGGATTGATTAGCGACCAAACCAATATTCAGTTTCGCAGCGATTTTATTTTGCAGAACCTGGATCAATGGCAAATCGGATGGGGCTGGTGGATGTTGGCGGCGATCTGCCTGTTAGGATTTTTTACTTTGCTGCTGGATTTTATTCCTGAATCCACCACAAAAAAATTGGGTTACCTATTGATTGGCTTGGGCACGCTCCCCGATATCACCGCTGAAATTCTCTTTGCCTGGGTTTTACCCGAAGCAATTATTTGTGGTTCAACAGATGCAGTAAGTTTGCTTGAATTAACCGGTTTTTATTTGACAGGCTTTTTGGGGAACGGATTTTACTCATTAGGTGGATTATTGCTGACGATAGCCCTGCTGAAAAATCCTGCAATTAATCGCAGGCTGATTTATGCCGGAATGCCCGCCTGGATTTTTGGCTTAGGTTTAAGTTATGCCTGTGTGATGCAATCATTTTTTCTCGCTGCAATTTTTACCGGGCTTGCAATGGTGTGGAGCAGTCTGTGGTTTTTTGTAATCTCACTAACCATTTTTCGAAACCTAGAAACCTTCAAATACAGCGACAAAATTATTTAACTCATTATGCCAATAGAGTATTTTGCATTTCTAAAAATTATCCACATAGGCTCACTGATCTTTTGGTTGGGGCCAAGCTTGGGCGCATGGTGCTGCCTTTTGGTATTACGCAAACAGGAAGGCGAGTTTTCATCAGCAACCCAAAGACTGTATCAAGTTTTTATAAAACTGCTGATTGTTGAACATCTAGCATTTATGGCATTACTGGCATCAGGCTTTTGGATGGCAAAAACCTGGTTTGGTTTTCAACAACCCTGGCTTCAATGGAAACTGCTAATCATTCTCTGCTTGATTGTCCCGCTGGAACTATTGGATATCTGGTATGGCAACATCAAACTGGGGAAACTATTTTCCACTATTGATCGTACGCAATACCTTCCAGATGAAACTCGTACGCTCTTTGTATATCATCGCTACATCACTGGAATTGCAATTGTCGTTATTCCGATTTCTGTGTCAGGAATTTTATGGCTGGTCATCGCCAAGCCGCAATTAATTTTGATAGGTCAGTTATGAAATTACCTTTCACTACGATCATTTTGTTGTTTTCCATTACAGCCTGCTCTTCGCCCAGCAATAGATCCACATTACTATGCGGGCAAGATCAGGATATTCCACTGCGAAAAAGCAAAATAGAAACATCCAAGA
The DNA here is from genome assembly GCA_966252135.1 of uncultured Cellvibrio sp. Taxonomy (GTDB): domain Bacteria; phylum Pseudomonadota; class Gammaproteobacteria; order Pseudomonadales; family Cellvibrionaceae; genus Cellvibrio. The sequence continues at coordinate 13,624 of CBINNU010000007.1, read as the reverse complement.
TTTCATTGCCTATTAGATCAAGCCATCCTGTATTCTATCTACCAACTGCTGAAAGCAAATACATCCGATATGTGATAGCAGTAAATCCTGAGAAGTTCACCCTTCAAATTCAGAAACACATAAACGATTGGCATGTCGAGAAAGACAACGAATTACTCAATCTTATCAAAAAGGATATGCCGCTTTCAGCCGATACAGATTTGCTTAAATATGCATTTGGCGACCTTAATTTACTGGGCAGAGCTGAGTTTGCACTTGCTGCAATGCTTGAATCAGGAGATGCCTCATTAATAGATCTGTACGGATCGAAAAGCAATAAAGAATTAAGCAATATTCAGATTTCCAAAGTTGAAAATGATTACGGCGAATCAAGATATTATTGTAACCAATATGGATTTCCATTCTTCCATGTTGTTGACGCGATTTATGATTAAACAACTTCTTAGTAAATAACAAAATGTTGGGAATATCTAAATGATACAACAAACCATCACCCTCGCCATCACCGGGGCATCCGGCGCTCAATACGGTTTGCGTTTGCTGGCGTGTTTGCTGGCGGCGAATTGCAAAGTCTATTTGATGATTTCGTCGGCAGCGCAGGTGGTTATTCGCACTGAAACGGATCTGGATCTGCCCGAGACATTCGAAGATCAGCAATTATTTCTACATCGATTGTTTGATGTGGATGAAGAGCAACTTCAGTTATTAGCAAAAGATGATTGGTTTGCACCACCCGCATCAGGTTCCAGCTCACCTTCTTCCATGGTGATATGCCCAGCCAGTGGCGGAACTATTTCTGCAATCGCACATGGTGCCAGCAATAATCTAATTGAACGCGCGGCGGATGTCGCCTTAAAAGAAAGGCGCCAATTAATTTTGGTACCACGCGAAACGCCTTATTCGCAAATCCATCTCGAAAACATGCTCAAGCTCACGCAAATGGGCGCGATGATCTTGCCCGCAAGCCCAGGCTTTTACATGCAACCACAAAATATAAATCAGTTGATCGATTTTATTGTCGCACGCATTTTAGATCAATTAGGCATAGAACAGGATTTAATGCCACGTTGGGGTGAGGATTAAATTCAAGATGGCATTCCCCAAACAAGTCAAAATTGTTGAAGCCGGCCCACGCGATGGGCTGCAAAATGAAAAGCAATTAATTCCCACATCAACCAAAATCACATTGATCAATGATTTGGTTGATGCGGGACTCTCTTATATAGAAGCAGGCAGCTTTGTAAACCCCAAATGGGTTCCGCAAATGGCCGATAGCGCTGAAGTTTTTTCCGGTATTCAACGCAAAGCCCATGTCACCTATGCTGCATTAATTCCCAATCTGCAAGGTTTTGAACGCGCGATTACAGTGAACGCTAATGAAGTCGCCATTTTTGCAGCTGCTTCGGAAGCTTTCAGTCAAAAAAATATTAATTGTTCGATTGCCGAAAGTTTGAAACGTTTTGAGCCGGTTATTGAAGCTGCAAAAGAAAAAAAAATCCCCGTGCGCGGATATATTTCCTGCGTTGCTGGCTGCCCTTACTCCGGTAGAGTCGAGCTTGAACAAGTCGCCAGTATCGCGAATGATTTATTAAACATGGGCTGTTATGAAATTTCTCTTGGCGACACTATAGGCGTCGGCACCGCCGGACAAATCCAACAACTTATCGACACTGTCGCTACAAAAATTGCCATAGAAAAATTAGCGGTTCATATGCACGATACCTATGGACAAGCACTCGCCAATATTTTTGCGTCGCTGGAAATGGGGGTTAGCGTTGTCGATTCGTCAATTGCAGGATTGGGCGGCTGCCCTTACGCAAAAGGCGCAACCGGCAATGTCGCGACTGAAGATTTGGTTTATATGTTGAATGGATTGCAAATAGAACATGGTGTAGATTTGCAAAAATTAATCTTGGCGGGTGAAAAAATCAGTCGCGCGCTGAATAGGGAAACGGGTTCGCGGGTGGCGCGGGCGATGATGCCCTCACCCCAACCCTCTCCCAGAGGGAGAGGGAATTGATTTACTTCGTAGTGAATTAATTTGGGAGTTCGTCCCCTCTCCCTCCGGGAGAGGGCTAGGGTGAGGGCCAAATGAAATATTCAATCAGGGCACAAAATTGTCAAACGAACTCGAACAAAAACTAAATCTCGAAACCGCACAAATCCGCTGGCATGAACTGCAGCGATATTTTGCATCCGGCAATGCGATTGGTGTGGATGCCTCATTGGATTTAATCCATGTCGCCACCCAAATTGCCGAAAACAATGCAACCCAAATTAAAACCTGGATGGAAGCAGGCTTGCTGGATGCGATCAAAGATCAACAGGCATTAAATTGGTATGAACAAGATGCAATGGTGTGGGCGCTGGTGATCAAACCCTGGGTGCTAGTACAACCCATCAAAGAAAAGGTTGATTAAACTATGCGAATTATTCGACGCGCAGAAGCCAAAGATGCCAACGCCATCGCGGATTTATACGCAGGGTTAAATACTCTGTCATCACCATCGGTTTCTGCCGAACGCATAGACCAAATCGCGAAATCCGATACCAGTTATTTGTGGGTATGCGATGACTCAGGCGAGATAGTCGCGACTGCATTAGTCTGCTTGTGTGCAGATGTGATGTTCAATCAACAGCCTTTTGCAGTGATAGAAAATTTTGTAGTGCATCAGGATTACCAACGCGAAGGAATTGGCAAAAGCTTGATGGATCATATAGAAGGTTTTTGCAAAGAAAAAAACAGCAGCAAAATAATTTTGCAAACCAGCAGTGAAAACCGTAATGCTCGCGACTTTTATACTGCGATGGGCTACGACCCTGATGCAAAAATTGGTTTCGTTAAATACCGTCGATACTTTAACTAATACATTTACAGGACATCATCATGAACCTCACCAGCACCGGCGTAATTTTGCGTTTTGTGTTTGCATTAATATTGGTTTTACTCAGCTACAACCCCAGCGGTTATTCTTATTTTCATTGGCTTTACGGCATTATGACGAGCGGAGCGCAACACTTTACGCCTTATGTAGTGATTGCAGGAATTTTGCTGTTAATTGGCTGGGGCGTTTATATAAAAGCCACGCTTAATTCACTGGGCCTTGTTGGTATTGTAATTTTGGCAGCACTCTTCGCCAGTTTGATTTGGTTATTCATCTATTGGGGCTGGTTAAGTGTCACCAATATTTCTGCAATGGTTTGGGTAGTCGAAATTTTGCTGTCCGCGTTACTCTGCGTCGGCATGTGCTGGTCTCACTTCACTCGCCGCATGAGTGGGCAAGTGGATGTCGATGAGATTGAAGATAAGTAAAGGACAGGAACTAAACAATGAAAACAATTTACCTATTGATATTGTCTTACCTGGTTTGCGCCTGCGCTTCATCAAATAAGGGAGCAGACAATACAGGCACATCACCTGTAACACAGTTTTCTAATGCCAAAACAATCGAAGAAATAAGGCAACTAAAACCTCAAGCCAAGCTTCCATTAAACATCGCGATAGTTGGTTCCAGATACAGGTGGAATTCATTATCAGAAAACGAACGGGATGTGATTGAAGCCTGGTCCCTAAAATTAAAAGAAATGGGATATGCAAAAAATATTCAGCTTATTCCGCAATCATTACTTCCATCCTGTGGTTACCAACAAGAAAACGATTGTTATTTCAACGGAGCCCGTATTGCTGGAGCGAGGATGCACGCTGATGTAATCATGTTCCTGGATGATAATACGTCTACAAACTACTACACCAATGCTGCCAGCATATTAAATATTACTCTTATAGGTATGTGGCTTGTTCCTGCCCATCATCGCGATACCTATTCGGTTTATGAAGCAACGCTAATCGATATTAACAACGGCTATTTATATGGTATCGCACAAGGTAGAGGCAAAAGCAAAATTGCTCGCCCTTATATGTATGCCGACAGAGATAGTTATAGAGAAGCTGCTCGAGTAGCTGCACTTAATGATTTGGGTGAAAAGCTGTTAGCGATGGCGAAAAATCAAATTCTCTAACCATACAATCCAGTCTGCCACTGAGTGGCAGACCGAAATCAGTTAACCAGAAATCTTCTCAGATATTTCCATCATTTTTTGCTTCATTGCCACATCAACTTCGCTGGGTTTAATACGAGCGATAATATTTTGCAAAACCCTTATTTCGTTGTTGTCGATTTTCCCGTCTTTTTCCGCTATTTCCAATATTTTTCCAAGTTCATGCGCATCCAACTTGCCATCGTTGGAAAAACATTGGATAGAACGAAACGACATTTCCAAATAATCACGTGCTTCTTTCATAGTTAACTCCTTGGGTTACATGTTTTGCTAGACTATCAATTAACTTCAGGTAATTTCTATATCTTTTGATGATTCTTACAGTATTCCGAGGTGATAAAAAATTCAGTGCGCCATTCTTTGTTAAACCTCTCTTTCTCTTCAGAGAAAAACAGAAAATGTATTTCTGTATTTTTCCTATCCTGAAAATCCATTAATTGCCACAAAGTATAGTGCGAAGCAGCAACACACATCAAAAAAGCAAACACAACCATATTGACCGAAACTGCATAAATGCTATCTTCACCATCGAAAAAAGCATCAACAATTTCACATATCCCCCATATAAAAATCAATGCAAAGACAATCAAGAACATCCAAAATGGAGAGAAGTAATTACCAACCAGCCAATATTCAGAAAACCGAAAACACGAATTAGTAACCACTACCATCAAGTTAAAAGTCCAGTAGCATAAAAAGCTAAAGCAGCATACAAATACAAGAATGGTCAGCCTAATTTCTCGATCCATTTATTGATCTACCTAATTGAAACTACGGTGAAAACCTCACGATAGCTATTCTCATTCTGTAATAGTTATTAAATATTGTTTAATGACATCGGCGTGATCTTGTTGCTGTAGCCAGGTTTTAAACTCTTTTACTTTGGCAAAAGATTCTTTCCCTAATAATTTTTCATGACGTTCATCTAATGCCAATTCTTTTCGCTTTATGCGAATATTTCGCTGCCAGGCATCAGTGAAAATTTTGGGCAGTTTGTTATGTAAATCCAGTTGTTTCAGAAGTCGCCATTCACCTTTATCCAACCAAGCCTCGTCGCAACCGGTACACAGGTCCAGTTTTTGGTTGGACTCAACACCTATTTGGAATTTAGTCATAAAACGTGAACATTTCGGGCAAGAATGAGCAGATTCATTCTCGGTGATTTCCAAATTTTCATCTTTGGATAACTGAGATAAATCCTTGGCGTGAGTATCCAACCAATAACGATAATTCATTAATGAAACCAAAGTCCCTTGGCAACTCGGGCAAACCGAAGCAATCAAGCCCCGCTCCAATTCTTTCGGTTCCATTTGGGTTGTTTTACATTGCGTACATAACATTTGGGATTACCTTTTATTTTGAAAATTCTTTCCAGAGACCTTCGAACTCATTCAAATACGCCGATACCAATTTAGGTTCATCGGTAACCAGAATATTCTCCTGATTGTAGTCAGAAGCAGAACGAGTCCAGTTAAAGCTGCCGTTCACCAGAACTTTTTTATCAATGACTGCGAATTTATGATGCATGTGATTTTCGGTGTTATCCATTCGAATATCGACACCTTTATCAATCAAATAAAAAATATCGCTGCCTTCATCTCTGGCTTTATCGTTATCGGTAATCACTCTTACATTAATTTTGCGTTGATGCGCAGCATAGATGGCATCCGTTAAACGATCATCAGAAATAGTGAAGACACTGATGTCGATTGATTCGCGTGCGCTGACTAATAAATCAAGCAACTGGCGACGACAATCTTCGCCGGGGCTGAAATGGGCTTCTGCGATGGATGAGGTTTCAGATTGGCGAAAATTATCTATAACTTTAGTCAGTTTTTCTAACCAGAGCAGAATAGCAACTGCATTGTCGCCACCTATCCGAATAGGTTCACGCGCCAGCTGAAATGCTTTGTTTCGAGCAAAGGCTATATCATCATCTGCGAGCCTGGGTAATATTGCTCGCAATTCCAAAGCTTCAGACTGACTTAATTTGAAATCTTCCAAACTGGCGACTAACCATTGTTCCAATTCTTGCTGCCGCATATCACTCTCTACTGTCTATTTTTAAAGAATCTGTGTCGGATAAAAGCAAACACTACACCTGAAAGAGCACCAAATAAATGTGACTCAAACGAAACCGCAGGATCGCCCGGCAAAACACCCCAGAGCATGCTGCCGTAAAAAAATATCACCACCAATGCAATTAAAATATTGATCAAACGGCGGTCAAACCAGGCGGTTGCAATAGTTAAACTCCACAAACCAAATATCCAACCACTTGCACCCAAATGCACTGCCGGGCGGCCGAAACACCACACCAATATTCCGGTGAGCGTCACAATAAAAAAGCTGCTCCACAGATACAATCGCAATGAATGCACAAACAACAAACTGCTAAAAATAAAAAAGCCGACCAAATTATTAATCAAATGAGCCAGGCTAGCATGGAGAAACGGCGCAATATAAATGCCGGGCAGTGATTCCACTTGTCTGGGTAACAAACCAAATTGGTTTAACCACCCGTGAAATGCCCAGTTGAACACATGAGCGGCGACCATCAGGCCTACAAACAAAAATAACCAGCGAAATTTTGAGGACAAACGCCGCATCTTTTGATTTCCGATTATCTTATTCGTTTAAGCTGATGGCGGCGATTTCGGCTTTTTGTTCGACGCCAACTCTTGTTGCAAGGTTTTGATCTGGGTAGAGACCTCGACAATTTTTTCGTGGTTGCGCAAATCAATATCCAATTTTTTATCCATATTTCTCACCAAAGGCATAATTGCATGCTCAAGAGTATTTGCGATAACCAACAACACTTTATCAAGACCTTCCACCGGTTGATTTATCACTTCAACTTTGGGTGATGACAATTTTGCTAATTGTTTACCAAGCGCCGCCATATCCGGTGAAGCGGTAACCTGGGATTTTTCAGCACCTGATGTGGCCGCTTTTTCCGCTGAGGTCACCAGCTTGTTAATGCCTTCAGCCACATCCGCCAGTTGCACTACCACTTTTGCGCCTGTATCGGCATCGCTGCCACCCATGGCTTTATTGCGCAAAAAATCTTTTTTAATTTGTGACCAGCGTTGTTGCTGTTCATCTGCCATATTGCCACGCAGTTCAGCCAACTTGAGCAAATTACTTTCTGCCCCAGTAGTTAGCATTTGCGCTTCACCTAAATAGTGATCAGCAATCATTTGCATCAACTCAGTTTCATTCATGACCGCCGATACTTTTTCGGTCATCTTATTCATATTGCGATAACTACCTTGCAATTTGAACGACGGCTCGGTGCGGTATTTATCGTCCTGTGCGGCGGACGCAATGTATTGCTGGTTGATTTTTAAAATCACCTTTTGGATTTCAAACAACTTTTTAAACACACCGACGATTTCATTCACTTCAGCACCGGAATAAGCATGACTTAAATCGGTAGTGGCGACCTGCTCACCTTTTGCCATTGCAACAAATTTATACACATCCTGCATATCGCGCAGTGCCAAAGGTGCAAGAACCGAATTGGAGGTCAAGGCGTTTTCGATATAACTCAAGGCAAATTGTTCTTCCATGCCGCCGAGAATATCACCCAGGTTATAAATATCAGCGCGATTGGCCAGCATATCCGGCACTTTAAAGGCTTCGCCCGATTCGGTGTAAGGGTTACCCGCCATACAGACGCAGAATTTTTTTCCGCGCATATCATAGGTTTTGGTTTTGCCTTGCCACACACCTTCGATACGACGAGTGCCATCACAGAGCGAAATAAATTTTTGCAAAAATTCGGGATTGGTGTGCTGAATATCATCGAGATACAACATCACGTTATTGCCCATTTCCAATGCAAGATTGAGTTTTAACAATTCTTGTTTGGCTGTGGCGTTGGGCGCTTTTTCAGGATCAAGTGACAACACATCATGCCCCAGTGATGGGCAATTGATTTTCATAAAAATCAAACCCAAACGATTAGCGACATATTCCATCAAGGTCGTTTTACCGTAACCCGGTGGCGAGATCATCATCAACATACCCATTAAATCGGTACGTTTGTTAGCCCCCAAAGCGCCCATTTGTTTGGCCAGATTATCACCAATAATCGGCAAGTAAGATTCATTAATTAAACGGTTGCGAACAAACGAACTCAAAGGTTTTGCTTTGAATTCATTCAAGCGTAATTGCTGACGTTCCTGCTCAATAATTTGTTGGCGTAATTGCAAGTAATGATGATATTCCGGTACAACCACCAATCTGTGTTGCGCCATGCGCTGTACAAATTCGTCAACCGCAAATGACAATTGGCGATTTTGAATGCGCGGATGCTCGCCCAATAAATCACTCACCGTTAATTCCAACTCAACTTGAGTGAAACGGCGATCCAAACGTTGATCGGTTTTTAATAGCGCAACCGCTTCTGGAATATAACGCTGCAACAACGGCAAATTTTTATCTTTAATCAGCGCTTGCAACCAGGCGGTGGTTAAACTCCAACGCTCGGCGGGCCAGCCCTGCATTTTTAGCAGCACATCTTGATAGTGACGCCAACTGGTGTCATCCAGAGATTGCTTAAAGGCTTCTACCAATTGCACAGCGTATTTGCTGGTAATAAATTCTGTTTGCTCACGCCCTAACTCCTCCACCAAATATTCAGCCGCACGGCGAATATCCAACGGCAATACAGGGATAGGATTGCGCTCAACAAATTCAGTCTGAATTTCTGAAATATCATCAACCAATAATTCCGTTGCTTCCATGCTTGCAAATAAACGCTGCATTTGTTTTGCAGACACTGCCCTGTCCTTCCAGGTTTCGAACGAAAGATTGGCACCCTGTGTTTTGGATTTAATCGCAAACTCTTTGATATTGGCCCAGAATACCTGAGCCAAACCACGCGCCAGCGGATCAAATTTTAAAAGGTCCACCGCATTCAATGCGGGCACCAGGGTTTTTAATAATTGCACCGCGTCCTGATCATGAATACCTTTTTGATAACCCTCTTTGTAACGTGGCGCACTGAAATCGCGAACCAATTTCGCCAACTTTTCGTCATCAACCAAGGCTTGACGCAAAATTTCCGAACTTAATCCTTCACGTTGATGTTCAGCCGCATCCAGAATTAATGCAGCCAAATATTCAGCGCGGTAGACTTGCGGTGTTTCTGATTCCAGACTAATCGACCAATAATCTTTTAAGCGCAACAATTCCGGTTGTTGTACAGGCGCATAATAATCGGTACCGGTAAGATGAAAATTCAAAATGCCATCGCGTGGAATGATGGTTAAATCCAATTCCTGAGTATTCACACTGAATTTGTGTTTACCCAACTTGATGACATTGCCACCTTCTTCAAAAATATCGGTTTTATCACGCAGGGCACGCAAGGCCTGGCCACGAATAGCTTTAAATCTTGCATCCAGATCATCCGCTTTTACTGCGGCGTCCAGTGCTTTTAATTGCGCAATTAGATCCGCAACTTTTAATACCAGCGCATCAGACGCAAAATAAGTATTTAGTTCATCTTGTGCGCTAAATCCCAGCGAACGCTTTTCGATACTGGCGAGAATACGCGCAGCTGCATCGGTAATACTCTGGGCTTTTTTCTGACGCTCATCCAATAAACGTTGTTTGTGTTCTTGAAAGCTTTCATACAATTCTTCGCGTTTGGACATAATATCCGCAAGGAACTGATCGTATTCGCTGAACTGGCCTTCCAATTCTTCCAAACGCACCAGAGATTTCGACAGTTGTTCATCGCATTTTTCCGGCGTAGTCGCCAAACCCAAAGCATGAGCAATACTTTGTGAGAATAATTTGAATTGCGCACCAAATTGTGCAACCGCTTCGGTTGAGCCAAAATTCTTTTGTTTGTGTTTGGCGTTGGCGCGACTCTGATTCAGTTTGGCGTAAACTTCTGAGATGGCATCCACTATGCGCGTGCGCAGGGTTGCATCGTCGACTTTTAAGGTGCCCATTAATTCGGACAACAAATCCAGACCCGATGCAGTTTTTTCGATGACTTCTAACACAGGTGTGATCGCAATTGCGGTTTCTGCTTTTTCAACTTGCAGATTGAGCTCGTCCAACTTACCCAGATAGGGCGTCAGCGCTTTTTCATCCGCCAGAAAATTAACGGTTTGTTCACTGAGCTGGGTATTGGCATCCAATAATTGTTGATCTAACTGCTCGATGCGCTGTTGATCTATGTAGCGATATTCTTTAATAGTTGCCAATTGCCCGCGTTGCTTGCGCAGTCGACTCAATGCATCAACATATTCTTCTGCCGATTGCCAATTTTCCGGTTGCAACGAGCGCAAAATATCACTTTGTGCTTGTTCAGCGTCCTGCATGGCTTTGGCAGATTGCAAACGAATAGATTCAACTTTTTCAAATTCATCAATCACCAGCTCGGCAGTGGTGGAAATATCTTTTAATACCGCCGAGATACTCTGAACATCACTTTCACCCAACCAATAAAAAGTATCAAAGACTTTGCGTGCAGCAAGGCTTAATTCTTCGTAAAGACGAACTGATACTGACTGATTGTTGATAATGCGCGAAATACTGTAAAACTCGGATATACCGCGCACCAATTCATTGTTACCGATACGGCCATAAAAATTTTGTTTTGCGGGCGCTTTGCTCGCGAATTCGGCACTCACATAAGGAGTCTGCCAAAGTTGCATGGGGTGAACGCGGGTCGGCTCGGTTTCTGCTGAGAAAATAACGATTTCGCCATTGTCAGCCAGGGCATAGCCGCTGCCATAAATCGGGTTTTGTAATTTCTTTTCGATAATATTGTACGCAAGTAAGGACACAACCCCTGCCGCTGGCTCATAAAACACATAGAGCACATCTTCACCATTGGGTGATCGGATCATGCGCTTAAAACGAAACGCGCTGTTATCTTCTTCATAGGTTTTGTATTCACCGGTATTCAGATAATAACCACCTGGGAAAATAATGCCATGGTTTTCCGGCAACTGCACACAGCTTTGGCCAATTTTATCGATGCGCAATACAGTTTGCGTTAAACAATTAAAAATTAAATAGCGATAATTGTCTTCCCGGTAAGGACGAATTTTCAGCAGAATCAAATTGCCGACTGCGGCATAAAACACACTGGCGTCATCAAGCGATTGGGTTTTGTCTTCCACTTCTTCCCGATAAATTCCCAAACCATCTTCGGTATTGTTTTCGATTTTAATGGTGAGATCACCACCAATAGTTTCAACAAAAACCTTATCCAATATATTTAAATGCGGATGGCGGCCGTGTATGGCATCGTCGCGTGTGGCTGCAATCCATTCAAAATCAAACGCAGGCGGCAATTGAATGTCACGTTCACCCCGATTGTCTATATAGCTAACTTTTTTGCCATCAGGTGATAGCGACCAGCGAAATACGCGAAGATCATCCAGGCGCTCACCTATTTGAAAACCGGCGAGCAACTTTCCATCATTAATCGTTAACTCAACGATTCGCGTGTCTTTGTAGTATCGATACAGCTCTTCAAAGTCGTTAACGAAACTTTGTTCAGCTAAAAAAGTGCCTTGAAAGGCGACCGGCTCCAGTTCAACACCGGCATCAGTAGTTTTTTTGATAAACAGTGAAAATACGTCTTCAATTTTGGTTTCTTTTTTTAATCCCAAAAAAACGTTGTAACCAAATAATAAATAGTCACCAACTTGAACTATGTCACGCGGAATACAGTTATTTTCCGTGCGCACACGCACACGCGCAGTTGCCACCATTGCCGAACTGCCAAATTCGGCTAAACGAGCCTCATTTAGTTCGCGAACTTTTTGTGTCAGCAATTGCCCCTGATCGAGAAGACGCTTGCGAATAATTTCGTAAGCGCCGCCTTCAGCCACAGCTTGATCGACAATATTTTCTGCAGCAGTGTTGGTATTACTTGTTTGTGACATGCGTTTATCCTTCTCATGAATCTATCCGAGAGATAATCACCCAAGTGTAGGGCGGGTCGAGACCCGCGTTTTTGAGATTTCCGCAAGAACACGCGGGTCTTGACCCGCCCTACAACGAAGGTGCTGGAGAGATTAAATTAACCAACAACTTCTGCTACTTCAGCTTTTGCTTTCGTATCTGCAACAGCAGGTTTGTTAACAAATTTATCTAACACGGCTTGGATCACGCCGCTCTTGCTGGCGAGGCCATCAATCGCTTTACCAATCGACAATGACTTGGCGAAGTTATCAAAGAATTGCGCTTCACCACCGACAATATCGATATGGGCTTTTTGCAAGGCAATGGCCAATATCTCGGCATTTTCTTTCGCAATTTCTTTACCGGCTTCAATGCTGGCCAGGGTTTCTTTGAACGCAGTTTCGAGACCCATGCGGTACTCTTCGTGTTCGCGTGCTTTATCACTCATCGCGTTCATGGCTTCAAATTTCTCAGTCAAACCAGCTGCTTCTGCTTTGAATTGTTCGCGTGTGACATCTGCACCTGCCAAACCAATTTCTTTTTTGGCACCGGCTTCTGATGTGCCTTTGGTTGCAATCACATCGGCTTCTGCATGGCCTTTGGCAGAAATCACTTCGGCTTCTGCTTTGCCTGCTTCAGCCTGTGCAACACCTTTAGCGCGAATCACTGTGGCTTCAGCCATACCTTCTTTTTCCAGCGCAACCGCTTTGGCTTCTTGCACTTTGGCATCAGCGAATCCTGGTGCTGCGCGTTCAGCTTGAATACCTTCAGCCATTTTCTTCATGGCTTCGGCTTCTTTGGCCGAAGCTTCCAACTTGGCTTGCGCCATAGTCATGATTTCGCTGGCTTTGTGTTTTGCAGATAATTCTTCTGCTTCTGCCGCTTTTACTTGTTTAACTTTTTCTTCTTCTGCTGCGGCTTCTGCTGCCAGCACTTGTACTTGTTTGGCGCGATCAGCTTCAGAAACTTCGCGAACTTCTTTGATGCGTTCTTCTTCAATCGCAACGGTTTTATCCACTACTACACGCTCGCGAATAACATTGGCGATTTCTTTCTTCTGAATTTCAATTGCTTTTTCTGCTTCTATGCTTTGCAATTCAACTTCGCGTTTACGCGCAACAATTTCCAGTTCGCGGGCGCGAGTGACTTTTTCTTGCTCAATGGCTACTGCACGCAAACGATTTTGCTCAGCCACTTCAATTTCACGTTTTTGATTTTCAGTTTGCACTGACAAATCCTGAGCCACTTGAATAGCGGTTTGCTCGTATTTGCGGCGCTCTTCTTCCTGAACTTTTTTGGTTTCAGCTTCTTCGCGTGCTTGAATAGAGGCTATCTCACGTTTTTGACGGGCTTCAGCATCGGCTTGTTGGCGCTCAAGGGCCAACATAGCTTCGGTAGTTTCCACATTCTTTTTCTTGATTGCCAATTCTTCGTCACGCTCAAACATATTGGTACGAATATTTTGGGCAGCAGTCAATTCGGTAATTTTACGAATACCTTCCGCATCAAGAATGTTATTTGGGTCAAGAGACGATTTTGGTGTTTGTTCGATATAATCAATCGCCACATCCTCCAAAACATATCCATTCAGGTCATCACCGATCACCTGGATAATTTTTTCGCG
>CBINNU010000006.1:0-237671 GCA_966252135.1 uncultured Cellvibrio sp. | reverse complement strand
TCGAAGAACTCGAAGAACTCGAAGAACTCGAAGAACTCGAAGAACTCGAAGAACTCGAAGAACTTGATGAACTTGATGAACTTGATGAACTTGATGAACTTGATGAACTTGATGAACTTGATGAGGATAATGTTGAGCTGCGACTGCTCGACGAAACAATAGAGCTGGATGAAGAATTAGTTACACTTGAAGAACCCACACTCAATTGCGAGGATACAGACGATCGACTCGACTGAACAATACTAGATGAATTGCTTTGGTCGCTACTGCCACCGCCGCCACAGGCTGACAAGGAGAGCCCGGCTAACAGCATCAGGCTTGCGCTAAAACGCCGACAAATATTTTGAAGACAGTACAGATACTGCATGGTGCGACTCCAGGCTGATTCAACCATCAAGTCTGGTATCGGACGAAAGTTTACTCAAGCTGGAATTGCGCCAGTCCGTGATCGCTATCGCAGGGATTGGCTTCAAAAAACATAAAATTTATTAAAAATTAAGAATTCTTTAAGGCGCAATTAAGATTTTTCCAGACTCCATTGTGGCAACCCCCGATACTCGACTCCAAGTCTGCTAGACTTGCGTCTGAATAAATTCACAAGAACAAGGCATATGGCGAGTCCTGGCAATTCATAACCCGAGGCGCAATCTAATGGATGAAAAAACCCGGCTTCACTCCGATACACAGCCCACCACTACACAACTGCCCACTGAAATTACCCTGGGCTTGCCGTCGAATTTTCACGAAAAAACCCGCGTAACATTTTTGGCAACGCCGGATAAATCTGCTGCTGAGACAACGGAAAAAGTATTAGCGATTGGCGATACCATTAAAAAACGTTTTGTATTGGATAAATTATTGGGTGAAGGCGGCATGGGTGCTGTCTATCGCGCGCTGGATTTGCGCAAGCACGAAGCGGGCGACCCGCAACCTTATGTGGCCATCAAAATATTAGGCGACTCATTTAAACGTCATCCACGTGCGTTAATCACGCTGCAACGTGAAGCCAAAAAAACCCAACAATTAGCGCACCCGAATATTGTTACCGTGTACGATTTTGATCGCGATGAAGATTTGATTTACCTCACTATGGAAGAACTCAAGGGGCAATCCCTGAGTGATTTTTTGAAAGACAAAGATCAGATGGCAAAGCTGGATTTTAAGAAATGCAGCCAAATGATTTTACAAATTGCGCAAGCCTTGGCTTATGCACATTCAAAAGGATTGGTGCATTCGGATTTAAAACCCGCCAATGTGTTTGTGACTGAAGAGGGCAATATTAAAGTACTGGACTTTGGCATCGCCCGCGCAGCCAATCAAGAAACCTATCAGGATAATTTTGATGCGGGCGAGCTGGGTGCCATCACTTTTAATTACGCCAGTTTGGAAATGCTGAATTACGAACCGCCGCACCCCAGTGATGACGTTTATGCTCTGGGTATTATGGCCTGTCAAATTTTTGGAGGCAGTCACCCTTACGATGGCAAAGACGCCAATATTGCACAGGAACAAAAACGCTCGGCGAAAATTCCCGCTGCGGGTAATTTTTTATTGCGGCGATTGCTCACTCGTAGTGTTGCGCTGGAACGAAAACATAGAATTGCTGATGCCAAAACCTTTATCAGTCAATTTTATTCTTCAATTAAAACACCACGCCGCCTGCTGATTAGCCTGGTGCTGGTTAGCATCTTGGGTTTAAGTAATTATATTTATCTGGAATCGATTAAAGAACCAGAAATTCCTTTTGATTCGCTATCCGCAATGGATCAACTAAAATTCCACCAATTCATTACCGATGCCAATACTGCGCTGTCACTGGGTGATCTTGAGGGCGCAGCATTCAGTGCAAATCAGGCTTTTTTGATTCACGCTACGCATGAAGATATTCAAGAATTAAAAGATAAGGTACTGAACATTATTCAGAACAATATCGATGACGCAAATACCTCAGAGGATAAAATTTTCTTTCACCGGCAACTGGATGCTCTCAAAGAATACCCTGCATTCGCAACTGAAAAATAACCCCGCATTATTGCGGGGTCATTTACACAAACTCTGTTCGCTAGTTATTACGAGCGCCCTCTTCAATCCATTGCAAAATGCTCTGCCCCTTGTCGTTCAATTGCGCGGGGGTAATCGGAGGTTCATCATTGAACAACTCGTTCACACACAACTGATTTGCACCAAAGTGGCTGTCGGAACTACAAGCATAAATAAACATTCGGGTGTTTAACATCTGAGCCACAGTGGTATTAGGCGTAAGATTTAAACCAACTCCAAGCTTACCTACTGTGTCATCCAGTCGATTAATTAAATTCCCATATACCGTCCAGTTAGGCCCTGCGGAGGAAGGTGCCGGTTGATGACAACCGGATATGGCACAGTTAGTAGTAAACATAGTTTTCAAATTGGTATAAGTCATTGACGGTGTTACTGTGATAGTGACACTGCCAGTTGCAGTTCGGCTGGATAATGAATTATCAACCACTGTGTAACTGAAGCTATCTGTTCCTACAAAAAATTTCGGTGGCGTATAACGAATTACGCCATTCACCAAACTTAGACTACCGCCTTGCTGGGATGCGCTACTGATAGATTGAATCGACAAACTTAAACCCGGTGCAGCCACATCATTAAGTATTGGATTTGGGCAAGCCAGCGACCCAAACAACAAAGGGAAATTATTGGTGTTGGCGCTGGTGATAGCAGCAGTGGTGCAAACATCGTTGCCACCGATTTGTGGTGCCGCCAATCCATTTACTGTGATCTGCACATTAATCACTGCAGATTTTTCGCCGAAACTATCAACCAGTCTAATTCCAAATCGACCGTTGCCCGCTGCTACGGGTGCCGTCGATCGGAATGAAATAACACCGGCGGATTCATTCACCCAGGTTAATTGTCCATTCACAACCGATTGCTCCAACTCAATTAGTGGGCGCTCACCGGCACGAATATCACCAAAATAGGTTCGGCAATTCAAACTATCGGCTTCATCGGCACAGATGCTGCGCAATAAATCAATTTGCACACTGCCACCTTCATTCAAACTCGCGCTCAAAGTATTGGCAAATTGCGGCGTGTAATTATTAACTCGAATTCGACGCGTAACCGGACTTGAAGTAAAACCATTACGACGAGTTTCGAGCGTAACGCTGTATTCTGATCCCGGCGCACCGGCATCCATGGATAACATAGGCGCCTGACTAACAATATTGGAATTAACCTTCCAAACATAAGTGTCACTCAGGTAACTACCACTCCCATCCAACACTAATTGCTGATCAAAATTTAATGCGAGATCAGCAGGCGAATCCGGATTCGCTTCTTGCGTAATACGCGCTTGTGGCATGCCGGGTGCTACATCTGCGAGGTTGGCATTTTTTACTTGATTGAGATGTTCACGCAATAATTCCGCTGCAGAAGTTTCACCATTAAAATTATTCCAGAATCTATCCATAGTTAAACGCGACATAGGCATAGCGCCTTGTGCGTAGACATAATCCACCAACCAGGGATTGTTAATAAATTCATTATAAGAATCAAAATCGACAGGTTGTTTGTTCATTTGCACATGACACAAACGACAATGACGATCAAAGACTTGGTTGTATAACGCATCGACTGTTGCATCCTGTCGCCAACCTTGCAGCACAAAATTGCCGTTGTAATTGCCAGCAGGTAAGGTTTTTAATTTAGCTTGCAGTGCGCGCAGCTCATCATCAGACAGCGGAGCTTCTTCTGTTCCAAAATTCATCGCATCCATTTCAGCCATATCTGCTGAGTTGGCGTACCATCCGCGAATTAATTTAATCGCTGTTTCAAAACGTTTTAATTCATGAATATCTTGAGTGTAGGTATGCAGAGTTGCCTGATTTTGTTGTTTGAATAAGGCTTCTTGTGTTTCGCGGCTGAATTTGTTGGTAACATCGCCCGCTGGCGGTGTTGTTTTAGCGAATGATGCATAAGCAGGATCAATTAATTTAGTATCACTGGCGTGAGTATACAAAAAAGCATCCAGATCCCAGGGCATAAAGCCCGCATCCAAATCAGCGGCGACTGCATCAATCGCGGCAGTAGAATTAAATAATTCCGAATTGGTTTTACCACCGTGACACGCCGTACAAGAGCCGGGCAAATATTTTTCACCGCGCCCATCAAAATTCATTGAGGCTGCACGTTTGAATCCACCGTTAAGCTCATCTGGGACAAAGGTATAAAACTTGACAAGTTTTTTGCCACTGACAGGATCAGTAAAGGTGCCGTCACCGCAATTGCCGGTGGGTGCCGGACTGTACTCCATTACAACAATCGCAAATGCATTACGATTACTAATGGTATTTTCCAAATTATTGTAATTGGCAACATAGGAATACACATTGCCGTTTTCATCGGTGCGTATATGCATATCACGACCAAAACCCAAATCGTAATTGTTGATGTATTTGGTGTGAATATCATTGGCATTGGCTGCATCAAATCCTGCTTGCGCCAACCAATCCGAAAAGTTAGTCGCTTTATTCAAAGGATCTATACATTTGATGTAATTTTCTGCTGATAGGCGCGACTCCAACAACAAAGCTTGGCGTAATTTTTCAATATTGATTCGTACGGAGGTTTGTGTGGTGTTATTTAATAAACTGTTAGCCGGTAAACTTACGCCGGTCCCGGCTACTAATAGATTCTCCGGTGAAATCATTTGTGTGGTGGCAGGATTAACCAGATATGCACTAATGGCTTGACCTGATGTTGATTGCAAACTTAATTGCCACTCAATACTCACCGTATGCAAATTTTCAATTTCCAAACGGCCCGCACGTTCAGCGCCCTGAAAATACTGATTAATCTCATCCATATCCAAATCCGGCATAGGCAGTGTCACAAATGCTGTAGCTGCACTGAGCACTTGACCGACACGACCCGACGTTAAACTGGTGGCGAAGGTTTTTTCAGCCAGAGAGATTTCGCGCGCATTACCAGCGCGATCACGCCAGCTATAAATAGGTTTCGCAAGGATAGTTGCGGGTGTATTGGCATTGAGTGTTGAACCTGGTTGCGCTGCAATATAAATCCGAACAGCTTCACTCAATTGTGGATGAACCAGATAACGATTGGGATCAGCAACCGGAATAACTTTTACCGATGTTTGACTGGATGCGGTTACACCATCTGCATCGGTAATAGTTAATTCAAACTTCAGCGTTACTCCTTCGGTTAAATCGGCCGGTAACGCAGGCGTAGTAAAAGCAACCGTATTGTTAGTTCTTTCATGCAAGGTGACTGTGTAACCCGAGTTATCAATTTGTTTCCACTGATAACGCAGAATGGGATCATCAACACCCACAGAATTTTGTCCTGATAAAATAACATCCGTTCCTGAACGGGTAGTGACATCCGTTAATTGATTGGAAACGCCCAGCACTTCAATTTTTGCTTGCGGGGCTGCATCTTTTTGTTCACCCACTTCACCATTGCCAGCGCCACTACCACAGGCAACCAACATAAAATTAACGAAACACAAGAGCGCGATTATCAAGAAACGTTTTATTAGAATTATCATGTTGTTCATCCCGATTAAAATTCGTAACGCAAGCCAGCGGTGAAATAGGCGTATTCGTAATTATCCAATTCAGTTATTTCCTTGAATTGCACAAATACTTGCAAACCACCCCCGACAACACCATCACTGTTTTGACGACCGCCGCGAATCACACTGACAATGCCGTAAGAAGTCACTAGATATTGATCATCCAATTCATCGGATGACAATTGAAATGCATTTTCACTGGAAGTTGAATTACTGTAGCGCGCTGAAATAGTTCGTGCGTCAGTGTTCGATTGACTCACAGATTGAATTGACACAAATGGCGTAAATACACCAAAGCTTGGCGTAAAGCTGTAACGCAATCGCAAACCGATACTACTTTCAAGTGAATCAAACGATTGTTTGGCTACCGTAACGTTAAAGGCTTTGTCATTTAAATCGCGCTCAACAAATCCGTCTACGCTGGTATCAACATAATTTAATTTGACGAATGGCTCTGCAGAAAATGCGTTGAGCTGATAATTAAAACCCAACTCACCCGACCAGGTGATATTGGTGGCATCAGTGCTACTCGCAGTTTGAGTATTAGGCGAAGCCACATCAGGATTTAATGAGGGATAACGAATTGATCGTGTGGTATCAAACGATAAGGATTGATAACCCAATGAAAAACTACCAAACCAGTTATCATCTTGATACAACACAAAAGGCATCACACTAAATCCATCTGAAATAATGCCGCCGTCCACTGTACTTTTTGCGCTATCAAAATCAATTTCCTGATCAGTTAATCCCACCACCACACCGGCAGTCCATGCAGTATTAAAACGATAATCTCCACCAAAGGTTATATCCGAGGCTTCAACATCAAACGCATCTTCCAATGCAGTCGGTGATTTTTTTCCTGAGCCACCCGAGTAATGAATAAACCCGCCCCAACGGCTGTAGGCGTTATCATCAACACCTGCTGTGCCGCCTTGCGCAGAGAATTGATAAATATCCAGGGGATTGATTCCGGCAATCGCATTGCCGCGGCCGCCCAAACGCAAAGCAGTAATGCGCGTGGACAAACCGGATAATTGTCCTTGCAAAAAATCGCTGCTGAGTGACGCTTGCGCGTTGTATTCTTCGGCTGCGTTCCAACGTAACGCCAAACCCAAACCGCGCAAATCCAAACCCAGACTGAATGCAATGCCGCCGTTGCGATCACTGGAAATTTCATTGGCGGTGTGCACTAAACGACGTACGTTTTCAAACAATCGATAGGTTTGTCCGGTACAACTTATCGGCACGCCATTGCTCACAGTTCCAGGATCAACCAACATTGCATCATTACATCCTGCGTTATCGACCAAATCCCTGTAGGTTTGCCAAACGGCACGCGCACTGTCCCGTTCCAATTCTGTTGATAGTCCATCAACCAAATCCAGCAAACCCGCTGATGCAAGATTACTGACTAAAACACCACTACCAATAACCAACACCATCAAACTTTTTTTATTTTTCATAATAACTCCGTGAGTTGTTGAGTCGACAGACGTCCCGGCCTGTCAACAATTGCTACGAGGATTGTCTAACAAAAAAGAAATCACCCACTTCATGCCCAGCGCCTTTAATAGGCTTGAACTCTGGTGTTTGATCAAAGCCAACTGAAGCAGCTTTGGTGGAAACCTGATTTTTAATTTTCAAAAATAATTCGGGACCAGTGATAACGCCTTTGCTCTGCTCAAGCGCATCCAGAAATGCGCGTGCAAATACTGAATGGCCTTGCCCTTGATTATCCAATACCGGTTGATCGCCGCCCGATGACAAAAGCAAGCGCGAACGCTTGGGCAATTTGTAGCGAATGTAGTCTTCCGAATAATCCGCTTTTTCACTCATAAATAGATAACCTTTTGATGAGGACAAAAGCCCGGCATAACAAGAATCGGCCACCACCATTACACGCTTGGCTTTTAAACGTGCCAAATGACGAGTCACAAATTCATTGGACACCCAGAAAGTATCGTCCGGTGGGGTATTGGCATTGCGCGGCAACCAGTAACCGGCTTCAAGTTCACCCGCTGAAATACGCGTGCCATGGCCCGCATAAAATATCAGCAGGTTATCGTCTTCACCGACTTGTTCATTCAATTGATTGATCGCTTTCATCACCGCTGTGTTATCTGCATCCAGCAGCGTCGTCACTTGAAATCCGTAGGACTCTTGCAATAATTTTTGCGCCCGCAGCGCGTCAGCATGCGGCGTGAACAGGTCATTAATGTTGTCGTAGTTTTGATTGGCGATAATCAAGGCGTAATATTTTCCGAACTTCATACCCTTGGTATTGATAGCCGTCGCCTTGGTAGTGGATTGAAGTGTTTGCGGAACTGCTAGAGGCTCACGAACTTGTGGCAATTTATCCAAATCGTTTCTGGCGAGCTGTTGTTCGGTCTCCAGATTTTTTATCCAGTTGCGCAATGACGCAATTTCTTTTTCGCCATTATTGTCATTGGCTTTTTGCAAATTAGCTTGAAGACTATTGATTTGATTTTTCAACAAACCTATCTGCTGATTTTTTTCATCAATTTTCGTTTGTAATTGCTGACGCAATTCATTTTGCGCTTCGGCGGCGGCCGATTGATACACCAAATCATCTTCCGGCATACCCCAGGCTTTGCGATACCAATTGAGTGCGAGTAATTTATCTTGCGTCACACCCAGGCCTTGCTCGTACAAAGTACCCAAATTAAATTGCGCGCGACTGTTGCCTTGAGCAGCCGCTTTTTGATACCAGATCACCGCAGCTTTGTAATTGGGGCTGGCACCCAAACCGCGCTCGAATATTTCACCCACATTGGTTTGCGCTTCAGCATCACCGGCTTCAGCCGCAGGCATCCAGACATTCAACGCCGTTTTGTAATCGGCGCGATCGTATTCCACATACTCACCCCCGCGAATACGGCAATCGGATGCGGTCGTTAATACAGGCCTGCGCGGCGTTAAATAAGTGTTGTTACCCAAACTGCGAACCTGACCCGGCAACAAGCAATCAACGACTTGATAATCATCGATTTTTTGCGGGGTGGATTCAGTAGTAGACGAAGGCTGGGGTGAGGTTTCCGTATGACTGCAAGCACAAAGGCCTGCCAATGCCAATATCAAAATGTGACGTATAAAGTGGCTCATGACCAACTCCGGTGTTTTTGAATCGTTATGTTTAAAAAATATACCATGTTTGCGCTAACACGAACAACAAATCGTCACCAAGACTATTAGATAAAAAATGAATGGAGGCTTAAGGGAGCAACGGAGCTCCCTGATTTTGATAAAAATAGTCTAGCGCTGAATAACCACAAAGGTTTCCAGCGGCGGATGTGGCATATCGACCCAGTTATTATCAGGTAGCGGTGGCACAGGGGCCGGGGTTGCCAGTTTCGGGTATTCGATTGCTAGTAGTTTATCCAGCTCAGCCAGGGCGGAGTCTTCCTGCGTTTCGCTGGGGCAGAGGAATATTCGGTGGCGGCGACAGAAATGGCCCCAATCCAGGCTACTGGAATAACGCACCAAAGGTGCAGCCAACACCAAACCGATCAATACCGGAATTAACCACCAGAAAAATACCGGAGCGTAATTGAATGTCAGCCAGCCCCAAAATATTGCGATAAAGGTCAAGCGTGAGGTACGCGCAAAGGCTTCGCCCCAAGTCAGCAAGCGACCTTCGCGATCCTGCGCTTCCCAACTGACTTTGAATCCCAGTAATACTGAAATGACAAAATAGGCGTGAAAGGCCATCATGATGGGCGCAATCATTACTGCAAAAAAAGTTTCGACTAGAGCACCGCGAATAATCGCAACAGCTCCACCAAATTGTTGACGGCGATGAACCAATGTCACCAAGGCGCCCATCAATTTTGGCCCCATTAATAACAACGTTGTTAAAGCAATCAAGGCAATAATCAATTCCGTTTTGGCGATCGGCCAATCAGGATAAAGTTGATAAGTTTCGGTGAAATACACATTGGCATTTAAGGCGCGCACTACGGCATCAGCAGTGGATAACACTAACATCAACAACCAAATTAATGACGTAATGTAAGCCAAAGCACCGAAGAAAAAATGGCAGCGACTGATGGGATGTAAACCGGGCAAATCCAAAATACCCAAATGCTGAATATTACCCTGCACCCAACGGCGATCACGTGTGGCGTAATCAATAATATTGCAAGGCACTTCTTCGTAACTGCCTTCGAGATCCGCAAGCAATAACACATCCCAATTGGCGCGGCGCAACATCGCGGCTTCAACAAAATCGTGACTTAAAATATCGCCGCCAAAAGGCGCTCGCCCCGGCAAACTAGGCAAGCCACAATGGTCGATAAACGCACGCAAACGAATGATCGCATTGTGCCCCCAATAATTCGCGGCATCGGTTTGCCAAAAGGCTAAACCTGTTGCCAACATCGGGCTGTAGAGCACGGCAGCAAATTGTACGAAACGACCAAAAAAAGTGGTTTGTCTAACGGGAATTGGAACCGTTTGAATTAAGCCTACACGCGGATTAGCTTGCATCTGGCGAACCAGTGTTAACAAACATTCGCCCGTCATCACAGAGTCGGCATCCAGCACAATCATATGTTCATAATTGCTGCCCCAACGCTGACAAAACTCGGCTAAATTCCCAACTTTGCGCGCGATATTTTTTTCGCGGCGACGATAAAAAACCTGCTTGGATAATTCGCCCAAACGTTCGGTTAATTGCTGCCAGGCATCGCGTTCGGCTTGGGCAATATCCAGCTTGGTGGTGTCGGACAACATGAAAAAATCGAAATGCGACATCTCGCCGGTTTTTTCGAGCGAACGGAAAGTCGCTTCAAATCCGGCGATAATTCGGTGAGTGTCTTCGTTGTAAACCGGCATCACAACAGCGGTGCGCGTAGTGATGGGCAAATCATCTGTTTGTAATTTGTGTTGTCGCTTGAGGCTGAGCGGATCGATTTTTAGCATCTGTAAAACAAAGCCGATAAATCCGCTCCAGAATGAAATCGCCAGCCAGGAAAAGCTCAAGGAAAATAAACAGAGGATGACGATTTCCAGCGCCGTTAACTCATTGGCCCTGAGAATATCGAACATCATGTAAACACCGGCGATGCTGGTCAGCAAACTCAAGCTGCTGAACACCCAGCGACGCGCCGATTTCCAAGGGAGCTGTATGGCATCCAAGGGATGTGCCGATAAATCGGCCGGCACAGCGGTGACAATTGACTTACTGGACAGCGTCTGGATACCAGACATAACTCCACACCTCACTCAAGCGTTGATCACGTAACTTCAGGAACAAACGCATGTCGGCGACTTTGTCTCCCTCGGGTTCCAGTTTGAAGGATGCTCGCCAGGTGCGACCATCGGGTAATTGGCGCACGGCCAATTCGCTAATAACACCGGAGGATTTTTGTAAATCAGCCGCCAGGGGTGCATCGGGTGAGAGGTTATCCAATTCGCCACCCCGAAAGTCGATAACAAACTTGCGCTTGCTTAAAGGTGGTGGATTGGCCTGACCGGGATTTGCGCCCCAACCTATACGGGTACGGATCACTTTTGCCCCGGAGTTTTCCGGCAAATAATCATCAAAGCTACGCAGGCGATATTTGAATGTGGCACTCGCGCCCGCTTTCATGGATTTTTCGGGTACCCAGTAAGCGACTATATTGTCATTGGTTTCGCTATCACTGGGGATTTCTACCAGCTCGGCACGGCCCTTGCCCCAATTGCCTTGTGGCATTACCCACATGGAAGGGCGTTTTTCATAACGGGCTTCCATATCCATGTAATGCTCAAAATCACGGTCGCGTTGCAGCAGACCAAAGCCACGTGGGTTTTCATCCAGCATGGATGACACGCGCAAACCACGGTGATTGCTGATCGGGCGCCAAATCCATTCGCCATTGGATGCTGCCATCAACAAACCATCCGAATCATGCACTTCAGGGCGGAAGTCATCGACATATCGTGTGTGGTTTTCACCCCACATATACATGCTGGTGAGTGGCGCTATACCAAGTTTGTGTATGTCTTTACGGGCAAATATTCGTGCTTCAACATCCATTTCGGTTGGTGCACCGGGCAGAATTTCAAAGCGATAAGCACCCGTAACCGAGGGGCTATCCAGCAAGGCATACATCACCATGCGGGTATCGTTAGGGGCTGGCTTGATCAGCCAAAACTCGCGGAACACCGGAAACTCCTCGCCTTTGGGCTCAGCAGTATCAATTGCCAAACCGCGAGCGGACAAACCGTAGGCCAGGCCAGGCCCCACCATGCGAAAGTAGGACGCGCCCTGAAACACCACAAACTCATCTTTGTAATCTTTGCTGTTCAAGGGGTAGTGAATACGGAACCCGGCAAAACCTATATTGCCTGGCGCAACGCCCGCCAAAGGCGCAGCGGGACCGTCGTAATTAAAAAATTCCTGTTTGAATTGCACATAGGAATCAGCGCCATCAGATGCCATATGCAGTACCACTGGCTCGCGATACAAAAACCCGGGGTGAAATAATTGCAACTCAAATAGGGATTCGTTGTACCAAATAGACGACTCCGGACGGAAACGAATCGAGCGGTATTGATCGTAATCCATATTGGCCAAGGCTTCAGGGATATTGGTTTCCAAGGGTTTGTATTCTCTGGTCGCCAACAATTTCGCACGCGAACTGATGGCATCAAACAGCTGGGGCTGGCCTATATCAGTTCCCGCCACAGGCAAGGAAGGCTGCGCATAAACCGATGTTGCCATCAGCAGTCCCAACACAACATGGGGTATAAAGTGTATTTTCTTCAGGCGACAAAAATTTAACCGGTCACTTGAGATGAAGGGCTTCATCAAAGCTTTCTCCGCTTGGCAACAAAAATGGGGATTAATTGAATTAAGCGACGGGACAAATTCGCTTACGGTTAAGGATTGTAATACATGGCCGCACACTTGTCGTTTGCGATTTGCAGGCGAATGCTACACTCAAGTAAGTTTTATGGACCCCATAATCTGGACACCTATGTTCACCCACTACATGCGTGACAATCCCATCGTTGGCCGACTGCTCGGACTGATCATTATCAGCAGTTCAGTGATCACCTTATTGGCGATTTTTCTGCAGTTACACAGCAGCTTTAAAGACGATGTTGCGGAGCTGGAAAAACGTATCGATCAAGTACAAGTCAGCACGCTTGCCAGCATTACCAAGAGCCTTTGGGGCTTCGATCAGGATCAATTACAAATCCAGGTTAACAGCGTACTGCAAGTGGAAGATGTGGTGCAGGTTGCCGTGGAATGGAATGACTGGAACGGCACGCCACAAGCCTTAACCGTCCATGCGCCAAAGTTTGCTCAAGATGATTATCAACGCCGCCCCAGTCAATTTATGGTGCGCAGTTATCCGCTGATTTATTCAGATGAATCCACTCCTTCACAACAATTGGGCCGACTCACTGTCACTGCCAGCCTTACCAGTATTTACGATCGCCTTTGGGATAGGGCCTTATTTATTTCGGTTGTGCAAGGTGGCAAAACACTGGTCATCGCGCTATTTATTATCTGGCTTGTACACGCCCTGCTTACCAGCCATATCCGCATCATTGCCGATTACGCACGTAATTTAAAACTGGACAACCTCAACCAACCGCTCAAGTTGCGACGCTATAAAATTAATGACCGCGCTGACGAATTGGACAATGTTGTCAACGCCATCAACCAAATGCGTCAGCGCTTGCTCGACGATATAGAAACCCGGCACATAATCGAAACTGCATTGCTGCAAGAGCAAGAACAAAAAATAAAAACCGAAAAACAAAAAAATGCCGCTGAAGATGCCAGCCGCGCCAAGAGCCAATTCCTCGCCACTATGAGCCACGAAATTCGTACGCCCATGAACGGCGTGATCGGCATGGTAGAAATGTTGCGCGACACTCCACTGGATGAAAATCAAAAACATTATGTGGATGTAATTCATCGTTCAGGTGAAACCTTACTGGCCATTATCAATGACATTCTCGATTATTCGAAAATCGAAGCCGGCAAAATGCAATTGGAGTCGGTAGTGTTTGATTTGGACGAATTGGTTGAAAATTGCATTCAATTATTTGGTGCCAGCTCCACCAAACGCAAAGTGGAATTATTTGGCGGATTGGAAAAATCCGTGCCCAACAAAATCAAAGCCGACCCGACGCGACTGCGACAAATTATTATTAATTTGTTAGGCAATGCCTTCAAATTTACCAGTGAAGGTTTTGTGTCGCTACGCGTTTCCAAAATCGAACGCGACGATGGTAAATTGTGCTTACGCTTCGCAGTTGAAGACAGCGGTATAGGTATTGACGAGGATAAAATCCGCAATTTATTTTCATCCTTCAATCAAGCCGACACATCGACCACTCGCAAATACGGCGGCACCGGCTTGGGGCTGGCCATTTGCAAAAGTTTGGTAGAGCTGATGGGTGGTGAGATTGGTGTAGATAGCATTAAAGGCAAAGGCTCAACCTTTTGGTTCACTACAATTCTTGATTCAATTGCCGAATCACAAACTGCAGCGCCCAATACCCAATTAAAAAATCAACGCGGATTATTGGTTGAATCCAATCAGCATTTATCCAATTTCATTGCATCCCATATGCAACAATGGAATTTAAATACCGAAGTCGCTGCCACCGCAAAAGCTGCACTGATCAGCCTCAAGCAAGCGGTAAATTCAGGTGAGCCATTTAATTATTTATTACTGGACAATGAATTAATCGACTCCAACGCTGCCGATTTTTTACAAAAGCTGCAAGAAATCCCCGAATTCAAATCCATTCCCTGTGTGATTATTGCCGCTAACGATGTCTATTTTGATCAAGCACAACTCAGTAATTTATTTAACGCACGCTTGTTACGCAAACCGGTTTCAATCAAAAAATTATATAGATGCGTAACTTCATTATTTGTGCAGGATTATCAAGCACCCAGTCACGAACGACAAACCGGCGCTCGTGATATGCAACGTTTCGCGCATTTACGCGTACTGGTGGCTGAAGACAACCCAGTAAATCGCATGGTTATCAAAGGGCTGTTGGGCCGATTGCATATCGCACCGGAATATGCGGAGAATGGTGTAATTGCACTTGAAAAAGCGACACAGACAAATGTGCAATTTGATTTAATTCTGATGGATTGTGAAATGCCAGAGATGGACGGCTTCGAAGCCACCAAACAAATTCGTCGCGCTGAGCGAGAACTGCGCCGAAAAGCCAGCACCATAGTTGCACTTACCGCGCATGCATTACAAGAACATCGTGAAGCAGTGTTTGCAGCAGGTATGAATTACTATCTATCAAAACCTGTCACTTTAGATGCGCTTTACGATGCATTAGATACCGCAGGACTCGGCCACAATCGATGAAATTTTATTCGAATAGCGATTATTTATAGGAATAATTGGTTTTTACTCCTTGCCTCTGGCCGGACAGCCTCTTTATGATGCCCCCACTCAAGCTTTGGCTCGTCACAACTTAGGAGACACTATGTCAAACCCCGCTATTATTGAAGCAACCGATGACAACTTCGATCAAGAAGTACTGAATTCAGATATTCCGGTACTCGTTGATTTTTGGGCATCATGGTGTAACCCCTGCAAAATGATCGCTATGGTGCTGAATGATTTGGCGGATCAATATCAAGGCAAGGTAAAAATCGTAAAACTGGACGTGGTTGCCTACCGCAATACCGCTGAGCGTTTCGGGGTGCAAAATCTACCCACTTTATTGATTTTCAAAGGCGGCGAGATGCATTCAACCCTGATTGGCGCTCATCCAAAACCCAGACTAGTTGCTTTTATCGACGCATCTTTGTAATCTTGCCGGGCTGCTCACAAGGCGGCCCGCGTTGTTTTGACAGGGCAGGAGTTGCCGCTATACTCCAAACATCCGCTGTATACCTCTTTTGAATCCCAAATCTGATTCACAATAACGGACATAAAAACCTGACGTTTGGCCAAGTGCCCTATCTCCAAATAACCAACTAATTAATTTTTAACCTTCCAACCACTCACAGTTAACCTATGAACCTTACCGACCTTAAGAAGAAACCCATTGAAGAATTAATTGCCATAGCCGATGAAATGGGCCTCGAAAATATGGCCCGCTCCCGCAAACAGGACATTATTTTTAATATCCTGAAACGCCACGCAAAAAGCGGTGAAGATATTTACGGTGATGGTGTTCTGGAAATTTTGGTGGATGGATTTGGATTTTTACGATCGGCAGAAGGATCATATTTGGCAGGGCCTGATGATATTTACGTATCTCCCAGCCAGATTCGCCGCTTCAACTTACGCACGGGCGATACCATTTCTGGCAAGATTCGCCCGCCAAAAGAAGGCGAGCGTTATTTTGCGCTGTTAAAAGTTAATGATATTAACTTCGACAAACCTGAAAGCTCTCGCAACAAAATTCTGTTTGAAAACCTCACGCCACTTTTCCCCAATGTCCGTTTGCCGCTCGAAGCCGGTAATGGTTCCACTGAAGATTTAACCGGCCGCATCATCGACTTAATCGCACCCATAGGCAAAGGCCAACGCGGTTTGATTGTGGCACCGCCCAAAGCCGGTAAAACCATCATGATGCAAAATATTGCACAGGCAATTACGCGCAATAATCCGGAATGTCATTTGATTGTGTTGTTAATCGACGAGCGCCCTGAAGAAGTGACCGAAATGCAACGCTCGGTGCGCGGCGAAGTGGTGGCATCAACATTCGACGAACCACCCGCGCGTCACGTACAAGTCGCCGACATGGTGATTGAAAAAGCCAAGCGTTTGGTTGAACACAAAAAAGACGTGGTAATTTTACTCGACTCCATCACTCGTCTCGCACGCGCTTACAACACCGTAATTCCTTCATCCGGAAAAGTATTAACCGGTGGTGTGGATGCACATGCATTGGAAAGACCAAAACGTTTCTTCGGTGCTGCACGTAATATCGAAGAAGGCGGCAGCTTGAGTATTATCGCCACCGCACTGGTTGATACCGGTTCAAAAATGGATGAAGTAATTTACGAAGAATTCAAAGGCACAGGTAATCTTGAATTGCATTTGGATCGTAAGATTGCTGAAAAACGCGTGTACCCTGCCATCAACGTTCGTCGCTCCGGCACACGCCGCGAAGACTTATTGATGAAAGAAGATGAGCTGCAACGCGCCTGGATTTTGCGTCGCTTGTTAAATGATATGGAAGATGTTGCAGCGACCGAATTTTTAATCGACAAATTGAAAGATTTCAAAACCAACGACGAGTTTTTCTTGTCGATGAAACGTAAATAATTTTTACCCCTCTCCCCCCGCCCTCTCCCACAAGGGGCGAGGGAGCTGACTCCCTGATTAATTCACAACGAAGTTAACTCTGTCCCCTCTCCCCTTGTGGGAGAGGGTTAGGGAGAGGGGGAATACCCCTCCCGATAAAGGAGGAAAAACAAATGAAATACAAAGACCTTCGCGATTTCATTCAACTACTCGAATCCCGCGGCTTGCTCAAACGCATCACGCAAGAAATTGATCCCCATCTCGAAATGACCGAAATTTGCGACCGCACTTTGCGTGCAGGTGGCCCTGCACTTTTATTTGAAAATCCCAAAGGTTATTCGATTCCTGTGCTCGGTAATTTATTCGGCACACCCGAACGTGTCGCATTGGGCATGGGGCAAGAATCGGTTGAAGCATTACGCGAAGTAGGAAAATTATTAGCCTTTTTAAAAGAACCCGAACCGCCAAAAGGATTTAAAGACGCTTGGGAAAAATTACCTATATTCAAACAAGTTTTGAACATGGCCCCCAAGGTGTTAAGCAAAGCACCGAGCCAGGAAATTGTATTGGAAGGCGATCAGGTTGATTTGGATAGATTACCGATTCAAACTTGTTGGCCGGGTGATGCCGGACCATTAGTGACCTGGCCATTAGTGGTTACGCGTGGCCCACACAAAGAGCGACAAAATCTCGGCATTTATCGCATGCAAAAAATCGGTAAAAACCGATTGATTATGCGCTGGTTATCGCATCGCGGTGGCGCTTTGGATTTTCGTGAATTTCAAATTAAAAATCCCGGAAAAAATTTTCCTGTCGCTGTCGCTTTGGGAGCTGATCCCGCCACTATTCTCGGCGCAGTAACACCTGTGCCCGATACTTTATCGGAATACGGTTTTGCCGGATTGTTGCGCGGTGATAAAACTGAAGTGGTGAAATGTCTCGGTAATGATTTACAAGTGCCTGCATCTGCCGAATTTATTTTGGAAGGTTTTATTGCGCCCAATGACATGGCACCCGAAGGTCCGTTTGGCGATCACACAGGTTATTACAACGAAGTCGATAATTTCCCGGTATTTACTGTTGAAAGAATTACGCACAGACGCGATCCGATTTATCACAGCACTTATACCGGTCGCCCGCCAGATGAGCCCGCCATTTTAGGCGTTGCACTTAACGAAGTGTTTGTACCGATTTTGCAGAAACAGTTTCCGGAAATTGTGGATTTTTATTTGCCACCCGAAGGTTGTTCTTATCGCATGGCGGTAGTCACTATGAAAAAACAATACCCCGGCCACGCCAAACGCGTGATGATGGGGGTCTGGAGTTTTTTGCGGCAATTTATGTACACCAAATTTGTCATAGTCACTGACGATGATGTCAATGCACGCGACTGGAAAGATGTGATCTGGGCCATGACCACCCGTATGGACCCGGCACGTGACACAGTGATGATTGAAAACACGCCGATTGATTATCTGGATTTTGCATCGCCGGTTTCAGGCCTTGGTTCCAAAATCGGTTTCGATGCCACCAATAAATGGCCGGGTGAAACCAATCGCGAATGGGGCACCCCCATTGAAATGGATGCAAAAGTAAAAGAAAAAATTGATGCGATCTGGGAAGACTTGAATATTCATTTGACCTAAGTCGTCAAGCTGGGTAAAAAGACAACTCACCATACTAATCAGGGGATCATCATGAGTTTCATTAAAGAGTTTCGTGAATTTGCAGTTAAAGGCAATATGATCGATATGGCGGTAGGTATCATCATAGGTGCAGCTTTTGGAAAAGTTGTGAGTTCATTGGTTGGCGATATTTTTATGCCGCCCTTGGGCTGGATGATTGGTGGAGTGGACTTTTCTGATCTTGCTATTGCACTACCCGAAATCATTGAAGGTAAAGGGTCTGTTCTTATACCTTATGGTAAATTTATCCAAACCTTAATTGATTTCATGATTGTAGCTTTTGCCATTTTTATGGTGGTTAAAGTGATTAATCGAATGAAGAAAAAAGCGGAAGAAGCACCCGCTGAAGCACCAGCCGAACCCGCACCAACAAAAGAAGAATTGTTGTTAACCGAAATTCGCGATTTATTAAAACAACAAAGATCCTGACCTAACGAGCCACTCAACTGAGTGGCTTTTTTATTTTCCTGTTACATTTGCAAAAAATTATGAGCATTGATATCAAACTAGCAGCCGATATTTTATTACAACGTCGCATTGACGGGACCCAAGGCGATCGCCTGCCACCGGAAGCGCGCCCAACAACCATTGAACAAGCCTTGGCAATTCAAAATGCAATTGCTGATCTATGGTGTGAAAAGATGGATGATTCGATTGGCGGCTGGAAATGTTTGCAACCATCGAATGCCAATATCATTGTTGCACCGATTTTTACGCGCACTATGAATTCTGTCGCGCCTGTCAGCCTCTGGGCTGATCAAGCTATGGCACCGATTGAACCGGAAATTGGTTTTGTGATAGGTAAAGATTTACCACCGCGTGATCAAGCCTATACCCCCGCCGATGTTGATGCGGCAATTGCCAGAACCCATATGTGCTTGGAATTAATGCGTTGCCGTTACGCTGACAAAAGCCAATGCGAGTTTCTGGAAATGTTAGCCGACAGTTTATTAAATCAAGGCATGTTTGTCGGGCCAGAAATCGACGGAGAAAAAGCCAGAACTTCCGCAGAGTTATTAATTGATGTGACCGCCAATGGCGAGAAAAAAACACATCAAGGCAAGCACCCGAACGCTGCACCGCGCGCAGGTTTATATTGGCTCGCCGAATTTTTACGTCAACGCGGAATGGGTTTACAAGCGGGGCAAGTGGTAATTACCGGATCTTTCGCGGGCATTATTCCGGTTCCACTCAACACCGATGTAAAAATTGAATACCAGAACCTGGGCGAAATGACACTGGAATTTACTGCAAGATGACGACAATTCCTGAAGGCCTTCGATTGTTTTATTCATGCAGCATGCCTGTGCGCTGGGGCGACATGGATGCATTTGGCCACATCAACAACACTTTATATTTTCGATATTTTGAAGAAGCTCGTTCATTACTCATGCACGAGAAAAATATTTCTCATGAAGAAACACACCCTGTTGTTGTCACTATAGGTTGCACTTTTTTTCGCCCGATTTTTCACCCCGATACTGTCACAGTCAATATTTATTTAGCAGATCCAGGCAAATCCAGCTTTATGATGTATTACACAGTAGTGACGGATTCCCATCCCGAATTGCCTTCCGCAGAAGGCTATTCAAAAGTGGTCTGGGTCAGCCGTGCCACTGGCAAATCAGTTGCACTTCCCGATAATATTCGCATCTGGTTTGATTAAGACCTGATTCAGTTTTTACTGCTAGCATTACCCGCTCGAATTTACTCATCTATGGATTTTTTATGGAAACCCTTCAGAACGCTCTGATTATATTACTATTTGTTGTAGTCGCTTTTTGGTACTTCGGTGGCTTCAAACTGATTCGTTTTTTTCGCCTGAAAAAAATAAAACAACAACTGATGAATCCACTCGATGCAGATGCATTTAAAGACATGCATCAAAATCTGACTCAAGGAAGATCTCTACCGGTTAAAATTGGATTTAATGAGTATGCAATTCTCAAACGCCTCACCTATAAAGACAAATGGGCAGAAGATGCCTACAAAAAAGATCCTGCCAACCCTGTAGCAGCCTATTTTTATACCGGTTATCTAATCGAAGATATGCAACAGCTGCGCGGCACCAGTCAAATCGATAAATTGTCAGCCAGTCAAATTGAACAGATAAAACAAAAACTGGAAAAGGCGGAAGAGATCGCCAAACAATTTGCCGATTCAAAATCAAGCCCTGCCGATGCAATGGCTATGTTGATTGATATTTATATTCATCCCGGCAGAACCGCTGATATTGATATATTGGTGCATGACAATCAGCAACATCTTGATGATCGTATTGATGTGGTGTCGCGTTACCTGCGCGCGCTTTATCCCCGCTGGGGCGGCAGTCATGAGATGTTGCAACAACAAGCAGAAAAATTCAGTGCTAAAGGCGGCCCTTTATTAGCGGCCAAAGCCATTGCTTATTGCCACTTGATGGAAGATAGAGATCAAAAAGAATTCGATGCTCTTCGCAAAAAACAACCCTTGGATAGTTGGATAAAAGCCTACGAACAATTGCCTCAAGCGCCCGCACTAATCAGTTCGGTATATGACTACAATCTTTTACTTGCGCATAAATTGTTTGCCAAATTCTTTTTGTATATTAATGACAACAAACATCTCAAGCTGGCCATCATTAACACCAATGGGCATTTCTCAGCCGATGAAGCTATTAATCCTCATTCTAAAGAACCTATCGGTTTTTATGACATGATGGCGGAATTGGGTATTAGTAGCTTTAAGAAATAAGCGACTCAAAAACGAATAGCGTCGATTTCAGACACACCCTAAATACATCATTGTAGGCTTGACGAAAAAATCCATTTTTTCGACAGCATGAAATCGACGTTATTCATTTTAATCCGACATGATCGTTTAGTTTAAAAAGCTGCTGACAGGTTTTGGCAGTCGATGATCGGATGATATTGATTTCAATCATTACAAGACTTGAGCTACCCATTTTATGTCGACTGATGCCTCCCCCAGTTTAATGAAAGATGGATTAAATTCTGCGGCTATTACCCGCATTGGTAAAAGTTTGCAGCAAGTCATTCCCGGTTTTAATGCCAAAAAATTTCATAAGAACGCACTGGTGGGTTTGGATCAACTTGAGCTGAAACAACGCGTGCATCATGTAATTCAGCATATGCATCAGGAAATTGATTTACCTTTTAAAAAACTCAGCCGTTATTTGCAAGACTTACCCGAAGCTTGGGACGCAGGCCACGTCGATGACAATAAAGCTATGTTCGCCGCATGGCCAGTGATTGATTATGTTGCTGTGCATGGTTTGAATAATCCGCGCGAATCGCTTAAAACATTGGAAAAAATCACTCACTTATTTTCGGCTGAATTTGCTATACGCCCGTTTATTCAACAACACTTTGACCTAACTTACACAGAATTGTTGAAATGGTGCGAACATCCATCAGAACATGTGAGGCGTTTAGCCAGCGAAGGTTCGCGCCCTCGCCTGCCCTGGGGAATACGTTTGCCGGAATTTATTCGAGACCCCTCACCGCTCAAACCCATTTTGCAAAACTTAAATCAAGATGACAGCTTGTACGTGCGTCGTTCAGTCGCCAATAGCTTGAACGACATTAGCAAAGATAACCCTGATTGGGCAATCAAAACCAGTGAAGAGTTTTTGCAAAAGGATGATGAAAGGACTGATTGGATTGTTAAACATGCTTTGCGCAGTTTAATTAAAGCCGGTGACCAACGCGTATTTCCCCTGCTGGGTTACAGCAAAAACACCCAGGTTAACTTGCAGGCATTTTCATTAAAACGAAAGAAAATTCGCGTCGGTGAAAATCTGGAATTTAACCTGGAATTATCAAGTGATAAATCCGGACAAAACTGGGTGATCGATTACGCAATTTATTTTTTGAAAGCTAACGGCAAGCATTCCGCCAAAGTATTCAAGCTAAAAAATATTAGCCTTGAAAAGAAGGATCAAATCCTTTTGCAAAAGTCGCATTCCTTCAAGCCAATAACCACTCGTGTTTATTATCCCGGTTTGCACCAAATAGCGATCCATGTGAACGGCAAAGAAATCTGCCGCGAGGATTTTACGCTTTTATAATCCTTACAAAGCCCCCACTGCTCCTTTAGCGCTTATTGGTGCATATTCCTTTTCTTGCCATTGCAGGCTATCCGTGTAGTGCAACAAGCGAATTTTTCCCTGGTAGTCTTCTACCAGTGCTGTACAGTTTTCTACCCAGTCACCCGTATTGGCATAGATAAATCCATCTTCAATGCGCAATTCCGGATGATGAATATGCCCGCATATCACACCTGAGTAACCGCGACGTTTAGCTTCTTCCAGCGCGTGATATTCATAAGTGTTGATAGCATTTTTGGCACCCTTGATATTGTTTTTAATCAAGCCTGCCAATGAAAAATAGGACTGCCCACTTAAGCGACGTAACCGATTCGCCCAGCGATTTAAAAACAATAAAAATTCGTAGCCGTGATCGCCAATCAAACGCGTTAACCAACTCAACTGAATATGCGCATCCATAGCATCGCCGTGCATAATTAAAAATCGCTTTCCGTCAGTGGATTCGTATTCCACTTCTTCAGCAATTTCGATGGGCCCAAAAAAATCACCCGCAAAATGACGAATCGGATGATCATGATTGCCCGGCACGTAAACGACTCGTGTGCCTTTAGCAGCCAGTTCATAAAATTTCATCAGAATTTGGTGATGCTTGGGCGGCCAACGAAAGCGTCGTTTCATTGCCCACAAATCCACTATGTCGCCCACCAGATACAAGGTATTGCAATGCAGGCCTTGCAGAAATTGCAAAAGATAATCCGCTTTGCAATCGCGAGAGCCTAAATGAA
Source organism: uncultured Cellvibrio sp. (assembly GCA_966252135.1). GTDB lineage: Bacteria > Pseudomonadota > Gammaproteobacteria > Pseudomonadales > Cellvibrionaceae > Cellvibrio. The sequence continues at coordinate 214,305 of CBINNU010000006.1, read as the reverse complement.
TATCGGAGATCCAGACAGTTTTGCCACAAATCAGTGGCGTGGATTTGTGAGTGTCACTTGCAGAAGATGCCAAGTGATTTGGCATTGCGGATTTGGTTGCCATGAAATCTATCCATTAACCAGTTGCGACTATCCTTTCAATTCAAGATGAAGGATTAACAACAAAATGATGAATATTTCGTGACAGGTTTTTGGGATATTTTTTGATTTATTGTGGCTGGGGTTTGAATAGTGTGAGTACAAATAACCCGGTCGCCGCCAGCACTATAGACGGGCCTGCGGGCGTGTCCCACCAAAAAGAAGACGCCAACCCAAGCATGACTGACAACACACCTATCACGCTGGCGACCAGCGCCATTTGTTCGGGTGAATAACTTAATCGACGTGCAGCGGCGGCAGGAATAATCATTAATGCTGTGATCAGTAATACTCCAACAATTTTCATCGCAATTGCAATCACCAAGGCCATCAACAACATTAGTACAGTGCGCACCGGCATAACGGCCACGCCTTCAACTTGCGCCAATTCTTCATGCGCAGTAATTGCTAACAAGGGTCGCCACAAAAAAAACAGTGCGATTAATACTGCAAAACTGATGCAGGAAATAATGACAATGTCCTGCGAAGACACAGCCAAAATATCGCCAAATAAATAAGCCAGCAAATCAATGCGTGTATCACTGAATAAACTGACACACACCAAACCCAATGCCAACGTTGAGTGCGCGAGGATGCCGAGCAAAGTGTCGGTAGCCAAAAAACGTTTTTGTTGCAAACCAACCAAAATCATCGCCAGTGTCAGGCAACCTAAAGTGACGGCGAGATTTAAATTAATGTCCAGCAATAAACCAAAGGTCACACCTAACAAGGCTGAGTGCGCAAGCGTATCGCCAAAGTAAGCCATGCGTCGCCACACAGCAAAAGCACCCAAAGGCCCTGCCACTAATGCCACTGCAATTCCGGCAATCAAGGCCATCCACAAAAAATCAGGCATGGTCGTGTCCACATGAAGGCCCACATCCCGCATCATTTTTGGGAGTGAGTTTAATAATTTTTCCATGCTCATCGTGTTGATGATCATGATGGTGTGTGTAGATTGCCATGGCCGCTGCGCGCTCGGGTTGATCACCAAAAAGCGCGATATAAGCCGGGTCATTGGTGACTTGTTCCGGGTGACCCTGACAGCAAATATGTTGATTCAAACAAATCACCACATCGGTAGTAGCCATCACCAAATGCAAATCATGCGACACCAACAACACGCCGCATTGACGTTGATTGCGTATTTGATGAATTAATTCGTAGAGCGCGGCCTGGCCTGTGATATCCACCCCTTGCACTGGCTCATCCAACACTAACAATTGTGGATCACGCAAAAGTGCACGCGCGAGCAACACACGCTGGGTTTCGCCGCCCGATAAATTTTGCATAGGTGATTTCAGAAGTGGTGCAATACCCGTGAGCTGCAGAGTTTGGTCCCAATCCGCAAGAGGTTTTCCGGCCAATGTAAGAAAGCGCTCAACTCGCAAAGGAAAGCTGGCATCCAGATGCAATTTTTGTGGCATATAACCCAAGCGCAAATCGGGTTTGCGCCAAACACTGCCGGCATCGGGCTTGATTAACCCAAGAATACTGCGCACCAAAGTGGTTTTGCCTGCTCCGTTAGGGCCAATCAATGTGGTGATTTTGCCTTGATGCAATTGCAAATGGGCGCTCTGTAACAAGGAGCGACCTGATCGAGTAACGGATATGCCTTTGGCTTCAAGCAACAATTCGGACATGTGAAAATAAAACCAGTTGGGGATGCAGAATGTTACACTATCACATAATTTCTATCCGCTATTTTTCTGAGCCTTGATGGCCCAATCGATTTTTTTATGACCCGACCTATCGTTATACGCGTTTTATATTTGCTGCTACTTAGCCTGCCAATACCGGCCTTTGCAGAACTTCGGATTTTGGCGAGCATCAAACCCATTGCCTTTGCGGTCAATGAAATCGCTGGCGATAAGGTGACGGTCGAACAACTGATACCGGATTTGGCATCGCATCACGATTACCCGTTAAAAATGTCCGATCACAAACGCTTGCACCAAGCGGATTTAATTATCTGGATTGGCCCGGAACTTGAGTCTTTTTTATCCCGGCCACTCAGCAATTTATCTACAGAAAAACAATTGACCCTGATGAATCTCGCCAATTTGAATTGGCCGCATACCGATCATCAGGATGAGCATGATCATCAACAAGATCCGCATCTCTGGTTGAATCCACAAAATATGGCGATTGTTGCGCAAGCAATTAGTGAACAATTAATTTTGCTGGATCAAAATAATCAGGAGTTTTATCAAAAAAATACCCAGGCATTTATCACTCGACTGAATCAACTGGATGATGAGATAAAACAAAAAATGCTTCCACTGCGCGACAAAGGTTTTGCTGTTTATCATCAAGCTTATGGCCACTATGTAGACCGCTATCAACTTAAACAATTGGGATTTTTAACGCTCACACCTGAACGTAAATCAGGTGCAAAGCATCTCGCTGCCTTGTACAAATCATTAGCGAAAGACGGTCAATGCATTTTTGCAGAACCGTTAATGGATAAGAAAAAAATAGAGGAAATTGCGTCAGAACATCAACTGCAATTGGGTTATCTGGACATTATGGGGATAGATGCCAATAACTACTCGCAGCTGATGCTCACTATGGCAGATAGTTTTTCAGCTTGCCTTTCTGATAGGCGTCGCTAAGGTAAATTGCGTTGGCAAACGCAGTTTCACACCCTTAATTCCCAAGGCATCAATTTGGCGCTTGTTCAATTCCATGACAAAAGCGTCGTAACATCTACGCACATCTTTTTCACCGCAGAGCGCAGCTTCCTTTAACAAATTCATCATGCCATCATCCGAGGAAATGCGATGACGCACGCCCGTGGAATGAAAATAACTACTGGCAAGTTGTTGCATACGAAAAATCGCGGCTTGGGAAAAAATCAAACTGGTCATAAGGGTGCTCCTTAACATAGTGATCCGACTGCAAACTGAATAAGCAGAACAATCTGCTTGTCCCCAGTCTAGGTAAAGCTTTGTTAAACGCGAGGGAGTTATATGCCAGTATCAAACAATATTAAAAATGTGTGACACGCACAAAAAAAATCCCCGCTGCGACCTTACAAAAAGTAATAAGACCAACAGAGGGGAAATAACACGAGGAGATAAATTACCAATTGCACATAAAAAATGTCAGCAGGCATCCTGGCCGGAACGGATTAAAACGCCAGTTTTTCCTGGGTTTTAGCTTCCAGTTTCTGTCCCAATTGGGCAGATAACTTGTCCAGCAATACCTGATTTTTTTCAGTCAGGTCATCATTGATTCGTTTTTGCGCATCTTCTTCAGTTTCAACCCATACCGCTTTGTTCTGCAACTCGGCAGCAGCCAGGGTCAAAGCATCTTCTTTTGCGACATCAGCCAATGCAAGGTTGGCAGCCAGTAGAGCGATTACAGCCAGTGTGTTTTTCATAGTTCGATTCCTCTCAAATAACGGCAGTTTTGTTGCCTTGAAGCGTCAACAGCTTGTGGCTGCTGACTGGTTGTTACATTCAATAAGTTTTGTTACTTACGTTACTTATAGTAACAGAATATTTTATTATGACCAGCCCGGGATTAGTTTATTTTGTGATAACCATCAAATATTTTTATATATAACAGTTAGTTAAGCCAATATTGTGAAGTTGCCCTCAAGTTTCTTCAGGTAACAAATAGAAAAAGGGAAGTAACAATCGACCGGCCTGCAGGTTGGAATCCATCAAATTGGGAGGTTTTACGGGTGCCTAATCAGAGTTTCAGGGTGTATCCTTCGCCCCTGCTCAACTTGTCGGGTTATGTTTATGTCTAACAACCAAGCGCCACTGGTATTAATTGATGGCTCCTCCTATTTGTATCGCGCATTTCATGCTCTTCCCCCTTTAACCAACTCCAAAGGGCAGCCAACGGGTGCCATCAAGGGAGTAGTTAACATGCTACGACGCATGACCCGGGATTATCCCAATAGCCAAATTGCCGTGATTTTCGATGCAAAAGGCAAAACCTTTCGCGATGACTTATACGCAGACTACAAAGCTAACCGCCCACCCATGCCAGACGACCTAAGGCTTCAGGTAGAACCCATATACCAGGTCGTAAAAGCCATGGGCTTGCCTTTATTAATAGTGGAAGGAGTTGAAGCTGACGACGTGATAGGCACACTCGCTCGTCAAGCAACCGAACAACAACAGGATGTAGTCATTTCCACCGGCGACAAGGATATGGCCCAATTAGTCACTGAACACGTGACCCTGATTAACACCATGACCGAAACCAAACTGAATATTCAAGGCGTAAAAGACAAATACGGTTTTGGCCCAGAACTGATGATCGATTATCTCGCCTTGATGGGCGACTCCTCCGACAACATTCCCGGTGTTGAAGGTGTCGGTGAAAAAACCGCATTGGCATTGTTACAAGGAATTGGTGGAGTTGATGCTATTTATGCTGACCTGGAAAAAGTCCGCACACTGGATTTTCGCGGCGCGAAAAAAATGCCGGAAAAATTATTGGAACAAAAAGATATGGCCTATCTTTCGTATAAATTGGCCACGATTAAAACTGATGTTGAGTTGGATGTTACGCCCACCTCGATTAAAAATGCCTTACCAGACAACGCACAGCTCAAAAAATTATTTACCAATTTGGAATTTAAATCCTGGATTGCAGAGCTGGACAACCCCGGCACCAGCAGTGCACCAGAAGTCACATGGGTAGATGAAGAAGCGCCCAAAACAATTAATTACCAAACCATTCTTGATCAACATACTTTTTCAATCTGGTTGGAAAAACTTTCAAAGGCTGACCTATTTGCCTTTGATACTGAAACCACCAGTTTGAATATTATGGATGCGCGAATTGTCGGCTTAAGTTTTGCGATCACACCCGGTGAAGCCGCTTACTTGCCTTGCGCGCATGATTACATGGGTGCACCGGATCAATTATCACTCGATGATGTACTTACACAAATTAAACCGCTTCTTGAAAACCAATCCATTAAAAAAATTGGTCAAAATAGTAAGTACGATCGCAGCGTGTTACTGAATTACGGAATCGAATTGCGTGGTGTAGTTTATGACACCATGCTGCAATCCTATATTTGGAATTCCGTTGGCTCACGTCACAATATGGATGACCTCGCTAAAATCTATTTGAATTACCAAACCACAACTTTTGAAGAAATTGCCGGTAAAGGCAAAAAACAATTAACCTTCAATCAAGTCGCCATTGACACAGCCGCACACTACGCCGCTGAGGATGCAGACATCACCCTACGCTTACAACGCTTTTTCACTCCACGCGTGAATCACTACGCCGGATTAAAAAATGTTTACGAGACAATTGAGTTGCCGCTGCTTTATGTTTTATCCGATATTGAACGCAACGGTACCTTGGTAGATGCCAAACTTCTCGGCCAGCAGAGTATTGAATTGCAGGAACGCATGATTCAACTGGAACGCAAAGCCTATGAAATAGCCGGGCAAGAATTTAATCTGGATTCGCCCAAACAGTTGGGCGTGATTTTATTCGAACAACAAAAACTACCTATCATCAAAAAAACGCCAACCGGTGTTCCATCAACAGCAGAAGAAGTATTGGAAGAATTGGCATTGGACTACCCCTTGCCCAAAATACTGATGGAATACCGTGGTTTGGCAAAATTAAAATCCACTTATACCGATAAACTCCCACTGGAAATCAATAAAAAAACCGGACGCATACACACCAGCTATCATCAAGCCGTTGCTGCGACCGGGCGTTTATCGTCACAAGATCCCAACTTACAAAATATTCCCGTCAAAACAGAAGAAGGTCGCCGCATTCGTCAAGCTTTCATAGCGCCTGAAAGTTACAAAATTCTCGCAGCCGACTATTCGCAAATTGAATTGCGCATCATGGCGCACCTGTCAGAAGATGAGGGTTTGTTATCTGCTTTTGAAAAAGGTTGGGACGTTCACCGCGCAACGGCAGCAGAAGTATTTGGTGTAAGTTTGGACAATGTCACCAACGAAATGCGTCGCAGCGCAAAAGCAATTAACTTCGGATTAATCTACGGTATGTCTGCATTTGGATTAGCCAAACAATTGCATCTAGGTCGTCGCGAAGCCCAAGGCTACATAGATAAATATTTCGAACGTTATCCCGGTGTGTTGCGTTACATGAATAACATTCGCTCGCAAGCACATGAAAATGGTTTTGTTGAAACCATTTTCGGTCGTCGATTATATTTGCCTGATATCAACGCCAAAAATCGCAACTCCCAAATGGCTGCCGAACGCACCGCAATCAATGCGCCCATGCAAGGCACAGCAGCGGACATCATCAAAAAATCCATGATCAATGTTCATCAATGGTTAAAAGAATCCAACATAGATGCAAAAATCATTATGCAAGTGCACGATGAATTGGTACTCGAGGTTCAGGATTCGCTAATTGATTCCGTCAGCGAAAAACTCAAACAACTTATGTCCAATGCCGCGCAACTCAAAGTGCCTTTGGTGGTGGATGTTGGCGTGGGATTGAATTGGGATGAGGCGCATTGATGCGTCGAATCTTTCAACTAAAATAAAAAGCCCTCATGATGAGGGCTTCTGATCTTTATCCAAAACTAATCTTTTTTAGATCTCATAGCGTTACGAATCATAACACCAGGAATAACCAAAACACTGGTCAAAAACATTAGGGCTACCCAGGTCAATATTGTAGATTTAATATCAATTAGAACACGAGTTGATAAAACACCGTCGGTTACAGGGATATACAACTGATCTGTTACGCCCACTGACTCAATACTCAATTGTTCGTAAATACGATCAGAGACTTGGTAAAGACCGATCAACTTATCCAAAATTTGGGGAATTTGTTGCTGAGTTGACGCCAGGTATTTTTTATATTCGTCAGCTTTTTGAATGTCTACTGGTTTTTTTACAGCATCCAGTACCAATTGCGCATCATTAAGCGAGGCCTCTATATTTGCAATCTGACCAACCAATCCAATCCAGCGATCATGTAACCCCTGCCGATACTTTTGCTTATCTGCATCACCAGAAAGACTGACTAGCTTGTCAACTACATCTGCACTAATCTCCGACATTCCTGTGACGCCGGACGAAGTAACTGTTGTAGCACTTTGATTGTAAGATTCATATACGGTTTTTACCGCATCAGCTTTTTTCTTTAAAGTACCTAGTTGTAAATTGAGCTTCTTAATTCGATCTTGATAATAGAAAATAGTTTTTTGTGGCGCATCTGTTAAACCTAACTCGCGTATGGGAGCGACCAAACTGCCCAGCAAATAATTTTCTACGTCGGTTACCGCATAATTCAAGTCCTGTAATTTCATACCAGATACAGGATCAATTATTGACTGGGCCCCCTCATAACCAACCAGCTCGGCGATATTTGATTTCAGTACAGTCAACTTTTCCCCAATAATATCGCTGGCGACTATAGGGTCTTCGTTGAGAATTAAGTCTTTGTTGATCGATGTTGCCGATGCCAACTGTGCATTGATAGTTAAAACACCTTTTTGTTTAATTGCACGCTCAGCCCAGATTGCCGGGATGTCATTCAGCAATTTGCTCGCAACATCCTTCTGTAAGTCCTTTTTATCCAAACGTAAACTGATCAGAGCTTCACCAGACGTAGCCTGCTCTATGTCTTTTTCCATTTGTTTTTGCAATTCTGTTATTTGATCTGCCGTCAGTTTCTTATCGGACATTAAGATCCCATATCGTTTTATCAATAATGGGTACGCAGGGGAATAAGGTGCTGCCGTCAGGGCTGACTGTAATTCGGCAACACTCCAGCCATATTCCTTGATATTGTTCCGATCATAGGCGATTTGCACCACAGCAGGAGCAACAATGTCGTTATAAGCAAATTTTGCCCCACTAGGGAAAAGCAGTTTGTGCGCGCTGGAGAAGGTCAAACGTATGGGCTTGCTGTAAACCGTTTCGGGAGTCAAAGATGCGATCTGGATGGCTTTAACTGCCCCGTACACAGCAGAAACCACCACAAGAGCGACCAACCAGTACTTCCAGGTCGCGAGTGCTGATTTTAATAACTGCAACAAATCAATTTCATCATTAACTTGTGCCTGGTCTTGAACGGGGGAATTACTCAAGGGTTGCTCCTTTGCATCTGCCGATAGTGATTAATTTGGTGAGTATTAGACATGGCCAGTAACAAATTGTAAACCAATCTTGGTTAGGTAAAAAATAGCTAGTCTGCAAGAATAAATCGGCTAGAATTGCGGTTCGGAAATTCTATGCCTAAAGGAATCGCACTATGATTCGAACTCTTTTCGAAGCCCCTAGATCAGTAAAGCGATTAATCACTACCGGATATGATCTTGCCTGTATCTCGATTGCATTTTATCTGGCCGCATGCTTGCGATTAGGAACCCTAACACCGCCTTTTGGTAAACATGAGATTACAATGCTAGTGATAACCAGCATTGTAAGCCTTTTGGTCTTTATCAAAATGGGGATGTATCGAGCGATATTACGCTATCTTTCCGCACAAGCCATAGTGACCCTTGCCATATCCGTTTGCATATCAGGTTTGGTTCTGGCTTCGGCCAGTTTTTTTACCCACTCTTATGTCCCCCGCTCAGTTCCATTTATCTACACCTTGGTACTGTTCACCTTTATAGGTGTACCCCGAATGCTAGTGCGAAGCATAGTGCATATGCTAAATCAGCGCATCGCCGCACACACCGTACCTGTACTGATTTATGGTGCAGGCCATACGGGTCACCAGCTTGCGTTGGCTTTACAAGCAACCCCTAATAAAGTTGTAGGTTTTATCGACGATAATGCACGTCTTTACGGCACTACTGTAGCGGGCATTAAGGTTTATTCACCCAATAAAATTGGCAACCTTCTTCAACATAAAGGCGTAGAAAAAATCCTATTGGCCTTAGGTGGCGCCAACCATGCCAGCCGCGCTGCAGTGCTAAAAAAATTAGAACCGTTCGCAATCGAAGTACAAACAGCCCCGGCAGTAGCGGATATTGTTAGTGGTAAAACACGTATCGAACAAATTAAAGATGTGGATATCGAAGATCTTTTAGGTCGCGATCCGGTAAAATCCAACCCTCAACTTATGCATGCTTGCATAAAAAACAAAGTGGTTATGGTAACAGGGGCTGGCGGATCTATTGGCAGTGAATTATGCCGTCAAATTATCAAGCAAAACCCAAAATGCCTTATTTTATTCGAGCTGAATGAATTTGCCCTCTACAACATAGAACAAGAACTGCGTGGTGAAGTCACAAAATCCTTTAGCGATGCGATCGAGTTGGTTCCATTATTAGGCTCCGTGCAAAATCAAGCCAGACTGGAATCTATAATGTCTGCTTTTGGGGTGCAAACCATTTATCACGCTGCGGCTTATAAACATGTACCATTAGTCGAGCACAATATAGTTGAAGGTGTGCGTAACAACATATTTGGAACATGGTATTGCGCCGAAGCAGCGATCGCAGCAAGAGTTGAATCCTTTGTACTCATTTCTACTGATAAAGCAGTACGCCCCACCAATATTATGGGCGCCTCCAAACGGATGGCTGAGCTGGTTTTACAAGCATTGGCCCAGCGCCAAAAAGAAACACGATTTACCATGGTTCGTTTCGGAAACGTTTTGGGATCGTCGGGATCTGTAGTACCTCTATTTAGGGAACAAATTAAAAACGGTGGCCCAGTCACCGTTACCCACCCAGATATAATTCGGTATTTTATGACGATTCCCGAGGCAGCCGAACTGGTTATTCAAGCCGGCTCAATGGGGTTGGGGGGCGACGTGTTTGTATTGGATATGGGTGAGCCAGTAAAAATTGTTGATCTAGCCCGCCGTATGATTCATTTATCAGGATTGGAAATTAAATCAGAAGAATATCCTAATGGTGATATTGAAATTCAATATACTGGATTGCGACCTGGTGAGAAGTTATATGAAGAATTGTTGATAGGCGACAACGTGAGTGGAACCGATCACCCCCGAATTATGCGCGCTGAGGAAGTATCACTTAACTGGAGCGATGCTCAACAATTACTCACTCAACTTAGCTATGCTTGCGATAACTATAAGTGCGCAACAATTAGAGATCTACTATTGCAAGCTCCTACAGGCTACCACTCACCCGGAGCCATGGGGGATTTTGTGTGGATGCGCAAAGAGCAATCTATAAAAACCCCCAGATTAGTTTCTTTGTGAGACAAAACATTGAACCGTAACCACAAGATCCGTTAGTAGGATGGCTAGTTGGTCGATTCGACGTTTACGATGTTGCCGTCGTCAGAGCTCATAAACATGCGTTACCAATTAGATGCACCCTCTGTCCAGTAACCATAAGCCCAACAATCTCTTTTTGATTGAAAAAGATTCTTATAATTCTCTTTTATTTGTTCGCAGTCGTCTGGAGACGATGCCAACAGCATATAGTTTGCGCCATTTGATTTATACAAATATTGCCCTTGTAATTTTTTTAAATCTCTAGGGTCGGCGGGTAATTTTTCGAGGTATTTAGGCGTCAAGCCCTTGATCCAATTAACATCTTTTGGATCCTCCATTCCAAAAAGACCATCAAAATTTTTCCCGTTATTAGAGCTAATTGGATACTGATCGAAATCTTGTTTGTATTTTTCCAGAGCGAACACAATTTGTGTCAAATCCTTAACGCGTTGGGGGGTTGTTTCCTCAATAGCATATGTTGGGAATTGTGTTTGGGGTAAAATTTCATTTGTGGATGTGTTGTTCCTTTCACAGCTAATAGCAAAAAAAATAAACAGAAAAATAATTACTCTTTTCATTTGATCTTTTTCCTCGCCAGATGGCATATAAAAATTTATAAGCTTTCTGATAAACAATTCACCAATTAGTTGCGCCTTGGGTCCAAAAACCAAAAGCCCAGCAACCTCTTTTAGGATCAAGAGTATCAGGATAATATACTTTTATTCCGGCGCAATCACTATTGGTGCCATTTGCTATTAACTTAAAGTCCAAACCGTCAGATCTATACAAATATTGATTTTGCCCATTGGTTTCTAATCTAGGGTCTCTTGGAAGATACTTTATGTACCTAGGCTGCAGGTCGGGTATCCAATCTTCAGAAGACTTCCCCCATGCGCTATATATTCCATCCCATTTTTCACTTCTGGGGTAGGAACCATGATCTCTATAATAATTCCTTAGTGCATCTTTGATATTATTCAAATCGGCTATTCGTTGTTCCATATGCTTTGAAACTATAGATATTCTCAGCGATTCTTTATACAGAGTATCGACCATACCGAGCAACTCCTCATCCTGAGTTGCTTTTGCGGTTGAAATAACTCTCTCATCATTTAAGCATTTTGAAAGCTCCAACGTTCTAAGCAACGCACCTTTGTAATTTAAATGATAATAAGTATTGAAAAACATTTCCGGCGAAAAATTGAATTTTTCTGGTTTACAAATAAAGGAAAGGCCTGAAATATTAATCTTTTTCTTTAGAGCATTAGCACGCTGCAGATGTGATCTAACATTAAAATCAAGACCTGTATTTTTAACAGACACGGGCCACGTAAAATACAATTTTGCTCCCTTTTGCTTAAGCCTAAAATCAAGCAATTTTGCTTGCTTAAGAAAATAAGGAGAAACTTTTCCAGTCAACAGATAGTCTTGATTTGTATTCAATACATCTTTGGTCGCTTTTTCGTCAGCTAATATATCACCATAGTAGTTCATTGATTTATAGCTATATCCTCTCCACTGAATAATAGGCACATTTTTTGTTTTGGCATTATATTCAAGGGCATTTTCTATCGGGTCTAGAGGTATAGCTTCTTGTGCCGTTAAGCGTGAGATTATTCCTTGAAAATCGGAATGCCTGGAATATCTAATAGTTTCCCAAAAGGAAAAACTTTTAATGTGCTCATGTCCCCAGCTCTGCATGTTATCCACTTGCCACTTTGAGAGCGATGAGCTTTCAGAATAAAAACCATACTCCAAGGGCATTAACACTATATCGTTCGCTCTTGCATTTCTAACAGCTTTTTCCGCTAAAAAATTGAAAGTCAGCCCCGCGTGTCCAGACAAATTGATGACATCCATTCCAGTTTTCTCCGAGAGAACCTTAGAGTTAACTCCAAAAAGACTATTAGATCCGCTCAATACTATTATTTTTCTATTCGATATTTTTTTGGAGTTATACTCTTTGATTTCATAAACAGTTTTTAACCAGTGCTCAGCGGGCTGATAACCCCCTAATGAGGCTAACCATAAACAAAAATATGAAGAAATAATAACCAAAAAAGTGAGGAAAAAAGCAAAGATTATTTTTTTCATAGAATTAAAAATTAAAATAAAGGAATTCTGATTTTGAAAGACTTGAGGTAATGGACAGTATAAAAATTATTGAAAATAATGATGCAACCCATATTGCCTGGGAAAAAGATATTTTTTTTGTGGATATTAATTTGCCACTGTTTTCACATACGACCGTTACTACTAGCATTAAAATGATAGCTAATTGGGCCGGGTAGTTTTCAATAAAAGTACTTGCCTCCTTAATAATACTGACTCCAGGCTGGCTAAAATTGTAATTTCCAATCATTCCATGTATAACTCGAAATGCAGAGTCCAAGTCTTCTGCTCTAAAAAAAATCCAAGAAAAGTTAATAAAATTAAATGTAACAATCCATGCAAGTAGTGGGTGCATTTTAAAGTTAAGGGTTTTCCATAGTTTGTGTAGTATTAAGGCCGATCCATGTAATGCGCCCCATATGACAAACATCCAGCTTGCTCCATGCCAAAGCCCTCCCAATAAGAAAGTTAAAAATAAATTTAAGTATACGCGTAAAGTACCTCTTCTGTTGCCGCCAAGGGGAATGTATAAATAGTCTCGAAGAAATCGACTCAATGTAATATGCCATCTTCTCCAAAAGTCTTGAATATCTAACGCTTTATATGGAGAGTTAAAGTTTATAGGAAGCTTGATATTAAAAAGCAACGCTAATCCTATAGCCATATCAGTGTAGCCACTAAAATCGAAATACAGTTGAAATGTATAACTAAGACTGGTTGACCATGCATCAATAAGACTTAATTGTTCCTTCGCTGAAAAGCCCTCATTAGCCCATACAGCGAAGCTGTCCGCAATGACAATTTTCTTAAATAATCCTGTTATAAAAATAAAGATTCCTAAGGCTATATTTCTATTGTTAATAAGTAGATTTTTTGCGCTGGAGAATTGAGGCATCATTTCTTTATGATGAACAATAGGGCCGGCAATTAACTGCGGAAAGAACGTTATAAATAAAGCGTAGTCTAGAAAGCTGTTGTGTTGTGCCAGTCCGCGATACCTATCAACCAGATAGGCTATTTGCTGGAATGTGAAAAAACTGATTGCTAGTGGCAGGATTATTTCGGGGGCAATAATGTTGAAGCCTAGTTTGTTAACATTATCAATAAAAAAATTGGCATATTTAAAATATCCGAGCAGTGATAAATTAAAAACAATACCTAAAATAAGTCCATTTTTATTGCCTCTAACTAGAAACCGGCTCAAATAATAATTTAATAGTATCGAGAACACTAAAAGCGGGAGATAAAAAATATTCCACCATGCGTAAAAAAATAAACTAGCACCAACCAACCAGAATTTAGATGCATATATTAAGTTTTTAGAAATAAAAACATAGTAAATTAATAGCGTTATAGGAAGAAATGCAAATATAAATTCTAAAGAATTAAATAACATTGTAATACTCTGGTGATTCGCGAAAAATAACTAGTTTCATATTTTTAATTCTATTGTCACGGGGAGGAATATGCTTCTATGTGGCTCTTTGAGAAAATCATAGAGATTTTACTCTATCTCCTGAACCGCCACCTAAAAGGGTTTTAAATATATATGTAAAATATTTTTTTAAAGAGAGTGATTTCATCATCTCATTGTCGATTTCTGCAAGCAATTCGGGTTGCGACATGTCAATTTTATTTATTTGAGCAAGCCCGGTTATTCCCGGTCGCATATTGAAAATCCCGTACTTGTTTCTGGCCTCAACTAACTCTTGTTGAGAAAAAAGGCAGGGGCGAGGGCCAACCAAGCTCATGTCTCCAGTCAAAACATTCCATAATTGTGGTAGTTCATCTAGTTTAGTTCGCCTTAAAAAGGAGCCAAATTTTGTAACGGAAGATATTGATGTCATATGAGTGGGCTGATCTGCCGTATTGATATGCATTGTTCGAAACTTAAATAGTGTAAAAGGTTTATTATATCTTCCGACTCGCTCTTGCTTAAAAAGAGGGCGTCCCGTATCGAATAGCCCAACAATAGTAATAATAATGAGCAGGGGCGAGATTAGTAAAATCCCTAAAAGTGATAAGGCGAAGTCAAATAGTCTAATCAATTTAAATCTATCCTTTATGTTTTTTTAAAAAATCGGCTGCGGTTATATCTAAGCCGGAATTAATTGATACTGGAGGCTTCCAATTTAATAAGGTATTTGCTTTGCCTACTCCAATTTGTAACGAGTCGCATAAGCGCTGAGCTATATCTCCCTTGTTTAGGATCGAGGCCACTGATTTTAATAGCTTTGGTGGAATCGGAAAAAGTCGAGTTGGCTTACCTATGGCATTACCAAGTCTCATTATAAGATCGGGTGTTGATAAGTCTTCGCCGTCACTTGCCAAAAAAACCTGATTAGCTGCGGCAGGGCTATCTATACATTTAATTATTAGATCAGCCAGATTATCCACATATATATAGCTTCGTTTATTTTTAATACTGCTAAGTGGAAGCGGGTAGCCCTTGTTTAATAAAATCATTAAGTTGTGAAAGTTTGCCTTGACGCCAGGCCCATATATTAAAGGAGGTCTAATAACCACAATCTCCATTTTTGTATGTCGACTCAAATCAAATAATCCCATCTCTGTATTATATTTTGAGATTGCGTAGGCATCGCTGGGGCTCGGCGTATCTTCTTCAGTAAATGGTGTGTGTATGGTTGTTTCGCCATTTACTTTAACCGAGCTTATGAAGATAAATCGCTTTACTCCACAGCAGGCCGCCAGTTTGGCAAGTTCTAAAGCGGCAAAAAAATTAACATCGGTTAATTCATTTATTGTGTTTTGACTAGCCTTTTTGGGCGATTGCGTTATAGCTGCGGTGTGTATAAGAACATCAGTATTGCTAAGGCATTTAGATAAAGTTTCTTTGTCAGAAAGGTTTTCAATATAGACGGGAGAAATTAATTTCTGCCTATTTGTTGCGGTTGTATTTCGCACAATGGATATTGGGGAAAAATTAGTATGATGTGCAATATATTTAACTAATGCGGAGCCTAAAAAGCCATTGGCGCCTGTTATTGATACATTAATCATTGTTCAGTCCGCCGAAAGTGAGGCGTCAACTCAAGCAGCTTGAACGGAATTTTTAACATCACCAATATTATATTGGTGTATAGCCCATTATATTTGCAGGCACTGACTATTTCTTTATTCAAATTAAGGCTATTTTTATATCCGGAAGTACTTATTCCTCCCTGGCGCATCCGCACAAGAATTTTATTACACCATTTATAAGATAATTTATGTGAAAAAAGCATCCGCACAAACATTTCATAGTCGGCGGATATTTTGTATTTAAGTGAGTATGAGCCTACTAGGTTGTAGGCTTTCTTTCTTATAAATGTAGAAGGGTGTGGTGGCATCCAACCAAACCGCAATTTCCATGGCTTAAAGCTTTTTGCTTGATAAATTCTTGTAACAATGGTGGTATTATTTTGTTTACAAAAAACAAGATCGCCAAAAAATATATCGACTTCAGGGTGAAGTATAATCTGGTTTGCCATGTATTCAAGGGCATCTGTTGTTTCATAAAAATCATCTGAGTTTAAAATTCCAATCACATCTCCTGTGGCATATGTGATGCCTTTGTTCATGGCATCATATATACCCTTATCCGGCTCGCTAATTACCAGCGAAATTTTCTCTCTGTATTCATTTACAATATCCAATGTTTTATCAGTCGATTTGCCATCAACGATAATATATTCGATGTTGGGGTACGTTTGCGAAATAACCGATTCGATAGTATCTCTAATTGTTGTTTCACTATTATAAGCGACGGTAATGATTGATATCTTAAGATCGATATTCATGGTTATTTCACAATTGGCTAATGAAAGGTTGCTGTCTAATAAATTAAATACGGTAATTGTCTATGTTTTTTATAAACCAATCATAAGTTTGTTGCAGTCCGCTATCTAATGATATTGCTGGTTCCCACCCTAGTTTTTTTAAGCGGCTTACATCAAGCAGCTTTCTTGGCGCCCCATCCGGTTTACTAGCATCAAATTTAAGTTGGCCTTTAAATCCTGTAGTTCTGGCAATTTTCTCGGCAAGCTCACGAATGCTGCAGTCAACTCCAGTTCCTACGTTAATGTGCGAAAGCATTGTCTGAGTGTTTTCTTTGTAGGTGGTTTTGGCAAGATTCATAATATGTACACTTGCGGCAGCCATGTCATTTACGTGTAAAAATTCGCGCATTGGCGTCCCACTACCCCAAATAGTTATATCATCAGTATTTGCCATTTTTGCTTCGTGAAAACGACGAATTAGTGCTGGAATGACGTGTGAGTTCTCAGGATGAAAATTATCATTGGGGCCGTATAGATTAGTTGGCATTACGCTGCGGTAGTCACGACCATATTGGCGATTATAACTTTCGCAAAGCTTAATTCCTGCGATTTTAGCAATTGCATAGGGTTCATTGGTGGGTTCCAGTATGCCAGTCAGCAATGCATCTTCTTTCATTGGTTGCGGAGCGAATTTCGGGTATATACATGAAGAGCCAAGAAAAAGTAATTGCTGTACATCGGCACGGTGAGCAGCATTGATAATATTGGCTTCAATCATCAGGTTTTCGTAAATAAAATCGGCTGGATATTCATTGTTGGCGTGAATACCGCCGACTTTGGCTGCTGCCAAATATACCTGTGCTGGTTTTATCTTTTTGAAAAAGGTGTTTACTTCTACTTGATTTAGTAAATCTAATTCGGTTCGAGAGTGACCTATTATATTTCTATAGCCCAAAGACTCGAGTTGGCGGATTATTGCTGAACCGACCATTCCTTTGTGGCCCGCGACAAAAATGGGCTGATCAAATTGACTCATGAGCGGCTCTCCACTGAAATTGGCACATCATAGCCATACTTTTTCAGTAGTGCATGGCGTTTGGATGTTTTTAAATCCTCTCCAACCATTTCCGCACACATTTCTTGCGTGGTAATTTGCGGTTCCCAGCCCAATTTTTCTTTGGCTTTTGATGGGTCACCAAGTAGGGTTTCCACTTCTGCCGGGCGGAAATAGCGAGGGTCGATTTTAACGATAACATCCCCTACTTTTACCGCAGGGGCATCATCTCCAACTACATCAGTAACAATTGCTACTTCATCTACATCTGAGCCCTCGAATTTCAGTGTTATACCTAATTCTGCTGCGGACCACTCGATGAATTGCCGAACAGAATATTGGACGCCAGTTGCAATAACATAGTCTTCAGCTTGCTCTTGTTGAAGCATCATCCATTGCATCCGAACATAATCTTTTGCATGTCCCCAGTCTCGCATCGCATCGATGTTACCCATATACAAACAGGTCTCAAGGCCTTGGGCTATGTTTGCTAAACCACGTGTAATTTTTCGTGTAACAAAGGTTTCACCCCTCCTTGGCGATTCGTGATTAAACAGGATGCCATTACAGGCATACATGCCATAAGCTTCACGGTAATTAACAGTAATCCAGTAAGAATAGAGTTTTGCCACTGCATAAGGGGAGCGGGGATAAAACGGCGTGGTTTCTTTTTGTGGAGTTTCTTGCACCAACCCGTAAAGTTCAGAGGTTGATGCTTGGTAAAAACGGGTTTTCTTTTCTAGTCCTAAAAGACGAACTGCCTCCAAAATTCGTAGAGCACCCATAGCATCAACGTCGGCGGTGTATTCGGGTGCCTCAAAGCTTACTGCGACGTGCGATTGAGCGCCGAGATTATAAATTTCATCCGGTTTTATTTGTTGAATGATTCTGGTCAGATTTGATGAGTCCGTTAGGTCTCCGTAATGCAGAATAAAATGTTGGTTTTCTACGTGAGGATCTTCGTAGATATGATCAACGCGTTGGGTATTAAAAAGTGAGGCGCGACGTTTTATGCCATGCACTTCATAGCCTTTTTGCAATAAAAACTCTGCAAGATAGGAACCATCTTGGCCGGTAATTCCCGTAATAAGTGCTTTCTTTTTCATTGTGTGAATCCTTAATTCATCATAAATAGGCTCATCATTTTCTGGAAGTGTATATCCCAGCGAAACTTTTCCTGATAGGTTTGAATTGAACGCAGTGAATATTGCGCCAATTTCTCTCGATTTTTGATTAGACCCTCAAGTGCGTCAGCTAAGCGCGCTGGGTTTTCGTAATCTACCAATATTCCATTGGCTTGATCTTCAATTAAATCAGGAATGGATCGATAATTCGTGGCAATGATTGCACAGCCATATGCCATTGCTTCAATTATTGATACGGGCTGGCCTTCTACATGATATTGCGTTGGTAGTATAAATACATGGGTCTTTTCTAAAGCTAGTTTTTTTTGATCGCCGGTAATCGGCCCATTATATGATACATATGCATTAATTTCCGCAGAAGAAATCATGTTCAAAAAATTCTGCTGATAAGCGTCAATATTTATTGTGCTTGGGTCGTCTGGGCTTTTCATGAATTCGCCGGCAAATGTGAGGTGAAAGTTATTCACACCCCTTTCGAGTAAAATCTTGCATGCTTCCAAAAGATGTCCATATCCCTTGGTGTAAATTAAATTTGATAGGAACAACAATTGTACGATGTTTTCTTTATGTTTAACTTGTAAGGATTCAATACTAAGAGGGTTGTCAATGGTTAATGCATTTTCAATTACTGTAATTTTATTATGTACAGACGGTAAAAAATCATACATTTTCACTAGTGATTTACCCAAAACAATAATCGAAGAGACATTTTCGAGAAACCATACAATTTTACGCTGATATTTTGGTGTGCATGATTCGTAGAGCTTATCGTAATTGCCACCTTTCAAGTGAACAATAAAGCGAGCCTTTGGCGAAAAAATTTTCTTAATTATTAGCAATATATAATCTCTCATGAAACCATTTTTTGTGGATCCTTTCGTGAGATAGATAACTGATGGCTGTTTAAAAATAAGCATCACTAAAAATCTTAAAACTAATTTGCTTGTTTCCAATAATCTATTCAGGCTTGCTTTGCCGGTGATATGTGCCTTTTGGGGAGCCGTATTAACATGATATACATGACCAATACGGTGATTAGACTCTAGTTGTTCTTTTAGTTTTTTAAATGAAACAGATTGTCCAGTATATGGAGGGGGGAGGGGGCCAACTATAAGGATTCTCATTTTCTTATGTCTCGATTTCTTGACCTAAAAACCGTAAAAAAGTAGCACCAAATTAATAGTATTCCAACATCTGTGGCTATGGCCACTAAACCCAGAGGGCTGACTGCTGGGCAGCCACCCCAAGAAAACATTCCATAAAATACAACTGCGGCTATAGGGTAGTTACGATGACGTACATGTTGAAATGTAAATCCAAGAATAAATCCCGATAATAAATAAGCCGCAATAAATCCCGGTATATAAAAGTTCATGTATCCGGCCCAATTAGCATCTGGCCAAGAAGAAGGGGGTAGTTCGCTAACAGGTACGGGAGGAGCGATATCCTCGCCGCCTGCAATAGCTAGAAGATAACGTCCCGTGTCTACAGGAGGCTTGTCGGGATATTTGCTTCTGGGGATGGGTGCTGTAATCAACGAATAATAGGATGCGCCCCACCATATGTTGTGCTGATCGAAATAACCCAGTATTGCAATATCTCGCTCAAGTCTGCCGAACCTGACAATAACATGGCGCTCAAAGGAGCTTTGTGCGTCAGCAAATAGCTCTCCAGGTTCAGCTTGATACTTCTCAAGTGCACCTGCCGTGCGGAACTGCACAGATAACAACATAAATATAATAAAGATGGTGGCAGCGCTTATAGTCTTAATAGTAAAGATGTTATTTATTGAGTGAATTTTATAATGATAAACGACGATAATCGCAAATATGAACTCCGCTACTGGGCCTCTTTGGCCAAGAGAGGCAAGAATCAATATAGTGAGCACTGCAATTGTTGCTGAAAATAAAAAGCGACGTTTCAATAAGCCTGCATAGATTATTAATAGTGCACCAAAGACTATCGAATATGAGTAAAAAGTTTGTAAATAGCCTAGTCCAGATGCACGCTCAACGCGCTCATGCAGGTTTTCCCATAAGTCCGTAATCCCTCCCATTTTTTGAATAAAAATTAAGTACACGAATATGCCAACAAGAAAGACAATCCCACCTCTATTGCGCGCTCGTGTTGCGGATTTTTGCGGAACGTATTGATTTTGGAAGGCTTTTAGCGGTAAAGCTTTTGAGAAAAAATAATTTAATAGGGGATGTCTAACTTTATTGCCAAGCACGATGCCAATATAGGAAATCAACATACCTATAATCGTATACACGTAAGCTCTATACGCAAGATTTATTTGATGATACTGGCTATCTAGATTTGCAAAGATAAGTTCATCAATAGCTTCCGTATTTGTTGAAAACCACAATAAAGGAAGCCCGCTTAATGCGGAAAAATATATAAAGATATTGCCCGGAGAGAATGCATCTCTGTTTGATATTTTTTGTTCTACAATGTAAAGGCACGTTAAAATAAAAAAATAAGATAACGCCAGATATAAAAGATAAATATTCAAGTTAATGTCTCATCGGTTCGGAGGCATGTATTCTGAATATAATATTCAGCGAACTTTTTTACTGAATGTCCTTTCATGACGTCTTCGCGCAATTTCTTTGAAAGTCCCATTCTTAAAGAATCACTTACTAAAAGCAGTTCAATTGCGTTTGCAAGCATTAATCCCTCATTTTTTATTAGGAGCGAATTTGATTCATTACAAATCATTCTGGTGTCGCCTACATCGGTAGCAATAACTGCGGTTTCACATGCGGAAGCCTCAAGAAGTGTTTGCGATGGATAATTTTCATACTGCTGAATAGACAGTACTATTTTTGAGCGCTGTAGTATTTCAATAGGGTTGCTTGCGTAAGAAATTTCACAATTTACATGTGAAAGATTTTCTGTCGTTGCTTTAATCTCTTGTTCAAGCGGTCCAAATCCGGCGATATAGAATTTATAGGGTAGTTTTTTGTCGTCCAGTATTTTTATTGCATTCAGCAGTAAGTCAATGCCCTTGCCTTTAATAAATCTTGATAAAAATAAAACGTCGATATTTTTTGGGGGGGACGGATTTGGATTGGTGTTCAGCTGTGCAAAAAGCATATCCGCAGCATAAGAAAAGCTGCAGGGAGAGATGGTTGCACAATTAAATAAAGGCTGGTTACTGCCAAATATATGCAACATATTTTTCTGAATGGATGGCGATAAAAAATCTATCCATTTGCACCTATTCAAAACACCTTTCCACAGACGATATTGAATCCATGAGAAATCAGATTTTTCTTTTTTTAGTGAGTTTACAACCGAGCATGATATGGTAATGCCAAACCAGCGCGCCAGTAGGCTCATGAGGAATGTATATCCACTAGGATTAACTGGAAAGTGGATATGATGAATGCTTTCTCTCAATAGATAAATAATTGTCTTTATAAAAAATATAGTTTGTAGGAGCTTTATTTTTTTTAAAAGGCTGCTGCCAGTAAACGAATAGCTTTGGGGGTAATAAATATTATCTTGAAATTCTTTTATTTCCGGAATAACAGATTCTAATTTTTGATGGGCGCTTTCATTTGTTATGAGGCATACATTTTGTTTCATTCGTTGTAGCTGCACGAACAAGTATGCGAACCGCCGTTCGGCGCCCCCAAAAGGAATGGATGCTGGCATATAAATAGCTGCTTTCAAGGCTTATTTACACCCTTCTGCTATAGCGTAATTTTGATCGGATTTTTAATGCTAGTTCCCACAGCCATTTTTCAGAGCCATAAAATTCATGCGGAACGGGAGTCTCTGCCATATACTTTTTTAGTTCATCTTGTGTAAAGCCTAATTTTTTGCAGACATAAGCTAAATCGCTGTTCATGTCATCGATGCTGTTGTAGGGGATTTTCTCAAAATGAGTTAAGGCATATTCCCTATTCATTTCTCCGCTAGCTACTAGAGCAGAGAGATGAATTCTGCGCTTATCTACCCCAAATTTTTGAGGCAGTATATAGCCTTGGTAAAATCTGGTAAAAACAGATTCATAATGTTTGTAGGGGTAGGGCTTGTAATTAACTTCCTCCTGTAAAATTCTAATGGCATCTTGTTTTTGATAAGGCACATAGTCCAAAAATGATACCCATTTGATACCTTTTACTAACTCCATATAAAGGTACTTCAATGTCGAAATAAGTGGGTGCGTCTTAATTGGTTGGGTGCCGAATTTTTTATTAATATTTTTAATATTTTGTGCGTCTTTTTTATAGTGATTCCATGATGGTGGTATAGCAATTCCTTCGGTTGCAGTATTGGTTCCTGCCAAAATGTACTTTACGTTGTATTTGGCTGCCATCTCATAATTTAGGGCGAGCATGGCATTATCCATTAGTAATTCAATATCAACTACATTTGCCTTAAAAAAAGCTCTTTGTAGACTTTTATTTTCTTCCCAATCGATGACATGTGTATACAGGTCTACATTTAATATTTTTACAAGATTCTCTATGTTGGCTACGGCTAGTTCGGAATTCCATCCATTATCGAGGTGGACTGCCAGAGGTTTTAAGCCACTTTTGACCGCAATGTATAGCGCATAGGAGCTATCTACGCCGCCGCTGACACCTACAATGCAGTCGTACTGTTTGCCGGTAGATGAGTTTTTGATGTTCTGTATCAGCTTGTTTAGTCTATTCGAATCTGGGCTGTTTTGATGCGCCATGCTTGCCATCTGGCGCAGGTAGTTTGTGCAGTAGTTGCACTCTCCCTTATCATTGAAGGTGATATCTGATGCGGACGTATCCATGACGCAACGGGTACAAATTTGATAAGTCTTGCTCATAGATCACTCTGCTAATAATTTTTCTAATGTTGAATATTCAGGGTAGGTAATTAATACCGCACGATGTGGCTTTTGATAAACAAACATTGCCCCTGCTGCAACTGCAGAGGCACCTGCGTCAATTGCTTTTTTAAAGTCTGTTATTTCACTAGCTCCGCCCATTGCGATAACTGGAACAGATACCTCACTTGAGGTCAACTTGATTAGATCAAAATCCATGCCTTCCATCATCCCATCACGATCAACCGAATTGATTACAATCTCCCCTGCACCTTCGCTTACTGCAGCCTTAAGAAAATCAGTCCAGTATAACGATAATTTTTTACCGCTTGCTGATGAATACAGTTGATATTTTCCAAATAAGTTCTTTTTTATGTCTAATGAGACAACGACGCTTTGGCTGCCATAAATTTTTGCGATTTTTGAAATAATGGTAATGTCCTCAAGCGCAGCTGTTTGTAAACTGATTTTCTCTACACCCAGGTCAAACAATTTTTTTGCTTGATCTGGATTTCTAATGCCTCCACCATAACAAAGAGGCATAAAACACTCGGATGCAAACTCTGCAATAGTTTCATAGTTTGGCTCAGTCCTTGTTTTATTTGCAGCTATATCTAGAACAATTAGTTCATCAACCTCTTTATCATTAAAAATTCTTATGGCGTTAAGTGGGTCGCCTACATATTTTGGATTTTTAAATTGAGTCGTTTTGTAGAGGCCGTTGCCTTTCAAAAGCAAGCATGGAATCACTCTGTGGTTTAGCATTTAAGCTCCAGATATTTCTTAATTAATGCCATGCCAAACTTGTGGCTTTTTTCGGGGTGAAATTGCACGCCATATATGTTGTTTTTTGAAACAGATGATGTAAAAGAGTAGCCATGAATACTTTCTGTTAATATGTCATTTTTATTTTTACACTGCATATGATACGAATGCACAAAGTAAAATCTGTTTTCTTCATTTGAATTTATGAGAGGGTTTTCTTTTTTTACAGTTGTGGTATTCCAGCCCATATGTGGGATTCGCAGATTTTGCTCAGTTATCTTGGCGTCGAAGCGCACAACATCTGCATCAATCCAGCCAAGTCCAGCTAGTTTCCCTTCTTCGCTTCGGTTTGCTAATAATTGCATTCCTAGGCAAATACCGAGTATTGGTGTTTTTTTCTCTAGCACAACATGATCGAGAGAATTCTTCCATGCAGCCAAATTCGACATACCATGATCAAAAGAACCGACACCAGGCAACAGTAATTTCTGAGTCTTATTGAGCTGGCTGGGGTCATTAATGACTTCACTAACCCCGCCTACTTTTTTAATCATATTGATGATGGAACCTATGTTGCCAACACCGTAATCAATAATTGATATCATACATTCAAATTCTTAAGGCGATATTTTTCGAATTTTTCTGATTTAATGTAGCCGTTGTATTCATATGGACTTTTATTGCGGATGCATTTATCTGGATCTAGGTGCCGTATTAATTTGGCTGGGTTGCCTGCAATTACGCAAAAGCCATCCCCAAAGGATTTGGTAACAACAGAGCCTGCACCCACTACTGTGAAATCACCCAATATTACCCCTGGTAGAATGACGCTATTCATGCCAATCCAGCAGTATTTTCCGATTGTAATATTTTGTGGCTCCTCATGGAGTCGGTTGTCATACACAGAGTGATTTACGCTAATTAAACCGACATTTGCAGCAATTTGTGTATAGTCACCAATATAAATTTTTCCCTTGGCTTGGATGTAGCATCCTGGCATATAGCCTGGGCAAGTTTCTATGCCGCAATATACATTTTGTGGATGGGATATTTTGCTAGAAAAATGCATTGGCCAGTAGGCATTTTTGTTGATGCCGAAAATCTTTTGCCACACAAAATGTTTTATAGAAATTGGGGTTTGACCAAACCTTGTTTCATAAAATATTTTAGGGAGAACTTTTAAGAAAATTGGTTGCAATAATTTTTTTACCATATTAATTTTGCTCTTTATTTTTTAACGTCACCTTGTAAAAATACAGGTAGTAAATCGCTCCTAAAAACAAAGACAGTAGCGAAGTAACTAGAGTTATGATCATCCCGACATTTAGCATTATTGCCAGTAATAGAGGAGCCAATACCCCTAATGCAATCAGAGTGTCCTTAATCATGACGTAAAGCATGGATCTTACTTTGCATCCAGTAACTTTGAAAACCCAAATTAATAAGAGTAGATAGCAGATTGCTGTTGATGAAGAATATAAGGTAATAGCAAGCAATAAGCTTTCAAAATGGGCGCCAATATATATAGATATAACTCGTACAATCAACATCAGTGCTTGAATATAGACACCTATCTCCTGTCGATTCATGATGTTGTAGGTTTGAGATAATGGTGATGTAATAAATTGGATATACAGCATCAAAATCATTGCCTGCACCAACTCACCAGATTCTGCCCAAGCTTTGCCAAAAATCCAAGAGAATATATAGGGAGCAGCAATTGCTAGGAGTATCACTGGTGGTGTGACCAAGCCGGATAGTACGGAATGCAGTTTTTTAACCATTGTTCCCAGGTTGTTATCTCGGTAGGCTTTAGGTGCATCTGAGTAAAACACGTTGGCAATTGCAGACCCTATTAATTGCATAGGAGCTAAAATAACTCTATTGGCCAAAATAAATAAACCAGCTGCCGCAGGTGAGAACCACAGCACTAATAAAATTGCTGGTAGGTGTCCACTACCGGTATTAAATACACGCCCCCATGTTTCAATAAGGGGGAAGTTTTTAAACTCAATTGCTGCAGTTCGATATTGAATTAGTGAGGAATTGCTTATTAGGCCTCTGATTTCATTCAAGGATTTATACAGTAATTTTAAAAAGCCCGCCCCTTGACCGAATACTTGACCTATCAGCAGAAATAGTGCGCCACCTGAGGCACCGACTATTTGGATCGTAACTAAGAAACCAGATTGCGTAAGTTTGGTAATGGCAATTAGCGAGAAGTGCTTTTTTCGTATGCCCCAAAAACTCAGCGTTTGGTAGAGGCCTGAGCAGAAAACCCCTACGGGTAATAAGTAGCACATCCAAAACGACATTTCATCACCCACTAATACAGCAATACTTTTCTTAAACACCCACGCGAATAGCCCCGTTAAAATTGTAATTAAGATGACGATTGCGAGACTCAGAATCACCAGTCGTGCGGCTATAACATCTGACGCTGGGAGAGGGATGGCGGACTCATAAGAAAGAGCGGAGAAGATTACCACTGTACCCAAAATGGCTGTAAACACAGCGAGGATCCCAAAATCCTCGGGAGAGTAAAGTCTGGTAAGAATAGGTGAGGCAAGCACAACAATAAGTTGCGCCAGTATATTTCCACTCACTAGCGCAACAGTATTCGAAAAAAAAGAGTTTTTTTGCCGAAACCGATTAAGCATAATCTAAAGCCGTTTTTATTTTCTCTGCCACATGGCTTAGTTGTTCAGTAGTTAAATAGGGATGCATTGGTAAGCTGACAACCTCTTCAGAAAGTTTGTCCCCAATAGGAAGATTTATGGCTGATGCTACTGCGGGTTGCTTGTTGAGTGGGATTGGGTAATGCACGGCGGTTGGTACGCCGGCTTTTTTTAAGTGCTCTATAACTAGATCGCGATTTTTTACGCGAATCGTGTATTGCGCATAAACACTAGTGTTACAGGTATCGATGTACGGTGTAGTTTCTATGCCGACTTCTTTTAGCAGCTTGTTGTAAATACTCGCTACTTTTTGGCGCAGTTGTATTTCATCATCAAAGATTGCAAATTTGGGTAATAAGATGGCGGCTTGAATAGTGTCCAGCCGACTATTAATACCTACACGAATGTGATGATAGCGACGATCTTGCCCATGGCGTGCTATTTGGCGCATCACTTTGGCTAATTCGTCATCATTGGTAAAGATGGCGCCGCCATCACCGTAGCACCCCAAGGGTTTGCTAGGAAAAAAACTTGTGCACGCAATGCTGCTTAAATTGCACGACTTCTTACCTTTGTAGGTAGCACCAAAACTTTGGGCGGCATCTTCTATTACTGGTATGCCATATTTGGCGGCTATTGCATTGATTGCGTCGAAGTCGGCACATTGACCATAAAGTGATACGGGAATAATTGCTTTGGTTTTTGCGGTGATTGCTTGTTCTAATTTTGTGGGGTCGAGATTATAGGTTTTGGGATCGACGTCTACATAAACAGACTTAGCTCCCAGCAGTGCCACTGTTTCTGCTGTGGCGATATAAGTAAAACCGGGCGTAATGACTTCGTCGCCAAACGAAACACCAAGAGCCATTTGGGCAATTTGAAGTGCATCAGTGCCATTTGCACAGCTAATACAATATTTAACGCCTACATATTCTGCTAATTTTTGTTCTAACTCTTCGACTTCTGGCCCCAGAATATATTGACCATGCGTCAGTACTTTTTGAATGTTGGTATCTATCTGTTTTTTGATTCGGGCTTGTTGGGCAGCCAAGTCTATAAATTGCATCTTATTTATTTACCTTAATAAGCTGTTTTCCGTCAAGCAGATAAAGCTCGTCTGTGTGTGGACATTGGATTTGTGTCTTGCCTTCAAGAGGCAGAGTCAGTTGTTCGCCAAATTCGCTCATCCACCCAATTTGTTTGGCGGGGACACCTACCATAAGCGCGTAATCTGGAACGTCTTTATTTATTACTGCGCCCGCACCAATAAATGCATAGGCGCCAATAGTTACGCCGCAAACTATGGTGCAATTTGCGCCAAGCGTTGCGCCTTTCTTGACGAGAGTGTTACGGTATTGATTTTTGCGTTCAATCAGTGAGCGCGGATTGTACACATTAGTAAACACCATGCTTGGTCCACAAAATACACCCTCCTCTAATGTGACGTTGTCGTATACAGAAACATTATTTTGGATTTTGCAGTTGTTACCAATGACGACTTTGTTACCCACAAATACATTTTGCCCAAGAGAGCAGTGATTTCCAATCTTGGCGCCACTGCATACATGGACAAAATGCCAAACTCGAGAGCCTTCGCCTATTTCTGCACCATCATCAATAATAGCGCTTGCATGTGCTTGGTAGCTCATGAATTTGTTACTCAGCTAAATTTTTAACGAAGGGATGATAATCACCTACCAGACTTTCTATTTTGGCATTTCTGATGTGAGCAACTGTTTCAATAGCAACACGATTTTCTTCTAGACCAAAACCTCTACCCGCAAGAACTTCTTTGTAGCTAATGGTGTGCAGATCGGTGAAACCATCCGAAAACTCTATTGATTCCCCGTTAGCAGTAATTGCGCGGTAAGTTCGCTGACCAGAAGCGCGCACTTCAACAGGAATATCATTGACATCAACAGACAGGAACCAACGCACCCTTGCATTTTCATATTCGAGGTATCCCGCCGCTTTTGTAGGCGCATTGTAATGTACGCGGTTGTCCTGCAATTTTCCGAAGACAAAATGAAGCATATCGTAGAAATGCACGCCAATATTGGTAGCAATACCACCCGATTTTTTTTCATCACCCTTCCATGATTGCAGATACCAATGTCCACGTGAGGTTATATAAGTCAGATCAACTTCAACCTTTTTGGTAAGTTTTGTCGCAGCGATTTTATTACGCAACGCGATAATTGCCGGATGTAAGCGTAATTGCAAAATGGTATTTATCTTGCGGCCAGTCTCTTTTTCAATTTCCAGAAGACCGTCAATATTCCATGGATTAAGCACCAAGGGTTTTTCGCAAATAGCGTCGGCATCTGAACGCAATGCAAAACGCATGTGAGAATCATGCAAATAATTAGGGGAACAAATGGCAACATAATCAACTTTTTTTTCTGTTCCCGCACGACGGGCTTTATCAATGTGCCTATCAAAGCGCTCAAATTCCGTAAAAAAATCAGCATCAGGGAAATGGCTATCAATAATTCCAACAGAATCATTGGGATCCAGTGCTGCAACCAAATTACTTCCTGTTTCTTTTATAGCTTTCATATGTCTTGGAGCGATATAACCTGCAGCACCAATTAACGCAAAATTTTTCATTTCATTTTCCTATTTGACTAGATTTCTAGAGACGTGCATCAACAGCAGATTTGGGAAGAACATGCTTTACATCAAATAGCACATGGTTAATTTTGCCCAAAGCGCGAATTCCCTCTGCACCCATTTCCTTAAATTGAGTGTGTGCAACACAAATAATGATTGCATCATAAGTATTTTTTTGAGGTGAATTGATCAATTGCAGATTGTATTCATGATGAGCTTCTTTAGGGTCTGCCCATGGATCATAAATATCTATTTGCGTGTTATAGGTTTTCATTTCATCTATAATGCTTACAACACCTGTATTGCGCAGATCAGGACAGTTTTCTTTAAAAGTAAGGCCCATAACAAGAACTCGAGCATCAACAACTTGGGTTTTTCGCTTAGTCATCATTTTTATAATAGAATCCGCTATAAAAGCCCCTATCGAATTATTGACTCGGCGCCCAGAGAGAATAACTTGAGGGTAATACCCAACCTGTTGAGCTTTATGAGTTAAATAATACGGGTCAACACTGATACAATGGCCGCCAACTAGGCCTGGCCGGAAAGGCAAGAAGTTCCACTTGCTGCCAGCAGCCTCAAGTACTTCTAACGTGTCTATACCAATGCGGTGGAAAATAAGCGCTAATTCATTCACTAATGCAATATTCAAATCACGTTGTGTGTTTTCAATAACCTTAGCTGCTTCAGCCACCTTAATGCTACTAGCTTTGTGAGTGTCTACAGTCAGTATTTGGCGGTATAACGCATCAACAAAGTCCGTAGTTTTTGGGGTTGAACCGGATGTAATTTTAATTATATTGGTAAGCTTTCTTTCTTTGTCCCCTGGGTTGATTCTCTCAGGGCTGTAACCTGCAAAAAAATCCTTATTGAATTTTAACCCTGAAACTCTTTCTATAATTGGAATGCATACTTCCTCTGTACATCCCGGATAAACAGTTGACTCATAAATAACTATAGATTCCTTTTTGATTACTTCTCCAAGTAGGCTAGATGCTTTTTCGAGAGGAGTTAAATCAGGATGATAACTATCATCTATAGGCGTAGGAACTGTCACTATGTAAACATCTGCACCTATTATGTCTTTTTTATTGGTTGTGAAGCGTAGGAAAGACGAGGAACTTAGATCTTCCGACGATGTTTCGAGAGTGCGATCTACACCTTTTAATAATTCATCCACTCTTGATTGATTAATATCAAAACCGGTAGTCTGAAATTTCCTGCCGAATTCCACAGCAAGCGGCAAACCAACATAGCCCAAGCCTATAACAACTAATTTTAAATTGTCCATGTTTATACTCATATGAATTCTATACTCGACGCCCAATGGAATAATAAATAAACCCTTTTTTCCGCATTCTGTTAGGGTCATACATATTACGCCCATCAAAAATAACTGCCTCTGAAAGCATATTTTTAATTAGATCAAAATCCGGTGCACGAAATGCTTGCCACTCAGTAACGATCACTAATGCATCCGCACTTTTTAATGCTGCCTCTTTGGTACCACAGAGCATTAAATCATCTCTGTTTCCATATATACGCTGAGTTTCATTCATCGCTTCTGGATCAAAGGCTTGAACTCTTGCGCCTGCCGCCCAAAGCGCCTCCATCAATACTCGAGAAGGCGCTTCGCGCATGTCATCCGTATTGGGCTTAAATGACAAACCCCAAATAGCAAAAGTTTTCCCTTTTAAATCACCATTAAAATGTGCGTAAATTTTTTTAAACAGTGTCGTCTTTTGTTCATTGTTTCTAGCTTCGACAGCTTTCAAAACCTTTGAATCAAAATTAATTTTTTCCGCAGTTTGTATCAAGGCTTGTACATCTTTTGGAAAACAAGAACCACCATAACCAACACCAGGGTAAATAAATTGATAGCCGATTCGTGGATCACTACCAATGCCATGGCGTACGGCTTCAATATCCGCGCCTAACAATTCAGCAAGGTTAGCCATTTCATTCATAAAACTGATTTTGGTAGCTAACATGCAGTTAGCGGCATACTTCGTCAATTCCGCACTGCGCACATCCATGACAATAATTTTTTCATGATTGCGATTAAAAGGCGCATAAAGTTCGCGCATGGCGTCTTCAGCATTTTTGCTATCGGTACCTATAATGATTCTGTCTGGTTTCATACAGTCAGCAACAGCAGAGCCCTCTTTGAGGAACTCAGGGTTTGAAACGACATCAAAACTCAAATCACCGCGGCTGCGCGCGGCAAGAATTTCCTGAACTTTAGCTTTGACTTTATCGCCAGTGCCGACAGGCACTGTGGATTTATCGATAATTATCTTATAATTTTCCATATACTGTGCAATGGTAGATGCTACAGCCAAAACATATTTTAAGTCAGCAGATCCATCTTCATCTGGAGGAGTACCTACCGCAATAAATTGCACTTCGCCGTGCTTGACTCCAGCAGCTGCATCTGTGGAAAAATTTAACCTGCCTGCAGCATGATTTTCTTTTACAAGCGGTTCGAGGCCAGGTTCGTAGATCGGTATATGACCTTGCTTAAGCCGCTCTACTTTATCAGCGTCGACATCAATACAAACAACATCATGACCAACTTCTGCAAGCACTGCTGCTTGTACCAGACCTACATAACCAATTCCAAATACAGTAACTTTCATTATTTATAATCCAATTAAACCTTGTAGTAGTCTCGATACCATCTAATGAAATTTTCAATACCTACCTCAATAGAGGTAGATGGCTTGTAATCAACATCCGCAATCAACGCATCCACATCTGCATAGGTATCGGGTACATCACCTGGCTGCATGGGCAGTAAATTTTTGATCGCTTTTTTGCCAATACAATTTTCCAAAATTTCAATATATTTCAATAACTCGACAGGATTGTTACTGCCTATGTTGTAAACACGATAAGGCGCAGGTGAACTCGATGGATCAGGCGTTTCTCCAGACCATGATGGATTGGGTGACGCAGGCTTATCGAGAACCCTAATTACTCCTTCAACAATATCATCTACGTAGGTGAAATCGCGGCGATGATTCCCATAATTAAACACATCAATGGGTTCCCCTTGAATAATTTTTTTAGCGAATAACATGGGCGACATGTCAGGCCTGCCCCAAGGGCCATACACAGTAAAAAATCGCAGGCCTGTAGTCGGAATTTGAAACAGATGACTGTAGGTGTGCGCCATCAACTCATTGGCTTTTTTGCTAGCAGCATAAAGGCTGACAGGGTGATCCACATTGTGATGAACAGAGAATGGCATCTTTTGATTTAAGCCATACACCGAGCTGCTTGATGCATAAACCAGATGTTCGGTGCCAAAATGCCTGCAGGCCTCCAGGATATTTAAAAAGCCTGTGATGTTGGAGTCAGCATAAGCCTGAGGATTAATCAGAGAGTAACGTACCCCAGCCTGCGCGGCCAAATTGACCACTCTGTCAGGCTTGTGAGTTTGAAATACCGAATCAACGCAAGACCTATCTTCCAAACTCCCGCGGATATCAACATATCCAGAGCTTGAATTAAATTGATTCAGTCGAGAAATTTTGAGCGCTGGGTCATAGTAATCATTCAGGTTGTCCAGCCCGATTACTTGGTCTCCTCTTGATAACAATCGCTGTATAAGAGCTGCACCAATAAAACCGGCGGCGCCTGTAACGAGAACTTTCATGCGAAATCCTTGATTAGCGAAGATCTTTAGCTGACAACAGCAGCTTTTCAAAAGCCGGCCATTCTATCCCCAGCTCAGTGCTATTCCAAGCAATACACCTCTCATATTCAGGGGAATAGTAATTTGTGGTCTTATATTCGACTTCGGCCTGGTCAGAAAGCACACAGAAGCCATGGGCAAAGCCTTCGGGGATCCATAGTTGGTGGTGGTTTTCGGCGGAGAGTTTGTGGGATATCCATTTTTTGTAGCTGGCCGAGTCAGGTCTCAGGTCGACTACTACGTCATATATCTCGCCGGCTACTACCCTGACCAATTTACCTTGGGCCATGGGCGCTTCCTGATAGTGGAGCCCGCGGAGGACACCCTTGTGGGATTTGGAGTGGTTGTCCTGGACAAACGCTACATCCCTGCCGATGAGTCGGTTGAATTCTCTTTGATTAAAGCTTTCATAAAAATAGCCCCGGTTGTCCTGGTGGATAGTCGGAACGATAATTTTGACGTCAGCTATAGCGGTATCGATCAATTTCATAATCTGGGTACAAATTTCAGGGCATGTTAAGAGGGGATGTCAGGCATAAGCTGTTTCAATTTGTAGCGCCAATCCGGTGGAATGATACCAAATCGATTCTGTACTTTTTCGGTACCGAGACAAGAGTTTGCGGGGCGCACCACCAGGCTTGAGCGGTCTTTTGTTGAAATGGATATAACCCTGGTCTCGTTAGTATTGGAGCCACTAGATTCGAGCTGACAAAGAATTTCTTGCGCAAATTCAAACCAGGAAACATAAGGCGCTTCACAGTAGTGGTACACACCCCAATCACTGTCGGCAAATGCAGGCAACTGATTCAGTAATTCGATTAAAAAACTGGCGAGATCATCAGCACAAGTAGGTCCGCCGATTTGATCATTTACAACAAAAATTGTTTTTTGCTGTTTTGCCAATTGCAAAACTGTGTTTAAAAAATTTTTTCCTTTGTCGCTAAAAATCCAGGAGCTACGCAAAATTATATGTCTCGGATTGCATTCACGAATGGCCACTTCACCTGCCAATTTGCTTTTGCCGTACACATTAACAGGATTGGGTGTATCGGTTTCCAGATAAGGTGATCTTTTATCACCAGAAAAAACATAATCCGTTGACAAATGAATGATGGGTATTTCGTATTGATTTGTTAATTGTGCGAGATTTTTCACCGCTATCGCATTAACCGCAAAAGCCAAATCTATTTCAGTTTCCGCTTTATCGACATTTGTGTAGGCGGCAAGATTTATCAGAACATCAGGTTTCGACTTTTCAAAAACATCAGTTAAACGATCAAAATTAGTAATATCTAGCTGATCTCGATTAAATGCAATTAATTCATGCTGATGATTTTTTTGCATCAACAACGATTGGCCTAGCTGGCCGGATGCGCCCGTGATCAATGCTCGCATTAGTGCGCGACTCCCAAACGTTCACGCTGATAGCTGCCATCTTGTACTCGATGCGCCCATTGCAAATTATTCAAATACCATTCAACGGTTTTGCGAATTCCGGATTCAAAGGTTTCTTGCGGAACCCAACCCAATTCGCGTTTGATTTTACTCGAATCGATTGCGTAACGAATATCGTGGCCAGGTCTATCTTTTACAAAAGTAATTAATTCTTTGTAAGATTTGATCGGTAAATTATTCGCAGGTTGCAATTCATCCAGCAAATCACAAATTGTATGCACCACATCGATATTTTGTTTTTCGTTGTGACCACCAATATTATAGGTCTCACCCACTTTACCTTCTGTTACCACTTTGTAGAGCGCGCGCGCGTGATCTTCTACAAATAACCAATCGCGAATTTGATTGCCTTTGCCGTAAACAGGCAATGGCTTTCCTTCGAGTGCATTTAAAATCATTAACGGAATTAATTTTTCAGGAAAATGATAAGGCCCGTAATTATTTGAGCAATTGGTGACTAATGTCGGTAAACCGTAAGTTCGCTTCCAGGCTCGCACTAAATGATCAGAACTGGCTTTACTCGCTGAGTAAGGTGAGCTAGGCGCATAGGGTGTGGTTTCAGCAAATAAATCTTCAGGTCCTTCAAGATCGCCGTAAACCTCGTCAGTCGAAATGTGGTGAAAGCGAAATGCGGCCTTGCGCGTATCATCAAGATTTTTCCAATAGTCTTTTGCTGCTTCGAGCAATTGATAGGTACCAATAATATTGGTTTCGATAAAGGCAGCCGGGCCATCGATGGAACGATCAACATGGCTTTCGGCGGCAAGGTGCATCACTGCATCGGGTTGGTGTTGCATGAACACTCGATCCAATTCATGACGACTGCAAATATCCACCTGTTCAAATGCGTATCGATTGCTATTGGAAACTGACACCAAGGATTCCGGATTGCCCGCGTAAGTGAGTTTGTCGAGGTTAACGACCTGATCCTGAGTATTGTTGATGATATGGCGAACAACGGCGGAGCCTATGAAGCCGGCTCCTCCTGTAATGAGGATTTTCATAATTAAACGAGTTTGGAAAAAACAGCGGGCAGTCTACAGCGGAGAAATAAAAAAAGGGAGCCGCATCCTGCTGGCTCCCGCACTCCCTTTCGGGTACGGATTCATCCTGAATCCATTGGCATCCTGCCTCCATTAACCTTCCGTTTTAGCTCTCCGTCCTGAAGAGCAATCCCCTTAACCCTTACCTCCTGCTTGGGTTGTCTTCCTTGTGTTGTGCTCATCCATAAACATCATCCTGATACGGCGTCTTGCCGATTTTTCCATTTTGGCTCGCCATCCTGACGAGCAATCCTTTAACCTTCACTCCTGTTCAGGTTGTCTTCCTTGTCTGCATCATTCCCTAATCAAGTTCATGTCCTTTGACTCCAATCACTTGATCCTTAAGTGCAAGTCCCTTAACTCCAGCCTCCTGCCGGAGTTACTGTCCTTGTGTGAGTTATTGTACTGATGCAACAAATCGCGCCTAGTGGATAAATGCGGAATCTTTTGTAGGAAATCTCTTACAAATCCTGATTGTTACAGGCACAAAAAAGCCCGCAATTGCGGGCTTGGCGGATCAGATCAACAATTAATGCGGAGCCAATTGATGCGCTATGTGTGCCAGATCCTTGCTGGACTCAATAATATTGGCAACCGTGGTATTGGCTTTTTCGGGATCCAGATGCAAATCAGCAAAG
This sequence comes from uncultured Cellvibrio sp., assembly GCA_966252135.1. Taxonomy (GTDB): domain Bacteria; phylum Pseudomonadota; class Gammaproteobacteria; order Pseudomonadales; family Cellvibrionaceae; genus Cellvibrio. The sequence goes on along the minus strand of CBINNU010000006.1, from coordinate 178,184 downwards.
ATACTGTCAGGAATGGCTTTGGTCGGACCAATCCCCAGACTGTGTTGCGCCAGTAAATGGCGAGCAACGAAAATCAATTTGGCGTAGCTTTGATATTCGCCTTTGTAATCGGGATTATTTTGTTGACGCAGCCCCACCACCACTTCTTCTGGCATGGACCAAAGAGACATCAGCGTGCTAGCCAATTGTTCGCGAGTAACACCCAACAAATGCCGTTCGATCACCTGATGCTCCACATGAGGATTGGCATCGGCCAGCTGGCAATAAGCATGAAAATAGGGTGGGAACACTTCCGCCAAAATCAAATAACCAAAGTTGTGCAGCAAACCGCAGAGATAAGCCATACCAAAACTGGGCCTATGATCGCGCGGAATAGCGGTTACCAAACCTTCGATAGTCGCTGCCATGTAAACGGATTGTTGCCAATAGGGTAGCGCACCGCGCGGGCCTTCTTTGGGGATAGTCATCTGTTTGCCGAGTGACAAACCCAGCGCAAGGTTCAGCACCATATCAAAACCCAACACCCGCACTATGGCATCGTGAATAGATTTGATTTTGCCGGGGGCTGAATAATAGGGTGACGCCGCCCAACTCACGACTTGTGCCGCCAGACTGGGATCAGTCTCAACGATCTGAGCAAGATCACTAATATCAGCGTTGGGATTAACACGCAGTTTGATAATGCGTTGCGCGGTATCCGAAAGTGGCGGTAACTCCAAGGTCTCTTCGAGACGCTGTTTGATACGCAACTTGGTGAAATTTTTTACCGCATTCAGTATGTGGTCGGTGTCGGACACAGCCGCTTCGTCAATTTCCAGCGGAGCGAGCGGCAAGGCCAAATCGACCAATTGGGCATCGCCCAACATTTCTGAAAATTCATCTTTGCTGAAGTGCAACAACTGCTCATCGTTACCTGAGTCAGCCCACAACTCATTTTTTTCAAGCAAACTTTTATCAACAAGCGTTTGCAAGCCTTCTAATTTGGGCAATGCGGGAATAGTTTTGAATTTGTGTTCCTGGCAAAAGCGAGCCACCTCTTCCGGGCTAGCGGCATGAAGTTCGCGACTCAGGTGTCGGTTAACAGCTTTGAGATCCAACAACCTGTCTGCTGGAAATATCACCTGCACCCGACCCTGGCCGTCTTGCAATATTACCGATTTCGCTGCGCTCATAGACCTTAAATACTCATCATGCCAGGGTTTACGCTCAACTTCGCTTGGGGGTACAGCCGAGGCTACAGGCGTTTGCTGTTTTTTCAGTAAGTTCTGCACGCTGCTGGACAAAGACACAAGCGACTCCTCAATTTAGTACAAAAAGCGAGTGGTCAATCAAGGATAGCCCAGCTTTCAGAAACTGCATGGATAATTCAGATCAATGTGATTAGGCGTGCCAATATCGGTGTTTTGATCCAAGCCAACGCTCGATCAATCCCGAACAATTATCAGGGTGTTCACGTATTAATCGATTGGCAAGATCGCGTACGTCATCCAACAAACCAGCATCACGTTGTAAATCGGCGATTCGAAATTGCATATCACCGGTTTGCCGAGTGCCCAAGACTTCACCGGGTCCACGCAACAATAAATCTTGCTCGGCGATATAAAAACCATCACTGCTGTCACGCATTACTTGTAAACGCGCCTTGCTGTGTTGCGACAAAGGTGATGAATAAAGCAACACACAATGACTGGCGATAGCACCGCGACCGACACGCCCGCGCAGTTGATGCAATTGTGCAAGGCCCAATCGTTCGGGATTTTCAATAATCATCAAACTGGCATTGGGTACATCAACGCCAACCTCGATGACGGTGGTCGCCACCAACAATTGTATTTCACCGGATTTAAACGCTTGCATCACTGCATCTTTTTCTGTGGCTTTTAATCGACCGTGAATTAAACCGACTTTTATATGGGCAAGCGCTTCAGCTAATTCTGTCGCTGTGACTTCTGCGGCTTGCGCTTCAAGTTGTTCGGATTCTTCAATCAAAGTGCAGACCCAATAAACCTGTCGACCTTCAGCACAAGCATGCGCTACGCGCTCGACCACTTGATCGCGACGTTGATTACTTATAGTGACCGTTGTGACGGGCGTGCGCCCCGGCGGCAGTTCATCGATAACGGAAATATCCAAATCCGCATAAGCACTCATCGCCAGCGTTCGCGGAATAGGTGTGGCCGTCATAATTAATTGATGCGGATGCAAATCACCTTGACTACCTTTATTACGCAGCGACAAACGTTGTTGCACACCAAACCTATGTTGTTCATCAATGATCACCAAACCCAAATTAGCGAAAGTGACTGCATCCTGAAACAACGCGTGCGTACCCACAATTAATTGCGCATCACCTGATGCAATCGCCGCTAAATTTTCGCGTTTTTCTTTGGCACCCATTCGGCCAGTTAGCCAGGCGGTTTTAATCGAGACTGTTTGCATCCAACGCGATAAATTTTGTTTGTGTTGTTCCGCCAAAATTTCGGTCGGTGCCATCAATGCAACTTGATATCCATTGCCAATAGCCACTAAAGCCGCCATAGCCGCGACCAATGTTTTCCCCGAACCCACATCACCTTGAACCAAACGCAACATAGGTAATGGTTTTTTTACATCCTGCAAAATTTCGTCAAACACACGCGCTTGTGCCGCTGTCGGTTTAAACGGCAAGCTGGATAAAAATTGTTGGTGCAAAGCTGAATTAAATTGCAAAGCAGGTGCTGCGTCTGATTGAAAGTCTTTTCGCAGCAACAATAAACTCAAGTGATGCGCCAACAACTCCTCAAAAGCCAATCGCTGTTGATGGGGATCCTGGCCTTGTTGCAACAAAATTGCGTTGGCGTGAGTAGGCGGCTGATGCAAATAACGCACAGCATCGGCGAGTGTCGAAATATTTTTTTGGGATTTATTGGATGGCAATAATTCACGCAGAGGATTTTTATCCAACCATTCCAGCGCTTGTGCAGCTAACAACCGCATGCGTGTTTGAGTTAAACCTTCGGTAGCGGGATAAACCGGTGTGAGATGCTGTTGCAATTCAATCGCTTTGGGATCATCCAAAAATTCATATTCAGGATGATAAAACTCCAAACCCGATGCACCGCGACGCACTTCACCCAACACCCGAATTTTTCTACCGGTCACAAAGGCTTGTTGCTGGCTTTTATTAAAATGATAAAAACGCAAACTCACGGTGCCGGTATCGTCCTGCAATTTACACAACAAACTACGGCGCTTGCCAAATACAATATCGCTGACACGAACTTCCGCTTCAATCACCACATCAGTGCCCGGTTGTAATGCACCGATTGGCGTAACACGAGTGCGATCCAAATAACGCAGCGGCAAATGAAACAAAATATCCTGCAAACTGTTTAAACCCAGCCTGGATAATTTCCCGGCCAATACACTGCCAACACCTTTTAATCGGGTGACGGGGATTTGGTCGAGGGATTGTGCATTTGACATAAAGAAGCAACTGGATTTTTTTGCGATGGTAACAGATGTTGCATCGGCCCTCACTCCCCGCGGCCCTCACCCTAGCCCTCTCCCAGAGGGAGAGGGGACTAAGTTCCCCCTTTGAAAAAGGGGGTTAGGGGGATTTAAAAAACCAGATTAAAAACATCAAAAACCAAATCTCTCCCCCGCCTCCCTTTTGCAAAGGGAGGAGCCATCCCCTCTCCCTCTGGGAGAGGGCTAGGGTGAGGGCAAAACATTCCTATATAATCCCCCAATCCTCTCCAACCGACATTCTCATGCGCAAACTTTTTACAACCATCAAACGAATTTTCCTCTGGGCTTTATTGATACTCTTTTTGTATCAACTCTGGGTTTTTGCTCAAATATTGTGGTGGAAGTGGAATGATCCAGTCAGCAGCAGTTTTATGTCGATTCGGTTGGAGCAACTGCAAGAAAAAAATCCTCAAGCCAAATTACAACATCAATGGGTGGATTATTCGCGTATGTCCAATCACATCAAACGCGCGGTGATTGCCGCGGAAGATGGCAAGTTTCTTGAGCATAATGGATTTGATTGGGACGGCATGAAAAAAGCGCTGGAAAAAAATCAACGGCGCGGCAAACGCGCTGCCGGTGGTTCAACGATTAGCCAGCAACTGGCAAAAAATTTATTTTTATCACCCTCAAAAAGTTATCTTCGCAAAGCGCAAGAAGCGGTGATTACCTTAATGATTGAAACTTGCTGGAGCAAACAACGCATTCTGGAAGTTTATTTAAATATGGCTGAATGGGGTGATGGAGTGTTTGGTGTAGAGGCCGGAGCCAAACGTCATTTCGGTGTTAGCGCTGCGCAGCTTTCGAATTATCAAGCGGCGCAGATGGCAGTGATGTTACCCAACCCACGACGTTATGAAGATCAATTACCCAGTTACGCACAACGCTATGCGAGGCAGGTTTTGAAACGGATGCCTATGACGAAAATCCCCTAGAAAATAAAAAAAGCGATTTGAATATCAAATCGCTTTTTTGTTTTAACGAATAAATTTCTGATTAGAAATTCATGCGAATGCCGCCAGCAATTGATGACACATCACTGCCCAGGCTCACATCGCCCGTGACGGCGAATTGCTGATTGAACCACCAAGCCACGCCGCCGTTTACCATAGTGTTGCCGTCAAACGCGGTGTGATGAGCCAATTCAATTTTGGCTTCGAGTGCGCGTGCAACAAAACCGCGAATACCCACAGCACCCACCAAACCGGAATCACTATCGCCGTGATCAACGTCGGTATTTTCGTAACTGACCACACCGTAAATACTGCCATCAGCGCCGAACAATGTTTGGTAACCAACACCGACTGACAGAGTTTCTGAACCACAACCTTTGTTGCCGCTGACATCAGTGATCGAACCTACAGCAAATAAATCGGCATTGATTTCAAGGCTGCCGTAAAGATTGGGGCCGTCCTGATTACAATCAGCATCATCCAGATTTTGTTTAACCAGTTGCACACCGGCGTAGCTGTAATCCATTGGCGATTTTGCCAATGCCGGAACTGCAACACTCGCCAGAATTGCGGATGTAAGAATTAATTTTTTCATGGATTCTCCCAATGAATGTTGATTGAACAATGGATTAAAAATCTGTGCGCATTATGCTGACTTTCAGCAATGGATTGCGTGCGCTCTGTCTCGAAAGTGTTGAAAGCAATTAATAACCAATTTGCGTATTGCCCTCTTCCATATGATCAGGCGTGGCTTTTACCTGATGAATCCGGCGGCCTTCCATTTGCAAAATGCGGAAACTGTATCCGGATACATGCACTTCTTCACCGACCACCGGCACATGTTGCAATTGCTCCAATAACAAACCGGCGAGAGTGAAGAAATCACTTTCACCTTTATCAATTTCTATTGCCAATTTTTCTTCGACTTCTTCCAGCGCAACACTGGCATCAAAAATCCAGCTGCCATCCTGCTCAACAGCAGGTGGTTCATCATGTGTGTCCGCCAATTCGCCCGCAATTGCCGCTAACAAATCGCCTGTCGTCACCAAACCTTTAATGCTGCCGTATTCGTCGATCACAATTGCAAGAGGCAACTGTTGTTGGCGCAACATTTCCAACACGCGCAAAGCACTGGTACCTTCGGGTACCGCCAAGGGTGAGCGGGCTAATTTGGCTAAATCCAGCGGTTGATTGGCCAATGCAGCTGCCAGCAAATCGCGGCTTTGCACTACACCCAATAAATTATCCAATTCTTCACGCGCGACCAATAAGCGCGTTTGCGGTGTAGTTTTGAGGATCGATAATAATTCTGCGGGAGTTGCTTGCGAATCCACCCAGACTATATCCGGCCTGGGTGTCATGAGCGACTGCACTGTGCGTTGCGATAATTGTAAAACACTGCGAATCATATGACGCTCGCTGTGTTCGAAGGTATCAGCACCTTCGTGTTTGGTCATATCGGCTATGTCCTGCCCCACTTCATCGGCGTCTGAACGACCACCCAATAATTTCAAAACAGCTTCTGCGGTGCGATCACGCAAAGGTTTTTCGCCAATCAAATTACGTGTGCGATTGGAGCGCGCTAATTGGTTGAAAATTTCGATTAACACCGAAAACGCAATCGCGCCGTAGAGATAACCTTTGGGGATATGAAAGCCCGCGCCCTCGGCAATCAAACTAAAACCAATCATCAACAAAAAGCCCAAACATAACATCACCACGGTGGGATGTTTATTGACGAAAGTGGTGAGTGCTTTACTGGCGACTATCATCACCATCATGGCGATAATCACTGCCGCCATCATCACTTCTACATGATCGACCATGCCCACAGCAGTGATTACTGCATCCAATGAAAACACTGCGTCCAGTACCACAATTTGCGCAACCACTGCACCAAATGCGGCGTGAACTTTTGATGCGCGCGGCGCGTGAATTTTACCTTCAAGACGTTCGTGAATTTCGATGGTGGCTTTGACTAACAGAAAGATGCCGCCGAACAATAAAATCAAATCGCGGCCTGATAAATCTTCACCAAAAATTGAGAATAAGGGTTGAGTCAGCGCGACCAATTTGGAGATGCCCATCAAGAGCAACAAACGCATACCCAGCGCCAAACCCAAACCTAACACACGGGCTTTGTCGCGTTGATGCGGTGGCAATTTGTTGGCGAGAATGGCGATGAAAATCAGATTGTCGATACCAAGGACAATCTCCAACACTACCAGCGTCATCAACCCCAACCAGATGCCGGGGTCCATTAGTAATTCCATCATGACGTCATGCCACCCAATTACTGATTAATGCGGTGACTGCCTGGATACTCACCCAAATCAGCCCCTGCAAATAGACCACACTGATCACACTCATGGCCAAACCGGCTGCGACACAAAGCCCATCGCGCTCAATTAGCCCCAGAGAGATCAACAAAATACTGATACCCGGCAACAAATTCCCCAAGGGGATCGGCAGTATTAATAAGAAGGCCATCAATACACAGACGGCCCCTAAAAATTGTTCGATACGACCTTTGATTAGCCAATCCCAACGCGGCTTCAACAGCTTTTCAACCCGCGCCAACCAGGGACTGGTCTTTTCGATAATTTTTAAAAATCCTGATTGCGACATACTGGAATTGGCAATCCATTTCGGCAGCCAAATATGGTGGTAACCCAGCATCATTTGAAATGCGATCAATAATATTGGCGCTCCAGTCACAGCCGAGACTCCGGGGATTCCCACTATGGGCAATGAGTTGGGAATCGCCAGTACAAATAGAATCAACCCGAAAGACCGCCGACCCAGCGAATCCTTGAGTTCACGTACAGAAATCCGCTCGCCCTGAAACTGGCGAGCAAAATGCAAAAGATGGGACGACAAACTTACACTATGCGCTGGCCGCTTGCCCGACGCAGGTTCAGAATCATTCATTCAGGAATCACAGTAACCCAGGTGCGAGGGATTCTACTGGAGAGAAAAGGGACTAGCCAGCCCATTATCTGCTGACTAGAATTCGAACAAACCGAGGTAATCTATGGCAACTTTAATCGTCACATCCAAAGGTCAGGTCACTATTCCCGTTTCAATTCGCACCACCTTGGGCATAAAGACAGGAAGTCGAGTGGCATTTATCCAGACGAATGCCAATGAATTTTCACTTGTTCCTCTCAATCGCAGTATCAAACAGCTCAAAGGTATTTTGGCCAAGCCAATAAAACCTGTATCGATTGAGGATATGAATCCTGCAATAGAAATCTGTACGCATAACCAGTAAGCTAGGCAGCCTTTTTTAGCCAGCTTGATGATTTGTTATGGATGTTTCCCTGTTACTTGATTCGCTTAATCCTGCACAACGTGAAGCCGTGATGGCGCCTGCCGGGCATCAATTGATTCTGGCCGGTGCTGGCAGCGGCAAAACGCGAGTGTTGGTGCATAGAATCGCCTGGTTGATTCAAGTGGAACAGGTATCGCCCTACGCGATTATGGCGGTGACTTTTACCAATAAAGCCGCTCGCGAAATGAAACACCGCATCGAAGAATTATTTCGCGAATCCGGCCACCCCCTGCCCCTGCATCAAATCTGGGTCGGGACTTTTCACGGATTGGCACATCGCTTGTTAAAAGCTCACTGGCAAGACGCCAACTTGCCGCAAAATTTTCAGATTCTCGACAGCGATGATCAATTGCGATTGATCAAACGCGTGTATCAAGCATTGCAAATTGATGAAGACAAATGGCCGCCCAAACAAGCGCAATGGTTTATCAACGAACAAAAAGATGAAGGCCGTCGCGCCAAACATATTGGCGATTCCAACGATCCGTTTATTCGCACCATGCGCAATATTTATCAAGCCTATGAAGCTGACTGCCAACGCGGCGGCATGGTCGATTTTGCGGAAATTTTATTGCGCGCACACGAACTCTGGTTAAACAAACCGCACCTGCTCGAACATTATCAAAACCGTTTTCAATTTATGTTGGTCGATGAATTTCAGGATACCAATTCAGTGCAATACGCCTGGCTGCGTGTACTCGCTGGCAAAAAGAGTTTTTTAACGGCAGTCGGTGATGATGATCAATCCATTTACGGATGGCGTGGCGCCAAGATCGAAAATATTCGTCGCTTCAGTGATGATTTTTCGCCTTGCCAGGTGATTCGTCTCGAACAAAATTATCGTTCCACCGGCCATATTCTGGATGCAGCCAATGCAGTGATCGCCAACAACATAGGTCGACTCGGCAAAGAACTCTGGACCGACGGCGACAAAGGCGAAACCATTTCGCTGTACGCGGCTTACAACGAACAAGACGAAGCCAGATTTATTGTTGAACGCATTCAGGGTTGGTTGCGCAATGGTAAACGCCGCAGTGAGTGCGCGATTTTATATCGCTCGAATGCGCAATCGCGCGCTTTGGAAGAAGCTTTGTTGCGCGAAGCCATTCCCTATCGCATTTACGGCGGCCAACGCTTTTATGATCGACTGGAAATTAAAAATGCGGTTGCCTATTTGCGACTATTAAATAATCCGCATGATGACGCCGCTTTTGAACGCGTCATAAATGTACCCACGCGCGGCATAGGCGATAAAACTCTGGAAGATATTCGTCAGACGGCTCGCGCCGAAAATTTATCACTCTGGAATGCCTCGGCAGTTTTATTATCGCGAAAACATTTTGCCGCACGCGCCAGCAACGCCATAGAAACTTTTCTGCAATTAATTTTGCAATTGCAAAACGACTGCTGCAAACGTGAACCCGGTGAAGAAGAAGTCGCACTGGATGTGATAGTCGAAACCTTGTTGGATAAAACCGGCTTATTAACCTATCACCAAAATGAAAAAGGTGAGAAAGGTCAGGCACGCGGTGAAAACTTGCAGGAATTGGTGGCCGCTTGTCGTGTATTCGAAGGCGAAGATAAAGACTTGCCATTGCTACAACAATTTTTGGACACAGCCGCACTCGACGCAGGCGAAACCCAAGCCGATGAATTTGAAGATGCCGTGCAATTAATGACGTTGCACTCGGCCAAAGGCTTGGAATTTCCATTGGTATTTTTAGCTGGCGTTGAAGAAGGATTATTCCCACATAAAATGTCGATTGATGATCCTGACGGAATCGAAGAAGAAAGACGCCTGTGTTACGTAGGCATCACCCGCGCCATGCAAAAATTATTTATCACCTACGCCGAAACCCGGCGATTACACGGCACCGAAAATTTTAATCGCGTGTCGCGCTTCGTGAAAGAAATTCCACCCGATTGCATCGACGAAGTACGTTTGAAAACTGCGATTACTCGCCCGGTCAGTTTTCAAACCCGTCGCCAGGAATTCGCAGAAGAAGAAAGCACCGGCTTCAAACTCGGCCAACGCGTCTCCCACGCCATATTCGGCGAAGGCGTGATCCTGCAATTCGAAGGCAAAGGCCCCAACTCGGTCGTCGAAGTCAAATTCGCCAAAATCGGCACCAAACGATTAGTCATGCAATACGCCAAGTTGCAGGCGATATAAATAATAAAAAATGATCTAAACTGACTTGAATTAAATATTTAACTCAAGTCTTAGGCTGCGAGCAGAATTAACTCAATGAAAACACCCATTTTCAATATTCACGATTTAATACTGGTGCTGACATCGGTTGTATGTTTGTTGCTGGTGGTGTTTTATTGGGTGTTGGCGCGACAGAAAACTATTTCGGCGCGGTTTTTGTCGGGGTTTTTTCTGGGGGTGGGTGTTAGCGCTTTATGCAATTTGTTGTTGTGGAGTGATTCGGTTTTTCCGCAATCGGAGTTTTCAAAGCATCTGTTATTGATTGGATTGGTAGGTGCGATTATCGGCAAGAGTGTGTGTTTGTATTTTTATGTGCTGTCGATTACCAAAGAGCAATTTAGCCTTAATCCTTACCATGCATTTCATTTAGCGCATTTAGTTGTGATACCGGTGGTTTTGTTGGCTGGATTGACTGTGGATCATTTACGTTTTTTGCCAGGTAATTACACAGAATATTCCGTTATGTTAATCAACGGATTGTGGAATTACCTCAAGTGTTTGCCCATGCTCTATGCTTTTGCCGCGGCCTGGCAAATCCGTCGATATAAACAACAATTGAAAAATTTCTATTCCAGTTTGCAATTGGATGGCCCCTGGTGGTTGTTTATTTTAACGATGGGATTCGCGTTGAACTGGGCCTGGTCCCTGATTGTGCATTTGCTCGGGCAAAGTATTAACTCCTCCGTCTCTGACAGCTTCGGCATTATTGATAATTATCTGACTTTCTTTTTAGTCAACGCCTTATTTATTTACAGTTTGCTTTACGCGCATCAATTATTACACCCGGCAGAAAAACCTCGTGAACGCGAAGTCACGCAACCACAGGTCGCGTCAGATTTGGATATTCAATCGATTCGCGATGCTATGGAAAAATATCAACTCTATTTAAAACCCAACTTGACGATTGAAGAATTCGCCAAACAGGTCGGCATTCATTATCGAGAAGTCTCGAGCATCATCAATAAAGAATTTAATACCAATTTTTTTGAATTCGTAAATGAATATCGCGTAAAAAAGGCGAAGTCCCTGTTACAGGACCCCGCCAATGCGGAGCGAACAATTTTGGAGATTTTGTTGGAGAGTGGATTTAACAGTAAATCGTCTTTCCATCGTTTTTTTAAACGCTACACGGGTATGTCGGCAGCGGACTTTCGCAAAGGGTGTTGATTTGGATTTCTCTGTATTCCCCCTGCCTACGTAGGGGTAGCCCCCTGTGGTTACCCGGGTGGGCACAGGGGCCCACCCCTACGTAATTTCTTTGTGACATCTCTCATAAATTTTTTTTGAAATTTTTATATTTTATTGTAGGGGTAGCCCCCTGTGGCTACCCGGGTAGGCACGGGGGCCTACCCCTACGAAATTAATTTCTTTTATTGAAGAAAAATAATCCTGCCAAACACAACAACCAGAACAGATTTATAAAACCACCGCCTGACCCACCGCCGGAATTGTTATTGGCAGGTGTGGATGAAACGGCAGCAGCAGAACTGCTTGAGCTGGATGCAACCGAGCTTGCGACTGAACTGCTTGAACTTGACGCAACTGCGCTTGACATTGAACTGCTGGAACTGACAACAGAACTGGATGAGCTTGAACTTGCGGGTTCATCTGCGGGTGGTGTACCGGTGTAACCGGTTTGATTTTCTTTGGTTAGTGCCAGAACCAAAATGCCATCTTTAACAACCAAATTTTCCGGTACGAAATCGACGCGGTTGGTATCAAAACTCCAATTGGCTTTGCTCCAACGAGTCTCGTCGAAACTATTAAAATCATCGCGCCAACCGCCTTCAAAAGTTTTGGTGGTGCTGTTGTAAGCTTTGTATTCAATGTAATTAACAAATTGATACACCGGCAGCACTGAATCGTCCCACTCGCCCGTCCACTCAACAGATTCCGATGCCCAAATATTCATGCGCGCACTTTGCGCATTGGTCAGGCTGGTGACTGTGCTGGTGCCAGTAATACGACGAATTTCGACACCATCCAAAAACCAGGCGACGTAATCCGGCGTCCACTCCAATACATAAGTGTGATAAGCATCGCCGAGTGACGTTTCAACTTCATGATCTTCATGCGATTGAATGGTCGGGCGAGTACTGCCGAGAATAATATTGCTTTGCCAAATTTCAGCATTATTTTTTCCGAAAACCTCTATATCAATCTCTTCCCAAAAATTTCCTTCCACTTCGGATTGGTTTTTGTACGTAAAAAATGTGGAGAGTATGCCGCCGCCTTTAGCGACGCGCATACGAATTTCGTAGCGGCCATAGAGCCAGGAATTGTTTGAATAAATTTCCGCACCTTTATAAGGTTTGGCTTGTAATTGCAGTGAAACCAACCCACAGACCATGCTGAGTAAAACTGCTAGAACTCTCATAATGTACCTCGAATAAAAAGGGGTTACACAAGTGCAACCCCAAAGCTCCACTTAGATTTTCGTTAAACGAAACCAATCAATATTAAATCCACCTGAGTTAGCGTAGATCGCCAAATTTTGTACACCCGCATTCAAGTACACATTGTGCGAAATGGTTTGATAAGTTCCCCAACCACCGGTATTGGGTACGCTGATAGTGCCTAAACCGACACCATCTCTATCCAAAGTAAATTGTGCAGTCGTGAGTGCAGAGGCCACGCGATATTCCACTTTATAAGTACCGGCCGATGGAATATTGATGTTGGTGTATTTCATCCACTCGCCTGCATCTATATAGCCAACAGTTCCGCCAGATACAGTCACACTGCCGCCAACCTGATTGTAATTTTCGGCTTGAATGGTAATGCTGGTTTGCGTTCCGCCCGTTGAACCACCGCCACCGCTACCGCCATCAGCCGGTGGTGTGCCGGTGTAACCGGTTTGACCTTCGCGGGTTAATGCCAAGACTAAAATGCCGTTTTTAACTACAACATTATTCGGATCAAAATCCGCGAGGTTTTCACCAAAAGTCCAATTGGCTTTGTTCCAGCGATTGCTATCAAGCGAATTAAAATCATCGCGCCAGCCAGTACCAAAACTATTGGTGGATGAGTTCCAGGGTTTGTAATCGATGTAGTTAATGAATTGATACACCGGCAGGATATTCGGGTTAAAAGCGCCCACCCACTCGGCAATATTCGCTGCCCACAAATTAAAACGCAGATCCTGCGGGCTGGTCAGGCTGGTAACAAATTGTCCGCCACTGATCCGCCTAACTTGTGTGCCATCCACAAACCAGGCGATGTAAGTCGGTGTCCATTCCAATACATAGGTGTGATAGGCATCGCCCATGGAAAAACCCATGGTATGCAAGCCTTCAGTTTTGGTGGTCGGGCGATTGGTTCCGATAATCACGTTCGACTGCCATTGAGTTGCGTTATTTTTGCCGAAAATTTCGATATCGATCTCTTCCCAAAAAGTACCGGCCTGCTCCGATCCATTTTTGTAAGTAAAGAAAGTCGATAAAACCCCACTACCTTTTGCCACCCGCATACGCATTTCGTAGCGGCCGTATTTGTAAGTTTGCTTGGAATAAATTTCCGCCGCTTTATAGGGTTTGGCGAAAGAGGGAGTTGCGAACAAAAGTGAAAGCGCGATCAACGCGCCCAGATAGCGATTGACTGTAAACATAACGAGCACCTTATGGTTATTAGAACTCTGAATGATTATTAGACCTCTGGGTAGAGTGGTAAAACCGCGTAACCACGGCATCAGAATGGTTCAAAGGTGCAGAATTTGCGCACCAGTTTAGGAAAACTGCGAAAACTGGTGATCTGGCAACATAAAAATCTTGAGATTTGCGCTCGGCCCGCCCAAAATACTGGTTATAAATACAGTGTGGTGCCGCTATGAATTCCGACGATTTCGATTTGATCCAAACCGACCAATGGATTCCGCTCAAAGCTCAAGCCCTAAAAGGTCGCGGTGCGGTGAGCAATATCACCGGGCGTTTTGAAGTTCAGGATAGCGAATGGATAGATGACGGCTGGCACCGCGAGGATACCGATGACTCGCGCATTCAAACTCAAATCCATACCGAAATCGCCAAATCCATTCTCAGCCACAACCAATCGCCCGATTTACCTTTCAGCACCTCACTTAATCCTTATCGCGGTTGCGAGCATGGTTGCATTTATTGTTTCGCTCGCCCGACTCACGCTTATCTCGGTTTATCACCCGGTCTCGATTTCGAAACCCAACTCTATGCCAAAACCAACGCCGCCGATTTGTTACGACGCGAATTGGCGCAAGCCAACCATCAAGTCTCACCAATTGCTTTGGGCGTTAACACCGATGCTTATCAACCTTGCGAACGACAATTGGGTATCACGCGCGATGTGTTAAAAGTCTTACAAGAATGTCGTCACCCGGTGGGTTTGATTACCAAATCGTCATTAATAGAAAGAGACATAGACATCATCAGCGACATGGCGCGCGATAAATTGGCGATAGTCGCCATTACCATCACCACACTCGATCACCAAATTTCCCGACAACTCGAACCCCGCGCCGCATCACCTACACGTCGATTACAAATCATCGAACGCTTCGCCAAAGCAGGCATTCCAGTTTCAGTGAGCGTCGCGCCGGTTATTCCATTCGTCACCGAACAGGAATTGGAAAAAGTTTTAACATCGGCCGTCAACGCCGGCGCAAAAGCCGCGGGCTACACTATTTTGAGATTACCGCACGAGGTTAATCCGCTATTTCAAGAATGGCTAAGCACCCATTTCCCCGAACGTGCCGAACGCGTAATGAATCGCATCCGCGACATGCGCGGCGGACAAGATTACAAAGCCGAATTCGGCAGCCGCATGCGCGGCGAAGGCGTCTGGGCCGATTTAATCCGCCAACGCTTTTTAAAAACCCTAAAACGCCTCGGCATAATCCACCACGGCCGCTTCAGCGAATTGAATTGCAATTTATTTAAAAAACCACAATTTATTCCCGCGAAGAAAGATGAAGGGCAGTTGGATTTGTTTGGGTGAATGGTTGATGTGGGATTGACGTGAAGATATAGTTGATACAATTTTCAAAAAACGTGAAAACCTGTCATGAAATACATTTTTCTATTAGCGCTTGTTCTTCCTTTCAATTCCTTCGCTTGCCTTTCTACGAACAACTTAGAAATTGAAATAGACGGAAAAATAATACCTAGTGTATACAAGACTGAAGAATTAGTTGCACATTATAAGTCTATAGAACTAATAGAATCTCAGTGCTTTGCACCAGATAACGAGCTGTCTGACAAGGAGGTATATATCAAAACAATTCAACTCTCGGTTCCTCAAGAAATAAAAATAGAAGTTGGCAGCACCTATCTACTAACCGGTATTGCATTTCACGCACATACAGCTCATCACTATACTGATATTGTATTCAGCGTAATGAGCGCAAAAAAATTGAACTAATGCATTTAGCAAGTAGCCCGCATGAAGTGAATCGAAATGCGGGCTACGAAACTGAAATAATCGGGAGTACCAAATGGGCACAGATGTAAAAGGATACGTTGAGATCAGCACAATCAATCTTTCTGACCAAGATTCATGGTTTGAGACATTAAAAATTAATATGATTGCTGAGAGAGACTATAGAATTTTCGGACCATTATTTGGCATCAGAGCCAAGGAAGGCATTGTGCCTATCGCTCCAGATAGAGGAATTCCAAAAAACACTTCGAATCCAGATGATGTTTTTGAAAATGTTCAAAGTTTTGTTGGACATTCTTGGCTAACCTGGAATGAAATTGAAACTATAGTTGCAGCAGAAAATCTTGACGAAAACCCTGGGTGGGCTTTAATTTTTTCGACCATGAAATCTCTATCCAGTATTTATGGCAGCATAAATGTCCGCTTAGTTGTGTCATTCGATAACTATGGCTGAATAGCCAGACTGACCATATGCAAAGAACTAGATAGCAAGTAGCCCGTATGGAGTGAAACGAAATGCGGGTTGTTTTTATAACTCATCAAGAGCCCGCATTTCGCTTTGCTTCATGCGGGCTACGTAAGAAGAAATGGATCACGTTGTTTTATAGTTCCATTTCCGGAATAAACCGTCCGATTTCGAAATTTTTTCTTCGCTAACAATAAAAAATCTGGATTCACCAATGCAAAATCAAGCTGTTAGCAGCTGGCATGAACTTTGTAACCTTGCACCTTACCTCTGTTAAATTTAAGGAATCATTGTGATAAAAAAGTTAATTATTGGAAGTTTTCTGTTTGTTATTGGTAGCACGGGTGTTTCAGCACGCGAGATAGCCTTGACCTTTGACGATGCGCCTACGCCGGATTCGGCGTTGATGACAGGGGCGGAGCGGACGGACAAATTGATTGGAGCTTTGCAATCGGTTGGGGTTAAGGATGTGATGTTTTTCGTCACGGGGAAAAATGTGAATGATGAGACCATCGAGCGTCTGTTGAAATACACAAGTGCGGGTTTTCATTTGGCGAATCATAGTTATAGCCATAGATCTGCCGAACAAATTACGCATGATGATTACCTGTCGGATGTTTATCGTGCGCATCTATTAATTAAAGATTTGCCGAATTTTTTACCTTTCCATCGTTTTCCGTATTTACATGCAGGCAAAGACCAAGCCTCGGTGGATTATTTGCAGCAAGAATTAAAAAACATGGGTTATCGCGATGGTTACGTCACTGTCGATAACTTCGATTGGTTGATTAGCAGTTTGCTAACCAAAGCGTTTGAAGACAAAAAAAAAGTGGATCTTGATAAAGCGCGTGATTTTTATGTGCAGACATTAATTCGTAATATCGAATTTTATGATGCTATCGCACAAAAAACCTTAAAGCGCTCACCACGTCATATCATGCTGTTACACGAAAACGATGCCGCAGCTTTGTTTGTTGACGATTTGGTGATTGAGTTACGCAAGCAAGGTTGGACGATTGTTAGCCCACAAAAAGCCTATCAAGATAAAATTGCCAAAACTTATCCGAATACCCAATTTCAAAAACAAGGTCGCATTGCTGCGATTGCGGCTAGCAAAGGTATTCCTCAAGCAGACTTACGTCATGAATCTGAAAATGAAGTCACCTTGACTCAGGCGTTTAACGCAGCTGGAATAGCTGAATAATCTGATCAATCCTTGCGTGTAGCAAACTCAATATTGATGTGCACTAGTTCTTCATGAACACGCAAATGTTGTTTATAAAATTCGGGATTTTGTTCGCGAGCATTTTTTAATGACAGCATCACCGCATATTGGTTTTGTGTGACTCGCCATACGTGCAGATCTTTTATTTCGGCAGTGGCATCGACTTGCTCAATCACTTCGCGAATTTCATCGACAACAGGTGCATCCATTTCGGCATCCAGCAAACTGCGACTGGTATCTTTTAATAAACCGATCGACCATATGGCTACTAAAATTGATCCAGCAATTCCCATTACCGGATCCAGCCAATCGGCACCCCATAATTTTCCGCCAATTAAAGCAACAATCGCCAATACAGACGTGAGTGCATCGGTAATCACGTGCAGATACGCGGCACGCATATTTAAATCTTCATGCGCGTGATGATCATGGTCGTGGTGATGGTGATGATGACCATCCTTCAACCACCAGGCGCAAATTAAATTCACCAATAATCCAATTGCGGCAATCGCAATCGCTTGATCATAATGAATTGCCACTGGCGATAATAAACGCTCAACCGAGTGATAAAACATCAAGATTGCGATTAACACCAATAACAATGCGCTGGTGTAACCGCCGAGAACTTCCAACTTCCAGGTTCCAAAACTAAAGCGCCCGTCTTGCGCAAAACGTCGCGCTAACACATAAGCACCCAACGCCAAACCCAAAGCAATCACGTGAGAACTCATATGCCATCCATCAGCTAATAACGCCATGGAGTTGTAATACCAACCACCGACGATTTCCAACACCATCATTACTGCTGTGAGAATTACAGCGCGTGCGGTATTTTTTTCAGCGAGAGGATTCGCGCGAGTTTCAATTGGATGATGGCAGGTTTTATTTTGCATATGTATTCTCGTAGGTTGGGGTGCAAACCCCAACATTGGATCTCGATTAAAAATTTTGTTGGGGTTTGCACCCCAACCTACAAATCATTCAACATCGCTTTAGCTACAGCCTCCGCAACTTTAATTCCATCAACGCCCGCCGATAAAATTCCACCTGCATAACCTGCGCCTTCACCTGCGGGAAATAATCCTTTTGTATTTAGACTTTGCAGTGTTTCATTATCGCGGGTGATACGTACAGGTGATGAAGTACGGGTTTCGATTCCGGTGAGAATGGCATCGTGACGATCGAAGCCGCGAATTTGTTTGCCGAATTCTGGCAGCGCTTCGCGAATGGCTTCGATTGCATAAGCGGGTAATGATGTATCGAGGGCGCCGAGTTTTATGCCGGGTTTGTAAGAGGGTTCTACATCGCCTAATTTTTGTGACGCTTTGCCACGAATAAAATCACCAACCAATTGCCCTGGCGCACAATAATCACTGCCGCCTAAAACAAATGCGTGGGATTCCAATTTTTCTTGCAACTCAACACCCGCGAGTGGATGGCCGGGATAATCTTGTTCGGGATTTATGCCCACCACAATTCCCGCATTGGCATTGCGTTCGTTGCGCGAATATTGGCTCATGCCGTTGGTGACAACGCGATTGGGTTCAGAGGTTGCTGCGACTACTGTTCCACCGGGGCACATACAAAAACTGTAAACCGCGCGACCATTTTTGGCGTGGTACACCAATTTATAATCGGCTGCGCCCAATTCAGGATGGCCTGCGTATTTTCCCAATCGCGCTTCATCAATTTGCGATTGCGGATGTTCGATACGAAAACCCACCGCAAAAGGTTTGGCTTCCATAAACACACCGCGCTCAAATAATTTTCTAAATGTATCGCGCGAACTATGGCCTAACGCCAACACAACATATCGACTGGTAATGACGTCGCCATTCGAAAGTTGTACGCCTTTGATTTGATTGTCTTCAACAATAAAATCCGTAACCTTATGTTCAAACCTGACTTCGCCACCCAAACGCTTGATTTCTTCACGCATGGTCGAGACAACACCGGTCAAACGAAAGGTTCCAATATGCGGTTTACTCACATACATAATTTCTTCTGGCGCACCGGCACGCACAAATTCATGCATGACTTTGCGGCCGTAAAATTTCGGATCTTTAATTTGGCTATACAATTTTCCATCCGAAAATAATCCTGCGCCACCTTCACCAAATTGCACATTGGATTCCGGCGTTAATATTTTTTTTCGCCACAAAGCCCAGGTATCTTTAGTGCGGCTGCGCACATCTTTGCCGCGCTCCAACACAATCGGTTTAAAACCCATCTGGGCGAGTGTTAAAGCCGCAAATAATCCACAAGGACCAAAGCCAATCACAATCGGCCTTTCCGTCAGACCATCAGGGGCTTGGGCTACCGGATAATAATTAGTGTCAGGTGCAGGGCGAATATTTTTATCGTCCTTAAAACGCGACAGCACAGAATTTTCATCACGCAATTTGAGATCAATAATATAAACAAAAGTGATCTCACTATTTTTTTTGCGTGCATCATAACTGCGTTTGAATACATTGAATTCAAGCAGGTCTGCATCCTGAATTTTCAAGCGCTTGACTATAGAGGGGCGCAAGACTTCGGGTGCATGATCAATAGGCAGTTGCAGTTCGGTAATACGAATCATAGAAAGGTCCTGGCCAGTGGCTCTGGCAGAGGTTGACAGATGAGTTTTGTGTGTACAATATAAACATTTCATACACATGGGGCAAGCAATCATGAGAACCAACATTATTATCGATGACGACTTGATGACTGACGCATTAAAAGCCACAGGGCTTAAAACCAAAAGAGAGGCTGTTGAATTAGGATTGAGAACACTGGTCCGTTTGAAAGCACAGGGAAAGGTAAAAGAATGGAAAGGCAAACTGGATTGGCAAGGCGACCTGAATAAAATGAGGCAGGACAAATGATTATTGTTGATTCCAGCGTTTGGATTGATTTTTTCAGAGGAATTGAGTCAACCGAAACGCAAAAATTGGAATCTCTACTAGGCACTGAACCCATTGCTATGGGCGATTTAATTCTCAGTGAAGTTTTACAAGGTTTCAAAGCTGATAAAGATTTCAAGCAAGCCAGAAAACTTTTATCAAACTTCGAATGTATTAGTATGGTTGGCGAGAAGACCGCTATTAAATCCGCTGAGAATTATCGACTTTTACGCGGCCAAGGCATCACCATTCGCAAAACCATTGACTGTCTAATAGCCACCTTTTGTATTGAAAACAACCACCGCCTACTCTTCTCGGATAAAGATTTTTTACCCTTTACAGAAAAATTGAGACTTAAAACATTATAATAGACTAATTAAGAAGGACGTCATTATGGCCGCTTATGCCAGCATGGATTTGATATCAGACCACATCGAAAAAACTATAGGAGAGATTCACTCTGTTTTTCATGAAATAGTCTCAGATGAAATTCATCTAGATGTTTGCTACGTGAAGTCTGATTCAACAAGAGACTATGAGGTCCTGGTTACAATGGGAATGAGTGCAATACCCATGCAAACCTCCGAAGACTCAAATGATCCCAAGTATATTGAACTCATCATATTGCTCCCCAAAGATTGGCCTCTGGAACATCTCAATATGTTCAGTGAAAACTATTATTGGCCCATCCGATTACTCAAAGATTTAGCTAGATTTGCGCATCACAACCAAACCTACTTAGGTTATGCACACACAATCGCAAATGCTGAAAATGAAAGTGAATTGTCACCTTATGCCGACAACAACCAATTCTGTGCATCGATCCTCCTTCCATCAATCACACTTGGAGAGCAATCCTTTATCCTCAGACGAGATGATGGACGCGACATTTATTTCTTCTGTGTTATCCCCATATTCCGCGAAGAATTATTTTTCAAGTTAGAAAATGGGGCAGACAAGCTAATGGATTTATTTGATCAATATCAGGTAGATGATATTGTTGATATCCATAGGCAATCCGTGATTCTAGAACACAAGCCAAAATTTGGCATTTCTTTCGAACCCATTTACGGTACATTTTCTTTTACTTATTTTGATGTCGACATTGATCTTTTTGTAGTTCCCGTATCCGGACGGGTTGTCATAAAAGCAAATGATGATGTTGTATTAGACGAAAAGAAATTATCAACTTCCCATCAGTGTAGTTTTCATGTCGGAGATAATGAGCTCCATGTTTATATTAAGCAGAAAAATATCATTTCGAGTAAATTACTGATCACCGTTTCATCCACACAACAGGACACAAGGGAATACGCATATGATATGGGTGAAGATCCTGCACTTGAGCATTTGTATGGTAAAAATACATTTATAATATCTATAATCATCGGTGCATTGGATACTCTGGTAGCTCTCTATATTTACAGACATTATGGCGTTATGCCTGCAATTCTCTTTGGTGTTTTATTTACTTTGCTTTGGTGGATTGCTGAGTATGTCTTCCTAAGAAAGAATAAGTAATTTTTAAAATTTTTATTTCCAAAAAAACTTCATTCACCAAATCTTCACCAATCTGAAACCCTTTCGTCATATTTGATCTTCACCCTGTCGCCCAGTGTCTTATTAATCAACATTGGGTGATCTTTATGCTTTATAAAAAGAATCTTTTGAGTTTGGCGGTGACGGCGAGTTTGTCGCTTATCTTGGCTGCCTGTGGTGGTGACGATGGCAAGAATGGCCGTGATGGTGTGAATGGCACTAACGGTAGTAATGGCAGCAACGGCGCTAATGGTACTGATGGCAAGACCAGTCTAATTACACAAACCCGTTTGGCGGCAGGTAATGATCAATGCTTTCAAGGCGGGATTAAAATTGAATCCGGTGTTGATGCCAACAGCGATAACACTTTGCAAACCACCGAAATCAGTCAAACCTCTTATCAATGTAATGCGACTGCAATTAATAGCAGCATGCATTTTAATCGCGTAGCAACTTTTCCAGCCTGTATGCAAATCGATGCCAACTGTAACACCAATGAAGAAACTGGTGCTGAAATTGTTGCCGCTTCAACTGATGGCATGACCTTGATTTATACCGATGCTCTGCAAGAGCAAATCGGGTTTACCGACATTAGCAACCCTGCACAACCCAAAGCTAAAGGCGTACTGGCCATGGGTGGCGAGCCGACTTCGATTGCAGTGAAAGGTAATTATGCGTTGGTTGCGGTCGATACTTCAGCGGATTTTGTCAATGCATCAGGTGATTTAGTGGTTGTTGATATCACCACACAAACCATAGTGCACAGAAGAAGTATCGGTGGCCAACCCGATTCTGTGGCAATTAGTCCCGATGGAAAATATGCAGCAATCGTAATTGAAAACCAACGCGATGAAGACTTGGGTGATGGCGCCCCACCACAATTGCCAGCGGGAAAATTAGTCGTAATGGATTTAACTGCAGCTGCCCCGGCGAACTGGACAGCACGCGATGTTGATTTAACCAACATTGCAACCCTGTACCCAACAGATCCTGAACCAGAATTTGTTGATATTAATTCGGATAATATCGCCGTGGTGACACTACAAGAAAATAATCACATCGCTCTGGTTGATCTTGCAACCGCTACAGTAACTCGTCACTTCAGCGCGGGTAGTGTCGATATGGTCAATGTCGATTTAACTGATAATCGCCCCGCATTAATTAAACCGGTTGAAGTAAAAAATGCACAACTGCGTGAACCTGATGGCGTTTCCTGGATCAACAAAGATTATTTTGCAACTGCAAACGAAGGTGATTTAAACGGTGGCTCTCGCGGATTCACTGTTTTCAATACACAAGGTGAAGTGGTTTGGGATTCGGGTTCGGAATTGGATGATCTTGCGATTCGTTTTGGTCATTATCCAGATCGCCGCTCGGATGCAAAAGGTAATGAGCCGGAAAATATTGAAATGGGGATCTTCGGCGATAATCGTTACTTGTTTGTAAACTCCGAACGTTCCAGCATTATTTTTGTGTACGATTTGGCTGATCCAACCAAACCCGCATTCAAACAAATATTACCAGCAAGTGCTGCGCCTGAAGGTGGCTTGGCAATTCCGTCGCGCAATTTATATGTGGTTGCATCTGAAAGTGATTTGCGTAATGTTGCGATTCGCGCGGGTTTGAATATTTACAATTACAATATTAAAGCGCCGCAATATCCGACTGTACAATCAGCGAATCGCGCCGATGGCAATCCAATTCCCTGGGGCGCACTGTCTGCTTTAACGGCTGATCACAATAATCCGGATATTCTTTATTCAATTGAAGATAGTTTTTACGGACAAAATCGCATTTTCACTTTGGATGTCAGCAACAAACCAGCGTTGATTACCAACGAAATTAAAATAATGGACAGCAACGATGTGTTCTCAACATCCGGTGTCAATGTTCATACGCCTAATGTGAGTAATGCAGAATTGGCCGCAATGATTAACGCGGATAAATCGGTCAATATCGACCCTGAAGGTTTGGCAAAAGCGTCTAACGGTGGATTCTGGATTGCATCCGAAGGTGCAGGCGCTGCGGCCAGTGCAACCAGCATGAATTTAATTTTCAAAACCGATAACTACGGCGTAATTGAATCTGTTATTCATTTACCCGATGCAGTGAATGCATTACAAACCAACAACGGTTTTGAAGGTATTGCTGAATACAACAACAGTTTGTATCTCGCGTTCCAACGCGCATGGGCAGGTGAAACCAATCCACGTATCGGCATTTACGATTTAGCAAACCAAACCTGGCAATTTGTTTATTACCCATTGGACGCTTACAGCTCACAATACGCTGGTGGTTGGGTAGGTTTATCCGAAATTACTTCACTGGGTAACGGTGAATTTATGGTGCTTGAACGCGATAATCGCGGTGGCCCGGATGCCTCCATCAAACGCTTGTACAAAATTAATTTGCAAGCAATCACCGATGGCCAAACCATTACCAAAACTTTAATCAAAGACATCAAACCCGTGTTGGGTAACACCACAGGCACACTGTTGGAAAAAGTGGAAGGCACAGCAGTCACGCTGAATGGTGATGTGTATATTGTGACAGATAACGACGGCGTTAATGATCACAGCGGCGAAACCCAATTGATTAATTTGGGCAAACTCTTTTAAGAATTAATCCTGACCTCTGGGGGAGCCTGGCTCCCCTTTTTTCATTTTGATACGCGATTTTTTAACAACATAAATATGAATTGCAGCGTCAGAGCAACAGTTCCGCCCAACAACAATGCTATAGAAAATCCAAACTCATCAGAAAGCAATGCCGTGATATATAAACAGGCCAACATCGCCAACAACCCTTGCATCATGGATTTAAGCGATTTGATAGCGGATTTAGCAGAATGGTTTCGATGAGAAAATAGCGCAATGGTAGAACCGGCAACGGGGAATGCAGCAAAAATTCCTGCGTAAGATTCGCCGATTGTCTGCGCCAGCCCGGTGACGGAAAAAACCAGAAGAAATGCAAACATCATTCGACAAATAATTTCTGATTCGGAAGCAGGCACCAATAGTATTTGATCATCCGATTTTGGTGAAAAAATTATCTGTAACAGAATAACCAGGCAGGCAACAATCGCTGAGATATTGACATTCAACCTCATGCTTGCCATTAACCAAGCCAGTATAAAATACATCAACAAAGAAAAGAGAAGCGAAAAAACCCAGTTAAGTCGTGCACAAATCCAGGCATAAGCAAAACAAAAAGTCGACAGCGCAACAATTCCACTAATCAACGCCACAAGACTTTGCCGAGCAAAGTCATATCCCTGTTCCAGATAAATAAACCAGATAATCGGCCCGGCAATTATCGGCAAACCGGAAAGTAACCCGGCAATTGAAGCCCCAAAACGCCGGCCAGCAAGTGCAATCAACCCAATAAAACAGGGAACAAGAAGGAGCTTTAAAATAAATATCATCAATTTTACTGCCAGTTGGCTGCAACTTCATGCGATGGAAAATAGCTTATGCAAATTAACAGGCACCAAAGAATTAGAAAAATTGCTGATTTTTTACTTTGGCTTTCGCCTTTAATCAACAAAATAATTGCCACCAAGACTGAGACAAACATCAAAAAAATCAGAATCGCAAATAAAAACAACTCCATGATATCCGCCACACCGTAGGGATCAGTCGGCGATATATAAATATCAGGATAAATAGTTGCGCGAAATATCAATGCGAAAATATAGATTGCACCACAGGTCAATCCAAGACCGATTGAGGCTTTTGTTCCTGTTGTGAACTTCATAATGTCTCTCGTTTATTGATAAACCACCCCGCCCTGCGGGCACCCCTCCATAGAGGGGAATTTTAGTAACTGCCAATTTCAATAAAATTTTATTCGGCGCACCATTTCAAATTCCCCTCCTTCGGAGGGGTGCCCCGAAGGGGTGGGGTGGTCAATCTACCAGAATTTTTTCTGTGCCGAATCATATACACGATCTGACGATAACTTTTTAAGAAGCTCTGCTATATTGATAACGTAATTTGTAAAGTCCTTCGAATTATCTTGCCCAAAAATAACGCGAATCGATTGATTACAATTTGCCAAACGAGCTTTTATTGAAGCTGGAGTAACGTTGAATTTACTCAATTCAAGAGCATCATCCACAACACTTAAATCATTCCGAATCATGACAATAATAAACCAACCCAGCCATTCAACCCGCACACCGATTTTCTTTTTGCTAATTGGATTCACATGATCTTTTAAAACAACGTTTTTATCACCCGTTGCTTCTATGCAAGCGCAAATAATTTTATCCAGCTCAACACAATCTTGTTCAGATTCCAGAAAAGCCTCTAAAGACCAAGATGCCATTTATTCTCCACACAATTATCCCGGAACAAACTGCTGGGCCTCTTCATCCCAAGCAATTTCCAAATCATCAAGGCTCACCGACCAGTCATCGCCACCAATGGATTGCCTCAATTCGCCCAATAGATCCAACGCTTTCATAAATGCGTCGAGCCCCTCTTCCTCATGCATGGGCAAACTGGTGGAGCCTTGATAGAGAAAAATATTTTCTTCCAATTCAGGCTCGTACCAACACCAGGACTCGTAAGGGTCACCATCAAACATAGCATCCCAAGCTTGAACGATTTTTTCCAATTGACCATTGGCAACCAAATCCTGTTTGCTTTTGAACTGATAATAAATTGATACGCTCATTGTTTAAACTCGACAGTTATTCCTAATTCCCACAATCTTCATATTCCAAATCCAACCAACCATTCGCAACACAATTTCCGGAAATCAGCTTTTCTATTCTTGCAGCACGAGCCTGATGTTTCTCAGGATGCTTAAGTGGGTGATATTGATTAGGTGAAAGCGGTATTGCGACCAATCCGATAAATTGGCTTCTTGAAAGTTTTTCGATTGATGCTCCGTAATAGGCTTGAGAGGCATCACTAAACCCCTTGTATTGAATACCTTTGAATCCACCCATGTAGGTAGTTTTCAAATACAACTGCAATTGTTTTGTTTTAGATACTTTTGCATTCAGTACTATCGCCATTAGATCCCGGCCAAAATCCACGCGTTTACAACAACGAAAAACTGCTTTGTAAATCGACTGAAAAACCCCACCTATTCCTTCCAGTTTTTTTCCATCGTAAAAAACTTGCGTAATTAGTTTTGAGCTGATGGTTGTTAACCCCTGCCCGTCTGACAGGTCAACACCAATGTGAGTATCAAAAGTCGGATCTTCAACTTTAAGCAAAATATTGCGTTGCTCACTAGACAAGTGAATATCAGGTATATCTTGAAACTGGTTAACGAAATCAGATGTATAGATGCTTGCCCAAATGACAGCCGTTGATAAGTACAGAAGAACAGTTGCTATTACTCCAATGATTAGTCGCTTCAGCTTCATTCTAAATCCTATTTCCCAATCAAAATTATTGGACTATTTTCGCAGTCATTATCGCCCCCAACAATACGCGTCCAACTCCTGGAAGGCAACAACCCCAAACTGTGACTCACCGTTTTGTTTTATCTTGCATCTGCGCTTAGAATGCGGGCATTGTGATTCGTATAAAAACTGATGGAGTCTTTGATGGCCAATTTCAAACTGTTTGGACGATTGTCGGCGTCGCCGACTAAACCGGGTAAAGAGGGAGAGGCGCATAAGTTTGATGTTGCGGATTTGTATTCGGGGCCGTTTGGGCAGTATGAGCAACAGGAAGGCGGCATTGATCTGGATGAAAAATTGCGGCAGGCCTATTTTTGGATTGTGAATAACGCGGTCATCAGTCCCTATTACGACATTGAATATAACGATAAACCGCCACAAGAATTTCGATTTGGTGACAGTCAAAGCCGTTTGACGCTGCCAACTGCACAAAGTTATTCCAGTTTTATTTTGTTGCCTTTGTTGACCTTTGCCGCGCAAGGAAAATGTTTATTTATTGGCGGGCCGGGGCGCGGCAAAACAGCGAGTGCATTGTTAATGGGTGTGATGGCGGGATATCCGCTTAAACAAGTCAAACGCGCAATGCAACACGGCCACCCGCAAATGACGGTGGCTGATTTATTGGGAAATCCATTACCTGCCGATTTGGTTTCAGCACAATCGGTTGATAATATTCGCATTGCCTGGCGTCACTGGTTAGGTCTGCGCGTAAAAATTGTTGATGAATACAATCGCATTCCCACGCGCACACAAAGTGCGTTGTTAACCGTGATGGGCGATAACTACGCAGAAATGTTTAACCAAATTTATGAATGCCCGAAAGCTGCCTGGTATTTAACGGCTAACGATGATCAGGGCGGCGGCACTTATCAAGTGATTGAAGCACTGAAAGATCGTATCGATGTCGTGGTGCAAGCTATGGCATTTAATACGCGCTTTTTGGATCAACTTTTATTGCGCATTGAAGAAGGCATCAAACCGGAAGAATGCGTACCTGCGCAAATTATTTTTACTGAACAAGAAATTGAACAGATGCATAGCGCGATTCAGCGCATTGAATTGCCTGATGCGATTCGCCGTCGCATTGAATTTTTTGCTAGTCAGTTTGAATTTTCGGAATTTTCCGGCGGGCAATTTGAATATAAAACCAAAGATACCTCGCGCTTGTCCGGTGTCGCCTCGCACACACTGGCCAGCATGGATAACGGCCGCGACCGTTTGAAAGATTTGGGCTGCCAAACACTCAATGGCATTTCAGTTCGTTCTTTGATGTCGTTAATTGTCTACTGCAAAGCCTTGGCTTATTTTCGTGGTAATTCTGCAGTTGAGCTGGAAGATGTTCGGCAGATTTTGCCTTTTGTCTTTCACTCGCGTTTATTTGCGGATGATCAGGCACCCTTTTTTGATCTGCCGGAAAACGCCTGTTATCGCAGTGACAAAATCGGTTGGCTGCGCAAATTGTTTGATATGGCCTGTGCTGATTACAATCGACTTGGTTTGGATCGCAACGACGAGGTACGCGATATTGCCTTTGAGTTTGATCAAGGTTTGGATGGCATCACTGCTGGCGAAACCAAACGTCGCATCGAAAAAATTGAGCGACAACTGATGCAGTTTGCGTCCGGCAAAAAATTATACGGGCATATTTTTGATGATGTATTGAAACTTAAATATCTACATCAACGTTACACCAATTATTTAAAATGGCTTGAAAGCCAATAAGGTGATGCAGATGATTTCTTCGGCTTTCACCACATTTTTACAAACAGAACGCAAACAATGTAATCAACTATTTCTGCAGCGGCAGCATCTGGATTCGCAATTGGATGGCGAGAGTTTTTTGCAATTTCTGCGCGAGCAGGTTGATCCAGTTGTTGCCCGATTGGAAGATCTTGAGTACAGCACTGCCAGCTTTGCCATGGCGGCTTATCAGCATGGGTTGGATTTGGCAGGTAAACGTTGGTTGGGGCAAAGTCCCTTTTACCCTTTTATTGCTGAGCTTTGGAAAAACCTTATTCCAAAAATGGCGCGCTTGTTACAAACGAATCCTTATTACGATTTAAGCTTACTTGGCAATTTACTTTTCCGGTTGAAAGCGCATGACGAAAAAGCCTGTGCAAATTGGTTGTCTCGTATAAGTTGGTCGGCCCCTTTCTGTCACAGCAGTGAAGAATTTCAGTTAACCGGTTTAATCCATGCCTGGCAATCCGGCCTCGCCGCCTATCGCTCCGCCGCGCTGGATGCATTGCAAAAAATTCCGGACGGTTTATTTACCGTTATTACCGGCGAAAGTGAGCGAGAGGAGTTCTTGCAAACCATTTCGTCTAGTCGATGGATAGATTTTTCATTAGAGCGGCCAGAAAAATATTCCATTCAAAGACGTTTTGGCAATTCAATTGTGATGGATGGCAGTTTCAGCGAATTACCCAAATTACATCTGGTAGACGATCAACTCTATGTAACTGCAGGCAATCAATCCTGGTTAGTCTTCGCCGATATTTTCGGGCAAATGCTGGTCAGCCACGCATTTACACCCAACAAACAAACACAAGACGATTTAATCCCGCGATTCGTATCAATCGCCAATAAAATTACCGATATCTCCAACATCAGCAGTTACGCCGAGACCAGCGACACTTTCGCGCTGACATCAACTGATAGTTTTTCGATTGTGTTGTTGAATCGGTAGGTTTTGTGGTGACCATATTGATAAGTGATCAAATAAACCGAGTCGAAATATATGCTTTCAGATAATCAAGACTGGTTGACCAAAATACCCCAAGCTATTAGTGATACAGATTATTACCTTGCTATATCATTATGTGAACAAGCGAGTAAAGAAGATCAAATCGCATGGATGAATTCAAGATTCTATTTGGGCTGGATGCATGAATTTGGGCTAGGTCTTGATCAAAACTATGAATTAGCCATTTCATTGTATGTTGAAGCGGCGAATGAAGGCGATTGCAGAGCGATGTTTCGAATTGGAGCATATCACGCGCGATCACGAAATTTTGAAGCAGCAATTGATTGGTTTCAGAAAGCGGCTATTCAGGACTATGCACCAGCGATGTGGAGATTAGGTGTCTATCACAAATCGGGGCGTCATCTTCCAAAAAATATTGATCTAGCAAAAAAGTTCTTCACTGAAGCCATGAAACAAGGACACGCACCTGCAATGTATAGTTACGGTTCAATATTACTCAGAAGTTATAATCCAATAGGCTTGTACTACAAGATTAAATCCCTTGTTGTATTTTTTTCATCTGGCGTAGGTAGTGTAAAAACAATTGTGGATTAACCACGAACATTCATTTTTTAGTTTAAATTTCTAAATCGGTATCTAATGCCAAAAGTCAAAGAAAAAGAAGCAATACTCGAAACCTGGCAAGACGCCTGGGATACCGCATTGAATATTTGGGGACCGTATACTCAATTGCGGTCGCCTAAACTTTGTGTGACTCATCAAGAAGCGGCTGCAGAAGGTTTGTCGAGTAGTTTTGCGATGATTCGGTTAAATGATCAATCGGTGGTGATTGATTTGGGGAAAATTCACGCGGATGGATTGGAGGATTTCGCGGTTGAGATTTTTGCGCATGAAATTGGCCACCATATTTATGCACCTGCAAATTTAACCGATAACGCGCGCATTATCGCCGCAATGTTTCCCTGCTTACCGGGTTTTTCTGAACAGTTAGCGATGGTATCGAATCTGTACACGGATTTATTAATTAATCATCACTTGCAACGGCATCATCAATTACGCATTGATGAAATTTATCGTCGATTAAATAGAAATCCTTCATCAAGCCAGGTTTGGCAAATTTATATGCGCATTTACGAATTGCTTTGGCAATTGCCAAAAGGTGATTTGGGTGCGGGTGTTGTTGAACAGGATTCAATGGAAGGTGATGCCTGGTTGGGTGCGCGTATTATTAAAGTCTATGCTCAGGATTGGTTAAAAGGAGCGAGTCGATTTGCGGCTTTGTTGTTGCCTTATTTAATTGCGGATAAAGAAAAATCCGACGAGATGATTGCCAAACTCATGGACACTGAACACGCTGGGCAAGGACAAATTCCCGGCGGCTTGATTAACATTCACGCCAGCGAACTGGATTCGATTCACCCCTCGCAAGACCCTGCATTAACCGGGCAATCAATCGAAGCAAAAGATGTTACAGCCAAACCCGATGAATCGCGCATTGGTCTTAGTCGCAGCGCAGGGCAATGTCGTGAGCCGTTTGAATTTGGCGAAATTTTGCGAGCGGCAGGTTTGCAATTATCTGAACATGAAATTGCCATTCGTTATTACAAAGAAAGAGCCAGCCCGTTGATTGTGCCCTTTCCTTCCAAAAAAATGCCGCAGGTTTTTGATCTACACCCGGAAGGAACTCGTTTGTGGGAACCCGGTGAATCATTGGAAGCGATTGATTGGTTTCAAAGTTTGGGCATAAGCCCGATTGTGATCCCCGGTGTGACTACTGTGCAACGCGAATGGGGCGAATCACCGGGCGTTGACCCTGAAACCAAACCGGTTGATTTGGATTTATATGTGGACTGTTCCGGCTCCATGCCCAATCCACAAATTGAAATTTCATTTACAGCGCTTGCCGGAGCGATTTTATGTTTGTCGGCTTTGCGTGCAGGCGCATCAGTACAAGTCACTTTATGGAGTGGTGCGCGGCAATTTATTTGTACGCCGGGATTTGTACGCAACGAAAAAGAAATTTTGCACGTGCTGACGGGTTATCTCGGCGGCGCGACGGCTTTCCCGATTCATATTTTGCGCGAAACCCATTGCGAAAAGCCTCGCGCTAATGCATCGCACATTGTGATTTTATCCGACGATGGCGTAACCACTCTTTTTGATAAAGATGAAAAAGGTAATTCCGGTTGGGATATTTCCGCCAACGCGCTGGAAGCTGCCCGTGGTGGCGGCACCATGGTGTTAAATTTACCTTGGGACGATTTGCATCAAGTCACCGGTTATTGGAAAAAGCATGCTGATTTATTATTAAAAGCTGAAGCGGAACAAGGGTGGTCGCTATTTTCGGTTCGTTCATGGGAAGACATGATTCAATTCGCACGCGATTTTAGTCGCAAGGTTTATTCAACAGCAGAGAGTAATGTCTGATGAGCAACAAAAACTCCTATAGCATCGCTGGCCCTTCGATGCCGCATTTGCATCATCGCCTGACGGCTGCACCCAAAGACTTATGGCAACCAGCGCAACTCGAACTATTACCTGCTTTGGTACACGATTTATTATTTCGTCATCAACAACATTTTTCTGCCGAAATTATTAACCCTTTTCGAAAAAGCCCACGACAAGCCAACTGGTACAGTCATTGTTTGTTGTTAATCTATTTTTATGCAGACGCTGAATTTTCCAAAACCCCTTTGGATGTCTACCAATTGGCGAATGCGCTGCAAGAAAAAGCTAAAGAATTGCAATCTATAGGTGACAGCCAGCTTTATATAGACGACGTAGATCATCGCGAAGAATTTATTCGCCTCGCTCTTGCGGCAGTTAATTTACATCCGCAAGATGAGACACCCGAACAAGCGGCGGATAGATTAATCAGTTGCAGCTCAATCGAACGCAAACGTGTATTGGAAGCCGCCAAAGCCGCAGAAGAACGCGCAGCCAAAATACGTGAAGCTTTGGCAAGACAAGCAGCACAAGAAGCTGCCAACAAAATGTCACGTGAATAATGCAAGATTTGCCCTGGGAAGATTATCAACGCTTGCCGGATCTCGATGACACCGGCAAACGAATTCTACAAAAAATTATTCAACACCCGCATGCACCGATTTTTCGCAATCGCTCCGGCCATTTTCTAACAAAAATCCAGCAACAAAGATTACAACAACAAGAAATAGAAGAAGCCAAACAAATCATCACACCTAACATTGATCCATCAAACCCACAAGAACTTTTACAACTCAAAAATTTCATCACAAATTGCCAAAACCATGTCCCTTTCTACAAAGAATACAATTGGCAAAAAATCTGCGAACACCAATCAATGCCCGATCAAGAAAGTCCTGCTATTGATAGCGGACTGTCGAAAAAAGGGATTTTTTCGTCAAGCCCCCAGGGAGGGGTTCACGGCATGTCCGCTATCAATAGCAGGACTTTCGCACACACCAATCTAAAAAATATCCCAACCATTTCAAGAAACGATTTACAAACCAACATCACGCAATTTGTCCCCGATAATTTATCAATAGATCAATTAATCGCATTCACCACCAACGGCACCACCGGCCATCCAATTATTATCCCCTCACATCCGGAAATCGCCGCCCGTTACAGTTGGTTCCACAAAAAAGCGCTGCGCTGGAATGGAATCGAACCTGATGATTTCACCAGTGATGTCGCCGTGCTGCTCGCGGGTTATCAACAACAGTGTTTTACTTACGCATCGCTAATTCATTCGCTTAACAATAAAGGATTAATCAAAACCAATTTTTATCCCACTGATTGGCCAACACCGGAAAGTCGCGCGATTTATCTGGATGCAATGAAACCCGATCTAATTACCGGTGATCCACTCTCACTTTACGAATTAATGCAAATCGGCAGTCAACACAAACCCAAAGCGATTTTGTCGACATCCATGGCATTACTCGAACAGCAACAAAAAGCGTTTGAAGATTATTGGCAATGCCCGGTTATTAATATTTATTCAATGAATGAAGCAGGGCCGATTGCCGCCAGTGTCAAAGGTGAAAAAGGATTACGCTTGTTGCAATCCAATATGCTGATTGAAATTCTCGATGCAGAAGGTAACCCGCAGGCTTTTGGGCAGCGCGGTGAAATTACCCTGAGCCACGCGATCAATGACTATCTACCGCTACTACGATATCGCACTGGCGATTATGCACGACTCGAACAACCCTGTGATTATTGGTACTTGATGGATTTGGAAGGCCGCCCACCAGTGAAATACAAAACGGCTTCGAATCAGTGGGTGAATAATGTCGACGTTACTCACGCGCTCAATCCCTTCGCGCTGCCGCAATATCAATTTCATCAGGATTCGCAGAGCAATATCACCCTGCGCATTCGCGGCGCAGCCGATGCCCCAGCGATTCAATCGGCACTGCACAAACTTCTCGGTTCAAGTATTACAATCCAAATCGACACTCATCAAAATTTCGCCGATAAAATCATTCAATATACAAGTGACTTGCTGAAGGATTAAAATCGCACCCCACAGTGGAATAGACATCACTAAAGAATCCAATTATGGCCAGATCCAAAAGTAGCAACCGTTGGCTCGACGAGCACGTTAACGATCCCTATGTCAAAAAAGCCCAGATCGATGGCTATCGCGCGCGCGCGGCTTATAAATTATTGGAACTCAATGACAAAGATAAATTAATTCGCCCCGGCATGTTGGTGGTGGATTTGGGTTCTGCACCCGGCAGCTGGTCGCAAATTGCGGGGCGGCTGGTCGGTGTAAAAGGCCGCGTGATTGCATCGGATATTTTGCCGATGGATTCGCTTGAACATGTCGATTTTATTCAAGGTGATTTCACTGAAGAATCGGTTTTTAATCTAATCCTCGACAAAC
Source organism: uncultured Cellvibrio sp. (assembly GCA_966252135.1). Lineage (GTDB taxonomy): Bacteria > Pseudomonadota > Gammaproteobacteria > Pseudomonadales > Cellvibrionaceae > Cellvibrio. The sequence goes on along the minus strand of CBINNU010000006.1, from coordinate 143,646 downwards.
TCGCCGACAAAAAAGCTGATGTAGTGATTTCCGATATAGCCCCCAACATCAGCGGCGTCGATGCCGCCGATCAAGCGTCATCTATGTATCTGGTTGAACTCGCATTGGACATGGCCTGCAAAGTGTTAAAACCTAAAGGCGATTACGTAGTAAAAGTTTTTCAAGGCGAAGGCTTTGATGATTACGTAAAAAATACTCGCCAATTTTTCGATAAAGTTGTAATTCGCAAACCTGATGCGTCACGGCCGAGATCAAGAGAAGTTTATTTGGTTGGGAAGGGGTTTAAGGGGTAAGAGCAGACCACCCGCCCGCAGGGCGGGTGGTCTGCTCTAATGACATTCAATGAAGCCAATCAAATCCAGGGCTCTGTATCATGAAAAATCTTTCCCTGTTGGTTTGCTTGTTTAATCGCATCTTCTTTTAGATTACGACCTGATTCCAAAGAAGGAATCAATTTGTGCAAAAAGGTTTCAAGATTGCCTGTATCCTCTACACCGTTTGACAATCTATAACCAACGTAAGTGTAGGGGTGAAATTTATAGTCACCGAACATCATATAGCTGGTGTAATAATTGGCACCGGCATTTTGTGTGCAATGACCTTTCCATTGACCTGCGTAATAAAGTTTTAACACTTCACCCAAATAACAGGCCATGGCAGTTTCGAAATTCATAGTCGGTTTGAGCGATTCTTTTTCTATTTCAAATAGCTGTTCAAAATCTTGCGTGAGTGAATCCAGAGAAAAATCCAACTGATAACCCAGCGCTTTCATTTGCCTAGCAAAATTCTGCGCATAAGCGGTTGGCTGATCCGGATTTTCGGGTAAATCCAACAAAGTTTAATCCTCTGCTTCTATTTCGATTTTGTCGGCAGTATAAACACCGGCGTTGACTGTACCACGCACTTCAACGGATTGATTTAAGGCTATGGCGAGGAATGCAGTGAGATTAATACTCGCGCCTGATGCATTACGCAATTCGGTTGATTCGGTTAGTGAAATGGATTTACCAAAAAGCGTGATATTGTCCAAACCCACTGCAGTGACCTTGCCTTCAAAATTAAATTCTTCATCGCCTGTATTTTCAAATTTACGGCGCTCTATTTTAGTGGCGATAAAATCATTGCCCTGAGTAAAACCGGTTACTCGCAAATAATCACCCACCACCAAATTAGCCAGGCCAAAACGACGCAAACTGCTATCGCCTTTATCTTCGTAACGTGTCGTTGAAGTGGTTTTTATGGCGGTGCTACCGATTTGAATGTTGCCTGTCGCAATGAGATTACTGCCGCTAGTGGCCAATTCAATTGATGTAATAGCACCTTCCAATTTGCGGTTGTCATCTTGTTCAAATTCAATTCGGGTTGCCAACCAATCATTGCCGCTGCGCTGCGCTTTGAATTCAATTTGCACACCGAGCTGTAAATCAGCTGCTGTGCCTTTTTCGTAAACTGTCTGAGCATTGGTGATGATTTTATTTCCGTTTACATCAAAATCACTAGCGGATGCGAATCGGGTAATTGTGCCTTCGCGCTCAAATTGTTGGGTTTGACTGTCAATTGTTTTGTTTAAGCCTTGTAGGCGCGTGGCTTGCAATTTGCCGTCAACCAACTGGCCTCGAACACTCAGGCTTAAACCATTGCTCAATTGGTTACCACTAATATCAACCAGACTAGCTGCAGAATAATTTACCGTCACACCATTGAGTGTGAATTCCTGATTGGCAATATTTAGATTTGAAACATTCCCCGCCAACTGATCGACCTCTGTTGATAGATCAACCCGCGCAGCAAACAATTTATTTTGATTGACCAAACCGGTGACTTGAATACGATCGCCAAATTTAAGGCCCCGTAAATCATCAGGCGATATCGAAGCGGCAAACAATGTACGATTGCTAATTTGCACAGTCTGATCCAACACTGTAATTTGTTGTGCAGCCAAATCTATCGCGGCAATACTGCCAACCAGATCAGGGACAAATTCAATTTTATCTGCGGTCGCGACTTTGGTTTTGTCGTCAATGCTGCCGATAATTCTCACTCTGTAACCCGCACGCAGATTGTCTTCCATTACCGATTGGCCGTTGATAATCACTTGTGCTTTACTGGTTTCGTATTTAATGCCGTTAACAATAATGCTGCCGAAACCGTCAACCGTACCTTCGGTATCAATTTTTGCAGGCGCACCGCTGCCGTCGATTCCTGCAACTTCACTTGAACCACTGCCACAGCTAATTAAACCCAGCGCAAGTAAACTGGCCAAACAGCTATTGAAAATAAATTTCATGTTACATCTCCTGATTCAGTGGGTGACTGAATCTCGTTTTCGATTGCAATTTCAGATTCAATTAAATAAGTGCCAACACCTAAACGAACTTTGGGTTGGCTGTTATCCGGCGTTTCATGTTGACTCAACCAGGCGTCGGCACGCTCAAGAAAAGCCTGGCCTTCTTGCTCAAGCCATTGACGAAATTCAGCAACAGCAGCAGCGGGAATTTGTGGATTGGTGGCACGGCGTTCAAAACGCTTGGGTTTATTTTTAGCAGGATTGGCTTTGTATAAATTAAATTCCAATAATTCAGCAATGTCTTGAATCACACTGCCTGCGCGTAAGAGTGCAGCGGGATCAGCGGCATCGACCACAAAGTAGCGACCCAGCACGCGTAACTTATCGCGAATTTCTTCAACTAATCCCACACGTTTTAATTCTTTTAATAAAGTGCTCGCGGGTAGATCACCACCATAACGACGCGCTAATAATTCAAAACTTTGTTCACCTTCCAGTGGTAATAATTTCGGTTGACCATCTGCATCTAAAAATTCGGCGTCCTGATACCAGCCGGATAAAATTCGCGTGAGCCTGTCTTGATGTTGCAAACTTTCTTTTAAACGATTGTCTTGCTGTAAATTATCTTTAATGCGGCTGACTTCTTTGCGATCTATGCCGGTCATTATGGCGACGCGCGATAAATTAGTCGGCCGACCGCGAATACCAAATTCTTCCGAGGCGACTTTGACGTAGAGTTGTTTGCAAAGTTGGGTGAGATCTTTGTGAGAAACACCATTGCGCAGCAGAATCCCAATGATGGGTTCCATCAATTGCCACGCGGCAGAGATTGCTGTGTCTTTGGGTGTGCTCATAAATTCAGCTAAGGTTCTATCGGGTCGGCTAATCTACCCCAAGCCTTGTGTTGCATCAAAATAAAAACTCCGCCGGCAGTCATCGCGTAAACCACCAGCGGAGGGGAAAAGCTAGCAAGCCTTAATCGTTTTCTGTTTCAACTTCTACTTCGGCTTCTGATTCGTTCTCGACCTTGGTGGCGACCAGTTTGCCGTCTTTCATCTCGGCATGTATCTCGACCTCAAGACCCAGGGCTATGGCCAGAAAGCTGGCGAGATCGGCGAAACCTTCGAGTTGGGTATTGGCGTCCACCAGAATTTCTTTACCGGCGATAGTGACTGAACTTAATCCGACTGCATCTATAGTGCCTTCAAACTCCAGATCAAAATCCTCACCTTCACCTGTGGACATCAGGCGGCGCTCAACACGAGTCGCAATCAATGCGGCGGCTGTGGTGTCAGTAGCAGCCTGGTTGTAAGCACGCACACGCACCCAATCACCTACTGCCAAATCTTGCAGATCAAAGAAACGCACTTTGCTGCGGCCAGAATCTTTAAAGCTGGTTTCGCTGGTGGCAGTGAAGGTCAGGCCATTCACCTTGAAGGTTTGCGCGGTCAGATCAATCGATTCAATAGCGCCACGACTGTCGATTTTCGGGTGGTATTTGAATTTGATTTTGCTGGCGACCAGATTGTTGTCGGCATCCAATTGACCGGTAACTTTCACCATCACGCCATCCGCCAGATTTGCAGAAGTACCATGTTCGTAAACCGTTGCCGAATTCAACAAGACTTGAGTGTCACCCAACATAAAGCTGGTATTGGTAACCAAACCGGATACCAGGCCCAAAACCTCTACGCGACCGGTGATTTCATCGTCAAACTTGAAGCCCAAACGGCTCTTACGCAGATTACCCACTGCAACCAACACATCACCTTCAAGACGCCCCTGCACGCTGACCAACATGCCATTAGCCAGAGTCGCATTGGGTAAATTCGCGAGAGTCACTTTGGAGTAATCCACTAGCTGGGCATTGATGGTAAAAGTCATGGCGGTGGTATCGAGGTTGGACACCAAACCGGTCAGGCGCAGATCAGACGCGGCCACACCTTCTTTCACATCAATACGGGTCGCGACCAATTGGCCTTCTTCGTTGGTGTAGCTGCTGAGGCTGATGATATCGCCCACTTGCAACTGGTCAGCAGTCAGGCCGTCTTTATAAAAAGTATCGGCATTGATCAAAATGGTTTGGCCCAGCGCCACAATCACACCAGCGGTCAGGTCGATAGATTCAATCGGGCCACGCAATTGGGTTTCGCTGATCAGCTTCAAGGCTTTGCCGTTCATACCATCGGCATTAACTGAACCCTGAATACGCACCAACTGGCCCACTTCCAATTCGGACTCCACTACCGAGCCATCATCCACTGTCATGGCAGCGGCGCTTACGTCGTAGTGCACGCCGTTCACTATCACGCTACCAAAACCGGTAATCACACCCTGGGTAGTCAAGCTGGTCGCAGCCTGGCTGCTGGAGCTGGAGACCTCATCACCAGAACCCGAACCACCGCAAGCCACTAACGCAGCCGACAGTACAAGCAAACTCAATGCAGATTTTTTCATGATCATTTCCTCTCGAATGGGAGCATCACTAAAGTGAGCGCAATATAATCCATATTTGGTATTATTTACACCAAATATGGATTATATTTGTGAGGCGATTCAAAAAATGGGAGAAAACCTCAAAACCGCACCCTCCCAGCCTCCCCCTCCGCAAGGGGGAGGAGCAAAACTTACTTCGCACCAGCATAAACAGGGAGCAAAGGTTCCTCCCCCTTTCTAAGGGGGGAGGTTAGGAGGGGGTTTGTTTCAGGATTTGTTGAAGTCACTGGATGCCCTTCGGGCATGACGGGATTTACTTACTCAGTTCCAATTGATCCGCCGGAACCGGGCGGCCAAAGAAATAGCCCTGGTATTTAAAACAGCCTTCGTTTTCCAACCAATCGCGTTGTTCGCGGGTTTCGACACCTTCGGCGATTACGGTTAATTCCATGCTTTGCGCCAAACGAATAATCATGCGAGCAATGGAAGCATCATTGATGTCTTCCAATACATCTTTAACAAAAGATTTATCAATTTTTAATTCATTAATCGGCAAGCGTTTTAAATACGACAATGAAGAATATCCCGTACCAAAATCATCTAACGAAAACCGGATACCTTGTTCACGCAGTGCGGTCATTTTGGTGACTATGTCCTGTTGATTTTCAACCAACATACTTTCTGTTAATTCCAATTTTATTTGTCGTGGATTCGCACCGGTGTTGTGAATAATACTCAACAATTGCTCGACAAAGTTCAGCTGCTGAAACTGGCGCGCACTCACATTAATTGCAATCGATAAATTGGCTGTTGCCGGATTGTTTGACCATGCCACCAATTGTTTACAAGCCGTCTCAACAATCCAATTACCTAATGGAATAATTAAACCGGAATCTTCTGCGACCGGAATAAAATCCATTGGTGGTACCATGCCACGCTGCGGATGCAACCAACGAACCAAGGCTTCGGCACCGGTAGTTTTTCCAGCCGCATTTATTTGCGGTTGATAGAACAACTGGAATTGATTGTTTTGCAAAGCATCGCGAATTTCTTGTTGTAAACTGAAACGCTGCGCCGCTGCCGCTTGCATGTCAGGATCAAAAAAACAAAATGTATTTCGACCCGCCGCTTTGGCGTGATACATGGCTTGATCAGCTTGTTTGAGAATTTCATCCGTTGATTCCTGGGCTTCACCAAACAAACAAATTCCGATACTCGGTGTATTAAAATATTCTTGACCTTCCAATTGATAAGCTTGATTTAACACAGCCAATATTTTTTCTGCGACTTGTTGTGATTGAATAACCGCTTCTTGACGCGTATTACCTAACCCTTCAACCACCACCACAAATTCATCACCACCGAGACGCGCAACTGTATCTTGTTCGCGGAGACTTTGACGTAACCTATCCGCCACTGCCACCAATAACAAATCACCCACATGATGGCCGCGATTGTCATTGAGCGTTTTGAAATCATCGAGATCAATAAACAACAATGCGCCCAAACACGCCTGTCGAGAACAAGTTGCCAAGGCATGCTCAAGCCTGTCTTGCAATAAACGGCGGTTTGGTAAATGGGTTAGCGGATCAAAAAATGCGAGGTGATGTATTCGTTCCTGATTTTGTTTTAATTCGCTGATATCCGTCAGTGTAGAAACATAATGGGTAATAATGCCCTGCTCATTTTTTACTGCAGTAATCGTCAACCACTCGGGGAAAATATCGCCTGTACGGCGGCGATTCCAAATTTCACCGCGCCAATTTCCTTGAGTGGTGATGTCCTGCCACATTTGTTTATAAAATTGTTGATCATGTCTGCCTGAAGATAACACTCGGGGATTTTTTCCAACAACCTCTTCAGCTGCATAACCCGTTACTTCCGTAAACGCTTTGTTCACACGCAATATAGTGCCTTTCGGATCAGTAATTAACATGCCCTCCCGCGCTTCAAATGCCGTGGCTGCCACGCGCAATTCTTCTTCAGCTAAACGGCGTTCGCTGATATCCCGTGCTAATAAAATAAAACGCGGCTTGCCTTGACCCGCTTTGCGCGAAACCGATAACTCAAATGTTTTCGCTCCATGCGGCAAATCCAGGCTGTAATATTTGCCATTGGATACATCTTTTTCCAAGGCTTCGTACAAGGCTGAATCTATAGTTTCAGCTGCAATCAAGGGCATAAATTGATGAAAATTTTTACCTAAAAATTCTTGTGGTGGCAGCAATAATAAATCCGGGCGGTTGGTGTGAAAGCTATGGATGATACCATCAAGATCCACATCAAATAATAAATCAGGAATTGCATCCAGCGTTGCTTGCAATTGCGCGCGCGCATCCATGACTTCTTTGGTTTGTTGTGCGACTGCATCCTGCAAGGTAATTTTGCGCAACTGCAATTTCAGCATTAAACAAGTTAAATACGCACAAAGAACACTCAGCAAAATACCAAGAAAGGATTCAGCCAATATCTGCCAGGGATTGGTCCAGCCATCAACCGGTTCTATTGCCAAACTCCAACTGCCATTAGGTACTTCAATGGTTTTTTCGACGGGATAATCCAGCAAGTTTTCTTGATTGGTGATAATTAAATCTTTAGCCCCTGTGTCGGAATTATTACTCCAGAGTTGATAGGCAAATTCCTCTTTATTGAGTTGCGCAAAATTGGCTTGCTCCAACAATTTATTAATGCGAATGATGGTGCTACTGAATCCCCAAAACTCCGGACCATCCGCGGTATCCAAATAGATGGGCAAACGTGCGACCGCACCCAAACCTCCTTGCACCAAATCCACCGGGGCCGCCAGGGTCATCTTGCCTGTCTCCAGTGCCCGACGAGTTTGCGGGCCCTGAACCGGATCATTGAGCGGATTAAAACCCACCGATTTTTCATTGCCTTTTAGAGGATAAACATAAGTAATCACACCGCCGGGCGACAAAGCCACGTGTGATACAGCACCAAAATAGGGAAGCAATTCCCGAGCAGCATCATCAAAACGACGGGCGGTTCCATTGGTCAATCGCACCAGAGTGGCCATGGAATAGTTGACCGTCATGGCTTGATCCAAACTGCTACGAATTAAATAGAGATGATTGGTAACACTGTGCGCAACCGCCGCCCGTTTGGCCTCGCGCCGATTTTGCTCAAGCGCATAGATAACAGAAGCGGAAAAAATCATACCCACAAGAAGCACTATAAAGGCCAAGGTTTTAGGTCGACTATAAATAGAAGGTATCGCCTGAGGCATGGATCGTTCGCTTATACAAACAGAGTTCAGGCAACTATAGCAAAACTGTGCCAACCCACCGGTTTTCGCGGCTTGTGGTGCCAAACCCAAAAGCCTTGCCAAAATATATGGATCTTCATATATTTGCCAAACCATATATTAATCATGGAATCAATGGATGTTTACGCCTGATTCACTTTGCAAAATTTTGTCCGATGAGACCCGTGCTCGCATTGCACTTTTGGTGCTGCGTGAAAAGGAATTGTGCGTATGCGAGTTAACTTGTGCGTTGGATGTCAGCCAGCCAAAAATTTCGCGTCACCTGGCGCTGTTACGCGAAGCAAATTTATTAGCTGACAATCGCAAAGGCCAATGGGTTTACTACCGCTTGCATCCGGATTTACCCGATTGGGCGATCAAGATGATGAAAATTTTATTGCAGGCCAATAACGACTGGCTACAAGAAAATCATCACCGACTTTGCGCAATGCAAGATCGACCTAATCGTTGTTGCTGATGTTTACAAATTTCTCACAGGTGATTTATGAACAAAATTAAGGTCGGCATTAACGGGTTTGGCCGAATCGGACGCTTGGTGTTGCGTGCCAGTTGGGATTGGCCCGAATTCGAATTTGTGCAAATTAATGATCCCGCTGGTGATGCGACAACTTTTGCGCACCTGTTGCAATTTGATTCCATTCAAGGAACCTGGAATAAAACTGTTTCTGCTGAGCAAAATAAAATCCGCATCGGCGACAAAACTATTGTACTCACGCAGAATAAATTAATTGCCGATACTGATTGGTCCGCTTGTGATCTGGTGATTGAATGCAGCGGCAAAATGCGTGAAACCAAATTGTTGCAAGCCTATTTGGATCAAGGTGTAAAACGCGTTGTTGTGAGTGCGCCGGTTAAAGAAGCGGGCGTGTTAAATGTGGTGATGGGTGTGAATCAGCATTTGTTTGATGCTTCTCAACATAAAATTGTGACTGCCGCGTCTTGCACTACCAATTGCCTCGCACCGATTGTAAAAGTCATTCACGAACAATTTGGGATTCGTCACGGTTCTATCACTACCATTCATAATTTAACCAACACACAATCTATTCTTGATCAACCGCATAAAGATTTACGCCGTGCGCGCTCATCTGGCAGCAATTTAATTCCAACTACGACCGGCTCTGCCACGGCTATTGCCGAAATATTTCCAGAATTGCGCGGTCGATTAAACGGCCATGCAGTACGTGTGCCTTTGGCGAATGCCTCGCTAACGGATTGCGTATTTGAAGTAGAACGCGAAACCTCGGTAGAGGAAGTCAATGCTGCATTAAAAGCCGCCAGCGATAATCAACTCAAAAATATTTTGGGATTTGAAGAACGCCCATTGGTGTCGAGTGATTATTGCGGTGATCCGCGTTCATCCATTGTGGATGCATTGTCGACTATGGTGATCAACAAAACCCAAGTCAAAATTTATGCCTGGTATGACAATGAATGGGGCTACGCCAATCGCACTGCTGAATTGGCACGTTTGGTCGGACAGTGAGAAGCAATCAAACATCTTCTTTCAGACACGCCGTGAATACGTCCCTGTAGGCTCGTCAAAAAAGTCCCTTTTTTCGACGGTCTGAAACAAGATATTTGATTGCATGCGTAGTGAAAAACAAAAGGTCAACCAATGAATCACTCAAATTTCATTCGCCAATACGCAATAGTCACCGGCAACTATTGGGCCTTTACCCTGACCGATGGCGCGCTGCGTATTTTGGTGATTCTGTATTTTTATCAATTGAGTTATTCAGCATTACAAATTGCCAGTTTGTTTTTGTTTTACGAGTTTTTCGGCATAGTCACCAATTTGGTCGGCGGTTATCTCGGTGCAAGGCTAGGCCTTAATCGAACCATGAATCTGGGTTTGTTTTTGCAAATTATGGCACTGGCGATTCTGACCGTGCCTGCGCAGTATTTATCTATTCCTTTAGTCATGGCAGCACAAGCTATTTCCGGTATTGCCAAAGACTTGAATAAAATGAGTGCAAAAAGTGCAATTAAATTATTGGTGCCGGATGATCAAAACGCAAAATTATTTCGTTGGATAGTATTATTAACCGGCTCAAAAAACGCACTCAAAGGCGTGGGATTTTTTATCGGCGGCTTGCTATTAAGCATTTTAGGTTTTCAATACGCTTTGTTAAGCATGGCGATTGTGTTGTTTATTGTTTGGATCGGCAGTTTATGTTTACTAAAACAGGATCTTGGCAAAGCCAAACATAAACCCAAATTTACTGACTTGTTTTCCAAATCAACGCAGATCAATTATTTATCCGCTGCTCGTTTATGTTTATTCGCCGCGCGTGATGTCTGGTTTGTTATTGCTTTGCCATTATTTTTAAGCAGCCAATTTAATTGGGATTTTTGGCAAACCGGCGGCTTGTTGGCAATTTGGGTTATTGCTTACGGCATTGTGCAATCGCTTTCGCCCAAGCTGGTTGGTAAAACACCGGGCCGTTTAACGGCTTTAGTTTTAGCAACAGGTTTAACTATTATCACCATTGCACTCGCTGTTTTATTCAGCCATCAATTGCAATCTATTGAAATATTGATTGCGGGATTATTTATTTTTGGTTTTATCTTCGCACTGAATTCAGCCGTTCACAGTTATTTAATTGTGCAATTTGCCAAAGCTGACGGCGTCTCGCTGGATGTGGGTTTTTATTATATGGCGAATGCTGCCGGGCGCTTGTTAGGAACCATTTTATCCGGTTGGATTTATCAACAATGGGGCTTCGCCGCTTGCTTATGGTCAGCTGCTTTGTTGATTGCATTGGCGAGTTTGGTATCGGTCGCATTAGCAAGGTTACCCCAGGCAGAAGGTGATGTATGAATGATCGCGAAGATTGTCGGGACAATTGTATAGGCCAGGCGGCACAACTCAATCAATCTTGCTATTGCAAAACATTAGATAAAAATTTGTTGCTGCAATTATTGCAAGACGACAGTTTAACCAGTGAAATTTTTACCAGCCATCCACAATTATTTTCCGCGACTGCCACATTTATTTCGTTAGATGAAGCCACAAAAATCCAACAAATTATTGAAGCCATTGAACGATTAGTGAAATCACCCGGTTTTCAGTCACAACTGACCAGTAAAGAAAGCCCACGCAATGCCGCTCGTGGGGTTTTCGTCGGAATTGATTTTCATATCCATGATGTTGGACCCAAGGTTATTGAAATTAATACCAATGCTGGTGGTGGATTTTTAAATGCGGCTTTATTGGCTGCGCAAACCGCTTGTTGCGAAGTATTGAACCCGGCAATTCCAAAAATTGAACAGGATTTACAACAAGCCTTCGTTAGCATGTTTCGTGAAGAATGGCGATTGGCTCGCGGCAACCGCGAACTGAAAAATCTGGTGATATTGGATGAATCACCTGCAAACCAATTTTTGTATCCCGAATTTAAAATAGCGCAGACCGTGTTTCAATCTGCCGGTATCCATTGCTGGATTCTTGACCCCAGTGATTTGGTGTGGGATGGTCAAACCATTTATTATCAAGATCACAAAATTGATCTTATCTACAATCGCCTGACCGATTTTTCGCTCGATCACTTCCAGCATCAACACCTGCGACAAGCTTATGATCAAGATGCGGTCTTGTTCACCCCCAACCCCTGGCATCACACCATTTATGCTGACAAACGCAATTTAATTTTATTGAGTAATGCTGAATCGCTTCGCAAAGCAGGCGCGACTGAATCCGACATTGATTTATTAATTAATGCAATTCCAAAGACTGAGTTAGTGACTGCCGATAAGGCTGATCAGCTTTGGCAAAACCGAAAACAATTATTTTTTAAACCCGCTATGGGTTACGGCAGTAAAGCCGCTTATCGCGGCGACAAAATTACCAGCAAAGTCTGGCAAGAGATTTTACAAGGCGATTACATTGCGCAAGCACTGGTGCCACCTGCACAACGCGGCGTGTCACTCGACAATCAACCCAGTGAATTAAAAATGGATATTCGCGCTTATGCTTATCAAGGCAAAGTGCAACTATTAGCAGCGAGATTATACCAGGGCCAAACCACCAACTTCCGAACACCCGGTGGTGGTTTTGCACCGGTATTTGTGGTGAATTAATTCGCGTTTAAAAAGGGATAATCCGTATACCCTTTTTCGCCTTTCGCATAAAAAGTGGTTGAGTCCCATTCATTTAATGGCGATTTATTTTTAAAACGGACAACCAAATCGGGGTTGGCGATAAATAATTTTCCAAAAGCGACTGCATCGGCTTTGCCGAATTGAATCGCATCCTGTGCAGAATTGAATTCAAATTTTTCATTGGCGATTACCGGGCCGTTAAAAGATTTTTTGATTTCAGGTAACAAGGAATCCTCAGCCAGATATTCACGCGTGCAAATAAAGGCAATTTTGCGTTTGCCTAGTTCGCCTGCGACGTAGGTAAAAGTTTCCACCGGATTATCATCGCCCATATCATGCGCATCGCGACGTGGTGCTAGATGCATACCGACTTTTCCGGCGCCCCAAACTGAAATAACAGCATCCGTAATCTCCAACATAAATCGCGCGCGATTTTCCAGTGAACCACCATAATTATCGGTGCGCTGATTGGTTTTGCTTTGTAAAAACTGATCCAGCAAATAGCCATTAGCACCATGGATTTCCACACCATCAAATCCCGCCTTTTTTGCATTCTCCGCACCCTTGCGAAATGCTTCAACAATATTTGGGATTTCTGATAATTCCAACGCGCGGGGCTGCACATAATCTTTGTGCGGACGAATCAAACTCACATGGCCCTTGGGTTGAATAGCGCTGGGCGCGACAGGTAATTCACCATTCAAATAAATCGGATCGGAAATTCTGCCCACATGCCACAACTGCAAAATAATTTTGCCACCGGCTTGATGCACAGCCTGAGTAATTTTTTTCCAACCTTCGACTTGTTCATCCGACCAAATGCCCGGCGTATCGGGATAACCTACACCCATTGGGTCGACCGATGTTGCCTCGGTAATAATCAAACCCACGGTTGCTCGCTGGCGATAATATTCCGCCATCAAGTCATTCGGCACCCGGCCTTCGCTGGCGCGGCAACGTGTGAGCGGCGACATGATGATGCGATTGGGCAATTGCCAATCGCCGATTTGGATGGGATCAAAAAGTGTGGGCATGTTTTACCTCGTTGTTGGATAGCAAAGTAAAAGTCTAGCTAGCCCGTAGGATATATGTATAGAAAATTGAAAAATCTATACATATGAGCGATGACATGTATAAAAAATCGCAAAATCTATGCATATGGAAATAACTTCTGTAGAAAACCGGGAAATCTATCCATATCACTATGGATAGATTTTTTTATAGATAGCTTTTTGCATCACTCGATGGTCATGCCCAGTTCGCGCAGTATGTCGTCTTTCAGGGCAATCAAATCCGGGTCGGATAACTTGCGCGGGTGAGGTTGGCTAATCTCGAAGATAGCCTGGATTTTTGAAGGGCGAGGAGAAAGAACAACGACACGGTCAGCCAAATGCACTGCTTCTTCCACATCATGTGTAATCAATATGACGGTGTGTTTTTCGGTTTCAAGGATTCGACGCAATTCCATACGGATGCGTAAATTCATTAACGCATCCAGCGCAGAAAAAGGTTCGTCCATATAAAGGATTTCCGGCTTCACAGCTAAGGCGCGCGCAATTTCCGCACGCTTCAACATACCGCCGGATAATTCTGCGGGGTAATGATTTTCAAAGCCTTTTAAGCCCACCAGTTCTGCATAGTGATTGGCGACGGCAACTTTATCGATATTGTCGTCATTCAAACCGAACATTAAATTTTGTTGCACAGTCAACCAGGGAAATACTGAACCGTGTTGTGAAATTAAAATTCCATTCGGATTGGATTTTTTGCGCTCGATGCCATCGATTAAAATGCTACCACTATCCGGCGTTTCAAAACCGGCGATCATTTTCATCAAGGTAGATTTGCCGCAACCCGAAGGGCCGACCAATGCAATAAATTCACCGTCTTTAATGGTGAGATCAATACCATCGACAACAGCTTGTTTGATTTTTCCTGATAAAAAACCCTTTTCAATTTTTTGGATAACAATTTTATCGGCCATAACGCCACCTTACTGATTTAAGCCCTTCCAGAAGTCGCATCAAACCGTCCAGCAAAAGTCCGATAACGCCAATAATAATCATGCCCGCGATCACCAGATCATAACGATTGCCGGCATTGCGCGAATCCATAATCAAATAACCCAAACCGGAACGCAGTGCGATCATTTCTGCGGCTACCACAACCAACCAGGCAACACCCAAGGAAATTCGCATACCGACAATTAAATCCGGCAGCACAGCAGGAATAATCACCTGGCGAAATAATTTGTAACGCGATACACCAAAATTTTCTGCTGCACGCAAATAGCGATGCTCAATGGTGTGCACGGCCGATGCGGTTTGTACAATGATTGGAAATACGGCTGCAATAAAAATTAAAAATATAGGCGATGCATTGCCAACACCAAACCACAAAATTGCTAATGGAATCCATGCAATGGGTGAGATAGGCCGCAAAATCTGGAATACCGGATTCAATGTGTAATAGGCACCACTAACACGACCCATCCATAAACCCAGTGGCACCGCAATGAAAAGTGCAAGAAAAAATCCTGCACCCACGCGCATCAATGACGAACTGATATGGTCCCAAAGCGTGCCATCTTTTGCCAGCTCCAGCGTGCCAGTTACCACTTGTAGTGGTGTGGGGAAAATTACGCTTTTCGTTTGTATAACAGCAAACCACCAAGCCGCAATTAACAAGGCAATCAAGACAATAGGTGGCCCTATTTTTTGAACTTTAATCACATAACACCTTCCTGCTCTTATCGTTGTAGATTACAAAATAGATCTTCGCACAAAAACCTTTCGTCATACCCGAAGGGTATCCAGCGACTTAAATCATCGCTTCAAATAAAATAACGAAATAATTTTTTTATTCGCCAATTTAATCGCTGCCAACCCACGGTAGGTTCCGGATCAACAATTACCGTCATCTGCCCACTGGCATGCGCGGTGCATTCAAATTGGTAATCGGATGCCAGATCAAACGGCAATTTAAAACTTTGCCCCGGCATAATTAATGTCGGGCCAAAAATTTGCGGCACTTCATCTTGATTTTTTAATACCAGAATATTACGTACACCCAGCGCCAGGAAAATTTTATCTGGCAAAATATTCACGGGATTGCCCGACATACGCTGCTTCCAGGTGCCCGCCGGAATTTCAAATATTTCTTCACGTGAGGAATATTGGACAGGGAATACCGCCGCCATAATGGCAGCGATGATCAACAGAATGCTTGTTGCAATCAGATAACGAACGACTTTCATGATGCAGTTTTTTCTGCGAGCAAAAGTTTTATATCATGCAGTATATCGTCCTCACTTTTTCCGTAAGGCACCAATGCACGCAATAAACCTTTTCGATCAATCAGATAAAGATACGAAGAATGGTGAACATCATAATTACCATCACCGTGTATTTTTTTTGCAGCGATAATCCCATAATCTTTTCGCAAGGCTTCCAGCGCTTTGGAGTCGCCGGTCAACCCAATAAAATTGGAATTAAAATAACCCATATATTCACGCAAACGTTCAACGCTGTCGCGTTCCGGGTCAACCGTGATGTACAACACCTGCACATCAGCCGCCTGCTCACCCAAGTCTTTATAAACACGCGCCAACTTGGCGAGTGTCGTCGGGCAAATTTCCGGGCAATGAGTAAAACCAAAACCCAATACAGTTAATTGATTTTGGTGTTCGCTTAATCTGAATGTTTTGCCAGTGGATGCAGCCAGGGAAAAATCCGGCGCTGCACGCGGTGGATCAAACACACCGGATTTTAATTCGTCTGCATTCGCCGACGCAGCGAATAGAGCGCAGAAAAACAAAATAGTTGATAATAAAAATTTCACAGCTATTTCTCGTTATAGTTTAAATAATAATAGATGCAGGTGTTGCTTTGTTGACAAAGCTTTCATCAACATAATGCTCATAAGGGACCGGATTTTTTAAAGTACCTGCCGCAATGGATAATTCCATCAGTTCATTAAATTCATCTTTAATCATACGCATATCACCGTAGGTCACACGGTCAGTCGGGTTCTCCATTACAAAACGGATAATATTCGGGTCCTGGTTAAAAAAGTTTTTGCCCGCAGCAATATGCACCGCTTTTTCGCGGTTAGCCGGACCTTCATCCAACCATACGCCTGCACCTAATACATGGTTCACCATGTCTTGCACCAACTCAGGATTTTCCTGGATTAATTCTTCGCGCACCGTCAACACACAACAAATATAGTTACGCCACTCATCGCGCGTCATACGCAGTGGGCGCGCATAACCTGCGCGCTGTGCTGCTGCACCAAAAGGTTCACCGGTGCAATAAGCGTCAACCGCATTGGCATAAAGTGCAGCGGGCATATCCGGCGGCGGCATTTCAACAATTTCGATGTCGGTGTGATTCATATTTTCGCGCGCGAGCATTTTGCGCAGGAATAAAAAATCCACCGCAAAACGACTGGGGATAGCAATGCGTTTGCCTTTTAATTGCGAAAAATTTTCGTAGGGCGAATCAGTACGCACCATAATCACCGCACCGGAACGATGACCCAATGAAACAATTTTTAGCGGGATACGTTTATCGGTCAGGTCCATCACCAACGGCGCCAGCATATAAGCCGCTTGTATACGCCCGGTCATCAAGGATTCTTTTATTTCCGGCCAACCAGAATATTTACTGTATTCAAAAACTATGTCTTGCCCTTTGCTGCCTGCGCTCATACTCAATGATTTGGCGGTACAAGCAATCGGCAGGGTTAGGTTACAGGTCACTGGCAAACCACCCACCTGGATCACTTTGCCCGTCTCCTTATTGGAACAACCGGTCAAACCAAAGGGCAGACTGGCTGCAGCACCTGCCATGCCCAAGCCCATCAATAAACGGCGACGTTGCAGAAAATGTGGATCAAGATGATTCATGATGACAACCAGGGTAGAAAAAGCGACGCGCGAGTATTTCTTAAGCAACGGGACAATGTCTATTTTCAATAGATTCATTTTGGCTATGAAGAAATGCACCAGATAACAGTTTTCAAATCTTTTACCGCATCCACCGAATTTTTTGCCACACTAGCAGCGCAACCATCCCGCTGGATCAATCATGAATCGCCCACAACATCCTTTTACCGGTGTCCTGCTTGCCGCTTCGGCCTTGTTACTCTTTGCGTTTATGGATGCCTGCACCAAATACCTGACCGCGCTTTACCCTGTGCCTATAGTCGTGGCCATGCGTTATTTAATTCATTTGGGTTTGATGATTCTGCTACTCGCCCCTTTTCACAGCAAAACACTGCTGAAAATCAATCGCAAAAAACTGGTGTGGTTGCGCGGATTGTGTTTGGTGTTGGTTTCATTGTTTATGGGATTAGCGCTGCAACGCATGCCCTTACCCGAAACTACCGCCATTGTTTTTTCTGCACCCTTGATAGTCGCGGTTCTCGCCAGTCCGATATTGCAAGAAAAAATCGGTACCAGCGGTTGGATTGCAGTGTTGACGGGATTCATCGGCGTACTTCTGGTAGCAAGGCCAGGTAGCGGTTTAGACGCCTGGGGAATTGTGTTTGCTTTTTTAGCCGCAGCCACAGGCGCAACTTATCAAATGATGTCGCGCATTTTGGCACCCACCGAAAATGCGTCAGCCATGTTGTTTTACGGTGCGTTAATCGGCTCGATTATTTTTGGTTTAACCTTTCCGATTTTTTGGCAAGGCACCACACCCACAACACTCGACATCAGTTTATTTTTATTTATGGGCGCTGCCGGTGGCTTCGGCCATTATCTTTTCACACTCGCCTTTCGTCACGCGCCTGCGTCCATGCTCGCACCTGTAACTTATTTGCAATTACTTTGGGCATTAATTATCGGCTGGTTAATTTTCAATACCACGCCCGACAACATGAGCTTGATCGGCATGATAATAATCGCCAGCTCGGGTTTGTTGATTGCATTTAAATCCAGAAAAAAATCCACTCACACTTAAAGAGCGGGATTTTTTTCTCGCGACTTTTTCGTTGCAAAACAAACCATCGCACTCAGCAATAAAATCAACCAGGATAAACTTCCACCGCCTGAACTGGATTTATTCGGTGCCGCACTCGATGCGCTACTGCTTGCAGCAGACGAAGAAGTTATTATCACGGGTTCGTCCGGTTTATCGGTGATAGACACCACCAGTAAATTTGGCGAGGATAAACTCAAACCATTACGAGGATTAAATAAACGCACAAAAAATGATTGGGTAAATTCATTCCCTTGTCCGTCAGCAGCAATCGGGATTTCAATTGTTTTATCACTGGCATCACCGGCCGCCCATTGAATAGTGCCTGCAGTTGCCGTGTAATCCTCTGCTTCAGTTGCATTACCCGCTTGAGTTTCATAACTCACTTCAACGGCGTCTTCTGTGCCGCCAATGCGTTGCAAAACCACTTGCAGATTGGTGCCTTCAGCGGTGGATACTTTTGATGCTGAAAATTTCACACTGCCTTGAACGGATTGCGTATTATCGCGAAGCACATAGAGCCCGCTGTTAATATCATTCACCAGAATATTTCCGCTGGGTAAAAATGGATAAGTGCCCCAGGCACCGTTAAACGAAGCAGAATTGTTCAGCGGATAAGTATCAAAAAAGCCTATTTCTGTAGGGTTGCGCGGATTGCTAATATCCAACACCACCAAACCTCGTTCGTAATTGGAAATATAATAGCGATTGCCACGCGTATAACCGTTGTGATCAATTGCCGCCGTTGGCCCTATATATTCACCCGCCAATTGCGGTTGACGTAAATTGTTAATCGAAAAAAATCTGACACGTGTGTTTAAACTGTAACGCTGCTCATCCAACTCGTCGTGTACTGAAATAAATTGTCTGTCTTCCGTCCACCAACCGGAATGCACATAAGCAAGATATTGGTAAAGTGTATTGGATAATTGCGTCGGACTCGCGTTATTGGTTTTATCCCACAGAAGGATCTCATTTTCGTTGTAATCCAATAACAGATCACAATCCACCAATGGATTCACACATTGTTGACGGCGATCATCTTTAATCCAGAGCGATGACACATCATGACTATATAACGCGCGCCCACCGCCACTTTTGTAAACAGCGGTTGGTCGTGTGGGAACATCCAACGAATAGCTATTAAATGCACCACCATTTTTATCGCTGCCCGCAACATGCATGTAGGCTTTTTTATTGGTGAGTGCAACACCCGTAGAATAATCGACATTGCTGATATAAATATTGTGCGCACTGGTATCGCTGGTTTCACTCGACACTTGTTGCACACGCAGAGGCAATTCATTTAAATCCAAAATCACAGTGCCTGCGGATGCAGCGTCGGCCGTAACATAGGCATAGCTCATCCAACGGCGACGGGTCTCATCAAAATATTGATAGGTTTTTAAATCGCGCCAAATGGTTTGTTGGCCTGGAATAAATGTCACGACTCGCGGCGATTCAGGCTGCGTAACTTCTACTATGCTCACACCATTGGTGAGCCCCACCAATGCATATTCGCGCCCATCATTTAAATCAACATGACCCCAAATATCATTGCCGCGTGAATTGCTATTACCCAAGGTACTTAAATTGACATGCGCTAATAAATCAATTCGATTGCAATCAAATTCGGCAGCTTTCTGATTGGTACAATTGATCACCGCTTGCGAATTATTCATAGCGTCCAATTGCGTTTGTTTTGCGTTGAGATAAGCCTCTTGATCACGCGTGAGCCCTTTGGTATCGGTGATCACGGTAAAACCTTTTTCTGATAAACCTTCAGCAAATTCAGGCGGTATACCAATTAAAATTGTTTTACCCGCTTGCTCCATGGCTTGAAAAGTTTCTTTTTGATAACCACCTGACACAGGCACCGCACTACTGCCCAAATAAAAAATAGAATCCATATCCTCAATGGCGTAGCGACCTTCGGCCACTAAAATTCTGTCGCCCTTACCGGCTTGTTTGGCCGCGTAGGAAATTGTCTTGCAGGGTTTTTCGGTGAGGTCACATCGCCCCTGATCCTGACCGTCTTCGGCAACATAGCGCGCCTTGTCATGCTCGGCATGTGCAAACACCCATTGGCTGATGCTCAAACTACACAAGCCACAGACTGCAAACCTGATCAATTTTGTCGACAACATAAAAATTCCCTGATGACAGTTAGAGGAACAGACATAAATAAAACCCAAATATCACACTTTTATGCGCATAAAAATGCGAATTTCTGCATTTATATGCGCATAAAAGTGTAGATGCATAAAAAACTCCCAATTCATCCCCCAAATCACTTAATATTCAACCAAAAGGTTGACAATTAATTTTTGCGAGAGGATACTTAACCAAATGGTAAACAATCAATCCGAACAACTGGATGCCGTGTTTCATGCTCTGTCCGACCCCACAAGGCGGGCGATGATTTCGCGGCTGGCGGAAGCGCCCTGTGGTATCACCGAGCTGGCGGCACCCTTTGATATGACGCTGGCGGCTGTGTCCAAACATATCAAAGTGTTGGAGGCAGCCGGTCTGGTGCGACGCAATATTCAAGGGCGCAACCACACTTGCGAGTTGGACGCTCGGCCCATGTTGGGCGGCATTGAATGGTTGCGCCATTACGAACAATTCTGGAACCAACGGTTGGATGCATTGACGGCTGCCTTACTGGCAGAGGATCAAGCAAAACAGGATCAACAATAAATTCATCCGCCGCGCGACAGAATCTTTTTAAAACCTTACGGAGAAAAAATGATGAACGATTATGGTGTATTAACCGCGCCGGATACTTTACGCATCGAACGTTTATTACCTGGCCCAATCGAACGTGTGTGGCAATATTTAACTGATTCCGACAAACGCGCAAAATGGCTGGCTGTCGGTGGTGTTGAACAAAAAGTCGGTGGTAAAGTCGACCACACATTTCGCAATTCCGAACTCTCACCCGAGAATGATATTCCACCACCGAAATATTCTGACTGCGCCGGTGACGTGCCCATGCTTGGCAAAGTCACCGCTTGCAAGCCGTTACAACTTTTAAGCTACATTTGGAACGCAGGTTCAGAAGAAGAATCCGAAGTCAGTTTCGAATTGGTCCAACAACAAGATCAAGTCAAACTCACCGTCACCCACAAACGCTTAACCAACGCCAACACCCGCTTGAGCGTTTCTTCCGGTTGGCACACACATTTGAATATCCTGCGCGATATTTTAAACGGCAAAACCCCGCAAGGTTTTTGGAAAGTGCATACGCAGTTGGAAAAGGAATATGCGGAGCGTTTGGCAAATTAAGTTTTTGTTTAATGCATGACGAGTGAGCTGCAAACCCGTCATGCATTTTGTATTTTACCGCGACAACTTCCAGGCACGATAAACACTCAAACCCGCCATAAACACCAGAAATAATCCCACCCAAAACAAACCAATCTCAATCACCTTATTGGTGATTTGCATAGTGTCCGTGTGCCCCTGGGTTTTGGATATGTCGATCACAATCGGATTAATTCGGCTGACGATTAATAAAATCATTGCGCTAACAAACGTAATAATGGCATCCAATATCAACAGAGTGACTGTCCAGTAGCGATAAATCAATTTCCAGATTCCCAGAAGAAGCGAGCCAATTAAAATGGCGGACATTATCGGAATCCAAACAGTGACCGGCTCAGCAAAGGTGATGGTCAATTCTTGCAATTGAGTTGCCGACATCCAGAGCGTATGGTTTAACATCAACAGAAAAAATACATCTGTCGCAAATTCAAAACTCTGTTCAACTGTACTGATTCTTTGCCAGGGGCGAGTCGCGAGCGGTAATTTTTCAGGCGACCAGCATTGGTAGGGATCAAAATAATCTTTACCGCCGACAGGGTTGCTCAACAGATAAAAAACACCCGTCACAGACGCAAACATGATCAGAGATTTATGAATCATCTCGTAGAAAAAATTGGCGACCGACAAATGTCCCGTATTGAGCAAATGGGTGCCGAGTTGAATCAACGCGAGAATCAAAACCAGAATTAATCCGTAATGCAGTGTTTGTTTGTAAAAGGGAAACAATTCTGTACTGACAAGCTGCTGCCCTGTTAAAAAACTCCCTGCGACTTTTTGCGGATGCCCCAAGTCTTTCAACACAGCTGATATTTCTTCATCGCTAGGTTCGCGGCCTTTTTCTTCAGCAAGTGCTTCCAACTTATCGAGGATATTGGCTTTTAATTCGCGCGTAATTTCTTCGCGACGACTTTCCGGTAATGCTTGCGCAACGGCATGCATGTAACGATCAATTAGTTTCATTTCCCGCCTCCAAAATGTTGCTCACGTGATGGTTCAATTGCAGCCACTCAGCGCTCAAACTTTCAAGCAACGCCGAACCTTCGGGCGAAAGCTGGTAATAACGGCGCTCACGCCCTTCACCCTGCTGCCATTCACTGGTTAACAAACCCTGATCCGCCAACCGGCGCACCAGGGGGTAAAGCGTCCCTTCATCTATATCCAGGCCCGCGTCCTGCAATTGCTTGCGTAGCGAGTAGCCATAATGCGGATGCCGCAAAGACCCCAACACCGCCAACACCAAAATCCCCCGCCGCAACTCCTGCCTAAGCTTCTCAAACTGTTCATCTGACATACTGTGCCTCATATACTATGCAATACACAGTAAATACTATGTATCACACAGTAGCTCTTTGCAAGCATTTTTTAGGATATTTTTTATACAGGGGATTTCTTTAAAAATCAGGTAGATAGATCTTTGTGTGATGGCTGGGACTTGAGTATTGGTTTAGCTACTTATCAATTTGTATAGGCAAACTATACAAATTGAGAAATTCCTAAACCGGATCAAGTATTCCCATCCACTCTAAACCTAGGCACAATCCAGCAACTCGCTGGATGCAGGATGGAATAATGAATAATCACCGGAAGTCGCATAACGCATTACCCCTTAATTTGGGGTGGATCTTATTAATTAATCCTCTACTTTTAATCTGTTCAGTTTTAGAATTTGCGCACCTTGCCCAACGTGGCATTTACTGTTACGGATTAGTCGAATGACTCAAAAGAAAAAGAATCAGGTAGGTACCTATATCGATCTTTTCTCCGGTTGCGGGGGGCTGTCACTCGGATTGGGTAATGCCGGTTGGAAAGGAATATTCGCTGTTGAAAAAGACCCGATGGCATTTTCAACTTTCAAACACAACTTGATAGACGGTCCATTCAATCACTTTGATTGGCCGGACTGGCTCCCACAGAAATCTACTACTATCCAAGCTCTGTTAAAAAATTATTCAGATAAGCTAATTTCCCTCCGAGGAAAAGTTGACTTAATTGCTGGTGGCCCACCATGTCAGGGCTTTTCTACAGCAGGACTAAGAAATCCGAATGATCCGCGCAATAAATTGTCGCAACAATATATTGAGATAGTGGGTTTGATAAAACCAAAATTCCTTTTGCTCGAAAATGTTAGAGGTTTTAACTCAGCATTTACTAATGCTGATGGTGAAAAGCTTAAAAAGCCTTACGCAATGATTGTAAAAGCGAAATTAGAGGAGCTTGGTTACATAGTTTTTCATGACTATATAAGTGCCGAAAAATTCGGTGTTCCGCAACAACGTACACGCTTCATCATGATTGGTATCAGACAAGATGTTGCAAATGAAACCGTCAATCCATTTCAAAAGCTCGAAGAACTTCGCGGTATTTTTTTAGCGGAGAAAGGGTTACCTGATAAACCGATAACAGCTAAACAAGCAATCTCTGACCTAGAGACAACCCAAAAGGGTGTAACACTCGTTAAACATTCTGGCTCTGAGGAAAGAGGTTTCAAAAAAATTGATTACGTTCCGCCACGTAAAATGAATCCCTATCAAGCATTGATGCGACAAGGTCTTAACGATTACAAGCCTAATAGTTTACGTTTGGCACGCCATAGACCCAATACGGTCATGAACTTCAAATTGATACAGAAGCTTGCTAAACCAGGAGTGGAAGTCGGCTCGCAAATAAAAGAAGTAATCGGAACTAAAAAGCAAGTTCTTAGTTATCTAGACCCAAACAAACCCTCACGAACTCTCACCACATTACCTGATGATTTACTTCATTATAGTGAACCAAGAATCTTAACAGTAAGAGAAAGCGCCAGAATTCAATCATTCCCCGATAATTTTGAATTTAGAGGCGCGTATACAACTGGTGGCTCAAGAAGAACGCAAGAATGCCCTCGATATACACAAGTAGGTAATGCAGTACCGCCGTTGATGGCAGAGGTATTCGGGAAACTACTTTTCAATATAAACAAGGAATAATTTTATGATTGAACATCAAGATTCGAAGGACCTTGCGATTCAAATTACAAAAATCAGTGAAAATGCCGAACCAATTCAAATATCACTCAAAACAGATGAAAAGGTTATAGCCAGGATCACTGATGGTATATATAGAGAACCAGCATCAGCTTTAAGGGAACTCATTTCGAATGCATATGATGCAGATGCTACTTCAGTGTCAATAGATACTGATTGGCCAAGATTTGAAAGAATAAACATCCGTGACAACGGAATCGGCATGAATGAAAACTCCCTAGCTAATATGATTCTTCATATTGGGGGGAGTGCAAAGAGAGATAAATTAGGCACAGAGATTGGAGTAACAAATCCAAATGACCCTACAAAATCCATTTCAGGTCGACGGATAATTGGAAAAATAGGAATAGGTCTTTTTTCCGTCGCACAATTAACTCAACAATTCCAAATAATTACAAAAGTAAAAGGGACTAATTTCAGGTTAATCGCAGATGTTACGTTAAAAACCTACTCAGAAGATGAAATATCCCAAGATGTGAAACGATTTGAAAGCGGAACGGTATCGATTAGAAAAATTAAGGCAACGGATATTGATGCTCACGGAACAGATATATGTTTATTTAATTTAAGGAAAAATGCCATTTCAATATTAAGGAGTGATGAAAAATGGTCTAGAGTAGAAGCTGAAACTGATGAAAAAAAACGTAAGCGCTATGAGCCGACATTTCATATTGGAAAATATACAGCCACTGATAGCAATAGCTCTTTTAATCAAATTTTTTCTCCGTCCCTGCCATGGGTTGAAAAAACACCATCAGACCAGAAATTTTATAAAATCTATGAATCTATTTTGAATGAGGTCGACAAATCAGTCGCAACCCCCAAGATTGATAGTTCTTTCGATTATTATTTTGAAATGATTTGGAAGCTATCTTTAAGTTCGCCCATAAAATATATAGAGAAGCATCCATTTCATCTTTCATCAACCGTCGACGAGCCATTATATTTTGAAATATCAAACGACATTTCAGGACAAGCTCTTGAATTGAATTTAGATAACATCAATTATCAAAAATTTAAAAATTCGTTTAGCCCTCTAGAAGACCCGCTGGGCGGATTTAAAGTTTATATAGATGGCATCGAACTATTTCGGCCTTTGGCATTTAATAACCAAAAAAAGAGCAAGAACGCCCTGCAAACACCCTTAATGTTCTATGGGAAATATAAGGTAGATTTCGGTGGGAAACCGAAAAGTATTACGGGAGGAGACCTTGAATTTGAAGCATATTTTTACTGGAATTCAAAAATTGTTCCGCTAGACCACAATGGTATTGCCGTTCGAATAAGCGACACTTCTGGAATGTTATTTGATTCAAAATGGATGGAATACCCTGTCGCAGAGCGAACAACTTTGAGTCAAATTTCTGCTGAAGTATTTATAATAAATGGTCTAGACGCCGCTCTCAATATAGATAGAGAGTCTTTCAACTATGCTCACCCTCACTATCAAATTCTTAGCAGATGGGTGCACAATGCATTACGACAAATAACTCAAAAACAAAAAAAATTGAGGTCTGAAAAAAATGTTCACCGAAAAATTCAAGAAGAAAACATTAAAATTTCTAATTTATATAAATTGCCCATCTCTCATGAAATATTATCGAGCACTGATGAACTTGTTGAATTCGATTTATACAAAGAAAAAATAGAAATCCTAAATTCTGCTAAACCTTTGCAATTAGAAAAGCTAAAACTAATAATTGGACTTCTTCAATATAACGGTCTTTTAGACAATTTAAATGATTCGGAGTTGGTAGAGTTAATTGAAAATCTGGCAGGGTTATTATTATTTGGAGAGTAACTAATGGATAGCTTCGCAGAACAGGTCTTAACCCCCACAATATCTATCGATACAAAAAAAGTTTCCAATAAAACCGCCTTCAAGCCTTGGCACAAACCGAGAAAACAATGGTGCAGATATAATCAATGGATAAAGGGGGTCAATGGAATAGTCCCTGTATTGATTCAGGCAAAAGAGTCCGAATTTCGATACTTGGGTCTTCCTGGAGATGACTTATTGGACCTTCGACTTTTAGCACACAATTGCAGCAAAAGAGGGCTAAAACTAAAATATCTCGGCTTTAATTCCATCAAAACAAAATCCGTACAAAACGATGATTTGACGCTCTCGGAAAGCGAACTCCACAAAACCGGCAACATATCTTCGGAGTCAAAAGTTATTACGGAGCCATTAGAATCACTATCTAGGACAGATTCTAGCGCATTTGCCAATTCAAAATCATTCAACGGATTTCATATGATTAATTTTGATTTATGTAATTCAATTGCTGCGAATGGTCCAGATTATAATGGTGATACATATTTTAAAGCACTTGCAAATATTATTGAAATGCAAATAGGCAGAATGAAGACGGACTGGTTATTCTTTCTTACAACGCATGTCAGCAAGGAATCTGTAGTTAAAGGGACCATGCAACAATTGTTAAAAGCAGTTTATGACAACATATCAACACATGTTGATTTCGAAAATAGATTTATTGAAATTTTAAACTTAAATAAGGACCAAATTAAAGCTGCGGTAGAAACCCCTGAAAATCTTACTGATGTAGAGTATATGGATCTATTTGCATTGGGGTTTTCAAAATGGATTCTAAAGCTTTGTACAAAGGCGCTAGAATTTTGGAAGGTTGAACTATTGGAATCATGTAATTATCGTTCAGGTCATGAGGATGAATTATCAAAACCTACACCAAATATGTTATCAATTGGGATTAAATTTTCTTACTGTCCACCAAAAGTAAATGATAGCTATAATTTAGCAGCTTCAAATCCTACCGACGCACACAATGAAGCCGTTCTTGCACTAGCAATCTTGGATGAACTTAACAGAATATTTAATCTCGACAATTATTTATCTAAAAATTCGAAAGTGCTTAAAGAACTCATTGATCATTCAGCAGACTTATTAGCCTCGGCTAGATATGACAGAGACGCCTATCTAAAATGGGTTGAAGCGGGCTGCATTTCAATTAGAGAATGATTTTTTCACTCATTCATTTTTGTAAATACCTAGACTAAAGGGTAGCCCGTATGGAGCATAGCGTAATGCGCGATTGCTTTTAATTTTTCGAATCCGAGCTGTTCTTGATTGTGTGAAAATCAACAGCCCCGCATTGCGCTGCGCTTCATACGGGCTACGGAATTCATTCCCACAACGCACTCATCGGTACTGCGAAACAATTTTTTTGTGCAAGAGGCAAATAGTTGTTTCCTGTGTATAACAAAATACCACCTTGAAATTGCGAACCCGCCTGAGCGGCGAGGCGAGCCAGGCCTGCGCCATCTTTTGCTTGAATGCTCGCTGCTTTTTTAACTTCTACCCCCCAAATTTTTTTGCCTTGCTCAATAACCAAATCCACTTCAACTTGATCTTTATCGCGGTAATGGGAAAAGCGTAAATCTTCATCCAGCCAAGTTGCTTGCGTTATGAGCTGTTGTACAACAAAGGTTTCGAGCAGTGGGCCAAAATCACTGCTGAAATTGTTCCACTCACTTGCTTGCAAATTGCAGAATGTTGCTACAAGGCCTGAATCGACCAGATGAATTTTTGGTGTTTTGATCAAACGATTGCTTTCATTCTTGTGCCAGGCGGGAAGGCGGCGAATTAAATATAATCGCTCAAGAATGGTGATGTATTTTTCTACCGTTTCGCGACGCATTTTCAATTCATTCGCTAAATTACTCACATTCAATAAATTGGCTGTTCGCAGTGCCAGCATTTCAAACAATTTGAACATTTCGGCTTCATCGCGTATGGCGGCTATATCTTTTACATCACGTTGGATAATCGCATTAATGTACTGACGATGCCATTGTCTGGCTCGATTAGGGGTGCGAGTAAGCGGCTCTGGAAATCCACCAAGGCAAACAATATCCGCTATTCCAGAAATGGTTTTCTGCTCTTTAATTGCAGGTGTGATTGCACCTGACACCAATCGTTGTAGCAGGGAGTTTTTGTTACCCTGTATTTCCTGTTGTGTCAGTGGTAAAAGATTAACCACTTCCATCCTTCCGGCAAGAGATTCCTGAACATCAGGGAGCAACAAGAGATTTGCTGATCCAGTCAGTAAAAAGCGCCCCGGTTTACGATTGGTATCCACGGATATTTTTATTGCAGGTAATAATTCGGGTATGCGCTGAACTTCGTCGAGTATCACGTATTCCGGCAACCCGTGTATAAAACCTGATGGGTCTTGTTGGGCAGCAACAAGTAAACTGCTGTCGTCAAAATTGATGTAGCCGTAATCCGGATAATACTGGCGGGCCAATGTAGTTTTCCCCACTTGGCGAGGTCCGAGCAGGCAGATAACGGGAGTGTCCGCCATAATGTCAGCCAGCTTGGGGGCTATAAGGCGTGGATAAGGTGATATCATAGTCATATCCAGTTTTCAGATGACTTTATATTAGCGTCCAATTGCCTATTAAGATAGCGTCTAATTGCCTATTGTGATCCCGTCCAATTGCCTATTGCGGGCAAAAGAATTAAATGGAACGTTCTAGCCAATTCACAAAATGAACACTATAATTCTCAAAAATCGCAATTTTGGAAACTATAGTGTCCACATCAGAATCGCAAAACCGTAGTGCGGTGGTATTCCCCAAGAACCAGAAGGTGTTGAGCCTGCTGGGTGAGAACATTAAGTTGGCCTGTAAACGGCGGGGTTATACCCAATCCCTTATATCCGAGCGAACCGGGCTTAGCCGGGTGACGATTCGGAAGATTGAGGCGGGCGACCCGAGTGTTTCTATTGGGCACTACGTCATGGTGCTCGGTGTGTTGGGCCTTGTTGATGATCTGGCGAAGGTGGCCAGTGATGATTTGCTGGGGCGCAAACTTCAGGACATTCAATTATTGGGTAAATCAACATGAGCCAGGAAGTGTTTGTATTTGCGGATTGGGAAGAGTTTGAACAGCCTTGTTTGGTTGGTAGTTTGCGTTCTGATCTGATTAAAGGCAAAGAGCATTTTCGATTTGTTTATCACGCGGATTGGTTGGCTTCACCTTTCGCGCAAAAAATTGATCCTGATCTTCATTTATTTTCCGGCGATCAATTCAGCAATGAGCCGCAACAAAATTTTCGGATTTTTCTGGATTCATGTCCGGATCGTTGGGGCCGTTTATTAATGAAACGCCGTGAAGCAGCGCTAGCGAATCAGCAAGGATTGCGCCCAAAAAATCTTACGGAAATGGATTATCTATTGGGGGTTCATGACACCTATCGAATGGGTGCACTGCGTTTTAAGACCGATTTGCATGGTCCGTTTTTGGATAACAGTGATCGATTGACCGCACCACCTATTTCATCACTAAGGGAATTGGAATACGCAGCGGCACAAATGGAAAGTGATGCCGCTATGGATGATCCTGATTATATAAAATGGTTGTTTATGTTGATCTCACCTGGCTCATCATTAGGGGGCGCGCGACCCAAATCCTGCGTAATCAATAACGACCAAAGTTTATGGATTGCAAAATTCCCCAGCCGTTATGATGACCATGATGTGGGCGCTTGGGAATATCTTACACATCAACTTGCACTGGATGCTGGAATTAAGATGTCTGAATGTCGTGTGGAAAAATTTGGTAGCCATCATCATACATTTTTAACCAAACGTTTTGATCGAACACCTCATTCACGATTACATTTCACATCCGCACTAACACAGTTGGGTTATTACGATGGCGATTATGATGCAAGTTATTTGGAGCTCGCTCAATTTTTAACTGAGAAAGGCGCAAATGCCAAAATGGATCTTGAACAACTTTGGCGACGAATTGTTTTTAATATTGCAGTATCGAATACCGACGATCATTTACGCAACCACGGGTTTATTTATCAAAACGGTGGCTGGTTATTGTCCCCTGCTTATGACATCAACCCTGTAGTGGCTTCAACCGGATTGCATTTAAATATCACCGACTCTGATAACCGTCTGGATTTTTCACTGGCAATGGAAGTCGCCGAATTTTTTCAATTATCAAAAAAACGTGCGGCTGATGTAAAAGACGAGATTTTAGCCAGTGTGCAGAAATGGAAATCCCTAGCAACAGACTTGGGCTTGAGTCGAAACGAACAACTACAAATGGAATCGGCTTTTAATTTTTAATAAAACCCGCATTGCGCTAGGCTCCATACGGGCTACGAATTAAACGCTTTATATTCTTTTGGCGTTTGGCCAGTAAAGCGCTTGAAGGCCAGGTTGAAGGTGCTTTTGGAATTGAAGCCGACATCCATTGCAATATCGATAACATTTTCGTTGGTGTTGCTGAGTAATATTTTTTTGGCGGCTTCGATTCGGTGCTGGTTAATCAAATCGTAAAAAGATGTTCCCATGGATTGGTTAATGACTTGGGATACGTAGTGCTTTCGTTGATCTGATCGCATAAATCGCGGAGTTTTAAATTGCTTTGTTTGTATAGCTGATCGACTTCCAATGCCTGTCGAAGCTTTTTTTCTATGCGCTCGCGTATGTTGTCGTCCAAAGGGGATTTGGCATATTTTTCGGTTGTTTCTTCGCTGTTGTTTAATGCTTGCACTGTGTCGGCTTGATGATGAATAAATTGCGGTTGGGGCAAGGCCAGCAAGCGTTTTAAAATCACATAGACTGCCCAAAAGGTTATACCCGCTTCGAAGCAAGTTAATATCACATTGAAATGGCTGGGGCCGTCGAAGACTAATTCACGCAGGGTTCGTAAAAATCCTAAAATCCAATTGCCCAACATCACCCATATCAACACCTTGAGTGTATTCAGCGGCATATCGTCCGTGTTGGAAAAAAGTGCAAAATCACTTTCTTTATGTTTGCGCACCATTTGTAAACTTTTATATAAATACCAGGGCACTTGAAATAGAAATAATCCAATACTCAATAACATGGTTTCATGAATCATACTGGCGGTAACACCCACAGCAGGATGTTGTGGGTCAACAATCAATGTGCCTGAATGTGCTGCGAGCATTAATGGCAAGGTTAACAATATTCCGATCAGTATTATTGTTTTCTCGATTAGCGATAGTTGCTGCAATGAAGGGCGGGTATTGGTGGAGGTTTCAATCGTCAATAACCACAAACAGGGCGCCATTAAAAAGGACAGCGCCATGTAAGTGCCCAACCAAAGCGCTTTGAAAGATGAATCGGGATGAACCAACAACCATTCACAGACAAAACCCATTGCCTTTAAACCGAGATAGGCGATTAAAAAGCTCAAACTCAAACGGGAGTACAATTGCTTACCCAATAAAATACACAACACACAAAGGCCGAAGGCTATAGCGATCACTGATATTTCAAGTGTGTTCATATTGATTTGCCCAAAAATACAAACCTAAAGGTACTGCCCGTTCGGATAACACGACAATCTGCCTGTTCAATGCCAATTTGCTGCCTCGATTAACCGATTATTAAGCAAAGAGGCTGAGTATGTACAAATTTTTTCTATTTATCCTGATTGCCATGATCAGTTTGGCGGCCGCAGCAGAAACCCCATTGGTGCAAGTCAAGCATCACACATTGCAATCAAAAGCACTTGCTGACAACAGGATTCAACTCAATTCTGTGAGAGATTTGCGGGTTTATCTTCCCCCTGATTACAACAAGGATAATAAACGCTATGCGGTGATTTATTACATTCCGTTTAATGCGCCTGCAGAGGATGCCAAGCTGTTGGATTTTCTTGACCTGGCATTTCGTGAAAAACGCATTCCGGAATTTATTTTGGTTACGGGTGATTTTACTATTCCAGGTTCACTGAATTTTTTTGGAAACAATTCCATCAGTGGCCGATGGCTGGATCATATCCGACAAGAAATAGTCCCTTTTGTCGATAAGCATTACCGCACCATTCCACAAGCGGCGTCACGCGGTATAAGCGGGCACTTTTTAGGTGGATACGCAGCGATTCGTTTGGCGATGTTTCATCCGGATATTTTTGGATCGGTTTATGGATTGCATCCGGTGGGCACCGATATAGGTGAACGATCTATGTTGTTTGTTCCGGACTGGAATGCAATTCACAAAGCAAAATCCACCAGCGATCTCAAAGCGCCTTACACAGTTCCATTTGTCGCTATGGCTCAAGCCTATTTGCCCAACCCTGACAATCCACCTTTTTATGCTGACTTTATTGTTGAATCGATTAATGGAAAATTGACACCCAACCCAGCCAATATCCGCAAACTACTCAACAACTTTCATCTCGCCAACCTGACCGCCGACAATGCGGAGAACCTACACAAATTGCGCGCAATAAAATTTGATTGGGGCCGCGAAGATGTCAACCAAGCCCACGTGTACGGCGCCCGACGCTTTTCACTAGAGTTACGTGACCTGGGCGTTGAACATGATGCCGAAGAATATAACGGCAGCGGCTGGGACGAAAACTTTGACAAATACGGCAGGCTTTATCAGGAAATGTTGCCGTTTTTTGATCGGTATCTTGAGTTTGATGCCGCAAAGTAAATTGAATGTTGCGGTCCCAAATTGGGTCTTATCAGTCCCAATTTGGGACCTTATGCATCTTGCTCTGAACACTATAGTTTCCAAAAATGGATAATTGAGTAATCATAGTGTTCAGTTAAATATTTTGAACATCCATAAATATGAAAAACTCCCTTACCGAAACCAGCAAATTTTTAAGTTATGTGTTACGGCATCACCCAGACGCCATAGGTATTCAATTGGATTCGCAAGGCTGGGTGGCAATTGATGAGTTGATTGCGGCGGCGAATCAATCCGGCAAACAATTTAATCGCGAATTAATTCAGCAAGTTGTGGATACCAACGAGAAAAAGCGTTTCACTATTTCGGATGATGGTTTGCGTATTCGTGCAGCGCAGGGGCATTCGACTGAAGCAGTGAAGATTGATTATCCGCAAAAAACACCCCCGGAATTTTTATATCACGGCACCGCTACCCGTTTTGTCGATTCGATAAAACAACAGGGATTAATCCCCGGCCAACGGCATCACGTGCATTTGTCTCAATCCATTGAAACCGCCACTGAAGTCGGCAAGCGTTATGGCAAACCACATATTTTTACCATCAAGGCAAAAGCAATGAGCGATTTGGGTTTTGTATTTTATTGCTCAGAAAATAATGTTTGGCTGACTGAGAAGGTGCCGGTGGAGTTTTTAATGGAGCTGAGGGATTAGGCATTTTTCGCAAGCTCCAGTGCTGGTTCCAAATGAGTCCGCAAGTTTTGTATTACCTCCGTTAGTGGTTGTTGCGGTAAATTATTTTGGATTGAAAGGCTCCCACATGGCCTGACGGGTTTGATCATTGGCGAACTCATCCGTCAAACCAGTTGGTAGATTTTGGGGTAGCTTTGTATCCCGGCGTTGAAACGTTGCGTTGATGGCAAATGCAAGCAATGGCTTGTCTATAGTTTCTCGCTCGAATATAACTTTCAAATCCCAATAGTCTTTTAGTCGACTATTCGTCATCCCCAACAAGACAATCGCGTGTAACTTTTCGGCTATCACAGTGTAAACACTGTAAGTTTTTATTCGCGGTGCGGGAAAATCCGCGAGTAAAACTGGATAGATAGCCTCTACCGCTTCGGGTGTCACTGCATCACCAAAGCCTATATCAATTTGTGTTTTACAACGGGCGTTGGCAATTTCCGCAGTAATAATAACGCGTGCACCTGCGTATCCTGCTTCTTTTCGTATTTCAGAAACCAGAATAGAGTTTGCGTCAAAACTTATTCCGTCTTCTGCGGTTATTCTTGCAATCTCACTAAAAGTGCTCGCAATACTTTGTAAATCACTGGAACCAAAACCTAATAAATCTATATCGCGTGTTGGTCGATGCTGCATGTCATACCAAAGGTTAAAGAGTAATGCGCCTTTCAGTAAAAATTTTTCAGCGTAAGGTGATTGACTCAAGCGATAAAGGAATCGTTCCAGTGCATAGCGAATTAATATTTGGTTGAAATCTGAATTTTCGGATTTTGCAAGATTGAGCAGACGCGCACGAACAGACGCAGCGAGATTAGTATTCATTCCTTGTACTCCAATCGATTAAAGGGATTCCAAATAGGGCCGCATAATATTGGCAACCCGCGCAATTTTCGCGTGATGCCAAATTTCATCCATAACCAATTTATTTTGTTTGTGTGCTTCTTTCAAGGCTTCCAGCGCGACATCCAAGCCGATTTTATTTCGATGCTTAAAACAATCCACCAGAGTTTTGGCAACAGAGTAAACACGCAAATTTATTTGATCGCGCTGGATTGTCTCTATGCCTTCCGAATAGGCATCACCCGTAAATTGGATCATGCGAACGGGTGGATAATCCAGTCGTGGAGTGTGGCTGCCTCGCGGCATGGCAATCCAGATTTCGCGCGGCATTTGTGTTGTTAGCTCATGAATTTGCAATGCCGTAATCAAACAAAAAACCGCTTGGGGTACACGCATCGCGACCTGACACAAACTTTCATGTTCAGACAAGGACGCATCAGGCAATTGATATAGGCCGCGACTATGTTTTACCAACAAACCTGCAGCAGCCAAACGAGACAATGCGACCCTTGGAATACCTGCTTGCTGCAGGTCCTTGGGGCGCAAAATAGCCTGCTGGCGTGCCAGCGCGATAGCTTGTTGATGATGAGTCGGTTTAGTCATAGTGACCAAAGTATGTTCCACTATTTCGTCGATTGCAAATATGTGACGAATTAATGGAACATTTGAGCAACTTTTCCATCCTGACTAAATACAATTAATACAATAAAATCAATGTGTTAGCGATTTAATGGCAGCAACCGGCTGAACGCGGTTTCCAAATCCTGAATTTCAAACGGATGGTATTGGTAGCTGTAGATAATTGCCGCCAGTGTTAGCGCGAAAACCACCCAGGAGATTTTTAGCCATTGCGAAAAATATTTGAAGGCGATGGATAACAAGAGAATCGCGACCATGATCGCGAGGCTGACCAAACCGATGAATAGCGCCTGTTGCCAATATTCGCCGTGTAACAAACTTTTAGTGAGCGCCAAAGGCAGAAGCAGTGACAAAATTAACCAGAGGAAAAACGGGAAGCGAATTTTGTCAGGGTCGGATTTACTGAAAAGATTGTGACGAATGCGATTGAACCAAAGCGAACCGCGCGAAATTTTAATTTCATCCAATTGCGATTTGCACCAGTTGTAATCCACTTCAAATTCAACCGCGTTGTTGAGTTTGAAATCTTTTTCATGAACCAGTTTATTGCGAATGCTGGCGATTTTTCGAATACGCCTGATCAGTAATTCGGGTAATTGGGCTTCAACCGAACTGACCTTCTCATGCAAGCCTTTGCCTGTTGCTTGAAATTTTGCTTCGAGAATATTTTCCAGCTCTTTAGAGGCGCTGATCACTAAAGAATAATGTTCTGCGTTGGGTTCCATCTGTGCATCTCCCGAGAATAGTTAGCGAGGTTTTACCACTAATTTATTATTGACGTCCCGACTTTTTTTGATTTGTGTTTGATGATCAATGCCGGAATTTATTTGCATTTTCGCCAGGCGATCATATAAAACCACATTCACTGTTGCGGCTAAATTCATGCAGGTAACGGTGGGGATGTAGACCACGGCATCGGCTTGATCAATCAACGACTGTTCAATCGAGCCATCTTCCGGGCCAAAAATATAGATCGCGGCTTCAGGATGTGTGAATTCCAACAATGATTGAGCGCCTTCGGCTAACTCGACACAGATAATTTTTGCATCCGGATCTTTTTCTTTTAAAAAAGATTCCACCGGTTTCAATGGAATTTGCCCGGTAACTTTTTTAGTATCGGTTTGAAATTTGGCAGCGCGATCAAATCGTTCGCCGGTGTACAACACTTGCTTGACGGCATAGCATCCAGCCGCACGCATAATCGCGCCTATATTGCTGGGACTTTTGGGATCACAAATGCCCAAAGTTACATTGGAATTGTTGAAATGATTCATGCGCGCAATTTAGCACAGCCATCTTCCGAACAAAAAATAAACCCCGCACACGAGGGGCGTATGCGGGGTTTTGTTTCAGGATGCTCTTGCCTTAGACAGATATGCCGAGTTCCCTGATCCTTGCCAATCGACGCCTGATCCCTGCGATTGGGTTACCTCCAATGCAACCTGCTCCATAGGTCGCCATTATTGTGGACCGGCGCGCCAGTCGACCAGTGGCGAATGTCTGAGATTTTTGTAGGAAATATCTCACAAGCGCCCTTCCATCACTTGCGAGGATTTTGCTGTTAAGGCGCTCGCGGCTGTTTATAATCGCCGCCTCAATTGAGGAGAAGCCTATGCCCCCGAAGAAAAAAGCTGTCGACTTTGAAGAGTCGCTCAAAGCCCTGGAAGACCTGGTCAACCGCATGGAACAAGGGGAGATGACACTGGAAGAGTCGCTGGATGCCTTCCAAAAAGGCATAGCCCTGACCCGCGAATGCCAAACCCGGCTGACCGAAGCCGAGCAGCAGGTGAATCTATTAATAGAAGAGAATGACCAGTTCCGCCTGGAAGCCTTTGATGCGGATGATGATGAGGACGACGATGACGTCTGATTTCGAAGCCTTTAGCCGCGACTGCCGCCAGCGCGTCGACCATTGGCTGGACTCGCAATTCCCCGAAGCCACTGATCCCACCCGCTTGCGCAGCGCCATGCGTTACAGTCTGTTCAATGGCGGCAAACGTGTCCGTCCAATTCTGGTCTACGCCGCAGCCAGAAGTATCCAACCGACTATTGCATTGGAACTTTTGGATCCAATCGCCGCAGCCGTTGAATGTCTGCACTCTTATAGTTTGGTCCACGATGATTTACCGGCGATGGACGATGATGATCTTCGTCGCGGCAAACCGACTTGTCATATTGCTTACAACGAAGCCACGGCGATTCTTGCCGGTGATGGCTTACAGACCTTTGCCTTTGAATGCCTGACGCGCACACAACTCACGGCTGATGTGCAAATCCAATTGGTGAAAAGTTTGGCCTGGGGTTCAGGTGCGGAAGGCATGGTGCTGGGGCAAGCAATTGATCTGGCTGCAGTCGATCAAACTCTCGATCTGCAACAACTGGAAACCATGCACCGACACAAAACCGGTGCGCTGATTCGCTCGGCTATCGCCATGGGTGCAATCGCTGCTGGCGCCAGTTCGCAAGCATTGGCCGATTTGGACAATTACGCCGCAGCAATCGGCCTCGCCTTTCAAGTGCAAGACGACATCCTCGATGTCACCGCTGATACCGCTACCCTGGGCAAACAACAGGGTGCTGACATAGCCCACAACAAACCCACTTATGTATCGCTCCTGGGATTGGAGCAAGCAAAAGCCAAAGCTCAGGATTTGTATCAAGACGCTTTGCAAGCCCTGAAACCTTTCGGCGATGCTGCGCGTGAATTACAACAACTAGCCGCTTATATAGTCGGCCGTCATTTTTAATTTGAGTTTTTATGGAATCACTTCTTGTTTCTACCGGTGTTGTTGCCCTTGCTGAAATGGGCGATAAAACCCAACTGCTCGCATTTATTCTCGCCACCCGTTTTAAAAAACCTCTACCAATTATTGCCGGTATTTTGGTTGCAACTTTACTCAATCACGGCCTTGCCGGTGCACTCGGCAGTTGGATCACCACTCACCTGAGTGACAACACCTTACGCTGGATTCTGGGCATTTCATTTATCGCCATGGCGATTTGGACTTTGATCCCCGACAAAATTGAAGAAGACGAAACGCAAATCGCGAAAAATTTTGGCGTATTCGGCGCAACACTGGTGACATTCTTTCTCGCTGAAATGGGTGATAAAACCCAAATTGCCACAGTGGTAATGGCCGCGCAATTTTCGTCAGCAGTGTTAGTGGTAATTGGAACAACCATCGGCATGTTAATCGCCGATGTGCCTGCGGTTTTTCTCGGCAATAAATTCGCAGCCAAAATTCCAATGAAATGGATTCACGGCATTGCCGCGGGCATATTTGCTTTGTTGGGTGTGTTAACGCTAACCGGTTTTGCATCGGTGATAGGTTTGTAATTTTTCAATTTTATTTTCTGAAATGTCTTCAATATTTTTCGTCGCCTTGAATTCAAGCGCGACGAAAAAAATCTTCCACTTAAATCCATTTTTACTATAACCAAAATTCAAATTTTTTTAGATTTCTATACCAAAAAATTTGCGTAATTGCATTTCGCTCATAGACTTGTTGCAAAGCCGACCGCTAAACGCTGTGCAAAGAAAGGTTTTTTTAAGTAAAGCGTCGACTTTTTGAATGATTAAAATTGCGCCACGATGGATGTTATCTATACTCAGTTCAAACGACCTTTGAGATACTTCCGTGAAAAAATATTGTGCGTTGCTCTTGTTTGCAGCTCTCTCCCTGCCATCCCAGGCAGATACCTTACGCTTTAATCAAGGCTCGGATCCCAATGCAGAATATTGTATTGCGATGTTGAAACTCGCATTATCAAAAATCGGTAGCAATCATCAACTTGAGCCCGTTTATGCTGAAATGACCCAAGTGCGTCAGGTGGAGGATATTAAAAACGGCAAACTGGATGTGATGTGGGCTGGTACCAGTAAAGAATTGGAAGATGAAGTCGAACCCATTCGTGTTCCTTTGTTTAAAGGTTTGTTGGGTCACCGCTTTTTAATTATTCGCAAAGGTGATCAAGCGCGTTTTAACAATATCAACAACGTCGACGACTTACGTAATGTTGCCTTGGGCCAAGGCACCGCCTGGATTGACACCAAAGTACTGGAAGCCAATCAATTAAAAGTCGTGAAAACGATGAAATATCAAAATTTATTTTACATGTTGGATGGTGGACGTTTTGATGCTTTCCCCCGCGCGGTGTTTGAACCCTTTAACGAAATCGCCAGCCGCTCTGAATTACCCTTGGCGGTTGAAGAACGATTGATGCTGGTTTACAAAATGGATTTCTATTTGTTTGTGAACAAACAAAATAAAAAATTGGCACGCGATTTGGAGCGTGGGCTGGACATGGCAATCGCCGACGGTTCATTTGATAAAATTTTTATGAGTTCACCGCTGGTACAAGAAGCCATCTCCAAAGGCAATTTAAAAAATCGCATCGTGATTCCCCTGGATAATCCCTTCAACTCACCCGAAACACCGATAGACCGCGCCGAATATTGGATTGATCCGAAAAGTCTTTAATCCTTTCTATAATTGCACAGATAAGCCCGGCTGGATTCATCGACAAAAAACTGGTTAAGTGGTGCAGTTGTTTTTTGCCAGGCAGTCGGCGTTACTCCTGCCAGCGCTTTAAAATCATGATGAAGATGCGCTTGATCATAGTAGCCGGATTCCAGCGCAATCTGGCTCAGTGGTTGTGATAGCTGAAGCCCTTTTAACGTGGATTGAAACCGAACCATTCGTAAAAATTGTTTAGGGCTCAATCCCGTGTGATGTTTAAAAATATTCAATAGATGTCGTTTGCTTACGCCCAGTTCAACGTGCATGCTTTGCAAACTAATCTCTTGAGCGTTCACAAACATTTTCTTGACCACATAATCCACCATGTTATACGCAAGGCTGGTCGCGCGTCGAATCGACAACCGCTGATTTAAATAAGTCTCCATGCTAGATACAAAAAATTCAAAATCCGGTTTCGCCAGAATCGCCTCGTAAATTTCGGTAAAAGCCCGACAAAAAAGCAAGCGAAGATCTATAGATTGATCGCGCAAATCCTCAATTGATTCTGTCGTAAATGCGGCAAAACTATGGGGATAAAATTTAATGCCAAAATAGATTTGCCGCCCCTGAGTTTTAATTTCGTAAGCGCGGGTCATCTGCCCAATCAATTCCACCGGAGGATTGGTAAAAAATTCTTTACCATTATCACTACGCTTTACCTGGCAATTAATATTAAATACGATTTCCTGACAACCATCAGGCAAGGTTCGATCGCACAAATCCAGTGCAACATCTGACGATAAACACCAGTAAGAATTTACAAAAGGCAGGAGTCGGGTGCCCGGTGCGACTTCTTGAAACTTCATGTTAACTCCTGCCGATTTGCTCTTTCGAAAAAGTTATATCAGGGATTATAAATTTCAATTTCATAAAGTGAATAGCCCCATCTCGGCAATGCACGTTTGGTTGCCCATAAACGCAGATACTGAGCTTCAACCGGGGCAAATCTAATATCATCCCGATTGCCATCACCCTGCTCTTCTTTGAATAATGTTTGCCAGCCATGCTCCGGATTGTTCGTCACCTGAACTTCATAAGCCCTGCCAAAAGATGATTCCCAATGTAACACTAGTTGTGAAAATTGACAGATGCGCCCTAAATCAATCATCACCCATGCAGGATCAACAGCAGCACTGGCCCAACGCGTGTGCATTTGAGTATCGATCAGGTTAAGAGGGTCTTCAACGTCTTTACGTTTTTCAACGGCTGAAGAATAAGCCTTTACTCCATAATAATTGGCAATATTTTCTGTTCGCTCTGCATCACGCGTTAGCCTAAATGTCACTGCGCTGGTCAAACCTGATGCACTGGTCGCTTGAATAGTAACATGAGCACTACCCTGACTCTTTTTAAATACCAGATCCAATTCACCTTGCTGATCTATACTTATCTCCAACAAATCGGGATCCGTGTTGCCGATTACTGCAAAAGATAATGTTGAGTTGGTTTTGTCATCAGCGTAATGATTGAGGTTAAAAATATTATCTATTTTTGTATTTTGCGAATCAAAGCGAAGATCAGGAATTTTTTGTAGTAGCGGATATCCCACTAACCAACCCACAGCATTTTTTAATAGCGCTTGATAACCGGGATTTTCTTTTGCTTGCAGATCATGGCCCAATACAAAATTCATCACCCGACCTTTTTTCCATTGTTTTTCCCACATTACAGGATGGTTTTCTGCGCGTGCAATAACCTCTAATTCGCTGGTGTTCGGTTGGAAATAGTAGAGCTCATCTTTAATAGTAAAATCACCAACCATTTTGGAAACGGGGTGACGCTTTGCCGGACGAAAATGGTAATCATAAAACCAAAATTCACTATTCTCGGTAATGACCTGAAAACTTTCCGGATCTGATGAAGGACCACCAATAAAAATACCACTCATCATCTCTTGATAATAATCGGCATTTAAAAAACTGAGCAATCCACAATGCAAGGTCATAAAAGATTTGCCGCCAGTAATATATTTTTTCAGCGCTGTTAATTGATTCTTACGCGGTGTAAGAAATATAGAGTTGCTAATCACCAAATCATAATTTTTCAGTGTTTTATCGTTCAGCATATTCAGGTCATCCGTCACCTCTATCTCGGCGATGTCCTTGAGTATCTCTACCACTTTTTCATTTTGAAATTCATGCACCCATGGCGGATATTTTTGTCCATGCTCCAAATCAGGGCCACTGCCTGTAATAATCAATACTTTGGGTAACACCTGATCACAAAAGCCCTGGATAGGGATCAAACTAAAAAGACCGAGTAACAATAGATACCTGATAGATCCCACGGCAACCTCCAACAAATGATTTGCCGTGAAGATTGACAGATACCGATACCGCAGGATTGTAAAAAAACGCACAGCTGACATTTTAAATCTGATTACCTTTTCGATAGTCTCGTGGTGAGCAGCCGTTGAATTCGAGAAAGGCTTCATTAAAACGACTGATAGAAGTAAAACCGGATTGCAACGCAATATGCGTAATGCTGGTTGCTGATGTGGTTAACATGCGCTGCGCATGAGCTATGCGATGCTGGGTTAAAAATTGAATCAGGGTTACACCAAAGGTTTTTTGAAATAGATTCATGGCGTAAGCCGGATGTAAGTTCACTTGCTCACTGATCTGCCGTACGTTTAATTTTTGCGTGTAATTCTGTGCAATAAAACAAGCCATTTGTTCAACTTTGGAAAGATTGGGTAAAGATCTTGCAAGATATTTTCCGGAATTGGGCAGTTGTTTTTCAAGGCGATAATCCATCGCCAATCGACTGATTCGCGCTTGCATTTCAAGCATAACCACGGGTGACATTGTCCGTTCCTTATTGGCCAAATCCTTTATCCAGCGCTCAAACAAATCGGCATCAGTTGCGAGTTGTGTACTGACTGCATCAACCAAATTGCCCTGCATGACATACTGCACAAAGTCTTCAGGTAGTTTCCATTCCAAAAAATTATGCAGCGGAATTGTGGCAACAAAATATGAAAGATTGTCGGTGAAGTGAATAATTTGATGCGGCATACCCGCCCAAAACAAGGCAAGACTTCCAGCATGGATGGTGACTTTTCTGCCTCCAAGCAGATAAGTCATTTCTCCATAGGTTAAAAAATTAATTTCTATTTCATTGTGATGATCCGGTCGCGGCATAAAGGATGCCTGCCAGGTCACACAAGTTAACCCATAGGGCGAAAAGTCACGGCGTGCCGGATTAAAGGATTGAGTCAGTTCATCGGTCATAGGATTAATTGCGCCCTGATTCATCATAAATCCAAGAATACCGGCAATTTATCATAAAAAACCGGATGAACTCGCTCTATACAAAGGTTATGGTTACGCAAATCAATAAGAGGAACATCAACCATGACAAGACTTTTCCGAATTCCGATGCTCTGGCTTTGCATTCTGTTTTGCCCGGTACTGGCCTTGGCAGATACCAATCAACGCATGATTGTGCTCACGGACATTGAAGCCGATCCGGACGATACCCAAACTCTGGTCAGGTTGATGCTTTACTCCAATCAAATTGATATCAAAGGTTTGATCGCCACTACTTCGGTGCATCAAAAAAATCGCATCGCACCTGAATCCATTCAAAAAGTCCTTCAAGCTTATGGCAAGGTAAGAAAAAATCTTGTGCAGCATGAAACAGGATTTCCTACAGAAAAATTCTTACAGAGTTTGGTGAAATCAGGTTCACCCGTTTATGGAATGCAAGGTGTTGGTGATGGCAAAGATACTGAAGGTTCCGATTGGATTATCAAAACTCTTGAAGAAAATGATGCGCGACCTTTGTGGATTTCGATTTGGGGCGGCGCCAATACTCTTGCTCAAGCGTTACACAAACTCAAAGCAACCAAAACAGAAATTGAATTAGCAAAACTGATTGGCAAATTACGCGTCTACACCATTTCTGATCAAGATGATTCCGGCTTTTGGATTCGTAAAAATTTTCCGAATTTATTTTATATTGTTAGCCCGGGTGGATACGGTGCTGCAACCTGGGTAGGCATGAATCAAGTCGTTGAAGGAATTGATAACTCATCCATCAGCAATTCCTGGTTAGCAGAAAATATTCAACAAAATCATGGCCCACTGGGCGCGGCTTATCCCGATGTTGCTTACGGCATGGAAGGCGATACACCGGCATGGTTGGGTTTGCTTCACAATGGAATTAATTCGCCGGAGCATCCTGATTGGGGTGGCTGGGGCGGGCGTTATGAATTGTATATTCCCAAACGCGACAACACAGATCCGAATGGATTTAACGGCGGCATTCCGATTGAACAGGAAGTTCGCGCAATTTGGAGCAATGCCGTTGACACTTATACACCGCCAATTGCCGTCGATTATGGTCGTGCAACACGCAAAGGCGAAAGATCTTTTA
The DNA here is from genome assembly GCA_966252135.1 of uncultured Cellvibrio sp. GTDB lineage: Bacteria > Pseudomonadota > Gammaproteobacteria > Pseudomonadales > Cellvibrionaceae > Cellvibrio. The sequence goes on along the minus strand of CBINNU010000006.1, from coordinate 99,614 downwards.
CCGATTATCGAGCAAGTTTGTGGCGGTGGCGAGATGATTTTCAAGCGGACTTTGCCGCACGCATGGATTGGACTGTAAAAAATTTTGCGGATTCCAATCATCCACCTGAAGTAAAGCTCACTCACGATGAATTAATGCAAGTGAAATCCGGTCAATATTTTTCGCTCGATGCCAGCGCATCATCTGACCCTGATGGCGATAGTATTTCTTATTATTGGTTTGCGTATCCTGAAGCCAGTAATTTTACCGGCACAGTAAAAATCGATACCGAAAATTTATCGCGCATTAATCTGATTACATCCAAAGTCACAGACGAAACCCATTTGCACATTATTGTGCGCGTCACCGATAAAGGTTCACCGGCCTTATCGCGCTACAAACGCATCATTGTGACCTTGTTGCCCTAAGGAATTGTTTGAGCGAAAGTCACCCGGTCGAGTCCAGACCGGGTTGAAAACCGATAAAAATCTCAGCTCGATCCAAGCCTATATTCAGGTATTTCTGGCTCATCATGAGCACAAACCCTAGCCACGCATCGCGTCCGCACCTAAAATAGCCGACCTCACTATAAGTTGACTGATTCGATGCACAACCAGATTCCCCTAGAACGCCCATCCACGCCTTTGCTTGATACCGTTCAATCGCCTTCTGATTTACGTCTGTTGGATGAAAAGCAACTGCCGCAGCTGGCAGATGAGTTACGGGCGTTTTTGCTCTACACAGTAGGGCAAACCGGTGGGCATTTTGGTGCCGGGCTGGGTGTAGTCGAATTAACTGTAGCCTTGCATTATGTTTATCACACCCCCGAAGATCGTTTGGTCTGGGATGTGGGCCATCAAACTTATCCGCATAAAATTCTCACCGGTCGCCGCGAATTAATGAACAGCATTCGTCAGGGCGGTGGCTTGTCCGGATTCCCCAAACGCGATGAAAGTGAATACGATACTTTTGGTGTGGGCCACTCGAGTACATCCATCAGCGCTGCGCAGGGCATGGCAATAGGTGCAAAAATGGCGGGGCTTGATCGCAAAGTTGCGGCAGTTATTGGCGATGGTGCAATGACCGCGGGCATGGCGTTTGAAGCGCTGAATCACGCTGCGCATACTGAAACCGATATGTTGGTGATACTCAACGACAACAATATGTCGATCTCACCTAATGTGGGTGGTTTTTCAACTTACTTATCAAAAATTTGGGCGAGCAAGTTTTACAACTCATTGCGCGAAGGCGGCAAACAAATGCTCGCAAAAATTCCGCCCGTAAAAGAATTTGCTCGCCGCACTGAAGAACACATCAAAGGTTTTTGGTCACCCGGCACTTTGTTTGAAGAAATGGGTTTTAATTATGTCGGCCCGATTAATGGTCATGATTTGGATGATCTGGTCGTTTGCTTGCGCAATTTGCGCGACATAAAAGGCCCAAAACTTTTGCACGTGATTACGCAAAAAGGTAAAGGATTTGAACCGGCAGAATTGGACCCAGTGGGTTATCACGCATTAAACAAACTCGAACCCAAACAAAAAAATGGCGCAGCCAAAACCGGACCGGTCAAAAAGAAAAAATTTCAGGATATTTTTGGCGAATGGCTCTGTGATATGGCCGCGCAAGATCAACGCTTGATCGGCATCACCCCCGCTATGTGTGAAGGTTCTGGCATGGTGGAATTTTCGCAACAATTTCCCGATCGCTATTTTGATGTCGCCATTGCCGAACAACACGCTGTAACTCTCGCCGCCGGTATGGCCTGCGAAGGGCAAAAACCGGTTGTTGCCATTTACTCCACATTTTTACAACGCGCTTACGATCAATTAATTCATGACGTTGCGCTGCAAAATCTCGATGTCACCTTTGCAATTGATCGCGCCGGATTAGTCGGCGACGACGGCCCAACCCACAACGGCGCTTTTGATATCAGTTATTTGCGCTGCATTCCCAACATGATTATCGCAACCCCCAGCGACGAAAACGAATGCCGCCAATTACTTTACACCGCTTATCAATATCAAGGCCCAGCTGCAGTGCGCTACCCGCGCGGCGCAGGCAGCGGTGCTGCTACCGAAAAAAATCTTACTGCTCTGCCAATTGGTAAAGCCATCAGCAAACGCCAGGGTGAAAAAATAGCAATCCTGTGTTTCGGTACTTTATTAGCAGAAGCTCAAATCGCTGCTGATCAATTAAACGCAACGTTGATCGATATGCGTTTCGTTAAACCACTGGACACAGAATTACTCGATCAACTCCAATCCACTCACTCACTGCTGGTCACACTCGAAGAAAATGTCATCGCCGGTGGCGCAGGCAGCGCTGTCTCTGAATATTTGCGCAGTAAACACTACACAATTGATTTACTGCAATTAGGTTTTGGCGACTATTTTGTTGAACACCAGAATCAAAAAGCGCAATTGGCGGAACAGGGGTTAAATGCTGAGGGGATTGTGAAAAAAATTAACGATAGATTGATTGCATCCTGATTAATTTACCCGCCATTCGGTGGGTAATGCGCCCACTAAATAATTCATAAAGTACGCAGGCATAAATATCCAGCGGTTCAATTTCGGTTTGAAATCCTGCGCATTCTTTTTCTGAAAATAATTCTACCAACTCACCGCGTTCCAAATAATATTTAGCAATGGCATTGGTGAAACGAACGGTGATTCAAGAAATTAAAAACTAAAAAATCAAACTCTTAGTCATTAATTTTGCGCTGGAAATATTGATTGGGCGAAACACCGAAATTGCGTTTAAACATGGCAGAAAATGCGCTGGAATTAGCGTAGCCGAGAAAATCGGCGATGCGGCCAACGCTGTCGCCCCGGCCTAATCGACAAAGTGCCTCTGCCAGTTGTACTTGTTGTACCCACTGGTGATATTTCAAGCCGGTTTCTTTGGGGAACAAACGAATCAGTGTGCGTGCGCTGGCCCCTGCTATAGCGGCGAGATCATCAATGGTGTGAGTAATGCCGGGTGAATTCATCACAAATTGACAAACGGTTTGCAAACGTCGATCTCGCGGCCAGGGAATTTCAACAGATTGCGTGGCCGCACGATCTATTTCCATCAAGATTAAGGCTACCAAGTGCTCACCTCGACCTGGAATGGGATATTCCGCTGGCTCTTGCAGCAAACCCAAAATTAATTCGCGCAACAAACCGGAAACCGAAATCGCACGGCACTCTGCCCCTAGTGACAGCGGAACATCGGCGCTCACATACAATGTACGCATTTCCAAATCGCTCATCATAAAGGAATGGTGCTCGACGTTTGCGGGTATCCAAAGTGCCCTATGCGATGGAATCGTCCAGACACTTTGCGGTGTAAGCACACGCATCACACCTTCGACCGCATAGAGTAATTGCGCACGGGGATGCGTATGCGGGGCAATCTCATCTCCATTTCGGTAATGCCCACCCCAGGCTACTATTGGGCGCGGAACATCTTGTAGGGCGTCAGGGCTACGCTGCTCAATTTTACTCATCTGCTCAGCCTCAGCTTGTCATTTATTCGATAGTTTATGTCATTTCTGCTTTTTACAGCAGTTTATACTGCAATGCCGATGTTTCCCGAGAGATGACCGATCACATGAGTAAAATGGAGCATATTCCGCAGAACTTCACCCGCTTTGATCCCACTAAAACCATGTTGCCGATAATCGGTGCCGTGAGTTTTGTGCATTTATTAAATGACTTGATTCAGGCGATTTTGCCTTCCATCTACCCCATGTTAAAAACTCATTACGCTCTGAGTTTTACTCAAATCGGGATGATCACCCTTGCCTTTCAAATGACGGCGTCATTATTACAACCTGCGATTGGACTCTACACCGATAAACATCCCAAACCCTACTTATTGCCAACCGGCATGTTATTTACTTTATGTGGTTTGGTGATGCTGGCGTTGGCGAATAATTTCAGTTGGTTGTTGATTGCATCGGCCATGATTGGATTAGGCTCATCGACTTTTCACCCCGAAGCATCGCGTGTTGCTCGTATGGCATCGGGTGGGCGTTTCGGTTTTGCGCAATCATTTTTTCAAGTGGGCGGTAACGCAGGCTCTGCATTTGGGCCACTCTTGGCAGCCGCGATTATTCTTCATCAAGGGCAAGGTGCTATTGGTTGGTTTACGCTGTTTGCGATGCTCGGCTTTTGTGTTTTGTTTGGTGTGAGCCGTTGGGTAATTCATTCACATGCATGCATCACCAGCGCAAAAAAACATCCCCACTTCGCACACCTAACCCGCAATCACATTATGGGGGCACTTACAGTATTAGCCTTGTTGGTTTTTTCCAAATACATTTACATGGCGGCATTTACCAACTACTACACATTTTATTTAATGGAAAAATTTTCCACGTCTGTTGCTGATGCACAATTATTTTTATTTTTGTTTCTCGCCGCAGTCGCAGTTGGCACTTTTGCTGGTGGCCCTATTGGCGATAAAGTCGGACGCAAGGCTGTCATCTGGATTTCTATTCTTGGTGCAGCGCCTTTCACTTTGTTATTTCCTTACTGCAATTTGTTTTGGACCGCTATTCTTTCCGTGCTGATAGGCTTGGTTTTATCCTCGGCATTTTCTGCCATTGTGGTGCTTGCGCAAGAATTGGTGCCCAGTAAAATCGGGATGATTTCCGGTGTATTTTTTGGATTAATGTTTGGTATCAGCGGAATAGCAGCGGCAGGTTTAGGTGCATTTGCCGATGCGACTTCTATCGAGAATATGTTTAATTACTGCGCGTTTTTACCCTTACTGGGAATCATCACAATTTTCTTGCCCAAGATAAAACACCATTGATTACAACCGCTATCTGACAAGCACAGGATTGCCAGATAGCCTGTTAATTACAAAAAAGTGTGTGTGAATTTACTCGCGGGGTTTAAGTGCTTTGAAGCCTGCTGCCGGGCGAGTTTCTGTATTGTCGGGGTGATACATATCCATATAGACACTGTGTTCGACTGCACCTTGATTGGTGTCGCAGATGACGGTGTAGAGATCCATGATCGAACCGTAAGGCCCCTGGCCGACGCTGCCATTGCGTGAAAAAGCCGAAACCGGTTCGCCGTTGTCACAAACCAATCGGGATAGATATTCGTATTGGCCCACGGGCATAGAAACCCTGACCGGATTTTTTGCAGAGCCCAAGGGATGCTTTTCAACTTCTTTCATGTCGGGTTGTATTTGATCACCAAAAATTGATGAGAGCGCAGACGCGAGGTTTTCATCTTTGTCGGATGTTTGCTTGGGTTGCTGGGCGCAAGCGGTTAATAACAGAACGATCGCGATAATTCCCGGATAAGCTATCTTCATAATTGACTCAGTGGCGGTTATTTTTATGACCGTCAGAATACAGGATTGTGATGGAATAAAAACCCCCGCAAACACGACCAACATCATTCATTAATTAGAAGCCCAGCTGCACCCTGATCGGGCGCTCGCTGTTAGCTGTTTTTTTATCAACACCATCCTGCTCATTATTTACCCGTAAAAATTCTTTTAATTTCAGTCACTAAGTCACGATTGTTTTATTGATTTATTGGCTTGGTTAAGAAATCACAAAGCGATTTTCTGGTGCAAATTACCGCACATCATCTGGTCGCTCGCACCATCAATGCGCAGATTAATATTTTTTTATTTTTCATTTCGTTGTTTTCCGTCATTTTTCGCCATGGCATACAGGTTGCTAAAGCAGGTTTATCCAATAGGGGTGGATCAGTTATGCGTTATCTATTCTTGGCTCTCGTTAGCCTCTCGTTATTGTTGTCGTCTGCAAGTTTTGCTGCTGATAGCAGCGAGTTAAGTCAATCGGTTAATGTTCTCTGGGTAGTGATTGCCGGTGTGCTGGTGTTTTTAATGCAAGCCGGTTTTGCATTAGTCGAAAGCGGTATGGCCCGCGCGAAAAATTCTGTAAATGTATTGATGAAAAATTACATGGATGCCTGCGTGTGCAGTTTGATTTTTTGGGGCTTGGGTTACGGATTAATGTTTGGTGCCAATGAAAGCGGATGGCTCGGCACCAGTCATTTTTTACCCGCCAATTTAAGCCAATGGGATTGGACTTTTTTATTTTTCCAAATGATGTTTGCGGCCACCACTACCACTATCGCCAGTGGTGCCATGGCTGAGCGAATTCACTTCAATGCCTATTTAATCGGTGCCTGTGTGATCGCCGGTTTAATTTATCCAGTATTTGGCAGTTGGGCCTGGGGCAGTGCTCACGGCGGTGAAGGTTGGTTAAAAGCCATGGGCTTTATTGATTTCGCCGGATCAACTGTTGTGCATTCGATTGGCGGCTGGGTTGCGCTCGCCGGCATTATTATTCTCGGCCCGCGTTTGGGCCGCTTCGCCGCTAATGGCCAATCGCGACAAGTACCCGGACACAATTTGAGTTTGGTTGCTGTGGGTGGATTTATTTTGTGGTTTGGCTGGTTTGGTTTTAATGCGGGTTCTACGCTCGCGGCCAATCTGGATATAGGAAAAATTGCACTCAACACTCATCTTTCTGCTTGCGCCGGTGCAGTGGGTTACATGATCACCACACGTATTTTTAATCAACCGATTTTATTAACCGCAACAGTTAACGCGAGCCTGGGTGGATTGGTTGGCATCACTGCCGGTTGCGCCACTATGGAACCGCATTTTGCGATAGTGACAGGATTAATCGCCGGATTTATCACGTTTGTAGGCCCACGTTTTATCGCCAGTTGCAAACTGGATGACGTGGTAGACGCAGTCAGCGTACATGGCTTCTGCGGCGCTTGGGGAACCTTGGCCGCAGGATTTTTTTTCGCTGGCGATTTATTTGATCTTAATCGCATCGCCGTACAAGCCTTTGGTGTGGTGACTGCATTTATTTGGGGATTCGGTATTGCCTTGGTCGCTTATTGGTTAATTAATAAAACCATCGGTATGCGCGCCAGCAGTTTGCATGAACAACGCGGCCTGGATTTTACCGAGCATGCTGAAATTGGTTATCCCGAATTTCAAAATACTGCGGCATTAAACACTGAATCGCTCAATTCACGACAATAATGCCGGGGTGTGAACTGTGAACTCATTGCAAAAACGACAAGCAATTCAGCAAGCGCTATCACCTTTTATACAAGGCCGTCAGTTAGCATCTGCATTAATTCTGTGGGATGAAAAATACGCGCATCAAAATCATTTTGCGTTGCAACATTATTTGCGCGAACTTTGTCATGATGTAGAAATTGCTCATCTACGTTCGCGTATGTTGCAAGCCTTGGTCGGCGCCTTTTCGACACTGCAAGACGAGCGGCAAGCGCGTCAACAACACACACATCGAGTCAGAAAAAATATCGATCCAAAACAAACCGGGAATACCAATCAAGAGTTATTGGTATTCGTTGCACTGATTGAAAAACTTATCGAAGGTTTGTATGACGACATGGCCACCCGCACGCGTCTTTATATTTTGGAAAATTTAACCAAAGTAAAAATTTCCTCGCAAGAACGCTGGGCCTTGCAACAATGGCTAAACCGCATCACGCCACTCAAAAGCGATATGTCATTGGATCATAGCGTAATGCAGCATGTGATTAATCTGGCCTATGTTGCCGTCTGCGAATATTTAGGGCCAAGCAGAGCAGATCAGGTATTGCAAGCCAGCGTCAGCCAAATCAAAACCGAATTTCCGAATATTGCTATAGATTTTCTTCTCTGATCAGTAAAGGTTTTAAAATCTGATTGCCGATCACCACCCGGATGTTTATGTTGCGTCATCCCTGTCACCCGGCAGTGATGACCTTATGAACATCTGGAGACCCAATCATGAGATGGCTCGCTGTAATCCTCTGTTTGTTATCCGTTATGTCTTACGCCGATAACCATAAAACATCCACCGCGGAGAAACCCATGCCTACACAAATCGCACCTTTGGCCCATCAAGTTTATTTCTGGTTAAAAAATCCTGACTCAAAAGAAGATCAGGCAAAATTAATCGAAGGCATTAAAACTCTGGCAGCGATTGAACAAGTGCGCGGCATTCACATAGGCGTACCCGCATCAACCGAAAAACGCGATGTAGTGGATAACTCTTACGCCGTGTCTGAATTATTATTTTTCGACAACGCCGCCGACGAACACGCCTACCAAATCCACCCCATTCACAAAGCCTTCGTCGACAACTACAGCCATCTCTGGAGCAAAGTGGTTGTGTATGATTCGGTTTCGGTGAAGTGATTAGATAAGAATATTTTTTACGCCGTCATGCCCTTGGGCATCCAGTGACTTTTTATTTGTAAATGCAAGATTCTTACCCGGACCACCCCACCCCTTCGGGACACCCCCTCCGAAGGAGGGGAATTGGTGAGATTGTGCAAATTAGAAAGTAAAACTGAATATTCACTACGGACTAAAATTCCCCTCCCCCGGAGGGGTGCCCGCAAAGCGGGTGGGGTGGTCCGCTTTTAAAACCACCAAGTCAACACCACCAATACAATCGCTACCGCACCCAAAATCATCAACGCCTTAATTGCTTTCCCCGCTTTTTCTTGAATCGCTTCGGCCTTATGAGTGATCTGACTGGCACGCTGGTATTGCTCCTCAGTGCGCGCCAATAAAGTTTCAGAAATTTCCAATTGCCGAGCTTGACGATCCAGGGCGATTAATTGCGCTTGGTGAATTTTTTCCAGCAACTCCAATACTTGATCCGCTTTTTCTTGAGACATTATTGTTTCCTGTTTTTGAGATTGAAGAATCAAGGCCTTGCCAAATCAATTAATTGATTGGTCTGGCTGTAAAAGTTGCCGCCCATTTTGCCCAGTGTGTCCACTGCGGTTTGATCAATTTTTCCATCACGCCAAATGCTGTCATCGACAACAATAGTTTTAACATCCAGTAACGCAACGCTGCCACCCATGGGCAAACTGCTGATGTTGAGTAATTCACGCAAAGTACATTCGTATTTAATTAATGCACCGGCAACTGAAGGTGCTTTTACACTCTGACTGGCTACCTGAGCTATGCCAGCAAATTCAAATTCACTTTGATCAGATGGCAAGTTAGCGCAGGACAAATTCATTTTTTCCAGCAATTTGGAATTCACAATATTGACGACGCATTCACCAGTGTCGAGTAAATTCTGCAATGTATCTTTATGTTTACCATCGCGCGGATTGACTTGTGCGTACCAAAGCACAGGCGGATTACAACTGGCGACACTAAAAAATGAATAAGGCGCGATATTGGCAACGCCGGTTTTTGAGAGGCTACTGATCCAGGCAATAGGTCGGGGTGTTACACCCCCGACTAATAATTGATAATTTTCTTGTGCAGTTAATTCTGTGCTATTGAAAATCATCAACTCAACTCCTGTTGATTCGGAAAATTATTTGGCTTTCTTCAGCCAATTCGCAGTCAGCTCAACACCGGCAACCAATCCTACACCTATCAACGCCCAAACAATTGCCAATAAGATGGTTGGCTCATTGCCAGTAACAGCAAGATAATTTAATGGATTCAAATTTTCTTGTTGCAGCACAACAGTTCTGCCGTGGCTATCGACTGTGGTGAGTAATGCTTGTTTCCAGGGCCAGGTGACGCTGAGGGAGCCAATTAAAAAACCAATCAAAATCGCTAGCGTTTGGCTGTGATAAGCGTTAAGTAACCATGATAAAAAACGTGAGAAAACTACCAGGCCGGTAATACAACCTGCACCAAACCATAATAATTTGACGATTTCCAAATGATGAATGGCTTGTAAAAATACCGGATACAAACCCACCAGCAATAAAATAAAACTACCCGAAATACCGGGCAGAATCATTGCACAAATTGCGATAAAACCGCCTAAAAATAAAATCCAACCATGTGCAGGTAATTGCGAGGGCGCCATGTAAGAAACCGCCAGAATAAAGGCTATGCCTAACAACAAGCCGATGATTTCAATCACACCCCAACCGCGCTGCTCACGCACTAATAAATAAATGGATGCGGCAACTAAGCCTGAGAAAAATGCCCAGACCAAAATCGGATAAGAGTCCATTGCAAATAAAACAATCGCAGCAAAGGTTTTTAAGCTAATCAGAATACCGCCAAAGAGTGCCACCAAAAAATTACCGTTTATATATGCCCAGGTTTTTTTAATGCCATCGCGCTTCAACATTAACAATACCGCAGGCGTACATTTTTTTAGCGAGCTTAACCATTCGTCATAAATACCGGTGATAAAAGCAATAGTGCCGCCGGATACACCGGGCACCACATCCGCTGCGCCCATGCACAGGCCTTTTAACATCACCAGCAAATAGTCTTTTATTGTGCGTTGCAATTTCTGCTCCCTAATTGGATCAAGATAAATAGTGTTTAACCAAATCAAACACCGGCTGACGATACTGCGGTGTTTCGTTAATTAATTGATGTTTCGCATCCTGAATCAATTCTACTTGTGCGTTGGGCAACAGGCGTTTTAATTCAGCGAGATTATATTGCCAATCCACCGTGCGGTCGGCCGTGCCTTGAACGATTAATAATTCGGTATCCAACACAGAAAATTGTTTCACCTGTTCGGCCCAACGCTTCATAGCCCCTACCCAGGCGACTGACAAATAACGCGTCTGCAGCGGATCGAGATAATCCACAAAATGAATAAAATTCTTATCGTGCGTGTTATCGGATTTTTTGCGCCCTATGCGGCTTACAAATTTATGCACTAATAAATATACCCAGCGACCTTTGGTTAACCAATCGCGAGGAAGAATTAATGGCGCAAACAAAATTTGTTTATCAATGGTTAGCGGTGACAATGATCGGGTTTGATAACGCCAAAGATAGTTCAACAAGACAGCGCAACCTGTACTCTGCCCCCAGGCATGCAGTGGTTGCGCGAGCCAATTGCGACAATGCAGCAACACCTGATTCAACACATCTGCATAACGGTCGAAAGAATTTATGGTAATTTTTTCACCACTACTCAAACCATGGCCAGGCAAATCAAACATCAACACGGCGAAATTTTCTTCCAATGCCAAACGAATAGCGTTGCCAAATAAACCTGTGTGATCGTAGTAACCGTGCATGATCAAAACTGTGCCTTTGGGATTTGCTGGCAACCAATAATGCGTGGCTATGCGTAAATCACCACTGGTGATTCCACCCAGAGCATGATGAACACCGGGAAGTTCTGACGAAGTCGGTAGACGATAAAAATTCAGGTAGGCTTGCAAATCCGGATCAGCTTGCCACTGCTGATGTAGAAGTAAATCAGCTTGCAGATCAGGTAATTTTTTTACCAGCGATTCGATCTGCAGCTGATCCAGAGGCATAACAAAATCAGTTTGCAGCTTCAGCGGTTTGGGATTTTTCCGCTTGCTCTTTGGCCGCTATAACAGCTTGAGCAAATACTGCATCAAAATTAATTGGTGGCAACATTAAAGGCGGGAATCCGCCGCGACCCAAAATGCTATCAACTGCTTCACGTGCGTAAGGAAACAAAATTTGCGGGCAAGCAGAGTGAATCAGATGGGACAAAGGCGCGCCTTCCAAACCACTAATCGCAAATAAACCGGCTTGTTTAACTTCAACCAAAAATACCGCGCGGTTATCGATACGCGCGGTGATGGTTAACAACAGAATGACTTCAAATAAACCTTCAGCAACCGGAGTCACTTTGATATTCATATCCTGTTGAATGTTGGGTTTGAATACTTTAGTAAAAGCTTCTATGCCCATAGGCGTTTCAAACGAAATATCTTTTAAATAAATACGTTGAATCGCAAATGCTGGCGCTTTGGTTTCGTTATTGGTTTCGGCTGCTGCCGGATTGTTATTCTCGTCGCTCATAATCTTCTCGTGTCACTCAATAAAAAATAATTAATTAGCTTTTAACAGTGGATCAAGTTTTCCGGCTTTATCCAATGCCCACAAATCCATAAAACCGCCGACATGTTGTTCGCCGATCCAGATTTGCGGCACTGTGCGTTGGCCACTTTTTTCCATCATTTGATCACGCAATTCAGGATTGGTATCCACCCGAATTTCTTCCCAGGTTACACCTTTTTCTTGCAACAATTTTTTTGCATTGTTGCAATAAGGGCATACTGCAGTGGTGTACATAGTTATGCGTGGCATAAGCACCTCTCATCCAAAAAAACTGTCAGGCTTTTTTACCTTTAATCAATGGCAGGTTTTGCGCTTGCCACTCGGAAATTCCACCACTGAGTCGGCGCACCTGATAGCCCTCTTTGTTCAGCTTGCGTCCAGCGGCACCGGAATGTTGGCCAAGTTTGTCGACCAACACCAAAATTTTTTCTTTGTGCGCAGCTAATTCAGATGCGTCCTGGATCAAGCGGTTGTAAGGCAAATTAATTGAATTCACTATGTGACCCGCACGAAAATCCGCGCTTTCACGCAGATCAACTACCACCGCTTCATCACGATTCATCAACTGAGTCACTTGATGGGGACTGAGGGGTAAACCACTGGTTTTGCGCTCGCGCCAAAAGTAGAAATACACCAGGACAATCATCACACTGACCAGGATCCACTCCTGGGCGATAAAATCAAAAAGAATCACAACTCGTCTTCCTGTGGTAAAGGCAAAATGGGGCTGACTGAAAAAATTTCAATGCCAGATCGCAAGGAGCGCTGATTATACAGATTTGAACCCGGTTTTGTTCAGGACAAAATTTAACAGCTAGACTGGGAGTTTTGGGCTAGTTTCAGCCAACGATTATCCCCTTCATGACTATTCACCATCAAAAAGGACGGCTGCCATGTCATCAGCAAAATCCCGAGTTATACAGCTGGTCAACTGGATTTTTTTCGGTTCAATCGCTTTGACATCAATCACTTACGCACAACCCAGCTATGAAGAAGACATGGCCAGGCAACGTGCGCAAGAAAGGCAAATTATGGAAGATGGCACAAATCAGGGAGCGCAAGCGGCGCAGGAGCAATATCAAGACACAACGCCGCACCGTTGGGTTTCCAACCATATTGCGGTGGCATGGCACCCGGAAGCCAACGATGTCTGGGCCAGTTGGCAACACGACGAAGCCAAGGCGGCCGAAGCCACAGCCTTGGCAGCCTGTAACGCCGTCATGCGAGCAGGTTGCAGCATCGCCAGTAGCGGCTACAACAGCAGCATCGCTGTGGCTCAAAACCCCGATGGATTTCTCTATGTGGCTTGGGGCGAAAACAAAGCCAAGGCCAAAGACAATGTGCTGACCCAGTGCGTTCGCCCCAATTGCGTTATCAAACATATATTTTCAACAGAAGCGGAATGGTTGCCGGTTGATCAGTTTATGCATCACCTGCCCCGGGATAATTATTCCCCCAGGAACATAGAAACCTATAGCTACGGACTGGTTGGCTGGCCCAAAGCAGCAGTGGATGCAAAATGGCAAGGCAAAGTCTGGTTGGTTACCGGCGGCAAAAATTTTGAAGCGTCCAAAAAACAATTGTTGGATCGCTGTAAAAAAGATACGGGTGTCGATTGTGAGATTTCACAAACCACCGGCAACACTCACTTGATTCAATTTGTTAACAACTCGACGGGATTAATTTCCTGGGCCACGGATTTTTCAAAATCCGATGCTGAAAAACAAATGAAAAAAGCCTGCAAAAAAACCAACGACAAATGCAGCCTGATCAACACCTTCGACGCAAAAACACCACGCGATTTGGTAATCGATTCACCGATTATGCGCGTTAGAGGTTATCTCGCCATAGCCTGGCCTAAAAAATCCCAAGCCAATCAAAAATTGGCCATCTCAACCGGCCATGAAGATCTGGCAATCGCGAAATCCACTGCACTCGCTGAATGTAAAAAAGCCAATAACGCCGAATGTAAACTTGTCGATGAAGATCTCGACGACGGCACCTATGTGCAACTGGGCTTGTATATGGACGAGCAAAAATCCCTACGCTGGTATTTCGGTTTCAATGAAGACGCCATCAAAAAAATGGCCTCAACCGATTGCGCCCCCTGCAAACTGATTTCGATAATTGATTCGAGGAAAAAGAAAAATATTCTTCAAGCGATGTAATTGGGTTTTTGTAGGTTGGGGTGCAAACCCCAGCATTCGATCTCGATTAAATATTTTTGTTGGGGTTTGCACCCCAACCTACTTTGGCACGCTCAAATCTGCTCTTCAATCAACTCAACCAAGGCTTTTATATGGTCCGGCCTGTCATTTAAAGCAGGAATATAGTCATAAGCTTCACCACCAGCTTGTAGAAAATTATGGCGGTTTTCTACAGCGAGCTCTTCCAAAGTCTCCAAACAATCGGCGCTGAATGCGGGTGAAAGAATGGCGATTTTTTTGATATTTTTTGATGGCAATTCAGCCAGCAATTCATCTGTGTAAGGTTTTAGCCACTCTTCGCGACCGACGCGTGATTGAAAGCTGGTGAAGCAATCCTCTTTATCCAAACCTAATTTTTCTTGAACCAGGCGTGTGGTTTTTTGGCAGAAGCAATAATAAGGATCGCCGGATGTTAAATAGCGTTTTGGAATTCCGTGATAAGAAAAAATAATTTTTTGCGGTTTTTCGTGAGTATCCAGATAATCGCGTACAGAATTAGCAAGCGCTTCTACATACAAAGGCTTATCGCAATATTGATTGATAAAATGCAGCTCCGGCACCCAGCGCCATTTTTTTAGTGCATCAGTCACCGCATCAAAAGTCGAACCTGTGGTTGGCCCCGCGTATTGTGGATACAACGGCAACACAATAATTTTTCGTATCGCCTCTTGTTGAAACTCATCGAGCACTGATTTAATCGAAGGATTGCCATAACGCATGGCCAATTTAACTGATACTTTTTCGCCCAGGGCTACTTGAATGGCTGCAGCTTGTCGTTTGGATATCACCATCAAAGGCGAACCCTCTTCGGTCCAGACGGATTTGTAGAGCGCGGCTGATCGCCTTGGGCGAATTCGCAAAATCACGCCATGCAAAATGCACCACCAAATAAAACGCGGCACTTCAATCACGCGTCTGTCCCAGAGAAATTCCGCCAGATAACGACGCAGGGCTTTGGGTGTTGGTTCATCAGGCGTACCCAAATTCACCAATAGCACAGCTGTTTTCGCTGGCACCGCTTGTTTAGCGGGCTGGTGAAAATGTTTATCGGGATCGGTGTTTAATGCGGTGTAGTGAGTCATAACAGGAATTCACAAAAAAAAGAGTCGGGGCAATATAGCCGCAAGCTCTGGCAATGGCTAGACTGCCAGTTGTTCGGCTGGGGTTCAGTTAGCATCGGCATCATGGCTGACGATTTATACAGGCTGGATCCTTTTATAGCTTGGCCGAACCATTTATACATTGGCCAGACCTTACGAATTCCCATCACACACAGATCATCAGGAGCAGGACATGAAACATCTATTAATCGCGACTCTTTTTTCTCTGGCATCTCTCAGTGCATATGCAGTAAAACCTTGCGGCGAGTTGAAAAACGAAATCGCCGACAAACTCGATGCCAAAGGCGTCGTTAATTACACCTTAACTATTGTCGATAACGCTGATGTTGGCGATCAAAAAGTTGTGGGCAGTTGTGAAGGCGGCACTAAAAAAATTACTTATGCACGCGGCGAAGCAGTTGCCCCCGTAGCACCCGCTGAAACACCTGCAGAAACTCAGGAATAAGGTCTATACAAATCCATTGCCAGTGATGGCAATGGATTTTTTATTATGAAAATTTTTTATTCGTTGTTAATTTTACTGGGTTTAATCTCTCAGCAACTCAAGGCCGACCCGGTAAAAATCCCCTCAAGCCCCCGCGTGGATAAAATTCTGCAATCGGTTGATAAGCCGTTACGACAAGAATTAGCCGAAAAAAATTTCCAATACGGCAGTCAAGTGTTTATCAGAATGTTTAAAACGCCATCCATATTGGAAGTCTGGTTAAGAAAAGGTGATCAATTCGCATTATTCAAACGCTACCCGATTTGTACTTTCTCAGGCGATCTCGGCCCCAAAACCAAACAAGGTGATTATCAAGCGCCTGAAGGTTTTTACAGCGTGCAACCAGCGAGCTTGAACCCTTATAGCCAATATCACATATCTTTTAATTTGGGTTACCCCAATCTGTTTGATCGACAAAACGGCCGTACCGGCAGCGCGCTGATGGTTCACGGCAAATGCGTTTCTATAGGCTGTTACGCCATGGGCGATAATTACATCGAAGAAATTTATGCGCTGATAGTGATGGCGTTTAAACAAGGGCAAAAAAATATCGAAGTGAATATTTTCCCTTTTGCATTAGAAGATGAATATCTAGACGCTATGAAAGACGAAAAATGGTACAGCTTCTGGAAGGATTTACAGCCCGGCTATCACTATTTTAATCAACACAAAAAGCCGCCCAAAGTTAGTGTGAAGAATAAACGTTATTCTGTAGAAATGTAGCCCGTAGGGAGCAACGCGGAATGCGGGATTTGCCGCTTGACATAAAAACTCAAAAGCCCCGCATTACGCTGTGCTGCATACGGGCTACGCAAATAAATTCAAACCTCGCAACACCAATCACCCGATTCAATTAATTCTTTTCCATCCGGTTCCTGATTCATTACATACGCCCAAACACTCAATGCATTGCCCCGATCAGTGATTATCTCGAGCTGGCGACGTTGATATTCGTTGTTGGGATTTTGTGGATCTATTTCCTCGTATTCGTCAAGAATCGTCAGCGTTTTTTCATCGATTTGATAAATTTCGCCTTTAACGAGAATTGGTGAATGTTCATCAAATATCAAAGCCGGATAATTGCCCAGTGAATAGAGATAACCTGAGATGGATGCCGTACCGCAATAAACTGCATCCGATAAAAAACGCGAATGTGCGCTGGCTGCACGGGACGAATAAGTTTTGCGAAGGGTACCGTAGACGAATAGATGCATAGAGAAAATAAAAAAGGGGCGCAGCAAGCGGCGCCCCTACAGAATTATTTTTTACGAATGATTTGGTAGAGGCCGCCTTTGGCTTCGTCGGTTATGAAATAGATTGAGCCATCTTTACCTTGAATTACCTGGCGAATGCGTTGATCCACTTCTTTACTGAAAAGACGCTCTTCGTGAATGACGCGATCATTATTCACTACCAATCTCACCAGCGTTTTACCGGCAAGTGAACCTAACACAATATTGTTTTTCCACTCGGGGAATTGATCACCGGTGTAAAAAATAAAACCGGCAGTTGCAATTGAAGGCACCCAATAATGAACCGGTTGTTCCATGCCATCGCGTGCAATTAAACCATCACCAATTTTACCGCCGCCATAATTTTCACCATAGGTAATCACTGGCCAGCCGTAATTTTTTCCGGCGCGATCAATATTGATTTCATCGCCACCTTGAGGGCCGTGTTCACCTGACCAGAATTCACCGCTAACTGGATGAATTGCGCCACCTTGCATATTGCGATGACCGTAAGACCAAATTTCCGGCAATGCGTTAGGCGTGTTGATAAAAGGATTATCTTTTGGCACAGAGCCATCGGCATTGATGCGCACAACTTTGCCGTGATGTGTATCCAGCGTTTGCGCTTCTTTCATACGCTCATAACGGTCGCCCAAGGTAATAAACAAAGTGCCGTCTTTGCCCCACACCAAACGCGAACCAAAATGCAATCCGCTATTCACTTTGGGTTTTTGTGAAAAAACGCGAGTCACATTTTGCAATTGATTGTCTTTGAATGTGGCGAAACTAACAGCCGTGCTGTTGCCGCCATCACCGGGTTCGGTGTAACTGAAATAAATTTTTTGGCTCTTGGCAAAATCCGGTGCGAGCACAACATCCAACAAGCCGCCCTGACCTTTCACTTCGATTTGAGGTAAACCGGTAATAGCTGCGCCAATTTTTCCTGAGGCCGATACAAGGCGAAGCGAACCTGTGCGTTCAGTCACCAAAAAACTGCCGTCCGGTAATTGCGCAAAACCCCAGGGATTTTGCAAACCGGTTGCTACAGGTTTAATGGCGATTTCATAACGCTCGGTTTTGACATCGGTATCGGCAACACAGGCGGCTGCCAGCAAACTCAAGGACAACAAACCCAATTGAAAAAGCTTCATAGTGCGGTTCCTGTGAAAGTGAAAACAGCCGCAAGCCTAACCCCCTGCGGCGCATTCAGCAAATCAAGGATTGTTAATCGCCCATTCAATTTCCAGTTTTGAATTTATCTCTATAACGCGGGATGATTGAAGCCAGATAGGCAATGAACAGGGCTCCAAAAGCGCTAAGATGTAAAAGATCGGTTGTGGTTAAATTGGGATAAATGGTTTCAACCCTTGGCACAAAGAAAGAAACCGCAAAAGCAAAAAACGCGTAGGTAACCAGAATCACTTCATGCTTTATCAAACCGGATTGATCCAATTTTGCCAGCGATGGCATAGCCAGGATCAACCTTATCCAGAGTGGTTTTTCAATATAATCATCTTTGGTTGTGTTCATTGCGTATAACTCCCGTTCGAGTAAGTCGACATTAATATCCAATGTTGTCGCCAAAGCCCGAAGGGATGCGTAGCTGATTCGATGGCCCGCTTCAACGCGCTGAATGGTGCGAAGACTTAAGTCTGCGGCCTCGGCAAGTTGTTCCTGGGAAATGCGTCTTTCTTCTCTGAGTGTTCGAATTAGCATGTCAATCTCCGGTTGCGACTGACTCAATCTAGAGGAATTATTTCGCTGTCGGTGACGACAGTTGCCGCCAAATTGGCCGCCAAGCTGAAATTTTCGATAAAAAAATCATTCAGGATTTTGGTTGCACTGATTTTCCATCAACTTCAAATAGTGATTGAGCGATTTATTGTCGTTGGTTTCGAATTTATCTTCGAGGACTCGCAAATACTGAATTCGATCGAGTCGGAAGGTGCGATAGTCATTACGCAGATGACACCAAGCCACCAAGGTCCACACCTTGCCCCAAAAAATCAAACCCAAAGGATCAATGCGACGGCTGGAGTTTTCGTCATCAGCGCGCTGATAATCCATCTCGACTTGTTGGCGTTCACGAATTGCGGTTCGCAAGGCTTGGCTGTGTGCCGTGTAAAAGTTTTGGACTCCATCGATTTGTGGGACCAGCAAGGGAAGATTCTCATCATGCTGGCGCAGGTTATCCGGCAAGACTGCCAGAATTTTTTGTACGGCTTGGCGCGCGTAACGCGCCATTTCCTGATCACCCCAACCGCTGACCATACGTGCGCCCAACAGCAGAGCTTCGACTTCGTGGCGATCAAACATCAAAGGTGGCAGCTGATAATGGCGCGACAATCTATAACCCACGCCCGCTTCTCCCTCAACCGGCACGCCGGAGAGCGTCAGGCTTTGAATATCGCGATAAATGGTGCGCTCGGAAACGCCCATGTGCTCACTGAGTTGTTTGGCTGTGAGCACAGTGCGACGGTTGCGCAACAAAGTCGTTAACTGGAAAAGTCGTTCAGCGCGCAGCATGGGGTTCATCTCTGAAAAAACTGGCGATAATTTACCCTGTTTCCCTGACAAAAGCTGTCAGTGGGGCAGGAGAATTCACGGCGGATGTGCTACCTTTACAAGACTTTTTCCTGTCGACAAGGCGAGTCTATGTATAGTTTTTACCCCGAAATAAAACCCTACGAACGCCACATGCTGGAAGTTGATCCACCGCATCAACTTTACATAGACGAGTCAGGCAACCCCAATGGCATTCCGGTGTTATTTGTGCACGGTGGCCCCGGCGGTGGTTGTGGCAAATACGACCGACGTTTTTTCGACCCTGAAAAATATCGCATTATTTTATTTGATCAACGCGGCGCAGGCCGTTCACTCCCTCACGCTGAATTGGAAAACAATACTACGCAAGATTTAATCGCCGACATGGAAAAAATCCGTGTGCATTTGGGCATTGAACAATGGGTGTTATTCGGTGGCTCCTGGGGATCAACACTAAGTTTGCTTTACGCCGAAACTTATCCCGAACGCGTTTTGGGAATGATTTTGCGCGGCATATTTTTGTGTCGTAAAGAAGATTTATTATGGTTTTATCAAGAAGGCGCCAGCCGAATTTTCCCGGAATTTTGGGAAGAATTTATTCATCAAATTCCTGAAGACGAGCGTAGCGATTTAATGCGCGCCTATTACAAACAACTCACCGGCGAAAATCAGATTATGCAAATGTCTGCCGCCAAAAACTGGGCTGGATGGGAAGGCAAAACCGCCACACTCAAACCCTGCCCTGATGTTGTCGAATCATTTACCGAACCCCACAGAGCTCTATCACTCGCACGCATCGAATGCCATTATTTTGTGAATGATGTGTTTATCGAACCCAATCAGATTTTGCGCAACGCACACAAACTCGCGAACATTCCCGGTGTAATCGTTCACGGCCGTTACGATGTCATCTGCCCCCTCGACAACGCCTACGCACTCCACAAAGCCTGGCCCAATTCCGAATTACAAATCATCCGCGAAGCCGGCCACGCATCCCGCGAACCCGGAATCGTCGACGCTTTGGTGCGCGCAACTGATGATATGGCAAATCGCTTGAATAATACGGATGATATTTCGGCCTGAATATAAAATTGGTATTGATTTACTTGGTCGCTATTCGCCCTGGCAAGGACGCTCAGGGTCATCTGCGAAAACATTCTGATCAAAATCGATATTTTTGTATTTATTTTTTCTTAGCATCTAAAATCATCCCCTCCCGCTTTTCGCGAGGAACACACAATACCAAAGGTGTATTTCCTGCCGAAGCTTCATTCGATTCTTTAGTCATGCGTTCATTCATGGAGTTCATCAAGTCAACACCCAGAGTATGTGCCGCAATGCATTGCTCCAAAGCTCCAATTTTTTCCACATATTCCTTGGCTAGAAAGTCAGATCGTGTTGTAACATTGTTCTGTTGATCTTTATCCAAATGACTGATTTTGTTTTCTTGATAAATCACTTCGTCACGAAAATAGTCACCAAGGCATTTTCCATTCTCATGCTTAGCCACAACAAGTTCGCAGGCTTTCATCCATGCAATTTTTTCGGCGTGAGTTTCCAGTTGAAAATTATTAATACGAGCACTGGCTGTATTAACAGGAGCGGAAGCTGTAGGTGTAGATGTGCAGGAAGATTGTAGATAAACAAAAATAATTAGCGCAGAAATTCGATAATATTTATTCATAATAAAGCTTAATTTGATTTAGAAGTTATATTTAGCTTGCGTGGTGCAGATAGCTTGAAATTGCACTTAACAAAAAAACTGCAATCAATAACAAACCAAATAACGTTCCTATAATGGATTGAACCAATACGGAAATAGATTTGTATTTTTTATACTGAATGAAACCTAACACACCAAAAAAAATACTGGCAAGATAAGTCAATAACATCAATAGCCCAATACTCACAATCAATATTGGATTGTTAACTGATACAGCTATCAGGCTAGTTCCAACAAGGCTAGTCGCAATGGGAAGTGCCCAGGAAATCGTTCCAGCATATCGCTTAAAAAAGCCAGATTCATTTTTCAATTTAATAATTCTTCAAGTTGCGTTGAATAGATGCCCTTTCATGAGCAGAGCGATTCAACCAAATTGAGTCAACCAACGCAATTCTTTTTTGTCTTTTGCTTTTTCTAACCAACAATTGCAACTCACGTAAACCTTCGGGCCAGATGCCTAAATTGGATTGGCTGTTGATGTGACCTACATCTTTCAAACGTAAAAAATCTGCACCCCATTGCAACGCAAGATAAGCAGCTTTGGGTTCGCTCAGCCAAGGGTCGTTGCTGCTGGCGATCAGTTTGGTTGGCACTGGTAATCGGGATTGCGGCAGCAAATGGCGAATAGAAAATTTATCGGGATCTGCGGGCGCGACTAAGAATAATGCAGCGACTTTTTCTGGAAACTCAGCAGCAATACTCGCACTGGCGAGAGTACCGAAGCTGTGCGCAATAATAACGGCCGGTTGATTTAGCTTATCCAGTTGCTGACGAATTCCCGCTTTCCATTTAGCCAAATCAGGCTGATCCCAGTTATCCAACTCCACACGTTTGTTATTCGGCAAATAGGATTGCCACAGGCTTTGCCAGTGGTGTTGGTCGCTATTGCGCAAACCCGGCACTATCAAGCTGGGGTACAAATCCAACCAGTGTGAAAGTTTGATATTAGGCTTTTCCAAGGACATGGCCGTCTCCTGATATTACGAATTGAGCGCAGCCTAAAGCCTTTCATCCTGCCTGAAAAATACCCAATTTTTCTTTGCTTATATCTTTAAGTTTGGATTATCGATTTTCATTAGATTATAAGCTAATGAAAAAACGGTATTTTTGATTTTAAAAACGCCCACCTAAGATGCGCCGGTCGTCAGGCAAATCGTCTGGCTCTGGTAAGGCACTCATGAGTGAGGTTTGGATATGTCCAACTATCGCCCTGAGCAGGCCACTATTACTGAAGAGTTACTGGCTGAAATCAAACAGCAGCTAACACAAATTCAGTTTGGTTCGTTGGAGATTCAAATCCACAACGGCCAAATAGTGCAGCTCGAACGTCGCGAAAAAAAACGCTGGGACAAGGGCGTCAACGCCAAATAGATCACGCGTTAGCAAGTTAAAAATCAATTAAAAAAACACTGACCGGACCACCGGAAGTGATATGTGAATTCTGGAGATTAACATGTCATTTCACACACAAAGGTCGGTCAACCGATCATTTTTGAAACACGCTTTCCGTCGCAATAGCATCGCGATTTTAATCGCGACTGCTATATCAGCCCCAGCCTTCGCAGGTTTCCCAACTCTCTACGGCAAAATTCATTTAACAGCCAATCAATACGATTTGGAAAAAAATGATTTTGCATTAACTGCACCCAATGCCACTACCTATCGCCATATAGGTGCAACTCAGGTGACAGACGAACTGGATACTTTTGCAATTGAAAGCACCGGTTCACGCTTGGGTTTTCAAGGCGATTTTGATGCGAATGAAAACCTCACCGTTTTTTATCGGGTGGAATACGGCATTGATGTCGACAACGGCACCAACAGCAATGGCCGCGAATTAAGTCAACGAAATATTTTTGGTGGTTTGCGTGGTGATTGGGGTTCGATTCTGGTTGGTAAAAACGATACTCCGCTAAAAACTTTACAAACCAATAGCGTGTTGCGCAGCGATATTGATCGCTTCAACGATTCACCACTCGGCGACATTGGTACTTACATTGTTGGCGAAAATCGCTCGGACAATGTTATTCAATACACCTCACCGATTTTATTTCGCGGATTGGAAATTAATATCGCCACTATTAATGCAGAAGAAACCGGTGTGCCGGTGAGCGGAACCAATCAGCAAGATGACAATAATTTTGCATCCGGTAAATCAGTCTCGATCACTTATGGCAAAGCCAAATGGTTTGTGGGTATTGGCGCTGATTCAAATGTTGCCACCACTGATGCTGTTCGTGCTGTCGGTGAAATTACTCTGGGCGATGTGAAACTCGGTGCAATTTATCAAACCGCAGAACGACATGACGATGTTGATACTCTCGGTGGCTTTTCATCTTTCGTCGGCACTAACGGCACCACACTCGGCGCACAAAACGGATTGAATCCTTTATCCGAATGGGACGGCGTTTCTGGTAACGCATTTAAAGAGCAGGACGGTTATGTGTTGAATGCACAATGGAAAATTTCCGGCCCCTGGCTCGCCAAAATTCAATACGCCAGTTCAACCACCACACCAATCAATGAAGCTTATAGCGATGCAGAATTGGATGGAATCATTCTAGGTGTGGATTACAACTTTAATCCCAACACGCGCGTGTTTTTAACTTACGCAAAAGTGAATGTGAAAGGTGATGAGGCCATTAGCACTGAAACTACAACAGATAGTGCGTCGGCTGTTGGATTTGATTTCCGGTTTTAAAAATGCCCTCACCCTGGCCCTCTCCCAGAGGGAGAGGGGATGAACTCCCAAATGAATTTGCTACGAAGCATATTCAGTCCCCTCTCCCTCTGGGAGAGGGTTAGGGTGAGGGAAAACTTCAATTTTTTAAGTGAGTAGAATTTCATGAAAATTTTATACAAAACATTATCGTTAATTGCAGTCAGTTTATTGTCTGCCAGCGTCTTCGCAAAAGACGTAAATTTATTAAACGTGTCCTACGATCCCACTCGCGAACTCTATCGCGAATTCAATGCGGCTTTTGCCAAACATTGGAAAGAAAAAACGGGCGATAACCTGAGTGTAGATCAATCACATGGTGGTTCGGGTGCACAATCGCGCGCGGTGATTGATGGTTTGCGTGCAGATGTGGTGACGCTGGCGTTGGCCGGTGATATAGATCCTATCGCGAGTATCGGAAAATTATTGCCAAAAGATTGGGTAAAAAAATTACCGGATAATTCAGCACCCTATACCTCAACCATTGTTTTTTTAGTGCGTAAAGGTAATCCAAAACAAATTAAAGATTGGGATGATCTGGTGAAAAAAGGTGTGGAAGTTATCACCCCTAATCCAAAAACATCGGGCGGCGCTCGCTGGAATTATTTGGCAGCCTGGGCTTACGCGCAGAAAAAATTAAATAAAGACGATGCCGGTGCAAAAGAATTTGTTCGCAAATTATTTAAAAACGTTCCGGTACTCGACACAGGAGCCCGCGGATCAACCACGACCTTTGTGCAACGCGGAATTGGCGACGTATTAATCACCTGGGAAAACGAAGCATTTCTTGCTGTAAATGAATTAGGTGAAGACGAAGTTGAAATCGTTGTACCCAGCTTATCCATTCTTGCAGAACCATCAGTTGCTGTTGTTGAAGAAAATGCAAAGAAGAAAGGCACACTCAACGTTGCAACGGCTTACTTGCAATACCTCTACAGCAAAGAAGGCCAAACCATTGCGGCGAAACATTATTACCGCCCACGTGATGCCGAAGTCGCTGCGCAATTTGCCAAACAGTTTCCCGAATTGGATTTAGTCACTATCGATGATTTCGGTGGTTGGGTAAAAGCACAGCCGTTTCATTTTGGTGATGGTGGGATTTTTGATCAGATTTATCAGTAGCTTTTGGCTCCTCCCTTTGAAAAAGGGAGGCGGGGGAGGGATTTAATATGGTTAATTTTTTCTGAGATTTTAAATCCCCCCTAACCCCCCTTTTTCAAAGTGGGGAACGACTCCCTACTTGTTCAATACGGAGTGAATTCTGTTCCCTCCCCTTGTGGAGGGGAGGGTTAGGGTGGGGTGCGATTTTCAGTTTCCTGACCACAGGTACTCAACGAGAATTTTCATGAACGACACTGTTGCTGTAAAAACCAAAACACCCTGGGTAAAAAAATCGGTTCTACCCGGTTTTGGTTTATCACTCGGCTACGCCGCTTTTTATGCAAGCCTGATTGTATTTATTCCTCTCGCCGGATTAATTTTAAAATCGCTTGAATTAAGTTGGGAACAACTTTGGCAAGTGATTAGTAATCCGCGTTCGGTTGCCAGTTATCAATTAACCTTTGGATCAGCCTTGGTAGCAGCCAGCATTAATTTATTTTTTGGATTAATTGTTGCCTGGGTATTAGTGCGTTACGAATTTTTTGGTAAACGTGTAATTGATGCTTTAGTCGATTTACCTTTTGCATTGCCTACTGCTGTTGCTGGCATTGCACTCACCGCGCTTTACACCACCAAAGGTTGGGTCGGCCAATGGTTTTGGTTGATGGATATAAAAATTGCTTACACCTGGTTAGGCGTCACAGTGGCACTGACATTTATTGGATTACCTTTTGTGGTGCGCACAGTACAACCTGTGTTGGTCGATTTGGAATCGGAGGTGGAAGAAGCCGCAGCCAGTTTGGGCGCATCGCGCTGGAAAACATTTTTGCATGTAATTTTTCCTGCAGTATTGCCTTCACTCCTCACCGGATTTGCATTGGCGTTTGCACGCGCGATCGGTGAATACGGATCGGTCGTTTTTATCAGCGGCAATATGCCTTACAAAACCGAAATCACTCCTTTATTAATCATGACCAAACTCGAACAATTTGATTACGCCGGTGCCGCTGCGTTAGGCACAGTGATGTTGTTATTTTCGTTTGTGTTATTGCTCTTGATTAATTTGCTCCAGCATTGGAGCCAGAAGCGTACCGGAGGTTAATCATGGCAGGCGCTGTTTCGTCTTTATCCAGTAAAAAAATCGGCTCTCACAATAAAGCCACAACCGAATCTTTATGGGTTCGCATTACGCTTATCAGTATTGCCTTAACTTTTTTAGCTTTATTTTTGGTATTGCCATTGGTGGTGGTATTTAAAGAAGCTTTCACCAAAGGTGCAGGCGTTTATTTGGCCGCTGTCAATGAACCTGCTGCATTGCACGCAATTAAATTAACCTTAATTGCAGCTGCTATCGCCGTGCCTTGTAATTTAATTTTTGGATTGGCTGCTGCCTGGGCCATTGCGAAATTTGATTTTCGTGGCAAACAATTTGTGATCACCTTGATTGATTTACCTTTTGCGGTTTCACCTGTGATTGCTGGTTTGATTTATATGCTGCTGTTTGGCCGACAAGGATTTTTCGGCGGATGGTTAGGTGAACATGACGTACAAATTATGTTTGCCATCCCCGGCATAGTACTCGCCACTATTTTTGTGACCTTTCCATTTATTGCACGCGAATTAATTCCGCTGATGCAAGAGCAGGGAAAAGAACAAGAAGAAGCAGCCATTACTTTAGGCGCAAGCGGTTGGAAAATGTTTTGGCGAGTGACTTTGCCTTCCGTCAAATGGGCGCTGCTCTACGGAATGATTTTGTGTAATGCCCGCGCTATGGGTGAGTTCGGCGCAGTGAGCGTGGTATCCGGAAAAATTCGCGAACAAACCAATACCCTGCCACTACACATTGAAATTTTATACAACGAATATCAGTTTGCGGCGGCTTTTGCTGTGTCATCACTGCTTGCGTTATTGGCATTGGTGACTTTGATATTAAAAAGTGCGTTGGAATGGAAAGCGGCGCGGGAACATGAGTTGGCGGTGCGTGCGGCGAATTCGCAGTGATTGCAAAGACCCCCTCCTAGCCCTCCAGTCCCTATGGTTTCCCCTTCGGGCAGCTTCGCTGTGCAAATTGCTCCTGCAATTTGTGCCAAGGGGAGGGAATAGATTTCACTCCGGTTCAAGATAAGAAGGGAGTCAAGTCCCTCCCCCTGGGAAGGGGGAGGTTAGGAGGGGGTCTTTTTTATTTCAAAATTAATTGTGAGAAAAAAACATGAGCATTCAAGTTAGAAATCTACAAAAAAACTTCGGCAACTTTTCCGCATTACACAATGTGTCACTGGATTTTCCAACAGGTGAACTGGTTGCATTACTCGGCCCATCGGGTTGTGGCAAAACAACTTTGTTGCGCATTATCGCGGGGTTGGAAAATCCCGATTCCGGTAGCGTGCATTTTCATGGTGAAGACGCAACCAACGTGCACGTACGTGAGCGCAATGTCGGATTTGTATTTCAGCATTACGCTTTATTTCGTCACATGACCGTGTTTGATAATGTTGCTTTTGGTTTAAGTGTTCGCCCAAAAGACGCTCGCCCAAGCAAAGAAGCCATCGCCAAACGTGTGCATGAATTATTGCAACTGGTACAGCTTGATTGGTTAGCTGATCGTTATCCACATCAATTATCTGGTGGACAACGTCAACGTATTGCACTGGCGCGCGCACTCGCAGTTGAACCCAAAGTCTTATTACTCGATGAACCTTTCGGTGCATTGGATGCAAAAGTCAGAAAAGATTTACGCCGCTGGTTGCGTCGCTTGCACGATGAATTACATATCACGTCGATTTTTGTAACTCACGATCAGGAAGAAGCCATGGAAGTTGCGGATAAAATCGTTGTACTCAACAAAGGCCAAATTGAACAAATCGGTACACCGGATGACATTTACAATAATCCTGCATCACCCTTTGTGTATGATTTTATTGGTCAGGTGAATTTATTTCGCAGCCGCGTTGATCAAGGTTGGGCGCATATTGGCGATTACAAATTACCCGCGCCGGAACACAACAGTGTTCAGGATAAAGCGGCGATTGCTTACGTTCGTCCGCATGATATTGAATTGAGCACAGAAGAAAGTGAAGGCGCAATCCCCGCGACTATCGCGCATATCAGTACCGCAGGTTCAGTATTGCGAATTGAATTGCAGCATCAGCTCAGCAATCAGTTACTGCATGTTGAGTTGCCGCGTTCGCAGGAAAGACTTTTGCATTTGGCAACCGGTGCAAAAGTGTTTGCGAAACCGACCAATAGCAAAGTGTTTTTAGAGTGAGGCGCTGGTCGCCCAGGCAAACCAACAGGCAACTGCGGCCAATAAAATCGCCAGGGTTCGGCTGAACAATCGGCGTTGCGAAGCCGATTGCAAAAAACGTTGGGTTTGGCTCGCCATTGAAACGATGAACAAATGAATAATTGTGGCTATGCCAACGTAAAGGCAGACCAATATCGCCATTTGAAAATTCAGATTGGAATCTTCATGAATAAATCGGGGCAATATAGCGATATAAAAAATCGCCGCTTTGGGATTGAGTAAATTGGTTAGCAAACCGCGCAGAAAAAATCTTGTGTTGTTGAATGGATTGTCGGATCCGGTCGCCATTTCTGCATCGCGCCAGGCATCCCAAGCCAGCCAGAATAAATACACAATCCCACTCCAACGCAAGATTTGATAAGCCAATGTCGATTGTTGAATCAGTTGCGCAAGCCCAAAGGCCGCAGCAACTCCAATTAACAATAATCCCACCGCAATTCCAGCCGTCACCAAAAAACCAACTCGCTTGCCATAACGGCTGGAAACTATCGCGAGGTAAGCCATATTAGGGCCCGGCGTTAATTCTATTAATATGCTTGTCAGACAAAAAGAAAGGATTAATTCAATGTGCATAGCGACTTTACTCAAACTCTTTTGGTGAACTGGTGCAAGTTTTGCAAATTCTTTTTGCTAGATTAATTTTTGTTAAGTTTTTGTTCATAGAATGAGCATTAGCTTGCACGCTTTCGAAATCAAGCACCAACACAACACACAAGGGTGAACAAAGATGAACGGATTGATCCTCTCTCAGTCGGCAATATTTTTTATACAACAGCTTTCAATGAATTATTTTCGTAACTTTGGCGTTCGCTATCGCATTTCTTCCGAGGAAGGTGTTTTGGCTCTGCTGCAAAAAGCAGCCAATTGCCCAGAACCGGATGTGCGCAAAAACTACGATGCCTTTGTTATGGAGTTGAATCAGCGCCAGATTCAACAGTTTTCCAACAAGGGCATTGATTTGCGTATGCCAACCCAATCAGTGCATTTGCGCAAAGTGAGTTAAGGCGAGCCTTCTTCACAATACACCTGAAGGATTTGCCTTCAGGTTGGCCGATATTCCTCAATCGCTGGCGAAATTAACCCTCAAGACATTCTTCACGAGCTATGCTTAGCGGATGACTTGAGGGATATTACATGAATAATGCGCCAATCTCTTCATCCGGCTTTTCAGGTTTTTCAATTCGCACCCGCGCAGTTGCTGTAGTTTTTATCGCAACCCTGATAACCGCAGCCATTGCCATAGGCTTGCAGTATCACTTCTCTCGCGAAATGGCGGTGGATAATGCTCTCGGCAATTATCAATCCGCGGCACAAAATACCAGTGAATTTATTGAAAGTCTGGACACTCGTGCAGTTCAGGTTGCCTCTATTCTTTCACACTATCCTGGTCTAATCGATGATGAAAATGATTTTCACCGAATGCGTGCGTTGTTCGCGCAAGCCATGCGCAACAATCCTATTTACTACAGTGTGTACGTAGGATTCCCCAACGGTGATTTTTATGAACTGATTAATCTGGATGAAAAAGGGGTTGATCGCCGCGCGCAATTTCAAGCATCAGCCGACGACCGCTGGATAGCCAATCGCGTGCGTGAAATAAATGGAAAACGAGTACGCGAATTACAATTTCTGGATGACGCTTTTAATCAGCGCGAATTTCGTAGAGAACCCAGTCAATACGATGTGCGACAACGACAATGGTTTGTCGATGCCAAACCAAACAAGGTCAGAAAATCCAAACCCTATATTTTTCAATATTCACAAATCCCAGGAAAAACTTTTTCAATTCAATTGCCCGATTCGCAAGTGGTGTTGGGTATTGATATAGCACTCAAATCTTTTTCAAATTATTTACACAGTCGAATACCGGACAACACCAGCGAAGTTTATGTTTACAGTAACAGCGGCGAAACGTTAGGCTCCAATTTAATTCCAGTTGATGACCAGGATTTGCCCGCTGTAACTCCTCTGGAGTTAACAGAAAATGAACGTGCCTATATCAAACGACTGGGCCGAATAAAAATTTCCAACCAACTTGACTGGGCACCTATAGATTATGCAGTAGAAGGTCAGCCGCGCGGTTATGCGGTCGATATGATTCGCGTCATCAGTCAACAATTGGGTTTGGAATTTGAATTAATTAATGGTGACGAATGGCGAAAGATTGTCAATAAATTCGAACAGGGCAATCTTGATATTATTCATCCCGTCACCAGCACCCACAGAAACAAACAGCGAGGATTTCTTAGCCAGCCAATTTTGCACATCGATATGGGATTGGTCACACGCCAGGGCGATGCCACTATTTCCCATCTGCAAGAATTAGCCGGAAAAACCCTGGCAATTCCGCAGGGCTGGTCCAGCATAAATCCCATCAAAAAAGCCTATCCGGATATTCAGATACTGGAAGTGGAATCCACTCGCGCAGCACTGGAAGCCGTTCGCGATGGCAAAGCCACCGCCACTTTAGATGCAGCTGCTGTTCTGCATTATGTCGCACAACAATATTTTATTCGCGGCGTTCGTTTTACTAATCGACTGGATATAGGCGATGCAGAATTATCCAAAGAATTTCGATTGCTAATCAGACATGACTTAACTGAATTGGGGCAGTTAATCGATAAAGCCATAGCCGCACAAACACCGCGCCAAAAAAATCACCTTATCCAAAAATGGTTGAGCGAAAAAGGCGTAGCGAAAATTCCGGCAAACTTTTCAACAGTACCTTATGAAATATTGGTAAATGCCGTACAGAACCCTGAACAACGCAATAAACTATTGCCCATCAAACTACATAATACCCCGCACTTTGTGTATGTGAGCCAACTGCGAGCTGATGACCCGGATACAGACTATTTCGCTGCGATAATTCCGGTGGAAAAAATTCTGACCAAACCTCTGGAAAAAGTTAGCGCCTCTATCTGGCTCACTCTGATATGTTTGGTGATATTACTGCCGATCTCCTGGTTCTATGCAAATCCTATTGTCCGCCCTATTCATCAACTCGCGGAAAACAGCGCAAAAGTTCGTGAACGCCGTTACAGTGAAATTACTTTCACTCCCAGTCGAATCAAAGAAATAGATGAGCTGGCTGATGCCATGGAAAAAATGGCGCGGTCGATTGAAACCTACGAACAGGAACAACGGGATTTACTCGATGCCTTTATTCAATTAATTGCCGAAGCCATTGATGAAAAATCACCTTATACTGGTGGCCATTGTGAAAGAGTACCTGAATTGGCAATGATGCTGGTTGACGAAGCCATTGCCAATCAATCGTCTGCATTCAAAGATTTTTCTTTTAACAACGACGAGGAATATCGCGAATTTAAAATAGGTGCCTGGCTGCACGATTGTGGAAAAATTATTGTCCCCGAACATATAGTCGACAAAGGCAGCAAACTGGAAACCATTTACAACCGCATTCACGAAATACGCCTGCGTTTTGAATTGCTCTGGCGCGATGCTGAAATTCATTACTGGAAAGCTTTGCAAGATGCACCAAAAACAAAACCCATTCTAGAAGCTGAATTAATTGCTCAACAACAAAAACTGCAAGAAGATTTTGCATTTATTGCCAAACTCAATGTCGGCAGTGAATTTGTTAAGGAAGACGATTTACAACGTTTGCGAGAATTGGCAACTATACCCTGGTTGCGCCATTTTGATGATCGATTGGGTTTATCGCCGGTTGAAGAATTGCGTGTCGATAAAAATTCACCGGTGCAATTACCTGCGCAAGAACAATTGTTAGCAGATAAACCAGAACATATTATTAAGCGCTATCGTCCGACTGAATATGATCCCGCACTGGGCATTCGCATGGAAGTGCCGGAGAATCTTTATAATCTGGGTGAAATTTATAATTTATCTATAGGGCGAGGAACACTGTCAGCGGAAGACAGATTTAAAATTAACGAACATATTATCGGCACTATTCGCATGCTGGAAAAATTACCCTTTCCGCAGACACTTAAAAAAGTACCGCGTTATGCATCGACTCACCATGAAACATTAAAAGGCACGGGTTATCCACGTAAGCTCACTGCTGCAGATCTGTCGATCCCGGAACGTATTATGGTGTTGGCCGATATTTTTGAAGCCCTGACAGCATCAGACAGGCCTTACAAAAAAGCAAAATCGGTCAGCGCATCCATCGACATAATGTATAAAATGGTTCTGGATGAGCATGTTGATCGCAATGTGTTTGAATTATTTTTGCGCTCCGGCATCTATCAACGTTATGCAGAAAAATATCTATTGCCAGAACAACAGGATTCAGTCGACATAGAAAAATATCTTGTCGGACTGTAAAAAATTACAACTTTCTCGATCTGAATTGCCGACCTTTTAAGGGGCGCGACTGGAATTGTTTTAACGCCTTGTTTGCAAATTCACGATCCACTGCAACATAGGCGGCGAAATCAAATATATCGATTTTGCCAATTTTATCGCCGGGGATTCCCGCATCTTTTGTCAGCGCACCCAAAATATCGCCTGCGCGCAATTTATCTTTTTTGCCGCCGTCTATATTGAGCGTCACCATGGCGGGTTGCAAATCCAAATAGGTGTTTTGCTTTGGCAGTGGTTTTACCTGAATTTGCATTTTTGCAAAATTTTCCAATCGATTTAATGCTGCCAAATCCTGTGGCGAAATTAAATTGAGTGCTATGCCAGTTTCACCTGCGCGACCGGTTCTGCCCACACGATGAATATGCACTTCGCTGTCGCGCGCCAAGTCATAATTGATCACGGCATCCAATTGTTTGATGTCCAAACCTCGCGCTGCTACGTCGGTGGCAATCAATATCGACACACTGCGATTAGCAAAACGCACCAGCACTTGATCACGCTGTTTTTGTTCCAGATCACCATGCAACGCGAGTGCAGATATTTTGTGATCCTGTAGCCATTCCGCCAATTGACTGCAAGCTTGTTTGGTATTGCAAAAAATAATGCTGGATTGGGGTTTGTATTCTGCGAGCAATGCCAGCAAGCCATCCAGCTTTTCATCGTCTGAATTGACTTCAAAAAATTCTTGCGTGATCGCGGTATTGATTTCGGTAGTTTCAACACTGACCATGTGTGGATTTTGTTGACAGCGTTTGCTGATGGCTTCTATATCTTTCGGATAAGTTGCCGAGAAGAGCAGAGTTTGTTTTTTCTCAGGGCATGCTGCCAATATCTGATCAATATCCTCGGCAAAACCCATATCCAACATACGATCCGCTTCATCCAGCACTAGTTGTTTTAGATGATCCAATTGCAGAGATTTTTTTCGCAAGTGATCCAGTAAACGACCGGGAGTTGCAACAATAATATGCGCACCAAATTCCAGTGACGCCAATTGCGGCCCGATTGAAACACCACCGCAAAGTGTCAGCACTTTGATATTGGGAATCATACGTGCCAAGCGGCGAATTTCTTTGGCAACCTGATCCGCCAACTCACGTGTTGGGCATAACACCAAACTTTGAATTTGATAGATATCGGCATCCAAAAAATGTAGCAAACCAATTGCGAAGGCTGCGGTTTTTCCGCTACCGGTTTTGGCTTTGGCGATAATATCGCGGCCTTGCAAAATCAGCGGCAAACTTTGCGCTTGAATTGGCGTCATCTCCTGATATTCCAGGGACTCAATATTGGCCAGCAGCGAAGGCTGTAATGCAAGTGAAGAAAATAAACTAGACATAAATAATTAGCTGCGAGAGCCCTTGGCAATTTGCGATGCTTGTTGGCAAATAGTGAGAAAGTGTTCAGGGTCAAGGCTGGCACCGCCAACCAAAAGCCCGTCTATATCCTGTTGATTTAATAATTCAGCCGCGTTGTGTTTGGTCACACTGCCGCCATACAAAATTCGAATGCGATTTGCCGTAATCAAATCAAAAGTATCAACCAAAATATCGCGAATCATTTGATGAGTTTGTTGCGCTAATTCGGGCGTTGCCGCCAAGCCGGTACCTATCGCCCAAATAGGTTCATAAGCCACACACAATTGTTTACCGGTAAGATCCAAACCACTTAAGGATTCCGTCAACTGCTGACGCAAAACCTCTGCAGTTTTTTGCTGCTCACGCTCTTCACGATTTTCCCCTACACAC
The DNA here is from genome assembly GCA_966252135.1 of uncultured Cellvibrio sp. Taxonomy (GTDB): domain Bacteria; phylum Pseudomonadota; class Gammaproteobacteria; order Pseudomonadales; family Cellvibrionaceae; genus Cellvibrio. Next base: position 65,246 of record CBINNU010000006.1, on the reverse strand, counting down.
AAAACCGGCAACAAATCATGTTGAAGTGCGCGCGTAATTTTATTGAAACAAGCCTGATTAGATTCACTAAACATAGTGCGACGTTCAGAGTGGCCAATCAAACACAAACTCACACCGGCCTCTTTCAACATTTGCGCTGAAGTTTCGCCTGTATAGGCGCCTGATTCGTATTTGCTCACATTTTGGCTGCCGATTTGCAATTCGGAATACTGCAAAAACGTCATCATATCGCGCAGATAAATATAAGGCGGACAAATCGCAATTTGCGCATCAAAATGTTTACCAATAAAAGAAGCAACAGAAATACAGATAAGATCAAGGCCGCCATTTAACTTCCAATTGGCGATGATCATGGGCTTGCGTGTTTTCATAGTGATATTATTCGTAGTGACTTAATCCGGTAATGTCACTATAGCAAGAATCAGCTGAAAGTCAGCTTCGGCATTTTGCAAGCCATTCGCCAGTGACCAAAATTGTCTCGGCCTCAAAGAGAGTCGCAACGAATTTATCACCGGTTTTTACCGCACCAACACCCTTGGGTGTACCGGTCATCAATATATCGCCATCCTGCCAGCAAAAAATGCTATCGATTTCCCTCAACAAAGATTCAGGTTTATGAATCATCAGATCATAAGTTGCTAACTGTACAAGCTGATCATTAATACGCATTTCCAACCGCAACTGCGAGCAGTCACCCGAAAAGGAAACAAATTCACTAAACACCGCCGAACCCACAAAGGCCTTGGCTCTCTCCCAAGGCAAACCTTTGGCTTTTAATCTGGATTGCAAATCACGTTTGGTTAAATCCAAACCAATGCCCACTGCTGCTAATTTACCCTGCTCTATTACAAAACAAATTTCACTCTCGTAATGTATGGATGCGTCATCGTCCGTATAAAGTTCAGTCGAAATTGCTGAGTTAGGTTTAATAAACAACACCGGCTCTTCCGGCATTTCGTTATTTAATTCCCGAATATGCTCAACATAGTTGCGGCCTATGCAGATAATTTTGTTAGGGGTTATAGGTTTTTTGTTTAGGGTTATTGAGGTCATTTTGATTGGTCTATGCGGTTAGCACCTGTCGAGGAAGACAAGCTGAATATTCTCTGAATAAATTTTAAAAAGTGCGAACACTCTACCAGCATCCGCACTTAAGTAGTCAATCGCTTTTTATAAATTGACGACCAGTTGTTAGATTTACGCAGCAGCATGAAGGAAAATGCCGGCGCATTTTATAGTTAAATAAACCAAGCACTCTTTATTTAGGCAGTAATCATGAAACTTAACTTTTGGACAGGGTTTGTTTGTGTATTTTTCATTGTTGGCCTTGTTGGATGCGGATCTGGAAGCTCCAAGAATGATTCGGGTTCAAAATCGACTTCGTCAGACGTAAGTTCTTCCCACTTCAGCTCCAATACCTCGAGCGTCAGCTCTAGTATGATCTCTAGTTCAAGTAATTCGATTAGCTCAAACTCAAGTAGCTCGAGTAAAGAAGAAGTTTGTGCTGTCGATGGCTCAACAACTCCTCCGCTCCTTAAAACTCGCGAAAATCATGACGGATTTTTCGTGCCGCCAACACAAGAGGCGACGGTCTTGTCATGGGGAGCAAATACGACTTGGCGCTATACAGCTACAGCACCTGTCGCCTTGTGGTCATCACCCGGTTTCGATGATTCCTCTTGGTCGAGCGCACCCGGCGGGTTTTTTGACGGTATTCGTTTTGGGGATGTGGCCACTACACCCTGGCCCTCCGGACAAAGTGACTTGTGGTTACGCACGAGCGTTGAACTCACGGCATGTAAAATGGAGCATGTTCTATTTTGGGGAAGATGGGATGACACTATGGAGGTCTATATCAATGGCCAACTAGCCAGCAACCAAAGGGGCTGGACCTCAGGCTATAGGTATGTAGGCGTTCGTTCATCAGCTAAAAGCGCCTGGGTTGTTGGAAAAAATAGTATCGCAGTTCATGTGCATGATACGGGAGGAGGTAAATACTTCGACTTGGGCCTTGTTCGAAATGAGAAAATGTCTTCTCGTATTGAAGACGGTTACGCCACAACCACTGCTGTGGAAGCCTTCGCTACTGCCACTAGGGAATTTATGATTGAGCAAGGAATTCCTTCGGGGACACTTGCTGTGATGAAGGGAGATAAAATGGTTCTCTCTAAATCTTTTGGCTACTCAGACAAGTATTTCACGCTTCCGATGAAGGAGGGTGCGGTTCTTCGACTGGCCAGCAACGACAAGGTTGTAACCCTGGCGGTTATGCAAAACCTAATTGACACTAAAACATTTGATTCTATTACTCAGCAATTTATAACGCGTGATACTTTTGTGTATCCCTTGCTCGTTGCGCATGGACTTACTCCACCTCCCGGAGTCACGGTATTACCTGATACAGACATATATAAGGTAACGATTGGTCAACTCCTCACTCATTCTAGCGGCCTGAGGGAACTACCGGATGCGCCGACTCTTGCTGCTGCTTTTGGCATTACAGAGGAACAAATAACCCTCGAACATAACATTCGCTGGATGACCTCAGTCTCTGGAAATTTTGCCCCCGGAACTAAAACTGTCTACTGCAGCAGTTGTTTTATGCTAGCTCGCTATGTAATAGAGGTACTCAAGGGAGATCTTGTCACTCATATTCAAAATGTCACCCTAGCTCCAGCAGAAACCGCAGGGATTTTTCTAGCTGCTGAGCATCTTGAAGCACGTCAAGAAAATGAACCTTGGTATGCGACTCTCGAAGTGCCTTATTCGCGCTGGGTTAATTTGGAGGAGTACCGGGCACTCTCTGCTAGCGCACCTGGACTCGTAAGGATGTTGCGCCGCTATGACCTAGGGAATGGTGAAAGGCTTCTTAATCCGGAGACGGGGAAATGGACAGTCGGCAGTAACGGGAATGGTGGCGGGGCCTTTTGGGGAGGAATGGCAGGCACTACGAGCCTTACTCTCCAGCGACGCTGGGATCAAGTAAACATTGCATTCGTTTTTAACCTATCCGGTAACTACGATGAGCTTTACCAAAAGTTAAATAAAATTGCTGACGGAATGAACGAATCTGACTGGGGCCAATAAAAGATTTTTGTTTTCTAAATTTCATGGAGACGCGATTGTAATAGTCGCTGAATGAGGCACTCTCTAATAATAATTCGATTCACTTGAATTGATTTTTTAACATAAAAAAAGCGATTGTCCTGCGACAATCGCTTCAAGGGCCTTACTAAATCATTAACGCTGTTTGATCTTGTCGCCGTCTTTCAAGCCTTCAGTGATTTCGATATTGATACCGTCAGACAAACCAACTTTTATTGCGCGTTTTTCAAATTGTTGTGGACCTTTTTCGATTTCGACGAAATAATTTTTGTCTTCAATAATCAAATCGCGCTCGTTGATGGCGACCACGTTTTCGCGTTTATCCAACACTATGTCCGCGTTAGCACTGTAGTTTGCGCGCAAGAACAATTTGTCGTTAAGTTTCACTGCAGCGCGAATCTGGAATTTGATTGTGCCCTGATCAGTAATACCTTTGGGGGAAATATATTCCAGTACCGCAGTGAAGGGTTCATCCTGCAATGCACCAATATTCAAAATCAATTCCATACCTTCGTGAATTTTGCCGACTTCGGATTCATCCACCAAACCTTCGAAGATCATGTCCTGCATATCGGCTAAAGTCGCCACAGTTGTACCCGAACCAAACGAACTGGTTTCAACAATAAATGCACCTTCTTTGAAGGGCAGATCCAACACCATGCCGGTCACTGTGGCAGGAATCATGTTGGAGACTTTGTCGGATTTTTTGGTGGCACCTTTTTTCAAGAGCAGCACATTGTTTTCAGCCGAGGTTACGCCTTCTTTATAAAGGTCATATTGCAGCGTCAATTTATTGAATTCAGACGATGAAATCAGTTTTTGTTCGAAAAGTTTTTTCTGACGTAAATATTCTGTTTCAATATTGTGCAGATTTAATTTCGCTTGTTCCAACTGGGATTCAGCCTGGTTGAGTTGAATCATATTGGGTGCCAAGGTGATTTTCGCCACTATGTCACCTTTGTTAACCAACTGGCCTGCGGTAACATAAAGTTTTTCCACCACACCAGACACTTGCGATTTAATTTCAATTTCGCGACGCGGTATAACTTTACCTACCGCCACTGTCTTTTTGACAATAGTGGTTTTGAACACCGGCACCGAATTGTAGACAACCGGTTTCTCTTGCGATTTTCCGTAGAGAAAAAATGCCGTCCAGATAAAAATAATGGCGATTATTGCCAACAACGCACGTACAAAAAGCTTTTTCATCTTGATTTACCTGATTTACTTATCCAATTTCTTAAAACACTATTGTTACTTGACCCCCTCCAGCCTCCCCCTTGCCAGGGGAGGAGCAGTTCCCTCCCCTGGCAAGGGGGAGGGTTAGGGTGGGGTCTAATTTTTATTCATCCTGCAAGGCCACAATCGGATTCACTGCTGCCGCTTTTGATGCAGGCAACATGGATGCAAATAATCCTGAGACAACCAATACCGTCAGCGCAATTAACGCGGTACTAAAATTCAATTCGAAGGTGCCGAAAAAACCTTTGTCTTCGGCTTGAGCCATCGCCATATTCGCCAATTCAAGTAACAGAACGCCAGCAACCAATCCTGCATAGCCTGCAACTGACGTAATAAAAATGGCCTCTTGAATAATCATTCTTGTAATGGACCCTGGTGTTGCGCCCAGCGCTTTTCTTAGTCCTATCTCACGGGTACGCTCTTTGACCACAATCAGCATTATGTTACCCACACCTATTGCACCCGATAGAATTGTTCCCACAGCAACAAACCATCCAATAAACGTCATCCCGAAAAACAAGCCTTGAATTTTTTCAAATTCATTTTGCATATTGAAACTGCCAAACACCCCACGGTCTTCAGGGTTAACGAGCTTTAATTCGGCTAAATATTTTTTCACTTCTTGTTCCGCAACCGCAGCATGTACTCCGGGTTTGGGAATCAAAACCAAACTACCAATCCAGCCCACCTGATTAAATGCATATCTCAGTGTATCGTTCGGTAAAAATATTTTTTCTTCTTCCTGTTGTTTATTACCAGCCGTGTAGGATTCGAATACACCCACAACAGTGAAATTTATTCCATTTAACGTGATGTCAGCGCCAATTGGATTTTCATCCGGAGCAAATAGCTGCGCCAACACTCGTTTGCCAATTATCGCAACTTTTCGTCTGTCTCGATTATCAATCTCGTTAATCCCTCTTCCCTGATTGATAGAAATGGATTTAATTCCTTCCATACCTTCATGCGTACCCTCTACATAAAAAGTACCATTCTTTTCTTTACGTACGGTGTAAGGTGGAGTGCCATTCCAAATACCAACAGAATTTTGTCCACGAATAAAACCAACACTGGCGACATTCTTTTCAATTAGCGCAACATCTTCTGCTTTAAATGCTACTTGTCTACCAACCGACATCCCTTGATAAGGCAATTGCGTTGTCCCTTTTATCCAAACAAACACGACATTGGGTACAGATGGAAAACGGCTATTCACACCATTCTCAAGCCCTTTGGTTGCGCCCAATAAAAGCGTCAACATAAAAATGCCCCAGAAAACGCCAAGCCCGGTTAAAAAGGTTCGCAGTTTATGCTGACTGAGTGTTTTAAAAATCTCTTGCCACTTTTCAGTATCAATAAACATTTTATTCTGCCCTCATGGCTTCGATCGGCATAATTTTGGCGGCACGCGCTGCGGGAATTAATCCGGCAATTGCACCTGCAACAATTAATAAAATCATTGCCGTTATCGCCACCTGAAAATCAATTTCCGGATTTTTGAAAAATGGCAATTCAACACCGACCGAACGTAAACCAAACGAAATTAATTCAATCAACCCCACACCAAGCACCAACCCTGCGTAACCGGCTATAGTCGTCACTAGAATAGATTCAAAAACTAATGTACTAACAATACTTAGCGGCGTTGCGCCTATGGCTTTTCGAATGCCGATTTCGCGCGTTCGCTCTTTTACAGTAATAATCATAATGTTGCTGATACCCACTATCCCTGCCAACAGAGTTCCCATACCCACAAACCAGTTAATAAATGCAATTCCAAAAAATAGACCATTCACTCTGGCTGCGGCTTCCGCCATATTGAATGAACGAATGGCTCGCTTGTCTTCGGGCGAAACTTGATGCCGTTTTTGTAAAAAAGCAATCGCATCTTTTTCTAACGCGTAGCCATCAACTCCGGGGGCAGGTCTTATCCAAATAGATCCTATTTGGTTGCTGGTACCAAACACTTTTGAAAAAGTTGTCGATGGAATATAGATCCTTTCTGAATCGCGTCCGTTGTTGCCTTTGTCATTGAATACACCCACAACTTTCATTACAACGCCATTCACCTTTATGTCGCGTCCGACAGGGTCAATATTTTTATCAAATAGACGCTCGGCTACAACTGAACCCAAAAGTGCAATTTTTCTGTCTTGAATTTCATCCAGCGGATTCATTTTTCGACCAAACAAAAAGGGCACAGCATTTTTTAATTCAAAATATTCATCGGGTACTCCATGCACTGCAAAACTTCCCTGGCGCTTTTCATATACCATGGTGACACCGCCGCGTTGATTTTCACTGGCAATAAATCCCAAGCCTTTAACTTGTCGCGGTAACTCCATCATGTCTTCTTTGGTGAGCGTAATTTGTCTACCCAACCCCATTCCCTGATAAGCAACGGATGTGGTCGCTGTATAAATGACAATAAAATCCATAGCATCGGAACTAAAATCGTCATACACACCGTTTTGCATGCCCTTACCGGCGCCCAGCAAAACTACCAACATAAAAATGCCCCAGAAGACGCCGAAGGCCGTCATCACGGTTCGCAATTTATTTTGGCGAAGTGTGTAGAGAATTTCTTGCAAGCTATCTAACATGATCGTCAACCCTAACTATGAATAGCGTCGGAATGTTTGGCTGGCACAATCAAACCATCTTTCAAAATAATTTGACGTTGGGTTTGATCGGCAATGTCTTGTTCGTGAGTCACAATCACAATGGTATTGCCTTGTTGATGAACTTCTTTCATCAAGGACATAATTTCTTGTGTGGTTTGGCTATCCAATGCACCTGTTGGTTCGTCCGCTAAAATGACTTTGGGTTTTGACACCAAGGCACGCGCCATAGCCACACGTTGTTTTTGTCCGCCGGATAATTCATTCGGCATAAATTTGGCGCGATGTGCAAGGCCCACCATTTCCAAATATTTTTCAGCGCGATAGGTGCGCTCTTTACGGCTTACGCCTTGATAATAAAGCGGCAGCGCAACATTTTCGGTGGCATTTTTAAAGGGCAACAAATTGAAGGACTGAAACACGAATCCCAATAGCTGATTGCGCATTTTCGCCGACATCTTTTCTGACAGATTCTTAATTTCATGACCCGCCAAAAAATAACTACCTGTGTCAAAACTATCGAGAATACCCAAAATGTTCAGCAATGTAGATTTGCCGGAACCGGACGAGCCCATAATCGATACCAATTCACCTTCGCGAATGTGCAAATCAATGCCTTTTAATACATGCAGAGGCTGTTCACCCGAGTGATAGTACTTGTGTAATTGATGTAATTTGATCATGGGTCATCCTAATAAGAGCCATTGACGGGAAATGGCCGATAAAGTCTTGGTCTGCGCAGACTAGTCGCTTTTACCGAGAGTGCCGAGCTTTGTTAACGCTAATTAACGGAATCATGACAGCTGTCATCGAATAACCCTTAAGACAGTCATCTGGAGAATTCGGATTCATCCCTGCAAAATTTTTTTGGTGCGGGGGCAGAATTGCAACATGACTTGTCTTGTCCGGTCAATTTTTCTATGGTGACGGACCCTGAAAACAAGCGGTTAGCATTATGCGATGGTTGATGAATCTGGTACGGATCACGGATTGGTTGGTAGCACTGGGTCTATTAGTTTTATTGACGGCTGGGATTTACAGCATATGGCTGGATTTTCTACACAAGCCATCATTGATTATGGATTTGGCCACGCTGATTATTTGTTCGTTATTGGCTGGATTAGCAGGTAAAGGCATATTGTATTTGCTGCGGCGCAAACTGGACCTGGCCGAACCCTATGAATATTGGCGAGCCGATATTGCGCTTTATTACAGCCAATGGGGCAACTCGATTATTAGCCCTTGTCTGGTCTGGATTATCTATATCCTTTGTGTTCTGTGTTTTTTACCCATTTTCTACAGCCTGTTACCCAAAATTCTTTTTTGGATTTTACTCAGCCTGCTTGCGAGCTTTGGTATTTTTTGTTTATCACAGATTCGATATGGCTTGATTCAAAAACAGATTCAAACGACTTATTTTCCGCGCACTCAAGCTTTTATCGATTTTTATCTGCTGGTTATTCAGGGTGAATGGAATGCCGATATTGAACAAGCCTTTCAAAAAATTGATCCGGCATCTACCGACGCCATAATCGCTCAACAAATTCGCGCTTCTCTCACTGGCAGCGCACAGCCGCCCAAAACTATTACTTATGACTACATCGACACAGGACATGGCCCAGGGTTTGAAGCGACACCTGAAAATATTGCTGCAAAACGTCAAGCGGACTTTGATTCGTTTGATGCGAGTTTAAAAACACCTGAGCATTTGGGGTAATCATGACGATAAAACTGGACTTTAATCAACCTATTCAGCAGCGCTGGAATTTTTGGGGAATGGAATTTGATTTTACTTTTCCAGGGCCTGATCGGGATATTTTGGAGATGCAAGCCAGCATCAGCTCAACACCGGGCGAAGAGCCCTGGGCATTTTACGAGCAAGCAAGGGATGTAAAATCAGGGCACCGCTATTCCACAGGCCAGTATCAGATTATGGATATGCAATGCCTGGATGCAGAACAAATTCAACGCCTGCTGCCCGATCATTCATTACATTTTTCGCGTCGACGTTTTAATCATTCCTGGTGTATGGAATACGCAGGCCGCGGTGAAAGTTTTTGGTGTGATATCTGGATTCATCGTGTCGAAGCCGATTGTAATTTATTGGACCCAATGAATTTGCAGAAAGCCCATTTGGGATTTTTGACTGATTCCATATCCCAAATCGACAACACAAATGAAGATGATTTATTTGGTGCAGATTTCGGCCCTGATTGGCAAGCACTGAATTGGCGGCAGGAATCAATCAACCATTTGCCCTGGCAAGTCTACGATGAGATAAGCGGTAAACAGATAGAAAATGCTTGTTTTTTCGGCCACAGCTATTTATTAGCTTTATCCCAACATCACTATATGCAATGTCGCTTTTATCGATTGAATGCCAGCAATTATCAAGAAGCCGCAAATGATTTTGAACAATTGGTGCAGTTTATTATTCAACAAGTGAAAATTAAATTGAGTCCAGATGTCACTGCGGCCCTGAATAATCAACAACAGATTGCCATGGCACAACCGGATTTATCCAAACTGCTTTCAGTTGAATCCCTAAATAAATGGCACGCGTTGAACAACGCCTTGCGCAACAAAAAGTTTCAATCATCTGCCATAGCAGACACGCCCAAAATCGACATTAAACCAGACGATGATCGCAAATTGGCAATCGCGATTGGTTTTGTGGCGATTGTAATTTTTGTCTGCCTTGGTAAGGGTTATTTTTTTATTCAGGATTGGTTAGATGCCCATCCCGATTCTCAATGGCACGGAGTGTATTCAGGTTATTTTGTGGTGGTATTGATCTGGTGTTTGCGCGACAGAATTAAAAAATGGGCATGACGAATTATTCGTGCAATGCCCAAACAACTAAATACTATGTGACACTACCAAACCACCCCACAACAAATTACGATCAGCCGCGCCTTGTTTGATTTCAGAACTGTGGCCTCGTAAAACATAACTCACGCGATAGCCCTGTTTAAACGCAAAGGTATATCCAATCCAGGCTTCCAATAAAATCGGTCGCAGATCTGATTGATCGTAGGTCACCGCACTATCGCGAAATTGCCCTTGCAAAAATGCGTTGTAGGCTCGCGCTTTAATCGCAAACCCGGCCCAAACATAATGCTCATCAATATTTTTTGCTTGCGTCAAACTGGAAGATTTTTCGCCGTAACTGGTGAGATCCGGATTAAATGACGCCCAGGGGCTGTGAATTTTTCCGCGACGAATATTCATGCCCCAACTCACTTCGCTGAGGTAACCCACAGACGCTTGCAGTGTGGATTTAATTTCATATTTGTCCGAAAGATCATCCCAATAGTCTTGCCGCGCAATTAAATAACGACCAGTTAATTCACCCCCATGACTGATTTGACTATCCCAACCTTGTGGCGTTTCACTTTGAGTGAGGTTATGCACTTCGCGTTGTAATTTGCCCACCAGATCCGAACCCAAAACTCCCAAAGTAAGTGTCGATTTCCAGGCAACATTATTTGCAAAATCCACTTGATCGCGCGTGCTGGAAAAATAAATCAAGCTCGCGTAAGGCCGATCATTGGGATTGGCTTGCGACAGGCTGATATCTTCCGGCGTAAAACCAAACACGCCGAACTCGCGGCTGTAAGCTTCTTTCACATGAATCGATGAATGCTCGTTGCCAATCAACGCATCCAGTGCTCTTAAAGGTAGATTCAGTGAAACTTTTGCATTGGCCAAATCCGCATTGATCTGCGCAAAGCTGATGCCGTAGGTGTAATCCTGATCGCGGTGGCCGGGCACCAGAATGTCGTTATCAAAGGCGACCATCCAGGCATCGGTGGGACGATACTGATTTTCTGGGTGCGAGGACTCTTGATTGGCAAACAGGGGACCTGCAATCAGGGCTAATACCAACACATTTACAAGTCTATTCAATCTTAAAAAAGCGACCAGTCGTCTTTTAATTGAATGCAAATTTTTTGCGGAAAACACAATCAACTCCAAATTAATAAATAGGATTATCGAGTGAGCCAGGCAGGTCAAATCAAAAAAGCTGACCGGTCGTCTATAAATAAGTTAAAAAATAAGCAGGTTATTCCTGCTTTTTGGAGAACAACTCAGGCAGGACAGTTAAAAATGCGTTCAAGGGTTCACGGCATTTCGCCGCTTTCATCCGCATTACCGTTCCTTCCCAGGCGTTGAACAAAAACTCAGCCAAAACAGCTGAAGGCAAATCGCTTTTCAGTGTTCCCTTCAATCTGGCCTCTTCCAATACATCTTCGATCAATTGGGTGCTGTTTCGCAGAAGTTGTCGCACTTTCAAGCGAATGGCCTCGCTGGATTCAGACATCTCCTGGCACATGTTGCCAATAAAACAACCGCCGTTGAGATTCTCCTCGCAGCCACCAATGTTGTCGGTAAAGAACCGGGTGATGCGTTCTTTCGGGCAAAGGTCGCGATCATTCAACAGATTGCGATTGGCTTCCATACGCTCTTCGGTGACTTTTTCCAGTGCAGAAATGGCAAAATCTTCCTTACTCTTGAAGTAAGTATAGAAAGACCCCTTGGGCAAATCCGCTGCGTCGACTATGTCCTGGATGCTGGTGCCGTTATAGCCACGAGTAGCCATGACCTTAAGTCCGGCATCCAGAAGATAATCTTTTTTCAGTTCACGTTTGTTCATCATATCGCCAATATATGACCAGTCGTCTGGTTTTGCAAGTGAATATTCATTATTGAATATCTATTGAACCTATACCCTTTGGGGGCAGAAGTTTTTTTAACTCTTCGGTTAGCTGCGGGATTAGCGCTTTATGTTTTGAATGGATATAGGGGTAAATATTATGTCGACTCAGAACCCCAACTTTAACAACCTTGTCACTTAGCCCCAATTGATTGACCTGTTCATAGGCCACATCCGACGACATCAACAACAAATCAAATCGACCTGCAGCCAGCATTTTAAGCCCCAGCTCCGTCGACAGAACTTTTTGTGCAGCCAGATGATTTTCCTTGATGTAACGCTCCAATATTAAAGACCCTTCGTAATAGGCAAGACTATAGTTTCCCTTGTTCAGATCCTCTGGCGAAACCCTGACTGTATTACTTCGCCCCCAAATTCCAAACTCTGTAGTGAGAAGCAATACATCCACCTTCATCAACCGAGTACCTTTAGCCAACATCGGAAGGTCTGCGGTTCGACCACACTCGCCATCAATAACACCTCGCTCTGAATCCTGCAGCGAACGCCGACTGGTCGAAACCGGAATCATATCGAAATCGTACCCCAGATTAAAAAACGCCGTTTTATAAACGGACTTAACCTGTTGAAAGATAGGCAAATCATCTGGATAGGCACAACTGAATACAATTTTCGGTAGTGAATTGGCATGAGCCGATGATACGAACAAGCTAACCATCAATAAAACTATCGATCTACTTAGTATGGCACCCGGCATAACCATAATCCCTAGTTGTCAGTTGCGCTTATCATAGCCCACAAAATACTTGTGGGCTTTATTTGGTTGCCATCTATGAACTAGTTCTCGGCCCGATTCACTGCATTAATCAAAGCCTTAATCGCCGAGGTAATAATGTTGCGATCCTGGCCCACACCAAACACTGGTTTGCCGTTACTGACCTTCACTTCCAGATAGGTGACTGCGGCAACATCTGAACCCGCACCAACAGCGTGCTCGTGATAATCAATCACGCTGACTTCACAGCCCATAAATTGGCTGATGGCATGTGCAGCAGCATCGATTGGACCGTTACCGCTACCACTAATTTCTACGGTTTTATCCTGATGCTGCGCGTAGATCACTATATCGACTTGATGTGAATCTTCCTGCTCGTGCACCTTGCTACTTTTGTAAGTAATCGGCGTGTTCACCGCTAAATATTCTTGCTCAAATAATTTAACGATTTCATTGCTCTTCACTTCTTTACCCGTGGTGTCGCTCACTTTCTGCACCACTGAACTAAATTCAATTTGTAAACGACGCGGCAATTGCAAACCCGCTTCCTGTTGCAACAAGAAACTCACGCCGCCCTTACCGGATTGTGCATTCACACGCACCACCGCATCGTAACTGCGATTCAAATCGGCGGGATCAATCGGCAAGTAAGGCACTTCCCAAAGCGCATCTTTTTTCTGCACCGCAAAACCTTTTTTGATCGCGTCCTGATGCGATCCTGAAAATGCAGTAAACACCAATTCGCCAGCATAAGGATGACGCGGATGCACAGGCAATTGCGTGCACTCTTCATGCAATTTACGCACAGCATCTATGTCGGAAAAATCCAAACCGGGATGAATACCTTGCGAATATAAATTCAAAGCAAGCGTCACCAAATCCACATTACCAGTACGCTCACCGTTGCCAAACAAACAGCCTTCAACACGATCCGCACCGGCCATGACCGCTAATTCTGCCGCAGCAACCGCAGTACCGCGATCGTTATGTGGATGCACGCTAATGACAATTGAATCACGGCGATTAATATTGCGGTGAATCCATTCGATTTGATCGGCATAAGTATTCGGCGTGTTCATTTCAACAGTCGCCGGCAAATTTAAAATCAATTTTTTTGTTGGCGATGGATTCCAAATGCTAACCACTTCATCGCACACTTCTTTTACAAATTCGATTTCGGTGGACGAAAAAACTTCCGGTGAATATTGAAACGTCCAATCCACTTCTGGCGCTTGTGCCGTTAATTCTTTACACCATTTAGTGCCTTGTATCGCAATATTTTTGACACCTTCTTTGTCAGTGTTATACACAATTTTGCGAAACGCCGGCGCGAGTGGATTGTACATATGCAAAATCGCACGCTTGGCACCGCGCAAACTTTGCACGGTTTTTTCGATCAAGTCGTAACGTGCTTGCACCAACACTTCGATGGTAACGTCATCCGGAATATGATTTTCTTCAATCAACAAACGCGTGAAGTTGTAATCAATTTCGCTGGCTGATGGGAAACCGATTTCGATCTCTTTAAAACCAATCTTCACCAATTCTTTAAACATGCGGAATTTGGTTTGCACCGACATAGGATCAATCAGCGCCTGGTTGCCATCACGCAAATCGGTGCTCATCCAGATAGGCGGCTTTTGGATAAAGTTGTTAGGCCATTGGCGATCAGGCAAAGAAACACCGACAAAACGTTGGTATTTGCTGGATGGGTTCTTGAGCATTTTCGGTTCCTCGATTTGGAATTTGTTTAGTTCCTCCCCCTTACGAAGGGGGGAGGTTAGGAGGGGGTAAGGATCTTCAACAAAAAACTTACCCCACCCCAGCCCTCCCCTTGGCAGGGGAGGGAGCTACGATTGAAAACAAGTCTAGCCAAAGACCACCAGCAGATGATTGCTAAAATTGTTGTTATAAAAATTTTTAGGCAATAAACTGCCAATTACATTATCACTATTGAAATAAGTAACCCTTTTACCCCCTCCTAACCTCCCCCTTGGCGAGGGGGGGGAACTAATCCCCTCTCCCTCTGGGAGAGGGCCAGGGTGAGGGCAACGGAGACCCAAATGGAACTCGACCGCTACGACAAACAAATACTCGAACTCTTGCAAAAGAACGGCCGCATCTCCAATCAGGAATTGGCGGACAGCATCAACCTGTCGCCTTCACCCTGCCTGCGTCGGGTCAGCAAGCTGGAGGAATCCGGAATCATCGATGGCTATGTGGCCTTGGTAAACGCCCGCAAATTGGGGCTAACACTGCTGGCGTTTATCTCCATCAGTATGGACAAACACACGCCCGACCGTTTTGATCAATTCGAAAAGACAGTCGGCAGTTACCCCGAAGTGCTGGAATGCCACCTTATTACCGGCCAGTCCGCTGATTACCTATTGAAAGTCATAGTGAAGGATATGGATGCCTATCAGCAATTTTTATTGCAGAAATTGACGAGGATCGAAGGCGTTAGCGGCGTGCATTCATCATTTGTTTTGAAATCGCCGGTAGATAAAACGGCTTTGCCAGTTGGGTAAGTCATCTGGAACAGGCTATGATAATCATTCTTGCAATCACTAGACGACCGGTCTAATATCGCCATGGCAGACAACACACGAGACAAACTGATCGAGATCAGCGTGCAGCTGATTACCCTCAAAGGCTTTAACAACACCGGCATTGCCGAGATTTTGGGTAAAGCCGGTGTGCCGAAGGGGTCGTTTTATCATTACTTTAAAAGTAAGGATGATCTGGGCTTAGCAGTAATTGAGCACTATGGATTATCGCTGCGAGAGGGTTTGGATGCAGCCTTGAATAATCTGCCCGGTAGTCCATTGACTCGCCTGCGCGGTTATTTTGATCAGGTATTGGCTTATGTGTCGCCGGATTACAGTCGTTGCAATTGCTTGCTGGGAAACCTGGGGCAAGAGCTGGCGCTGCAATCCGACGTGATGCGCCTGGCAATTCACAAGCATTATCAAGCCATTGAAAAGCGTTTGGCTGAATGCCTGGCGGAGGCCAAAGCCCAAGGCGAATTATCGACTTCCGCTGACGAAACCTTGCTGGCGCGTATGTTGTTTGCATCCTGGGAGGGTTGTCTGGTGAGGGGTAAGCTTGAACAATCGGTTCAACCCCTGCGAGATTTGTTGGATCTCTACTTCGACAAACTCTTTAAGCCCTAATAGGGCCGATACAAAAAGAAGAGCTTTAAGGCTCTTTTTTTAAGACTCGACGCTAGACGACCGGTCTATTTTTAACTGCGCAAGATTCAGGTCGCCCAGATAGATCGAAAACGACAGACTGGACTCACCTTAATTTATTGGAGACAAATATGAACATTCAATGGCACCACAAAACAGCCCTGGTAACAGGCGCCAACCGCGGCATAGGTTTGGGATTAGTTCAGGCATTAATCAACAAAGGCCTGAAACAAATTTATTTGGCAGGTCGCGATTTTGCTGCGCAACAATCTTTAGCGATTCAATTAAAAAATCCCGTGACTGAATTAATTCCGTTGCAATTGGATGTCACCTCCGCTGCCGACATTCAACAAGCTGCAGCAACAATTTCGCAACTGGATTTTTTATTCAACAACGCGGGTATTGCCACAGGCACAGGATTTATCGCTGAAAACAGCGGCGAGATTGCTGTGCGGGAAATGGCAACCAATTATTTCGGCCCGGTGAATTTAACGCGCGCATTATTGCCCGCATTAAAAAATTCTACAGGCGGCGCGATTGTGAATGTCAGTTCTATAGCCGGTATCGCCAACATGCCGTTACTCGGCCCCTACTCTGCTGCGAAAGCTGCATTACATTCTTTCACCCAATGTTTGCGCGCGGAATTGTCAAAAACCAATTTACTTGTGCAAGGCGTTTACCCAGGCCCAATCGAAACCCGTTTATCAGAAGGTTACGACATGCCCAAAGCAACGCCTGCTAAAGTTGCCGATGTTGTGCTAAAAGCAATTGAAAATGGCGAAGAAGATGTCTTCCCCGATGCCATGTCGATTCACTGGTATGAAACCTTTAAATCCAATCCCAAACAACTGGAAAAAGAATACGCCTCCTGGTTGGGTTGATTATTAGATCACAGTCATTCCCTAGGGAATCCAGTGCCTTCAACACCAATAGGTCACTGGATACCCTTCGGGTATGACAAAAATTCTTTCGTACTTATTTGAATGCAGGCTCCTGTAATTGAATGACTGGTACTTTTTTCAATTTATTGTCAAAAAATAATTCAATTGCATTTATCACCTGTTGATCCGTTAAAAACGAATCATGCCCGCCGCCTTTAATCAGGACTTGTTTAGCTTGGGGAAATTGTTTTACAACTTCACGCTGCTCCGCTACAAAAGTGCGACCATCTCTATCACCGATTAAAAATAAAGCGGGTAAATTGGATTTGAAGGGTGCACGGAAATTTTCATCCAGCTCTTTTACCTTCAACCATTGATTCACATCCGGAAAGGGTAAATTGGTGCTGCGACTCAAAATCGCTTTTGCAGATTGTTTTTGAACTTGTTTCCAACGCTTGGGTGAAATGCCCGATGCGGCATCCATTGCATAAGCCATGGGATTAAACTGCCCCAGATGGCCTTTAATTGCCATGGAATAAGCAGCAGCTTGCTGAAAATTGCCTGCATACATAGCTTGATAAAACGCTGGTAGTCCCGCTTGATTGTCCGGGTTTTTCAAGAAGATAAAACTGGTAACAAGTTGTAGATCCAACTCACTTACCCTTTGTTGAATATCCTGTTGGGTTTGTGGATGTTTTACAGAAACCAATTCCGGTGATTTCGCCAATCGAGCGTGCACTGTGCGCATCATACTGATTAGGTCAGGTTGATTTTTACTATTGGTTTGCGATAGCCAACGCTGATCTAACTCCCTCAGTAATTTATCGCTTTCTGCAGGCAGTTTAATGGTTTGATCCAAGCCTTCACTTGAAGCCAACACCATTTTCCCAATTATTTCCGGGTGGTATTTCGCAGTAGCCAAGGCTAGATGGGTTCCGTAGCTGATGGCGAGAAAATCCAATTTCTCCGCACCTAACACTTTTCTCAACTCAACCAAATCTTCAGCACTTTCTTTGGTGTTGTAACCATTTAGATCATAATTTTTTTGTTGCCACTCGCTAACACAACCCGGAATTGTTTTTGCAAGATAGTTATTTAACGAAGCCTGTGTTAAAGGTTGCATAAAAAGCGGAGTTGGATCGCGCTGACAATCATCCAACTGATCCGACAAACCTGTGCCGCGTTGATCAAACAAAATTACATCCGCTTGTTGTCGCAGCGCTTGAAATAAAATAAACCGCGGATAAGTTGCCGCTTCGGTTGCTGAACCGCCAGGGCCACCAGATAAATACACAATCGGGTTACCGGGATTTTTTGCTAGCGAAGGCAACCTGACATAATGCAACTTGAGTTGTCGCGAATCGGTTTTGGTACGATTCTCCGGAACATTGAAGCTCACTTTTTCTGATTTGACCGTTTGTTGTTGAAAGGCTTGTAATTCATAAGCTTCTCGCTCAACATCTGCCAATAAATTAGTACTGCATACCAATAACGAGACACATAGGATTGGATGTAATTTCATGGACGGTTCCGGGTTGGTGAAAACCCCAAAGACTAATTACCCAATCAAGCCTTGGCCCGGCGAAATTCACCAACTGCATTTGCCTTGCACCAACGACATTGGATACTTGAGTTAATCGTCTAGAATTCCTTTATGCCTGTTTTCTTCATCCGCTATTGTCGAATCATTCTCCTGTTGCTCACAGCCTTGTGCGCGCAATCGGCATTTGCATTGATTAATTTGCATGACCAGAAGATTTATCAGCTGGATGGCAATACGAGCCAATGTAATCCGTCCCTGGCGATAAAAAATTCGTTTTCCCTGAATAAGGTAAAAGCGAATCAGGATTATTGTTTGCTAATCGAGTTTGATCTGCACAAAAAACCTGACAGCCAGCAGCTATTATTTGTTTCTGCACTGGCATCAACCGAAATATTGCTGGATGGAAATCTGTTAGCCATGAATGGACGTGTCGGCCAAACTGCAAACACGGAAATTCCCGGCAATATAGAATTTTGGGTCAGCCTTTCACCTGATCAACTCAATGCTGGCTCACATAAACTTCTGCTGAAATTATCCACCCGAAATGCTCCGCCGGATTTAATGCAATATGTTTATAGTCTTTTTATTCAGGATCAACAGGCATTTTTTCACCACAAACAATTAATGAATTTATTGCCTGTATTGCTTTCAGGTGGTTTGGCATTGGTCGCCTTAATTTTATTGGTATTTACCATCAGCCTTAAGCAAAAATCACACTGGTGGATATTTTGTTTATTGTGCACCTCCGCCAGCATTTTACTTCTGGCTGAAGTCTGGCGAAGTTTGGTTGGTTATGCTTATCCATTGCATATACTGCGGTTAAATCTGATTTTGTTCATGGCCGGATTATTCAGCTTGCTATTGATCTGGTATTTTTTATCGCTCTATCAAATTGGCAAGTTAATAATCTGGTTAATCGGCAGTATTAGCTTGATACTCTTGCTGACAATTTCACCTGCCTCATTTGATGGTAAAGTCTATTTAATGTTGTTTGCCGTATTAATTGTGAGTTTGCTTATTCATGTGCTGGCGATAAAGAAATCTGTTCACGCCAGCCTGACAGGCTTGGTCATTATTAGCTTCTCCATTGTGTTGATAAGTTGGCAAAGCTTTTATTTTGCTGAGCAAGGTTTTGCTTTAATCGTGTGCTTGTTGCTAATGTCATTGGTCTACCAACTGGTGCAACAATTTCGCTATGAAAAATCCAAAGCAGCTATGGCAATTCAATTGGAAAATCAGTTACTGCACCGAAGCTTGCAGCCGCACTTTCTGATGAATTCGCTCGCATTGATCAATGAGCTAATTTATCAAGACCAGAAAAAAGCCGAAGGTTTTATCCAAGCGCTGGCAACCGAGTTTCGCTTACTCAACCAGTATGTTCGCCAACCCACTATTAGTCTCTTGCAGGAACTAGAGCTTTGCCATAACTATTTGCAGCTGATGTCTATTCGCCAACAACTGCCTCATCAATTAATCATTGAGGGGGATGCCAGTGGCATAAGTATTCCACCTGCTGCATTGCTGACATTATTGGAAAATGCTTTTAGCCACAATCAGTATCAACAAGCGACTCAATTTACACTGAGGATTGAAAAACAAAAATCACGTGCAACAATTTTGTTCGAACTGCCTGTTGCACAATTCAAGTCGCATCAAGGCTCGGGCATAGGCAATCTTTATGTAGAACAAAGTCTGCAACAGGTATTTGCAGGCCAGGCTTCTTGCAAACAACAAATTCTGGATGATCGTTGGCAAATCCACATCGAACTACCGCTATGAATATATTGATTATTGAAGATGAAATACTTATTGCGCAGGGCCTGATGCGCAACTTGAAGGATTATTTTTCTTCGCGACTAAAACGCCTTGATCATTGCAGTCAGTTGGATGAGGCTATCGAAAAAATTCAAACTCGGGATATAGATTTGGTACTGCTGGATTTAAATCTATTTGGCCGTGATGGTTTTGATATTCTCCAGCTTACCAATGCCTCCAGTTTTCACACTATTGTGGTCTCTGCTTATGCGGATTTAGCAATTCGCGCATTTGAATTTGGAGTGCTGGATTTTGTTGCCAAGCCTTTCACTCAAGAGCGGCTTATTAAGGCCTTACAGCGTTTTGATAATCGATCATCAAATCATTCACAGACCCAAAGTCTTGCAGTAAAAAAATTGGGGCAGCTACAGCTATTGGCGATCCAGGATATTAACTACATTCAAGCCGATGGCCATTACAGTCAAATCTGGATGAAGGATGGCAGCTCTCATCTTCACGATAAATCCATTGAAAGATTGCTGGATATTTTGCCCGATTATTTTTTACGAACGCACCGCTCTTACGCAGTAAATTTACATCATGTCAAACAGATCAATATAGAAACGGGTGGAAAGTATTCGATTGATACCCTATATTCCCAACTGATACCTTTATCGCGCTCTTATTATGAAAGTGTAAAAAATACGTTGTCCGATGGTTAATTCTATTATCTCTATCAGTTGATAATTTCAACACCTTTTATTTTTTAAGTCTGGAGATTCAGCCAGGGTTAACAATACGGTATTTTTAGATTATCTGCGCACCAAAACAGGCCGGTCTTGAAATGCGAGAAAAAAGTAATTGGCTTTTTACATTGCAATTAGGCTAAGGTTATTCACCCTTAGGTTTTAATTATATGGAAAAATTAAATATGGAGTCCAGGCACAGACTACAATCGACGTTGAAGCCTTAAGAGCCTAGTTTCAATTAATAAACGGTGGAAAAACCAATAAGGTTTTTATAATGGGTAGTGCATGCTGTTAAAAAACAAGGTCCTGTTAAGCCAATCAGTATTTGAAGGCGCGTCTTTCGCACCATCAATGATTACAACTTTTAATTGCTGCGACTGTAATAAACCAAACGATATTATTCTTCGCCCCTATGTGGCAAGCGGATTTCATGCGTTTAATGGTCATTACAAACAATTAGGCCTAACAGCAGAACAAATCGAAAAAGAATCTATCGCTCAAAAAAATCCACCTGCGCTCGATTTTTTGGGTGAATACTCAGTCAATAATTTACATGCTTTAGTAAAAACTATGGCCTGTAGTGCATGTCAGCAACAGTATTTAGTGGTGGCGGGTTGTGGTGAGCGGCAGCCCGGGCGAATGATGTGTGTATATTCTGGCGTGTGGAAGATTTCCTAGACCAATTAAATTTTCTTCAGCAAAAAATGTACTCCCAATATCATCCAGCAATGTAGCAATGAACATACCGTTAAAGTAAGCGGCACTTCGAATCCCCAGGGTCTGTTATTTTTCAATAACAAAAATAATCCAAACACAATCAGGCTAACCACAGCCGGAAAACTCCAGATTATCGGCATGGGTAAACCACGCAGATATAAAAATGCAGGCATTACTAAAATCATGTAAACGTAGATACTACCTATCGCGAAGATTGCACCAATATCCTTGATTTCAATCCAATCGATTTTTTTATCCTGAAATACCGCCAAAAATACTTGCACAGCAATCATGGCCAAAAAGGGAAATAAAACTGCGGCTGATATAAAGGCAGTTACCAATCGCCATTCCACCAACCAATAGGCCAGAGCAACCGGCAAAATCAACAATAGCAAACCAAAAACACCAAACATTCCATTCATAATACTTACCCGAAGTTAAGGCTTCGCAATTTACGGATTTATTCTGGATCAAGCAAGTTTGCAATTCGAATGATTCAGGTATGATATTTATTCCATGTTTTCAATTTTTTGGACACGCAAGTTGAACGAACTTAGCTTTACGCAAATAGCACTGGTATTCCTGATCTTCGTCTGGAGCGGATTTGTTCGTACCGGATTGGGTTTTGGCGGCGCCATGATGTCGCTGCCATTATTGTTGCTGGTCGATGATAGGCCTTTGGTGTATTTGCCGATTATCGCCGTTCATCTATTGGTTTTTTCCACACTCACTGTGTGGCAGAACAATCGAAAGAAATCGAATCAATCCTCTGAAAAAATATCCACTGTTGATTGGGCTTATATTAAAAAGTCCATGAAGATTATGATTATTCCCAAACTCATAGGCGTTGCCGGTTTGTTAACTATTCCAGCGAATATTATGAGTATTATTATTTTCAGTATTATCTCGGTTTATTCCATCACTTATATTTTGAACAAACCCTTTAAAAGTTCTCATCCTGTTACTGATGGTATTTTTCTGGGACTGGGTGCCTATATCAGCGGGACCTCACTAATCGGCGCCCCCTTAATCATGACTGTTTACATGGTGCATGTCGCCCGCGAGAAATTACGCGATACGCTATTCGTGCTCTGGTTTATTTTAGTCAGCATCAAAATGTGCGCATTCTTGATAGCAGGCGTTGATCTCCAATTGGAAGCACATTTTTGGTTACTCCCGGCAACCGCGATCGGCCATTACTTCGGCCTGAAATTTCACTCCCGATTGCTCAAGGCTGACCCGGTAGTGTTTTATCGCATAATCGGCAGCGCCCTGCTTTTTGTCAGTGCGTTTGGGTTGGTGTCGATTTATTGGTAGCACTCACTTAACCGCCCAAGCCCTGCCAATTTCTTTCAAGGGCACACAGCCGTTAAATCTTCCGGGAATTGCAACATATTGCAAAACTTTTGTAGCACCGGGCTCGGAGCGGAAGAAAATTACCAGGGTTAATTCTTTAATAATTGCAAATAAGTCCAACGCGTTTTGGATTTGGGTTTTGTCGATTTTGGATTGATATTCTTCGATCAGTGTTGCTGCACTGGTGCCTGCTTTTACAAAGTTGAGGTTCAGGGTTTTTACCAATGCGATTTGATTGGTTGCATCCAAGGCTAGAAATGCTTTTTTGTGCATAGACTGGCACAACTCATTCAGCGCGACAAAGCCTTCTTTGATTTTTTGTTGTTCCTGTGAGTTTAATACCAGTGCGAAAATTTCATCCATTTTATCGGGCACGCCCACATCAATTGCGCCTGGGGTTTCGGTTCGGGGCATTATGATTTCGCTGATTTGTGCGAGCGAGAGGCGATCACTTTTGTCTAAAAAAATTTTGCTTTTGGTTGTTTTTGTAGTGGCTGTTTCAGCCAATGCCACCAGGGTTTGACTGGAAAAAAATGCACCTAATGCCAATGTGCTGTTCTGAATTAATTCGCGGCGGTTAATTTTCATTAGAGGTTTCTCTTATTTAATTCAGACACAGCAAAATCTACTGCTCTTGCTGTTAGCGCCATATAGGTGAGTGATGGATTTTGGCAGGCAGATGACGTCATGCAAGCGCCATCAGTCACAAATACATTTTTTACTGCGTGCATTTGATTGTGTTTGTTGAGCACCGATGTTTTTGGGTCAAGCCCCATACGCGCTGTGCCCATTTCGTGAATACCCAAACCGGGTACAATATTTTCGTCGTTAAAAGGTTTCACTGATTGCAGGCCAGCCGCTTCCAACATTTCTGCTGCGCTAGCTGCTATATCCAAGCGCATTTTCTTTTCGTTGTCGCGATAGGCGCAATCGATATTCAGAGTCGGCAAGCCCCATTTATCTTTGACTTCAAAATTCAAACTGACTTTATTCTCGTGATAAGGCAAACACTCACCAAAACCACCGAGATACATCGACCAAGGGCCAGGTTGTTGCAATTCAGATTTCAATTCAGCGCCTATGTTCTCTGAACGAGTGCCTCTTTCCCAATCACCGCGACCACTATTGCCCTGAAAACCGAATCCGCGCAAATAATCACTGCGCTGACTGGTGATATTTCTGTAACGCGGAATATAAATTCCGTTGGGGCGACGACCATAATAGTATTGATCCGCAAATAGATCGCTAACTGCTGATGCACCCACTTTGTGGTGATGATCCATCAAATTGTGGCCCAGCTCACCCGAATCATTTCCAAGACCATTCGGAAAACGCTCTGAACGCGAACTCAACAATAACTGGGTAGTAGCCAGAGTTGATCCATTGACAAAGATAATCTTGGCAAAATATTCACGCACTTCATGAGTCAGCGTATCTACAACTCGCACGCCAGTTGCACGCTGGGTACTGTTATCAAATAAAATTTCTGACACCAATGAATGGGGGCGCAAGGTCATATTGCCGGTCGCCGCCGCAGCGGGAAGTGTTGACGAATTACTACTGAAATAACCACCAAAAGGACAACCACGAATGCAGCGATTGCGATTCAAACAGGGTCCGCGATTGTTATGACGCTGCGTAATATTGGTGGTGCGCCCGATAGTTAATAGGCGTTCCGGAAAATGTTTTTGAATGCTTTGTTTGAGATGTTTTTCTATGCAGGTAAATTCCATCGGTGGCAGAAATTGTCCATCAGGCAAATGTGCCAAGCCTTCTGCTTGACCACTCACACCAATAAATTTTTCAACATAATCGTACCAGGGTGCGACATCCGCATAACCAATCGGCCAAGGCACGCCATGACCATCTTTGGCATTGGCTAAAAAATCCATTTCACTCCAGCGATAAACTTGTCGCGACCACATTAATGATTTTCCACCAACATGATCACCGCGAATCCACACAAATTTTTGTACTTGTGTGTAAGGATTTTCCAAATCGTTAATCCACCAATGCTTGGTTTCCTGAGTGAAATTAGCATTTTGACTTTGTATGGGATGCTGGGCTTTTTCTTCGGGTGTCACTCGATTTGCCAAAGGCGTCTGCCAGGGATCATTAAATGCGGTGGGGTAATCTTCAATATGTTTTACATCGCGGCCACGTTCGAGCACCAGCGTCTTTAATCCCTTCTCGCACAATTCCTTTGCCGCCCAACCACCGCTAATGCCGGTGCCTATAACGATTGCGTCGTAGCTATGCTCTGCTACAGCGTTAATATTGATATTCATTATTTTTATCCAAGGATTGAATAGGCTATATGTGTACTCCTCCCAAAAATAATTTTCCAGACAGCATTCGCTAGGTTTTATTAAGCTGTGTTAAGTGACCTGAAATTGGCCGAATAACAAATATTTACCTCTGTCGCCGAAAATTTAATCAGTCAATAATCGTTTAATTTTCAATAAGTTAGCCGGATGCGAATTCGCTTTTGTAAGCTTTTTCCTACAAGGATTGCAGACATTAGCCAATGTCAGCCTGAATGTTTATTGATCTATAGTGTCACAAAGAGGTCAGTAACAAGCCGTGGCTTGTTCTTAATAGGAGAGATGGATATGGCACTCATCAGCAAAGATATTGAAATTATTCGTGAAGTTAGACGCTTGTGTTTACAACAGCGCTTCGTTGAAGCGTTGGATCATGCACGCGAAATTGAAGACACCGAAACTCGTCAAACTCTGTTGGCGATTTGTAATTCTTTCTTGCGTTCACAATTCCACGACGAAGAGAAAGTGGCTTAATCCTTTTTACATTCGTCCTTCTTATCAAGGCGCTTGAGGGTTTCCATATCCTCAAGTAGATCTTGCACATCGTAATTGACGTAGCATCCGTATTTTCCCAACAAACCGTGAAATTCGATTTCACTTATATTCAGTAAACGCCCCGCTGCTACACCATTGAGTTTTACCAATTTGTAGAGCGCGACCGCGAGGCATTCCTTGATTTCATTTTCGGATAAACCCGTCAGTGCGATAATCTGATCGTCCAGTTCCAATTGCATAATCAATTATTTCTTTTTAGTTAATTTCACAATAGTTGGACTAGTGGAGTCCTCGGTAACAACCGGACCTTCGTATTGACCCTCCTCTAATTTTTTAAATTGACCTGTTGCGGGTGAAGTGCAATCGCCCCAGGGGCAAAAATAAGTGCCTGTAAAATCAAAACCTTCTTCCGTTAAATTAATTTTTCCTTTGATACGTTGTGATCCGGAAATTTTTTCCAATTGCAACTCATCACCAACCTGTTTGATCACACAAGTAAAAGGATCATAGGTGTAATCATCTTGGGTAAAAGTGCAGGCATAATTACCCAGCAAATTTTCGCTGGATTTTTTATCCTCTGCATAGGCATTGATCGATAAAATTAAACATGCAAAAACCAAACGTTGTAAATATTTCAAGGGATTCTCCAGTTAGCTAATTATAAAGTGGTTGGAATTACAGCATATATGCCATAGTAATCAAGATGGCTCATAAGATTGATCGGTACCCTCAATTCCACAATTGCAATTTTTCCCGCGTCACTAGTCTCCAATGGCAAATAAACTTGCGAGCTGGACCAATAAACTTTTCTGACGGACCAGAATTTTTTAAACGCAGGCCCAGTCAGTTGAATTTTTTCATCGCCAAAGTTCAACTCGTATGTCGCTGCTCCGTAGCGGATCGTTGGAATAGAAGCAATAGGACCGAGATATTCGTTCAAATCTGACTCTGATCCCAAGCTTTTAAATTTGGCAATTCTTAACAGGCTTTCTTTTTTGGTCCAATATTTACTGTAATAAACAGTATCATCTCGTGAAATACTACTGCGCAAAATAATAGAATTTTTTCCTTGATTTGAAAGCTTTGTTATATAAGCGATAAGCAGATTTCCTGCTCCTGAATCCTTTTGAATCATCGACCCCAAGTCATTTATATTCAACAGATAGTAATTATCACTCCATACTAGTGGTAACCGGGCTGATGGGTCGTTTGAAATTTTAATAATCTGATAGGACGTCTGGTTATTCATGGGATGATCTTCTGCTTGTGCAAGGGTTACTTGTAAACAACCTGAAAAAATACTTATCAGCAACCATAGGGTTTTCATTTTTGCATGCCTGTTTTTGCATCCGGCCTTTCGCCCATTTTTTTCAAAAATCGCTGTTGCGCTGTAAATAACTCCGGATAAGTGATTCGACGGTAAGGCATATTGTATTCTGCAGCAAGCTGCTGAACTTTATCAGCCAATTGCGGGTAATGTCGATTGCAAAATCCCGGCAGCAAATGATGAGTCAAATGCAAATCCAATCCACCAAGAAAATGATTTAACCAACGCGGTTTGGGTTGCCAATCACAAGCGGTCAAAAATGCGTGGCGATGCCATGAGTGCGCTATAGCGTTGTTTTCATCAGCTTGTAAGAAATCTACATCTGCCCAGTGAGTGCCTAAAATCATTAAAACTAAAAATGCCGAGACCAGCATTTGCACTAACAAATAAATACCTATAATTTGCCCGAGCGAAAAGGGCAAATAAAGATAAGGAATGATTATCAGCAAACTGAGATGTGCAATTTTGATCAGAAAAAATTTCAGCCAATAACCCGGTTGATCCAGATACGAAAATTTCTTCAGCGGCGTTTTTTTAAATCTATCCAACCAATCCGATACCCATACCAAATAGCTTAGCGAAATTGCTGCAACCAAAGGCCAATAAAATCGTTGATATTGATATTGGGGTGACCAGTCATGAAACGGAGCTTGTCGCAATGCGGGGTTCGGTTCCATATCCAAATCATAATGTTCAATATTCGGATAGGCATGATGAAAATGTACATGCCTTAACGTCCAATAATCCGGATCTGTTCCCATAGGAATCGAACACAAGACCATCAACCACCGATTAGCCGCAGAACTGGCAAACACACTGCCATGCGATGCATCGTGTGATGCATTCATGGATAACAACATGGCAAACACCATAAAGGCTAAAAAACTCAAACCAAAAGCAATTAACGAAATACTATTTAATGCGACGAAATAGAAGGTGTAACTGACAATCCCAAGAAATAGTAATTTCAGTAAAAATTTTCCATCCGCAAAACGATGATCCTGTTGCTCATGCAAATAATCCCGCACCGATTGCTTTAGCGCTTGAGCAAAAGCTTTATCGGCCTCGGAACTAAATTTTAGTGCGGGTAGTTTCATTTTTCCGCCCTGGCTTTAATTGCACGTCTCTATGCGATGTGACTCCACTTTTGAAGTCATGTGTTATCAATTGAATTTCTGAACTGTCATACTTTGGAAAGTGTAACCAATGAAAACGTTTCGATTTTTCTTCGAAGATAAAAACCCTTGGCGGAGCGAAATGGTTTGGTAAGTCAAGCTTATCTTCATTAATTAGAAGCCGCTCTTTATGAGGATATAAAACAGCTTCATATGATTTCTCATGACCATATTCCCTCTTTCTATCTATTGATGAACCAGCAATCCATTCAATACTTCCATTTGGGTATACCGAAAATTCGGTTACATCATATAGCGATTGATTCAATTCAATTTTTCTATTTTTATTGCAAACTTCGAGAATTGTTATCTGAAGACTTTTTTCTACTTCATCAGCAATCATAAGATGCGTTCCTGCTTCATTTGCCAAAAGCTGCCTGCCCCATTTCCATTCACGCACATTTGAAGGCAAATCAACGCTGCAATTTTTATTGCCTACAACACCGTACACCTTATTTTGCTGAGTATTTAGGCGCAAATTTTTTATATAGTAGATATGGCGATCATATAATTCCGCTTTTGCCAGATTTAGCAATTTGCCATTAACTTTATCCAGCATCGTGTTTTCTATAGTGTAAGACCACTTGTCTATTTCCTCTTCTGACTTTAGCTTTATTTCGTCCAGTAGTGTTGCTGATAAATTTTCATCAATTATTTTTAAATGCCACAATTGATAATCCATGCCTGTGGTGACAGTCGGACCGCCATGATCGCCCAAAGGATTAAATCTACCGCGTAAATGTTCTATCGAGATTAGAGTATAGAAATTTTTCTCATCAATTTGCTCTGTGGTCACAATGTTATAGTGGGTGTATCTCTGCATTGCATCCACTGCTGCCGGAATAATACAGGCTTGTTGCATTAACAGAACAAACATAATTACAACTAATCGCAGGTAAGAAACTTTCATTACTTCACTCCAGATAATTTTTGCTCGTAGAAAGATTTTATTCCCCAAATCGCCGACAACACCAATAAAGGTACACAAGCCAATAAAATTGGATCCTGGTGTTGCAGCCAGATAATTTGATAAACCGGAAACAGCAAACAAAACACAATCCAGCCAATCAAACCCCATTGTTGTTTATCCGACATGCCGCCGATCAAAAACATGCCGATAAATAATCCGGCAAATAAATTCCACTCAAACACTCCCGATATCTGGCCTTGAATGTAGACATAAAAAATCGACAGTATAAACAGCGAGACACCGGCAAAACCTATATAGGATTGCGATAAATCAATTGAATTTTTGTCAGGGAATTTTCGTTTGATCCATTTCACCAGAGGAGCATGGTTGAACCACACCGGGTTGTGACTGGGAATGCCGGATTTCAAGCCTATGCGATCATCAATATCGTCACGCAATTCCTGATAGCTGCCGAAGAGTTTGTCCCAAAGAAAGGTACCACCAAAATTTTTATCTATGTATAAAGGATGCAAGCCGTGGTGCACTTTATGATTAGCGGGCGTCACCATAATCTTGTCGAGGAAACCGGATTTTTTAATTAAACCATTGTGATTGTAAAACTGCACAGTGTAGTGAATGGACGAAGCCACAATAAAAATTTCCAGAGGCAAGCCCATAATTGCCAGTGGTGCAACAAAGGGAAAATTAGTGAGCGATGAATACCAGGAGTTGCGCACGGCCAAAGTCAAATTAAACACTTCACCTTGATGATGCACATGATGCACTGCCCAGAGAAGCGGAATTTTGTGATGCAATCTGTGCATCCAATAAAAACAAAAGTCCCAGGCGATAAAACCAAAAATCCATTGCCACACCACCGGCCATTGATCAACCCAATGCAGGTTTGCATGTGTCAGTAAAAACGCAAATCCGGCAATTTCCAGATTGCGGAATAACAACATCACCAAATGGCCTGAGTTTAAATTGGCGATCATTTCTATCCAGGGCGTTGTTATTTTCCTATTTGATCTGGAATCTTTGATTTGGGTGATTACAACTTCCAGCAGAATCATCGCCAACATAAAAATATAGGCATAAGCAAACTGGGTCATTGCGGTTGCACTCCTCTGGCGATGAATCTTGTCGCCAATTGATAAGTCACAAATCCCACTAACAAACCGGCTGAAAGATCAATCAACAAATGACGGCGCAATTGAATAATAGAGAACATTATTGCCAGCACAATAATCAGGTAAACGCCATTCATCAGAATTTTTTCTCGCTGCCAAAGACCCAATAGGCCAATCAGACTTACGGATGCGTGTAATGACGGAAAGCAATTTTGATCTGTATCCACCCAGACTAAAAATGCAAAGACTTGATCAGAAACACCCGTGCTTGTGACTTGTGGGTATTGCAAGCTGCTGGGGAGCAAAATAAAAAATACAGCACTGATAAGAGCACTTAAGGCAATCGCCCAGGACATAGATTTAATTCGATCAAGTGGCGCACGCCAAAACGCAAAAGGGACCCAAATAAAAAATGCCAGATATAACCAGACACCCATAGTTGAAAATGGAATTTGTTGATCCAACCAGGTTTCCGGGATTATCCACTGCTCGCCGCCAACAAAACGCGTACTGCCGTAAATCAACCCCACTAGACACCAGGACATGAGCATCGGCAAAAAACGTTGCATCAGTAATTGTTGATTGATGTTGTTCATTTCAAGTCCACATTTGATTGGACGCAGACTCTACCCAAGCCCCGGACAAACTCATACTGAAATCTCCCGGGTATAGGGATCAAACACCGGCGGTGTTTGGCTGCTAATCATTTGTTCCAACCAGGGGTGTAATAAATCGAGAGAGGTGCTCAGCGTTTTGGTTTGCACGCCTTGTTCTTGAAGCAGTTTTTTGTTGACATAAACGGCTTCGACTATTTGCTGATCCTGCTTGAGAATGACCCGCGCAAAGCGGCGCAAGAAAAAGTGTTTCAACCATGCCGGGCAGAGTCCTTTTGCGGTAGCCACACGGGAGATAACTGATAATTGATCGTTTTTGGCTTTTACCACCCAAATGCTGACGAGCAAATTCAAACGATTGTCGCTACTGCGGTATTCAATCTCGGCAAAATTCGGTAAGCGAAAACGCGCAAAACTTTGACCGCGCTCAGGTTCAAACCAGCGGGATAAAATGCCGTTTTGATTTTTTTCGCCTGAGTAAATTACTTCTATTCCATCATCCAGTGGTTTTATTTGGGCTTGAATGATCTGCCGCGAATTATCATGACGAATTAGTCCGGCGTGAACAAAATGAGTATGAAACGCATCGAGAAAATTTTCGATCAGTGTCAACAAATCCGATTGCAGATTGGCTTGCAGGAAGAATGCGTCCTGTGCAATGTCGTTGGCCGCAGCCAGAGGCACGGAAAAATCCCCTGGTGAATCGCAAGCCCAGATTAAACCTTGATGTTCGATCAGTGTTTTTGTCGGCAACAAAGGCTTGTCACAGGCCTGTTGATCAAGCCCCGGCACTCGCGTGCAAATACCTTGGTGATTAAATTGCCACCCGTGATAAGGGCATTGAATCTCGCCTTGGATAATCTTGCCCTCACTCAGCGAAGCCAATCTGTGCGGGCAAATATCCGACAGCATTCGCGCTTGATGTTGATCATCGCGAAACAATACCCACGGCTGATTATCCAACCAGATTTTATAAGGCTGTTTGCGTTTAATCTCATCCGCTATTGCAATGGCTTGCCAGTTATTCTGCATTTTAGAGCTGCCACTTTTTCATTAAGGGAACGGCCAAGCGATTTAATAAAAACGCCATAATTTTCCAACTCCAACGGCGAAAGAAATTCAGATGTTTGACATACACCAGCGAATATTCAATTTCTGCTTCACCGCCGCGCAAGCGTTTAAATTGCGCTGCGCCGGAACTAAAGTTGAGGATTTTTTTCTGACGAATCGCCTCTTCCAAACAAGCCTGGGTTAATAATCGATACAAGCCCATTTTTTTCGATAATTTTGTGTTGTAACCCACTATAGGCGCGGTGATCAGTTCATCATTTTCAAACCAACCCAGAATCGCTTGTAGTTGATTCGTGTCATCTACCAGACCCTGTAATCGCAACCAACCTGACTCATGGCCTGCTCGCAACCAATTCGCCGTATAAGCGGGATTGTGTTGGCAGTATTTTTCCAGATATAAAAGCGAATAAAGTTCAGCAGCCCGCTCAAAGTCAGCAGCCGAAAATTCTGATGCAGCACGCCTCTGCAATCGCGTTTTGCGCAGCGCTTGTCGATCCAATTGGAAATTATGTGTGCGAGTAAAGTTCGACGCTTCACCTGCTCTCGCATCAAAAAAATACACCTGTCGACTGGGTACAGCAATGAAACCCAGAGTTTTAAGTGATTTAATAATTTTTTGATTGCTGCGCATATTGAGCGATCGAAAAATGACAGTCTGCTGTGGAAATTTCTGAACTGCCTGATCACGCAAGTCGGTTAAACTTTCAAAACTAATCTCGTCAGGATAGAGATTGGTGGATAACAACCAGTTATTAATTTGCAAACTATTATCTATTCTCGCCGCTCTTAACCACAAACCGATGATTTTTACCAACAACACCAGTGGCCAGGTTAACCAGGGTTTGTTTAACCTGGCAATTTCCACCAAACAATAGTCTACATAAGCACAATAAGGCGACACGACGTAACTCAGGGTCTGTTTTGATTGGTTGGACAGATTTGAACTACAAATCAATGCTTGTTGTTGATCCTGCCACAGATACAATTCGGTTTTTACATTCCTGATAAATTGGTCCGAATGATTTTGATAGTCGCGACAATAGCGCGCAGACAAATGATGTTGTAAAAG
The DNA here is from genome assembly GCA_966252135.1 of uncultured Cellvibrio sp. Classification (GTDB taxonomy): domain Bacteria; phylum Pseudomonadota; class Gammaproteobacteria; order Pseudomonadales; family Cellvibrionaceae; genus Cellvibrio. Next base: position 32,521 of record CBINNU010000006.1, on the reverse strand, counting down.
TGATGAATTGATTTGCGTAGCCGTGATAAAACTCATCAGCTATTATCCCGCAATTCTTGTCCGTCCCATTCGATATCTGCTGTTACCGCCGCTAATAAACCTTTTCGCTGCTTCACTGCGCGCCCACACATCTCCAGCAAACATAGAAGTTGTGCATAGTGAGGTTTGTGTTCGCCTGCGTGACTGACAATATCTTCTGCTTTGAAAAAATCTTGCCAAAAACTTTTTCGCCAACCTTGTTTGTGTAGCGCAAATAACATCATGGCCATTGAGGACATGCGTGGATGGGTGGTGGGTTGGAGGATTGTTTTTTCGAAATGAAAAGACCCCACCCTAGCCCTCCCCTTGCCAGGGGAGGGGACAGATTCCGCCCTGCAAGAAGTAGGGAGTAAAACTCCTCCCCCTGGCAACGACTGCATGGATGCAGGAAGGTAGGGCAACGCAGGGGCAGTTGCCGAGGGGGAGGCCGGGAGGGGGTCTTTTTTTATTGTTCGAGAATCTTTTTCGAAAATCTTCGTCAGCGCCCCAGACTGATCATTAAACAAATGAATCCCGCTAGTCGCTCGCGGATTACATTCAAGTACAAAAAATTTTCCATTTTTATCTTCAATAAAATCAAATGCCAATTGGCCAGTGAATTGTGTTGCTGCGGAAAATTCTTTTACAAACTGCAGAATTGCAGCAGGTTGGGTCACATCAAAATAAATGCCTGAGCCTTTGCCGACACGATATTTGGGATGATAAACCGCATGGCTAATCACCTCACCTTCTTTTACCAAGGAATAACTGCAATGCTCTTTACCTTCAATAAACTGCTGAACTACCCAAGGGTATTCTGCTGTTGGTTGAATTTTTTCCAATTCTGATGTTGTCGGTTTAACGTAGGTATTTGTTGCAAAACGGGAGAATGCGGGTTTGACCACCCAGTCTTTTTCGTCTCGCATAAAAGAATTCAATTCTGATTGACTGCTAACTAAAAAAGATTCTGGCGCAGTCAGATCAAAAGTTTTCGTGAACTCTGCGAAATGAAATTTATGATGCAGTTGTTGCAGCAGCGAGAAATCGCTGATTAGCAAATTACAATCATTACTCAGTTGTTTTGCACCCCAAGCCAGATAAAATACTTCTTCGCAGGTGGGAATTATCCAATCGATTTTTTTCTCTCGCACCAATGTTTTTAATGCATCTATCCAGGCTTGTGGATTGTCTCTGGGTTCGGGTAATCGATGGTAATTTTTTCCGGCCTGACTAAACCGGCTTAATGGCCAGCGCAAACTATCGGCAGTGCTAACTTGCCAATTTTCTTGTTGTAGGGCTCTTGCCCATTCGAGACAAGCGGGTGCTCGCGCACCAAGAATCAATGCATGTTTCATTATTCTGTTGACTCACAAATCAATCGACGACGTTTAGTGCCTGCAGCAGCAGGCTGCCATTCGGCAAAGATTATTTCCGGTGCAGTCAATTCTTGTTGCTCACATAAAAGCTGAATGGATTGTCTGATGGATGTTTCACATGAATTTTTATCACCGGAGGTTTTAATAAAAATTTGCCAGCACCTGGCCTGCTGCACAATTCGATATTCTTCCAGCGTGGGGTCTACCATCATCATAAGTCGGCGCAGGCTATCAGGATAAATCGCTTGCGCTTCGCCCTGAAAATTTTTTAGCCAAAGAATTTCATCTGCACGGCCTTCAACCGCTTCTATATGCAACTCCGGGTTGCCACAGGGGCAAGGCTGTTTTGCCGGGCGCAAAATATCATTGAGCTGGTAGCGGATAATTAATTGGGTGTTTCGCGTGAAATCAGTAATTATGGGTTGAAAACGGGTTTGTTCTTTGTCCAACCAATTTTTTTCGATATGAATGTAAGTTTCATTTAGATGTAAATTGCCGTGACTGCAGGTTACACCGAGAAACCCTTCGGTGGCTTGATAGATTTGATGCGGTTTTTGTTTGAAGGTTTTTTCAATATCCGCTGCGACGTCCTGATCCAACACTTCCGCCACGTTGATAATACGCTCAGGCGAAATTTGAATATTGTTGGCTGATTGTTCTCGAGCTATAGCTTGCAGGATACTCGCGGGTGCAACCAAGGCTTGCGGCTGAAATTTTTCCAAATCTTGTAATTGTGGTTTAAGTGGTTGCATTAAATCGTAAAAACGAAAATCAATGCGCGATGAATTCAGGGTGTTATACAAATTGCTGTTAGCCCGCAGAAAAAATGCAATCCGCAAACGGGGTTTCCAGATTTGAATGATTTGCCACAAGAATGCACTGGGCAGTGTGCGCGCCAATAAAATTCCTGCCCAGCGCAAACGTTCGGCCTTGCTGACTAAAAAGATTCCGCGCTTGCCCGAGGTCCCACTCGAAAGCCCGACCGTATAACCCTGCCACTCGGGATTAAAATCGCGCGAGTTTTCTGCTTGCATGGCAATCGATTGCAACTCTTCCAATGCTGCACCCGCTGTGTTGCGCGCAGCAAATTCTTGCAGCATGGATTGTTTATCCATCAATGGAAATTCGCTCAATGGTCGATTGGCATAATTTTTATAGAACTCCGCTTTGCTTGCTGTGTCACGCAAAAATTGTTTTAGCTGCCTGGCTTGCCATACATCGAGTTGATCGCGGTTTGAAAAGCCTTTACAGCGCGCGCACAAAAAATGCCAAACGAGTATGAGTTTATCCAGGCTGTTCATTAAATTCTTTCCAGCTGGGAACACAATGCGAAGGTAAACATTGCAAACCGGTTTCGCGATTGGCAAGGATTTGTAATTTGAAAAAAGTGTTTTTAAATTCCTTTCCATTCGCGGTTGCCAAGCTTGCGAGTGGTGAAGGTAAACGACCTTCACGACAAGCGGGCATGGACCAACAGGCATCAGCCGTTAAAAATACCGGTCGTCCTTGCACATCCGGCATTAACAAACCGACCTGGCCGTGACTGTGGCCGGGCAAAGGCACAATCAACAAGCTGCCGTCACCCAACAAATCAAATGCTTGTGAAAAAGGATGCATCCATTCCGGCAACGCGCGTTCTGCCAAGTCTTCTACATAAGTTAATCGCTGAAAATAATCCTCAGGTAAAAGTTTCGGTAATTTCCCTTGCAGAGTCGCTCGCCATCTTTTTTGCATTAGCGATTGCAAATCGTCGGTATCTTTTTTCGAGGCAACAAATTTTGCATTTGGAAAATCGCGCAGGCCTGCGATATGGTCACCGTGGTAATGCGACACAATTATCCAACGAATATCTTCAGGATAAATACCAAGACAGTTCAACTGTGCCAGCAAACGCTCTTCATCATTCAATTTGATCGGTAGCGCAATGCGATAGAGTTTTTCCGGCAGATTTTGCGTCGCGTTAAAAAAATGATCGGCATAACCTGTGTCAAACAAAATCCAACCTTCTGTTGGATGTCGAATAAGGCCGCAGCAAGAGGGAAAATCAATCATGCTAAAACGACCGCCGCGTGCAGCAACACATTCGAGGTGCTGGCATTGGCCTACGCGCAGATAATGCAAATCAACGCAGGTCATATTGATTGTCCTTGTTGATTTTGTTGTTGATACCAATGGGCGTAAGTTTGCAAAGCTTCTGCAAAACTGATTCGCGGTTTGTATCCCAAATCATGTTGAATGGCAGAAATATCCAGAGTCTGACTAAAGGCCAAAGCACCGGCAGAATACGCAGTAATTTTCGGTTCTTTTTTTGAAATAATGTCGGCCCAAAATTCCATTAGATGTGCGACGGGTTTAATCAAAGGCCAGGGCAATTTTCGCGTGCGTAAAGGCAAATCAAAGGTGTTGGATAAAATCTCAAACAAATTTTTTACTGATTGAGGCTCGCCGTTGGTGACGTTATAAATCGACAACGGCTTTGCCAAATTGGTTTGCAAAGAAAGACAAATCGCTTCAACAACATTATCCACATAGGTCACATCCAATTGGGCATCACCATTGCGTAACAGCGGTACCGGGCCGGATTGAATCACGCGTAAAATGCGCGGCATTAGTGTGTTGTCCCAGGGGCCAAAAATTGCTTTGGGTCGTAAAATAATTCGCTTGGGAATATTCGATTCCAATACCAGTTTTTCAGCCGCTAATTTGGTTTGCACGTAACGATTAACAGGTTTTGGTAATGGATCTGTCTCTTTGATTTGGTAGCGATCGACAAAATCAAAATAGATGCTCGGCGTGGATATATGCACTAATTTTTGAATCGAGTTGGCTTCGCAGGCCAACAAGACTTCGCGCGTGCTTTCGACATTGGCTTTGCGAAAATCTTCGGCTGATCCCCAGGGCGACGACAGTGCGGCGATATGCACTATGGCACAAGCGCCTTCAGCTGCTTGTTGTAACAATCCTGCCGATTCTTTTTCGCCATGTTGCAATCGAAGCCATTGGACATCGCCCTGGCTCAGATCCAATACGGTTTGTGCTGCGGATGCCTGACGCCCGGTGAACACCACCTTGTGCCCTTCACTGGCTAATCGCCACACCAGATGTCGGCCCAAAAATCCGGTACCGCCTGTAACCAGAATCTTCATTTAATACTCCATCACCAGGCCACCAATCGACAGGCCAGCGCCGGTCCCTACCAGCATCAGTGTTTGACCACGTTGAATACGGCCGTCGCGAATGGCTATGTCCAGAGCGGTGGGCAGCGAGGCCGCTACCTGATTGCCGTGATTGGCGAAGATGTTGACCACCTTGTCCGGATTAACAGCAAGTCGTTTGGTTAGATGGTGCAAGGCCAACTGGCTGGCCTGATGCGGTATAAACCAATCAATATCTTGTAGCGATTTACCTGCATCTTTCAATAATTTGTCGATAAATTCCGGCATATGCTGCGACGCCAGTTTGAATACTTTTTTGCCATCCATATGGAATTTGGTCAGGGGTTCAAAATCCTGATTGATTCGGCTGGGGTGATAACGTGAGCCGCCAGCGGGAATTTCACAGTAATGAGCGCCTTCAGAATAAGTATTCAGGGCTGAGGCCAAAATTGTTGAGCCGGTATCGTCCTGACTGATCACAGAAGCGGCGGCACCATCACCAAAGATGGCGCTGGATTCGAGGTGGTTCCAGTTGAGCCCACAGGACGCAAGATCGGCAGCCACCAACAACACTCTTTTATAAGCACCGGCGGTGACCATCCAGCTCAGGGAATCCAGAGCAGCCAAAAAGCCGAGGCAACTGGCGTTGATATCAAATGCAGGAATGGCGCGATCAGACAAGCCTAATTCCATGTGGATAAGCGCCGCATTGGACGGCATGCCTTGATCCATAGTGGCGCTGGTGGCAACCAGACAATCTATATCGGCCAGAGTTAATCCCGCAGCTTCCAATGCTTTTCGTCCGGCAGCGGCTGCCAATTGCGCAGCGTTTTCTCCCGGCTGAACAAAATAACGTTGATGCACACCACCGACGGATTCCAGCTTGCCGAGTGACAGGCCTAATTGATTATCCAATTCCGTGCTGAGCACAACTCGCCCTGGTAGCACATGCCCTGTTCCTAGAATTTTTACCGCTCGTTTCACCTTGAGTCTCTTCTGTGGCTAACAACTGGCGGCGAGATTGTCACAGCAAACCCCCTCGCTCAAGTTATCTTTTCCTAATTGCTAAAAGGTGCAGATTCCAAGACCTGCGGTGTAGTTGAACGATTCGTTATCCACAAAATTCAGGCAATAAAAAACCCGGCGCACCGGGTTTGATTCAAGACTGTTTATTCGCCCGTCGATCGCCTTTGCGACGATCCTGCTTAACGCCCACAGGTAGTACGGGTTTTTGACTTTTTCGTCGGTCGTTGTCCTGCCTTTCTTCCAAAGCATCTTCTAACTGGGTAAACAACATAGGTTTTTTCTTCTCGCTCATAGTGGGGCTCCGTAACTGACACACTTCTCCTATCTGGAACACGTCCTTCGGGATTCCGCCTGAGTATAGTCCAGCATCCCTGAAGCGAAAGTAAAACTGCCATTTTGCTTATTTTAGTTTTTCATAAGGAACTGATAGAAAAATCAGGCATCTTTAAGCTTGAACAGCTTCGCAGTTTTTTTCGGGAATACCTTGCCAAATCGATTTGAGAATTCCTTGTTCATATCCGCTGAATTTTTGGGGGACAACATATAGTGTTTAGTAAATTCTTCTTTGCAGATGCTGGTCGCATCGGTGCATTTACCTTCAAGTTCTGACGCGTAAAAATGTTTACCCAATAATTTTCTGAAACTGGATTGATCAAGATAAGCAATTTTTAATTCATCTTTTTTTATTTTAAAAGCGCCGAACATTAAATAAACCGGTTGGGTTAATTGAATGACTGATTTGTCATTCAGGGTTAATTTGGTCAAATCAACTTGCAGTACAACACGGCTATCGTAGTAAGAGGTTTCAAGTAATCCTTTCCAACTATTATCATTTTCTGTGTAGATAAATCTAAATTCATCACTCTGGGCGGTTTCAAATAATTGCAAATCCAGATTATTTTTTTCATCCACCCAATGCCCGGCAATTGAAAAAATGGCGTCTTCACCACCTTTTCCGCTCAAGGTTTGAGTTAATAAATCCGCGCGTGAAACCAAGGGCAGACAACACAATAACAATAGGCTAAATCGTAAAATCAATGACATGTTTATCTCGCAATTAAAAAGAACGAAGACTAACTATTTCAACAAAGAGAATCTGTTGTGATTCTGTAAATTTCTCTTTTTTTATCTAAAAATCCACTCTGGAAGAATACTGTCGCCTTCAAGGTCATTTTGACCATTTCTCAGCTCTAATTCAAAGCGATGAATAGATGTCGCTCTATAAGAGGTAATCGAGCGGTATTTTCATTCAATCCCCAGAGCTTATCATGACCGTCGCCTTACTATTATCTAACAGATTATTATTCACCAGCTACAACTTATTGATTTATATAGATAAATATCCGTAAGCGAAAAGTATAGTTTAAGTGACTCCGGGGTCAGTTCTTTTTTTTTCGCTCTTCTTATACTCCCTCTCGTGTTTTGTATTTGGTTAATGCTCTTCTTGAGTCTTGTTAACAAGAGCCAATGGATTATTGGCTCTATTTTTTGTAACCGATTGCAGATCCCACCAAAAAATTGACAGCGCTGTCCTTAAGTTGGGATTGCCGATGATTTCCAATTAGGAAAATTACCAATAAATACAGATAGATAGAAAATTGAAGCCCGTTTGGCATTCGCTGATGCTAGTGGCTTTTTGAGCAAATTCGTCCTTTGGGGACGAATATGTCTGGTAACAGGTTACATAAGGAGCCAGGCATTTCATGGGAAAAACACTCCCGACAATAATTTTCCTGACAAAGGAGAGCTCTAATGCATAAAACTCAAAGCTTTAAAAAAAGAATGCTGGTTACCGCCGTGGCTTCGGTAATGGCAAATTTTGCTGCGTCATCGTTTGCACAAGATGACTCGGTAGAAGAAGTAGTTGTGACGGGTATCAGAGGGTCGCTTGAGCGATCGATTGATATCAAACGAAACTCATCCAATCTGGTTGAGGCCATTACCGCAAGTGATATAGGCAAGATGCCGGACCAAAACGTTGCCGAATCATTGCAACGTTTGCCCGGTGTGCAAATCGATCGCCAAAACGGTGAGGGTACCAAAGTCCGTATTCGCGGCCTGGATCAAAACATCACCTTGCTTAACGGCGAAACCTTTACCTCCGGCCTCGAGTATTTCCAACTGGGTGAGGCAAGAACCGAGTTTGACAGTTCTTTGGAAGGTGTTCCGTCTGAATTGTTGGGTGGCGTGGAGGTTTATAAAACGCCCAAGGCATCTATGGTCGAAGGTGGTATGGGTGGCGTGGTGAATTTAAAAACTCGCGACTCATTGAGCATCAACGAACCCCTGCTCGCTGGCAATATCAAGATGGACCAGGGCAAGTATTCTGAAGATGCCCAACCTTCCGGTGTATTGGTGATTGGCAATAATTGGAACGACAAGTTTGGGGCGATTTTGTCTTTGACTGCTTCCAAGAAAACTGTCCACTCGGATCAAATGCAATCCTTCAGTCGTGAAAATACCGCTGTTCGTTGTACCGAAGGCGCTACTTTAGCGGCTGATTTAACCTGTGTTGACGGCGGTGGCGATATTGTCGCTGGTGCTCAATCCTATCTGGTTCCCGGTATGTGGTACGTGAACGATAGTGAATTTGAGCGCGAGCGTGTAGGCGGCTCGTTAAATTTACAATGGCAAGTGAATGACGCTGTTCAATTGGGCCTGGATTATTTCCACGCGGATTTGAATGTGGTCAACACCCAAAACATCGTAAAACATGCCATGAATACCGACGGTTCTGCCGGTATCGATGAATCACAACCCTATGTGATCACCCAAAGTGCTGGTCAAAAAGTGGGTATTCTGAGATCAGGTACCATTCTGTCCCCGAGTGGAGAAACCAACGTTGCAGGTGAAGTTTCCGATGCAGTAACGGATAACTATCTCTTGACCCTGAAAGTCGACAACGGCGATGCCTGGCGATTCACCGGTAAACTGGGTGGTTCCGAATCCGAGTTGGATCAACGTTCAGGATATGGCGATAGCCGTTTCTCACCTTATGGTTTAACCACCTGGGTGGGTACAGGCGCTGGCGGCAATGTAAATGGCTGGGCTCATGTAAACCCCAACAATGGTCCAGCGGGTTATACAGGTCCGACCAATCGCCCCTTCAGCTTCGCAACGGGTGAAAAGCCCAAAATGAGCTTCGCTGATAGCAGTTGGTTGTCCAACCCTGACTTCTTTACGTTCAAATCCTATTGGGCTTTGGGCTCCACCACCGATCAATCATCAAATTCAATCAGCGGTGATTTTGAATACGACATTGATATGGGCGATCTGAAAAAGCTGAGCTTTGGTGTAAGAGCAGCTGAAAAACAAGTCGAGTTTAACGAACTGCGTTACATGACCGATTACAGCAGAACCTCCGGTGTTGCACAGCCAAACAAATACGATGCCAATGGTAATTTGGTTTCTGCAACCAACTACAACCCTGCTCAGCAAGTGGCTGCCGGTGGTGTGGGTATTGCGGAAGCAACCTATTACGATCTTTGCGGCAACGGTGGTTTGTTAGCCGGTAATGAGTGTGATATCGATGGTGACGGTTTGGATGACAACCAGGGTGCAGGCCCCTGGGGATACTTTACTGACGCCGGTATTGGTCTCAAAGCATTTGATTTGACCACCTCCAATGGCACACCTATGGCTGAGGCTCTGTATGGTTTGACTCAACCTGGTCAACGTTTTGGCAATTCTCCGGGCGTTATTCCCTGGCAAACCTACGCCATGAACCCATCCCGTTATTCAACCAATAATGACTTCTTCCCGTCTGGTGGTTATCAGTCAACCGTGTTGACGGAAAATGCCTCGGCAATTACCAAGAATGTCACCGGCTGGATTGATGGCTTAACACCTGATAGCCCCGGTCAATGGTTCCAGGTACCGCTGGAATCCTGGGATATTACCGAGACCACCACGGCACTTTATGCAGAAGCCGATTTTGAAGGTGATTCTGTACCTTACACCCTGAACATTGGTGCACGTTTGGTGAAAACCGAAGTTGAATCCAAAGTTGCCGAAACAACTCCGGAATCATCACTTTGGTCAATTGCAACTGATGGCTGGAACAGTCAGGGCGTGTTATTAGATTGGGACGTTGTCACCAAGAAAACCGACTATTGGGATGTCTTGCCAAGCTTGAACTTTGTTCTCAACACCACAGACGATACCAAGTTGCGTTTCTCGGCTGCAAAAGTCATTGCCAGACCTAACCTGCAATCTTTGGGTAAGGGTTTCGGTAAAAACTTTACTCGCACAACCGACAGCCAGGGCGATTATTTTGCCTACACCGGCGGTGCTTCAGGCAACCCATTGCTTGATCCCTATCGTGCAACTCAGGCCGATGTTGGTTTTGAGTGGTATATGGATGACCTGAGTATGGTGTCTGTGGGTGCTTTCGTAAAAGCTGTCGATTCATTTATCCAAAATGAAACACGCTTGGAGTTTGGTGATGACGCTCGCGGCGGTTCATTGCGTGGTGTTAACAGGCCACAAAATGGTTCCGGTGGTTCAGTGAGTGGCTTGGAGTTTTCTATCCAGCAAGGTTTTGATAGTGGTTTCGGCTACTCATTCAACTACACCTTCTCGGATAGTAAAACCGATACTTCAACTACATTGAATGAAGATATTGGTCTTCCAGGTATTTCTGAAAATGCATTTAACTTGATGGGCTACTACGAAGTTGATGCTTTCAGTGCACGTGTTTCTTACACCTGGAGAGATGATTACTTGTCTCCTTACCGATCTGTATTTGCGGTAACCGGTCTTGCTGAAGGTGCTGCAGAATACTTCAATGATTACGGTCAGTGGGATGCAAGCTTCCAATACAATATTTCGGAAAATGTATCTGTATCGGCTGAGTTGTTAAACATTACCGGTGGAGCGTCAAGCAGTTATTTGGGCTATCCGGGAATCCCGATGACATACACCAATCAGGAACCACGCGCAGTTCTGGGCGTTAGTTTCAAGCTGTAATTTACTGGATGTCATTCAGAAAGGCGCCTGCTTGTCAGGCGCTTTTTTTTGAAAACAATTTCACTATTATTTCGAGCACAGTATGACAACACCCATTAAAAAAATAATTATCCTCGGCGGAGGAACTGCAGGTTGGATCACCGCTGCCGCACTCGTTCACATACTCACAAAAGATTTCTGCAGTATCGAATTAATTGAATCAAAAGACATAGGCACCATAGGTGTTGGCGAAGCCACCATTGGTTCAATTATTAACTATATAAATGCACTTGGCATTGATGAAGCTGACTTCATCAGAGAGACGCAAAGTACTTATAAACTCGGCATTCAGTTTGATGATTGGCATCGCCTTGGAAAGGGATATTTTCATCCTTTCGGCAGCGCCGGTGTCAACATTAATGGTTTACCTTTTTTTCCATTCTGGCTAAAAGCAAAAACGCTCGGACATAAATCGGCTTATACCGATTTCTCGCCGTCCGCCGTCATGGCCAAATACAATCGGTTTTATCATCATCAAAAAGCGCCGAAAGATTCTTTTTTGGCAGGCTCAAGTTATGCGCTTCATGTCGACGCCAATTTGGTCGGTCAGTATTTGCGAAAATTTGCTGTAGCAAAAGGTGTGAAACGCATCGAAGCCACAGTTGAATCGGTAACCCAAAAAGACAATGGATTTATCGAGTCGCTCACACTAACGGATGGAACACAAGTACAAGGAGATTTTTTTATAGACTGCAGCGGATTCAGTGGTTTGTTAATTGAAAAAACCTTGAAATCAGGTTTTGAAGACTGGCAAAAATATCTTCCCTGCAATCGTGCCGTCGCGGTCCCCACCAAAAATCCGCAAGTACTGAAACCCTACACAGTTGCAACAGCTCGCCGAAGCGGATGGACCTGGAATATTCCTCTGCAATCACGAACCGGTAACGGCTATGTTTACAGTGATATGTTTGAAACTGAGACTGATGCAGTTGAATTATTAAAAGATGTAGTCGCCGGCGAGCTACTCGCTGAGCCCCGTTCATTGAAATTTATCACGGGTCATAGACATTCGATTTGGTTAAAAAATTGTGTCGCAATAGGTTTGGCATCGGGCTTTGTAGAACCGCTTGAGTCCACCGCGATTCATCTGATTATGAAAGGCGTACGCACCTTTCTCGAATTATTTCCAGATACCGATTGCGACCCGCAACTTGCGCGCGAATACAATCGAATCATGACCAAAGAATATGAAAACATTCGTGACTTTATTGTATTGCATTATTGCGTCACCCAACGAACCGATACCGAATTTTGGCGCTGGTGCCAAAACGATATGCTGATTCCGGAAAGCCTGAAAGAAAAAATCGAACTCTTTCAAACACAGGGAAAACTCTATCGAAATCCTGAAGATTTATTTAAAGATCCCAGTTGGTATTCCGTATTCGAAGGCATGGGCATCAGACCCAAAAAATACGATCACCTGGTCGATCTCACTCCGCCAGACCAAATACTCAGTGTTATGAATCAAGTGGCCTCGCTCATGCAAACCATGGCACTGGGATTACCCGAACACGCAGACTACATCAAAAAATTTATCGCAAAATAGAATTGTATTTTTAATAAAAAAAACCCGTGATAGTCGCTACTCACGGGTTTTGTATTTTTCAATCTTTCAATTCACGCTTGAATTTTTTTAAATATTTTTTCTTTCTCTCTCTCATTTTTTAAACATCAAGGTTAGCCACGGCCAGAGCATTGGTTTCGATGAAATCCCGGCGGGGTTCGACATCATCGCCCATTAGGCAAGTGAAGATCTGATCAGCGGCGATGGCGTCCTGAATGGTCACGCGCAGCATGCGACGGGTTTCAGGATTCATGGTGGTTTCCCAGAGTTGTTCCGGGTTCATCTCACCCAAACCTTTATAGCGTTGGATGTTGTAGCCTTTGCGTGATTCCTTCATCAACCATTCGAGTGCTTCGGTAAAACTGCTGATAGGTTGTTTGCGTTCGCCGCGTTGGGCATAGGCACCGTCTTCTATCAGATTTTCCAGTTTCCCACCCAGGCTCACGATTGATGCGTATTCGCCTGAGGCAAAGAAGTCGTGGTAGAAGGGATACTCGGTGGTAATCCCATGAGCGGTAATTTCAACGCGGGGCAGGAAGATATGACGTTCGGTGTCTTCGACTATGCGAATTTCGTACTTCTGGCTGCCCGCACGGTTATCTATAGCAAAACTGGCTAAAACTTGATCAGACCATTGTTGCATATGGACTGGATCTGTCAGATGCTCAGGACGAACTGCTGGCACATAAATCATTTTTTCCAACACTTCTGCCGGATAGAGTCGTGACAATCGATCAATGGTTGCCATTACTTTACGGTATTCCTGCACCAGCTTTTCCAGAGCTTCACCAGAAATCGCCGGTGCTTGGGGATTAACGTGGAGTGCTGCATCTTCCAGAGCCGCTTGCGTCAGGAACTCAGTCATAGCCGCTTCGTCTTTTAGATATTGCTCTTGCTTGCCTTTGGCGATCTTATAAAGAGGCGGTTGCGCGATATAAATATGGCCACGCTCGACCAGCTCACGCATTTGGCGGAAGAAAAAGGTCAACAACAGGGTGCGAATATGCGATCCGTCGACGTCGGCGTCGGTCATGATAATAATGCTGTGGTAACGCAGTTTTTCCGGGTTGTATTCTTCTTTACCTATGCCGCAGCCCAGCGCAGTAATTAAAGTACCGACTTCGGCGCTGGACAGCATCTTGTCAAAACGTGCTTTTTCGACGTTCAGAATCTTACCCTTGAGCGGCAATATGGCCTGGGTTTTACGCGCGCGGCCTTGTTTGGCTGAACCACCGGCGGAATCACCCTCTACCAGGTAAAGCTCTGATAATGCTGGATCTTTTTCCTGGCAGTCAGCCAATTTACCGGGCAATCCGGCGATATCCAACGCACCTTTACGGCGGGTCATTTCACGCGCTTTCCGCGCAGCTTCGCGGGCACGAGCGGCATCCAGAATCTTGCCTACGATAATCTTTCCGGCTGCGGGGTTTTCCAGCAGGAATTCTTCAAATTTTTCATTCATAGTCGAGGCCACCACGTTAGTGACTTCGGAGGACACGAGTTTGTCTTTGGTCTGGCTGGAGAACTTGGGATCTGGCACTTTTACCGAGACTATGGCGGTCAGCCCTTCGCGCATGTCCTCACCGGTAGTAGACACCTTCTCTTTCTTCAGCAGGCCTTCTTTCTCAATGTAATTATTCAAGCTGCGGGTAAGCGCGGTACGAAAGCCTTGCAGGTGGGTGCCGCCGTCGCGCTGGGGGATATTGTTGGTAAAACAGTAGACGCCTTCCTGATAAGCATCATTCCACTGCAGAGCGACTTCCACACCTATACCATTGGTGGCTTCAGACTGAGGCACAATGAAATGGAAGACGCCGGTAAGGGTTTTCTTGTTGGTATTCAGGTATTCAACGAAAGCCGCCAGTCCACCTTCATATTCAAAAACCTCTTCCTGGCCTGAACGCTCGTCTTTGAGCACTATGCGCACGCCGGAATTCAGGAAGCTCAGCTCTCGCAGGCGCTTGGCCAGAATGTCGTACTTGAATTCTATGTTAGTAAAGGTTTCAGCCGAGGGTTTGAAGTGGATTTCAGTCCCGGTGGTATTGGTATCGCCTACGACTTTCAAGGGTTCGTCAGGTACGCCGTGACGGTAGATTTGCTCATGAATTTGGCCATCGCGACGAATCGTCAACTTTAACTCTCGCGAGAGGGCATTCACCACTGACACACCCACGCCGTGCAACCCCCCGGATACCTTGTAAGTGTTATCGTCGAACTTACCACCGGCATGTAAAACAGTCATGATAACTTCTGCTGCTGAAACGCCTTCTTCGTGCATTCCTGTCGGAATTCCGCGACCATTATCAGTTACAGACACGGATTCATCCGGGTGAATAGTCACTCTGACTTCCGTACAGTAACCCGCCAGAGCTTCGTCAATGGAGTTGTCCACCACTTCGAATACCATGTGATGCAAGCCTGAGCCGTCGTCGGTATCCCCAATATACATGCCGGGGCGTTTGCGGACGGCGTCCAACCCCTTGAGAACACTGATACTGGAGGCGTCGTAGGCTTTTTCGTCTGACGGTTTGTTATTGTCAGAGGGATTTTGCTCATCAGTCATGGTTTTCTCCACCTTAAGACATACATTATTAAGCTTGCTCTGGCAGATTTGGCTTCTCAACCACTCTACCCTGTTCCACGTGAAACACTTTTATCTGTTTTTGTCCCCGGTTGATCCAGAGACTACGTAAATCCGCTTCTTCGACACCGGTAATAAATACCTGGGTCTCTAACTTATCCAGCCAAAAAGCCAGCTTTTGTCGATGGTTAGTATCCAGCTCTGCCGGTAAATCATCGACCAAATAAATCGCTTTACGGCTGGTCAGCGCCTGAAATACCAAGCCTTGGGCCAACTTCATAGCACAAACCAACAGTTTTTGTTGACCTCGCGATAATAAATCAGCTGCCGCCAAACCATTAATCATCAGCCTGAGATCAGCTCTGTGACTGCCATGATGGGTTTGACCAAAGGCCAAATCCCTATCAAGACTGGAAACCAACACTTCTGCGTAGGACTTGTCCTTGTTCCAACCGGGATAATAGGAGAGCGTCAGATTGTCCAGCTGGACAAATTCCTGAATCAACGAGTGAAAGGCTTGAACAAAGTGTTGAAAAGCCGATTCCCTATACTCATCTATTTTATTGGTTAGCTGCACCAGCTCCCTGTCCCAGACAGCCAGCTCCTGGGCGTCCATTCTATCATGCCGAAGCAGGCTATTGCGGTGTTTCAGGCAAGTTTGCAAGCGTTTCCACAAAGGAAAGAATGTTGGTTCCACGTGAAACACCAGCCAATCCAAAAACTGACGCCTTTCGGTTGGACCGCCCTCAAGCAATTGAAAGCTATCGGCATTAATTAACTGCAACGGCAGATAACTGGCAAGATCCGCCACCGAACCAAGATTCTCGCCTCTGGCCTTGATTTGAAATTCACCTGAAAGATTACGACTAATCCCAAGTGGAATTTTTTCGGCTTGCGTGTCGAGATTGGAAAAGAGTGTGAACTGTGAACAATCCTGATTGATCAGGGATTTATGCTTGTGACTGCGGAAGGATCTACCCAAACCCAGTATATGCAGGGCCTCGAGGACACTGGTCTTGCCAGAACCATTTTCACCGTAGAAAAGATTAACATCCGGCGATGGATCTATATCCACCGCCATCAGGTTACGCAATTGTTGAATCGCTAAACGTTCGACTGGCACTCGCCACCCGGAATATTAGAGGCGCATCGGCATGACGACATAAACCGAGTCGCTATTCTCAGGTTCTTCAATCAAAGCGCTGGAATTGGCGTCGGACAGGGTGATTTTAATATTGTCATTGCTGATCACATTGGTCACATCTTGCAGATAACTTACGTTGAAACCTACTTCCAGCGAATCGCCTGTGTAATCTACATTGACCTGTTCTTCCGCTTCTTCTTGCTCCGGGTTATTCGCCACAATGGTCAGGCTACCCGTGTTCAACAATAAACGAACACCACGGTATTTTTCGTTAGACAAAATTGACGTGCGGGCAAAAGCTTGTTTCAGTTCGAGACGCGAACCTATAACAACTTTATTGCCACCGCGAGGAAGAACACGCTCGTAATCCGGGAACTTGCCGTCGACCAATTTTGAAGTGAAGGTGTAATCGACAGAGGTGACACGAATATGATTGCTGCTCAAAGTGATTTCCACTTGCGCAGTTGAATCATCCAACAAACGGGATAATTCCAATACCCCTTTGCGCGGCAAAATGGCCTGGACTACATCTTTACTGGTGACACCCACCGCGCGAGTACACATAGCCATACGGTGGCCGTCAGTTGCGACTACTCGTAGCTGATCCTGGCGAACCTCCCAAAGCATACCGTTCAGGTAATAACGAACGTCCTGTTGCGCCATGGCAAAAGCGGTACGCTCAATCAAACGTTTGATTTCTTGTTGAGCGCAATTGAAACGCAAATTTCCAGGCGTATCTTCAACGTTAGGGAAATCAGTTGCCGGCAGAGTCGATAGGGTAAAACGGCTGCGACCGGATTTGACAATAATGCGGTTATCTTCTTGAAAAAACTCGATATTGCTGCCATCTGGTAGCGATCTGCAGATATCTACCAATTTCTTGGCGGGAACTGTGATTTCCCCGGATTGCCCGGCAGTCTCCAGTTGGATGCGGCCAACAATTTCTACTTCAAGATCAGTACCCGTTAGCGACAGCTGATCTCCTTTCAACACAATCAACACGTTGGATAAGACTGGTAGAGTTTGACGACGTTCAACAACGCCGCCCACCAGTTGCAAAGGCTTAAGTAATGCTTCACGGGAAACTGAAAATTTCATGGAATTGGTCTCGTTAACTTTCTCTTATCATTGAATCTTTCAAGTCTGCGGAGCATAACGGGAAACATCAAGTCGTTAAAGATCGCAGCAAATTTTTCATGTCTTCATTTATATCAGCACTTTCTTCCTGAAGCTCTTTAATTTTGCGACAGGCATGTAAAACCGTCGTATGGTCGCGACCGCCAAAAGCTTCACCAATTTCCGGCAAACTGTGATTGGTTAATTCTTTGGCCAGCGCCATAGCCACTTGTCTTGGTCTTGCAACTGAACGATTGCGGCGTTTGGACACCATATCATTCATTTTAATTTTGTAATATTCACAAACAACCCGCTGAATATTATCAATTCCAACTTGTTTATCCTGCAGTGCTAACAAATCTTTTAGCGCTTCGCGAACCAATTCAACATCTATAGAACGGCCGGTAAAATTAGCGCTGGCGATGACGCGTTTCAACGCGCCTTCGAGGTCACGCACATTAGCACGAATACGTTGCGCAATAAAAAATGCCGCTTCATTCGGTAGATCAATTCCGGCTTGTTGAGCTTTCTTGATCAAAATCGCCACGCGGGTTTCCAACTCTGGCGGTTCTACAGCAACGGTTAGTCCCCAACCGAATCGGGATTTTAATCTTTCTTCAAGGCCATTAATTTCTTTGGGGAATCTATCGCAGGTCAAAATAATTTGTCTGCCACCTTCGAGTAATGAATTGAAGGTGTGGAAGAATTCTTCCTGGGATCTTTCCTTGCCCGCAAAAAATTGAATGTCATCAATTAACAAGGCATCCATGGAACGGTAGTAACGTTTGAAATCATTAATTGCATTGAGTTGCAGAGCTTTAACCATGTCCGCAACAAAACGTTCGGAATGCAAATAAACAATTTTGGCATTGGGATTTTTCGCCAACATGGCATTACCCACAGCTTGCATCAAATGGGTTTTACCCAAACCTACGCCACCATATATAAAGAGTGGGTTGTAAGCACCACCGGGATTTTCCGCAACCTGACGCGCAGCTGCTAATCCCAATTGGTTGGATTTGCCTTCAACAAAACTGGCAAAAGTACTGGCTGAATTTAAATAATGACTGTGCTTTAACCCGCCTTCGACATTTAAATCAGGCGTGTTGTCTGGTGCTGATTCTTTAGCTTCTTCTATTACCGGTTTGGATTGATAACTGGTCCTTTGTTCAATCACCGCAGGTGCAGAAACCGGTTGTGCCGAGTAAGACGGAGTAAGGGGCTTGGATGAGCTGGCGATAACTACCGACATGGGCTGTGGATTATATTGTCCAACCAACTCTTTAATACGGTGCAAAAACTTTTCATTAACCCAATCGCAAATAAAACGGTTGGGCGCAAGCAGACGCAACTCCTGACCAGAAGTTGTAGCTTCAATTTGCAAGGGCCTGATCCAGGTATTGAACTGCTGTGCAGGTAATTCATTTTGCAAGCTGGAAAGGCAGGATTTCCAAAGCGTATCAACCAACGGAATTTCCCCTTATCATTATGTTGGTCGGCAAGTGTATTCCAGCAGAATAAAGTTATCCACAATCTGAAAAAATATTTTTTAGTCAAGTGATTAATTTACAAAATTCTTTCCAAATCAGTCAGTTGTAAATAGATAATCTGTTGATAAATCTGTGTATAAATTGTTCATTTCCTGAACATAAATTGAGAATAACCAGGTATAAACCAATAATTGATTGAAAAATCAGCGTTTGTTGAATATTTACCCAAAAGCGTTTGCTTTAGGCGGATACATTCTTTAGAATCGCGGCCCTTTCTACCCTTACCGGCTACCCTTACCACTAACGGACGGGTGGTTTTACAAACTTGAGTTCTAAAGGTTGCTCTTAAATGAAAAGAACATTCCAGCCCAGCAATTTGAAAAAAGTACGTGTTCACGGTTTCCGTGCTCGTATGGCTACTAAAAATGGTCGTCAGGTATTGGCTCGTCGTCGTGCCAAAGGTCGTAAAAGCCTGACTATCTAATCCCCTATTGATGAGCCATCAGAGTGAAGCAAACCTTCGGCAAATCCCTGCGTTTGCTTAACTCTGGTGACTTTCAACAGGTTTTCGATTCTGCTTCCTTCCGCATTTCCCACCAACACCTTCTTTTATTAGCCTGTCATAATGGGCGCGGTTCTCCTCGTTTAGGATTGGTTGTTGCCAAAAAACATCTTCGTCTCGCTGTTGATCGCAATCGTATCAAACGACTTTGTCGTGAAAGCTTTCGCAAACGTCAGGCGGATTTTGCTGATCTTGATTTGATTATCTTATCCAGAAATGGTTTGGATAAATTGGATAATGCCAATGTGTTTTCATTGCTGGATCATCAATGGCAACGATTATTAAAGAAAGTCAGACAACAAGCGGAAAAGCCAGCATCATGAAAATCTTTCAGTGGATAGACAGCTTATTGGTGTGGATAGCAATCAAACTGATTCTGGTTTATCGCTACACATTAAGCCCGATTATCGGCAACCAATGTCGTTTTTATCCCAGCTGTTCAGGTTATTCGGAAGAGTCTTTGTTAACTCATGGATTTTTTCGCGGGACTTATCTAACGCTGATTCGTCTTTTAAAATGCCACCCTTGGCATCCGGGCGGCGAAGATTTGGTTCCACCTAAAACTCATCAGTGCTGCTCGCACTCCCATTCACATCACCATGGTAGTCATTAAGATGGATTGGCAAAAAAATATTTTGATAGTCGCAATTCTTGCAGTCACTTTATTACTTGTAATTCGCTACAAAGAATTTAACGATTTACACGCACCTAAAGTCGCTGAATCAGTCGCCACTGCTTCCAGTTCTGTTGCGAGCACAGTTAACCCGACAACGCAATCAACCAGTACTGCAGCTAACCAATTGGTTACCAATAATTCATCAAAAATTATTCAGGTAAAAACTGACAGTTTGAATGTGTCTATAGATACACTCGGTGGTGACATTATTGAAGTCACTCTGCCAAAACATTCCGTTTCGCTGGATCAACCCGATCAACCCTTTGTATTGTTAGATCAACGTAATGATCACACCTACATTACCCAATCCGGATTATTTGGTATTAACGGCACTAATGGTGTTGACGGTTCAAAACCGGTTTTCAGTGTTGCCCAAGATCAATTTGAAATGACAGAAAACCAAAATGAATTGGTTGTTGATCTGGTCTATCAACAAGGCGATGTGAAAATTACCAAACAATTCACCTTCAAAAAAGGCGAATACCAAATTGGTTTGAAATATATTATCGATAACCAAAGTGATAATACCTGGAGTGCAAAATTCTTCGCTCGTATCATTCACGATGGAAAACGCTTAACCAAAGTGAGTGCACTGGAGATGAATCCATTTCTCGGTGTAGCCACTACCAACAACGAAGAGAACTATAAAAAATATCATTTCGAAGATATAACCAAAGACGGTGTAGTGACTTTCACTCATCAGAATGGTTGGATCTCGCTGGTACAACATTATTTTATTAGTGCCTGGATTCCCAATCCTGAATCCACAATTCAATATTCAATTCGTCAGGACAAATCATCACTACTCTATGTTTTGGGTTTTGAAACACCGGATATGGTAGTACCGGCCAAACAGCAACAATCAGTTGATGCGATTTTTTATGCTGGCCCTAAAGATACTGACAAATTAAAAACTATAGCTCCACATTTAAATTTAACTGTGGATTACGGATGGTTGTGGTGGATAGCCATTCCCCTATTCTGGCTCTTACAACAAATTCATTGGTTAGTCGGCAACTGGGGTCTTGCTATTATTGGGCTTACCATTTTTGTTAAAGCAATTTTCTTTAAATTGTCTGAAGCAAGTTATGTTTCTATGGCAAAAATGAAAAAACTGCAACCCAAACTGGCAGATTTAAAAGAACGCTATGGTGAAGACAAACAACGTTTCTCACAAGAAATGATGAAGCTTTACAAAACTGAAAAAGTAAATCCATTAGGTGGATGTTTACCTCTGTTAATTCAAATGCCCGTATTTATAGCTTTATATTGGGTACTAATGGAATCTGTTGAATTACGTCATTCACCCTTCTTCTTGTGGATCGAAGATTTATCTCGAATGGATCCTTACTTTGTATTACCAATCCTCTACGGTATTTCACAATTTGTCACCATGAAATTCAGCCCACAACCGCCCGATCCAATGCAAGCAAAAGTAATGCAAATGCTTCCTTTTGTATTTACCTTTATGTTCCTTTGGTTCCCATCAGGGTTAGTTCTCTATTGGTTAACCAACAACATTTTACAAATCGCTCAGCAACAATATATCACGCGAAAAATCGAAAGAAAGGAAGCTAAAGCTTAATGATTTATACCGATACCATTGCCGCCATAGCCACAGCAACCGGCCGTGGTGGTGTTGGTATTATTCGAGTCTCTGGCAATAAAGCTGCAGCTATTGCAAAAGCAATTGTTAAAACTGATTTAAAACCGAGACAAGCACATTATTGTGATTTTGTTTCCATCGACGGCCAGATTCTTGATCAGGGACTGGCTATTTTTTTTCCCAATCCCCATTCTTTTACCGGTGAAGATGTTTTAGAGCTACAAGGTCACGGCGGCCCGGTAGTCATGGATATGTTGTTAAACAACGTCTTAAAACTGGGCGCCAGATTAGCAAAACCCGGCGAATTTTCAGAACGCGCATTCCTCAACGACAAAATCGATCTAGCCCAGGCTGAAGCCATTGCCGATTTAATCGATGCCAGTACCGAACAAGCAGCACGCAATGCGTTGCATTCACTACAAGGTGTATTTTCCAAACGTATCCACGAATTGGTTGAAGCTTTAATTCAATTGCGTATTTATGTTGAAGCCGCCATTGATTTCCCTGAAGAAGAAATTGATTTTTTAAGTGATGGCAAAATCGAAAAAGATTTACTCAATATAGAAGCCCAACTCACACAAATCTTTCAGGAAGCCAAACAAGGCAGTCTGGTCCGCGACGGTATGCGCCTGGTGATTGCCGGTAAGCCCAATGCAGGCAAATCCAGTTTATTAAATGCCTTAAGTGGTCGCGATTCTGCAATCGTTACCCCCATAGCGGGAACTACACGTGATGTACTGCGTGAACATATTCATATAGATGGTATGCCCTTGCATATTGCCGATACCGCCGGTTTACGTGAGAGCCCGGATCAGGTTGAACAAATCGGTATAGAACGCGCCTGGCAAGAAATAGAACAAGCTGATCGAATTTTATTAGTAGTCGATGCCAACCACAATTCATCGACCAATATTGATCAACTCTGGCCAGAATCAGCTAATAAAATTGATCGCAAAAAAATTATTTTAATTCGCAATAAAATTGATTTAAGCCAGGAAAAAATCGGTTTACTGACAACAGAAGCTGGGCAGGAATTTATCAACCTCAGCGCCAAACATCATCAAGGGATAGATGATTTACGCCTTTATCTAAAATCCATTATGGGTTTTCAACAAACCAATGAGTCGGGTTTTACCGCAAGACGTCGCCATTTGGATGCTCTGCAACGCGCCAATAATTTTCTACAACAAGGCAAAATTCAACTGCAACACGCCGCCGGTGAATTACTCGCTGAAGACCTAAGACAAGCGCAAAATGCTCTGGGCGAAATCACCGGCGAATTCACACCGGATGATTTATTAGGAAGAATCTTTAGTAGTTTTTGTATTGGAAAGTAATATTGTTCCAATCAAGTTTGCGCGACTGCTTCTTTACTTGAATCTAACCAATTTCCTATAAAGGTGATCAACAAAAAAATCGCGCTACAGAAAAAACTCAAATAAAAGCCAGTAAAAAATGTCATTAAATAAGCGGTTAATAAAGTGTTTCCGTAATTATCCAAACCTAAAAATTCCAGCGTAAAAGCGGCTGAAAAACCGGCATAAAAGTCAGTTACAAAACACAATTGCAATGGAATTCTGATCATAGCACTGATAAATAATCGACGACTTTCTTTTTCACATCCCGATTTTTTTAACTGATAATCAACAAAAACATAGATGAAATACCAGGTCATAACCCCCAATACCATCCCTATAAGCTGTTCTTGTCCTTTGCCGTCATAGCCCAATAAAAAGCCTAAAATGCTATTCAGCCAGACCACCACAAACCATTTGATAAAAATATTCATAAACAAAAACCTGTTGTGAATCATCTTGAGTTGATTCCAGAATGGCAGACAGGACTAAATCCTGCTTGAAGATTGAATGTAGCTTTTATGTAGTTTTCCGGGTGAATGAGCTAATCCTTACCCTAATAGCAATGTTTATACAGGCTTATCCTGAGTTTTTTCCACAGACTTACACAGCTTATCCACAGAAATACACTAAGTTTTGGCTATAACCTACTGTTTTTTATTGATAAGTTATTTTGTTAACAAGAATCTGGTAACAACTTGTCACTTTCAACTCGATAAACTGGAGGTGAAATTGGGGATAAGTCGGAATTTTAGGATTCTCTGTATAACTGACCCTTTAATCCCAAGCTTACAGGCAGCTTGCCAGCAGCTTAACCCTGGTTTTTCCAGATGCTTATACTTTATACAACTAATTGATTTATATAATAAAAATTGACTTATTAACAGAAAATGTCGTCCTTAAAAGCTTTAATAAGTACTAAAACACTAAACAACATAAGAAATATTTTTTAATTCATATTTTTCCTCTGCTGTTACGCCAGCCCTGTTAAAAAATCCGTTTGAGCATCAAAAAAATCTATTGCTTAAAGACTGTACACGTTTTGTGCAAATCAACGACTAGCTCTATAATGCCTGCCCTTTTTTCCTGAGCCCTTGTTGAGGTGTCGGTGAGATGATCTTTCCAGACCGTTTTGATGTGATAGTCGTAGGTGGTGGCCATGCGGGTACAGAAGCCTGTTTGGCAGCGGCACGTATGGGCTGCAAAACCCTGTTGTTATCACACAATATTGAAACCCTCGGGCAAATGTCCTGCAACCCGGCGATTGGTGGCATTGGCAAAAGTCATCTGGTCAAAGAAATCGACGCACTGGGTGGCGCTATGGCGCTGGCGACCGACAAGGGCGGTATTCAATTTCGAGTGTTGAACGCTCGCAAAGGCCCCGCTGTGCGCGCCACACGTGCACAAGCCGATAGAATTCTCTACAAAGCGGCGATTCGTCACACACTGGAAAACCAACCCAATCTTTGGATATTCCAACAAGCTGTTGATGATTTAATTCTGCAAGGCGATCAAGTCACAGGTGTTACTACGCAAATGGGATTGACCTTTATGGCCAATCAAGTCGTGCTGACTGCTGGGACTTTTTTGGGTGGATTAATTCATATTGGTTTGCAAAATTATTCTGGCGGTCGCGCCGGTGATCCACCGGCGATTGCTTTGTCCAAACGTCTTCGTGAATTAAATTTACCGGTGGGCCGTTTAAAAACCGGAACACCGCCGCGAATTGATGCGCGCACTGTGAATTTCGAAGGATTGGAAAAACAATGGGGCGATACACCGGTGCCGGTAATGTCAGTGCGCGGCAATCGCGCTATGCATCCACAACAAATTTGTTGTTACATGACCCACACCAATGAGCGCACGCACGATATTATTCGCCGCAATCTGGATCGCTCGCCCATGTATTCCGGTGTGATAGAAGGTATTGGTCCACGTTATTGCCCGTCGATTGAAGATAAAATTCATCGCTTTGCCGATAAAAGTTCACATCAAATTTTTATTGAGCCCGAAGGTTTAACCACTCACGAACTTTATCCCAATGGCATTTCCACCAGCTTGCCCTTTGATGTGCAGTTGGAAATTGTGCGTTCGATGAAAGGTTTTGAAAAAGCGCACATTTTGCGCCCGGGTTATGCCATCGAATACGATTATTTTGATCCGCAAAAATTGCAACACAGTTTGGAAACTCAAGCCATCAAAGGATTATTTTTTGCCGGGCAAATCAATGGCACCACCGGTTATGAAGAAGCGGGCGCGCAAGGTATTCTCGCCGGCATCAACGCCGCGCTGCGCGCGCAAGAAAAAGACGCCTGGGTGCCCAGTCGTGATCAATCCTACATTGGTGTGATGGTTGATGATTTAATTCGCCTCGGTACCAAAGAACCCTATCGCATGTTTACCAGTCGTGCGGAATATCGTTTGTTATTGCGTGAGGACAACGCCGATTTGCGTTTAACAGAAAAAGGCCGTGAGTTAGGTGTAGTCGGTGATGAGCAATGGGAACTGTTCAGCAATAAACAAGATGTCATTGAAACGGAAAGACAACGTTTGAAATCCACCTGGATTCAAGCGGGCTCTGAACAGGCTGCATTGGTTGAAGCGAAAACTCAAAGCAAAATTGTCCGAGAATATTCCCTGTTCGATTTGTTAAAGCGCCCGGAATTAACTTACAGCGATGTAGCATCCTTGAAAGGCGAAGCGATAATTGATGAGCGCGCTGCCGAACAAATTGAAATCGACGCAAAATATTCCGGCTATGTCGATCGCCAGCAAGATGAAATCGATCGCTTGCGTGTCTATGAAAATACTTTGATCCCGGAAGACTTTGATTTTTCACAGGTTGAAGGCTTATCCAACGAAGTCAAACAAAAATTGACTCAAGCCAGACCCAAGACCCTGGCCCGCGCTCAAAGTATTTCCGGCATCACGCCTGCAGCAATTTCGCAATTGTTAATGTATTTGAAAAAACAGGGCATTTTAAAACGTTTGAAATCTGAAGCGGTTTAAATGCTGTAGGGGCGCCGCTTGCTGCGCCCATGATTAGTGTTAAGGGCGAGGCAAGCAACGCCCATAAATAAAAAAGAGTTGAGTGTGCAAGAGGCTAAACAATCGCTGCTGCAAGGTGCTGCTTCGCAGGGTGTTGAATTAACAACACAACAGCTTGAGCAATTATTTTCCTACATCAGCGAATTTGATAAATGGAACAAAGCCTATAATCTGTCGGCAGTGCGTGATTTGCAGCAGATGATACCCAGGCATTTGTTGGATAGTTTGAGTGTGGTGCCCTGGTTGCAACAACGGCCGGATTTGAAATCTATTATCGATGTCGGAACTGGTGGTGGTTTGCCGGGCATTCCTTTATCGATTATGTTTCCGGATCGCCAGTGGACGCTGTTGGATAGTAACGGCAAGAAAATGCGTTTCCTGTTTCACATTAAAAGTTTGTTAAAACTGGATAATGTGACGGTGGAAAATCGTCGGGTTGAAACCTTTCAACCCGAACAGCAATTCGATGCTGTCATTAGCCGCGCCTTTGCCAGTTTGCAGGATATGACAGAAGGTTGTGCGCATCTGTTAAAAAAGGATGGATTATTTTTGGCCATGAAAGGGCTGTTTCCACAAGATGAAGTAGATGCAATAGTTGAAAAAATTGAATTGCTTGAAACACAAAAATTAGTTGTTGCAGACACAGAGGGCGAACGACATTTACTGGTACTGCGACCCCGTTAAAAAATTTACACACCACTTTTGTGGTAAAGGATCAACAAGTGACAAAAATTTATGCTATTGCCAATCAAAAGGGCGGCGTCGGTAAAACGACAACCTGCGTGAATTTGGCTGCGTCTTTGGTAGCGACAAAAAAACGTGTGTTGCTGGTTGATCTGGATCCACAGGGCAATGCCACTATGGGTAGCGGCATTAATAAAAGTGAAATCGAAGAAACGATTTATGATGTCTTAACCGATCGCGCCAATATCAAAGATTGTTTGGTGATTTCTGAATCGGGTAAATATCATGTATTACCCGCGAACGGTGATTTGACAGCGGCAGAAGTGGAAATGTTGTCCATGCCGCAAAAAGAGCGTCGTTTGCAAGCAGTTTTAAATCAAGTCAAAGATCAATACGATTATATTTTGATTGACTGCCCGCCCTCGCTCAACATGTTAACCGTAAATGCGCTGACGGCCTGTAATGGTGTGATTATCGCCATGCAGTGTGAATACTACGCGCTCGAAGGTTTATCGGCGTTGGTAGGAACGATTAATCAAGTACAACAAGTGTTGAATCCGGAATTAAAAATCGAAGGTTTGTTGCGCACTATGTACGATCCGCGCAACAGTTTGACCAATGATGTATCCGCACAATTGCAACAACATTTTGCGGATCGTTTGTATCGCACTTGTATTCCGCGCAATGTGCGTTTGGCGGAAGCACCTAGTTTCGGTATGCCGGTATTGGCTTTTGATCGTCAGTCAAAAGGTGCGATTGCTTATCTCGCGCTGGCAGGAGAAATTATTCGTCGCAATGAAGCGCAACACAAAACGCCTGTTGCAACTACAGCAGAATAACAAACAATAAAATTTGGTAATCAATGATGTCGAATAAACGCAAAGGTTTAGGTAAAGGATTGGACGCACTCTTGAGTGCAGGTTTAGGGATGAGTGCACCCGCACCGGAAATGTCAGTGAATGAAAATGCCGAACAAAAAATGCCGGAATACAAAGATGGCAAGTTAGCGCATTTGCCGGTTGATATTATCCAGCGTGGAAAATATCAACCGCGCCGCGATATGCATCCGGAAGCGCTGGAAGAATTAGCAGAATCGATCAAAGTTCAAGGCGTAATGCAACCGATTGTGGTGCGCTCAATCGGCGAAGGCCGCTACGAAATTATCGCCGGTGAACGCCGTTGGCGCGCAACTCAATTAGCGGGCCTCGATAAAATCCCGGCCGTGATTCGCGATGTGCCGGACGAAGCCGCGATTGCAATGGCGCTGATTGAAAATATTCAGCGCGAAAATTTAAATCCCATGGAAGAAGCACTTGCACTTAAACGTTTGCAAGATGAATTCGAATTAACGCACGCCGAAGTTGCACAAGCGGTCGGAAAGTCCCGCACCACCGTGACCAATCTTTTGCGTTTGATTGCGTTGAATGACGACGTAAAAACTTTGTTGGAACACGGCGATATCGAAATGGGCCATGCTCGCGCATTGTTAACACTTGATGCCGATGCACAACGCGATATAGCCAAACAAATCGTCGCCAAAGGATTATCTGTTCGCCAAACCGAAACCCTGGTTCGCTCTTATCAAGAACAAAAATCCAAAACCAAGACGGAAACTCCCAAGGCATCAGCTGATGTCCGCCAATTACAAGAAAGCCTCTCCGAAAAACTCGGGGCCGAAGTGTTGATTCAACACTCCGCCAAAGGCAAAGGCAAATTGGTGATCAACTACAATTCGCTGGATGAGTTGGATGGGATTTTGGGGCATATTAAATAAGAAATTATTGTTTAAACACAAAGGGATTCGCTGAGTAAATTGTGGTAGAAATATGAAATTTTTTTGTTATATATTATTTTCTTTAACACTTATAGGCTGTGCTGTTGGCTCTAAGCCTATCTCTGAAGAAGCTTTGAATCGGATTGATAAGGTAGCCTTAGTTTCTGCTGTGAATTCAGAGTTCTGTTATAGCTATATTGGAATAACGGCTTTTAACAACTATCTAAAGTGTGAGCCTGTTACAGATTATCCAATGGAAAAGAGACTGCTGGAAGAAGCACTACGACAAGTAAAGAAAAAGACCAGTATTCCAATCTCAGTTATCGAGCTGGATAGCATAAGCAAAGAAAAAATAAACAAAGCGCAAGATAGATTTGGAAATCTTATCGGAAAAGATGCATCCCTGGCTTTGGGTGATTTTAAGCATCGTTATGTAGTTGTACTCAGGGCGGATAGGTTTCAATTTAACGAAATTCAACATCCAATACAGGGTTTTGGAATTTGGGGCCAAAGAACCAAAAATGGTTTTCCCTACTTGATTTACAAATTAGAGCTAATTGATATTCAAACCAAAGAAATTTTAGCTGTCGGTTCGACAGCTTATAGGGACAGTGGTATTAGCCTGCCTTGGATGGAGCCGTACACTGCTTATGGTGAAACTGAACTCAATAAGATATGGCATATATTCGAAAAAGCTTTACCGGAATCGTTTGAATTTGCGGTTTATCCATTGTTCTATCGGAAGTGAAGCTCAAAAACATTTACACCAAATTTACTAGCCAAGTCTTTTCTTAAATGTTAGCCCGCCCGTTGCCGGGTTGGGGGCGAGTCTCTATAATGCGCCGCAATTGTGCGTCTTGTGACAGGCGTGTTACCAATGGTAATGGCGTAAAATTTGTGACAAAATGCCGCCGTTTTTTGGGTGCCCTATGTCGAACAGTCTCAAAGGACGCACCTATGCGTTGAAAATGCTGGGCCTGCAAGCCGTTTTGTTGGCGGTTATCAGTGCGGCCGCCCTGATTTGGGATCAACGCATTGCCTTAAGTTTATTCATGGGTGGAATGATCAGCTTTCTGGCGAACCTTTGGTTTGCGCTGGTTGTGTTTCGCCCGCCGCTAGGCTCCCCGCCGGGGCGATTGCTAGTGGCGTTTTATCTGGGAGAGGCCGGCAAACTCCTGGTGGTAGCCCTGTTGTTTATCCTGGCATTTAAAAAATTGCCCTGGCTACAAGACACCAAAATGGGTTTGATCTTGTTAACCGGTTTTATCGCAGGCCAGGGAATTATTTGGGTCTATCCCCTGATAAAACACAGATCTGCCGCTCGCTGAGTGCTGACTGGAAACCGTTTTTATATTTATTGAGTGGATACGCACATGTCTGGTACTGAACATTCGTTGACATCAACGGAATACATCAAACACCACCTGACCAACATGACCTATGGCAAGTTGCCGGACGGTAGTTGGGGTTTCGCAGAGAGCACAGAACAAGCTAAGGCAATGGGTTTCTGGGCGATTAATGTGGATACCATGGGTTGGTCATTATTCCTCGGTATTTTGTTTTTCCTGCTTTTCCGTTCTGCTGCTAAAAAAGCGACCTCAACCTCAGCCCCGTCGGGATTACTGAACGTGGTTGAAACCGCGGTTGATTTTGTTGATACCAACGTAAAAACCATGTTCCCCTACCACAACCGCATGGTTGCACCTTTGGCATTGACCATTCTGGTGTGGGTGTTTTTCATGAATTTTATGGATTTGATTGCAGTGGATTTGATTCCCGGTCTGGCGCAACAAATTGGCGGTGCCATGGGTTATGACCCGCATTCAGTATTTTTCAAGATTGTTCCTTCCACCGACCCTAATATCACCATGGGTATGGCCTTGTTTGTATTCGCCTTGGTGTTATTTTTCAGCATTACTCAAAAAGGTGTTGTGGGTTTTGCCAAAGAACTTTGCTTGCATCCTTTCAGCAGTAACAATGTAGTTATCCAAGCATTATTTATCCCCGCCAACTTTGTATTGGAATTCGTCAACCTGATTGCCAAACCAATTTCACTTGGCTTGCGGTTGTTTGGAAATATGTACGCTGGCGAAATAATTTTTATTCTGGTTGCCATTATGTTTGGTGCTGGTTATTTGTTTGCTTTGGCGGCGGGTGGGATACAAATTATCTGGGCACTTTTCCATATCGTGATTATTTCGTTGCAAGCGTTTATTTTTATGGTGTTGACCATTGTGTATCTCAGCATGGCGTTCCATAACGCTGACGAACACTAATTGATTTTTTGTTTTTGATTTTGATTTTTGGTTTACCTTTTTATTTTTAACTTTAACTTTTGGAGAATGACAGTGACTGAAGCAATTGCGTTGTTATATTTGGCTGGTGCCCTGGTAATCGGTTTGGGTGCCGTTGGTGTTGCTATTGGTGTAGGTATACTCGGTGGTAAATTTTTGGAAGGCGGTGCTCGTCAACCAGAATTGATTCCTATGCTCCGTACACAATTCTTTATCGTAATGGGTCTGGTTGACGCCGTTCCAATGATCGGTGTGGCTATTGGTTTGTACATTCTGTTCGCCGTTGCTTAAACCTCCACTTAAACCTTTAAGAAAGGCATTTATACGTGAACATCAATGCAACCATAATCGGGCAGATGATTGCTTTCGCAATCTTTATCTACCTGACCTATAAGTTCGTATGGCCGCCGATTGTGACTGCCATGGCTGAGCGTTCAAAGCGTATTGCGGATGGTCTGCAAGCGGCTGACAGAGCTGAAAAAGATCTGGAGCTGGCTCAGAAACATGCGGGTGAACAATTGACAGCGGCGAAAAAAGAAGCGGCTGCAATTATTGACCAGGCCAACAAGCGCGCGATTGACATTGTTGAAGAAGCAAAAGAAAAAGCGCGTGTTGAAGCAGACCGTATCAAGCAAGGTGCACAGGCTGAGATAGATCAGGCCGTTGCCCGCGCGAAAGAAGAACTGCGCAGCAAGGTGGTAACACTGGCGTTGGCTGGTGCGGAAAAAATCCTGGAGTCCTCCATCGACCAGAACGCCCACAACGAGTTGGTAAACAAACTCGCTGCTGAGCTCTAATCGAGGTAGTTATGGCAGAACTCACCACCCTCGCAAGACCCTACGCCAAAGCTGCTTTCCAGCACGCTTTGGCGGCGAACCAATTGCAGTCATGGTATGACGCGTTGGAAGTCGCTGCTGCTGTTGCAGAAGAGGCATCGGTGAAGAAATTGTTAGTCACATCGAGCTTGTCCGCTGCACAGAAGGCATCCGTTTTTATCAATGTCTGCGGTGAAAAACTGGATGAAGCCATGAAAAATTTCATCCAAACCCTTGCCAGCAACAAACGCCTGGCGTTACTGCCTTACATCAAAAATCTTTTTGCTGCTATGAAAGCGCAGCAAGAAAAAACGCTTGATGTAGACGTAACCGCGGCCTATGAACTGCCAGCAGATTTAATTAACAAATTGGCTCAAGTGTTGAGCGCCAAACTGGATCGTAAAGTCAATGTACAAGGCTCGGTAGATAAGGGCCTGTTGGGTGGAGTCGTGATTCGTACGGGCGACACCATTATTGACGGATCCGTTCGTGGTCGCTTGGCAAAACTTGCCGAAGCAATGAAATCCTAATCAGGATTGAGGAACAGAGCATGCAGCAACTGAATCCTTCTGAAATCAGTGAAATCATCAAGCAGCGCATTGCTGGACTTGAATTTTCAACAGAAGCCAAAAACGAAGGTACTGTGGTATCCGTTACCGACGGTATTATTCGTATTCATGGTCTTGCCGATGTTATGTACGGCGAGATGATCGAATTTGAAGGCGGCGTTTACGGTATGGCACTTAACCTGGAGCGTGACTCCGTAGGTGCGGTAATCCTCGGTGATTATCGTGGTGTTGCCGAAGGCCAAAAATGTAAATGTACCGGTCGTATCCTTGAAGTGCCTGTTGGTCCGGAATTGTTGGGCCGCGTGGTGGATGCACTGGGTAACCCGATTGATGGTAAAGGCCCGCTCAACAACAAGATGACTGACGCTGTTGAAAAGATCGCGCCCGGCGTGGTTTGGCGTAAGTCAGTTGATCAGCCAGTACAAATCGGTTTGAAAGCGATTGATGCCATGGTGCCGATTGGTCGTGGTCAGCGTGAGTTGATCATCGGTGACCGTCAAATCGGTAAAACAGCTATCGCTGTTGACGCCATCATCAACCAAAAGAACTCTGGCATTAAATGTATTTATGTTGCCATTGGTCAAAAAGCTTCGTCTGTTGCCAGCGTTGTGCGCAAGTTGGAAGAACACGGCGCTATGGATCACACCATTGTGATCGCAGC
>CBINNU010000005.1:0-238042 GCA_966252135.1 uncultured Cellvibrio sp. | reverse complement strand
TTGTGCGCAAGTTGGAAGAACACGGCGCTATGGATCACACCATTGTGATCGCAGCCACCGCATCTGACCCAGCCGCTATGCAGTTCCTGGCTGCATTCGCCGGTTGTACCATGGGCGAATACTTCCGTGATCGCGGCCAAGACGCTTTGATCATTTATGACGACCTGACCAAACAAGCCTGGGCTTATCGTCAAATCTCCTTGTTGCTCCGTCGTCCACCAGGCCGTGAAGCTTATCCTGGCGACGTATTTTATCTCCACTCACGTTTGCTCGAGCGCGCTTCGCGCGTAAGCGAAGCTTATGTTGAGAAGTTCACCAATGGTGAAATCAAAGGTAAAACCGGTTCTTTGACCGCATTACCAATGATTGAAACCCAAGCCGGTGACGTATCTGCATTCGTTCCTACCAACGTAATTTCGATCACCGACGGCCAGATCTTCCTTGAGTCTGGCATGTTCAACTCAGGCGTTCGCCCTGCGATGAACGCCGGTATTTCGGTATCGCGTGTAGGTGGTGCAGCGCAAACCAAAGTCATCAAGAAATTGTCCGGTGGTATCCGTACCGCGTTGGCGCAATATCGTGAGTTGGCGGCCTTCTCCCAGTTCGCATCTGATCTGGACGAAGCCACCAAAGCGCAATTGGAACACGGTCAACGTGTCACCGAATTGATGAAGCAAAAACAATTTGCTCCATTGAGCGTTGCACAAATGGCCCTGGTACTTTACGCAGCCAACGAAGGTTATCTGAAAGACGTTGCTGTCAATAAAGTATTGGATTTTGAAGCGGCCCTGCTCTCTTTCGCCCAATCAGAATATGCAGACACTATGAAGCACATTGATGCGACCGGTGACTGGAATGGCGAATTGGAAGGCAAGTTCAAAGAGCTGATCACCAAGTTGAAGGCCAGCCGCAGCTGGTAATCCTTGGGATCTGGAGGAGCCGGGTTCGGCTCCATAACCACTTGAGAGTCTTTGAATATGGCAGGCACTAAAGAAATACGGACCAAAATATCCAGCGTGAAGAGTACGCAAAAAATTACCAGCGCCATGGAAATGGTGGCTGCTAGTAAGATGCGTCGCGCGCAGGATCGTATGGAATTAGGCAAACCTTATTCACAACGCATGCGCGAAGTGATCGGGCACCTGGCCAATTCCAGTCCGGAATACAAACACCGTTTTATGAAAGAACGCCCCGTCAAGCGCGTGGGTTTTATTCTGGTGTCGAGTGATCGTGGTCTTTGTGGTGGTTTGAACGTCAATATGTTCAAGTCTGCTATCAAATCCATGAAAGATTGGGCCGATCAACAAGTGCAGATCGATTTGTGTCTGGTAGGTGCCAAAGCCGGAGCTTTCTTTAGAAGTTTCGGTGGCAATGTTGTCGCCAGTACGCGTGATTTGGGCGAAGCACCGCAAGTAGCCGATCTTATTGGTAGCGTTAAAGTCATGTTGGATGCTTTCGAAGAAGGCAAAATCGACAAACTCTATTTAGTCAGTAACGAGTTTGTGAACACCATGACCCAACAACCGACAGTTAGTCAGTTGTTGCCTTTGCTGGCAGAAGATAACAGCAAATTAAAGCACCACTGGGATTACATCTACGAACCGGATGCTGAAGTCTTGTTGAAAGGTTTGTTGACTCGTTATATCGAGTCACAGGTCTACCAAGCCGTTGTTGAAAACGCAGCCTGTGAACAAGCAGCGCGTATGATTGCGATGAAAAACGCAACCGATAACGCCGGTGAACTGATCGACACCTTGAAACTGATTTACAACAAAGCCCGTCAGGCTGCCATCACCCAGGAAATTTCCGAAATTGTGGGCGGTGCGGCAGCGGTGAGTTAATCACCTGACGATAGGGTTTTGATTTAAAGAAACGATTTTCTTTTAAACCTTCTGCCGGAATTTTTGATTCCGGAACCAAGAGGAATGCAACATGAGTAGTGGACGTATAGTTCAAATCATTGGTGCGGTAATCGATGTGGAATTCCCACGCGATGCAGTACCTAAAGTCTATGATGCTCTGGTAATCACCCAGGGCAACTTGACGCTCGAAGTACAACAACAGTTGGGTGACGGCGTGGTGCGTACCATTGCTCTCGGATCTTCTGAAGGTTTGAGTCGTGGTCTTGAAGTCACCAACACCCATAATCCAATCAGCGTACCTGTGGGCATCGAAACCCTGGGTCGTATCATGGACGTATTGGGTAACCCAATCGATGAGTTGGGCCCCATAGGTGAAAAAGAGCGTATGCAAATTCACCGCGCAGCGCCCAAATACGAAGACCTGGCAGCCTCTGAAGAATTGCTGGAAACCGGTATCAAGGTTGTTGACCTGGTTTGCCCGTTCGCCAAGGGTGGTAAGGTTGGTCTGTTCGGTGGTGCGGGTGTAGGTAAAACCGTAAACATGATGGAACTGATCAACAACATCGCCAAGGCGCACAGTGGTTTGTCAGTATTCGCCGGTGTGGGTGAGCGTACCCGTGAAGGTAACGACTTCTACCACGAAATGCAGGAAGCCGGTGTTGTTAATACCGAAACTTTCTCTGAATCCAAAGTAGCCATGGTGTATGGCCAGATGAACGAGCCACCAGGGAACCGCTTGCGCGTTGCCTTGACTGGTTTGACCATGGCTGAAAAATTCCGTGACGAAGGTAAAGACGTTCTGTTGTTCGTTGACAACATCTACCGTTACACCCTGGCCGGTACTGAGGTATCTGCTTTGTTGGGTCGTATGCCGTCAGCCGTAGGTTACCAACCAACCTTGGCGGAAGAGATGGGCGTTCTGCAAGAGCGTATTACTTCTACCAAAACCGGTTCTATCACGTCTATCCAGGCGGTATACGTACCTGCGGATGACTTGACTGACCCATCGCCAGCAACCACCTTTGCTCACTTGGACTCAACCGTAGTATTGAGCCGTGATATTGCTGCAAAAGGTATTTACCCGGCGATCGACCCACTGGATTCGACTTCACGTCAATTGGATCCAATGGTCATTGGTCAAGAGCACTACTCAGTCGCTCGCGGTGTACAAACCGTATTGCAACGTTACAAAGAATTGAAAGATATCATCGCGATTCTCGGTATGGATGAACTGTCAGAAGAAGACAAACTGACCGTATCCCGTGCTCGTAAAATCGAACGTTTCTTGTCTCAACCTTTCCACGTAGCAGAAGTATTCACCGGTTCACCCGGCAAATACGTTCCACTGAAAGAAACCATTCGCGGTTTCAAAGGTTTGTTAGCCGGTGATTACGATCACTTGCCAGAACAAGCTTTCTACATGGTTGGCACAATCGACGAAGCTGTAGAAAAAGCCGGCAAACTCAAGTAAAGAGGCATCACTATGGCTATGACGGTTCAATGTGACATCGTCAGTGCAGAGCGCGCGATATTCTCGGGCTCTGTCGAGATGGTCATCACCACAGGTACGCTGGGCGAAGTCGGTATCACTTACGGCCACGCCCCGCTGCTGACCGGCATCAAACCCGGCCCTGTGCGTTTGATTAAAGCAGGCGGCGAAGAAGAAATCTTCTACGTCTCTGGCGGATATCTCGAAGTGCAGCCTTACCACATCACCGTATTGGCCGACACAGCCTTGCGTGCCGATGATATGGATGAAGCTGCTGCTCTCGAAGCACAAAACCTGGCGCAACAACAATTGGCAAATCAATCTTCCGAGATCAATTTCCAACTGGCCGCTGCCCAACTCGCCGAAGCCGCCGCACAACTGCGCACGCTACAAGCGATCAAGAAAAAAGCAGGCAAATAATCCTGCTGAAATACCAAAAAAGGGTGACTTTCGAGTCGCCCTTTTTTGTTTTTACAGAGTTGTAATTGACCCCATAATGAGGACAAATCAGAATGGGTTCCTACTTTTGAGGAGTTTTTGGTTAAATGAAAAACAACAAATCAAAAATGGCTCAAATTCTGAAAACTGTGCGGAAATTAAAAGTAAAGATAACATCTCCCGAGGAAGAGTTTATACAGCGAGCGAAAGAAGAAGGTCGAAAAGAAATAGTTACGGAATTAACAAAGGCTGAGAAAACATGTTAATTGTCAGGCTTGGAATATTAGTATTGATATTGTCGGCTGATATTTGTTTTTCAAATACTGAATTCACTGTTGTAGATCCATTCTTTAACAAAGCGGCGCATAGTGCAAAAAAGAAATTGAGTGAAATCAAACCGAAACAGTGCCCAGATGGGTCAGAGTTTGTCGTACTTGATTTAGGATCAAAGGAAATCAATCGAGAAACTGACATAGCATCATGTTTGTATGTAGATAAGAAGAATATACTCACAATTGAACATGAATGGATTGGAAATACAAAAATTCGAGAATATTCCACTATAAATGGAATCAGGTTTGGACCAATGATAGAGAAGCCTGAAAATGGAAATTTCTACTTGGCTCATGAAATTTGTGAAGGGAAAATTATAAGAACGGAGGTTGTTACAAATTTCGGAGTTGTCGTACAAATACTTTTATACATCAAGTCGTCTGAAATAAGAGATCCCGATGTGACGATAGATTTTTTGGATACAAGCAAATCAAAAAATATTAATCAGATACCGGATTTTAATTCATGCAACTACAAGAAGTTCAAAATTAATAATCCGAGCTTCAAAAAATGGCTCGGAAGAAACTGGTACCCACTAAAACAGATTGATGACTAAGGAAAACGTTATGCTCGACATCCTCATCCTCGCCGCCGGTAAAGGCACACGCATGCGCTCCGATTTACCGAAAGTGTTGCACCCTGTAGGCGGCAAAGCCTTGGTGCAACATGTTGCGGATACCGCGCGTAAAATTGGTGGTGAGCAATTGTTGATTATCGTGGGTCACGGTGCTGAAAAAGTGGAAGAAAAAATGGCGGCGCCGGATGTGAAATTTGTGTTGCAGGCGCAGCAACTTGGAACCGGCCATGCGGTGCAACAAGCCCTACCCCATTTGCGTAATGATGCAAGCGTGTTGATTCTCTACGGTGATGTGCCATTAACCAAAGCCGAAACTCTGCAAAAATTAATTGCAAAAGTCAGTGATCACCAAATGGGTTTGCTCACAGTCAATATGCAAAACCCCACCGGTTATGGCCGCATAGTGCGCGATGCCAACAACAAAGTGATTGCGATTGTTGAACACAAAGATGCGTCCGACGAGCAGAAAAAAATTACCGAAATTAATACCGGCATTATGGCCGTTAAAGCCAAACATCTACAAAAATGGCTGCCGCAATTAAGTAACAACAATGCACAAGGCGAATATTATTTAACGGATATTATCGCCATGGCGAAAGCAGATGGAGTCGCTATTGAAGTTGAACAACCGGATGCCGTCGAAGAAGTTGAAGGCATTAATAATCGCCAACAACAAGCGGCGCTCGAACGTTTTTATCAACAACAAAAAGCCAACGAATTAATGGTCGCCGGTGTGACCTTGCTTGATCCCTCACGCATTGATATTCGCGGTAATTTAACTTGCGGCCGCGACGTAGTGATCGATGTGAACTGCGTATTTGAAGGCGATGTTATTTTAGGTGATGGCGTAATGATTGAACCCAATTGCGTTGTCATCAACAGCAAAATTGGTAATCAAACGCAGATAAAATCTTTTAGTCACATTGAAGATTCAACACTCGCTGCGAATTGTGATATAGGCCCCTACGCACGCTTACGCCCCGGCACAGATCTAGCGGACGACGTAAAAATCGGTAACTTTGTCGAAACCAAAAAAGCAGTGATCGCCAAAGGCAGTAAAGTGAATCATTTAAGTTACATAGGCGATGCTGTTATTGGCAGCAAAGTGAATGTGGGTGCAGGCACTATTACCTGTAATTACGATGGCGTAAATAAATTTAAAACCGAAATTGGCGATAACGCATTTATCGGTTCCAATTCTGCATTGGTCGCACCTGTAAAAATCGCTGCAGGCAGCACAGTAGGTGCAGGCTCAGTCATCACCAAAAGCACAGAAGAAAATGATTTGGCAATTGCGCGTAGCCAACAGCGTAATATTAAAGGCTGGGAAAGACCAATCAAAAAGTAAATATATTTTTGATACCTCGTCATCCCAAAAGGGATCCAGTGGTTTTCGAATAAATGTCACTGGATGCCCAATGAGCATGACGAAAATTTATCTAATAAGTAAATAACAATACAAGGATAATCAAATGATAAAAAATCAATCTGCCTTAATTTCCATCGAAGCCCTAGGTGAATGGCAATCCAAAAATGATTACATTTTATTGGACGCTAGCATTCCACCTATAGGAATCGCCCCCGAAAAAATCGCAAAAGACACTATTCCCAGCAGTATCCTTTTTGATATCGAAAAAGATTTCAGCGATCACGCATCAGGTTTACCGCACACGCTTATTAGCGCCAACGAATTTCAAAACAAAGCGAGAGCATTAGGCATTAATCAGGATTCAATCATCATAGTGTTCGACGCCTATGGCGTGTACTCATCACCACGGGCCTGGTGGATGTTTAAAATCATGGGTCACGAAAAAGTATTTGTGCTCAACGGAGGTTTGCCTGCATGGAAACAAGCCGGTTTTACCACCACAGAATCTTTTGCAAAACCCACAACAATCGGAAATTTTGTTGCCAATTTTCAAGCGGATTATCTTGTCGATAAAACACAAATCGCCGCACAAATCACACAACCCAAAATGACTGTAGTCGATGCTCGCAGTGCTGATCGTTTCTATGGCCGAGTTGAAGAGCCACGCAAAGGTTTACGCAAAGGTCACATCCCCAACTCAATCAATATTCCCTTTTCGAGTTTGGTAGTAGAGGGATTTTTAACGCCGGAAATCGCAGAAGAAACATTTCACAATGCACCAATAAAAAATTTCACCTTCAGCTGCGGCTCCGGCATAACCGCCTGCGTCACACTGCTCGCCGCTTATGAATTGGGATACAAAGACCTCTCGCTTTATGATGGCTCCTGGGCTGAATGGGGTGTGGATGAATCGTTGCCGGTTGAAATTGGTTAATGAAGAAACTTCTACTCATACTAATCGGAATATCTTTTTATAGCTCAGCAGAGACTATAACCTTTGAATTTCAAGAAGACGGCAAAGTAAAAATTGAGTATCAATTTTCCGAAGTAATTCAAGAGCTGGAGTTCTCAGAGGATGGCCAACAACAGCGATTGATGGCTTGGCGTTATGACGACAAGTGTTTTTCTTTTGATGGTCGCTATTTTGTCAACAAACATAGTTGCAATAACATAAAATCAACAACCATAACATTTAATGCCAAACGAGAAATGGAGTTTGATAGAGTCTATGCAATGGGTGCGAGCTTATCAGGTGAAAATTCATGGATTCTAAATTTATCGAAATTTATACCTCTAAATTCAGATAAAAATACATCCTTAAAAATAAAAAACTCTCGGAAACAAAACCTGATATTCAATCGGCGTCAATATCATAGCGATTTAGAAATAAAAATAGACGACATATCTCAAAAGGCCGAATACATCTACTTTGGAAAATTAGAGAATCGAAAATCAGATATATCAATTGCACTGGATGATAGGCTGCCAGCCTGGATGGCTGATATATTTGAATCTGCGCCCTACAGAATACACGCATTCTATGAAGATAAATTAGGCATCAATTTAAAATCCAAAGCAACGATGGTGGTGGCCTATTACCCTGATTCAAATAGTGATAGTTGGAAGGGTGATGTTGATTCCAATGGGAATATATTTATGCGGTTTTATGGAAAAAGCTGGCAACATTATGATCTATCTGCGCGCAATACCATTCTCGCATTTATAGCCCATGAAATATTCCACTTATTTAATTCGAACCACATCAGTTCTCTTGATGCTTCAAATGAGCCATGGCTACATGAGGGGTTGGCCGAAACTTTTGCATTAATCAGTTTGCGAGAGTTGGATCTATATTCGGATCAAGATTTTAATCGGTCGTATCAGACCAGTCTAAATAGATGCAATCAATATCATATTTTTAAGCAGGCCAATATTAATCAGCCCGAAACCAACAAAATCTACGCTTGCGGCTTGCTTGCAACCTTGTTGTTGAATCATAAGAAAAAAGATTCTGTTGATGAGCCGGTTGATATCTATGCGTTGGTCGCAGCCAGCGATATTCAGAAAATCTGGAAAAAACTTTTATCAACAAAAAATCACACACAATATTCCATACACAGCTACAGAAAATCACTGGCTCAGCATGGATATAATTCAAAGACTTACCTGAGTTTGTTAGCTGATGCGGACGATGCTAACTCCCCGATAAATCAATACATTCAAAGTACTGGAATGGGTGTGAAAAAAACCACATCCGATAAACAACAAATTATTCAAAATCTATTCAACATATTGCTTGCCCAAAATTGCACCAATGGCTATGGATTCTGGTTAGATGAAAAATCCTTAAAGATTGAGTCAAGACCAGACTGTGGCTTACCTGCATCTGATTTTTATGTTACGCATATAAATGGTATAGATATTTTTGGAGATTTGGATCGAATATTGTCGGGTATAAATAAAGAGGTAGTCTTGAGCAATCAGAATGGAGATCAGGTAAAACTGAAAAATAATCTAGATCACAAATTGTTTAATGAGCTAAAGACCATCGAGATAGACTAATGAAAAAAATCTCCATCATTGGCTCCGGTGGTGCCGGCAAATCAACATTAGCGGTTAAGCTTGGCGAAAAATTAACAATACCGGTCTATCACCTGGACGCTTTGTATTGGAAACCGGGTTGGGTAGAAACTGAACGCGAAAAATGGCGATTAATACAAGAAGATTTGTGTAGTCAGGATTCGTGGATTCTGGATGGAAATTACGGAGCAACCATGGACATTCGTTTGCATAGCAGCGATACCATTATATTTCTCGATATAGATCCTTACCTCTGTTTAGCTAGGGTTATTTGGAGAAGCATAAAGTCATACGGACAGACCCGATCTGATATGGCCGAGGGTTGCAGGGAGCAATTTGATTTGGGTTTTTACAAGTGGATATTGAATTATCCCACTAACAAAAAGCCTGACATTATGAATCAGTTGAAAGCTTTGCCTGGAGACAAAAAAGTCATTGTTCTCAATTCGCGTTCCCAGGTTAAACGCTTTTTGGAAAACGCTTGAAATACACCATTCTAGAGTCTGTCGTGCCCTTGTCGCGTCAATTTCGTGTGGCTGTCGTCACTGTTTAAGAGTTTTAAATCAATACTGCTAACACCACAGCAGGAGATTATTTATGTCGATTCAGAAAATGCGCCTCAAACGAGGCTGGTCTCAACAACAGCTTGCGGATGCGAGTGGTTTAAGTGCGCGCACTATACAGCGTATTGAAGCCGGGCATCCGCCGAGTGTCGAGACATTAAAATCAATCGCTGCGGTATTTGAAGTTGATTTTCAAACACTGACTACGGAGATTGTTATGAAAGACCCAACCAATGAAATGCAAACCGCTCAGGAACGAATTGCGTTTAAAAAGGTAGAGCGCCTGCGCAAATTTTATTTGCATTTGATGATGTATATTGTGACTAACGCCGGATGTATGGCTATCAACTTGCTGACCAACCCAGACTACTTGTGGTTTTTTGGAACCTGCATTTTTTGGGGAATAGGTCTTGTTGTGCACACGCTGACTGTATTTGTCTTCGATAAATATTTTACAGGCGAGTGGGAATTAGCCAAGGTTGAAAAATATTTGGGAAGGAATTTATAAAACCAAACTCCCGACATTAATCTTGGTTAATCTCGGGAGTTGATCGAAACGCTCATCGACAGCCAAACAAAACCCTCAAATACGGAATGCGCCGGATCAGTTCATAGCCCCACCAGCAGCCAATAATCGTCAGAAAGATAATCGACAAGGGTTCAAGCCAAGGGCCTAATTGATAAGGCGCTAACCAATAGGCAAATACGATAATCAGTGTTTGATGCAATACATAAAAACAAAATACGCCGCGATTTAGATATTGCAGAACCGGATTACTCGAGGTGAAAACAACTTGTCCCCAGGCGATCATGGTTAATAACCACAACCAGAGATTGGCGGACCAGATAAGGCCGTTAATTTCTTGGGCTAAAACACTGTCGCCGAGTGAGCCGCCATGAAAAGCAAACAGACAATAGCCATAAGTAAAACTTGCGCTGACCAATAATAACCAGCGAATGTTTTTGAATCTTGGCCATAGATGGGTGAGTTTTATCAGAGCGAATCCCAACAAAAATGCGAAAAAAGATCGAGCTTGATTAAACCAGTCATCGACAAAATTATGAGTCACCGGATGGTCTTTGTAGAGCAAAGCCCCTATGAGATAAAAACCCAAAACCGGGATTATCACCACTAGCGGTAAAGAGATTTTTTTGGCGATGGATGAGAAAAAAGTTTGTATTGATGGTCGAGTAAAAAGCGGATTCAGGCTCCATAGAATCAAACTGTAAGCCAGTAGATAAGGCAAAAACCATAAATGATTCCAGGTCAAATGCATGCTGCCCAGCGTTTTGTGGGGCGCAAATTCAACCGAGGTTTGGTCGAGATAGAGATACCAAAAATGCCAATAGTTGGTTACCGGAATAAGATTTGTGCTATTCGCTTCGACATAAACTTGCGGCACAACCACTACCAGCATGCCGAAAATCCAGGGCAACAATAACAAAGGCACACGATTGCGAAGAAAGACAGTGCCCGGATATTTGCGCAGCAAAAACGACAGCGCGGCACCGCTGATAAAAAATAACAGCGACATTCGCCATTGATTGGACCAGAGCATGATGTTTGCCAGAAATTCGCTGCTGTAGGCGCTTTTGTAATGAAATCCCCAATCGGCCACATACAACATGCCGATGTGATACAAAATCAACAGACCAAAAGCACTTACTCGCAAACCATCCAATTCATATAAACGCGATTTTTCGGCAACAGAATTATTCTGCATTGGGCTTCCCCTTTTGATATTGATGTCGCTATCCTAGGGAAAGATTGTGTTGCCAACCCGGCTCAAGTGATGGATTGACAAGGGTTTGTGACAAGCGGCGATTATCAGTGACGAGTATTTATGAATTTACGACAAGACCAGATACAAGCGTTTGTGAAACATCAATTTCTTTGGGGCAGCCTGTTTTTGGTAGTCTGGTTTGGAATCAATATTTTGGTATTGGCCAGCACGCAATTGATGGAGT
Source organism: uncultured Cellvibrio sp. (assembly GCA_966252135.1). Lineage (GTDB taxonomy): Bacteria > Pseudomonadota > Gammaproteobacteria > Pseudomonadales > Cellvibrionaceae > Cellvibrio. The sequence goes on along the minus strand of CBINNU010000005.1, from coordinate 226,863 downwards.
TTCAACGCGACGGCAGAACAATTCCTTTTTGGGAACCGCTTTGTTGGGAAGTGTCGAGCGCGGTGATGATTTTATTGCTAATCCCTTTGGGCATTGCCATTCATGATCGCTGGCTGGTGTCGCACTCCTTCAAACAAAAAATTATCCTGCATATTTTGCTGACATTGCCTTTTTCGTTGGTACATATCATCGGCATGGTGGCTATTCGTCACGCCTGGTATGGTTTGATGAATGAAGACTATTCTTTTGGTAATTGGTCGACTGAATTTTTATACGAATACCGCAAAGACGCGCAAACCTATTTAACGGTATTGATTGTAGTGTTAGGTTATCGTTTGATCGTGCGACGCTTGCAAGGTGAGGCGAGTTATATTCAGGAAGGCGAAACGCAAACCGAAATTGAAACCGATCCACACAAACCCGAGCGTTTGTTAATTAAAAAACTGGGCCGCGAATTTTTAATTCAGGTGCAAGACATAGAATGGATTGAAGCCTCCGGCAACTACGCCAATCTGCACATCAAAGGCGCGGTTTATCCCATGCGGATTACCATGGAAAAATTAGAAAAACTTCTACCCGATAATTTTGTGCGCATCCACCGCTCAACCATTGTCGATATACAACAAGTAAAAGAAGTCATACCGCAAGATACCGGTGATTATCAAATCAAATTACATCAGGGAATAGAATTAACTCTTTCGCGCCGATATCGGGATAGTTTTAAAGCGCGATTGGTATCAGGTTGATGATGAGACAAATAGGTATTGGCAAGCACTCAATATTGGTGCAGGAAGTCTTGGATTTTATTAAAAGTAATAAAATTTTAAGCGGTGATTCTTGCAAAGATAAGATAGTCGACCTCGATAAAGCAAAAAAAATGGCATGGGAAAAGCTTTATGGTGATGATGAACTTACTTGGGCAGACATTCGTTCCGAAAAAATGAGTGAAGTTTGGAGAAAGCTATACGCAGATCCTAATTTTGCTGAGATTGATAATATTTTGTCGCAGTTACAATTAGATATAAGCAAAATCATTAAGTATCAATTGCATGATCAATATAAGGATTTGTTAGATGATGTTTTATCAGATCTTAAAGGTTGCATTTATAGTAGAGCCATTGAGGGAGGTACCAATGCTTTTTTCGAGCAGATTTTCAGTGCATACAAAACAGGTTGCTGGTCATGTGGGTGGAATGGTGAATGGCCTGAAGGAAAAATTTTTATCTATTGCCCTAAAACTAACAATCAAACTGAAATCGCCAAAACAATGCGTAACTCAAATTAAAAATGTGTAGGTTGGAAGAGCGCAGCGACTTCCGACATGTTTGGTTCAAAGGCTATCGGTAAATTTTGTCGGAAGTCGGCTTCGCCTCTTCCAACCTACGGTGCTGATAAAGATGCGTTACGTTATTTGATGGGCAGTTAATTACAAAACTCTGGGCAAATAATATGAAATCAATAACTTTACTAATTTTATTCTTAATAACCAGCATTTCACATGCACAAACCAATGAAAACACGAAATTCTATACATCTACGGAGTTCAAGGTCGCTGCAGGGCAGTATCGTGTTTATAAGCTGGATAGTTTGAAAGCAGCTAGTGGTAGTTGTTGGGAAATGAAAATTATTGAAGCCTATGGTTCAGATGAGTGGCTAGCTTCCAGTATGTTGGTGATTACCGGGGATGAAGACTCCAAATTTGCTAAAATTTCTCTAAGTGAAAAGGATAAAAACTCAGATGAAGTCTATGTCAGTTTTATCAATACATTTCTTCGGAATAAAGAGACGGATAAAATTGATGAATTTGTTTTTCTAAGCGGGGTCAAGATAGGTGAACCCGTAAAATTCTCATTTACTATTACAAAAAATAATGAAGTAAAAATAATCTCAAGAAATCGTCTATATTCTTATGAGCTTGGTTTTTCGCCAGTTGAAATATCGTTTGGAGCATCTTCATCTCACTCTACCATAAGAAATCTCGAGTTAGTTGAATGTAATAAAAATTCCATGTAATCAATTATATCCAGAAAAGGCTGTGACTATGCGATATATACCCTTTATAGCGGTTTTATTTATTTTAACCTCCTGTGCCGGCAATCCAAAACGTAATGGACCATCTTTAGACCAAGACATGATTGCGCAACAGGATGTCGGAACAATGCAAATAGATGACATTCGAAAACTTGCAAATCAAGGAAATCCAGATGCAATACATGAACTTTGCTACAGAACAATTTATGGCTATGGTGGCGCAGTGAAAAACTATGAAGAAGCCTATCAGTGGTGCCAAAAAGGAGCGCAAACAGGCAACAACAGCTCTCAAACCCTGTTGGCAGAACTTTATCTTCATGGTAATTATGTAAAACAGGATTATTCAAAAGCTTTCCAACTATATAAAAGTGCAGCAATGAGTGGTCATAGGCATGCGCAATTTATTCTTTACTTTATGTATTCCAAAGGACACGGAACTGACAAAGACGATGAACTAGCTCAATTTTGGTTAAATCAATCGGCATCAAGTGGATACAAACATGCCATTAAACTACGCGATCAATTGAAAACAGAAAAGCGTGACAAAGAAAGATATTTGAAAAAATCAGAATGACGATTGGCATCAAGCTGATTCGGTTTGGCTCAATAAAACTTGATTGCGCATATGCGCCAGTGAATTAAATTGTTTTAATGAGGCTGCGACCAGATATGCCAGTTGCAAATAGCCTGAGCGGAATAATTCAATTACTTTGGTATCGTCCAATTGGTTCAGAGAATCCAGGCTGATGCTGTATAAACCTTTCAGTGATAGGCGCTCGCCTTTGTCAAAACTAAAATTTAAATCGACGGGTTCGATTAATCGGTTGTCCGTCATGGCCTTAATAAAAGCGGCTGTTTGTTCCTGCCCGAGATGTAATTTACCCAAAGCCTGTTGCACTTTGCGTAAACAATCGGCCGGTTGTCGACTGGTGGTAAATAGAGCCTCGCCTTCAGTAGTGCTGAAGCGAGGATGATCGCGATCTATTGCAATTTGTTGATCGGAAATATAAAAGCCACGGCATTGCAGTGATAAGGGAACAAAACCGCCGCGCTGGGCGAGATTTTTAATCGGTGGTTCGCCCGCTTTCATACTCAAGACGACGCCGGTAAAAAATTCTCCGGTCTCGGGATTTTTCGTCAACATAATGGGTAAAGAATTGGCTGCTTCTGAAAATTCGCTACTGATGACAGGAGTGAAATGCGGTGTGTCTGCCAGATTTAACAAACGCAGATCCTGATGTTGGTCGGCAGATAATAATTCGAAACGGGCCACAATTTTTCTCCGATCAATTAAACAGTTTGTAAACCGCGTTCATGGATTTTCATAATCAAGTCGCGATGGTAAGGCAGGGTCAGACCCAATTTTTCGGTCAGGTTTTTATTTTCACGTAACAAACGCTCGGCATATTTGGCAGTGTTTTGTAAAGTGTCAGCCTCAATCCGGGTTTTAAATTTCATTCCATAAAGCACATATTGATAACTGGCGGCCGGGAAAATTTCTTCAACCTGATTAAACTCATCGTGAAACCAGGGCGATTGATAGCTCCACAAGAGTAATAAATCTTGTAATCGATCTGGAATAGATGAGGCTTCCAAATTATCTCGCCAAAAATCGGTATCGCGACGTTGGGTCAATACATAGTGCAACTTCAGGAAATCGATAATTCTTCCCCAGCGATAAAGCGTAGTGGCGTTGAAACGTTTGGAAATAATATCCATGACTTCGCGGCAAACCGGTAATTGTTCGGCAATTAATTTGGCCGATAACTCGATCATCACAATCGCCGAGGCTTCGAGTGGTTCGAGGAAGCCGGCTGACATACCGACGGCAACGCAATTATTTTTCCAGAATACTTCTCTGTGCCCTGCGCGAATTTTTATCTTGCGTGTGGTGATGGATTCTTTGCCGAGATAAGCCGCCAATTCGCGCTCGGCTTGTTCATCGCTAATATGCTGACTGGAATAGACATGGCCTACGCCGCGTCGGGTTGGCAAACCTATATCCCAAATCCAACCGGCAGTTTGTGCGGTTGAAAGTGTATGAGTAGCAATGGGTGAAAATTCATTTTCGTAAGGCACTTGCACGGCCAGTGCGGTATCGCAAAATAAAATGTCTTTGCAGTCTTTAAAGGGAACCTGCATGGCATCGCCAATTAATAGCGCGCGAAAGCCGGTGCAATCGATAAATAAATCGCCATCAATCTCGCGATCATGATCCAGCACTAATTTTTCAATATCACCCGTATCAGTTAATTTTACTTGAGTGACATCAGCAATCAGATGTTTGACGTTTAATTGCGAGCAAGCGTGTTGCTGTAAAAATATCGCGAATTTTCCAGCATCCAAATGATACGCATAATTAGCGACCGCTTCGAATTCGGCGTGGCTAATCGTTTTAGGTGCAAGCCCTTTTTGGCAGATAACGCCCTGCGGACAAACCGTATCGCAAAAATTCTGTTCAGTATTTTGTTGCAACCAGTGCGGCACTAAATTTATTTGCGAAAATCCTTGCGGCAACATCAGTGGATGAAAATAAGCGTCGCTGCCTTCGCCGGTAGTCCAACGTGAAAAAAGTGCGCCCTGTTTAAAAGCGGCATCACATTGACGAAAAAATTCTGTTTCGGAAACGCCGATGCGCGACAAGGTACTGCGCATGGTGGGCCAGGTGCCTTCGCCGACACCAATAGTGGGTGTGTTGGCTGATTCAATTAAGGTGACGCTAAAGCCCGAGGCTTCGCGACCTTTGTGGCGTGCTGCGATAATACAAGCGGTTAACCAACCTGCTGTGCCGCCGCCGACTATGACAATTTTTTTTATGGGTTTCATAATGCAATTATTATCATTTTAAAAACAAAAAAGGAACCAGCTCAAAGAGCTGATTCCAAAGCGGTTGGCAACAAACATTAAAATCTGTAACGGACTCCAAGTTTGTAACGACTGCCATATGCCCATGCATCTAACAATTGGTTGTCATAACGGCCGTGAGTGCTCATGGTTTCGTTAGTGACGTTGGTTGCTTCAAAAAACACATTCAACTGATCAGTAAACGCGTAGCTACCACTGATATCCACTTGCGTGCTGGCGTTGACGAAGGTTGGCTCTGCACCGTATTCGGAAATGTTTTGTCCTTGACCGAATTGCAGCAGATATTCATCGCGCCAGTTAACCGCAACCCGCAATTCCAATCCGTCTCTGTCATAGAAGCCGACAAAGTTCATGGAATCGGCAAGGCCAGTTACCGCAAAACCACTTTGACTTAAGTCATCGCGATCATAAGGTTTGTCAGTGTTCACAATGGTGGTGTTGGCGTTGAAACCAAAACCGGATTCACCAAACACATGTTGCCAAGCCAATTCAAAACCGTCGACGCGCGCTTTGGGTCCATTCACACGTTGGCTTACGTTATAAATCGCAGGTTGGCCAGTGCTGGGATCAATCACATTGTTAATGGTTTGACGTTGAGTACCTTGCACTATGAAGTTGGTAACGTCTTTCACAAAATAGTTACCGGCAACATAGGAGTTGTCCTGGTAGTACCACTCCATTGCCAAGTCCATGTTGTCTGACAGGAAGGGTTCCAGTTTTGGATTGCCGCCTGTTGCAGTTAACGCACCTACGCGCGGCAATGAACCTACGTTTAATACCGGTGTGAGGAAGTTAATTGACGGCCGAGTCAATGTGCGTGACGCATCAAAACGTAAATTCAAATCATCGGTTAACGAGAGTTTCAAATCCAAACTGGGCAACAGGAATGAATAATCGTGTGATGTTGAAATGGATTGTGGATTGGAGAATGTTGTTGTCAATAAGGTTGGGTCCGCATCACTCAAGGTTAATTGAGTGGGCACACGACCTCTGCCTTTTGATGTGACATCGGTTTGTTCTTGTCTCACGCCGGCATTAATGTGGAAAGGTAAGCTTCCCAATTCTGTATCCATGGCAACTTTCAAGAACAATGACGTGGTGGTTTCGGTAATATCTTGTACGCTACCTGGATCCAACGCCAACGCCAATTCACCTGTGTAGTTAGTACCACAACAACCGTAGTTATAACCCGGAATATTTTGTGTTTGTGGATTACCCAATCCTTCAAGATAGTTGTAAACATCAAAAGGATCATAGGCCAGCAATTCAGGAATCAAAGTGCCGTTGCCAGAGAAACCGGGAATAAAATTCGAAGTGCTGATATAACTTCTGGGCATTGCAGATTCCGGAATAACCACACCGGTGGTTCTGCCAGACGGCGCGCCGTAACCTGACCAGGTTTGCCAGAAATTATTGGCAAAAGTGTTGGTGTTTTGCAGCGTGAAATTATCATCAACAATCGATGCACCGAGATTTACTTTCAAATCATCTTCGGTCCAGCTCACCATAACTTTGGCTTGATCAATGGTGTCAGTATTCTCCTGACGCATACGCACGATTACGTGTGAGCCAATCACGTCTGGATCTCTAACAACGCGCGCTTGATCACAGGCGGGGCCGTAGGTATCCATTTCGGGTAAATGATTACTGCTATCACCGGTTATGCGCACACCCATATCACAACCTAAATCACCACCGTAACCCAAATTCATATTATCGGCGCTGTTTCTGCCATCAGGGTTGAGTTCACTTTCAGCGTGAGAATAGTCGAAAGAGTAAGACAGATTATCTGTAGCATCGTATTTTAAATTCACACCAATTTGATTGGTTTCAAGTAAAGAACGGCTGATACCAGCGTTTAAATTCATCACGTCATCGAGGTTAATAAAATCAACGATGGTGCCGTTAGCATCTTGCTCAACGTTGCGATAGGCATTGAAATCAAACCAGACACCGAATCCATAGTTAAAGGTTTCTACTTCCTGACGTGAATAGTTGTCATCAATGGTTAATAACAATTGATCATTGGGTTGCCATTGAAATGCAATGCGTCCGTCAATACGATCATCGCTAGTAATGTTTTGATCGGCACCAAATTGAATTTGATTCCAGCTAACTATAGTGCCAGGTGTTGCGAGTTCACCGCTGGTACAAGTTGACGTTAATTGACAGGGGCGAACCTTGCCACCTTGCCAACCAGAAACAAATACGTGATTGGTTTCGGTTTCCTGTTCGGTTTGAATCAGGTTAACTAAAAAGCCGATGGTGTCATCAGCAAAAGTGTTGCTGTATAACGCACCGATAGTGGGTTTTATTTCACCCGATTGATCATTCATGGAACCTGAAATTGAAGTCGCAATTTTTTGGCCGGGATGATCAAAAGGTTTTGGATAAGAAATATTAACGGTAGCACCAATCGAATTACTGCCCATGGTGACATCGGGCGTTTTCATCACCGACACACCGCCGACAAAATCCGCGCCTACTGTACTGAAATCCACTGAACGACCACCGGATGCAGTGGAAATTCTGCGGCCATCAAACAAAGTTTCGTTAAAGTCGCCACCAAAACCACGCACAGTAATGCCCGTGGGTTCGCCGCGCGCGCCGCTGCGTTGAATCGAAACACCGGGAACACGTTGCAAAGATGCAGCGATATTTGAATCGGGGAACTTACCTATATCTTCAGCGGTAATTGCATCCACAACACCGGAGGCATCGCGTTTGATATCCATGTTGCGTTGCAAGGATTGGCGAATACCGGTAACGACAACTTCTTCCATATCAGACGATCCATTGTCCTGTGCGCCTGCGTATTGGGAGGTAAACACCGAGGAAATTATTGCGACTATCGCGGTTGATAGTTTGGTTTTTTTGGGCATCTCTTCAGACTCCTGATTATTAGTATCTTGGATAATCATGAGCTGACCTTTTGGATCGACTACCATTTTTAAACCGGTGTTACGCAACAAAATATCAATCGCGTCTTCAATGGAATAATGACCAGACAATCGATGCGCTTTAATTTCTTTCACTTTATCGTAGGGAAATATCAGCGTGAGATTGGCCTGCTCTGCAAAGCTAGTCAACGCAAGATCAGCTCGTTCTCTCGGTATGTCGAAGTCATATTTTTTTGACAATACTTCAGCGTTGGCCAGAACCGCTGGCGAATTAAATACCAGACAGCTGACGACCAAACTACTGAACAAGACTTTATCGACCATACCCGGTGACAGGTTTTTGCCTGCACAGTTATAAGACGATAGAGATTGCTTTTTCCACCATTGCGAGTGCTTCATTACCAGTTTATTGTCGACCGCAAAAAAATATTGTTATGTTGTTGTTTTATTATTTATCCAAAGTTAACAGAATTTTATTCCCCTTGTCGTATTGGTATTGGATATCAAAATTATTTTGTAAAGTGGATAGCAAGCTAGGAGTGTCGCCTATTTTAAATACACCGGCGATACGAATTTGTTTGAGCGATGGGTCCTGAAGTACAAAGGTTTTATCGCTGTAACGATTAAATTCCAGCACAGCTTCATCCAGGGTTTCGCCGCGAAAGACTATATTGCCTTGTTGCCAACTGAGTTGTGCGGTCATTTCGCCATCACTGATTTTTTCTACTTGTTGGCTCAGGCCGGATAAAATTGCTTTTTCACCTTTGGAAATAAATAAATTGGGTGCGTTGAGTGGTTCTTTTTCCATGGCAGCAGGGTTGGCTATATGTTTGTTATTTGCAATTGCCACACGTCCCTCGGTTACCCACAATTTTACTTTGGACGAGTTCAATACCCGCACATCAAACGCGGTACCTACAGCCTGCACGACTTTATCGTTAGCCACAACTCGCAAAGGTCGAGAGGTATCATGCGCAACATCTATATGAATTTCACCGCGATTGAGCAATAGCAAACGCTGCTTGTCGGAATAGATTACTTGCACTTGACTATCCGTATTTAATATCAGGGTTGAGCCGTCCACTAAAAATATTTTTCGCTGCTCGCCTACAGCAGTTTGGTAGGACAATTCAGGATTTTGTTTTTCAGCGGTTGATGGCATCAACAAAAAAACACCGATGCAAGCAAATAAAAAAGAGGCCGCCATGGCATAGCGAGCGGCATAGGATTTTTTTCGCGGTTGGATTTGCACAATCTCAGACAACAAAGACAAGCGGTCCATCTTGTCCCAGAGTTGAGCCAAACGCATCAGCACTTTGCTATTTTCAGAATCCTGGGCTAACCAAGCTTGTAATTCGGCTTCTTCGCTTTTGGTTAACTTTCTATCCAAACGCGCGATCCAAATACTGGCTTCATCAAACCGTTTTTCCTGATTGGGAAAGTCGACAATATTACTCACAATGAACCTCCCTTGAGGCATCGTCTCTGCTGGTTTCCAGCGGAGACTCCAAATGAAAGTTCATGTAGTGGCAACATCGTTTAATTCCAAAGGCGATATGTTTTTCAACAGTACTTTCACTGATATTCAAATCAGCAGCGATTTCTTTTTGGCTATAGCCATAGACTTTTTTCAACACAAACACACGTCTGCATTGAATGGGTAATTGGCGAACAGCTCGACAAAATAATTCAAATTCTTCTTTCGATGCGACGGTGTTAAAGGTGGAATCTTCGCTGGCTTGCTCAATCAAATCCTGAACATCCAGATTCTGATCATCATCAAGGCTAACCGATAATCTATGTTCAGCCCGTTTAACATGATCCAGCGCCAGGTTCTTTACTATGCGATACATAAACGAACGTGGACTGTTGATGGTCTCTTCGTTGGATATTTCACAGATGCGGACATAGGTTTCCTGGACTATATCCTCTATTTCCCTCGGGGGCGCAATACTGGACGCGACCTTGGCCAAACTCCTCTGAATGCCCATAAACAGGGCTGAAAGGTTCTCTCGGTTTGACATATTTGACCTGTGATTATTATGTTTTGACCCAAAGTACCAAGACGATTCAGCTAGAAAAATCCGCTATTGCATTTGAAAATAAATTTAACAATAAAATAAAACCTTAAAAATCAACAAGATACTTCAGGGGCTTGGCTCGATTAATTTATCACTCTAATATGATATTTCACAGCATAATCATAAGAGACGCCCAGCATGAGAAACAAGTTCCTGATCATCAGCCTTTTAAGCAGTTTGTTAGTCGCCTGTGGTGGCGGTGGTGGCGGCGGATCAGATACACCGCCTCGCAGTTCAACACCCACATCCAGTTCAATCGCATCTAGCAGTGTGAGTTCGTCGGTAAGCTCAATTGTATCCAGTTCAGTCCAATCCAGTTCTTCATCCTCAACCGCCAGTTCCAGCCAGGGCACAGCGTCAATTACACCTTATATAGTCCTAGATCAATTCGGCTATCTGCCCGATGCGCAAAAAATTGCGGTGATTCGCGACCCCGTGACTGGCTATGACGCTGCGGAATCCTTTACGCCCAGCGCCAATTTAACGCTGGTTAATCTGGATAACAATGAAGTTGTGTTGACTGCCGCAGCGACAGTTTGGAATTCCGGCGCAACCGATTCATCATCCGGCGATAAAGCCTGGTGGTTTGATTTTTCCAGCGTCACCACGCCCGGTAATTACGCCGTGTTTGATTCAGCAAACAATGTTCGCTCACCCGGATTCAAAATCGCCAGCGATGTTTATAAACCGGTTTTGAAAGAAGCTTTCAGAACATTTTTTTATCAACGCGCCGGTTTTGCCAAAGCTGTTCCATATGCAGACGCCGCCTGGGCAGATACTGCAAGTCACATCGGAACAGGGCAAGATACACAAGCGCGCATCTACAACGATAAAAATAATGCAGCCACCGAAAAAGATTTATCCGGTGGTTGGTACGATGCAGGTGATTACAACAAATACACTACTTGGGCTGCAGAATATGTGATCACACTGTTGCACGCCTATATAGAAAATCCTGAAGCTTGGGGAGATGATTTTAATATTCCTGAATCCGGAAATGAAATTCCCGATATTTTGGATGAAGTGAAATGGGGTCTTGATTGGCTAATCAAAATGCAAAATGCCACTGGCAATAATTCGGTGTTGTCGATTGTAGGTTTATCGCATTCAAAAGCCGATGATTCACACGCAAGCCCGCCTTCTTCTGCAACAGGTCGCAGTTATTATGGTTCTGCGTCCACTAACGCGACTATGTCGACTGCCGCCGCTTTTGCATTGGCCAGTAAAGTATTAAAAGATTCCGACATCAGCGATTTTTCAACTTATGCCGATGATTTAAAAATGCGTGCTGAAAATGCCTGGGCTTGGGCAGTTGCTAATCCCAATGTTGTATTTTTTAATAACGATGAATCACGTCAGCCCGGCAGCGGTGGATTAGGTGCAGGCCAACAAGAACCCATTGATTGGAATACAGGTACTGCAAGCACAAAAGATCGTGCAACCAAAAAACGCATCGCCGCTATTTATTTGTATGCCGCCACCAATGGTGCAGATTACAAAACCTATCTCGAATCAAATTACACTGATGCAGATTTGGAAGTGTTTGCTGATAGCTTCCGCGAATTTGAAAACACGGCACTGCTCTATTACGCCAATCTTGAAGGAGTAACACCAGCAGTAGCGAATGATATTAAAACCTGGTTTAACAATGCGATGAATTCCGATGACAACTGGAATGCCATGACCAGCAAACGCGATCCATATTTAGCATTTATCAATGCCTACACCTGGGGTAGCAATAGCACTAAATCCGGCAAGGGCAGTATGTTTATGGACGTAATCGAATACAACGTCGGAAGTTTTAATGCGACCCAAGCAAAAAATCACGCGCTGACTTACGTAAATTATTTACATGGCGTTAATCCACAAGGCTTGGTGTATTTATCGAATATGTACGCACTGGGTGTGCACAAATCCGTGAACGAGTTTTATCACTCCTGGTTTTACGATGGCAATTTGGTTTGGGACAGAGTGGGATTATCAACCTTCGGCCCCGCACCCGGATTTTTAACCGGCGGCCCCAACCCAAGTTACAACTGGGACACCGACCGCTGCGGTTCCGGAACAACATCAACAGGTGACGGCTGTAACTCAACTGTCCCCTCCCCGCCTCACGGCCAACCCGCACAAAAATCCTACAAAGATTTCAACACCAGCTGGCCTATTAATTCCTGGTCAGTCACGGAAAACTCGTGCGGTTATCAGAGCAATTATTTGCGCTTGTTATCGAAGTTTGTGAATTGATGAAATTCTCGTTAGTGAGACGCGCCTTCTTTCAAAGGCGCTTTCTTTTAGAGTTAGAAATAAAATTTCCCCTCTGCTAGAAAACCGTTGGGCGTTGGATCTGGTATAGCTTTCAAAATTTCCAAATCACCTTTGCGAGTATATGTTTTGTTGATGTAATCAGAACCTCTCCCTTGTAACCACTTACCATCTTTTCGCTCTAAATAAATAGATGCAACAATACTTACGAATTCTGAATAACGAGATTTATGAGCTGGTGGATACTGGAACTCATTTCTTTCTTTAGACCTAGGATCTTTTGAGATATCGTAATTCCACCAGACTGTTAAATAGACCTCTCCATGACCGTGATCGTGCCAATTAATAACAGTGTATTTCCCAGCAATATTTGCTTCAGCAAAACCATTATCATGACTCGATGAAACATTCCAATCTAAATCAAAAATCTTGTTTTCCAAAAGATGATTTAGTGCGAGAACAAATAGTTTTCTGTAAGGATTCATTTTGGAAGTTACTACTTGCTTCAACTTTGAAGAGGTATTTTGTTTTATTTTTGACTCTTCATGAACGACATTAAGTAATCGCAATTTTTTGGCAGGGCTTTCAAAAAAATCACCAGATGCCAACGATATGCCTTGCCAATTATTTGGGGAATAAGGAGAATCCAATAAATTAATTGCATCAATCAGTTTACTAATCAGATTGGTTTTAGTTCTATCTGCGATCAAATACATATCAGATTCACCATCTGGGTTGTACATTCCTGACCAATTAGGTTTAACAACTAAATAATCATAACTACTTGCCCATTCAGCACGATCATTTAATCTAGACTCTATCGCAGGTCGGTAAGGCTCATCGATAAGTATGTGTGATCTAGTGGAAGGATGATACCAAACGCTGGAATGATCCTGACCTGGAATCTGATTTTTGGATGATCCTTTTGGATAGACTCTAGAATGACTTCTGGAAGGCTTTAATTCTGTAGCATTGATAAATTGAAATGTCCGAGCAGCGGCACAGATGTAATCAATGGCAACACTTTGGGAGCTAACCGATCTTATCCCATGAATGTGATCAGCTTCATTCATCTGAAAAACATGTAAATGGCGCTGAATCTTTAAGTGAGTGGGGGATATTAATTGATGTAGCGGCTTACTTAACGGAACTTCCAAAACTTCAAAACCACTTGAATTAGTTTTTCTGTCCCACCACGACATGGAAATAAAAACAAAATGCTGAACTGATGGAAAAGTTTTTATAGATGGTTTGATTGATTTTTGAGCGTGCTTAAAATTGGAAAACCCTGCTTGCTGGGCAGCAAAATTTAAGGCCGTAGCATGATTACAGTTCTTTGTACGTTTGATCAACTTGGCCAAACGTTTAATGCCATCCAATGTGGAAGGGCGAATAGCGGAATTCAACATGATAGTCTCCAGGCCATGCAGATTCGTCGTCCGTCTACCGATCAAGACCCTTAACTGTTCATGTGGTGAACCTTGAGGGGAGTAGCGCTGCTAACAGCTTTGCAAAGACGGACGCCAGGCTCCTACCAGAGCCGGGCTTGAGTGTAAGTAAAAAAATGGGTGAATAAAAGCGGAATAATAAAAATCTCGGTAAAGTTATCTGTTCAAAATAAACCTTGCCAAAATGTTTCGATCGACTAGAATATCTTTCGTTTCGAAACTTATGGTAAGGATTTATGACCAAACGTAACACCCAGCAGCGCCGTAGAGCCATTATTGAACGCTTGAACTCCAGTGGGGAGGTGAGTGTTGAGGCCTTGGCGGAGCAGTTTGATACCTCGGAAGTTACGATTCGTAAGGATTTGGCCGCTTTGGAGTCCAATGGTTTGCTGCTTCGTCGCTATGGGGGCGCAGTTCCCGTCCCGCAAGAGTTGATTCAAGACCCTTCTGTCGAAAAAGTTTCACAACGAAAGCAATCGATTGCCAAAGCCGCCGCCCAGCTGATCCGCGACCATAACCGGATTATTCTTGATAGCGGCAGTTCCACTACCTCTGCACTCCTGCCCGAGCTTTCCCACAAACAGGGTTTGGTGGTGATGACCAATTCCCTGAGCATCGCCAACGCCCTGCGCGAACTCGAAAACGAACCCACTATTTTGATGACCGGCGGAACTTGGGACCCAAAATCCGAAGGTTTTCAGGGGCAACTTGCAGAGCAAATACTGAGATCCTACAACTTTGACCAGTTTTTTATTGGTGCCGATGGTTTGGATTTATCCCGCGGCACTACGACTTTTAATGAGCTTTATAGCCTGAGTCGCGTGATGGCGGAAGTTGCACGTGAGGTGATTGTGATGGCGGAGTCCGACAAAATCGGCCGCAAAATTCACAACCTGGAATTGCCCTGGTCGATGATAAAAGTGTTAGTCACTGATGCGGATATTTCCGCGGAGGACAAACAAAAAATTGAGCAACAAGGTGTGCAAGTTATTTGCGCAACGCAGTGAGTTAATTCCCCTCCCTTGGAGGGGTGGCAGGCAAAGCCTGACGGGGTGGTTTTTTCGATGTGCGTAACCACCCCGCCCTGCGGGCACCCCTCCGAAGGAGGGGAATGTGAGTACAAATTTTCGAATTACGTTTTAAATTAATTTCAATTCTCAAAGGAGAAAAATTATGTGTGGAATAGTCGGTGCAGTAGCGCAACGTGATGTGGTGGATATTCTGGTTGAAGGTTTGCGCCGTTTGGAATATCGCGGTTATGACTCTGCTGGTGTAGCCGTTGTGAATTCAACCGGTGAGTTACAACGTTTGCGTCGCCTCGGAAAAGTGAAGGAATTATCCGATGCAGTCAAAGCACAACCGACTCCCGGCGGGACTGGAATTGCGCACACGCGTTGGGCTACTCACGGTGAACCCAGTGAGCGTAACGCGCATCCACACGTTTCTAAAGAACATATCGCGGTAGTACACAACGGCATTATCGAAAACCACGCACCTTTGCGCACACAATTGCAAAGCGAAGGTTATGTTTTTACATCGGATACCGACACCGAAGTGATTGCACACCTGGTGCAAAAAGAATTGAAACAAGCGAATGATTTGTTAACTGCAGTACAAAAAACGGTAAAACAATTGCACGGCGCTTACGGCACAGTGTTGATGGATAAAAATGATTCATCGCGCTTGGTGGTTGCTCGTTCCGGTTCGCCATTGGTGATTGGTTTGGGAATCGGTGAAAACTTTATTGCATCCGATCAGTTGGCACTGTTGCCTGTGACGCGTCGTTTTATCTTTTTGGAAGAAGGTGACGTTGCCGAAATTACCCGCACCAGCATCAAAATTTTTGATAAAGATGGCAAGGCTGTTGAGCGTCAAGTTCACGAATCAACAGCCAGTTATGACGCGGGTGATAAAGGCCAATATCGTCACTTCATGTTGAAAGAAATTTACGAACAACCCAATGCGGTGTTGAACACACTCGAAGGTCGTTTGAGTAATGACTCAGTGATGGATGAAACTTTTGGCAATGGTGCTGCTGAATTGTTCAAAAAAGTAAAACACATTCAAATCGTTGCCTGTGGTACCAGCTATCACTCGGCTATGGTCGCACGTTATTGGTTGGAAACTTTTTCCGGCATTTCCTGTAATGTCGAAATCGCCAGTGAATTCCGTTACAGAAAATCATTTGTGCAACCTAACTCTATGGTTGTGACTATCAGCCAATCGGGTGAAACCGCCGATACGCTTGCTGCATTGCGCCTCGCAAAAGAATTGGGATATTTAGGCAGCCTTTCAATTTGTAATGTCGCCGGTTCATCACTGGTGCGTGAATCAGACCTCGCGTTTATGACGCGCGCCGGTGCGGAAATTGGTGTGGCTTCAACCAAAGCCTTCACCACCCAATTAGTCGGATTGGCGATGTTGGTATTGGCTATCGGAAAATACAACGGCCTTTCTGCAGCTGATCAAAAAGACATGGTTGCTGCCTTAAAAAATCTTCCTTCAAAACTGGAAGAGTCTTTAACACTGGCATCACAAATTGAAGCCCTTGCAGAAGAATTTGCCGATAAACATCACGCATTATTTTTAGGTCGCGGCGATCAATATCCAATCGCAATGGAAGGCGCGTTGAAGTTAAAAGAAATTTCCTACATTCACGCAGAAGCTTACGCCGCCGGTGAATTAAAACACGGTCCTCTCGCATTGATCGATGCCGAAATGCCAATCATTGTGGTCGCGCCCAATAACGATTTGTTGGAAAAATTAAAATCCAACGTCGAAGAAGTGCGTGCACGCGGTGGTATTTTGTATGTGTTTGCCGATGTCGACGCACAATTTAAATCCGACAACACCATGCGCGTGATTAACGTCCCGCATATTCACCCATGGCTAGCACCAATTCTCTACACTATTCCTTTGCAATTGTTGAGTTACTACGTAGCAATTATCAAAGGGACTGATGTGGATCAGCCGAGAAACCTTGCCAAGTCGGTAACTGTGGAGTAAAAAGTGTGTTGTTTCGATATATATATATAAAAATCCTGATGCGTGACTAACATTTCAAGAAATGTGCGTCACTTCAGGAACAAGCACATGCCGGAGAGTATGCAATGGCGAACGGTAAAGTATTAAGACAACTGATTAAAGCAGGCGTGAGTGGAGATACTGATGCCTTTCGTCGCGCCTCCGAAGCAGTTATTCAAGATGAAAGGCAGAAGCAACATCACTTGTTGGCTAATGATCTTGAGCAAGTGTTGTATGGTGAGTATTTAAAGCCCGTTAAGCAGAATGGTCGCGGTGCCTTGCCTGTTCCGCCTGTTGATAAAGAGCGCGGGCTCCCCTTATTGGATATGCGTCAAGCCCAAAGACCATTAGAAGAAATGGTTTTGCCAGAATCCAGCCAAGTAGCTATTGAAGAATTACTAGAAGAGCATCGTCGGGCAGACGTATTGCGAAGTTTCGGTATGAAGCCCTCTGGAAAAGTTATTTTTCATGGACCACCGGGTTGCGGTAAAACATTAGCAGCTGAGGTGATTGCATTTGAACTTGATTTACCACTAGCTATTGTTCGTCTTGATGCTTTAGTTTCATCTTTTTTGGGTGAAACAGCCGCTAACCTTCGTAAGGTATTTGATTTCATCGCGGAATATTCAATGGTTGTGCTTTTTGATGAGTTTGATGCTATTGGTAAAGAGCGCGCCGACTCTGGTGAGCACGGTGAATTGCGCAGAGTGGTTAATGCCGTACTCCAGATGATGGATGCTTACCAAGGTAAAAGCCTTATTCTCGCGGCGACTAACCATGAGCAAATTTTGGATAACGCCATTTGGCGTCGCTTCGATGAAACTATCGATTTCCCATTACCCAATAGAGATCAGATAAAACAAATATTGTCATTAAAGTTGCGTGGTGTTCGCAGACAATTTGAACTTGATGAAAAACCACTTTTGGATTTATTTAGCAAACGCAGTGGTGCAGATATTGAAAGAATTGTACGCAGAGCCGTCAAGCGAATGATTTTGCGTAGCCAAGAATTTTTAACGGTTAAAGATTTGAAACAGGCAGCCTCTCGGGAAGATTAATTAAGACTCAATAAGGACGGAATATGGTTGAATTTGAACACCTTAGGATTGAGAGAGAACCACTCGAAAATGATCGCCGTACAAGAAAACCGAATATGCCTCGCTACCCAAGGGGTGACCTTGGTGGGCATGGCCAGAAGTTAACAAATGATTTAACCCAAGCCTTTCAGTTTGCTCGGCAGCAGCAAACATCCCGCCCCGGTAATTTTGTACTGAAAATACGTTACGTTGGATATCTGAAAATTAGCCATTTGCACAAACATGGTATTGAGTTTATAAGTCAAGAAGATAACCAACTATGCGTAGTATTTGCGGATGAAACTGGTCTGGCAAAGTTTGCAGATCATTTGCAACGGTTAGGGTTGGATGATGCTGAGCTAACGTACAAAGAAATCCTTGAAGCGATAGATGGCATCGATAACTGGACAAGTGAAGATCGTAAAAGCTGGGCCATCAAGAAAAAAGGCTTGCCGGAGAGTGAGCAGTATTTATTAGATGTTGAGCTCTGGCCTGTTGCAGTTGCTCATCACCCAAACCGATTGAGTGTTTGCGAAGCCTTCGAACGCTGGTTAATTCAGAACAATATCAGCCGTAAGGATAAAGTTAATCTCGATAGTTTAATTATGTATCGACTGTCGGTTAACGCTGCACAGGCTGACGCACTTTTAAATCATACTGATGTAAGACTGGTAGATATTCTGCCTGAAAGTGGTATTCGCTATAGCCAATTAAATTGGGATATTGAAAATCTACCTGAGAGCATTCCATCTCCTTCACCGCAAGCGGCTAGGGTTTGTGTTCTCGATAGCGGAATTGCAACTAACCACCCATTATTGGCACCAGCAATTGCTGAAAGTGTCAATTTCATTGGCGGTGAGGACGGTGGTGATTTAAATGGCCATGGTACTGGTGTTGCGGGCATTGTACTTTATGGTGATCTTGAGGCTTGTAATACAGCCAATTTTTGGAAGCCAGAGCTTTTAATCTTCAATGGCAAAATTCTGGACGACAATGCCGAGTTTAATGAAGCATCCATCGAAAAAACTTTGGTGGACGCGGTAACTTATTTCGTTGAAGAACACCAATGTCGAATTTTTAATCTATCTATAGGGAATGCAAATGCTCCTTATGACAACCGTCATATTCGAGGTATTGCTTATGTATTGGATAAATTAGCGAGAGATTTAAATATTCTATTTGTTGTTTCGGCAGGAAATTTTTCTGGCTCTACAGATCCTAAGGTTCCAACAAATAGTTGGAGAGATGAATACCCGGAATATTTGTTATCAGACACAAGTGTCATCATCGACCCAGCTCCCGCGCTTAATGTTCTAACAGTAGGAAGCTTAGCTCGTCACAATGCTACCTTTGATGCGCAAAGATATCCTGAAATCGGGCAGTTAGCGCCAGCATCCGAAAATCAACCATCTCCATTTACTCGCCATGGTCCTTCCATCAAAGGTGCAATAAAACCTGAATTGGTTGCTGTTGGCGGCAATCTTGCGGTTGCAATAAGAGTTGGTGATGAGCATCGTGCGGTAATGCGAGGTTTGGGTGTTCTTACCTGCAATAATGAATTTATTGGCAATACATTATTCAGTGAAATCAGCGGTACTAGCTTTGCCGCACCTTATATCTCCCATCTTGCTGGTCGCGTTCTTAATAATTACCCTTCGGCATCAGCTAATTTGCTGCGAGCATTGTTAGTCAATCATGCCAATATGCTTCCTGAAATTGAAAATAGCTTTCCTGATGAAATGAAGGAAATATATAAATCTGATACCGATCGTGAAGCGAGTAGAGATGTTGCAGGTTACGGTGTTATTGATGAAGGAGAGTTATTTCGGTCATCACAGAATGCCGTTGTTCTCATGGCTGAAGAAAAAATTGAAAATAATTCACATCACTTCTTCGAACTACCATTGCCGATAGAGTTTTTGAGAACCCAACGTGCTGCTAGGGAGATTAGAGTAACTTTGGCTTATTGCCCTGCGGTAAGAACTACAAGAATTGATTATGTTGCAACAAAGATACACTTCAAATTAATTAAAGATGTTTCACTTGAAGCAGTTGAGCGGCATTTTAATCACGACACTCAAACAGAAACACAAACTAGAAATGATGATGCAATAAGTAATAGAGACATTAGTGCAGAACTAAGAAGTAAAGGTACAGTTCAGTCTTCGACTTGGCGTATTCGACAGCCAAAACCTACAGAAAAATGGTTTGTGGTGGTTACCCGTCAAGATAAGGACTGGGGAGAGTCACTGAGTTTGGAGCTAGAAGATTACGCACTCGTTGTTACTGTAACTGATCGTGAAAATGAACATGCGCAGTTGTATACTCAAATATCTCAACGTATTGAGCAGCAAATTAGAGCTCGGGCAAGAGCGCGGATTTCTTGAGGAAAGTGCGCGCATCCTTGAGTGCACTTTTTTGGATTATGATCACCAATTCCGAATAATATCCCTTACATACAACCCCGATTCCGTAAAATCTTTATCGGTCCATTTACCATCGGCTTTAGTGTCGGGTTTTAATTGAGACGCGCCTTCTTTTTTGTCGTTGAGTGCCCAGTTGCAGTGGGTTATTTGATGTTCGCGCATAAAATCCAGCCAGCGTTGGGTTTCTTCTTTATCGACAGCGCCGTCGCCGTTGGCGTTTACTGTGCCCCATTCGGTGACCATAAGCGCTAAACCTTTGTCCAAGGCTTTTTTGGCTTTATCGCGCAATTCCTGTTTGTGAGTGCCTGCGTAAAAATGCAAAGTGTAAACGAGGTTGTCGACGTTTTTGATGGGGTCTTCAGCGGCCTTATCAACATCTTGTGACCAGGTTTGAGTGCCGACAATAATTAAATTGTCTCGATCAATTTTGCGAATGGCGGCTATGACTTTTTCGGCGTAGGGTTTGATTTGTGTGGACCAATCAGTGTTGTTGAGAGGTTCGTTATAAATTTCATAAATCACGTTGGGTTTGTCGGCATAACGCGTGGCAATTTTGGTAAAAAATTCTATCGCTGCTTCGGGATGTTTTTCAGCATTGTGTGAATGCCAATCCACAATTACATAAATACCTTCGGCAATCGCAGCATCAATAATAGTGACGGCTTTGGCAAAGTTGCCGGTGGGATCTGTGAGATATCCACCATTGTTTCCTGCGCCTATTGCGGCTCGAATAATTCCAGCATTCCAATCTTTTGAAACAGCTTTGACTACCTTGGCGTTGTAGTAGCGGTCAGCGCCCCAGCCGGTGTTGCTCCAAAATAAACTCGGGCCAGCAAAAGAAACGGCTTCGCCAGATGCGTCGATAATTCGATTGCCTTTGACTGAGAGTGTGCCGTGGGTTTCGACAGTGGTAGACGCCAAAGCCGTATTGCATAACGCGAGTGATGCAACAAGCATTGCTGACATCAACAATCGGGTGATTTTCATAAGTAAAAACCTGCTTATCGTTAGAGGTGTCATGAGTCTAGACTTAATCTCGGTTAACGAGGGTTAAGAAGCGCTTTGTAGAGTTTGAACTTGCGCGCTTTTCGGCGTGACTTTGTTTCACAAGTGTCATCTACATGGAGTAGAATCCGGCGGCTTTGTAAGGGATGTTATTTACCCGGACGTCACCGGAATGTTTAGCGGTTCTTTGAGTCCAAGGTTTCCGGACTCAGTCAGTTGAGAAGTTAATAAGAATATGTCAATCAGCAATCATCAAGGCCTTTCGATCAATCTCTCCAGATTTGATGCCTGGCTCAAACCTGTGCAGCGATTGTTTGCGCAAGTGCCGCTGAGTGTTTGGCGGAATTTGGTGAGATTCTTATTGGTTTTTTGGCTGGCCTACAGTTTGGCGCAGGTGTTTTGGATTTTATTTCCTTCGCCCTCAATTCCAGCCGCCCGTCTTAATCCCGATTCTTTTGTTGCGGATAGCAACTCGGGCACCAAAGCTGAGGTGGATATCGCCCGTTTAAAATCCTTGACTCCCTTTGGTAATCCCGCAGCGACTGCTCCTGTTCCAGAGGTTGCGGTTGATACCACTCAAGCTGCTGATACCCAACTGAATTTAATTCTGAAAGGATTGTTTTATTCCAACGATGAAAAAATGGCGAGTGCGATTATTGCTACCAATGATCAGCAAAAAGCTTTTTTTGTCGGCGATACTCTGCCGGCAGGTAACAATGTCACGCTTGCCAAAATACTGCCCGACAGGGTCATCATTAGTAATAACGGTAAACCCGAGACGCTTTGGTTGTTTAAGGATGACCCCAACGCACCGCGTATGGCCGCTAATTATGCGGCCCCTCAACCAATGAACCGTTCGATAGACGAATACAACAATCAACCACCCGTTTATTATCAGGAATCGGAGCAGCCGGTTGCATCGGCACCGGCAACACCGATTAACTCGCCGGAAGATCAGGCGCGTATTTCCAGAATGAATACCAGCTTGGCGGATGTGGTTAGCATGAGTATTCATCGCGAAGGCGGTCAGATAGTGGGTTATAAAATTCGCCCCGGTCGCAATGCGGAGATGTTCAACAGTCTGGGTTTACAAACCGATGATGTGGTCACGGCTGTAAATGGCATGCCCTTGGATAATCCGGGCAAGATCATGGAAATTTATCGCAATTTGGGCAGTGCAACCTCTGCCAATCTGGAGATTCTGCGTAACGGCAGCCGGATGAATTTGGATATTTCGTTAAATTAAAACAACTGAGGATTTTCAGTGAAATCTGTTAAAGCAAAAGCGTCCTGGTTAAGTGCTTTGTTGTTGGCAAGCTTGGTGTCTTCGCCTTTGATGGCACAAAATCAGGGCATTCAACCTTCGCAAAACGATAAGGGTGAGCGGGTATTTTCTGTCAGCTTCAACGATGCTGATATTCAGGAAGTCATTAAATCCATTGCGGGTATTACGGGCAAAACTATCATCATTGACCCCAAGGTGCGCGGCCCGATTAAAGTGATCAACACACGCCCGCTGACTGCCAAAGAGGTTTATGAATTGTTTCTGGCGGCCTTGGACGTGAACGGATTTACCGCTGTTGAGAGTGGCAACATTGTTCGTATTGTCGCGAACCGCGATGCGCGCCAAATGGCGATACCTACTGAAACTAGCGTCAGCGAGAAGGATGATCTCTACATCACGCAAGTTATCCCGCTTAAATACACCAGCGCTGCCAAGATACTCGCGGCGATTCGCCCGCTGTCGCCACAGTATGCGCATATGACGGTCTACGAGCCGAGCAATGCGATCATCCTGACTGACACTCGCGCCAACGCTACGCGTATGAGTGAATTGATCAAACAGTTGGACAAGATTGGCTCTACCAATACCGATGTAGTCCCACTGAAATACGCCAATGCCACCGACATAGTGGCCATGATCGCCCAGCTGGAAAAGCCTGATCCTGCACGTGGTATCGCCACTGCACCCCCGGTAATAGTCGCGGACAAACGCACCAACGCAGTAGTGATTAGTGGTGATGATCTTGCGCGTCAACGCATCAGATTATTGATCGAAGATTTGGACAGACCCCAAGCCAGAAACAGTAACGTTCGCGTGATCTACCTGAATTACGCCAAAGCCGAAGACGTCGCCAAAGTGCTGACCGGCATGATGCAGGGCATGGCGCCCAAACAGGCTGATCCTAACGCGCCCAACTTTGTACCGCCCAGCGTTCAAGCTGACGAAGCCACCAATTCGGTACTATTGAGTGCCGATGTGGACACTATGGACAGCATGATGTCGGTGATCGAACGTCTGGATATTCGTCGTGCTCAGGTGTT
Organism: uncultured Cellvibrio sp.; assembly: GCA_966252135.1. GTDB lineage: Bacteria > Pseudomonadota > Gammaproteobacteria > Pseudomonadales > Cellvibrionaceae > Cellvibrio. The sequence goes on along the minus strand of CBINNU010000005.1, from coordinate 203,420 downwards.
AATTGAGGCGATCATCGTCGAAATTAATGATACTGATGGTAAAGATCTGGGTATCGAGTGGATGTACAGGGATGATAAGTATGGTTTTGGCTCGAATACTAACGATGGCACCATCGGTGGTGTCGGCGCCGCGGCGATTGCAGCCAGTGACGAAAATGCCTCGCAAGATGACAAAGATGCTGCCCTCTTGGCTCTGGCTGGGAGTGCTGCCAAAATTCCGGGTCAAGTATTTGGTATTGGTCGTTTGGGCAAGCGCACGGATTTGCTCGGCGTGCTGAAAATGCTGCAAACCAAAAGCACCACCAACATTCTCTCCACACCGAATTTGTTAACCACTGACAACACCGAAGCCTCTATCAGCGTGGGTCAAAACGTGCCCTTTGCGACTGGATCTTACTCAGCTGTGGGCGGTGGTTCTACCGGTGGTTCAGTAGGCGGTATAGGTTCACCTTTCAATACTTTTGATCGTAAGGACGTAGGTATCATCCTCAAAGTCACCCCCCAATTAAACGAGGGTGACACTTTGGTATTGGATATAGAACAAGAGGTTTCCAGCGTTGATGCCAAAGCCACGGCCGCCGGTGGATTGGTGACTAACAAGCGCGAAATCAAAACTCAAATCATGGCAACCGACGCCCAGACAGTCGTGCTGGGTGGTTTGATTGAAGACAGAATCAACAAATCCGAAACTCGCGTGCCGGTGTTGGGCAGCATCCCGATTCTGGGTCATCTGTTCCGCAGCCAAAAAGCGGACAAAGTCAAAACCAATCTGTTGGTATTTATTCGCCCGACTATTATTCGCGATGACCGTGTGCTGACTGGCGCTACCGCCGAAAAATACCGCATCATTCGCGATGAACAATTGAACCAGCGTCGCAACTCCGGATTACTCCTTTGGGAAAAAGACCTGCCGTTAGTGCCTGAGTGGGAAGATGCCAACAAGCCGCTCTATGATGTCTCGGAAGACGCAGACGCGAAAAAGGATGAATAAGCTGTGACTGAGGCAGTCCTGGATTTATCGGTTGATCAGCCCGAGCCGCAGCCCCAGCAATACGAGCGGCTGCCCTTTGCCTTCGCGTCCGATTTTGGAGTGATGTTGGCAAGCATCGATGCCAGCAGTTATCCACAACCTCTGGTGTTACATAAGCCGGGGCTAACGCTGGATACTCTGCTGGAATTGCAGCGCCATTTGGGTCGCGACTTCAAACTGGAAGAAATTCCTGCTGAGGATTTCCAAAAGCGTCTGACTCGCGAATACCAAAGTGGCGACGGCGCTGCCCAGCGTGCCGCTGAAGATCTGGGCAATGAATTTGATTTGTCCTCCATGGCCGATGACCTGGCTGATCGCACTGACTTGTTAGCCGGTGACGACGACGCGCCGATTATCCGTTTGATTAACGCCATTCTCTCGCAAGCCGTACGCGAAGGCGCCTCGGATATTCACGTTGAACCCTTTGAAGATCGCGTCTCGGTACGCTTCCGTATCGACGGCGTATTGAGTGAAGTGCTATCGCCCAAGCCTGAATTGGCGCCAGTGCTGGTGTCGCGCATTAAAGTCATGGCGCGTTTGGACATCGCTGAAAAACGCTTGCCGCAAGACGGTCGTATAACAGTGCGGTTGGCCGGCCACGCGGTGGATATTCGTGTGTCGACTATTCCCTCTGCCTTTGGCGAGCGCATAGTGATGCGTTTGTTGGATCAAGCCGCCGGTCAGCTCAAGCTGGAACAATTGCAAATGCCGGCGCAGGTGCATGAGCGTTTTGCCAAAAACCTGCTCAAGCCGCACGGCATTATTCTGGTCACTGGCCCCACGGGTTCGGGTAAAACCACCACGCTTTACGCCGGTTTAAGCCATATCAATACCCGCAGCCGCAACATTCTGACCATTGAAGATCCCGTCGAATATTTGCTGCCCGGCATAGGCCAAACACAGGTCAATCCCAAAGTCGAAATGACCTTTGCCCGCGGCCTGCGCGCGATTTTGCGTCAGGACCCGGACGTGGTGATGGTGGGTGAGATTCGCGATGGTGAAACGGCTGAAATTGCGATTCAGGCATCCTTGACTGGCCACTTAGTGTTGTCCACTTTGCACACCAATACCGCGATTGGTGCAGTCTTGCGTTTGAAAGATATGGGGGTGGAGCCTTTCCTGCTGGCCTCCAGCCTTGAAGTGGTGATGGCGCAGCGGCTGGTGCGTGTGCTCTGTAACCATTGCAAAACCAGCTATCAACCTGAAGATGCCGAACGGGATATGCTCAAACTCCCGGCCAATACGCCGATTTATCGAGCAGTTGGTTGTCATCATTGCAATATGCAAGGCTACAAAGGCCGTAAGGCGATTTACGAGCTGATCGAAATCAACGAGCGCATGCGCCATCTAATCCACGAACACGCCAGCGAACAGGACCTGCTGGCCGAAGCGCGCAAGAACAGCCAATCCATCAGCGACGACGGCCGTCAGTCAGTGTTGGATGGCATCACCACCATTGAAGAAGTCTTGCGTGTTACTACGCAGCTTTGATCAGGTGATTTATGGGCGCATTTAGCTACAAGGCACTGAACGAAGACGGCAAAACAGTCAAAGGTTTGCTGGAAGGCGATTCCGAGCGTCATGTGCGCAGCCAATTACGCGCCCAAAAATTAAAACCGCTTGAAGTGATTAGTACTACCACTGCCGACAAGCAAGAAGAGAAATCAGCCAAATCACTTTTTGGTCCGCGTGGCGGCAAGCTGAATATTCGCGAATTGAGCATGCTGACCCGCCAATTGGCGTCCCTGATTAAATCCGGCTTGCCCCTGGATGAAGCCCTGCAAGCCTGCGCCAAACAAACCAAAAAACCCAAGGTCAAACGGGTGATTTTGCAGGTGCGGTCGCGAGTGCTGGAAGGTTTTAGCCTGGCACAAGCCATGGGCGACAACCCTGCGGCTTTTGACGATATGTATCGCGCCTTGATCCGAGCCGGTGAAGGTTCGGGTTACCTGAGCGCAGTGATGGAGCGGCTCGCCGACTACACCCAATCCAGCCAGGTGCTGAAGCAACGCATCAAAATGGCGATGATCTACCCGATTGTGATGATGGTCGTCAGCATCGGCGTAATTGTTGGCATGATGGTGTTTGTGGTGCCCGAGTTGACCGGCATCTTTGCGCAAAACAAAACCGAGTTGCCGCTGCTAACCAAAGGCTTGATTGCTACCAGTAACTTTTTCGTCAACTACGGTTTGCTGTTGCTTCTGGCGATTGTGGCAGCGATTGTGTGTTGGATAATCTTGTTGAAAAAACCGGCCAATCGCCGACGTTGGGATCAAACCAAATTAAAATTGCCGGTGATAGGCGAACTTATCCAGCAGATAGATTCATCTCGTTTCGCCGCGACCCTGAGTTTGTTGTCCGCCAGCGGCGTGCCTTTGTTACAAAGTTTGAGTATCGCCAGTCAGGTGATGACCAATAAAATCATGCAGGAAGCCTGCGAGCAGGTTTCCAATACCGTACGTGAAGGCGTGAGTTTGAGTCGCGCGTTGGAGCAAGCCCAGTACTTCCCGCCTTTGTTGATCCAGCTGGTGGCTTCGGGCGAAACCAACGGCACCTTGCCGCAACAGTTGGATAACGCGGCTCGCGATCAGGAGCGTGATTTGGAAATGCTATTGGGTGTTGCCATGAGTTTGCTGGAACCGGCCACCATTATTTTTATGGGGACAGTGGTTGGTGTGATCGTAATGGCGGTACTCACTCCGATATTTGAAATGACCAAAATGGTGAGATAAAACACAAACCCCCTCCCAACCTCCCCCTTCGAAAGGGGGAGTAAAACCCCTCCCCCTTGTGGAGGGGGAGGTTGGGGGGGGTGTAACGAACCTTAACAAGAGAGACCTAATATGACCTTGAAACAACTACCCAAAACCATTGCCCGTGGCTTTACCCTGATCGAAATCATGGTAGTGGTGATCATCCTCGGCCTGCTGGCAGCGGTGGTAGTGCCGAATGTGATGGACGCCCTCGACGATGCCGAAATCAATAAAGCTCGTGCCGATATGAACGCGCTGCAAACCGCTTTAAAAATGTATCGTATGCAAAACTTCGCATATCCCACCACTGAACAAGGTTTGGAAGCCCTGGTTGAGCAACCGACGTTGGCACCTGTCCCACGCAACTGGAAACAGGGTGGCTATATCGAAAAATTGTCCAAAGATCCCTGGGGTAATGACTACATCTACAACAAGCCCGGTGAGGGCGGCCACGAGTTCGACATTATGTCGCTGGGTGCGGACGGTATCAGTGGTGGCGAAGGCAAGAACGCTGACATCAGTATATGGGACGACCAATAAAACCTCGCCAGCAGTTCGGGGGTTTTACCCTGATCGAGCTGCTGATTGTGGTGATTATTATCGCCTCGGCAGCTTCAATTATTTCGCTCGCCATTGGGGGTGACGAGGCTGAGGACGAGGCTCGCAAAGAAGCGGAAGAATTTTTTCTGACCGCTAATTATTTGAGTGAACAAGCCGTCTTTCGTGGCGAAACCTACGGCGCTTTTTTTTATCCGAAAGAAGAAGATGGCGAAACCCTCTGGTGTTATGACTGGCAACGCGTTCGCGATGCCCAATGGCAGCCACTAGAGGAATTATCCACTCGCTGTTTACCACCCCGTTTTGAAGTGGAAATCCTGATCGACAATCTCGCCTGGAAATACGACGAATCTCTGGAATATCAGGACCCGGTTTTAGGCTTTTACCCCAGCGGTGAAGGCTCGGCCATGGTCAATCTGCGTTTCTTTCGCGAATCCAGCAAAGATTATCCCGCCGCTGAAGAAGAGCTATCGCTCACGCCCACTGGTGAACTGCATTGGGTGACTGAAGAAAAGCGTTTAGAGGCTGAATCGTGAAATCGCGCAAAGGCTTTACCCTGATTGAAGTTTTGGTGGCGCTGACAATAGTCGCGGTCGCCCTGCCCGCGCTTTTGGGTTTGGTGATCACCCAAATGGATTCCGCCGGTAGTGTGCGCGAAACCAGCTACGCCTGGTGGGTGGCCGAAAATGAAATGAATCGCATCAAACTCCTGCATCAACTCCACCGCCAAAAACTCTTGCCGGATTACCGCCTGCCCGATAAAGAAACTGGCAAAGCCAGCAATCTGGGTATGCAGTGGCGCTGGGAATTTACCAGCAAAGAAATGGAAGACCTTGGCGTTGATGGCTTCAAGCGAGTCGAGTTGGCTGTTTGGTCGGCCGAGACGCCGGTCGCCACGCAAGGCAAACAGCCGCAACCTCTGGTCCGATTGGTGAGTTATGTCAGTGATCCTGAAGACCAGCGCACGCGCTAATCGCGGCTTTACGCTGCTGGAGGTGCTGGTGGCTTTGATCATCAGCGCCATGATCGGCCTTATGGCCTTTCGCACCTTCGATGGTGCCTCGGATGCAGCCGAAGAAACCCAGTTAGTGCTCGAAAGCGTCAACCGCATCGATAAAGTCTGGCAAACCCTGGGCAATGATCTCTTCCATATTTTGCCTGTCGACCAAAATACCCCCTTTATGGCCGCCAGCTTGAAAAGCAGAGGCAAAGACGCCAGCCAGATGGTGATGCTGTTTAAACGCGGAAATTGGGTAAACTTCGCCAATCGTCCGCGAAGTGACATACAACTGGTCAGTTATCGTTTGGAAGAAGGCAAGTTGTATCGCGACTTTTTACCCGAAACCAATCAGCCGGTGGTGGATATCGACATGGAGCGCACTGCCTATCACCAATTGATGCTGGAGAATGTCGAAGACCTGCAACTGCGGTTCCTCTATGAAGGCGCAGTCGCCAGTAATGGCGAATCGGTATTGAAAGGCGAGGATTATTCCGAGGATTGGTTGCCTGAATGGCCTGATCCCACCCGCAGTGGTGCCGCCGGTATTCCGCTCGCACTTGAAGTCACTATTACCTTGGAAGGAGTAGGCCCCAGTGTCCGGCTATTCACCTTCCCGTAAATTTGTCTCTCGCCAGAAGGGCATGGTCCTGATTCTGGTATTGCTGATAGTCGCCATGGTGGTGGGCCTGAGCGTTCGCTACGCCAGTCAATTTCAACTCGGCATGGCCAGAGCCGAGAGTCGCTGGGCCTCGGCTCAGGCGCGATCTTTATTGATCGCCGCCGAAGAAGTGGCGATTTTGCTATTTCCTCTGGGCGATATAGATGCACAAATGGATTACCCCGAGGAGCCCTGGAATAATCCGGTCCCGCTAACGGATGAAGGTATTGAGGGAATCGCCAAGCTGGTCGATGCACAAACCCTGTTGAACCTGAACGATTTGGGCAAAGTGCTGGACCCGGCCAGTCTCGCCGGTAACCCCGAGCGCTATTCCGAATCCCAACGCCAATTTATTCGTCTGCTGCAAACCTTCCCTATGGAAGTGCCCATCTCGCAACTCGAAGCCGAAAACATGATGGAAGCTGTCGCCGATTGGCTGGATGGCGACAATGACCAAAGTGGTTCTGGCGGTGCAGAGGCCATGTACTACCAGGGCATGCCCCAACCTTATCTTCCGGCGAATGGTCCTTTCAGATCGGTCGATGAATTGCGACTGGTGCGTGGCTTCAGCGAACGCCCGGCACTGCTATTGTTATTGCAGCCTTATCTCACCGTATTACCGGGAACAGGATTGGGTTTGAGTGTGAATGATTTGCCCGCCGAAAATTTGCATCCGGCGCCCGGCGTAAATCGGCTGAGATTGAGTATGAATAGTAAAAATCTGCTGGTACCCTTGAGCGACCAGCAAGCGCAGGATTTTTTACTCACTCGCCCCGAGACAGGTTTCCCTGATGTGAATGCGATCAACAGCAGTTGGAAGCAAGTGATGGGCGGTGAAGATTTGGATTTAACCGGCTACAAAGTGAAAACCGATTTTTTCTGGTTGGATTCCAGCATTCAAATGGGTGATCAACGTCGGCAAATGCGCAGTTTGATGAAGCGCGCCGAAAATGGTTTGCAAGTCGTTCAACGACGTATGCTGTATGAGTTGCCGCAAGTTAATCGCGGTAAAAAAGATGATAAGAGTGATTCAGAACTAAGGCTTTAATTTATGTCAGCACAATTGGTAATTTCCCCGATTGCCGCCACCGGCGAATTTCGCTGGTGTTGGCGCGATGCGCAAGGTCAGGCAGAAGCCAGCGCAGTGGGCGATCAACAAGCCTTGCAATCAGCCATTGCTGCGCGTCAATCATCGGGCTTGGAAACCTGGTTGATTTTACCCGGCGACAAACTGGTCACGCGCGAATTGGAATACAACGAAAAAGAAAAAAAACATCTGCGCAATTTGTTGCCCTTCCAATTGGAAGACAGTTTGATCGGTGATGTGGACGAGATTCACTTATCCATAGCACAACCGCGCGACGGCAAAATTTCCATCGCCTATGCCGACAAATCCTGGCTGCGTGAACAAATGGATGCGCTCAAACAATTGGGTTTGGATATTGTTCGCTGTTCAGCAGATTTTTTAGCCTGGCAAAAAAAATCCGAAGGCTGGCTGATTGCCTTTTATGACGATCAATTACATGTGCAATACGGTCAGGATTTGGGATTCAGCATCAATAAAAATCAGGCAAAATTTGCCTTGCAATTATTAATTGCCAATCACAAACCTGATTCAATCTATCTGCGTGCTGATAATTCAGAAGCGCTCACCGAATTACAACACTATTTACCAACTGAGTTGGCAGACATTCCGCAAGAAACTGAAGTCAAAAGTTGGTGTAGTGATTTAACCAGCGACAGCATCGATTTGTGTCAGGGTGAATTCTCACGGCGTTTACCTATAGAGCGTTGGTGGAAAATCTGGCAAGGCCTGGCGACTTTTGCAGGCGTTTGTGTGGTGATTACTCTGGTGGCGCTGATGATGCAAATTCGTCAGCTCAATAAAGAGAACCTGGCCATTCGCGCCGCCACCGAACAAGCCGCGCGCAGCGTAATTCCGCAAGGCAAACTCACCAATCCGGAAAGACAATTATCATCGCTGTTAGCGCAACTGCAGCCTGCACAACAATCAGCTGGTTTAATGGAGTTGTTATCGCAAAGTTTGCCGGTGTTGGCGGAATCTTCCGAGGTGAAAATCAAAGCGCTGAATTTCAATCAGGAAACCGGCGAGTTAGCCATCAACATTCAAGCAAAAGATTTTTCGGCGTTTGAAAAAATTACCGGCGCATTGAAAGCGCAACAACTGCAAGCCGAAATTCTTAACGTTAACGCCCAAGGCGACGGCCAAACCGCGCGCTTGCGTATTCACAGGTAATGCAAGATGCAAGAATTATTAACTCTATTAAATAAATACAATCGCCGCGAACAAAGTTTGTTATTGGGGCTGGGGATCTTTGTGGTGCTCTATATTTTGTGGGTGGCGATTTTGTCGCCGCTCTACAACAAACGCGACACCATGATTCGCACTAACGCCCAAGCCAGCGAAACGCTCGGCAAAGTGCAAATGATGGCCGGGCAAATTCAACACTTGCGCAATCAAGGTGCGCAAGCACAATCCTCCGGCGATATCAGCGGTATTGTTGATCGCAGTTTGCAAGCCAATGGCATGCGCATGGATGGCTATCAACCCGGCCCTGAAGGTGATGTGCGTGTGCGTTTGGAGCGCGCCAATTACGATGGCTTGATGCAATGGCTTTATGATCTTGAATACACACACGGTATCAGCATTTTGGAATTGTCGCTCGCTGAAACTCGCGATTCCGGTGTAGTCACAGTCAACATTCGTTTACAAAAACTCTAACTAGAAAAATCTTTTATGTCGCAAGCAGCTAGCGTTCAACCTGTAAAAATAACCCGTTGGATTATTCTGGGTTTGATAATTTTTTTATTTTTTGTGGTCAGCCGAATCCCCGCCGAATGGGGCGCATGGTTGATGACGCGTCAACCCGGTTTGGCTTTAAGTGGTATCAGCGGCACTTTATGGAAAGGCCAGGCCAATCTCGCCAGCCTAAATATCCAAGGCCAATCGATGACGCTCGGAAAATTGCAATGGGATTTGCAAATGGCATCGCTACTTAAATTAAATCCTTGCGTAAAATTATCGGTAACCGGTCAAGCGCAATCCTTTAATGGGGTTGTCTGCTCATCACTCGGGGGTGTGATCAGTGTAAAAGATGCCGATGCCAATTTGCCCGCATCTTTAGTGCAATCACGTTTACCCTTCCCCGTTACCGGCCAAATTTCTGCGCATATCACGCAACTGCAATTGCGCGGTAATGTCTTGCTCGATCTCGCCGGAAATTTAAGTTGGAGCAACGCACAAGTACAAAATCTTGTTGCCTGGGTTCCACTCGGCACATTTGCCACCGAATTTACCGACAACGACAACAACGGCATTAAAGCAAAAATTTTTGACCTGGACAGCGAGTTGGATGTTGCCTTGGATCTCGAATTAAAAGCCCCCAACGGCGGCACTGCCTCCGGCCAATTAAAATTGCCACAAACCTTTATCGATAAATATCGCCTCACCGATTTCCTCGCCTTCATCGGCCCACAATCAGGGCAAGAAGAAGGCAAAGTGGTGTATCAAGTGCAGCAGGAGTTTTAATGAACAGTTTGCGAAGCGCGCTGTTAATTTTATTCATGGTTTGCTCGAACGCATTCGCACAAACTATGAAATGGTTTGGTGATGATCAAGCCATTATGGGCACGCATATAGGCGTGCAAATCTGGTTTGATGATGAAGCAAAAGCCAAAGCAGCAATTGCAGCGGTGATGGATGAAATGCGCCGTATTGATCAGCAATTCAGCCCCTGGATTGAAACCAGTCAGTTGTATCAATTAAATCAGTCAGTGGCGAAAGCAACCGAAAAAAATCCGATCACAATCTCCGAAGAAATGAGCAGAATAATAGAACGTTCATTTTATTTTAGTGAACTTACAGAAGGTGCCTTTGATATCACCTTTGCGTCGGTCGCTCGTTATTACGATTACCGCAAAAAGCAAAAACCGTCAGACAATCAACGCGAAGAATTACTGCCCGCTATTAATTATCGACATATTCATCTTGATCCAAAAACACATAAAGTCTGGTTTGATCATGACAAGGTTTATATAGACTTGGGCGGCATAGCCAAAGGCTATGCCTGTGATCGCGCAATCGAAATTATTAAAACCTTCGGAATCAAAAGCGCCAGTGTCACCGCCGGTGGCGATACACGATTGCTCGGCAATAAGCTCGGCAAACCCTGGATGATCGGCATAAAAAATCCACGCGACGAAAAAGCCATTGCCATGACACTTCCGCTAGAAGATGTTGCAGTGTCGACCTCAGGTGATTACGAACGCTACTTTATTGATTCCAACGGCGAACGCGTGCATCACATCATCAACCCCAAAACCGGTAAATCCACCAAAGGCATAATGAGCGTCACCATTCTCGGCCCGGTTGGAATCGATACCGACGCACTTTCCACCAGCGTATTTATCCTGGGCCCCGAAAAAGGTTTGGCTTTAATCAATAACCTCCCCGGTTTCGATGCCATCATCATCACCGAGCAAGGGAAAGTGATTTACAGCAATGGGTTGATGGCGCCGGAGTGATTCGACAATTCAGCACATTTCTCAAAGGAAGGCCGATATGAGTAGTTTGATTCTCTACACCTCCGATGATGGGCAAACACATATCCAATTGCGGCAAGAGGAAGACAGTGTCTGGCTCTCCCAACTGGAAATCGCTGAGCTGTTCCAGAACACCAAGCAAAACGTATCCCTGCACGCAAAGAACATTTTTAAAGAGGGGGAGTTGAGCCCAGCGTTAACTGTCAAGGAATCCTTGACAGTTCAAACCGAGGGTGGCCGACAGGTAAAACGTACACTGATTTCCTATAATCTCGACTTGATCCTCGCCATCGGTTACCGAATACGTTCCCCGCGTGGTACGCAGTTCCGTCAGTGGGCAAGCCAACACTTAAAAGAGTTCTTGCTCAAAGGTTTTGTAATGGACGATGAGAGACTCAAGAACCCCAGTGGCTGGGATTATTTCGACGAGCTGCTGGCGCGTATCCGCGAGATTCGGGCATCGGAAAAGCGCTTTTACCAGAAGGTGCGCGACCTGTTTGCGCTTAGCTCAGATTACCGTGTGCGGGAACAAGATACGCACCTATTCTTCGCCGAAGTGCAGAACAAACTTCTCTACGCCGCTTGCGGTTTCACCGCCGCTGAGTTGGTTTTACAGCGCGCCCGGTCAAACGCGCCGAATATGGCGCTTACGCACTTCAGCGGCTCGCGAGTGCGCAAGCAAGATGTAATCATAGCCAAGAATTACCTTTCTGAAGACGAAATTGACACGCTGAATCGGCTGGTGGTGATCTTTTTAGAGCAGGCTGAATTGCGAGTAAAGCAGAAGCGCGAGCTGTCGCTTGATTTCTGGCGCAATCACTTGGACAGCATGTTGGAATTCAACGGCCAAAAAGTTTTGAAAGGTACTGGTAGTGTGAGTCATGACGACATGATGTGTATCGCGCATGAACGCTACGAGGAATTTGATCAACATCGACGTGCTGCCGAAGCACAAGAAGCGGATGAAACGGATCTGCGAGAAATAGAAGAGTTGGAAAAAAAATTAAAGTCCAAGTCTGAGACAAGAGTGCACAAAATATCGAAAGAGGATTCGTGAGATTCTCGCAAAAAATAATACTGGACGAACCAATTGTGCAACAGCCGTTGCACAATTGGTTAGATGGAAGCTAAAAAATCCATTACCAATAAGCCAGTGTGTTGGGCATGTACCCCATTCGAGAACACAGAACACTTACGCGATCTGCACAATCCTGCATTTCTGACAAAGTGGATAACTCTCTACAAATTCGCGAATCAATTCATTCATGGTGGTGAAAGAATTTCCGTATAAATATAGCGCGGTTTCGGTTGGGCCTTGCCAGTGGCTCATGATCATGCCTTCACCTTCTATCAGGCGTGAAATTTCGGTGTAGACAATATTGGAATCGCAGGTTTGATAAACGTCGTCGGGTAAATCTGAACCGTTTAAATAAATCGCGAGGCCTTCGCTGCTACCAAATTCAATGGCTTGTTTACCCATTTTCAGCAACGAGCCTTTGGGGGCGCCGAGATTTTCCAGTTCCTGAATGACTTGTTGCAGGCTTTGATCATTTAATTCGTTTAAATTGATTTCGATATCGCAATAAGCAACTTCGCGTTCATCGGTCAGCATTGTGCCGCCGCCAGAGATTCTGCCGAGATTGGATTCTTGTAAAATTTCATCGAGAGGATCTTCAAATAATTCGCCGCGATCAATGGGCTGCAATCTTGCATTGAGTTGCGCTACTACAAAACTGGAACCTTCTGCATAGGCGGCTTCTTCAAAATTATCTTCGTCTTCAATTGCTTTTAAAAACATCAGAGTGTCTTCATCGCCCGGTTTTAATTGCAATGCTTGTTCGAAAGACTGTTTGGCCAGTTCATTTTCGTTTTTGTAGTAATGTGCATAAGCCTTGCGGAAATGCCAGAGGTGGTCAACTGCGCCTTGTTCGCGACAGGATTCCAATAATTTCAGCGCCTCATCAAAAAAATCGGCGTTGTTATAGGCGCGCGCCAAATGATTGATTAAATCGTAAGTCCATTGGTTGCGGGGGATATTGTTGATGTGCTGGATAATTTGATGAAACTCATCATCCTCATGTAATTGATCCAGCAGGGCCATAAATTTTTGATCCATTCGATCTGCTCCGGTAATTGAAAACTGGCCGATACTAACAAATGAATCAGAAAATCAATAGTTGAAAATCTTAAATCGATTCATGTTAAATTCAGACATCGCGGTTAAGCTGAGCAACTTGTTATCTATTACACCCATGAAAATCAAACTTGATACTCAACCCTATGGGAGTCATCTTGCTGAAGCGGTTTATAACTACCTCTGTCAGCACAAGATTATTCGTTATCATCATTATGGATATTGCGGGACCGGTTTTGTATTAGTGGAAGATGAGATTTTGTACACACATTTTGATGAATGGGACACTTATCTTAATAAGCAGGAGTACCAAGGCGGCACCGAGTACATAGGTATTATCAAACGATTCACATTGGTACAGGATTTTATTGAATGGCTGGCCACACAAAGTGATGAGTCACTGTCTGGTAAAGAATCAGCGGACCCTTGGTACATAAACAACCAGCGCATAACCAAACAACGATTGGAACATTTACTCAATGACCAAAAATACTGAATCGGAATTTACTGTAGAGCCTTGTTGTTCCTTTTGCGGAAAAACCCAAAAGCAGGTGAAACAATTGCTGGCGTCGCCGATAAAAGCCGTTTTTATTTGCAATGAATGTGTGGCAAAACATCAGCAGGAAAAATCCGGCAAATGAGAATTGCACTGCTGTCCGATATTCATGCGGAATTTTATAAGGATCAACCCGAGTGGTTGCCGCCCTTGCAAGATAATATCGATGTGTTGGTGTTGGCAGGCGATATTGCGATTGGTAAATCTTTAACCCAGGTAGTTGAGCGAATCAGCGCAGCGCTACCCAATACGGAAATTGTGTTGATCGCCGGTAATCACGAATTCTATCGCCAGCCGCGTCAGCAAACGCTCGATTACTATCGGCAAAGTTTTGCAGCACATAAACGCATTCATTTCCTCGAAAATGATTATGTGGATATTGGCGGATTGCGTTTTGTCGGCGCAACGCTTTGGACGGGTTTTGCTTTGCATGATCAAAGCGATGATCGCAATTATGTTAAAGCTATGATTCAAGCATCAGTGAGTGATTTTCGATTAATACGCGAGGATGGATTTATTGATCGTGTATTTTCACCTGTGCACGCCGAAAAATTATTTCATCAATCCTGCAATGCAATCGGCGATATTTTACAAAATTCCGATCCACAGAATACCATTGTGGTAACACATTTCCCGCCTATGCCGGATTTGCATCACCCTGGGTTCCCGCTGGATTGGTTGAGCAGTTATTTCACCGCAGACTGTTCAGAGTTGGTCAATCGTTATCAACCTGCTTATTGGTTTTACGGCCACAATCATTGGTCGCATCAACAAAAAATTGGCGCAACTCAATTTATCAGCAATCAATACGGCTACCCCAATGAGGTTTGGCAATCTCAATGCAATTTTAATCCGGAATTGATTATTGAGATGAGGCCATGATCAAACGCAAAAAAACCTGGATAGCCTTGGCAATATTTATTCTGGTTTTGTGTTTGCCCGAGTTCGCGCAAATTCCAGTAGAAAATGCCAGCCCGCGCGATTGGAATGCCCAATCATTTTGGTATGAGCCTTGGGGAAAATCCGGTGTGCATAAAGGAATTGATATTTTTGGCAAAAAAGGCACGCCGATTTTATCAACCACTTATGGAATAGTTGTCTTTAAAGGCGATTTATCATTGGGCGGGCGAGTGGTAGTTGCACTCGGCCCCAAATGGCGATTGCACTATTATGCGCATCTGGATTCAGATGCAGTGTTTATCGGTAAGCCATTATCGATTGGAACAAAAGTTGGCACTTTAGGCGATTCAGGCAATGCCAAAGGTAAACCTGCGCATTTGCATTATTCGGTTGTAACTCTGGTGCCTTATGTGTGGCAAGTAGATTCCTCTACGCAAGGATGGAAGAAAATGTTTTTTCTTGATCCCGCTAAAATAATTCATCCGTGATCAATTTCACTAATCATTCATATCTTGTTATATCTTGCGGATTAAAACCGGCAATTCATTTAAGATTCAGCTCCAACGACTAAGCTCCCGCCGTCCCCCCATTTTGTTCATTTGAGGTTTGATCATGATTAAACATCTCGTTTCGGCTTCTGTTATTTCGTTATTGGCGCTGGCCCAAACGGCGATTGCCTATGATGAAGATTATCCAATGTTTTCTGCTTATCCCGGTGCGGACCGCGAATATGCGCGTATGACAGATTATGAAAAAATCACCTTGCCGCTATCAAAAGTCGATGACAAAAATCCGGTTGCATTTACGCCGTTGATTTTAATTGGCGATGTCTATAGACACACTTACGAAGTAGAAAATGTGTCGTCATTAAAGGTGTTTGAAAATTATCATGCGGCTGCCAAACAGGCAGGATTTAATCCTTTATTTACTTGTGCTTTGGATGCCTGTGGAACCGAAGGTCAAGTGCAAGATCTCGGGGCGATACTTGCTGTTAGTAATAATGTCTTCAATAGTTATCGTAATCCCTACTATTGGATTGGTGAAAAAAATACAAACAAGGGAAAATTAATCGCCGCCTGGTTTATTGGTGCTTACGATACTGATGTAACAGTGCAACAAGTCATGGTTGAAACCGAGCCTTTGGAAAATAATTTAATTCAAATCAATCCTGCTTATGCCGATCCCACCGGGGGCGTGACCAAGGTAGATGGTTTGTCAGAAGAAGAAAAAGCAAAAGATCACCCTATCTTGGGTCGTTATCCTGGTGCTCATCTTGAGAATGTTAAAAAAACAGACACAGAAACTGTCGAAATTCCATTCGCGAAAAATTCCAGTGCCCAGACAGCATTAAAATTGACGGGTGATTTATTCAAACACGGATATGAAATTCGAAATACCTCGACACTAAAAGTCTATGAGAATTACAAAAAGGCACTAGATCAAGTAGGATTTAGTTTTCTATCCCAATGTAAGTTGACAGAATGCGGAAATGATCGAGACGTCCAACAACTCGGGGCCGAAGTCTCGATATATGAAAATGTTTTTAATAATTACAGAAGCCCTTACTACTTATTAGCCAAAAAAGTCATCTCAAATCGTAATGTTTACGTGGCGCTATTTATCGGCGGCTATGACACTGATGTTGCAGTTCATCAGCTGGTTCTCGAAGAAAAATCCGTTCAAACCGGACTTATTACAGTTAATGCCGATGAATTGAAACAACAAATCGAAACTGACGGCAAGGCATTAATTTATGGAATTTATTTTGATACGGGTAAAGTGAGCATCAAACCCGAATCAAAACCGACATTGGATGCGATTGGTGAATTGCTGAAGAAAAATCCATCACTCTTGTTGTATGTGGTTGGGCATACGGATGATACAGGTTCAGTAGCGGCGAATTTGGAACTATCCAAACAGCGTGCAAAATCGGTGGTAGATGCCTTGACGTCTGGTTATCAAATTCCCGCAAATCGCTTGCAAGCCGAAGGTGTCGGGCCTTATGCTCCTGCATCCAACAATACCAGTGACGCAGGCAAGCAAAAAAATCGTCGTGTGGAATTGGTTAAGCGGTTGCAATAATTAAAAAATTAAATGAGATAAAGAATATTCTCAAAAAGTGCTCGTCATGCCAACAGGGCATCCAGTGTCTTTAAAAATTAATCAGTCACTGGATCCCCTCCGGGGATGACAGACAAAATATAGAATCAGAACATTCGAAATACTATTCAGGATAAATAACAATGAAAAGAATGACTTTGGCGTTATCTGCATTAATCACCAGCTGTTTATTATTTTCCGGCTGCAGTAAAAAATCCGAAACCGAACAACTGGCGGATATGCGCGATTCTTTTACTTATTCCAAGTATGCTCTCTTGTCGGAAAATGGCTTGGCACTTGGGCTTAAAACTTATCAACAAGGCGTGAAAATATCCGGCAGCGAACAAATGCCTGCTATCACAGAACAGGATGTGTGTTTGGCGCGAACTTTATTGGCTTATGGCGCATTGGTTGCAAATAAAAATACTATTGCGCTGGCAGAATCTGATTTAATCGACAAAGAAAATTGCGATACTTTTATGCGCGGTGCAGCCGGTTCTTTGCGCGGTGTTATTTTCCATCGTGAAAAATGGCCTGAACTTGCAGCGCTAGAAACCAAACAATCGCAAACTTTATTAGCGACCGTATCCGATAAGGAAACGGCGGATACTCAATTAATGGCCTTGCATTTGGCATTGGGCTCCAATGCGGTGATGCAAAAAGATTATGAACGCGCGCAAGTACATGCGGATGCGTTGGCGTTGGTGATGGAAGCGCCCTGGTTAGGTAAAATGGCGCAAGCCACCATTCACTTTAAAGAAGGTAAAGTGACGGACGGTGTGCGCGATGTAAAACGTTTGAGCGAAGACCCCGGTGTGCCCGCAGAAATTCGTGCAGAATTGGCAAAAGGTATTCAGGAAATAGAAGCCAAAACGGGTAATGTGGATGCACCTGCATTTATGACGCGTGTATTGATTCGTGGGATTTGGGATGTCGCGACTGAAAAATCCTCGGGAGCTTTGTCTCAGGTTTCAGATTTTGTAAAATCCCAAGTCGATGATTTCGAGCAAGAAAAAATTTGATTTTTTGCGTCATGTAGGGCGGGTCAAGACCCGCGTGTGCGGAGTGAGATAATTAATTTCGGAAGAAAAAATATGCGCAACTTTCTGTATAAATTCATTTCAGCTTGTATCGCGCTAACCAGCCTTCCGCTCTGGGCAAGCCCGATAAAAGACGATGAATTTATACAACTGATGTCCAGCGCGGCCAAATTAACCGATGAAGGCGAAATACAATTTAAAGTTACTGCCTGGATTTATGAAAAAGAATCCCGCCCCGGCGCGCAAACGGCCTTGGCTTTGTGGATGAAACTGGATTGGGATTCGCTCACTGATGACGAAAAACAGCGCTTTGAAAATCGCACTCAATTATTTCGTATCGATTCCGAACGCAACAAAAAAATTACCCTTGCCTTCCCTGATAAAAAAGTCACGCTTGCTAATACTGATGCCTGGGGTTTGTCGGATAAAAAAATCACTTTGCAATCAACAACAGCCAAACACGGCGACTTAATTCAATACCAGGCTATTTTGCCGGAAGAAGACAAGCGTCAATTTATGGGTAGTGCAGTGTTAGTATCGGAACAAGGCTTGTCAATTGTTTCGGATATAGACGACACCATTAAAGACAGTCATGTGTTGGATAAACAATTATTAATCCGCAATACTTTTGTGAATCCTTTGCATGCGGTATTCGGCATGAGTGAGTTGTATCAAACTTATGTCGCAAATCAACAGAATATTGCCTTCCATTATGTGTCCAGTAGCCCTCTACAACTTTATCCCTTGCTGACTGAATTTTTACAGCAAGAAAAATTTCCAGCGGGCAGTTTGCATTTGCGTTCGATCAAATTAATCGATGAATTATTTAAAGAAGGCAGCAGTTCGCAGCGACATAAACATCAACAAATTCGCGGATTACTTCAGCAATTTCCCAAACGTCAGTTTGTGTTGATCGGTGATTCGGGTGAAGCCGATCCGGAAATTTATGCAGCTATCGCCGAAGATTATCCGGATCAAGTCCGCAGTATTTTCATCCGCAATGTCACCGGCGAAGCCGCCGATGCGCCCCGATATCAAAAAACCTTTGCCCGGATTCCCGCGGCCAAATGGCAGATTTTTTCCGATCCAGCGGAACTTCAAAAGTACTTCTAGACTCTGGTTTAATCCGGCGGTTTTGGCGATAAACCTGAAATCATCAGTCGCCAGACGGGTTAAGAAAGGTGAAAAAAATCCCCTCGAAAAGGGGTTTTGGATTAGACTCGCCGAATTATCTGAAAAATAATCTTTATAACCACCATCAAGCGAGACTTTGCTATGAAGACTATCAAAGGCCCGGCCATTTTCCTTGCGCAATTTTTAGGTGATACCGCCCCCTTCAACTCATTGGATGCCATTGCAGGATGGGTTGCCAGCCTGGGTTTCAAAGGCGTGCAAATTCCAACCTGGGACAAGCGTGTTTTCGATTTGGAAAAAGCGGCTAGCAGTCAGGCTTATTGTGATGACTTGTTAAAAACTCTGAGTAAACATGGGTTGGCCGTCACCGAATTATCCACGCATTTGCAAGGTCAACTGGTTGCCGTGCATCCCGCTTATGATGAAATGTTTGACGGTTTTGCGCCTGCTTCAGTTCACGGTAACCCCAAAGCTCGTCAAGCTTGGGCAGTTGAACAAATGATGATGGCGGCACAGGCCAGTAAAAATTTGGGTTTGAATGCACACGCCACTTTTTCCGGCGCTTTACTCTGGCCTTATTTGTATCCTTGGCCACAACGTCCTGCCGGTTTGGTGGAAAATGGTTTTGCAGAATTGGCAAAACGTTGGTTACCGATTCTCGATGCATTTGATAAAGCGGGCGTTGATGTCTGTTATGAAATTCATCCAGGCGAAGATTTGCATGATGGTGCAACCTTCGAGCGTTTTTTGAAAGCTGTGAATAATCATCCACGCTGCAATATTTTGTTCGATCCATCGCATTTTGTTTTACAACAACTCGATTATCTGGCGTTTATCGATCGTTATCACGACCGCATTAAAATGTTCCATGTAAAAGATGCAGAATTTAATCCTTCAGCTCAGCAAGGCGTTTATGGTGGTTATGAATCTTGGGTTGATCGTGCAGGCCGTTTCCGTTCGTTGGGCGATGGCCAAGTCGATTTCAAACAAATTTTCTCAAAATTCGCCGCTTACAATTTTGAAGGCTGGGCCGTTCTTGAATGGGAATGCTGCTTGAAACATCCTGAAGTCGGCGCAGCAGAAGGTGCGCCATTTATTGCAAATCACATTATAAAAGTGACTGAACGCGCGTTTGATGATTTCGCGAAGAGCGGAATTGATGAAGCGAAAAATCGGAAGATTTTGGGATTGTGATTTTTGTTCCCTCCCCCTGCCAAGGGGAGGGCTAGGGTGGGGTAAAGTTTTCGATTTGAAATTCCTTACCCCCTCCTAACCTCCCCCTTGGCAGGGGGAGGGACCTGACTCCCTGATTAATTTGCTACGAAGCATGTTAATTCCCCTCTCCCTCTGGGAGAGGGCCCAGGGTGAGGGAAAAAATAATTTTCAACCTGCAACAAGAAGATCCAACTATGACAAATCCAAAAATTCGTTATGCAATGGTAGGTGGTGGTCGCGGTGCATTTATTGGTGCTGTGCATAGAATCGCGGCGCGTATGGATGATCGCTATGAATTGGTTGCCGGTGCATTGTCGGCAAATCCTGAAAACGCAAAATTATCCGCAGCCGATTTACATATCGCCGCTGATCGCGCTTACACCTCCTACGAAGAAATGATTCGCGAAGAAAAAAAACGCGCGGATGGAATTCAGGTTGTTGTAATTGTTACGCCAAACCACATGCACTTCCCGGTTGCCAAAGCCTGTTTGCAAGCGGGCATAGATGTGATTTGTGATAAGCCGGTGACTCGCACACTCGAAGAAGCCTTGGAGCTGGAGCAACTTGTTAAATCCTCCGGTTGTTTTTTTGGTTTAACCCATAATTATTCCGGTTATCCATTAGTGCGTTATGCGCGTGAATTGGTATCACAAGGCAAGCTTGGAAAATTGCGCGTGGTGCAAGTGGAATATCCGCAAGAGTGGTTAACAGAAGCGGCCGACGACAATAACAAACAAGCCTCATGGCGCACTGATCCAGCGCGTTCAGGTTTAGGTGGATGTTTGGGTGATATTGGTACACACGCATTTCAACTCGCACGTTTTATCGCGCAACAAAAACTGGTTGCAGTCAGTTCAGATCTCACCAGTTTTGTTGATGGTCGCCAAGTGGATGACAATGTGCATGCGATGTTGCGTTTTGAAAATGGTTTGAAAGGCATGTTGTGGTCAAGCCAGGTTGCACCCGGTTGTGAAAATGGTTTGCGCATTCGTTTGTACGGTGACAAAGCCAGCATTGAATGGGCACAAGAAAATCCCAACGAATTGTGGTTCACCGAATTAAATAAACCGCGTCAACGCGTCACCCGTCGCAGTGATATTGGCAGCGATATTGCGGCACGTGGCATGCGCACACCCGGTGGTCACCCCGAAGGTTATCTCGAAGGTTTTGCCAATCTTTATAAAGACATCGCCGATATTCTGGACGCTCGCCAAAAAGGCGAACGCCATTTCTTGCAAGACTGGGTGCCCGATATAGAAACCGGTGTCGAGGGTATGCGCTTTATTCAGGCTGTGATAGATTCGTCGCGGCAGGATGGTGTGTGGGTGAAGTTGTAAAAGTTATTTTTAATCGTTAGAAAAAGACCCCCTCCCAACCTCCCCCTTGCCAGGGGGAGGAGCTTTTGTCCCCTCCCCTGGTAAGGGGAGGGTTAGGGTGGGGTCAAAAAATTATCAACAATAAAAAAGGTAAAAACGTTATGACCAAAACTATTAACCCCGATCGTTTATTTGCGGCTTGTTGTATTGCATTGATCGTCACTGCTATGACCTTTGCAATCCGCGCCGGTATCCTCAATCAATTAAGTGCAAGCTTTCAATTCACCGATACCGAATTGGGTTGGATCAACAGTATGGCGTTTCTGGGTTTTCCGGTTGCCATGATGGTGGGTGGATTGCTGTATAACTCCTTGGGTGCTCGCACCTTAATGTATCTGGCATTTGTATCGCACCTGTTAGGTTTGATTTTAACTATCACTGCTGATGGTTTCTGGACCTTGTTAATTTCGACATTCTTTATCGGTTTCGCCAACGGTTCGGTTGAAGCCGCAGCTAACCCGTTAATCGCTGATATTTATCACACCAACAAAACTACCAAGCTCAACAAATTCCACATGTGGTTCCCTGGCGGTATTGTAATTGGTGCATTGATTTCTACTTTGATGACCAAGTTGGGAATGGATTGGCAAATGCAAATTGCCGTGATGTTGGTCCCTACAGTGATTTACGGTGTGATGATTTTCGGCCAAGCATTTCCTGAAATGGCTAACTCTGAAACATCGACCAAAAATAATTTGCTCGCATTAATTTCGCCATTATTTATTTTGATCATGATCACTATGACCATCACTGCCACTACAGAATTGGGAACCCAACAATGGGTTGAAAGAATTCTTGGTGCATCCGGTGCTCACCCAATGTTGATTCTGGCAATGGTCACTGGTTTGATGGCAGTAGGTCGTTATTTTGCGGGCCCGGTTATTCATGCGTTGAATCCTGTTGGTGTGTTGCTGGCGTCATCAGTGTTAGCAGCCATAGGTATTTATTTGATGAGCATGGCATCGGGCGGAATGGTGTACGTTGCAGCAATCGTTTTCGCATTGGGCGTAATGTACTTCTGGCCAACCATGATCGGATTTGTTTCAGAATATTTGCCGAAAACCGGTGCGCTGGGTATGTCATTGGTCGGTGGTGCCGGTATGTTCGGTGTGAGTATGTGGAACCCGGTTATCGGCGGCTGGTTGGATGATGCCAAAGCAGAAGCAGCTGCTAGTGGTTTAACCGGTTCTGCAATTGAATTGGCAGCAGGTCAAGCAACTCTGGCGAATTTGGCTCTGTTCCCTGTAGTGCTGGTCTTTATCTTCGGCGGTTTGTTTATCTTCCGCAAAAAATACATGAAATAATTTTGTATTAGTAAAAACATCGATGTCAGTTTGAAAAACGAGCTTCACATGAAGCTCGTTTTTTATGGATAATTCAGAGCATCCCAAGGAGAAATAGTTATGATCATCAAACCTGCACAGTCTGAAGATGCCAAAGAAATTTCCGACATAATTTTTAATGCTGCGCAAGAGTTGCGCGATGTAGATTTCGATCAGGAAGGCTGGACGCTTCTGATGGAGTCCACCTCTGCGGAAAAAATGCAAGAGATAATCCTATCGCCGGAATATTTGGTGTTTTGTTGCTGGAGAGCTGAAGCGATTCTCGGATTTATATCGTTAAAAAATCTTGATCATGTAATGCAATTGTTTGTTTTGCCGCAAGCGAGGCGTCAAGGTGTTGCACAATTATTGTGGAATCATGCAAGCATAACGGCGCTTAAGATGGGGGCGTTAGGCAAGTTTTGGGTAAGGTCATCAAGTGTGGCTGTACCTGTATATGAAAAATTTGGTTTTGTGGTTGATGGCGGTCGCCAATCGTTTAACGGGATTCGCTTTCAGCGAATGACGTTAAGTGTTAACAATAAGAAGTGAAATTGAACTTGTATAATAAAAAGGCGAGCCTCAATTGAGGCTCGCCTTTTTATAATTCGGAAATAATCTAAACAGAAAAAATTAAAACAACACGCGGCAACGAATAGTACCGGGAATCGCTTTTAATTGTTCCAGTGCGGCTTCGCTGTATTCGCTGTTGATATCCACTACCACGTAACCGACTTTGTCATTGGTTTGCAAATACTGGGAAGAAATATTAATTTTGTTGTCAGAAAATATTTTGTTGATAGCTGACAAAATGCCGGGCACGTTGGCGTGTACGTGTAACAAACGGTGTGCATCCGGGTGACCGGGTAACGCCACTTCGGGGAAGTTGACCGAGCTGGTGGTGGTGCCGTTGTCGGAATATTTAATTAATTTTTCAGCGACTTCTACACCAATATTTTCTTGCGCCTCCATAGTGGAGCCGCCGATGTGTGGCGTGAGTATGACATTGTCCATGCCGCGTAATGGGCTGATAAATTCATCATCGTTCGCTTTGGGTTCTTCAGGGAATACATCAATGGCAGCGCCGGATAAATGTTTGTTTTTGATGGCATTCGCCAGCGCATCAATATCCACTACAGTTCCGCGAGATGCGTTAATTAAAATCGCGCCTTTTTTCATCAAACCAATTTCGCGTGCGCCGATCATATCTTGCGTTGATGCAGTTTCCGGAACATGCAAGCTGACAATGTCAGAGGTTTTTAATAAATCATCCAGCTCGCGAATTTGTGTGGCGTTGCCCAATGGCAATTTGGTGACCACATCAAAAAATTGCACTTTCATGCCCAGGCCTTCGGCTAACACGCTGGTTTGGCTGCCGATAGAACCATAACCAATCAGGCCCAAGGTTTTGCCGCGAATTTCATAAGAGCCCACTGCGGATTTATCCCAACCGCCACGATGACAGACGGCATTTTTTTGCGGAATGTTGCGCAACAATAAAATCGCTTCTGCGATGACTAATTCTGCAACTGAACGCGTGTTGGAGAAAGGCGCGTTAAATACGGCAACGCCGTGTTCTTGTGCTGCTTTTAAATCAACCTGATTGGTGCCTATGCAAAAACATCCGGCCGCAATTAACTTGGGGGCGTTTTCAAATACGCGACGGGTCAATTGGGTGCGTGAGCGCAAACCGACAAAATGCGCGTCCTGAATTTTTTCGATCAGTGCGTCTTCATCCAACGCGGTTTTTAAATATTCGATATTGGTGTAGCCCTGTTGATTGAGCGTGTTAACAGCCGATTGATGCACGCCTTCCAATAACAGGAATTTGATTTTGCTTTTGTCTAACGAGGTTTTGCTCATGGGAAGCTCCTGAAGGTGGGAAACTGTGGCGCATCCTTCCGGGATGGCAGGGCATAGTGCCTATAGGCAAAGTACAGCCCGAAAAATTGGGGCGCATCATAGCACTAAGCGGGTTTACAGGGCAGCGCTAACCCGGGCGTTGAATGGAGATCAATCGAATGGTTTCAGGGTCTGGGTAGCACCAACGAATATCCAGATCCAACAACTTCATGCCGTAGATGCGTTCAGCATCGGGTTGTTGATAGGCGGGTTTTGGGTCCTGTTGCAGAATTTGCTCGATTAACTCCAGCAGCATCACTCCCGTCAGTAATTGATATTCCCGACAAAACTCCCGACTGACTTCGGGAAATTCGACTTTGATAAGACTTGGCGCTTCCGCCGCAATCGGGTTGACCGCATCCTCGACTCTATCCACATAAGGCACATAGGGTTTGATATCCAATACCGGCGTGCCGTCTAGCAGATCAACGCCGCTCAAATGCAGCAAAGTTTTACCCTGTTCGATGCTGATTGATTCAAGTCTAACGACCGATAAACCTATCGGAGATGGCCGAATCGGTGAGCGAGTCGCGAATACCCCCAGTGATTGATTGCCGCCCAAACGCGGCGGTCGCACCTTGGGCTTCCAGCCGTCGGTATCGTTTTTGTGGAAGACAAATTGAATCCAGAGATGGCTGACGTTTTCCAGACCTTCGACCACCATAGGATCGTTAAAGGGTTTAAACAATTCCAGCTGCGCCCTGGCTGCAGGCGCCAAACCCGGTTGGCGGGGAATGCCGAACTTCTCCTTGAAACAGGAATGAATCACGCCAATAACGGGAAACTGGTAGTGGGATTGGGTCATTTGGCCGCTTGATTAGTGAAAATTGGCGGCCAGTATGTCTGCCAATCCGCCTGATGAAAAGTTTTGCCTTGAATAATCGCCAGCCAGCCCCATATAGCCTCCACTTAATTTATCCGTCCCCTCGGGATCATCTGTAACAGCTTTATTAGGGAGGCAAACCCGTGTCGACTAACGATTATCAAGAAGTGGAAAAGGCAACCGAGCCAGAAGTGGATCAAACCCAGGGCGAGGCGCAAAGCCAGCCGTCAGAGGTAGACACACTCAAAGCCCAGCTGGCGACTTTGGCTGCTGCCTTTGAATCGGCCAAAGAGCAATCCCTGCGTGCTCAGGCCGATGTACAAAATATTCGTCGCCGCGCTGAGCAGGATGTCGAAAAGGCTCACAAATACGGCCTGGAGAAAATCGTCAACGACTTGCTGCCAGTAGTGGATAACCTTGAGCGTGCGCTTTCAACTATCGATCCTGCCAACGAAGCCATCAAGTCACTGGTTGAAGGCATTCAACTGACGCACAAATCCTTTGTCGACGCATTGGCGCGTCATCAAGTGGCGGCGGTAAATCCGGAAGGCGAGCCTTTCGACCCCAATTTGCATCAGGCGGTGTCGACTGTGCCCAATCCCGATGTGGAGCCCAATACCGTGATCACCTGTTTCCAAAAGGGTTACACCCTGCACGGTCGTTTGGTGCGCCCGGCGATGGTGGTGGTTTCTCAATGACCACAAATTAATCAGGGATTTTTTCAGGCACGCCTTGAATTTTCCAAGCTGATGCCAATATAGGGATCAAGCGCCGCGAATGGCGGCAACAACCGACAAATTACTTAGCGATTTTTACCGATTTTCAGGAGTCACATCATGGGCAAAATTATTGGAATCGATTTGGGAACCACCAACTCATGCGTTTCTATTATCGAATCAGGTTCACCAAAAGTTATCGAAAACGCTGAAGGCGATCGCACTACGCCATCGATCATTGCGTTCACCAATGATGGCGAAATCCTGGTGGGCCAAAGCGCAAAACGTCAAGCAGTCACCAATCCTTACAACACCTTGTTTGCGGTCAAGCGTTTGATTGGTCGTAAATTTAAAGATGATGTTGTGCAGAAAGACATCGCTATGGTGCCTTACAAAATTGTTGGCGCTGACAATGGTGATGCTTGGGTAGAAGTGAAAGGCGAGAAAAAAGCTCCGCCACAAATTTCTGCTGAAGTTTTGAAGAAAATGAAAAAAACCGCTGAAGATTATCTCGGCGAAGCAGTGACTGAAGCTGTAATCACCGTGCCTGCTTACTTCAACGATTCACAACGTCAGGCAACTAAAGACGCAGGCCGTATTGCGGGTCTCGATGTAAAACGCATCATCAACGAACCTACTGCTGCAGCATTGGCGTACGGTTTGGATAAAGGCAAAGGCGATCGCACCATCGCGGTATACGATTTGGGTGGTGGTACTTTCGATATTTCCATTATCGAAATTGCAGACGTTGATGGCGAACATCAATTCGAAGTGCTTTCAACCAACGGTGATACTTTCCTCGGTGGTGAAGATTTCGATATGCGCGTAATCGAATTTTTGGCAGAAACTTTCAAGAAAGATACCGGCATTGATCTGCATAAAGATCCGGTTGCTTTGCAACGCTTAAAAGAAGCGGCTGAAAAAGCCAAAATTGAATTGTCTTCCAGCCAACAAACCGAAATTAATTTGCCTTACTTGTCGATGGACGCTTCAGGTCCAAAACACTTGGTGACGAAATTGACTCGCGCCAAACTGGAGTCATTAGTAGAAGATTTGGTAACCAAATCTATGGACCCAGTGCGTCAAGCGATTAAAGATTCTGGCAAATCTATCAATGATATCGATGACGTGATTCTTGTCGGTGGTCAAACCCGTATGCCAATGGTGCAAAAAGCGGTTGCTGATTTCTTCGGCAAAGATCCACGTAAAGATGTAAACCCTGATGAAGCGGTTGCAATTGGTGCTGCGATTCAAGGTGCGGTATTGGCCGGTGATGTAAAAGACGTATTGTTGCTCGACGTAACACCCTTAACTTTGGGCATTGAAACCATGGGTGGTGTCGCAACGCCGTTGATTGAGAAAAACACTACGATTCCAACCAAAAAATCGCAAACTTTCTCAACCGCAGATGACAACCAAACTGCCGTGACTATTCACGTTGTACAAGGTGAGCGTAAGCAAGCATCACAAAACAAATCGCTGGGCCGTTTTGATTTAAGTGATATTCCGCCAGCACCACGTGGTATGCCACAAATTGAAGTGACCTTTGATATCGACGCTAACGGTATTTTGAATGTCAGCGCAAAAGACAAAGCCACCGGCAAAGAGCAATCAATTGTGATTAAAGCCTCTTCCGGTTTGAGCGAAGACGAAATTCAACGCATGGTAAAAGATGCCGAAGCCAACGCCGAAGCCGATCGTAAATTTGCTGAAGTGGTCAACGCGCGCAACACCTTGGAAGGTTTGATTCACGCAACCCAAAAAACTTTGAAAGACGCAGGCGATAAAGCAACACCGGATGAAAAATCCAAAATCGAAGCGGCTATCAAAGATGCAGAAGATGTGGTGAAAGGTGATGACCTGACAAAAATTCAGGCAGCGACAGAAAAGTTAACTGAAGCTTCATCAACTCTCGCGCAAAAACTTTACGCCGAACAACAAGCTGGTGCTCAAGGCGGCGCGCAACAAGCGGGCGGCAACAGCAAAACGGCAGATGACGGCGTAGTGGATGCTGAATTTGAAGAAGTGAAGGACGATAAGTAATTCGCTTTAGTTCCTCCCCCTTTCGAAGGGGGAGGTTAGGAGGGGGTTTGTTTTAAAAGCCTACCCCACCCTAACCCTCCCCTTGGCAGGGGAGGGAACAAGAGCAAAAACAAATGCGGGCTTGCCCGCATTTGTTGTGTCAGAAACAGTGAAAATTTTGAAACATTTTTATGTTTGTAAAAAGGGAGTCAAGCTCCTCCCTTTGCAAAAGGGAGGCGGGGGAGGGATTTTGAGATCGACAAATTTCAAAGATTTTAAATCCCCCTAGCCCCCCTTTTTCAAAGGGGGGGAATGAAACTGCGCGAATGAATATAGATTGACATGTAAACCAAGGTATCAAGATGGCAAAGCGTGATTACTACGAAATACTCGGTGTTGAAAAAGGTGTAGACGCCGCAGAATTGAAAAAGGCTTATCGTCGCGTGGCGATGAAGTTCCATCCTGACCGCAATCCGGATGATCCATCCGCAGAAGAAAAATTTAAAGAAGCTAATGAAGCTTACGAAGTGTTATCCGACGAAAATAAACGCGCTGCTTACGACCGTTTCGGCCACGCCGGTGTTGATGGCCAAAGCGGAATGGGCGGTGGTGGAGGCGGTGCCGGTTTCGGTAGCTTTAGCGATATTTTTGGCGATGTCTTCGGTGATATTTTTGGTGGCGGTCGCGGTGGGCGCGGCGGTCCTGCACGCGGTTCCGATTTGCGTTATAACCTCGAATTAAATTTGGAAGACGCGGTAAAAGGCACCAGTGTACAAATTAAAGTTCCCACACTCGTTAGTTGTAAAACTTGTGATGGTTCCGGTGCAAAAGCGGGCAGCAAACCTGTTACCTGTACCACTTGTGGTGGTCACGGTCAGGTGCGTATGCAACAAGGATTTTTCTCGGTGCAACAAACCTGCCCTAGCTGTCGCGGTCGCGGCACTATCATCGCGGACCCTTGCAGAAGTTGTAACGGTCAAGGTCGCGTAGAAGAAACCAAAACGCTGCAAGTAAAAGTGCCAGCAGGTGTTGATACCGGCGATAGAATTCGTCTCTCCGGTGAAGGTGAAGCAGGCGATGCAGGCGGACCACCCGGCGATTTATACGTGCAGGTTCACGTGCGCGAACACAATATTTTTAAACGCGACGGCGCCGATTTATATTGCGAAGTCCCGATTGATTTTGTCGACGCAGCACTCGGCGGCGAATTGGAAGTGCCCACGCTCGACGGCCGCGTAAAATTAAAAGTCCCGGCAGAAACCCAAACCGGAAAATTATTTAAATTACGCGGCAAAGGTGTAACCCCGGTCCGTGGTGGCGGAGTGGGCGATTTACTCTGCCGCGTTGTAGTCGAAACCCCGGTAAACTTAACCAGCAAACAAAAAGACTTATTACGAGAATTTCAAAACACCATGAAGGGCGGAAAATACTCCCCCAAACAATCCAGTTGGTTTGATGGTGTGAAGAAATTTTTTGGTGAGTGATAAAAAGGCCGATTCGAAAGAATCGGCCTTTTTTTGCTTTTTAATGGAGAATAAATAATGAAAGAGTTTTTTGAAAGCTTCTTTGATACTTTGAAAACGCGATACAGAAATAAGTTTATTGGTACATTTGTATTGATTTATCTAGGGCTAAACTGGAAGAAGATCTCCGCCTTGCTTTTTATTTCAGATTTAACTTATCAAGAATTCATTAATATATGGGATGAGACTGGCGGTTCCTTCTGGTGGACAATATTTCTTGCGTTTATAATTTCGCTAATCTATTTAATCGTATCGCCTTGGCTTAGTTATTTTGTGCATGCTGTTCAAAGCGCTGCAATTACAAAATATAAAATACAAACCTTAAAAAATGAAATGGACTTTATTTCGAAAAAGCAAGATATGGAGTTAGCTAGGAGTAAACTTTTAGAAATTGAAAAAACAAACGCAGAATCGACAGCCGAAATAAAAGAGTTGAAAGATCAAAATGAAATCGAAAACCCTGATAAGTTAATTTTTAAAAAAATAATAGAAATATTATCTGAAAAAGAAATTAAACAATACATTCTTGATGTAAATGATACAACAAAAGGTCATAACTTCAAAAAAGCATTAACGCAATTATGTTCAGAAATCTCAACTATCGAAAATAAATACAAAAATACAGCTGTTCAAGAGTGCGCTAATTTACTAGAAAAGAGTTGTTTAAAAACTTTAGAGTTTATCGAATCCTCCCGGATTCTTCATTATAGTAGGAATAATGTTCCTAACGAAAAAATTAATCAATTTGTATCGGTGCTAAGAGATTTCTTAGTTAAATACAGAAATTTTTATGAAGCGGGCGTTAAGTTGTAGATGGTCTTATCGCGGTCTCGAAACTAACGTAGGTTGGGGTGTAAACCCCAACATTCGTCCTCCAACAAAACACATAACTTTAATAAATCGTTTTTTCAAAAAATATTCCCGTTTTGGCTTTTGGTTGTCGTTTTGAGATTGTCGTGTTGGGGTTTGCACCGGTTTGCACCCCAACGGAAATCTGATTCACCTTAAATTCAGCTAAAAGGATTAGATTGTTATCCCCAGCCTCTGGAGAATCATCATGAAATCTAATCTTGCGATTTTGGCCCTGGCATTTTCATTTGGGTGTTTGACGGCTTGTAGTCAGGAGTCGGATGCTCCGGTGAAAGATGAGCCTTTGGTTGAGCAGGACATTATTGAGGTGCCGGATACACCGGAGCGAACCGATGCAACATCGGACGATAACTGCGGTAGTTTGAAACCATTGTTAGCACTTCTGCCAGCGGCAACTGAAATGGATGGGTTGCCGGAAATTGCTCGTGGTTGTGAAAATTCCAGTGAGCAATCCGTTTCGGTGATCTATGCCAACGAAGGTGAGCAATACACCGAATATGAATTCAAAATTTCAGTGTTGAATCCCGAATCAGTTTACGCCAAAGCCAATCTCCAGTTGGAAAATGCAACGGCTGAGCAGCAAGCTTTTATCGATAAAACATTTAAATTCACTGGCGATATGCGCAAAACCCAATTCAATACCTGCACACACTATCACCAAAATCCTTTGATTCCCGATGGACGCAATCCACTTATTACCACAATTCAAGGTTTGGAGGTTTGTGTTATGGATAATCTCGACGCAAATAAAGAGATCTGGAATTTATATGGAATTAAAAATGATTTGGAATTCCGATTAGAATTAAAAGGCCACAAAGCAGGCCTTATTGGTACTACCGAAGCAGCACAGGGTTATTTGATCGGGACTTTCAATCAATTTGATTTACATTGATTGAAAGGCTAAATCATCGTTTATATTTTTGCGGTTCCAGTTTTAGCGGTGTTGGATTTTGATTGACCCATTGAACCGCTAACTGCGCAAGTCTGCTGGTATCACCCGTTTTCTTTTTTACGGCTTTTATAGTGGACGCGGCTTCTGACAAATCAATTTCAGGCAAGGCGTTACCTTTGTTTAGCATATCCAATAAGGCATCGGCCATTTTAGTAAAGTCGGCGTCCCAGTTAATACCGCCATTGCCTTCCAGTTCATTGGAAATGCGACCGGTAATTCGAATAGCTTCACCTTGAACTGTATTTGCCTGGCCTGAAGATGGCACTAACAACTCCCAAAATTCTGTATGTTGTTGCTGCCAGCCATTTGATTTGGCGACTATGGGTGATTTGCCATCGTATTTTTGCCGCCTTGGAACAGGGCTGACTTCAAACAATTGATATAAATTTTGTAATGCATTGGAAACATCATTGACTGATTCAGGATTAAAACCTTCCCTGTGAAATTCAAAGGTTTTTCCGATTTCTTCCACCATCGATTTCATCCTGTCCGTTTTTTCCATTCCTGCATCGAGAAAAACTTTTGCCAATTTGACCGTTTCTTCAATATCAATATTGCGACAACTGTAAAGTCCCGTTTCGAGCGGTGTCATTCCGGATTCGTTTTTTGCATTTATATCGGCACCACTAGCGATCAACAATTTTGCATTGGCAGCATTATGTGAATCTGCGGCTGAATGCAGTGGTGTGTAACCGTAATTATTTTTGCTATTCAGATCAGCACCCAATTCAAGCAGCATTTCAATTCTGCCGCGCCCGTAACGAGCGCGAGTATGCAAAGGCGTATTGCCCCAGGTATCGGCAGCACCAAGATCAGCTCCCTGGCTGACTAACCATCTTGCAACATCATCCGGGCAAGCATCAAATGCCAGAAGTGTTTGTTTGCTGTAACCACCTCTGGCATTGAGATCACAAGATTCAAAAATACTGATGATTGAAGCTGAGTCTGCCGTTTTAAGAATTTCATCAATGTTTTTCGGAAGCGTTATTTTCTTTTTCTTGCTCATAATATTTTTCTGCTACTACTGGTTGGCTGAGTTTGGCAGTGCTAAACGGCTCTTTAAAAGCTACTTGAAAGGATCGTATAAATAACTTTTGTAAGTGTCGGAGAAAGAATCTTCGTAACCACTTTTCACATAAAAACGTTTGCGCTTTTTGAGTTGAGCGAATTCAAGATCAGTGCGGTAGTGTTGCTGGAAGAGTTTTTCCAGTGAGCCGTCTTTACGAGCTTTGCTTAAGCCGGATTCAATACGTTTGACCAATTCTGCGCTGGACTGATTGAAATACAGCTTGTAAGGCATTTTATAGATCAATACGAAGCTTTCGTCATAAATCAAATTGCCGTATTTTTTAAAGGCTTGATATTCCTGGCGCAATTCATTAATGCCGCGACACACCAGGTCAATCCGGTTGCTGGCAACCATCTTGAACAAACTGGTGTAGACGGGTACTTCAATAATCTGAAAGCCATTGTTTCGTAATATCACCAGATCTGGCCAATTGGTACCCTGGGCGATGGTGAATTGGCGCAACTCATCCAATGTTGATGCTTGACTGACTTTGTCTTTGGATTTTGGCGAAACAAAACAAATACGATAAGACAGCAAGCCGTGATCCAGTGGAAAATCGACCGAAATTAAATTTTCAGTTCCAAGGATTTCAATATTGGCGCCGCCGGGGGTGAAATAATTTTCGTATGTGTCGCGCTTCATTTCGTGAATGGCGCGTGCATAACTTACGGGTGTGGGTAAAGGACTAAACTGGAAATCTTGTTGAGTAACACCATCTTTTTTTAATGCCAGTGTTATTAAATCCAGAATATAGGCCAGACGTTTATCTTCAGCATCCTCAGCAGGCATATAGTGAATGGTATAACTGGCCTGAGCTAAACCTGCAATCAAGAAATAATACAAACCAATCAGCCATTTCATGAGCTGGATCCCGTAAACGCAAGGTTGATCTTTTCTTCAAGCGCAATCTTCATTTTCCAGAACTCCATTAATTCCAAACCTTCACCGGGTTTGTGAAATGAAATATCCAGGTCGGTAATATAACAGGGATAAAAATCCTGGCTTTTTCGTTGTGATTTAATATAGCGAGCAACCTGTTCAAAAATATTTTCGCCCAGTATATAGCTCGAAAATTCCTGTTGGTTGGAATAAATTAAATATTGTTCACGATTATCTTCATCGTATTCAACAATGACTTTGATCCTAAATGGGGCGGCTCGGGTTAAATCGGTTTCGATTCGACGCGGTTCCAATTGCCAATCTGTCAGGTTGGATTGCGATAGAGTATTTTTGTGCAACAATTCATGGCATATAACTTGTGGCAGATTATCCGGATTGCTGGTGTCAAAATGCAGCTTATTAATCAAATTTTGCAAAAACAAATAAACGTGTCGCAAAAATTGACTTGAGGTTGAATAATCAATGCTGTGTTGCATCAGCGATCCTTTATTGTCCAACAAATAAACCTGCAATTGTTGAGGCTGTAGATAATAAAAAATTTGTACTGCCTGTGGATTATAGGCTTGATAAATAATAGCCAAAGGTGTTTGACGCAATGCATAGGCGTCAATAATTACCGGGCTGGCTTGTTTTAAGGGAGCAGATAATTTCTTAATCAGCGCTGCAACGGATTGGCAACGAAACACCGGCGACTGACTGGTATTGGGTGATTCAAGTAAAATAATATCCTCACCAATTTCCATTACAAAACGGGGCTGGTTTTGTTTGTAGCCAAAAAAACATGCGTGTAATTGTTTCCACAAAATATCCAACCGCTGCGCGATCAAATTGCCCTTGCCCGTATTAAAACAATTAAATTGAATGCTGGGGAGTTTAAACCCTTGTTTGTTGACGGTTTGCAAATAAAAAACAATGGATTGTACCAGCGCATCCTTTTCAAAATGACGGCAAACAACTTCTCCCCAGGAGTTAATGCTGACCATATCTAAACTTTGCACCAGATTTTCACGCAAGCCGCTGTAACCCAAGGCATCATGTTGGTTGCTAATTAAATGCAATCCTTTCTTGAGCAATTCGGCTTGTGGCTCGTGACCAAGATTTACTATAAATAAAATATGTTGTACATCGGCTGGTGAATGAAATGCTTGATGATCATCAGTTTGAGTGTCGGGTAGCCATTGATGAATCGAGGAGAGTAATTGATGTTGACTAAAACTTTGTTGAAAATGTCGTCCATAAAAATGTAGGCGACTACCTTGGTTAATTAATCCATTCAACTGACACCAAAAGACCAATTCAACGAGATGAGGCGCGTGTTTAATGGCGCTACTAATATCGGCAACACGACTGGATTTTTCATCTGTATAAACTGACCAGGACAGGGCATCAGCTTGTTTGTGTTGCACAAAAAATAGCTCTGTCTCTTGCAGATTGGATGATATGCCGGGGTTAATTAAGTTGACTTTACCCGCGCGCCGCTCAAACGCAGCATAAAGTTTACGGCCTAAAACGCGCAGCTCATCTTGTCGAATCAATGCGCTGAGTTGCAATCGCTTGTGTAAATCGGTGAGCAGCTGATAAGAATGACTCAGCTCGGTGACCAATAAACTATGTTCTTCCATGACCTGAGGTGCTTTCCAATTGGATCTATGATCCAGCTGCTGCAATTTATATTTGTCCCAGCCCCAGTGGTCGACGAGAGATTGTAATAATTCGGTTTGCCATGAGGATTTTTTTTCACGCGATAACGGGCGATTTACTTTGAAATAAAAACAACGACGAGCTAATTCAAGGCGCACACGAGAATCATCCAGCAATAAATAATCTTCTATGCGTTGGTAAATTAACAGGTAGGGGTCAAGTTGATTGGCGTCACTGTTGCCCTGATAAATTGCCAATTTAAAATCCACCGCCAGAGGTCTGGCCATGCCTGATGTTTTTTGGGTGGCGTAAACTTCCAGCAACAACAGTTTTAATACGGATTTATAAGGTGATTCAATTGCTTTGTATAATTGCCAAATGCCTGCGCCTAAAAATTCTTCAGCAGGAATTTTGGCTATGCCACCAAAGTCAATGACATCACTGGATTTGATAAAACGCTTTTCCAACAAAATCGCGACATAGTTGTCGTAATCGGCTTCGCGTTCTCCGGGCACAAACCACCAGAGAGGGACTTTGCCAGCTAACCACAAAGCAGTACGATAAAATTCATCCAGCAATAAATAATATTGGGCACTGCCGCTGGCTTCGCTATTAAAAGCTAATTCTTTTTCGTTTTTAAAAGCGTCACTCTGCATCAAAAACGCATGCACTTTCAGGTGAATGGTTTTAAACGCCCAGTCGGCGATTTTATCGGCTTTGGCTTGCAGCTTTTCGCGTTGCTCGTCAGTTAAACCCGGTTTGTAGCAAATCCACAAATCCAGATCGCTCACATCGTTTTGCGCAATGCTACCGGGGCTGCCCATCACAAAAATGGCATCTATGTAAATTTGTTTAACGCTTAATTCTTTTTGATAATGAAAAGATCGTGCAAAAGCTTTTGCTAATTGCAATTCATCTTTTTGCGGCTGGTAATGCAATACACCTGCCGGTACCTGATTGGAAATATAGCCGGGTAAGAGTGGATGATTAACGTGAAACAGTAGAGGAATTAATCGCAAAAAATCTTGCTGTCTTTCAGTTAACGCCTGACAAGAACGCTCGAAACGAATTTGATTTATATTGAGAAACCGCTGCTTGAGCAATTGCAATTGCTTGCGATCTATACCCTCTTCTATATCGCGGGTATCAATAGGCAGGTTATTGATCGGTCTTGGCATTGCCGACTACAGATCGTTTTGCCTGAACCTGTTCGAACAGGGTTTTGTATAAGAGTTCAGGGTTGACCGGTTTGGTGAGATAGCCATTCATACCCGCCGCAAAACATTTGTCACGGTCACCACGCATGGCTTGCGCTGTTACAGCGATGATTGGAATATCCGGTTGGATTTTTCCTGCGCGAATCGCTTGAGTTGCAGTTATGCCATCCATTTCGGGCATTTCCAAATCCATTAGAATGGCATCAAATGGTCGCACAGATTTTTGTAAGCATTCGAGTGCTTCCAGTCCATTATTGGCGACCTGATGGGTAATATTTTTTTTGCGAAGAATCCCTTTTAATACTTGTTGATTGACCAGGTTATCTTCCGTGATTAATACATTGTATCCCTCCAGATTCCATTCCGGTAACACAGGTGTTTGGGCCGCGCGTGTTAAATTATCCAGCTCCGGGTTTTGCAGTATGGCCACCGCAATCGATTCAAACAGACGTGACTCACTGATTGGCTTGGTAAAAAAATCATCAACAAATTTGGCATTTTCGGATGCATGGCGAATTTCATCTTTATGTAAAGCGGAGATTAGAAAGATCACAGGTTTATGTTGAATCAACGAGGATTCTTTAATGGCACGAGCCAATTCCAGACCATGCATTTGCGGCATTTGGTAATCGGCCAACAAAAAATGAAAGGGATGATTGTCTTTGTCGGCTTGGATTATTTTTTCCAGCGCTGTACCCGGATGATCAGTTTCGGTGATGTCCAGATTCATGCTGTTAACCGTATTGCAGAGAATCGTTCTGGCAATGCGATTGTCATCTACAATCAAGACCCGTAATTTTTTTAGATCACGCGGTTTTTCCAGCAAGATTTTTTTACCGATATGGCTAGCTTCAAAATTTAAACTGAAGGTAACTTCGGTGCCCTTTTCAGCTTCGGATTGGATATTCAGTTGGCCTTGCATCAAACTGATTAGCAAGTGACAAATTTGTACGCCTGATGTTTGATTGGCAGTCATCAATTCTTGTTGATGGCTGCCGATTTTTTGTTTGATGGTATCCAGCTGATCCGGTGACATACCTATGCCCTGATCAATTACCCGGAATTGCAAACGGAGAATATTGCCACGTGTAAAAATCTGTGAAACTTTGACCTTCACCTCGTCAACCTTACCGTGTTGAAAGGCGTTGTTAATAAAGTGATTGAGCACCTGACTAACACGTGAAGCATCGCCGCGCAAAAAATGCGGCACTTCAGGGTCAATATCGAAATGGATTTTGACTCGCCTGTGAATAGCGCTGGCTTCGAATAAACGCGTGGTTTTTTCGAAGAGCTGTGTCAAATCGAAATGTGCGTTTTCCAAGAGTATCTTCCCGGATTCAATTTTGGAAAAATCCAGTAATTGATTAATGGTTTGCAGTAAAGAATCAGCGGCGGCATTTAAACTTTGCAAATAACTCGTCTGTTGATCATCCAGTTTTGTATCTTTTAATAAATATCCTATACCAATAATCGCATTCATCGGCGTGCGAATTTCGTGGCTGATACGCGCCAGAAATTCGTTTTTGAAACTGTTGGCGCGATCGGCTTGTGCTTTAGCGCTAATCAGTTCATCGCGATTGCGAATCAAATCGGTAATGTCAGTGTTCACACCAACCGAGCGCCAGGCGCGGCCGGTTTCATCCTGCTCAAAAAATTTGGATTGGGTTCGAACCCAAAGAACACTGCCATCCTTATGTAACAGACGGTACTGCGAAATCAACGTCTCTTGATGTTGCTCTATGGCATTAACAAATTGTTGTTCCAGTTCCTGCAAATCGTCGGGATGTAAAAAGTAACGACGAAAGCTGCGCAAGTCACTGGGCCATGGCAGGCTATCATAACCCAACATCCGCAAAAATGACTGGCTGAACTCGATTTGGTTGGTGCGAAGGTCCCAATCCCAAAGCCCATCGTTAGTGGCTTCCATAGCGTAATCAAACCGGCTGTCTCTGTCTGAAATTCGTTTTTTCAGACAAGCAACTTCCGCCTCAAGCGCTTTGACTTGCTGCTCAAGTATCTGTTTTGGGGTTTGCTCCACAGCTTGATCCTTAATTCCGGCGAAATATCACCCTGAGCCTAGCTGAAAATGGATGTTTCGCCATAGCCGCTGGCTCATTTTCGTGCCGATACTTTCGGGTGATCGAGAGATTTGAAATGCTAGTCGTAGCTATCGTCTATTGTGGTTTTGCAAAGGGCCAGAAAATCGATATTGCCTATGATCTCACCCAACAACTGCATAGGCTCCCCGCCCTCGGCGTACCAATGAATAATTAACTGTTTCTTTTCATAACGATAAATATCGCCAAAGTTACCCAGATAATCGGACGTGCTCACCAGCGCTTGCCAGTGCTCTTGCGGCGGCCAGGCAAGATCGTCTTTCGGTATGTCACTCAATTCCTTTTCAATTTGCTCAAGCCCCCAGTAA
This sequence comes from uncultured Cellvibrio sp., assembly GCA_966252135.1. Taxonomy (GTDB): domain Bacteria; phylum Pseudomonadota; class Gammaproteobacteria; order Pseudomonadales; family Cellvibrionaceae; genus Cellvibrio. Next base: position 165,021 of record CBINNU010000005.1, on the reverse strand, counting down.
TACACGCCCTCCTTTTGCATCTCCTCATCTGCACGGCGCAAACGTATTTTGCGCACAAGCGACGGCGTGCCTTCAATCATCCCTTCAAAAGCATCCTTCCCCTGTATAAACGACAAGTTAACTGGATGACCGTTTTTGTCTTTAAAAATTCTCATGTTTACCTTGGACAACTCTGCGATTTTTTACTGGCGTGCATTAAGTTACCAAACGGCGACAGACAAAAGTCTTTGGATCTCCTTCGGATGACAAATTGTGAAAATTTATTTCTTCAACAACTTCGCCAGTTTTTCCACTACTTTATCCTGCGGATTTTTCTCTGCGTCATCAGCAATCACTTTTAAAGCATCGGGCAATAATTGGTTGATGACCTGCTGTTCTTTGACGCTGGGGATTTTGTAGCCGCGGGGGTTCGCGAAGCCGTCCCAATAGTTCCAGCCGTAGCCCCAGCGGTAGTGGTTCATCCAATAAGGACTACCTCCCCAGCGGATCATGTTGTGCATGTAGTTCGCCATGCCTTTGCTGTCGGCGGCTTCGAAAACGCAGGCTTGGATGGCTTTGTCGGCGGTGGCGCGTTGCTGTTCGCTACCGCCTTGCCAATAGGCCAGGTCATGCGCAACGCAGCAGTGACGCCAGAGGTTGGGGTATGCGGGCGGGCCGTCCATCCAGAGTGAGCAGCCATCGGTTTTGAAGGGTTTTAGTTCGTTGGCTTGGGTGAAACCGCAAAGGCAAAGCAAAGCTAACAGGGAAATCACTCGGCAAAACATACATTTATATCCATTATTCTATGGCCCGACGGAATCGGCATTGTACAATGCCAGTCCATTTTCCACAGCCAGTGCGGGCCTGATTATGAATGAACAGAAAACCACTCACTTTGGTTACCAACAAGTTCCGGTTGAAGAAAAGGCCAAGCGGGTTGCAGATGTGTTTCATTCGGTTGCGGCCAAATACGATTTAATGAATGACTTGATGTCGGCCGGTATTCATCGTTTGTGGAAGCGTTTAACCATTGAAGCTTCCGCTGTGCGCCCTGGCCATAAGGTGTTGGATATTGCGGGCGGCACTGGCGATTTAAGTTATCAATTTTCAAAACTGGTGGGCGCTAACGGACAAGTGGTGCTCGCCGATATTAATTCTTCCATGCTGAATGTCGGTCGCGACCGTTTGATTGATCGCGGCGTTGCCGGAAATTTATCTTACGCACAATGCGACGCACAATTTTTACCTTTTGCTGATAATAGTTTTGATTGCATCACCATTGCATTTGGTTTGCGCAATGTTACTGATAAAGATATGGCGCTGCGTTCGATGTTGCGCGTATTAAAACCGGGCGGGCGTTTATTGGTGTTGGAATTTTCCAAACCACAACATGAATTACTCAGCAAAGCTTACGACACCTACTCATTTAAAGTTTTACCTTTTATGGGCAAATTGGTGACGCAAGATGCAGAAAGCTACCGCTACCTCGCCGAATCCATTCGCATGCACCCCGATCAGGAAACCTTAAAATCCATGATGGACGCCGCCGGATTTGTCAAAACCGAATTTAATAATATGACCGGCGGAATTGTTGCTTTGCACAAAGGGATCAAACCCTGATGAATCTCATCACCGGTGCAGCTATTGCTGCTTGCGAAAAAATTATCAACAAAGCGTTGGATTATGATCCGGCCACCCGCTTGGCCCTGGCAAAATTGGAAGGCAAAATTCTCGCGGTAAAAATTTCCGTCCCGCCTTGCAAATGTGTTGTATTTTTTCAACAGGATTCGCTGCGCTTGATGAGCAGTTGGGACGCCGATGTGGATACCGAAATCAGCGGCTCACCTGTAGCCCTGGCACAGCTGGCATCAACCCCCGTACATAATTTAAAAAATTCCGGCGTAACCGTCGCGGGTGATTTGCAATTGCTCGCGGATTTGCAACAGCTGGTCAATAACCTTGATATTGATTGGGAAGAAATGCTCACGCAAATGTTTGGCGATTTACTCGGCCACCAAACTGCCGAAGTGATTCGTAAATCCGCCAATTGGCAAAAACAACAAGCGCAAAAAATCCAACGCCTCGGCAAAGAATTTGTCACCGAAGAATTACAGGCTATTCCATCCAAATTTGAATTGGAAAGTTTTTCTCAACAGGTAGATGAATTGCGATTGGCGGCGGATAGGCTGGTGGCGCGGGTGAATAATTTGAGGCCCTCACCCTAGCCCTTTCCCAGAGGGAGAGGGGATATTGACTCCCTGATTACTTCAAATACGAAGTTGATTTCTTCCCCCTCTCCCTCTGGGAGAGGGCCGGGGTGAGGGCCAGCAAGGCACAATTAATTTAAGAGAGAACAATGGTTTTTTTCCGCTTACTCAAAATCCTCAAAGTATTGGCGCGCTACCGCGTGAATCGCTTATTGCCTGAATCTACACCTTTGCGGGTTAAAATTTTATTGTGTTGGATTTATTTGATTCCGGCGAAAAAATTATCGCGTGGTGAAAGTTTGCGTAGGGCGCTGGAAGATTTGGGGCCGATTTTTATTAAATTCGGCCAGCTCTTATCAACAAGGCCGGATTTGGTGCCGGAGGATTTGGTTAAAGAATTAAATTATCTGCAAGACAGTGTTAAGCCTTTTGATAAAGACGAATTTCGTCAACTGGTAGAATTGGCCTTGGGCGATAAGATCGCCAACTTGTTTGCCGAATTTGACGCTGAGCCGCTGGCTTCTGCGTCTATCGCACAAGTGCATGCGGCAAAATTGTTGGATGGCCGCGAGGTGATTATCAAACTGGTCCGCCCCAATCTGGAAAATACCATCGAGCGGGATATTCGTTTATTGCGTTTGCTCGCTAAATTTATCGAACGCATGTCGCAAGACGGTCGCCGTTTGCGCCCGGTGGAAATTGTGGATGACTATCGCATTACCATTCTCGATGAATTGGATTTGCAACGTGAAGCTGCCAATGCATCGCAATTGCGTCGTCATTTTTTAAATTCGCCTTTGCTTTATGTCCCGGAAATTATCTGGCCCTTTACTCGCCAAAATTTATTGGTGATGGAACGAATCTACGGCATTCCCGTTACTGATCTTGAGCAACTGAACGCGCAAAATACCAATATGAAATTATTGGCTGAGCGCGGTGTGGAAATATTTTTTACGCAAGTCTTTGTCCATAATTTTTTCCATGCCGATATGCACCCCGGCAATATTTTTGTTTCGCGTGAAAATCCACAAGCGCCACAATACATGGCGGTGGATATGGCGATTGTGGCGTCGCTGTCAGAAGAAGATCAGTATTATCTTGCGCGTAATTTATTGGCTATGTTCCGCCGCGATTATCGTCAGGTTGCGGAATTGCATGTGCAATCCGGCTGGGTACCCGCGCATGTGAAGGTCGGCGATCTGGAAGCGGCGATTCGCACCGTCTGTGAACCGATTTTTGAAAAACCTTTAAAAGATATTTCGTTTGGCAATGTGTTGTTGAGTTTATTTAGAACTGCCCGTAGATTTGATATGGAAGTGCAACCACAGTTAGTCCTGTTGCAAAAAACCTTATTGAATATTGAAGGCCTGGGCCGACAGCTGTATCCCGATCTGGATTTGTGGCAAACCGCTCATCCGTTTTTGGAGCGTTGGATTAAACAGCGCTACAGCGTCAAACGTTTGTGGCAACAATTTAAATATCACTCACCCGATTGGATGGAAAAATTCCCGCAGATTCCGCAACTGGTTTTTAATGGCTTGCAGCAATTACCCTTCTTGACACAAGAACTACAGGGATTGCGCACCAGTCAGAAAAAATCAGCAAAACAACAACATAGATTGCAACTCAGTCTGGGCCTAAGCTGGATACTGATCGCTGCCATTGCCCTCGGCAGTATCATCAAGCTTTGGTAGTTGAGAATTGCCGTAACAATTCGGCGCCATGCATGGCGCAAACATAATCTTCTGCTATTATCGACCCGAATAACAGTAATAAGGAGTCGGTGTTATGTCTGCCCGGACAAGCATTTTGTTAGTGGATGATACACCCGAGAATCTTGATGTGCTCAGCGCCGTACTGGAAGAACTGGGCCACCAATTATTGGTGGCGACTTCCGGTGAGCGAGCCTTGGACCTCGCCAGCAAACGCCTACCCGATTTGATTTTGCTCGACGTGATGATGCCGGATCTGGACGGTTTTGAAGTCTGCGCAAGATTAAAAGCCCAAAGCAGCACTGCAGAAATTCCTATCATATTTGTGACCGCTCGCACCGATGACATCAGCAAAGGTTTTCAAACCGGTGGTGCCGACTACATCACCAAACCGATTAATGCCGACGAAGTCAAAGCGCGTGTCAATTACCAACTTGAACGCAGACGATTGCTAGAAGAATTAAAATCTTTTAATCGCGAATTGGAAATAAAAGTTCGCGAACGCACCGCTGAATTAACTCTGGCCAATCGCCAACTGCGTGAAGAAATAAACGAACGCCGCTATATGCAGGATCGCTTGAATTACCTGGCCACACATGATTTCGTCACTCGCCTTTACAATCGCAACGCATTGGAAAGCCACGTATCCGAAATGTTGGCGCGCGCGCAATTGGAATCAGCCAACAGCAGTTTTTTACTGGTGGACATTGACCACTTCCGTTTAATCAACGAAAGCTGCGGCAGTGTGGCAGGCGATGAGCTTTTGCGACAATTTGCGGATTCTGTATCAGGCCTTTTGGCTCGCGAAGATTTTTTTGCGCGAATTGGCGGCGACAGGTTTGTCATAGTGTCACCAGTTTTGTTAGCCAACAAAGGCTTATCTCTGGCCCAAACCATTTTAAATCACCTGCATGATTTTCAATTCCACTGGGAAGAAAAACAATTCAGTCTGGATGCCTCGATTGCGGCGGTTGAATTAAATCAAAGCCTGTTTAGTTTTGATCAGGTGATGTTATTGGCCGACGAAACTTTGTATTTAGCCAAGCAGGAAGGTCGCGGCTTAATTCGCACCCAGGAAGACAGCTTGCGGCATAAGGCCAATCAGCGTGAAAGCATCAACTGGGCATCGCGTTTGATGGAGGCACTGAAGACGGATGCCTTTCGCTTGTACTTTCAGTTTGTAGAAAATATTGGACAGCCAGAAAACCCAAAAAAAAGCCGGTTGGAAATTCTGATCCGTTTATGGGATGCCAATCATAATCGCATCATAATGCCCAATGAATTTATTGGCCCTGCGGAACGTTTGCATTTAATTCCCAAAATTGATCGCTGGGTAGTAGAAGCTGCGCTGACATTTTTTGCCAAACATCCGGAATTTATTGCCGAGCTGGAATTGGTATCCATCAATTTGTCTGCCGTCAGTATTCGCGATATGGCATTTTCACAGTTCATCACTCAAAAGTTGCGTGAATACAAAATTCCCCCGCAAAAAATTTGTTTTGAAATTACTGAGACCGAAGCCATTATTAATGTGGAATCGGCCAAAGCCTTTATGCGTAACCTGAGTGAATTGGGTTGCCATTTTGCGCTGGATGATTTCGGTAGTGGTTTTGCCTCTTATGCCTATTTGCATCAACTCTCGTTCGACAAAATCAAAATCGATGGCATTTTTGTGCGCGATATGGATTCTGACCCATCGCATTACGCCATGGTGAAATCGATTATTGAAATGGCGCATTCACTGAAAAAAGAAATCACCGCCGAATTTGTTGAATACGCCAGTGTCGCCGATTTATTGCGTGATTTGGGTGTGAAATGGGCACAGGGTTTTCACTATCATCGCCCTGAATTGTTGAGCGATGAACATTTGCAACCTTATCTATTAGAGATTAATGCAAAAAATTAAAGGGCTTGATTACCTGGCATGGTTAGCCGGGAGTTTCCTGGTCTGCTGTGTTTATTTTGCTTTGGCGAGTTTCGGGCTCGGCTGGAGTCAATTCACCTCGGGCATCACACTGGTTTGGCCAGCAGCGGGGCTCGCACTTTTTTGTTGTTTGAAATTTGGTTGGCGCATTCTGCCCGGCGTTTTTTTCGGATCTTTTCTGGCAACAGTCTGGTTGCACTTTGGTAAACAATTCACGCTGAGCTGGGAACATTATCTGCTTGCCGCTTGCATGGCTCTGGCGGATAGTTTGCAAGCCTTTTGGATTGCGCGAATGAATCGCCGCCTGGTTCGTCGTGATTTTAATTTTTCAATTCTCCGACTCTTGCCTTTTGCTGCCAGCATTTTTATTGGCTGTTTGGTGTCCTCCAGTATCGGCACTTTGATATTGCATCAACTTGAATTGGTGAGCAGCGATGAGCTGCTAAAAAGTTGGCTATTTTGGTGGATGGGCGATTCTGCGGGCATGCTAGTTTTTGCTCCACTCTTGTTTTGGATTAGCGCCAAAAAAATTCGCCAGAACAACCCCAAAGCTCGCGCGTTTTTATTGTTGTCCACCATTACTGGCATGAGTATTTTTATTTTGGCGGCGATTAGTTACATAGATGCCCATAAAAATAAACAGCAAAATGAATTGGCTAGTCAACGATTGCAAGTCGCGTTGGAAAATCGATTGGAATTGAGCCTGCGCGATCTGGATGTAATGAATCGTTTCTACTACAAAATTTATCCCACTGAAAAAGATTTTGTTGAAGTTTCCAAACCTTTATTGGAACGCAGCCCCTGGGTCAACCAGATGGTATGGCTACCACTAAATTCTATTCGATCCAATGTTCAAAGTTATACCTGGGCGTTTGGTGTGAATGACCGGGGCGAAGCCGATCCCTCTGCAATACTTATCCCGATTATCAAAGCGACGCAAGAGAATCGACAAGTATTTGCCAGCAGCTTTTTACAAAAAAATCCCGAACAAATGCCAAAATTATATTTGTTCCATCCGATAGAAGATTGTCTTAACCGCCAAATTGGCAAGTGTTCATTTCGTGGTTGGGTGGTCGCGGATATTGAAATAAAAGAGTGGCTGAATTACGCTCTGGAGCAAATTACACGGGGCAGCCAAAATACTTTATTGGAAATTTCCAATCAGCAACAGATTCATCGATTCCAATACATAGATAAAAACTGGACTCTGGTTCACGCTGAAGCGCTGCAGAATAAACAATTATTAATCACGGCCCAATGGCCTTTATTAAATCATCAATACAGCATTCGGATCTATGCCACTGACGAATCACATTGGCAGCCGAGATGGCCACAAATAATCGCGCTGGTGTGTTGCTTGCTGGTTTTGAGCTTATTGATTGCTTATTTATACGCACAACAAAAACACGATGATTTAATTGCTAACAATCAGGAAAAATTGCAACAGGAAGTCGACTTTCACACCCGCTCACTCAGAACCGCAAACGATTGGCTACTAAAAGAAATTGCCGACCGCCAGGAAGCACAGGAACTTTTACAACAGTCTCAAGATGAATTGGAAAAACGCGAACAGCATTTGCGTAGTTTGCTCGACAATATTCCTGATCCGGTTTGGTTTAAAGACAAGCAAGGTATTTATCAAGGTTGTAATCAGGCTTTCGCCCGTTTTATGGGGAAACCTGAAAGAGACATCATAGGCAGCAATGAATATCATTTGGTTGCAAAAGAAAAAGCCGAAGAATTTAGATTGCATGATGAGGAAGCAATCAAAGCCGCAGGGCGAGCACATCGTTACGAGCAATGGTTACTTGCCGCTGATGGTTCACCGCATTTGCTGGATATTTTGAAAGTCGGCTTAACCAATCATCAAGGTGAAACCGTCGGGGTATTGGGCATAGCGCGTGACGCCACAGAGAAGCATCAATTGATTACCGAATTGCAACTGGCTCGCGATCACGCTGAAGAAGCGACCAAATCCAAAAGTCGCTTTCTCGCCAATATGAGTCACGAAATTCGCACGCCATTGAATGCCGTGCTGGGTTATGCACAATTATTAATGCGCGATAAAGACATTGGCCCGCGACAACAAGAAAAACTTTCGTCGATCCTGACCTCTGGACACAAACTACTGGGGTTGATTAACGATATTCTGGATTTATCCAAAATTGAATCCGGCGCAATTCAAATCAAAAAAGATTTTTTCGATTTGCATCAGGAAATTGCCACAGTACAAACTGTGGTTTCCGATAGAGCTAAAGCAAAAAATCTGACACTAGCAATCAATATCAATTTACCAAAACCCTTTGTAGTCAGTGGCGACCGGCAAAAACTTGGGCAGATTTTAATTAATTTATTAAGCAACGCGATTAAATTTACCTTTGAAGGCCAGATCAGCCTGGATGTATTTACCAATACTCAGGGCGTAGAGTTTGTGGTGACAGACACCGGCATGGGTATTTCTGAAAAAGAATTGAGCGAATTATTTGTTGCATTCAAACAAGGTGCAGCCGGTGAACAGGCAGGTGGCACAGGATTGGGGTTAACCTTATCGCGCCATTTGGCAGAAGCTATGGGTGGCAGTTTGCAATTGAAAAGCCAAATCGCTGTAGGCACCACAGCCATATTGCGATTGCCGCTGCAACAGGAATCGGTGCAGCTCACCGATCAATTTTTACATCATTCTCCATCAATTCGTTTTGCAGAAATACCGCGCATTTTAGTGGTGGAAGATGATATTGCCAGCAATCAAATTTTATCTGACTTGTTGCGACAAACCGGTTGCGAGGTTAGCAGCGCATTTAATGGCAAAGAAGGTCTGCAACAAGCACAAGCGAACAGTTTCGATTTGATTTTTACTGACATTCGCATGCCAGATATGAATGGTTTGGAAATGTTGCAAGCCTTGCGCAAATTGGATGCTTACCAGACACTGCCCATTATTGCGGTATCGGCATCCAGCCTTGAACATGAACGCGATTATTATTTGGCTAAAGGTTTTCAACATTTTGTTGGCAAACCTTATTCGTTTGACGAAATTTATCAATGCCTGATTGAATTTGCGCAAGCGGAGGTTATCGAAGCCGCATCGCATGAATTACAACAAGACGATCAGGATCAAACCGAAACTATTGATTGGGCTGCTGCCACCCCCGCGTTAAAACGTATAACAGCTTTTGCAGCACAAGGTGATATGACCAATGTGAAACTGCACATCAGCAAACTCAGTGCTGCACAAATTGGTAAATCGGCTTATCAACAATTAACCACCGCAATCAAGCAATACGATTTGGAGTTAATAGAGAAGCTAATTAAGGGCTGGCTGGAACAAAATTAGTCTGCACTGGCGGCTTCCAACTCTTCGCTGATGGCCAGCCAATCTTCTTCTGTTTTTTCGATTAGGGATTGCAGACGCGCCTGCTCGGCCAGAGCAGATTGTAATTTCGATTTTTGCTTGTCTTCATAAATCGTCACATCCGCCAACTGCTCTTCAATCACAGCCAATTGGGATTGATATTTTTCCAATTGGGTTTCGAGGTTTTTTAATTTATTGGTCAGGGGTTTTAATTTTTCACGCTGTGCAGCGGCTTGTTGACGCTGGGCTTTTTTATCAACCCTGGTGTCTGATTCAATTTTTTCGTCTGGTTTGTTATCCAGTTTTCGTTGCGACAGCCAGCGATAATAATCATCCAGATCACCATCAAATTCGCTGACTTTGCCATCCGCCACCAATACAAATTCATTCACTGTATTGCGAATCAAATGACGATCATGCGACACCAGAATCACTGCACCTTCAAAATCCTGCAAGGCCATAGTCAAGGCCTGGCGCATTTCCAGATCGAGATGGTTAGTCGGTTCATCGAGCAACAACAAATTGGGTTTTTGCCAGGCAATTATCGCCAAAGCCAAGCGCGCTTTTTCACCGCCGGAAAAATGCGTAATGGGTTCGAATGCACGATCACCGTGAAAATCAAAACTACCGAGAAAATCGCGAATTTCCTGCTCGCGCGCAATGGGTGATAAGCGTTGGATATGCAGCGCAGCGGATGCCTGTAAATCGAGCGATTCCAATTGATGCTGCGCGAAATAACCCAACTTGAAATGTTCGCCGTAGGTGCGATCGCCCGACAACAAGGCCAACTCATTCGCGATAGTTTTGATTAAACTGGATTTGCCCGCACCGTTTGGCCCCAACAAAGCAATTCGCGTTTCCGGAATAATGCTTAGCTCAACATTATTCAAAATAATTTTTTGCCCGTAACCGATATTGGCGCGCGCGATGTGCACCAGTGGCACTGACATTTTGTCATGCGCGGTAAAACTAAAAGTGAAAGGCGAATCCACATGCGCGGGCGCAATTTTTTCCATGCGCTCCAATTCTTTGATGCGACTTTGCGCTTGTCGTGCTTTGGTGGCTTTGGCGCGGAAACGGCGAATAAAATCTTCGATATGCGCAATGCGTTCTTGTTGTTTTTCAAAACTGACTTGTTGCTGCGCGAGTTTTTCTGCACGTTGACGTTCAAACGCCGAATAATTGCCGGAATAGCTGTCGAGCCGCTGTTGTTCAACACTCACTATTCGCTCCACAATGTTATCGAGAAAATCGCGGTCGTGCGAAATAATCAGCAATGTACCTTTGTAGCGTTTCAACCAGATTTCCAACCAAAGCGTTGCATCCAAATCCAAGTGGTTGGTGGGTTCGTCGAGCAATAACAAATCGGAAGGGCACATCAAGGCTTGCGCGAGATTTAAACGAATTCGCCAACCGCCGGAAAAATCCGTTACAGGTCTCGTGGAATCGCTTGCGCTAAAACCCAAACCATTCAGCAATTCTTGCGCGCGAGTCGGCGCAGTGTAGGCATGAATATTTTCCAGATCTGCGTAGAGTTTTGCGAGGGTTTCTCCATCAGGATTGGCGGCAACCGCTGCTTCGAGCCGACGCAATTCTGTGTCTCCATCGAGAACATAATCCAGCGCACTGCGTTGGGTATGGCCGACTTCCTGAGCCATGTGCGCCATACGCCATTGCCGCGGAATATCCACACGGCCAGCGTCACTGCCTATTTGCCCCAGGAGCAATTGAAATAAAGTCGATTTACCGCTGCCATTGGCGCCGATCAAGCCCAATTTTTGCCCGGGGTAAATGGTGAGATTGGCGTTGTCCAACAAAAACTTGCTGCCACGCTGAAGAGAAATCTGGTCGAGTTGAATCATTGCGCCATTCTAGCGTCTTAGCTGTCATCTTTGCAGTGAAAATCACGCACAGGCGCTAAAACTTGGGGTAAGATTGCCGCCTGCTCATGAACCTGCAGAGGTGAGGGCTGCTTACGCGGTCGCCCGCTTTTACTTAAATAATCCATACAAGGTGCATTATGTTTACTAAACGTTTATTGGTCATCAGCATGATTGCAGCCAGCTCTGCATTGGTTGTTGGCTGTAAAGAAGAAAAGAAACCAGTTGATGACGCGGCCAAGATCGCCACACTGGAACAAAAAGTCAGCTACGTTATTGGCTACAACATGGCCAAAAATCTCAAACAAAACAAATTGGAATTGGATCAGGATGCTTTCATTCTGGCATTGAACGATGCCAAAGCGGATACCGCTTCTCGTATTTCTGATGAAGATGGTCAAAAAGCCATGACTGAAATGCAAGAAAAAGTTATGAAGATAATGGAAGAAGAGCGCAAGAAAGCGAGCGAAGAAAATGTTGCCAAAGGCAAAAAATTCCTTGAAGAAAACAAAGTCAAACCTGGCGTAACCACTACCGAAAGTGGCTTGCAATACAAAGTGATCACTGAAGGCAAGGGTGCAAAACCCAAAGCCACTGATACAGTCACTGTTAACTACGCTGGTAAGTTGATCGACGGTACTGTATTCGATAGCTCGGAACAGCATGGTCAACCTGCAACCTTCCCATTGGATGGCGTAATTCCTGGCTGGACTGAAGTTCTGCAATTGATGCCGCAAGGCTCCAAATGGGAAGTGGTTATCCCATCTGAATTGGCTTACGGCGAAGGTGGTCAAGGCCCAATCCCTCCAGCATCAACGCTGATTTTCGAAATCGAATTGTTGGAAATCAAAGCGCCTGAAGCTGCACCCAAGTAATGAAAAAATGGATCAGAAAATTCTGATCCATTTTTCTGGGCAATAAAAAACCCCGAAGCAAAACTTCGGGGTTTTTTATCAACTGATTTTTACCTGAGTGATGTTATCAAACAGTTATTTGGTTTCAGTTTTGGTCACGCTGCTAGATACAGCACCCACTACACGACGGTTTTGCTCGCGACCATCAGCAGTGGCGTTGTCAGCAACTGGCTTGCTCTCACCGTAACCTACAGCATTCACGCGATCAGCAGCGATACCGTATTTGGTGATCAACATTGCCTTCACAGAATCCGCACGGCTTTGTGACAATTTTTGGTTGTAGGCATCAGCACCTTGACTGTCAGTGTGGCCTTCAACAGTGACCACTGTGTTAGCGTATTGGTCCATAAACTCAGCCAATTTAGCCACTTCGCTTTCGAATTCAGGCTTGATAAGGGCTTTGGCGCTATCGAAAGTGATGTTCAATTCGATTGACACAGTTTCAGTCAGCGTCAGTGAACAACCTACTTCATCAACCTTGTGAGTTTTTGGGGTATCCGGGCATTGATCTTTGGAATCAAACACGCCGTCACCATCGGAATCCACTTCTTTCACAGGTTGTGGAGCTGGTGCAGGTGCTGCAGCCGGTGCTGGTGAAGACGAAGCGCCGAAACGGTAACCAACGCCCAGGGTCAGAGCCAGCTCGTTGTATTCGTTGTCGAGGCTGTTGTAGTTACGGAAATCACCGCGGAATTGGAAATTCTTGCCCAGATCGCGTTTCAAACCAACACCGATGTTTAACAGTGTGTCGTTGTGTGAACCAGCACCATCAATATCCAACTCTTGATCGCCCAAACCGAAAGCAACAAATGGAGTCCAACCTCTTTCTTTGGTCAGGTGATATAAAGCGTCTATGCGATATTGTGTACCGTCAACTTCAATAGAAGAATCATTAACATCAGTTTCAAAATTGCTGTAAGCAGCTTCCAGAGTCCATGCGTCAGTTAAGGCATAACCAAAATTTACGCCCCAAATTTGAGAATCTTCAAATTCGATATCATTTGAAAAGCCTATGTGGCCGCCGTTGATAAAAATATCGGCTTTGTGGTCATCAGCAACAGCAAAGGTGCTGGCTGCTGCGATCGTAATAGCTAAAAGGTGTTTTGTGGTCTTCATGGTTTTTCTCCATCAAATCAATTTAATTGCGATCATTGAGTCGTCATTTTTCAACAGCATAAAATGACCTCTGCTTCTCGACATCCATTTCGTCCTTATTCTTTGGGCGGCACATTAGCAAACTTGGTTGTCTTTTTAAACAATAAATCCCAAACGCCGTGACCCAATCGCTCCCCACGTTTTTCAAATTTGGTAATGGGTCTGTAATCAGGTCTTGGTGCAAACAAACCTGCTGTTTGAGTGTTGGAAAAACCTTCAGCGCTTTCCATGACTTCCAGCATATGCTCGGCATAAGCCTGCCAGTCGGTCGCCATATGGAAAATACCGTCCAGTTTTAATTTGGGATAGAGCTTTTGTACAAACGCTGGCTGTAGTATGCGACGTTTGTGATGCTTTTTTTTGTGCCATGGATCAGGAAAGTAGAGTTGCAATCTATCGATGGACTCATCCGGAATACAGTCTTCCATCACATCCATGGCATCAGCCATATAGACTTTGAGATTGGTTAAACCCTGCAGCTTCGCTTGGCTGATCAAACGCCCGACACCGGGCGGATGCACTTCAATGCCGATGAAGTTTTTGTCAGGCTCAGCCATTGCCATTTGCAACAGCGAATCGCCCATGCCAAATCCAATTTCCACCACCAGCGGGGCTGAACGACCGAAAAGTCTTGAGGGATCAATCCGACCATCAAACAAACTTAAACCATAATCGGGCCAAGCTGTATCAAAGGCACTTTTTTGCCCGGCCGTGATACGCCCGGCTCGAATCACAAAACTGCGAATGGGCTTGGGTTTGAATTGGGGTTTGATTAAAAAACCCGGCTCGCCGGAGTCGTCCGGCTGAATAAAATCAAGAGACATGGAAACCTTAATGTTTGTCAGAATTGTTGGATCTTGGCCAGGCGTGCAGAGCCAAACTCAGCCAGCCTGCCATAAAACAGAATCCGCCTAAAGGCGTTATCAACCCCAAGCCTTTAAAACCCAGGGCCAGAAGATAAAGGCTACCGCAAAATAACAGGCTGCCAGCAATAAACAACCAGACAGCGGCTTGCAAATAACGCGTTGTATAGAAACGAGAGACCAATCCACAAGCGATCAATGCCAGGGAATGAATCATTTGGTATTCAGCGGCGATATTGAATATGCCGAGTTGATATTCGCTTAATTGCGATTTCAACCCATGGGCGGCGAATGCCCCCAGCGCCACCGAAACCAAGGCACTGAGTGCACCAAAACTGAGTGAGTAGACAGTAATTTTCATTCGATATAAATAAAAAAGCCGCGCCTGATGCGCGGCTTGGTGATTAAGTTGGATTTACACGCTTAACAAGGCCTTGACCTTATTCATAGCATTCTTTTCCAGCTGGCGAATTCGCTCGGCAGAAACGCCATATTCAGCTGCCAAATCATGCAAGGTTGGCTTGTCATCGTTTAACCAACGGCGTTGCAAAATATCACGACTGCGATTGTCCAGCTGACCCATAGCCAACTCCAAGCCATTCACGCTGGATTCTTCCCAATCGGCATCTTCCAGTCGTTGCGCAGGATCGTAGCGATTGTCTTCAAGATAATGTGATGGTGCCACGTAAGCATCATCCTCGTCATCTTCACCTGCATCAAAGCCCGCATCGTAAGAGGCCAAACGACCTTCCATCTCGCGGACTTGTTTGATATCTACTCCCAAATCCTGAGCCACAGCTTCGGCTTCATCATTACTTAACCAGGCCAAACGTTTTTTGGCTCCGCGCAGATTAAAGAACAATTTGCGCTGGGCTTTGGTAGTGGCGATTTTGACTATGCGCCAGTTGCGCAAAATAAACTCATGAATTTCGGCTTTGATCCAATGCACAGCAAAAGACACCAAACGCACGCCTTTATCAGGATCAAAGCGCTTTACTGCTTTCATCAAACCGACATTGCCTTCCTGGATCAAATCACCCAGCGGCAAACCGTATCCGTTGTAAGAACGGGCGATATGCACCACGAAACGCAGGTGCGCCATAACCAGTTGGCGCGCAGCATCCAGATTACCGTTTTGTTGTAAGTCACGGGCAAGATGCTGTTCTTCTTCAACAGTCAATACCGAAAATGCGCTCACCGCCTGAACATAAGCATTCAGGTTTGCGCCGGGCGCCAGTACGCCGATCGGTTGCAGACTTGTACATGTGCTCATGTAAATACCTCCAAGAAACGCTTAATGGCCCGAGTGTAGCATTCGCAAGGGCTGAATTCCAAGTTAACCGACGTTAATTTGACGCAGATTAACCCGGCCTTATCAATCGCAATTGTCGCCCCACAGCCAACCAGGCCCCCAATAATCCTATGACACCGGCCATCAGCATGAGTTGCAAGCCTTCGACTAACTCCAGGCCTCTCAATCTAAAACTGCTTTGATAGAGGTTCGCTAATTGCTGGACCGGTTCAGACAATAAGAAAAAGATCGCCCCCAATATAACGCTGGCAACCAGACCGCCGATCAGTCCGTACCAAAGCCCCATGTAAAGAAAAGGGCGGCGTACATAGGCATCGGTTGCGCCCACCAGTTTCGACACACGAATTTCATCGCGCTTTTGATCGATCGCAGTGCGAATACTGTTGCCAATAACCAGTAACACCCCCATCACCAACAAGCCTGACAAGAGCCATAAAAATCGTTCTGCGATGCGGATAAATTGGTGCAAGCGTTTAACCCACAACAAATCCAAACGCACATCAGCGACTTGCGGACTGGCAATTAATGTTTGCTGCAAAGAAGTCAAACTATCGGGATTGTTATCCACCAAACGCGGCTTGATTAACACCACACTGGGCAAAGGATTTTCATCCAGATAATTCACCAGATCACCCAAACCCGACCCCTGCTTGAATTCTTCGAGTGCTTCTTGGGGTGATACATAAACCACCTCGAGAACGTCCGAACGTTTGCCCCAATCAAGACTTAATTGTCGCGCTTCTTGTTGCGTTGTTTCTTTTTTCATGAACACTGAAATCTGGCTGGAGTCCTGCCAGCTGTGACTCAATTGCTGCAAATTATCGAACACCAAAAACAAGGCCATTGGCAAGGCCACCGCAATCGCAATCACCAACCAGGTCATCACACTTTGAATCGGCGATTCAAGCAAACGCAGCAAACTATCAATCGATGAGTGACTGTGATGTCCAAACCAGGCATCGAGTTTTTGCATTGCTGTTAATTGACTTTGAATCGCACCTTGCCCGCGAGAATCGCGTTCACTGCGTATGGGCTCGCGATTATCAACCGGAATAACTTTGCGGGTATCGCGTCGCGTTGCGCCGGATTTATGCGTGCGCACAGGTCGTGGATGATGTGGTTTCAAAATAAAACTCCATCATGCACCAACTTGCCTTGCACCAACCCCAGCACACGTTTATTCATTCTTCTCAACAAGTCCACATCGTGAGTGGCAATCATCACCGTAGTGCCTACATCATTAAATTGTCGAAATAAATTCATTATGTCGTTGGATAATTCCGGATCGAGATTTCCTGTCGGTTCATCGGCAATTAACAACGAAGGTTTATTGACTACCGCGCGCGCAATACCCACGCGCTGTTGTTCACCGCCAGAGAGTGTTACCGGGTTGGAATTTTCTTTATCGAGCAAGCCGACTTTATCGAGCGCAGCGCGAACGCGCTTGCCAATATCTTGTGATGAATAACCGGCAACTTGTAATGGCAGTGCGACATTTTCAAACACACTGCGATCAAATAATAATTGGTGATTTTGAAATACCACGCCAATATTGCGGCGATAAAAAGGAATTTGCGAATCGCGCAATTGATCCAACCAACGACCATCCACTTTGACGCGCCCACGAGAGGGCTGCTCCATCAATAACAATAATTTCATTAATGTAGTTTTGCCCGCACCCGAATGGCCGGTTAAAAAAACCATTTCACCCGCATCAATCGCGAATTCAACACGCGACAGCGCATCATAGCCATCACTGTAACGTTTGCTGACGGATTCAAATTCAATCACGAATTATTTTTTCCTGGTTTTAGACCCCCTCCCAGCCTCCCCCTTGCCAGGGGGAGGAGCAGTTCCCTCCCCTGGCAAGGGGAGGGTTAGGGTGGGGTCATGTTTCAAAATATTTATTCTTGCTCAAACAACGCCTTCACAAATTCATCGGCAACAAAAGGTTGCAAATCATCGATCGATTCACCCACGCCAATAAAACGAACCGGCAAATTAAATTTTTTCGAGAGCGCGAAAATAACACCGCCTTTTGCAGTGCCGTCCAATTTGGTTAACACCAAACCAGTAACTCCCGCAGCGTCGCGAAATTGTTCGGCTTGATTGACGGCGTTCTGGCCTGTACCTGCATCGAGCACCAGTAACACCTCGTGTGGTGCAGTCACATCCAGTTTAGCCATGACACGTTTCACTTTTGAGAGTTCATCCATCAGATGATTTTTATTGTGCAGACGTCCAGCAGTGTCGGCGATAATCACATCAATACTGCGCGCTTGTGCCGCTTGTACTGCGTCAAAAATAACTGAAGCAGAATCAGCGCCTGTGTGTTGGGCAATCACGGGGACCTGATTGCGTTCACCCCAAACTTGTAATTGTTCAACTGCGGCAGCACGAAAGGTATCACCCGCGGCCAACATGACTTTTTTGCCTTCGAGTTGAAAACGTTTTGCCAATTTTCCAATGGTGGTAGTTTTACCAACGCCGTTAACGCCCACCACTAAAATCACAAAAGGTTTTTTGTCTTGCGCGATAATTAAAGGTTGTTCAACCGGACGCAAGAGTGATGTCAATTCTTCACGCAGTGCCGCATAAAGCGCATCAGGATCGGATAATTGTTTGCGCGCAACTTTTGCGGTGAGTGAATCGATAATATCCTGAGTTGCATCCATGCCCACATCGGCCACTAATAATTGGGTTTCCAATTCCTCAAATAAATCATCATCAATGGTTTTGCGACCCAAAAATAAATTGCCCAAGCCCTCGGCAAATTGACTGCTGGTGCGCGTGAGGCCGCGTTTAATTCGTTCGAAAAAACCAGGCTTTTCTTGAGGCTTTTCCTGAGACTGGGGCGTGTTTTCCGGCGCAGCCGACACTTCAGCTTCTGCGGGCGCATCCGATTTGGATTTTTTGAAGAGATTGAAGACCATAATGGGGATCTGAAAATGTCGAAATATCGGTAGAATGTTTTACGGGGCGCTATGCTACCACTTCTTGTTTGGTGATTGAGTAAATTGACTTGTCCAGATCCGCAAAACCCACAATTCCCCTGTCTGAACTGCGCATAATCGGTGGGCGCTGGCGAGGCCGAAAATTGCAATTTCCGGCAGTGGATGGCTTGCGTCCCACGGGCGATCGCCTGCGCGAAACGCTGTTCAACTGGTTAATGCCGGATATTCAGGGTGCGCGGGTTTTGGATCTTTTTGCCGGTTCCGGTGCATTGGGTTTGGAGGCGATTTCTCGCGGTGCCGAGTCAGCAATACTGCTGGAAATGCATCCCCAGGCCGCTGCACAGCTTTTACAAAATGTTAGCTTGTTGAAATCGACTGAAGTTCAGGTGAAACAAACTGACGCGCTGGCATTTCTCGGCACCCTCAATAGCCAAATCGGCTTTGATCTGGTGTTTATGGACCCGCCCTTTGCCGCTGACCTTTGGGACAAAACCAGTCAATTACTTAACAACAATCAATGGCTGGCGGAAGGCGCACTGATTTATGTCGAAACTCCCAAAGATTCTGTTTGGGTTGCGCCCGCCAATTGGGAAACTTACAAAGACAAACAGGCAGGGCAAGTGAGATACCGGCTTTACAGGAAAATTTGATACCATGCGCCGACTTTCACCTCATCGAGACTGCCATGCGCCGAGTTGTTTACCCCGGAACCTTTGATCCCATCACCAACGGACATATAGATCTGGTGGAGCGCGCCTGCCGTCTCTTTGATCAGGTATTGGTCGCTGTAGCAGCCAGCACGCGCAAAAATCCTTTATTTACGATGGAAGAAAGAGTCGCCCTCGCCAAAACCACCCTGGCACATCTGCCCAATGTCGAAGTTTGCGGTTTCGATATTCTGTTGGTGGATTTTGTCCAGCAACAAAATGCCCAGGCGGTTTTGCGCGGATTGCGCGCGGTATCGGATTTTGAATACGAATTTCAGTTAGCCAATATGAACCGCGCTTTGGCGCCCAGCATGGAAAGTATTTTCCTGACGCCCGCCGAACACCTTTCTTACATTTCATCTTCAATAGTGCGCGAAATTGCCTATTTGGGTGGAGACGTCAGTCAGTTTGTGGCAAAACCTGTAGAAGACGCGCTAAAAACCCGCTTCAAGAAAAATTAATCGACTACTAACCTATTGATTTGTAAAGGCATTCAACAAGCTTAAAAATTATTTTGAAAAAATGTTGAACTCACCTGGAAACACCCAGTCACAGATAGCGTGTGTTTTAGGATTCATGAGCTAACTCCTCTACCTGATGGCGATTGAGCCAGCTAAGCGAAATATATGCTTGAGCAAGCCCCGGTTAATCCGGGGCTTTTTTTATGGGGATTTTTTATCACACCGCCTGAATTGGATCTGCA
Source organism: uncultured Cellvibrio sp. (assembly GCA_966252135.1). Lineage (GTDB taxonomy): Bacteria > Pseudomonadota > Gammaproteobacteria > Pseudomonadales > Cellvibrionaceae > Cellvibrio. The sequence goes on along the minus strand of CBINNU010000005.1, from coordinate 145,359 downwards.
AGCCATTCGTTCAATTTGAGTTTGAGATCATCCAGCCCGGTGTTATTCAAGGATGAAAAAAGCTGCAGGCTAACCTCCTGATCCAATCCCATCTCTTTCAAGGTTTTACCCACTTTCAACAATACGGTTTTGGCAGGCCCGCGATTGAGTTTGTCGGCTTTGGTCAGAAGTATATGCACCGCCATTCGACGATTGACTGCCCATTCCAGCACGGTAGTATCAAATTCTTGCAAAGGATGTCGTATATCCATGAGCAAGATCAAACCTTTCAGGCTCTGACGCTTGTATAAATACTCCGACAGATCACGTTGCCATTGCTCCTTCATACTGCGGGAAACTTTGGCGTAGCCGTAACCGGGCAAATCGACCAGTCGTTGTGTATCACTTAACCCAAAAAAATTGATCAATTGGGTGCGACCTGGCGTTTTACTGGTGCGAGCTAATTTGTGATTGTTGGTGAGTGCGTTAATAGCACTGGACTTACCGGCATTGGAGCGACCGGCGAACGCCACCTCGCTACCCGATTCCGGCGGGCATTCCCGAATGCTGGGTGCACTCATCATAAATGTGGCTTTGGTGAAGAGAATCTCGGTAGACATAAAAACCCTGCAAATAGCGCGTTATTCCAGCCATGGTATATAATGCGTCGAACTAAAAAGTGGATTGTAGCGGTTTACCTGATTCTTTACCCAACATTCTCCTGGACCCGGTTTTTATTTCTGATGATTTTGGATAACTCCATGAAAACTATACTGAAAAGTGCTCTTTTTACCCTGGGACTCTTGTCTTGTTCTCACGCTGTTTTGGCTGATGGTGATGCCACTGCAGGCAAAACCAAAGCAGCCGTATGCGGCGCTTGTCACGGTCAGGATGGCAATAGTCCTGCCCCCAATTTCCCGAAATTGGCTGGTCTGGGTGAAAAATATCTGTTAAAACAAATGCTGGATATTCAAGCTTGGGATCTTGAAACTGACCCGGCCAAAAAAGCCAAAACTGGTCGTGCGGTAATGGAAATGACTGGCATCACTAAAGCCCTGAGCGAGCAGGATCTGGCTGATATAGCGGCTTATTTCGCGTCTCAAACGACTCAATTGTCCGGCTCACAAAAAATCGAAGTGCAAACCAACTCCGGTCTTTTGGTTGATGGCTTGGCTCTGGGTGAAAAAACCTGGCGTAGCGGTAACGCAGTGACGTCAGTTCCTGCTTGCACCGGTTGTCACGGCCCTGATGGCAAAGGTAATGTTGCCGCAGGTTTCCCACGCTTGTCAGGCCAACATCCTGATTACATCGAGAAACAACTGAAAGCTTTCCGCAATGGCGACCGTACCAACGACGGCGATCAAATGATCATGCGTTCGGTTGCAGCCAACTTGAACGATGCTGAAATCAAAGCCTTGGCAAACTTCATCGGCGGCTTGAATTAAGTTGTTTACACCTTCCAAAAAGGCGACTCTGTCGCCTTTTTTTTCGAGTTCCGTTTAACAAGCAAGAGGGGAATCTATGCGTAATCTTTTAGTACTGCTTACCTTAATGTTTACCTTGAATGCAGCCGCTCAGGATTATTTGGAAGGTCAGCATTACTTCTTGCTAAGCAATCCAGTGCCGGTTGCTGACAAAAGCAAAGTAGAAGTGGTTGAGTTGTTTTCTTATCACTGTGGACATTGTTTTCATTTCGAGCCACTGATCAAGCCCTGGAAGGCCAAACAGGCCAACGACGTAATCGTCAAACAGATGCCTGCATTCTGGAATCCAGAACTTGAGCCCTGGGTCAGAGGTTATTACACCGCAGTAATCTTGGGCATAGTCGAAAAAACCCATCAGCCCATATTCAATTCTTTTATCTTGGGCAAAATGCCTCTCAACCATGCGGATGAGTGGATTAACTTTTATACAAACTACGGTAAATCGCGTGAGGAAATTTCCGATATTTACAATTCTCCTGCTGTGACCAGCTACACAGCTCTGGCAAAAAGTCGGCTGTACAACAATTACAAGGCAGACAGTACGCCAGAACTCTATGTGCAAGGTAAATATAGAATTCATATAAATGATTATGTGAAAACCCAGGAAGAAATGCTGAAAGTGGCAGATTTCTTGATTGCCGAAGAACGCAAACTTCTAAAGTAAGAAATATCAATTCCAAACAGAGTGCCGCTTTTTTTCGTCGCCACTGGTGGTAAAAAAGCGCCCGTTTATCAGTAAGCGGGATAAATTTCCCAAAACCAAAGTCTCAAGACCGATCAACCTGAATCCACAACAAGAGGCACTTATGCGCAAGTTATTCGCCCTGATGGGTATGATGTTTTCCCTTAATGTGTTTGCTGCGGATTATCTGGAAGGCCAGCATTACTTCTTGTTGAGCAACCCGGTTCCTGTCGCCGATAAAAGCAAGGTGGAAGTTGTGGAGCTGTTTTCCTATCACTGTGGTCACTGTTTTCACTTTGAGTCCGTCATCAAACCCTGGAAAGCCAAACAATCTGATGACGTAGTCGTCAAACAAATGCCGGCATTCTGGAATCCTCAGTTGGAACCTTGGGTTAGAGGTTATTACACCGCTGTAGTACTCGGAATCGTCGATAAAACCCACGGCCCTGTTTTTAATTCTTTCATTCTGGATAAAAAACCGCTCAACACAGCTGATGAATGGGCAAACTTCTACTCTAATTTCGGTAAAACCCGAGAAGAAATCCTGAAAGCCTACAACTCATTTGGGGTTACCAGCTATGTGACACAAGCAAAAAATCGCCTGATGAACAATTACAAAGCCGAAGCAACTCCAGAACTTTTCGTACAAGGAAAATATCGTATTCATATAAATGACTCAGTCAAAAGCCAGGAGGAAATGCTAAAAATTGCCGACTTCCTTATCGCTGAAGAACGCAAAAATCTCAAAAAGTAATCCCACAAGCAATCACAAGGCAAGAGCCACGATGCACAAGTTATTCGCCCTGATGGGCCTGATCTTTTCCCTGAACGCGTTTGCAGCTGATTATCTGGAAGGACAGCACTATTCCCTCTTGAGCAATCCGGTACCGGTTGCCGACAAAAGTAAGGTAGAAGTGGTTGAGCTGTTCTCTTATCACTGCGGAGCCTGTTATCACTTTGAACCGATTATCCAACCCTGGAAGGCGAAACAAGCTGATGATGTCATCATCAAACAAATGCCTGCATTCTGGAATCCGCAATTGGAACCCTGGGTTAGAGGTTATTACACGGCTGTAGTGCTGGGTATAATCGACAAAACCCATATGCCTGTATTCAATTCCTTCATGCAGAAGAAACAATTTAATACGGTTGATGAGTGGGCTGACTTCTATGCGAACTTCGGTAAATCTCGCGATGAAATAGTCAAAGCCTACAACTCGTTTGGTGTGACCAGCTATGCTACCCAGGCGAAAAATCGATTGATGAACAACTATAAAGCTGAAGCAACACCAGAAGTCTATGTTCAAGGTAAATACCGTATTCACATAAATGACTATGTCAAAACACAGGAAGATATGTTGAAAGTAGTCGACTTCCTGATTGCTGAAGAACGTAAAAATCTCAAAAAGTAATTTAGAGTTAAATAGACAATACCCGCCCATCCCTGATCGGCGGGTATTTTTTTGTCCAGTTACGGCAGCTTTTAAACCAGTGGCTATACTTTTTTCACTTGCCGTTTGATTCTGGATACCACTTATGACCGCCCCTGCGTCTGATAATCCCTGGCGGGAAAAATATCTCAACGCCCTGGATGAACAGGAAAAACTCGAAAAACGTTTAACCTCTGATACTGAATTGCTACGCCGCGCATTGGTCCGCGTTAGCCTTGCCGCTGAAGGACAGGATCAGGTGTTGGATGACATGCTCGGTCAATTGCGTGAAGGTTTGCGCGGTGGCGTCAAGCAGGATCTTTCCGCTTTGTTAACGCGTCTTGAACAAGCGGCGATTGCGTTTGAGCAAACACGCGATGGCAATGCACTCACGGTTCGCGAGGCTATAGCCAACACAGTCAAACCGCTGCAAAAATTTAAAATCTCACGTAGCAGCAAAAAAAATCTGGAGCAATATCTGGATCAACTGGCGGCGCGCAGTAAAAAAGTTCGCCTTTATCCAGCGCTGCTCGAACAGCTGGCGGAATTACAACAGGATATTCTGCAACAAATCGAACAACCGCAAAAAGGTCTGTTCGATAAACTTCTCGGAAAAAATACGGACAGCAAAACTCCGAATGATGATGCAGGGTTTTCAGAAAACCAGGCAACGAGCGATCTCAAAACTTCCGTTGAACATAAACCGACGCTCACTGAAAAAACTGTCGCAGAAAATTTTGGCGCAGCTCAAGTATCAAAACAAGATTCAGCAACACTCAAAACATCACAAACCAGTCTTTCGCCAGAATTTATTCAAAGCATTGCACAGGTGTTGAGTGAATTTTTGCAAAGTCTTGAGCATGAAATTGCGATCAAACACAAAGCCGAATCCATTCGTCAGGAATTGGAAAAAGGTTTGGCGCCGGACAAAGTCATTCCTGTACTGGAAAATTTGCGCAATCTGGTGATGGAAGCTTATTTAGCGAGTAATGCCGCTTTCGCGAATTATTTAAATTCAGTGAATCTCGAACTTTCCGAAATTTATTCCATTCTCGGCAAAGCCAGCAACAGCAACCAACAACAACAAACGGCGGGTGAAACCTTGCAAGCCAGTATGTTGCAAGGCATGCAGCAATTGGAAACTCAAGCGGCCAATGCCACTGATCTGACGGCATTAAAGAATCAAGTCAAATCACAAATTGATCACATCAAACAAGCACTGGACACCTATCAACAATCGGCTAAAGATTTTAGCTTGGGCGACCAACTGGCAGCGCTTAGTGAAAAAATTAAAGCTCTCGAAGCAGAATCAGAAAACAATCGCAGCAATCTGGAATCACAACGACAAAAAGCGCTGCTGGATCCCCTGACTGAATTACCCAACCGCCATGCCTACAACGAACGTGCCGCTGCCGAAGTGCAACGCTGGCAACGTTATGGGCGCCCACTCAGCATTGCGGTGTTCGATATAGATTTATTTAAAAATATTAATGACAACTACGGGCATCAAGCGGGCGATCGCGTTATTAAAGTGATTGGCCGATCCATTGCCAAACGTTTACGTGAAGTGGATTTTTTCTGTCGATTTGGCGGCGAAGAATTTGTCGCCTTATTGCCAGAAACCTCCGCCGAGGTTGCTTTCCCTTTGCTGGATAAAATTCGCGAGGCGATTGCCAAGGCGTCATTCAATTACAAAGAGCAGCCCATGAATATTACGCTTTCTATTGGCATCACCGAATTCAAAAAATCAGACGATCTTGAAGCCGCATTTGAACGAGCGGACCAAGCCTTGTACAAAGCAAAAAGTAACGGGCGCAATCAGGTAAAAATGCAATGAAAATTTTTTGGATTACTCTTGTTCTCAGCTTTTTTGCATCTTGCTTAAGCGCACAGGCGAACACACAGCTAAGTGTTGATATTAAAGATCAACAAGGCCAGTCACTTGCAGGTGCAGTAGTGGCCTTGATTCCATCCGGTGATAAAAACTTCACACAACAAAATGCAGTTATAGATCAAAAACACAATCTGTTCGTGCCCGAACTGCTAGTGGTGCGCACCAACACCTTGATTCGATTTCCCAACAGTGATGATGTTCGGCATCATGTCTATTCATTCTCACCTGCAAAGAAATTTGAATTGCGTTTGTATCACGGCAAAACTGCGGAGCCGGTTTTATTTGATAGACCCGGCAAAGTAGTTCTCGGTTGCAATATTCACGACTCCATGAAAGCCCATGTTTTTGTGGTAGATACCGATCACTTCCAGATAACCGATAGTTCCGGAAGAGTTGAATTTTCCAACATTCCAACAGGCCAATATCAACTGCAAATTTTTCACTCGCAGATGGAACAAGAATTTTTACAAGAAGCCATCAGCATTAATCCAGAACTTCAAACCAGACGTTATCAATTGAGTTTGCAAGCAACCTCACATGACGTTGAAGATGAATTCGACGGTTTATTTTAGGCGACCGCATGTTTCGCATTACCTACCTGATTAAATTACTGGGGTTTGTTTTAAGCCTGGTGATCGCGCTACAGGCTGCAACCTGGGTTGCCAGCCGCCTGGTTATTACTAACAGCGTAAAAGAAAAAGCGCGCAAAGAATTGCAAACTGGCGGCGAAGTCTTGTCGCGCATTATTCAAAAAAATATTGAACAACTTGCCGTTTCCGTCAAAGTCTTAACCGATGATTTTGGTTTTAAAGATGCAGTTGCCTCTAATGACGCCATCACGATTGAATCCGCATTAAAAAATCATTCTGCGCGTATTCGTGCCTCGCTAGGGATTTATATTTCCAAAGAAGGGCAGCTAGTTTCCACGTTGGATAATCTGGACGAAATCACTCGCGATCGCCTAGGCATGTTAGTGAAAAAAGCTGCGAACCGCGGCATGGTATTTGACACTTTAATTTTGCAAGAAAAAGCCTATCACCTGGTGTTCTCGGCCGTAAAAGCACCCGAGACTATAGGTTACGCGGCCATGGGTTTTGAAATTAATAAAAATTTCAGTAACGAATTAAAACAATTAACCAATCTCGATGTGTCCTTTATCAATTATCAAAATAAAGCCAGCCAGTATTTGACGGGAACTTTGGAAGGGCCGGATAAAGTGGCGCTGCTGGATTATATTTCAAAACATAACCCTGGCACCCAGGTTGTCACCACAGACTCTTACATGCTGTTGCAAATAGCCGCAGCCAAAAACAATGCCGACCTGGCGGTCATTTTGCAAATTCCGCTGGAACAAATACTGCAACCATTTGATCAACTTTATTGGCAATTATTCATACTGGCGATTGTGTTTTCGATTATCGCCGGAATCGCTGCCTGGTTTTTGGCAAAAGGTGTTACCCAACCTGTGACATCACTTGCCGAGACCGCGCAAATTATTGCCAAAGGTTTTTACGAAACGCCGGTCAAACTCAACACACAAGATGAAATCGGTGAATTGGCACAAGCCTTTATCAGCATGCAATCGGCGATTCGCGAACGCGAAAAAGCCATCACTTATCAATCACTGCATGATTCTCTCACCGGATTGCCCAATCGTTTGCAAATATTTCCGGTATTAACCCAACGTTTGACTATCGCACGACAAACATCGCAACAGGTTGCCGCCGTTTTAATTGACATCAAACATTTTTCGCAAATTAATGATGAGCTAAGTCAGGAAATTGGTGATCTGGTATTGCAGGAAACCGGCAAGCAATTAAAATATTTTGCACCGGCTGACCAATGTTTTCGCTTGGGTAGCGATGAATTTTTATTGATACTGGAAGCGAATCAGCTGGATTTACCCGAGATCGCCAATCAAATCCATCAAGCGTTTAAAAAACCTCTGGAACAGAATGAGCTGCATTTAAAAATTGAATTAAATATTGGCCTGGCACTTTTCCCCGAGCATGCAGATTCGGCAGAAAGTTTACTGCGGCGCGCCAATCTTGCCTTGCAAGAAGGGCGACATCTGGAACAACAAAGTTGTATTTATCAGGAAGGCTGGGACGAAAAACATTTACGCCGCATTTTGTTGTTGCGCGATTTTGAAAACTCGCTGGAAGCAGGGCACATATCACTTTACTATCAACCCAAAATTGCGCTGCATGATGAACAACTTTCCAGTGCAGAAGCTCTGGTGCGCTGGCGACATCCAGAGTTGGGCTTTGTCAGCCCGGATGAATTTATCAGCATTATCGAAAGTTCCGGCCAAATCACCTTGTTAACCCGCTGGGTGATCAAAACGGCGATCAACCAACTTGCTGATTTTCATCAGAAGGGCATCAAAATTGATTTATCCGTCAATCTATCCACTCTCGATTTACTCTCGGATGACTTGCCGGTTTATATTCAACAATTACTGCAAGAATCACAGGTGGCTGCCAAACATCTCTATTTGGAAATCACCGAAAGTGCGATTATGCGCGATGCAGACAAATGTTTGGTGACACTAAAAAAATTACAATCACTGGGCACAATTTTATCGATTGACGATTTCGGAACCGGTTACTCATCACTGTCACAATTGAAAAAGTTACCCGTGTCCGAATTAAAAATTGATAAATCCTTTATTTTGAATTTGGTTAGCAGCGAAGATGATCAATTGATTGTGCGCTCAACACTTGAGTTAGCCCACACTATGGGCCTGACAGTTACTGCTGAAGGCGTTGAGACGGATGCAATCAAATCGCAATTGATTGAATGGGGCTGCGATACTGCTCAAGGATATTTTTACAGCAAGCCACTGAACCAAACCGATTTTATTGCCTGGGCAAAAGCCTACCAGCAATCAAAGGGAGAAAACTAAATGCGCAAATTTTTGTGGGTGACTTTCGTTTTGTTGTGCATGCTGTTTTCATCCAGCCTTTATGCAGAGCGCAGCCGCGTATTGATGACATCCGGTGCAACCAGTATTGAAGGCTCAGCCGGTGGCGGTATTGTGCCTATGGCGGTAATGTCGGGTTACGGTGCGCAAGAAGAACAGGGCGGCGCTGCGTTTGCGAGTTATGTCGATACGGGTGATTATCAATTATCCGTCTTCGGTGCCAGTTGGTCCTGGCGCAATCGAATTGAATTGTCCATTGCGCAGCAATCACTCGATCACCAATCACTCACCGATGCCTTGAGTTTGCCGACCGATCATATTGATCAACAAATTGTTTCTGCAAAACTGCGCGTTTACGGTGATTTAATTTACGGACAATCACCGCAAATTTCTCTTGGGCTTGTTCACAAAAAAAATCAGGATTTTTTTGTGCCATCGGCAGTCGGCGCCAAAAAAGATTCCGACACTGAAGTGAATCTCACTGCCAGCAAATTATTGCTGGGTGGATTTTTTAATTACAATCTGCTGACCAATATTAACTTTCGCTACTCAGCGGCCAATCAAACCGGATTGGTGGGTTTTGGTGGTGATCGCAATGCCGATAAACAATGGATGACTGAAGCCTCTGCGGGTGTGCTGTTGAATCCGCGCTGGATTATCGGCACGGAATACAGACAAAAACCCGACAACCTATCCTTTATTAAAGAAGACGATTGGCAAACGCTGTTTGTCGGTTGGTTTCCGAATAAAAATATTGCATTGGTTGCGGCTTATGTCGATCTGGGTGAGGTCGCGACTTTCACCAATCAAACCGGTTGGTATTTATCCTTGCAGGGGAGTTTTTAATTATGTTGCGTCAATTTAGCTGGATTATTCTGTGCCTCTGCATCAGCGCTTGCGCACATAAACCCAAAGATCAACTCTATCAACAATTGGGTAGGCAAGAGGGCATATCACAAATTGTGCATCAATTGATTTTGGAAATCGCCAAAGATCCGGTAATTAAATCCCGCTTTAAAGGCGTGAATATGAGCAAATTTAAAGCGGGTTTAGCATATTACATTTGCGATATTACCGGCGGCCCCTGCCAATATCAGAATGATTCACTTGATACTATTCATGCCGGGCATAATTATACTCACAGCGAATTTAATGCATTGGTGAGCGATTTAGTCAAAGCTATGGAAACTCAAAAAGTCCCGGTTGCTGTGCAAAATCAATTGTTAAAATTGTTGGCAGAATCATATAAAGACATAGTCTACCTCTAAACAAATTATTGGAATTCATAGTGCAAGTAGAATCCATTACCGATTTTTTACTCGAGCTGGACAAACTCAAACAAGTTGAGCGAAAAAATTATGTTGCAACTGGCGCACGCCGCGAAAATTCTGCCGAACATTCCTGGCATTTGGCCATGGCTTGCTGGTGTTTCAACCATCAATTTAATTTGCAGTTGTCGGACGAGAAATTATTAAAAATGGCATTGGTGCATGACCTGGGCGAGATAGATGCAGGTGATACCTTTTTATACGCCGCAGCAAGAACCGACGCACACATCAAAGAACGACAATGCATTGAACGCTTGCAAAGTTTTGCAGGCGGAATTGATGAATTAACCGCACGCTGGGACGATCAGGAATTTGGACAATCACCAGAAGCCAAACTATTAAAAGCTGTCGATAGGCTTTTGCCTTTTCTGCTAAACATTGCAACCAAAGGCAAAACCTGGCAAGAGATGGGCGTGAAGCGACATCAAGTTGAACAAGCTCACGCGTTTATTCAATATGAATTTCCACAAATTCATCAGTGGATTACTGAGCAATTGGCACTAGGTAGTGCCGAGGGTTGGCTGAAAAATTAACTCCTGAGAAAATAAGTCACTGGATACCCTTCGGGTATGACCAAATCTGCCCCCGCCCCGGGGGTCTTTAACTCGACTTAACAATTATCGACAAATCCAATTCCATTGCATCGCAACAAATTGGCTATGCTGATAGCTGATTTCATCCCTCTGGAGACAATAATGAAAAGGTTTGTTCCATCACTTTTGGCATCTGCCATTTTATTTTCATCCGCACTACACGCACTCGAATTGAATGACAAAAACTATTTCACTATGCAGGGGCTGGATGTCACCGCCTTTGCGGATATTTATCCTGATGGACACCAAACAGGTGTGACTGTGATTCAACACGGCAGTCGCGTTGCAGCTAATGGTGATCTGCGTTTGGAAATTTCACCCGGCCAGTGGTCGCCTATGCCTACTGGCGGTTTGCAGAAGATTAACCACAAAACGCAAACTATTACCCAATTTCTTTCCTATCCTGACCCCAGCAAAAATCGCAAAGGGTTTAATCCGATTATTTATCCGGATTTGAATTTTTCGTATCAAGTCAGCGTGACTGCATTAAAAGACAATCAATTTAAAATCACTGTGGATATGGAACAGCCGATACCCGATGAATGGGTAGGCAAAATTGGTTTTAATTTTGAATTATTTCCCGGCGAATTATTTGGTAAATCCTGGTTGATGGATAATCAAGCCGGAATTTTTCCGCAACAACCCAATGGCCCATTGGTGAACCCTCACGGCGAATTTTTAACGGCAGCGCTAGCCACCGGTAAAAAATTAATTGTTGCACCGGATACCGACAAACAACGCATGACCATCGAAGCCAAAAATGGCGAATTGGAATTGTGGGACGGCCGCGCCAATCACAATAACGGCTGGTACATAGTGCGTGGCATTATTCCCAAAGGCGCGACCAAAAACGCATTGGAATGGATTGTCACACCCCATGTTATGAAAAATTGGTTGTACGAGCCGGTAATTCAGGTATCACAAGTGGGTTACGGTGTTGATCAGTTAAAACAAGTAGTGATTGAGCAGGATGCGCGCGACAAAAAAGCCTCAGAGATTGAAATTTTTCGCTTGACCGAAAATGGCAAAACCCGCGTGAAAAAATCCAAAGTCAAACCCTGGGGAAATTTTTTGCGTTACCAGTATATGACTTACGATTTTTCCGATATTCGCGAACCAGGCATGTATCAAATTCAATATCGCGACAAAATATCCCACGCTTTTAAAATTGGTGATGACGTTCTTTCACGTCATGCATGGCAACCCACGCTGGAATATTTGTTACCCGTGCAGATGTGTCACATGCGGGTGAATGAAAAATATCGTGTATGGCATGGCCTGGATCATCAGGATGATGCGGTGATGATGCCGCTGAATTTTAATCATATTGACGGTTATATTTCCGACGGCAGCACTCGCACCAAATTCAAACCGGGCGATCGCGTACCTGGACTGGATTCGGGCGGCTGGCATGATGCAGGCGATTACGATTTGCGTGTCGAATCGCAAATCGGCACTGTTTGGTTATTATCGAGCATGGTGGAAGAATTTGGTTTGAATCACGACGCCACTCTGATTGATCAAAACAAAAAGCTGGTAGAAATTCACGAAGCCGATGGCAAAAATGATGCGCTGCAACAAATTGAACACGGTTTGTTAAGTGTACTCGGCGGTTACAAATCCATGGGCCGTTTGTATCGCGGTATTATCGAGCCGACTATTCGCCAATATGTTTTGCTAGGTGATGCATCGGTACAAACGGACAATCTGCCTTTTGATCCTTCACTAAAAGAAGGTGAAGTAAAAAATGGCAAATCGGGTAATCCTGATGATCGCATGGTATTCACCGAAGATAATCCCGAACGCGAATTGTATGTCGCCGCCGGTTTAGCCAGCGCGTCACGCACTTTAAAAGACTACAACCCACAAATGTCGAAAGAGGCATTGCAAGCCGCAAAAGAAATTTATGCGATTGCCGCACCCAAAGCGAAAAAAATGGATAACCGCATTTTTGCATTGGCAGAATTAATTCTTTCCACTAACGACGACAAATATCGTCAGGAATTAATCGGTTTGAAATCAGCCATCATCGGCAATGTTGAAGAAAACGTCTGGCCGATTGGTCGCGTGATCAACAGCATTAAAGATCAACAATTTGTGCAAGACATTGATAAAGCCGTCGCGAAATATCAAGCAGAAGTTCGCGAGCGCGCAAAAACCGAATCACCTTATGGCGTGCCTTACAAACCGAATATTTGGGGCGCAGGTTGGAGCATTCAGGAATTCGGCGTGAAGCAATATTTCTTCCACAAATCCTGGCCACAACACACCACCACCGATTCGTATGTAAACGCATTGAATTTTATTTTAGGCGTACACCCAGGCATTAACACCCAATCCTTCGCCTCCGGCGTTGGCGCCAACTCCGCATTAGTCGCCTACGGCGTCAACCGCGCCGATTGGTCCTACATCCCCGGCGGCGTAATCTCCGGCACCGCCCTAATCCGCCCGGATCTACCCGAACTAAAAATCTGGCCCTTCTTCTGGCAACAAACCGAATACGTCATGGGCGGCGGCGAAACCAACTATATGTTTTTGGCTTTGGCGGTTGATCAGTTGAATCAGAAAAAGTAGTTTTGGATTTTTTGAATGTGGAGGGCGATACAGAGATGTATCGCCCACACAATAATTATGCAAACGCAAATTCTAAATTCTCTCCAAAATCTGCTGTCCTAATTTCGGCATCTAAAAGACCAGCAATTGCATCATTAACACAGCAAGCCACTACCCTTGCAAGTTCACATGGAACTGCGTTCCCAATCTGGGAATAAACTTTACTGCTTGGCCCACACCAAACATAATTTTCGGGAAAAGTTTGAAGTAATGCCGCCTCATTAATTGTTAACCGCCTCAAATACGAGGGGGCATCATGCATTCCTTGTGCCTTACCTCCAGACATTAAATGTCGGTGATACTCTTCAACCCAAGAAGATTTACCGTGATATAAATGAGTATCATCAATAATCGGTGTTCTGTTTCCACCCATGCTCGCAGGTAACGTGCTTGCCCATCCATCGGGATTCAGAGGCCTACCCTGCCCATTAAATAACATACCTGCGTAAGGTGATTTTCTTAGAACTGGTTTGGCTGCAAGTGTTACTTTTGCATTACAAATTCGATCATTCCGTTTGGAACCTGGTTTACCAAGAGGTATTAATACCTCCCTCAAGGTTGGCGCAGTCTTTTTATATTTTCGAAAGCTTTCCGCAAAAATAGGAGTAATTCCTTTCTTTACCCCTATAAAAAATATTCTCTCTCGAGATTGAGGGACACCAAAGTCTTTAGAATTTAAAATATGTAACGTAACTGTATAGCCAGCCTTTTGAAATCGTGAAATTAAAGCTGTTCTTACATCTTCAAATTTTGAAAGTGCACCGAGGGCTTTAACATTTTCCATAACAAAAGCTTTAGGCTTAACTTTCTCAATGACATTACAAAAGCTAAAAATCAATTTACTTCTGGGGTCTTCAGGATCCATTTTTCCTGCAACGGAAAACCCTTGGCATGGAGGACCGCCAAAAACAACATCGATGTTACGATATTCATAAAGTTCTTTATCACATAAATCTATATCACCCTCAAAAAGTTTTGTTTTAGGGTGATTTGCACGAAATGTCTCGCATGCATGCTTATCAATTTCATTTGCAGCCACTACATCAAAGCCAGCTTCTTTAAAACCAACATCCATACCGCCTGCACCACTAAAAAGGGAGATTGCTTTCATTGGATTATTCCATTTTCGAATATTTTGAGAATCATAGCATCATGCGGCCTCACAATAAACCCCGAAATGATCAAAATTATGAGCAAAACAATACATGACCATCTTTATCGAACGCTTATAAATGAGCTGGCGCAAGAACGGGTTAGGCTGAACATCTCTCAAGGAGAACTAGCCGCTCAGATAGGCCTAAATCAATCCGACATGTCCAAAATTGAAAAATTTGAAAGACGTCTGGATGTACTTGAATTCGCGATGATTCTTAAAGCTCTTCGTATCGATGAAAACTTGCGACTTCAGACAATTGTTAAAGACTTTACCGGAGTTCCCAATGCTTAAAATTGCTGAAAGAAATAGTGCAGGACAATACTATGTTAATACCAGACTTGGGGTTGCAAAAACAAAACGAGCTGAAGATTTTCCGGAATTTCCTTCGACATCTTCAGTCCATAAGTTGCTCACTGACCTGATTGAAGTAAATGCTAAAGGTTTCCGGGGAGTCGTAGTAACAGCCTTAACTGGAATGCACTTAGATGAAGGTTATGACCCTCTGAATAATTTTTATGGGTGCAATCCGCGTTCTATTTTTGAAGAGGGAATTTGGTATGCATTACAAGAAAATGGAATTCCTTGTGGAAAGTCAGATCCACTGAATGTTGCAAAAAATGCCATCCAGTTAAATGAAGATTGGGCGCAAGGCAGAAGACCACAAAAAGCCGCTACTGCTGCTATCGAATTTCTTCGATTGGTAAATAAATCAAATATATCCAAACGAGCACGCCTCATAGATTATTTCTTTTACAGGCTTTGGAGTTATTCACAAAAAATATCTAAATATCAGCTCGCTGGAGTTGAGGTATCAGGCACGTCAAGACAAGCATTTGGAAGTAAGCTAGTTGAGTTTTCCCTCAAATATCCTGAATCAGGGAACATACCACAGTTTTTAGTTACTCAGCTTTTGTCCGGTTTGTTTCGTTCATCAAAAATTCAAGTCGCTGGTGGAGATGAAAGTGTGTTTGGCACCAACACCACATCGAAAAAACCCGCTGACATATGGTTAGAAGTTGACGGAGCTCAAACTAATCTTTATGAGGTGACAGTAAAGCCTATTTCCAAAAAAAGACTGGATGACTGTATAGATGCTTTGCAGTCTACCGGGCATATAAATCATTCTGTGACATTTATATGTAGAATGGATTTAGATGTTCAAGATTTAGAAGTTGTAAATGGTAGCTTCCAATACAAAGATAAGAAGTTTGATTTTATTGACTACCGGACATTTTGCCTCTCGTTATGCTCATTGTTGAGTGACCAAGAATTTTCCATAGCCACAAATAATACTTCCAATTTTGTTCAAGATAAAAATATCTCTATGAGAACTAAGATTGGTTGGAATGAATTCTTTGGCGAGTAAAATAGACGAAAATATTTTTAACCAATCTCGTACCACGCAATATCTCTTGCTGCAACTTTAGGAATAATCAAAATTATGAAATAGTTGCGGAACAGAAGTAATTCTTGGTGATGAGATACTGACCAGCTAAAATAGAAAAGGGAGCGGAGGATAAGAAGTGTTATGAGCCAGTTAGGAAAGCGCGGAAACATGAAACGAAAATCACCTCAAAAGTTATACAACCTGTCACCTTCGCTAGCGATGGAAGTAGGTGTTTTGGTAGCCATTATTTTATTTCTAGGTTTATTAATTTTCATTATGGGCACAAAGTTTGTACCAGAAAAATTTAATTTAACGTTTTTTAGTAATCATATGGTGCCAATACTTACACTTTACGGAACTGTCTGTTTGGCATATGAATTTATCACCGCATTTCGAAACGAAAGCAACAAAGCTTTTATAAATCAAGAATTAACTAAAGAAAAAGAAAATAGATACGCTGCACAATCCACAATGACGAATGAAACTGATAAAAATAATAGAATTATGGAATTGAATGAAAAAATCGTAACGCTTGAGTCAGATTTGGCGCACGAAATGAAACATACAAAGAGAAAGTTCTCTGTTGCATGGTTTGGTTTAACTCTTCTGGTCATCGCAACATTACTTCAAATCTGGGCAGGCTAACAAGCGTCTCAGAACCTCTGTGAACTTGATTCCGCACTCTTTTGCACAAAACAAAAACTGCCGACGAACCTGGTTACAGCCACCATAATAAAAATTGGGGTCATTAACGGCAGAAAGGGAACGGCAGAAAGGGGACGGAGGATATATTTTTTAACCAACCTTACACTCCATATCTTTTATAGCAATTTTAAGCACAATTACAATTATGAAATATAGTTGCGGAACAGAAGTGATTCTTGGTGATGAGATACTGACCAGCTATGGCCTAGGTCAAGAAGCATTAGCGCGTGTCGTGGCTATTGGATTAAATTTGGTGGTTGAAGATATAGATAGAAATTTTTACGACTGGGCAAAAAGAGAAAACATTATTACCGACCAAACAGTTGTTGTTGAATGGATTGGCCAAAACCCTCTGGCACATGATGACTCACATTACGCACCCGTTGGAAATTACATGACTCTTTCCTCACTGTGTTGTGAAAAGTTTATTCGAAGATGTAACAGTTAATTCTTCACGATTAAATTTACATTTAATATCAGGGATATTGTTCGTAGCGCTAATGGAGATAGAATCTTACTGGGATCAATTATTTTATGAGTGTAGAACTTCAAACTTATATAATGCTTATTATTTGTATAGCATTTTTTGCCGCGTCAATAACGACTGTTATTCAATTATTTAGGCGAAAATTTCGCAATACCAAAACCCCTGCGTTGATTGCCCTATTTACATTCATCTCATTTTTTGCTTTCCAAGAATATCTGGATATTGAGTACCAGAAAAATCTATATGGCACCAGTTTCTATGCAGGAAAAAATACCATCAATTTTAGCTGTTGTTATGATCATCATGGCGATGGTCTGGACGTTGATTTATTTGAAGGAAACCCTACTGATTATAAGGAACTGAATCTAATTGATTTGGCGTCATTGCCGAGTTCAATTCTCAACAATAACAACTACAAACATGAACAGAAATGGACGCCGGTTACCTCAAAGACGGAGATTAGCTTAAGAGCAATTTCACTGGCTCGTCAGGCAGTTCAGTTTATAGATAAGGCACAAAGAGACCAAGCAATTACGATGTTTGATTCATTGATGCTGCATGACGCCTCACTCTATGCATTTATATATAACGATAGAAATTCAATTAATTTTTGGGTAATAAATCCCGAACTTGGAAAGCTCTTCGCAATTCACCATTACAATTAATTATCGATGTAGCTTAATGTTCATAATTAGGGTCAGTGTAAAGTTTCGGGGGACGATTTTTCGTTTTGATATTTTCCCTCTCCATTGGAGAAATATAAATTGGGTTCTCATATGAATTTAGATGATATTAAAAACTGCAACCGGTTTGAGGTTATGGAAAGAATCAAAGGATGGAACGACATACCAGATAACGAAATCGATACTGTAATAAGCATATTGAAAGAGCGTGAAATTGGAATACCACCCAATGTCTATATACAAAAAAACCAGTACCTAGCAAAAGTTTATGGTTACGGCTTTCGCGGATTTTTTATAGGAACTCAGCAGTTAAAGTATTGCGTTATTCTTTGGCTGCCCCTATTAATACTAATTCCACCAATATCCGTTATTCTATTTGGATTGCTCATACCAACCCCATATCATTTGTTGCCCGCTTTCGGCCTATACTTAACAACAACTACCGCCTCGATTTTTTCATTTTACAAGTGCTGGTACAATTCAGAATCGAAATTTTTAAAATTATTCGTTATCTTAATTTGCATTATGAGTGTGTTCAACACACTTAAATTTGCAGTTGCATTTTACTTTATTCAATGAGCCCATAAAAATATTGACAATTTTTAGTTTCCAGAACTTGATTAAGATAAACAATAAATCAGCGAAGCCAGCATCGAGGACAAAAGAATGACCTACGCACGCGTAATGGGAATATGTGTTACCAATGAAGAAGAGTATGCGCATTATCGCAAGGGCATGCTGCCGATACTCCAATCTTACGGCGGCACATTTGGTTACGACTTTAAAGTTAGCGAAGTTATGAAATCCAAAGAAGATGTACCGATTAATAGAGTTTTTACTATTGAATTTCCAAGTCAGGAAATAATGGAAAAATTCTTCAGTGATCCAAATTATCTTGTTGTGAAAAAAGCACATCTAGATGTTTCTATATCGAGCAGGACCGTGATTGCGATGTTTGAGAGTTAGGGTGCGTGCCACTCGCCATAGAAGGGATCAAGAAAATGTTCACTAATATCAAAACAATGTCTTTTGTTTTATTGTCGGCAATTTTAGCTGGATGCTCAAGCACCTATCACTTGGGGCCTAAAGAGCAGGTTGGCTACGCTGGATATAGTTATAGAAATGTTTATATCGTCGACAACAAATTAAAAATACCTGGTGAATTAGATAAATCCTTTCGGAATATACGTTTTTGCTTCAGATTTAAATTAAGCTGTGTGAACGTCTTTGAAACCGATAACCAATACATGAATTCATTGACATTTATTGACCGCGAATTGGAGAACGGAAAGCGTATTCGTGTGTTTTTGGTTGCTGCATTTGATAAAGATACAAACGACGACGGACTGGTTAACACCATGGATCTATCGTCGATTTATGCTTATCAACCACTCACACAGCAGCTGCATCTTCTTCAAAAGGATGTAATTCCGTTGGATCTTGAGAGCAACGTTGATACATATACCTTTTTCATTTTGTACGATAGGAATGGCCATCAATATATTACTCAATATGACCTGCGAGATTTAAAGCCCCTAAAAACAGTTGAACGATAGGGCTTATTCACGGCAATCAACTCCATCAACATTCAACGAATCATTTGTGCCGAATCCGAGTTGTTACGGAATAGTTAGGCAAGCACAAAAGATAAATCCCAATAAGGGTAGATGAAATTTCGGTTTCGTCACAAATGAATTCTGTTCATTTTTCATTCAGGAATATTTTAGCTTAATACACGGATTCTATGTTTCATTCCTACATTGTAATGCCGAGGCTATATGGTTCCGCGTTTACCAGAAAAAGTTGTCTTGGCTGAGATACCTGGATTAATTATCTATCAAGATTATTTATCTCCCGCTGAATGTGATTCGCTTATTGTCAATTCCTTGAAGCTATACAAACGGCTAGAAGACGAATTCACCACTAGGGGCCGACTAAAAAAAGCAGAAATCCCTCAGCCGGAATTTGTGCGTAGTTCCAAACATAACCTTGCCAGTGAAGAGTTTTATACAAGTCTAACTTTGAAGGAAGCGAGCCAGAGAAGTATTCGTTGCGAGTACTTTCAAAAGTATGGAGAAAGCGGTCATAGCCTTTGTTATTTTCGCGGCAACGCTAATCTCCCTGATTTTGTTTATAACAATCTGCTCCAATTAATTGCTTCTACGATGCAGGGCGCTGGTTTGACAACCGATAGAGAGCTCGTATGGAAACTTACCATGAATTTTTATAGGAACCTGGATGGTGTAGTTGCCGGATTTCCATTTCATGTGGACATTCCAGCTAATGGAGTTGTTACTATGATTTTAAATATACAACGTGAAGTACTTTTTCAGATTGCCAAGGAAGAATCGTTTTTCGATATTAATCTCCCGCGCGGTAGCTTGTTAGTATTAAGTGGCGAAAGCCGTTATCAATGGAAACATCGAGTATTGCCCATGAAAAGCAACGCATCTACAAATGGCGATATAGAACGTGTATCTCTGGTATTAGGTTTTCAGTAATCATATTGCCTTAAACAGGTAAAACCAATTTCATTAAATGCAAGACGCAAACATGACTGAACAAAATTCACAAGAACCCCGGCAAATGGATATGGAAATATTCCGAGTGCGATCCTTTGAAGTGGCCATGGGCATTCAAAAATTAGCAGACGCACTTTATGAGGCAACGCAGGAGGAGCTCACCAAAGAACAAGCACAAGAAATAATTAATCGTGGTTATCATAAGATTACTCAATACAACAACCTGATCAATGAAAGTACTGGAGGTCGACGCCAGGGCCTAATAGATAAACATGGATCGTTTATCGAAGAAATTGAAGGCTACGTAAAAACATTAGAAGAAAGGTACAACTAATTTTAATATCACAATTGGAGTTAACCGTGTCCAAGATAAAAGATGTTATTGAAGCTCGTATTGACAAACTCAGAGCGAGTGTTGAAAAGATAGATTCGTTCAAAGAGTGTTTAGCTGAAATGGATAAGCTTGATGAACAGCAGATGATCGCAAGTCTGGTTCGATCCATAGAGTCCGCTATAGCTTTAATGTTCGAATATGAAGAAGTAGATGAGGATGCAGAGCTGTCGGGATTCGTGGCTGAGTGCGATGATAAAATGAATTGTGCTGAATTCTACTGGGGTGACGGAGAAGATGAGTTCTTTGAAGCGGCTGTAAGAGGCGGATTTGAAGACCCTGGTTATGGTGTCATTTTATCTAAAGCAAGGCCCCTTGTTGAGGCTGATGATCCTGATGGATTGGTGGTGGACTTTATGTGGAGCTCATTAGCCAGAATATTTAATTTGGCAATGGAAAAAATTGGTCTCTCAAAAAAATTCAAAAAATTACCTCGCTTTGAGTCATTTAGTGTTTACCTATGTCAGCATGATGGCTGGGGATCTGGGATGTCCGAAGAAGGCCTTGTGTTTCAAATTTAATTTGATGTAACCCATTTTGGTCAGACAGTTCATTTATGCAAAGTTTAAAAATTGAAATTTTTGATCTCCTTCTTCGGTCTTCCGCACGAAATAAAAAATCACAACTCTATGGTTTCACCATCCTCTGGAATAATAAAACGTTCCTCTAACCCTTGTTTGCGAACTATTGTTTTTAAGTGTTGCCGAGTTATTCTGCAGTGATCCAGAGCATCCATATGGTTTGCAATAATAGTTCCACGACTCAAAGAAGCCAACTCGATAATTTCTTGTTCAGTTAATAAAAGTGGTGCACCAATATCAAGTTGCGCCATGCCAGTTGGTGCAACAATATAATTCGGTTGATTGCGTTGAATAAATTCTCTTATTTCGTCCGTCAGTATAGTGTCCCCCATAAGATACAAACTGGGCTCATTGTCCTGCTGAATAAAATAACCGACACCATGTTCCATAAAGGGCGTTAGCCAACCTGTTGTATGTTTGGCCGGGATTAGCTGAATATTCCCATTCAAAAATGGACCAGATTTTTCAGGGAGTGGCTGGGTCAGAATGCCTTTTTGGTTCAGATACTGATCATCGTGTCTGGTGCAAAATGTTGTAATCTTATGTTTCTTCAGCCAGCGAACGCCTGATCTATCCAAATGATCAAAATGCCCTTTTTGGCAGTGGGTGATAAGCGCGCAGTCAATTTGCATTTCCAATTGATTAAATTTTTCAGGTAATGCAACCAAGGGATTAGCCAGGGTACTTTTAAAATAGCGCAGCCTTGGCAAGGTCCCTTTATCCGCTAACATGGGATCAACCAATATAGTTTTATTACTGATTTCAAGTATTAGTGTTGCACTTCTAATTTGCGTGATTTTCATCTTAATCCCCCTTTGTTTTAGGCTATGCTAAAGTGTGAAGTTACTCCACAGTCAAGAGTGCTCAGATGAAAATTGCAGAATTCGAAAATGTGATGGGGGTTTCTCGTGATACATTGCGCTATTACGAAAAAATTGGTTTGTTAACACCACCTACCCGAGAAGCTAATAGCTATCGAGACTACGGGCAAACACAAATTCAGGATTTACATTTTATCGAACGCGGTAAAGCGCTAGGTTTTACTCTTTTAGAAATTAAAAGAGGCCTTGAATATCGCAGGCTATCCGGAACGCTGTGCCCTGAATTTTGTGAACAGCTGGTCAATAAAAAAACTATGTTATTCAAACGCATAGCAGAAGACACCGATGCTATTGCCGAAATAGAAAAACTATTAACCAATAATAATTATGCGAAATAAATTAAACATTTATCCATACAATATATTGAGCCACGAGCCCAATCATGGAGCTGAAATATTTTTTAGAAAAATGACTCTAGCTTCAGGCGATTTATTTTTGTGAAGATTTCTTATTGACTCTTCATTCTCTGACATCAAGATTTTCAGAATATCAAATCGACAAACGCCAGCCACTATATCCAGTTTTCCATCGCCGGTGAAATCACCTAGCTCAAAAGACACTATTCCTGGCGGAGTCGTCACAAGATTGTGTTGTTGAAACCTTTGTTTGCCATCATTTTCAAACCACACCAGACTGTTGCGGTTTTTATCCTCCCAAAAATTGATGAAGCTGCTAGCCACAACGTCGAGATCGCCGTCGCCATCAATATCCCCCGCCGCAGCGCTGGCCACACCATAAGAACGCCCGATTTCATGAAAAATAAACTGCAGATTGCCGGTGTTTTCCAACCATTGAACGCCATGATAAGGTTTTGGATCCATCTGGGAGTCGTAGGCATCGCCGTTGGTTAACAGAATATCTTGATCACCATCTTTATCCATATCCGTCAATCGCATACTGGTTGATCCAAACATGGGGTGTGGAGCGCGAGAAATCAGTTGAGGTTTAAATTGTTTATTGTCAGTGGCGATAAACGCAACAATCATTTCATGTTGTTGAGAAATTAAACTGATGAAATCCATTTTGCCGTCGCCGTTAAGGTCCGCCGGCGTGATATTCAGTGCTCCGCTTAAATCCAAAAGCAGATGTTTGATATTTTTATTGTTCCCCTGATTTTCCAACCAAAACACTTCACCTATTTCATTACCACCAAAGGCGGCGACTGCCAAATCCAAATCACCGTCGGCATCTATATCAAGCGCTCTGGCTTCGATAGCTCTTGGAATATTTTCAACCAGTATTTCTTTTTCAAATTGTCCGGTTTTCGATTGTCGCAGTAAAAATACTTTACCCACCATTTGCTGTGACGGCGGAAAGTCACCTAAATCCGTCACAATTACATCCATGTCACCATCACCATCGTAATCAACAGCCTGGGTATAAATTGGAATTTTTATATCTGCCAACTTTCTTTCAGTCCATTTATCTTTTTGTTTTGTTAGCAGCGTAACTTGCTTTTTCTCGGCATCACTCACCAGAAACTCAAACGCATTTTTGTCGAAAATATTGACTCGACTAATGTGACCAATAAAAGGAATTTTTGATCGGGTGCCTGTATCGGCAAGATCAAAGATAGGATCTTTTTGGTATGGGGTATTGTAGGGCAACCTGGGTAACTCAGCGGAGCTGCTACCGTAGTAATAGGCCGTAATGTCGGTCACCATTTCCTGCGTAAGATGGTCTGGACCAAATTTTTCATGAGAAAATTTTTCCATTATTTTGATAACGTAAGGCCAATCACGTTTAGGTAATAGTGCCGGTGACGGAACTTTATGGCATGCACCGCAATGCTGGTTTACCAATCCAAGTATGGTGTTAATATCTTTTGGTTTTTTGTCTTCCGCTATGGCCGCCTGGAACCACAAGCTAAAACAAACCAATAATAAATATTGGACTCTTGTAGATAATGTCAATTCACACCCCGATCACCTGGTTCAACTATTAAGTAAATGCTCTATTAGCATTGAGTATAAGCCGCCCATGATACCCAAATCGCAGCTATTTAAAATTCTTTAACACCAAGATTCCTTTGTTAAGACACAATTATTACTCTATATTCCTATCGACTTTCACTACCAAAACCTCTCGCTATGGCTCTATGGTTTATCAAGCTTTCACAATTACCTGGACGTCTGATTTTGGGATGCTGGTTGCTATTGTTTATCTGGGTGCCTGTGAGCGCACAACCGGTCCATATTCAGGTAAAAATACAAGGCACCCAACAGGGCGAAGGCATAGATTATTTTTCCAGCTTATTGGTGATGGCGCTGAATGCCAGCAAAGCTGACAACGAACGTATTGATATTGTTTACTCGCCGCGGGATTATTCGCAAGCGCGCTGGATTAGCATGCTGCAACAAGATAAAGATAATTTTGTTATTTGGACCATGACTGATGCCCAACGCGAGCAACAAATGCGGCCAATCCGGATTCCGTTATCCAAAGGTCTATTTGGTTATAGAGTTTTAGTGATTCGCAAGGGTGAGCAAGCGCGTTTCGATCAAATCAACAGTATTGACGATTTGGCAAAACTTATCGGTGGTCAGGGAACGCATTGGCCGGACACGCGAATTATGAAAGCCAATGGTTTGAAATTGGTCACAGCCGAAAATACCGATTCACTTTTTCGGATGATTCAAGCCAAACGTTTTGATTATTTTCCGAGAGGCACATCCGAAGCCTGGTATGAATTATCTGAGCGTTATGGTGATAAGCTTGCCATCGAAAATCATTTACTACTTTATTATCCTACGGATATTTATTTCTTTGTTAACAAGCACAACCAAGCGCTGGCCAATAGAATTGAAAAAGGCCTTGAAATATTAATCGACAATGGTGAGTTCGATAAATTCTTTTTCGGTCACCCAAGAGTCAGCACTGCGTTTAATAAATTAAAAAACCGTCGCTTGCTGAAACTTACTAATCCTTATTTGCCACCGGAAACACCGGTAGATAATCCGCGTTATTGGATTGATTTGAGTGTGATGGATCGGGAAATAAATCCCGATCCATAGGGACATTATTCAGCATTTGCTTGTGGTGGTTTGGTGACATCACGCCCAAGTAAAATATCTTTTAGTCGCAACGAGGCGCCATCATAAAAACCGTTAGCTTGGGCAAATTCTTCAGGATTTTTAAAGGTGCCAAATATTATGTCGAATAACGGCAAATCAGAATAATTATATGCGTGTATACCGCGACCATGATGATAGGAATGACTTTCCGGGCGCTGAACTATATAACCGAGCCAACGCGGTGTGCGAATATTGCTGTGCTGAAAAATTCCCATAAAAGTGGTGATATAAAGCACCATCACTGCTGCTTCCGGTGTAATGCCGATTATCAAGGTTAGACAAAAACTTGAAAGTGCTGTCCAGCCCACCATATCCAACGGGCTAAACCAAAATGCACCGTAACTATCGACACGTTCTGCAGAGTGATGCATTTGATGGAAGAATCGCCACAAAAAATTGGAACGGTGCATGCTGCGATGCCAAAAATAAACACCGCATTCATACAACAACACACCTACAACTGCGCCGCCCCATTTGCCGAGCGCGGTGAGATCCAACAATTGCCATTCAGCGAGAGTCGCACCCCACCAAAGTGGCAAATAGGATGACAAAAAGAAAAATACAAAAAATGCCACCAAGCCTCGTGCTTGCCACCAGGGGCTGCGCGGTAATTCTCGCGCCGGAAACAAAGCTTCGACAATAATTAACAGCGCGTAGACGGCGAAAACCGTTAGGGAAATTGGGTCGAGTAATAAGTCCAGTGGATTAGGCATTGCGTTTGCTCCTTTTAAGCAAGATTATGTACCCATTCAATTTATCCCAATCTGCTGCAAGGCACTAAAGCCATTTCGGCAAAAAACCGGACAAATCTGCCATGACCAAACCCATTCGTATCGCAATTTTAATTTACCCGGATGTCACGATTTCTACTGCTTATGGCATGTTTGATTTATTTAAAGGTGTTGGGCGTGATTGGCGTTTTATCACAGAAGGAGAGCCGGGCACATCCCTGATGCAACCCGAATTGGTTGCAGCGCACATCCATAGTTTTGAAGCGGCGAATGGTATTCAGATTACACCCAGCAAATCCATTCATGATTTTCCTGATCCCGACATCGTGTGTGTGCCAGATGTTTTTATTTCTCCCAACGAAGATTTGGCGGGGCGCTTTGATAAAGAATTGGAATATTTACGCAACGCCTATGCACGTGGTGCCACTATCGCAACTGCCTGTTCGGGCGCGTTGTTATTAGCAGAAGCCGGATTACTAAAAGGTTGCGAGGCGACAACTCATTGGAGTTATTGCGATTATCTTAAGAGGCAATATCCGGATGTAAAAGTACATCCGCAACGCGCGTTGGTTGCATCAGGTAAAGAACAGCGTTTGCTAATGGCGGGTGGTGGTACCAGTTGGTTGGATTTGGCTCTGTTATTAATCGCACGCTGGTGTGGTGTTGAAGAAGCCATGCATACAGCGCGAGTTTATCTCATCAATTGGAATAGTATTGGTCAGCAACCTTTTGCGCATTTGGCGAGTTCGCCACCTGCTGATGATGCGGTGATTGCTGATTGTCAGGTATGGATTGCATCTCACTATCATTTACCTTCACCAGTTGCACAAATGGTGCAGCGCAGTGGTTTGCCCGAGCGATCGTTCAAGCGACGATTTCAACAAGCAACCGGTATGTCACCACTCGAATATGTACACAATTTACGAATGGAAGAAGCCAAACAAATGTTGGAACAGGATAATCAATCCATTGAAGATATAGCCAATGATATTGGTTATGAAGATGCCGGATTTTTTAGCCGTTTGTTTCGTCGACAAGTCGGTATAACGCCAGCAGCCTATCGCAAACGTTTTGGCGGCATGCGTCGCATGCTGGCAAATAATCGGTAAATTCGCAGAATAAGCATTATACGCTGGATAAATATTCAATCATTTCTGGCAAATTTCGTTGTCGAAGCTCAATTTCAAGATCCATTTTTTGTTCTTCATCCATTTTCAGCGAAATGCCCATTTCTTGTAATTTTTTTAAAATTAAGATTTCACCTATGCAGAAGAAAAATTCTGGGTAGTAATAGAAATAGTTTGCTTCGACTTTTTTAGGATCTATTGTTTCTTGTGCGAGCCTATCAAGTAAGGTCAAGCGCTTTTGCAATTGCAGTTGTTTTGCTTCTGGTGTCAGCCCTGAATGGCGTTTTCGTGCATATAATTTCACAATTTCTTTTCGCCACAATTTTGGCCCATCCAAAAAACTTTGCTTTTTGTCTGGATCTTGCAGACTATCAAGATAAAGCGCTTCTGCTTCTGCAAGATCCATTGTTATAGGGCTGTCAGGAAATTCTCGTCGAAACAAGTGCGATAGGTTGTCAGGGTCAGGTAGGCCGTATACGGATAGAGAGTAAGACGTGACCGCTTCAATAACTGGATTATGAAATTCTGAAAAAGCATCTTGAATTAAAAATCCGGAACATAGCCATTTATTGACCTGCTCAACATCCAAATATGCACAAGCTATGCTGAACGCAAATCGCATCGCGTCTCTACTCAGATCTTCGTTGAGTAGATTCGCGTAATAATTGGGTTCTTTGGTCGCTTGCCGTAATTCATCCAATGAAATTACATATTTAATCTTGTATTGTCTGCATAATAATAAAAATTTTTCAGAAAATTCTACACCCGCAATATCAAAACACATTTCTAAACAGGTTTTACCCAAAAGGTCTTTGGTTTGTGATTTCGCACCTGCTGATAACAATTTTTCGAGTGCATAGGAATTTTTGTATCGGCAGGCTTGCAGAAGAGATGTTCTTGCAAAGTGAGCATCAGGACCAAGAGCACCTATCAAATCCTGTTCCCATTTTTCAGTGTCAGCCAATCCATTATCTTGCATCCGTTTCACAAGCTTTTTTGTAGCCGGGTCGATCGTAGGTGCAAAGTTCAGCCAGGATTTTTCTTGCAGGCAATAATTGATGACTTGGCGATTGTCAGCGGCAATTGCGTTGTTTAATAAGTGGGGAGCCAATTTCATCAAAGCTTGATGCGAAAACTGTGAAAGCAACGGTAAAACTTCAGGGGATAGTGTTTTAACTAATTGATCCAGATTATCCATCGACATAAATATTTTCCTAACATACGACCTATTTGACGCCAACACATTTATCAGCATTGAATCAGGTTAATCTTTGACTGTATAGTCGGCTCTCCCGCCTTTTGTGCAATTCTTACAGGAATATAGATATGCCAATCGCACCAGCAGAAAGACCTCGTCTTAGCGCAACCGAACTTCGCAAACGTATCGCACCTTATGCAATCGATCGAAATAAATTTCCAGTAGTGGTGGTGGGAATTCGCGGTTATTACAAAAATTCTATGGGTGCACCCTCGGTGAATGATCGCGGCATTTATGATGATGCGATTTTTATTGAATCAGCCCAGGTGATGATTGCATTTAATGGCAATACTGATCCTTCCAAATATCGAGCAGGCTCGGGCACTGGTTCAACCAAAGGCATGGCGACACTCGACCCAGGTGCCTGGTTTGTTCACAAATTTGATTTGCATCGCGGAAAATATTTGGCACTTTGCCAACGCGCGGGCAATGTCACCGTCACCCGCGATGGCACTCCGCCTTATAAAGATACTGGTTCTTTTGGTATTAATATTCATCGCGGCGGATACAATGGTACTTCAAGCGAAGGTTGTCAAACCATTCATCCCGCGCAATGGGAAAGTTTTATTGCCGTAGTTCAGGATCAAATGCAGCGCTATTTCGCTGATAGCTGGCGCAAGCAAATTGTTCCTTATATTTTGTTGGAAGAGTGATGGTCTCATTGATATGTTGTTACCTGATACTGAAAACCTTATCAAACATCTTTTTAAAGCGGATCAACACAAGAGAATTTTCGCTGCGCTAAACGAACAAGTGACGCCTGATTTACTAGGTTGCACAAGTTGGAGACCTGAACAATTTTCAAGAATACATTTTGCAATGATTAAATTGACCGCCCAGCAACATATGCCCCTTGATAAAGCTATTGAATTAGCAAAACTGGATTGGCGTGATTTACTGATGATTGCCGGGTTTGGAAAAGATATAGATGCCCATTTATTCTGGATGAAAGAGATTTTGCATCCAGATAACGAAAATAAAAATGGCCGATAAAATTATCGGCCATTTTTATTTTTAGATAGTTATTATTTTAATTTATCAAGGCGCAACAGCACGACCACTTGATGGATCAATTCTGCCCGGGCACAAACGTTTCGCGCGCAGATTCGCAGCAATCTGTGCGATAGCGTTATTGGTCGTTGAATAACCATCGTGCATTAAAATCACTTGACCGTTTTGCAATTGATTGGCGGCGTTAGCGATTGCAGCACTGCTGGCACCGTTCCAATCTTGTGAATCCACATTCCAGGTAATCACACGCAAACCCAATGCAGTTGCCGCTTGTTGAATTGTAGAATTAGTTTCGCCGTAAGGCGGGCGATACAAAGTCGGTTTGGGTGCACCGGAATTTTGAATCGCTTGATTGGTACGATTGATTTGATCGTACACCTGTTGATAAGTGTAACTGGTCATATGCGGATGATTGTAACTGTGGTTTTGCAACACACCGACAGAACGCATTTGCGTTAGCATGGACGAGTTACTCGCTGCGCGCTCACCCCAAACAAACCAGGTCACAGGTGTTAAATTATTTTGTCTGAGTGCATTGATTAAGGTTGATGTGTTGCTGGTGGGGCCATCATCAAACGTAATGCCCACATAACCACTGCAATTCGAACTGGGCGCACTGCTTGAACTGCCACCGCCAGTTCCACAGCTTCCACTAAAACAATCGTAAGTGTACCCAAATCCAATATAACCATTGCAGTGCATGGTTTCGGAATAGGAACCACCGCCACAACTGCCGTTGGCATAGAGTCCCGTATTGGTTCGCATATTTTCTGCCTGACGAATTTCGTTGTTTACACGAATGTAATCCACAATCACGTCGCGGCCGGTTGCATCGTTGTCATATTGCACTTGAATGTCACCTGCGGCCGTGCCGGTGTAATTGTAATCGCGCAAACTGGTGGTGAGCGTCCATTGCGCCACCGTGTTGCCCGCGACTTTCAAGTTGATATGTTCAGTACCACTTACACCACGCGCACGCACACTAATCTGTGCGCTTGCAGAGGCAGCCAATAAAACACCGGATAAAAGTATTGCAATTATATTTATTGCTTTCATTTGTAATCTCCAAGGGTGTAGCCCTCCCGTTTGATACTGCTTATTAAAATTGAGAGGGAGTGAAGGTTGATCCTGTTATTTACAGGAGTCTGACAAGTCGCAAATTATTGTTGTAACGACCAATCGCGCGCATTTTTAGCGGGAGAAATACTTATTGTCAAAAAAACCATATAACTTATTATCTATATGACAATAAGACTGGGTAAAGCAGTAACAACTAGCCAGGCCACCACTGCTGTGGGAAACCGCTAGTACGATAAAGCGCGGCCATATCCATACTCAGGGCGATACCCGCGTGAACCATCACACCACCCCAAATACTGCGTGATTGAAATGCGAGTATGCCGAGAAAAAATCCAAACAAAATTGCACCAAAGGCCTCGGGCCATAATTTGGGTAAGTGGATCATCATATAGGGCACGCACATAATCCAAATTGCATTGGCGCCCAACGCAGGCCGTAAAGACTGAATCATAAATCCGCGAAAGAAAAATTCCAGGCAAACAAATTGTGTGAGGTAAAGAATTTCCCACAACAATAGATCCGCCCAACTGCGGCTGGCTAATTTGTAGAAGGGATAATGATTAACAAAGTCGGTACCCAAACTGGCGACATACACAAAACATAAAATCGGCGTAATTAAACAAACATAACCACGCCAATGTTGGTGGGTTGTTTGCCAACCTAAACCAAAATTAGAGATAGGTTGTTTAAGTAAAAATCGAATCACCAACCAGGGGAACAATACAAATGCCAACAAATGACATGAAGTCCACCAGGAATATTCAATCAATCGTTTCCATTGCAAAGTTGCCAGTTGTTCCGCCCACTGCCCTTGGGTGTTAGCAACACTGCTTTCTAAAAAATTCAACAGAATATAAAAACTGGACGAGTATTTGGCGTAGTGTAAAAACAATAAACAGACCGAGACTGTGGCGAGAACTATCAAAGTGGTACGCAGAGCTTGCGCGCGATTCAGCGAATAGGAAGGATGCTCCTGATCAATTTCATCCAGAGCTGCCATCCAACTTTTGGGGTGAAAATAATTTTTCAAACGGGAGCCCTCAGTGAATAATTATTTTTTCGGATGCGCAGCCTTATAAGCGTTTTCGTGCATATCCATAAATTTGAAAATCACATCGCGTGCAAGCCGTGATTCGCTATTAGTCAAAAACACCATGCCAATTTGCAATTCGCGATTAAACACCATCTCTGAGCGAAAACCCTTTACCCAGCCGCCGTGATGCACAAAATTTTTATGCAATCCGTAGTCAAACACTCGCCAACCCAAACCATAGGCCGTGTTGTACACGGCGCGCTGTTTGGCGTAATGATTTTGCGCGGGCGTATTGCGTGTGACTCGCGCATGTAATTGCTTTAACACCAATCCAGGCAATATATCCGGCCTATCACCCAATTGCGCCAATAAAAATTGACCCATGTCGGCAATGCTGGCATTGGCACCTGCGGCAGGCGCAATCCGATAATAATTTTCGGTAACCTCAGCACGACCCCAGGATTTTTTCCAACGCACGTGAGGCAATGCGCGATTCGGCGATGCCAGATAAGCATCACGCCCGTAGGACGCGCTTTTCATGCCCAATGGATCAAACAGATATTTTTTCACAAACTCTTCAAAACTTTGATTGGTTTGTTTTTGAATCATATCGCCCGCAAGGCTGTAGGTAATATTTTGATAGGCATAACACTTGCCCGGTGCGCAAACAAATCTTGAATAACGCAAACGGCGTACCGCTTCGGCATAGGATTTATTGGCTTCAATCAAACTGGTGCTGGCATGTGTCGGCAAACCCGTTGCCTGCGATAGCAAATGTTTCAACGTTAACTGCTCGGCGTATTGTTTATTTTTAAAGGTGACATCAGGTAAAAGCGTCAGCACCTTGGTGTCCCAACGAATTTTGCCTTGATTCACTAAAATAGCGGCAGCTGTTGATGCCAATGTTTTTGAAACAGAAGCTAACCGAAATACTGTGTCGGGTGTAATTTTGTCGCGCGTACCGTATTGTTTAACGCCCCAGGCACGCATGGATCTTATTTCGCCTC
Source organism: uncultured Cellvibrio sp. (assembly GCA_966252135.1). GTDB lineage: Bacteria > Pseudomonadota > Gammaproteobacteria > Pseudomonadales > Cellvibrionaceae > Cellvibrio. The sequence goes on along the minus strand of CBINNU010000005.1, from coordinate 113,316 downwards.
CGGCCACTATCACTACCGCAACACCCGGTACATTAGGGGCGATTTTTTTATCCACATAATTTTCGAACTCTCTAACAAACCGATAAGGATGACCGAGCGGATAGGGCTCTGACAAAATTTCAGGCGTATTTAATAGAGGAATCGGAAATAAAATTTCCGTGGGTTTGTAATTGGCAGCTGCTGTGGATTCAACCGATGCTGTTGATGAGATCGCGGTAGCTTTTGCAACTTTGGGTTGCAATATTAATGGATCAGATTTTGGCGAAGTTTTTTGTGCCGCCGCAGAGCTGGCAGAAGACGAGCTGATTGTTTGATTGGGCGTTGACGAACTGGCAGCATAAACCGACTCATCGGTTTTTTGTGTGAAAGTCAAAGCTAACGGAATAGTGATACGTTTTTCTTCCGCTAGAATTGGCAAGGCAAATGACAGCAGTGTTAAAGCAATAATTTTAGCTACGGGATTTACAACATTTATCATCAAAAAAATTCCGGGCAATTCTTTGTTATTGTCCAGCCCTGGTAATAAATCCTGATGTACTGAAACCGGCGTGTCTGGAACAGAGAGTGTTCATTGCCAACACATCTCTAAATAAAACCATCTAGAAAAAACTAAAACCAACCTGGAATAATTTTTCTATATCGCGAATATGTTTTTTCTGCAGCAAGAAGATGATCAAGTGATCACCAGTTTGTACTACCAAATTATCGTGCGCGATTAATACTTCACTACCATCTGCCGTTTCACGCACAATCGCACCTATGTTCGCGCCTTCAGGCAAATCAATATCTTCCAAGGCTTTGCCAACCACTTTTGACGATTTGGCATCACCGTGCGCAATAATTTCTATAGCTTCCGCCGCACCGCGACGCAATGAATGCACATTGACTATATCGCCACGACGCACATGTGTTAGCAAACTACCGATGGTAGTGGTTTGCGGTGAAATCGCAATATCAATATCGCCACCTTGAACAACATCCACATAAGCAGGATTATTAATCAGCGTCATGACTTTGCGCGCGCCCAAACGTTTTGCCAACATGGACGACATAATATTGGCTTCGTCATCATTAGTGAGCGCTAAAAACACATCAGTATCTTCAATGCCCTCTTCAATCAACAGCGCTTTATCCGACGCACTGCCTTCCAACACCACTGCACGCTCCAATTGTTCGGATAATTTTATGCAGCGTTGTTTATTAAATTCGATCACGCGAACTTTGTAACGATTTTCCAACATTCTGGCGAGACGAAAACCAATATTGCCACCGCCTGCAATGGTGATGCGTTTGTAAGCCACTTCCAATCGGCGCAATTCACTCATCACCGCGCGAATATCAGCACGAGTCGCAATAAAAAATACTTCGTCGTCTGCTTCAATAACAGTTGAACCGGTTGGCATTATGGCGCGGTTGCGGCGATAAATTGCAGCAACACGCGTATCCACTGATGGCATATGTTCGCGCAAAAAACGTAACTCTTGTCCCACTAATGGGCCACCGTGATAAGCCTTAACCGCAACCAGTTGCACCTTGCCTTCGGCAAAATCCAATACTTGCAATGCGCCCGGCTGCTCAATCAAACGAAAAATATATTCAGACACCAATTGCTCGGGGCTGATTAAGACATCAATCGGAATTGCGCCCGAATCAAACAGTTGCGCATGATTTTGATAAGAGGTTGCACGTACTCGCGCAATTTTTGTCGGTGTGCGAAATAAACAATAAGCCACCTGACAAGCAACCATATTGATTTCGTCATCACTGGTGACGGCTACCAACATGTCCGCGTCTTCAATACCCGCCTGAATTAAAATATCTGGATGCGCCGCAGGCCCGGCAACCACACCAATATCCAAACGGTCACGCAACTCACGCAAGCGCGCCTCGTCGGTATCCACTACCGTGATATCGTTGGATTCGTTAGCGAGGTGCTCCGCCAAACTGCCACCAACCTGACCCGCACCGAGAATGATAATTTTCATAAAAAATTCCTGACAAGCAAATCCGGTTTTGCATTAGTCATCTGATAGAGCTTCGACCACGCCAAAAAACGCTGGCTTGGGTGAGTAATCATTGTCAAACAATAAGGGCCAATCACGATAATTCGGATCAAGTTCATTAATCCAACTCTCGCCATCGACCAACCCCCAAAAAGTAATGCCGCCACGTTGCGCGGGTGGGACTACAGCAAGATAAGCTTTAATAATACTTTTATAGCGCTGCTTTTGCAGTTCTTTCGCAACGTTGTTAAAAAATTGGTCGTTAAATCGATTTACGGTCACATCCATTTCCGATATACGAACCATGTAACCACGATCTGCAACCGCTTTAAATGAGGCTTGAATCTGTTCAATACCAGGGTCATAAATATTAGTGTGCATTTGAAACCCAATGCCATCCACCGGAATATCACGCTGCTTAAAGTCATCCAGCATCGCTAGCATTAAATCCATTTTTCTCTTCGACGCCTCTATATTGAAATCATTGTAGTAGAGCACAGCAGCTGGATCAGCCTTGCGGGCAGCGATAAAAGCATTTTCAATATATTTTGAGCCAAGTTTTTGATAAAAAATTGAATCTCTAAATCCAGATTCCGTTTGCTCATCTATAGCTTCGTTCACCACATCCCAACTAACAACCCGGCCTGAAAAATGAGCAGCTATTTGGGACACGTGATCATCCAACATGGCTTGCCAATCACCCTGATAATTTTTCATCCAATCAGGAATCTGGGAGTCCCAGTGCCAAATCAAAGTGTGTCCATGCAAAATCATGCCGTTTTCCGCGGCAAAATCAGCAAGATCATCAGCATCCTTGTAGTGGTAGCTGAACTCCTCTGGATGCAAGAAGCTCATCTTCATAATCACACCCGCGACGAGACTATCGAAATGTTTTTTGATGGTTGGCAGTTGGGATTTATCAACAAATATACTACGCGGCTGATCAGCAGCGCTGACCTCCATACCTATGGGAAAGTCAGCCAGATCTTTTAATGCAGGAATTGAACTGGATGTACTCGATGAGGAAGATGAAATCACAGGAGAGGAACTGGATGAAATAGTATTATCGCTACTACCCCCACCACCACAAGCCACCACACACCATGACATCCAAGCAAGCAATACTAGATTTTTCATATTTACGTCCTGTTATTAGCTATTGGGGTTTAACTTAATAAGACTCGCATAAAAAAATCCATCATGTCCAGCTGCCTGTGGAAATAATTGCCGGCCACAGGCTTGTGCTACCCCCCAATCAGCGATAATTTTTTCTTCTTGGGCATCTTGCTGATCTTGCAAAAAGTTTTCGACAATTTTGCTGTTCTCACGCGGCAGTATTGAGCAAGTTGCATAGAGCAGGCGGCCACCGGGTTTGAGTAAAGTCCAGAGAGTCTTCAATAGCTGTGACTGCAATTGTGATAATTTTTGGATGTCATCTGGCTGCCGAAGGATTTTTATATCTGGATGACGGCGGATGATGCCGGTTGCCGAGCAAGGGGCATCTAACAAAATCCGATCAAATAATTTGCCGTCCCACCAATCTTCCGGTTTTGTACCATCACCCGCTTTAACATTTGCATTGAGTCCAAGGCGGGCGAGATTTTCGCGCAAGCGGATTAATCGCCTTTCTTCCAAATCCAATGCAGTTAAATCGAGATCGGGTTGCAGCTCCAATAAATGTGTCGTTTTCCCACCCGGTGCTGCGCAGGCGTCTAGCACTTTTTGACCACTGGAAACTTGTAATAAATCTGCGCTTAATTGCGCCGCTTCGTCCTGCACGCTGATCCAACCCTGCTCAAAAAAAGGTAATACCTTTGGATTACAAGCTTGCGCCAAGCGAATGCCATAGGGACTGAACTGCGTGGGTTCGGCAACAATATTCTGCGCAGCCAGTTGCTGCAGATAATCGTCGCGTGAAATTTTTTGTGTGTTGATCCGCAAACAAAAGGGCGGATGCTGATCATTGGCGACAAGAATTGATTCGAGTTGGTCCGGCCAATTTTTTTTCAACATGGCAACCAACCATTCAGGATGATTCTGTTGAAAGTTCGCTGTTGAATTTAATTGAGAGGTTATTACTTGCTGTTCACGCTGAAACCGACGCAAAACACCGTTGACCAATTTGGTTGCCCAATCTTTTTTGAGATGGCGTGTAACTTCAACGGTTTCACTGATAGCCGCGTGATCAGCAACACGTGTGTGTTGTAATTGATAAAGACCGACAATGATTATCGCTTTGATATCCAGATCTTTATTGCGCAGAGGTTTTTCAAGAAGCTGCTCAAGAATTAAATTCAATTGCGGATAAAAACGGCAAGAACCAAAACATAATTCCTGCAACAGACTTTTATCCTGCTCGGAAACCTGCGCTTGTGCTGGCGCTAACAAACTGGAAAGGGAGCCTTGCCCTTGTAATATTCGGGTGATGACTTGCGTCGCAGCCAATCGCACCGATATCAAACAGGAATCTCCAATTGATCGCCTTGCCGAAATAATTCCGGGTGACCGCGAAGAATCTCTGCTACTGACATAGGTTTTTTACCGGCGAGCTGCAAAATTTCCAATCGCAACAGATGTTGTTGGCATGAAACATAGAGACCGTCAGCTTCAATGCGAACTATTGTGGCGGTTGGGTGTTTTGAATTTTCTGCAATCACGCTGGCTTGCCACACGCGAAAGCGATCATCATCACGCGCGCCAGCTAATTTTGTGTGAGCAATAGGGAAAGGATTAAAGGCACGAACTTTTCTTTCCAACTCTTCCGCTGATAAGTTCCAATTTAACGCCGCTTCTTCTTTAGATAATTTGGATGCGTAGGTAACGCCCGCTTCCGGTTGTTGTTGCGGTTGAATTGAATTTGATTCGATTAAATCCAAAGTCTGAATTAGCGCGGGTGTGCCAATCGAAATTAATTTATCGTGCAGGCTGCCGCCTGTATCAGTTGCATCAATTGAGCATCGGGTTTTGAGTAACATATCGCCCGTATCCAAGCCCACATCCATTTGCATTATGGTCACACCGGTTTCTGTATCACCTGCTTCAATTGCGCGTTGAATCGGCGCCGCACCGCGCCAACGCGGCAAGAGCGATGCATGAACATTAATGCAACCGAGACGCGGCGCATCCAAAATAATTTTCGGCAGGATTAATCCGTAAGCCACTACCAGCATTAAATCGGCTTGCAGATTATGCAATTCGTCTTGCGCAGATTTTTCTTTAAAGTTGATGGGTTGATAAACCGGAATATTGTTTGCGATAGCAATTTCTTTAACCGGGCTCGCGGTTAATTTTTTTCCGCGACCGGCTGGCCTATCGGGCTGGGTATAAACCGCAATAACTTGATGATCTGTTTGCAACAAGGATTGCAAATGGGCTGCAGCAAATTCTGGTGTGCCTGCAAAAATAATCTTCAGCGGCATTTATTTTTCGGCCTTGTGTTTTTTTTCCAACTTGCTGCGAATGCGCGAACGCTTGAAAGGCGAAATGTGATCCACAAATAATTTGCCATTGAGGTGATCAATTTCGTGTTGCACGCAGGTTGCCAGTAATCCATCCGGTTCTATATCAAAGGCTTCGCCTTTTTCGTTGAGCGCATGAATGCGAATTTTTGCAGGGCGAATCACGGTTTCATAAAAGCCGGGAACAGAGAGGCAGCCTTCATCATATTCACAGGTGGAATCATCCAGTACTTCGATTTCCGGATTGATGAACACTTGCGGCTGGTTTTTGTCTTCGCTGATATCAATCACAATCACGCGCTTGTGCACGTTAACCTGAGTCGCCGCTAGGCCTATGCCGGGGGCGTCATACATGGTTTCAAACATATCAGCGACCAACTGACGGATCTCGTCGTTTACCTGGGTAACAGGTTTGGCGACAGTTCGTAACCTTGGGTCGGGAAATTCAAGTATTGGTAATAAGGCCATAGCGTTTGTGACAAACTTCTAGTAAAAAGGTAATTCTGGCTGCTAACATGATGATCTAGCAGGATTTCTCCTCATTATTGGCAGCAGATCCGGATTTGTTGACTATTATATACATCTAACTGCTCCAGAGCCGAATAAAACGGGATCGGTTTTTATGAAAAAACTATTATTAGCTGTAGCTGCTGCATCTGCCATAAGTCTTTTTGCCTGGGCCGAAGAAGTTCGGACCGGCGACATACTCAGAACAGGTCACCCTGATGAGTACATAGTCAAAAAGGGCGATACCCTTTGGGACATCTCCGGTACTTTCCTTTCCAAACCCTGGCTCTGGCCGGATATCTGGGAAATCAACCCGCAAATTAAAGATCCTCACTGGATTTATCCCGGTGATTTGGTTCGATTGGTATATCGCGAGGGCGAACCGCGTTTAGTTGTCGATCGCACGACTAAATTATCCCCTGATGATCGCGCTACTCAACCCGGCACAACTCGTTTGAGCCCGCAGGTTCGTGTTGAAAGTATTGAAGATGCGATCACCACTATCCCGCTGGAAGAAATTGATCCCTTCCTGTCACGCAGCCGCGTGGTGAATCCTGGCGATCTGGAATCAGCCGCCTATATTCTGCAAGGCTCACAACAACATTTGATCGTAGGTGAAGGCGATACTGTCTACGCTCGCGGCGGTTTTGACGGCCTTGGCGCTTACGGTGTTTATCGCAAAGCCGAAGCTCTGGTTGACCCTAAAACACGCGAATTACTTGGTGTCCACGCGCAAGGCATTGGCGACGTGAGTGTCACTAAAGTGGAAGGCGACATTGCCACATTGAACGTGTCTCGCTCCTACGAAGAAATTCGCCCTGGCGACAGATTGTTGCCAACCGAAGATCAAACCATCACCGCGACCTTTATGCCATCCGCACCGGATGTCGATATCAACGGCGTGATCATGGCGGTTGAGCGCGGCGTTAGCCAAATCGGCAAACTGGATGTTGTGTTTTTAAACCGCGGTGAGCGTGAAGGTTTGCAAGTCGGCAACGTTCTGGCAATCTACCGCACCGGTGAAACCGTAAAAGACCGTGTTAAAGGCGGCAGCGTAACGCTCCCCGATGAGCGCGCAGGCCTGTTGATGGTGTTCCGCACCTTCGAAAAAATGAGTTTTGCGTTGGTACTGGAAACTGATCGCCCACTGGCGGTTGGCGATAAGGTCCGCAACCCCTGATTTAATTTATCCACTTTCCACATCAAGGATGATGTTATGAACCACCCACTCTTCGCGACAATTTTTCTCCAACGCTTACCCGAAACCGGCGCCGGCATTTACTGGCGCCTGCTTGATGCTTTTTCCTCTGCAGAGGCAGCACTCGAAGCACCGCTAGGCCATTTGCAACAACTGCTAAAGCCCAACGCATTCGAAGCCGTCAAACAATATCAGCGCAACCCAGAAAAAGATCCGCTCAGCCAAATGGTATTGGCGGATTTGGAACGGCTGGATTCAAATTCAAATATCCATCCGGTCATATTTGATTCGCCCGACTACCCGGATTTGCTTCGACAAATCACCAATCCGCCACCACTGCTCTATGTTCGCGGTCATGTAACTGCCTTACATCTACCGCAAATCGCGATAGTCGGCAGCCGCAATCCAAGTTCAGGCGGCGCAGAGAACGCCGAAAGTTTCGCTCGCTATTTGGCGCAGCAAGGCTTTGCGATCACCAGCGGTTTGGCGCTGGGTGTTGATGGTGCCGCACATAAAGGCGCATTGGCGGGATGGGGCAAAACGATTGCGGTGATGGGTACAGCAGTGGATCGAATTTATCCCGCACGACATCGCGCATTGGCGCTGGAGATAATCGAAAAAGGCGGCGCACTGATCAGTGAATTTCCATTAGGCACCGGCTCTTACGCAGGCAATTTTCCGCAGCGCAATCGCATCATTAGTGGATTGAGCTTGGGCACTTTAGTGGTTGAAGCCGCATTACAGAGTGGATCTTTAATTACAGCGCGACAAGCCGTCGAACAAAACCGCGAAGTCTTTGCCATTCCCGGTTCCATTCACAATCCACTTAGCAAAGGCTGCCATCAATTGATCCGCCAAGGCGCCACTCTGGTGGAATGCGCGCAAGATATTCTCGATCAACTACAAGGCTTGCTGGAATTTAAATGGCAGGAAGTACAGCAAGAATTACCTTTCGTAAAAAAAGAAGAAAACACGCGGGAAAAACCAATCGCTATTCCCAATCTTCTGCCGGAAGACGAGCAAAGCCAATTATTAAAAGCCATAGGCTTTGATCCTGTTTCACTGGATGTTTTGGTGGAGCGCACGCAACTGGCCGTACATGAATTAATCCCGCAACTCACGCTGCTGGAATTGTCCGGAAAAATCGAAACGATTGGCGGCTGCTACCAGCGAATTTGAGGCTTCACTTCTGCTAGACTGCGCCAAAAATCAGCGAGTCGTTTTACATGAGCCGAGCCAATCCCTGGACTTTGCGTCCGCAAATTAATATAGCCGCGCGTTTGATTCGCGCGGGCGGCATAGTCGCTTATCCCACCGAAGCGGTCTGGGGCCTGGGTTGCGACCCCTGGAATCCACGTGCAGTGGATCGCTTGTTGCAAATTAAAGATCGCCCACTCAATAAAGGTGTGATTTTATTAGCGGCCGATTTTGCGCAAGCGAGCGATTTGCTTTCGCATCTATCAAATGAGCAGATTGAAAAATTAAAATCCACCTGGCCTGGCCCTGTTACCTGGTTGATTCCCAACACTGGCCCCATCAAGAAAAAAATTCCCGAATGGATTTGCGGACAATATCCCGCATTTGCGTTGCGCGTAACCAATCATCCTTTAGCGGCTGCACTTGCCAAAGCAGTTGGCCATCCGATTGTGTCGACATCATGCAACCCCAGCAGCCAATTACCCGCACGATCAATTCATCAGGTGCGCAAATATTTTCCAACGGAATTGGATGCGATTCTTGCGGGCAATGTGGGTGGAAATAAAAATCCTTCCGAGATACGGGATTTGTTGACTGGAAAGATTGTTCGTTCTTTGTAAATTCACCCCACCCTAACCCTCCCCTTAGCAAGGGGAGGGAACTGATTTCACTTCGCACTGAAATGAGCAGGGAGTCAAGTTCCTCCCCCTTGCCAAGGGGGAGGTTAGGAGGGGGTGATAGCCCATTAATTCTGGAGCACTTAAATGCAGCAACCCGACAAACTCGCTGTAAAAAATTATTTACTCGAATTACAAAACTCCATTTGCTCTTCGCTTGAACAGGAAGATGGAAAAGCAAAATTTATGGAGGAATCATGGCAGCGTGAAGAAGGTGGTGGCGGGCGTTCGCGTGTGCTCGAAAATGGTGGTGTGATTGAAAAAGGCGGCGTGAATTTTTCGCATGTGTTTGGCAATAAAATGCCTGCATCTGCAACAGCGCATCGACCAGAATTAGCGGGGCGTTCGTTTGAAGCTATGGGCGTGTCGCTGGTGATTCATCCGCATAGTCCCTACGTGCCTACCAGTCATGCCAACGTGAGATTTTTCATCGCCGAAAAAGAAGGTGCTGCATCCGTCTGGTGGTTTGGTGGCGGTTACGATTTGACGCCTTATTATGGCAATGTCGACGATTGCAAATATTGGCATCAAACTGCTAAAAATGCTTGCGATCCTTTTGGACAACATATTTATCCCGAATTTAAAAAATGGTGTGATGATTATTTTTATTTAAAACATCGCAACGAAGCACGCGGTATTGGTGGATTATTTTTTGATGATTACAACGCAGAAAATTTTGATCACAGTTTTGCATTAATGCGCGCCGTGGGCGATAGCTACATCAAAGCCTATCAGCCTATAATGGCTGCGCGCAAAAACACTGCTTATGGCGAACGCGAACGCGATTTTCAATTGTATCGTCGCGGCCGCTATGTTGAATTTAATTTGGTTTATGATCGTGGCACTTTATTTGGCTTGCAAACTGGCGGCCGCACGGAATCTATTTTAATGTCGCTACCACCTTTGGTGAAATGGCAATACAACTGGCAACCGGAAGCTGGTAGTGCAGAAGCAAAACTCTACACAGATTTTTTACCTGCTCGCGACTGGATTTAATTTTATATTTGGAGACAAGAGTGACCGACCTTTACGCCGTATTTGGCAACCCGATTGCCCAAAGCAAATCGCCTATAATCCACGCAGAGTTCGCCAGGCAAACCGCGCAGGATATTCATTACACCAAAGAATTAATTCCGCTGGATGCTTTTGCTCAATCCGTTAAAAACTTTTTCGCGCAACCCAATGGAAAAGGTTTAAACATTACGGTTCCATTTAAAGTCGATGCATTTAATCTGGTTGATGAACTAACACCGCGCGCAAAGGTTGCAGGCGCAATCAATTTTATTGCCAAACAAGCCAACGGAAAATTATTAGGCGACAATACTGATGGAATCGGCATGGTAAATGACATGCTGAATTTGGGCTGGGTGATTAACGCCAAGCGCGTGTTAATTTTAGGCGCGGGTGGTGCAGTGCGAGGCGTATTACAACCTTTGCTTGATCAAAACCCTGCGAGCATTACCATTGCCAATCGCACGCTCAGTAAAGCGCAAGAATTGGTTCAACATTTTCAATCAACAAAAATCAGCGCAGCCGAATACTCGCAACTAGCCGGAAAAGAATTTGATTTGATTATCAACGGGACTTCAGCCAGTTTGCAGGGAGATTTACCGCCACTCCCCGAAAAAATTCTGAGCAACAGCGCCTGTTGTTACGACATGATGTACGGCGCAGAACCCACTATCTTTTTAAAATGGGCGCAACAAAATAACGCAGCACAAATTGCTGACGGCTTGGGAATGTTAGTGAATCAAGCTGCTGAAGCCTTTTATTTGTGGCGAGGCTTGAAGCCAGATGCAAAAGAAGTGATTGATTACCTACGAAAACAATTGTCCGACCTATAATCGTTCTGTTATTTATGCGTTACTAAACCAATATCATTTAGCTAATTTTTTTAAATTGCTGCTGTGTTGCGCTACTTTTGATGCAGTTAATGGACCGCCATGTCCCATATAAAAAAATTGGCTGCCATTACGCAAGAGCTGATCGAGAGATTCGCTGACAATTTTAGGATCATCTTCAAATGGGGGACGTTTGGGAATATTTTTACAGCAGATTCCTCCTAGCAAAATACCTGACGATATTAAATCTCCAACCACCGCATATTGCTGATCAGATCCATCTCTATTTTTGTCTCTTATTATTAAACTAATAGACCCATCAGTATGCCCAGGTGAAGACAACACCTTTGCATCAAATCCATAGTGAGATAAATCCATTTCTTGGTTGAGTCCTAACAAAATATCCGGGGTGAAATAGTCATAGGCTTTCTGAATTAAACCGGTTTTAAAAAATAATCTTCCAAACCATCCAGTGGCGCAAAAGGCCATCGTTTTTTTGCCCTGGTAGTAAGGTAAATCGTTGATATGGGCAAGAATCGGAGCGCCCGTTAATTTCTTTAACTTAGCGGCATTACCAGCGTGATCTATATGGGCATGGGTGATGATGATTAATTTCACATCGTGAAAATGTAGTCCCATCCTCACTAATACCTTTTCGATCTTTTTTTCAGTATCAGGCAAGCCAGCATCAATTAAAATAATGCCTTGAGGTGATATTGCCAAAAACGCATTAACCAAGCCCAAGGGTAAAATGGGTATAGTGATTAGTGATACACTGCTCATTTGCATTCTCCAGTTAATCTTGTTGAATTATCTCTGTCAGTTTTATTCTGTACAAGAATGCACTTTTTTGTGTCTAGGTTACCTTCAGGTAACTGGAATGAGGTTTTATTATGGAATCACCAAGGTCCTGGCAAATTGCAAATCCGTTGGGCTGCCCAATTGTCAAAACTCTGAATATTATTGGCGGAAAATGGAAGCCCATGATATTGCACATGCTTTCGTCACGATTATTTCGCTTTAATGAATTAAGACGACACCTTCCTTTAATAAGCCATAAAATTCTGACCCAGCAACTTCGCGAGTTGGAATCAGATGGTATTATTTCGCGAGAAGTTTTTGCCGAGATTCCGCCTAGAGTTCAGTACCAACTAACGCCCTTGGGCAAAAGTTTGATTCCTGTCCTGGATGAACTTTATCGCTGGGGAAGCGATAGAAAATAAAAAATAGTCGTGGGTTCTGCGAAGATATTATTTTTTATTCAATGCCGCCAATATTAGCACCCAAAAACACAAAACCAATCCAAACAATGGCATTTGCAAATTGCCGGGCATGGCATAAATAAAGCTCACCGCCGGAATCCAAACCAACCAATTGGAAATAATATTTGCTGGCATAGTGATGGTGAAGAAGTTTTTATCCAACTTTTTGCGGGTCGCTTGCCAGTTAAAGTTGTGATCAATCCACAAAAATATTATCGAGATGCTAGGTGCAGCCCAGAAAGCGCTATAAATAAACTGGTCAACACCTACCTTAATCAGCAAAGTTTTAAAGTTGGATTCTGAACCGAACAAGAAACTTTGAAACTGATAAAAATAATCTACCTCTATTCCCTTTAGCGCCCAGAACAGAATATAAAACACGAAGGTTATGGCTATGGATTGCCCTGCTTGAAAACTGCGAGAAAAATACAAATACAAGAAAGGAATCAGTCCGCCAAATAATGCGGTCGACAGAGACGAATATATCCAGCCTTGTTGTTGTTTTAAATTACCAAAAAAATCAAACACAGGTTTTGCGGAGGGTACTAAAAAATATAAAGCGACGATAACACCTGCGAAAGCTTGCAAGGCCAAGCCTGGCTTTAAATTTTGTTTGAGTGCGGTGATGGCGGCGAGCTTGATGGGTTGGAAGTTCATAATCCTGATGGATTTGTAGGGGGCGCTGCTTGCCGCGCCCATTTTTAAAACCTGGGGCGCAGCAAGCGGCGCCCCACATAAATATCATTCAGATAAATTATGCTTTTTTGTCGCGTTTACGTTCGTTTTCGGTCAACAACTTTTTGCGCAAACGAATGCTCAAGGGCGTCACTTCTACCAACTCATCGTCTTCGATAAATTCCAGCGCTTGTTCGAGAGTGTGTTTGATTGGCGGCGTTAATACTACAGCTTCATCAGTACCGGACGCACGCACGTTAGTCAGTTGTTTGGCTTTGGTTGGGTTGACTACCAGATCATTATCGCGTGAATGCAAACCGACGATTTGACCTTCGTAAATTTCAGATTGCGGACCCAAAAACAAACGACCGCGTTCTTGCAGCATATTCAACGCGTAAGCGAGAGTTTTACCTTTCACCATGGAAACCAACACGCCGTTTTGACGCTTGGCAACTTCACCTTGTTTCACCGGACCGTAGTGATCAAAAATACTGGTCATGATTCCAGAACCGGATGTCATAGTCAGGAAGTTACCGCGGAAACCAATCAAACCGCGCGATGGAACAATAAATTCCAACTTGATACGACCTTTTCCATCGGGTTCCATATTGGTGAGTTCGCCTTTACGCAAACCCAACTCTTCCATCACTTTACCTTGATGTTGTTCTTCAACATCAATCACGACTTGTTCGTATGGCTCGTGAATTTCTCCATCAACAACTTTTTGAATTACTTCAGGGCGAGACACACCCAACTCGTAACCTTCGCGGCGCATATTTTCGATCAATACCGACAAATGCAATTCACCGCGACCGGACACTTTAAATTTATCCGGCGAATCACCTTGTTCAACACGCAGCGCAACGTTGGCAATCAATTCTGTATCCAGACGATCTTTAATATTACGGCTGGTTACGTACTTACCCTCTTTACCCGCGAAAGGCGAATCGTTTACCTGGAAGGTCATGCTCACGGTTGGCTCATCGATTGATAAAGGCGGCAGAGCTTCAATCGTATCAGGGTGACAAAGCGTGTCGGAAATTCCGAGTTTATCCACACCGGTAATACACACAATATCACCTGCATAAGCGCGATCGGTTTCGATACGTTGCAAACCGTGGTAACCCATAACTTGCAAAACTTTTGCTTTGCGCGTTTCGCCAGTCGGTGTTACTACTACGATTTGTTGATTAGGTGCGAGGCTACCGCGAGTGATGCGACCGATACCAATAACACCCACATAGCTGTTGTAATCCAATGCAGAAATTTGCATTTGGAAAGGGCCATCAATATCCACTTTTGGTGGCTTCACTTTATCAACGATAGTTTGGAACAACGGCGTCATATCCTCAGCGATATTGTCCATATCCAAACCGGCAACACCGTTCAGTGCTGATGCGTAAACAATCGGGAAATCCAATTGCTCTTCGGTTGCACCGAGACGATCAAACAAATCAAATACCTGATCAATTACCCACTCTGGGCGTGCACCGGGGCGGTCGATTTTGTTGATAACAACGATTGGATTCAAACCTTGCTCGAATGCCTTTGAGGTCACAAAACGGGTTTGCGGCATAGGGCCACCAACGGCGTCTACGATCAACAAGACTGAGTCCACCATCGACAATACGCGCTCCACTTCACCTCCGAAGTCGGCGTGGCCGGGGGTGTCAACTATGTTGATGCGGTAGTCATTCCACTTGATGGCGGTGTTTTTAGCGAGGATGGTAATGCCGCGCTCACGTTCCTGGTCGTTGCTGTCCATGATCAGGTCGCCGGTATCGTCGCGGCGATCCAAGGTGCCTGATTGGCGGAGAAGTTGGTCAACCATTGAAGTCTTACCATGGTCAACGTGGGCAATAATCGCGATATTGCGTAATTTTTCGATAGAACTGGGGATAGTCACTGGGAAAATACTCTGTGGGGTCAAAAGGCTGGTCGATAAAAAGGCGCGCATTATACCTATGTCGGTATGGCAGGGATATGATTTCGATGGTTTTTTATCCAGCAAATAATGCTGTTAAGGCGCCAAGCTTTACATATAAAAATCCATATGTAAGTTTTGCCGACTAAAAATTACATATGAGGTTGTTAATGTAAAAATGACCTGAAGAAAATTACATATGCCATGAGTTGCTTGCCTAGCGCATAAACAACGCAAAATAGCGTTCAAACACATAAATCCTGTTTCTTCCGTAACCGGTCGCTTCTTTCAGAATTCCCATCTCTTCAAGTTGTTTGATTAAGGCATTGGCGACCTGATGGCTGGACTTTAAAGCATCGGCAGCTTCATTAACGCTGATCATTGGCCGTTGATACAGATACATCAACAAGTTTTTTGCATTTTCAGCGCGACGCCCCAACCCCAGAATCTGATGTTCCACATCTTGACGCAGTGACATGATCGACATGAAGGTATCTTTACTGTTAGCGGCTGTTTCTACTACCGCAGTGAGAAAAAATTTTAACCAATGCAACAAGTCATTCGACATTCTGACTTGAGTCAATGCATCGTAATAACTACCACGATTGCGCTCAAAAAAATCCGACAGATAGAGCGCAGGTTTGTGCAGCAAACCTTTGGAAACCAGATACAAGGTAATGAGCAAACGGCCTATGCGTCCGTTGCCATCCAGAAAGGGATGTATGGTTTCAAATTGATAATGACTAATTGCAATACGAACCAGATCAGGCACCTGAATATTGTCATTGTGCCAAAACTTTTCCAGGTCACTCATTAAATCCGGCACTTGCACATGATGCGGTGGGACAAAAACGGCATTGGATAAATTGGTTCCGCCAATCCAGTTTTGTGACACACGAAATTCCCCCGGCGTTTTGTGCTCGCCGCGAACGCCACTCATTAAAATAGCATGAGTCTTTTTTAATAATCGATTAGAGAGTGGAAGGCTTTTTAGCTCATCGATGGCAACATTAATCGCTTCAATATAATTTTGTACTTCTTGCCAGTCGTCGCGTTTTTCCGGAGCAATTTGCTCTTTGCGCATAATGGCTTCATCCATTTGTGTTTGCGTACCTTCAATACGGCTGGATGTATTCGCCTCTTTAGCAATATGCATGCGAATAAACAAATCCACATCAGGAACCATCAACGACAAAGTATTTAATTCTGCCAATGCACGCGAAGCCTGTTCCAATAAAATATTAACCGTAGGATCAAGCCATTCCCATCCATGGTTGATTACAGAAGGCGAGAAACTTTTATACTGATATTGTTGCTGCCAGCTCCCGGCTGAAAATTGTTCTATCTGCATGATCCATCTCCAGTTAAAACTTTTGTAATTACATTTTTTTAAATCGCACAAGCACTCTTGGGTTCTGGCCTGAACACGCCCACATTCCTGTGTCCCGCATCTTTTAAATTCGCAGCGTGCAGTTGGCTCATCACACCTTTTTGGCAATAGAGGTAATAGTCGCGAGTTTGATCCAGATCCGGGAATTTTTTATTCAGATTGTAAAACGGGATTTTCAATAATTCGTTGCTGACCTGTAATGGTTGCTGCTCTTGTTCGTCTGGATGGCGGATGTCAATTAATACTGCACTCAGGGGCAAGTCAGCAACAACAGTGACCGATAAATCGGCATCCAGATCTTGAATCAATTCATCGATATTTTGTGAATGGCGATCGGCAAAGGCTTTTTCAAGAATTTGCATATCGAAATTTGCTTCTTCCTGCTCAACTCGCCAAAGTTTTGCGCGGGTGGTTGGATTGACGGAAATAACGCCGCAGTATTCGGGCATTTGCGCAGCAAAAGTTTCTGTGCCGATTTTGCGGGAAATATCGATAATTTCACCTTTATCCATGGTGGATAAAGGGCGAAGCACAAGCATATCGGTCACGCGATCAATCGCATTTAAATTTAACAATGTTTGACTCGATACTTGTGCAACACTTTCGCCGGTCACCAATGCAGGTAATTCCAGACTTTCTGCGGCTTTGGTTGCGGCGCGCAGCATCATGCGTTTTAACACTACACCCATATAGCTATTGTCGACTTTCTCAATAATTTCTTTGACAACATCATCGAAAGGAATACTGATAAATTTCACGCGATGCGACGAGCCAAATTTATTCCACAAATAATAAGCAACTTCTTTTACACCGATTTCGTGTGCGCGGCCGCCGAGATTAAAAAAACAGTAATTGGTGCGCAGGCCTCGCTTCATGCATAAATAGCTTGAAACCGTTGAATCGAAACCACCGGAAATTAATGAGAGCACCCCATCCTGGGTTCCCATAGGGTATCCACCTATGCCTTGAATTTTTTCGGCGATAACAAAAAGACGGTTGTCTTTGACTTCTAGCGGAACAGTGACTTCCGGCGTACGCAAATCCACACAACGCGCCTTGCTGTTGTGCAGCAAAGTTCCGCCGACATATTGCTCTATCTGCACTGAAGTAAATTCATGTTTGCCGTGGCGTTTTACACGCACACAAAAACTTTTGCCATCCAGCTGATCTGCCCAAAATAACGCGGTTTTTTCATAGATGTAATGCAAATCACCCATAGGGTAGGCTTGCACCAAATAAAAATTGGCAATGCCCGGTGTGCGCGACAGCAAATCTTTTACTTCGGCAATGGCTTGCGGATCGTCATTGTCCGACGTGATTTCGATCTTTTCCCAATCGCGCTGCACTTGTACCCGCACCCCTAGGTCGCTCAGCATTTTGCGCAGGTTATCGCGCAATTGTTTGATAAAACGCTGACGAACCGGTTGGCTTTTGATAATGATTTCGGGGAAAACTTTGACAATAAAGTGCATAACAGGCTCGGATCTGGAAAATAAATAAGCGAATTATAGTGTTATTTCACATTTCAAGGCGAGCCAACTTTTACATGGCGCCAACGCAAGGCATGCTTGGACAGGTTGAATTATTCTGGAGGTTTGCTGTGTACACATCCCAATTGAAGTATTTTTTACTGATAGCGATCATCACGGGTTGTTCGCCCCAGAAAACCGAATTTGATCAAGTCTGTGGTTACTTTTCTGAATTGCAGTCGCAACTGGAGCAAAGAAGTTTATCGGCCGCAGAACGAGGGCATTATATTCTTGGCAAAGTTTTGCAAACGCTGCCGGTTGATAGCGATGCTCGTATTGCCTGGGAAGCGATTGCCAATGCTGAGGCATCACAACGATACAATTTATTTGTTGAAGCCGCAGCTTCAACCGGTATAAACAATTGGCAGTGCCCGTCCATGCAGCAACTTGCCCCTACACTTGAATAGCTAAACCTGTTTATTTTTATCCTCATGCACTCGCTGCAGATACTCATCATGACTGGGCAGTGTTTTTACCATATTCAAGATGGCTGAGCGGGTATTGTTCAGATCCTGACGCAGGCGCTCAGGGTCGAGATTATCCACCAGCGGTGAATATTTTCGTGGCCTGATGCCCATACCTTCAAACACCGATTGCCAACTGGTATTGCGAAATAGTTCTTCAGATCCTTCTCGTAATTTTCCTTGTGCAGTAAATAATTCGATGCGCTCGCGCAAACTATCAGGCACTGGAATATCTTTTATCGCACGCCAGAAAGCGGTGTCAGTGCGTTGACTGGTGCAATAATGCAACAACACAAAATCGCGCACTTCGTCGTAATCATTGTGCATTCGACGATTGTATTCGCGTTGCAAACTACTATCGCAATCGCGGTCTGGAAAATACCGTAAAAATAATTCCATGCCACGCGCAATTAAATGAATTGCCGTAGATTCCAGAGGTTCGACAAAACCAGCAGCAAGCCCAAGCGCAAGGCAATTATGTTTCCAAATATATTCGCGTCGGCCGGGTGTAAAATGAATGAGATGTGGATCATTAATGCGTTTTTGATCCAATTGTTTCATCAATGCCGATTTGGCTTCAGCATCAGTCGCAAATTGACTCGAATAAACGTATCCATGTCCAATCGAATTTTGTAAGGGAATTCGCCAGGACCAACCACTTTTTTGCGCCCGGGCTACAGTATAGGGAGGCGTGTCCGTACCTTTTTCTGTTTTTACAACCACTGCCCTATCGCAAGGTAAGATTGATGACCAATCGTCAAAAGGGCTTTGCAGTTGTTCACCAATTAATAAGGATTTAAATCCGGAACAGTCAATAAAAAAATCGGCAGTAACTTCAGTGCGATCTTGCAAAATTAATTTTTCAATAAATCCAGTGTGTGAATTGACCTGTACTTGAGTGACCGTTCCCGATAAACGGGTGACACCTTTTCGCTGGGCTTGTTTTCGTAAGAAATTGACGACCGAATGCGCATCCAAATGCACAGCATAATTACTGCCGCCGAGAGGTGTGTTTTGCGCTTGCGAGGGTAGAAAAAATTTTTGCTGCTGCGCCATCACTGCGCAGGGCGAAAAATCCTGCAACGGAAATTCCAAACCTTCCTGTTGCGCTTTTAACCAGCACTGATAAAAATCTTGCGAATCTATTGGCTTGCCAATCACACCAAAAGGATGAAAATAGCTGTGGTTTCGTTCTCGCCAATCAATAAACTGAATGCCTAATTTAAAGCAGGCATGGGTTTCGCGCAGAAATTCGGATTCTTCTATTCCAAGATGTTGCAATAAACGCACAAAGGGAGGAATGGTGGATTCGCCTACACCAATCACACCAATGTCGTCGGATTCCATCACCTGAATTTCACAATGATCAGGCTTGAGGTGTTTGATCAGCATGGATGCCGCAATCCACCCGGAGGTGCCACCGCCCAGAATTACAATTTTTTTCAGGGGATTGAGAGGCATAAAAATTTACCGGTGGAAAAAATCCAAGCCTAGCACCTGATGCTGCTCCGGTGCCACAAAATTCAATTGCCATTCTGCACTGGCCTTTATCGCTTGCGACAAAAGCTCCATCATTTTGTAACGAGGATAACTGGTTCGCCATGCCAAACAAATCGGGCGTGCAGGCATATCGGCCAGTGGCACTGCCACCCATTTTTGGCTGGCGTAAATCTGCGAGTTAACGGCAATAAATGGCATCAGCCCGATAATTTGTTGTGCGCTGATTAATCCACGTAAAAGGGAATAACTATTGACTGTTTGCAAATTCAATTCGTTTTTAATCCATTGCGGCAATAAATGCCAATCACCTTGAGTCACCCACAAAGTCAGATGGCGCAAATCTTTAATTGAAATACGCAAGCTGGACGACAGGCTATGACCAATTGGCAAGAGCAATTGCCAGGGCTCGGAATTTAATTCGCGCAATACGCAATCTTTAATCGGTTGATTGTCCGCGAGCAAAAGTGCATCCAGCGATCCATCCAGCAATTGTTGTTTCAATATTGGATAATCATTTTCATGCAAATGAATTTGACGTTGGGAATGCTGGTGTTGAAATTGCAATAATATTTGCGGCAATAAATAACTGCCGAGCGATGCATCTGCGCCTAAATTTATCACTGAAGACAGTTGATCTTTATCCGCTTCAACCAACTCTTGAATTCTGCTAACTTGCTTTAATACTTTTGCTGCTTCGTCAGCCAGTGCTTTACCTTCTGGCGTAATGATTACACTGCGATTCAAACGCTCGAATAATAAAAATCCCAGTTGCGATTCGAGTTTGGCAATAGCAGCACTGAGCGCAGGCTGACTCACATTGCAGCGCGTAGCGGCCCTGCCGAAGTGCGTATCTTCAGCAAGGGCTACCAAATATTGCATCTCAGTTATAGAAAGCATTCGCACCCGGCATTAAGTAGAACGGAAAATAATATTTTTTAGTTTTTCCAATTTCGGCGAAACTACGGGCACAGTTAACATGGTGCTCAACACCGCCATAATTAAAAGCGCCGTAAAGGTTTCGCTAGTAATAATTTGTTTGTCGAGTAACACATTGGCAAAAATAATCATGATCAAGGCTTTGGTCTGTAACAGCCAACCAATAATGGATGCTTCGCCTTTTTCCCATTTCAAAATTTTGCCGGCAAGATGAACGCCCGCCAATTTTCCAGACACGGATGCAACCAATAAAATTCCTGCTGCAATAAATACTGTTGTTCCACCTACATCCCAATTGGTTCGTAAACCTGTACTCAGGAAAAACACCGGCATGATGATCATCAAAACAAAATGACGCAGCTTGTCCATATCTTCCTGATTAAACCAATCGGCATCCATCACCGCACCGGCAAGGAAGGCGCCGACCATAAAATGTAACCCGGCCCAGTCGGCGGCTAGCCCACAGAAGGCCAACCAGATAAATCCGGCATACCAACGGTCGCGCTCTTCAATTGCCAACATTAATCTGCGGAAAAGATAACTTAAAACTGCAAACGCTATCAGGAAAATACCCTGACGGCCCACACGCTCCCAATCCAACAGGATCAGTGCCAACACACCCCAAATCGCTATGTCATCGAGGCTCGCATAACGAAGGATGCGTTGACCTATGGGTTGACGAAGTATCTGTAATTTTTCCATCAGTAATATCAAAATGGGCAGCGCGGTAACAGCACAGGACATACCCACACCCAGAATAAATTGCCAGGTCATTCCCTTTGGACCCATCCAGCCTTCACTGAAAGCCAGCATGGCAACACCCGCCGCGCAACCAAACAAAAGTGGTGTACCCAGCGCCAGTCCGGCGGTAATACCGCTTTCGCGTTTGTACTGCCAGGCTTTCTTCAAATCCAGTTCGATACCGGCAATCCAGACGAAGATCATCACTGCCCACCAGGCAATGCCATTGAGCGACTTGATCACGTCGGGATTGAACACAAAGGTGTAATACTCTGGAAACGCGGCCCCCAGAACGCCAGGCCCCAGGACTATCCCCATAATAATTTGCACAACCACCAGTGGCGCCCAGTAGTCGGTTTTAAATAACCGCCAGATGAGGTAAGGCAGGGTAAAGATAATCAGCATGGCGATCAGAAAGATTTCTGTTGTTGTCATATGCATAGCAAAAAATCCAAAGTTCTTATTTTTAAAGTCGCCCTTTTTACGGAGGTTTTAAAAAGGCGACAATCTTGTTTTGATAATTTTTGGCTATTGATGATAGCACCTGAGGCAAGCCGACTGTACAAAGAGAATCATCCGGCAGCTTACCCGGCATGAATCGTTTGCATTGTTTTGGTGCCAGTGACCGCACAAGTGTATTAATTTGGTGCGTTTGAATTTTTATCTGAAATTCCAACGGCTTATTTATCAATGCCCAGTTGCTATTTTTAGTGGATGGCATATATTTTGCCCCCTTTCTGACACTTGATCTTGCGCCTGCAGCCGGTTGGATCACCGCTGGCAAGTAGAGGGGCAGATAAGGGCAGGAAATCTGTGTGATGAATCAGGTCGGTCGACCCTTTCCTCATTGGTCCAGCCAGTATTTTTGACAGTATTTTTAATCCTATAGCTAAAGCTATAACAACCAGGAGGCACTCCATGTCTAAGACGTTAGACTTAATCAAGCAACACGAAGCTCGCTGGATCGACCTGCGCTTCACCGATACCAAAGGTAAAGAACAACACGTGACCTTCCCGTCATTTGTAGTCGATGACAAATTCTTTGTTGAAGGCAAAATGTTCGACGGTTCTTCAATCGCCGGTTGGAAAGGCATTAACGAATCTGACATGATTTTGATGCCAGACGATTCTACCGCTGTGTTGGATCCCTTCTACGAAGAAGCCACTATTATCGTTCGTTGTAACATCGTTGAGCCTTCAACTATGCAAGGCTACGATCGCGACCCACGTTCAATTGGTCTGCGTGCTGAAGAATATTTGAAATCAACTGGCCTGGGCGATAAGGCTCTGTTTGGTCCAGAACCCGAATTCTTTATTTTCGATAGCGTTCACTTCAACAGCTCTATGGGCGGTGCTTTCTACAAAATCAAATCTGAAGAAGCTGCATGGCAATCAGGTGACGATGTTGAAGGTAAACACGGCCACGCTCCTCGCGTAAAAGGCGGTTACTTCCCGGTTGCTCCAATCGACTCATTGCACGACATCCGTGGTGCTATGTGTAACGCGATGGAAGCAATGGGCCTGGAAATTGAAATTCACCACCACGAAGTGGCTAACGCTGGTCAATGTGAGATAGGTGTTGGTGCAAACACTCTGGTTAAGAAAGCGGACGAAGTACAGATCCTCAAGTACTGCGTACACAACGTTGCTCACCAATACGGTAAAACCGCAACCTTTATGCCGAAGCCTTTGATCGGTGATAACGGTTCAGGTATGCACGTTCACCAATCATTCTCTAAAGCAGGTGTGAACCAATTCGCTGGTGACGCTTATGCTGGTTTGTCTGAAACTGCTCTGTATTACATTGGCGGTATCATCAAGCACGCTAAAGCATTGAACGCTTTCTGTAACGCTTCTACCAACTCATACAAGCGTTTGGTTCCAGGCTTTGAAGCTCCTGTAATGTTGGCTTACTCTTCTCGTAACCGTTCTGCTTCTATCCGTATTCCTTTCGTACAAGGTGCTAAAGCAAAACGTATCGAAACTCGCTTCCCTGATCCAACAGCTAACCCATACCTCTGCTTCGCTGCATTGTTGATGGCTGGTATCGACGGTGTTCAAAACAAGATTCATCCGGGCGAGCCAGCAACCAAAGACTTGTACGATCTGGAGCCAGAAGAAGAAGCACAAATTCCACAAGTCTGTGCCTCTTTGGAAGAAGCATTGCAACATTTGGAAGCTGACCATGAGTTCCTGACTCGCGGTGGTGTGTTCTCTAAAGATTTCATCGAGTCTTACATTGAATTGAAGCGCGCTGATATCCAGCGCGTGAATATGACTCCACATCCTGTAGAGTTCGAGTTGTACTACAGCGTGTAATCTTTGCCGATTGCAGTCAGAAGAACCCGCGCAGAAATGTGCGGGTTTTTTCTTTTGGGGCGAACTCTTTTTCTTTTTTGTTATCCAGAGTAATCTCGCCTGAATCTGACTTACGGAGTTTGCTTATGCGTGGCTTACTGCTTTTGCTCTGCGTGTTGTGCTCGCAAATATCCTTTGCCGAGATTTATAAAACAGTGGATAAAGACGGCAATGTGAAATATTCCGATAGCCCGCCGGACGAGCAAGCGCAAACCGTCAAACTGCCAGAGTTAAATACCCTGCCGCCGGATCAGCAAGGGCAGGTTTATCAATCGCCAGCGCAGCCCGATAACGAGATTGTTGAGTATCAAGTCGAGATCATCAGCCCGCGCAATGAAGTGGTGATTCCGCCCGGCCAACGCGATTTGGCGGTTGCTGTGTCGATTAATCCGGGTCTGCAAGAGGATCATCTGATCACCTACTACATAGACGGTGAGCTGGTGGAAGAGACCCAATCCAGCAATATTGTGATTCAAGACCCGCCGCGTGGCGGCCGCACCCTAACGGTTGAAGTGATTGATCAATCCGGTGAGGTGCTGGGCCGTGCCGAACCTAAAACCATCAATGTGGTGCGCCCGATAAAAAAGAAAAATTGAGCTGAAAAATTGACATGGCACCAAAATGGTGCGCAAATTTTGTCGATTTCTCAAAGAGCAGGCTTGAATCATTGAAAACACAGGTGGTTTTTGCTCATCTGGAAGTTGGTTTGCTTTTTGCATTTACGAACATGCCCCGCAGAGAGGCATTTTGGAGAGCAATAAAGCGTGAGCCCGAGCGAACTCTATAAATCCATTCTGGATAGTTTAACTACTGCCGTTGTCCTGGTGGATGACGAACTTTTTCTTTGCCATATGAATCCTGCAGCCGAAGCCCTGATGGCCATGAGCAACGAAGGCAACACCGGCGAATCCATTACCCATTTTTTTTACGAGTCGGATGAAACCGAACTGGAGCTGCGCAAAGCCGCAGCTCAGGGCAACCACTACACCAAGCGTCACGCCACCTGGCAATTACCGGGATCAGCCAGTATCACTGTAGATTACACAGTCACTCCTTTCGGTGATTGCGAAGGATTGATTCTGGAAATCCAACCTATGGACAGACTCTTGCAAATCAGTCGCGAAGAAATGTTGACTACCTCGCATGAGACAACACGCAATTTAATTCGCGGTATGGCTCATGAAATTAAAAATCCGCTGGGCGGAATTCGTGGTGCAGCACAATTGCTTGCGCGTGAATTGCCGAATGAAAATTTATCCGAGTACACCAATGTGATCATTGACGAAGCCGATCGGCTTCGCAATCTGGTCGATCGCATGCTCGGCCCGAACCAATTACCCAAATGGCAATCCTTAAATATTCACGAACCGATTGAGCGCGTGTGCAGCATTATTCGTGCAGAGAGTCGCGATTCATTAATGATCATTCGCGATTACGACCCCAGCATTCCTGATTTCGAAGGCGATAAGGAAATGTTGATTCAAGCTTTGCTGAATATTGTGCGCAATGCGATGCAGGCTTTGATTGAATCGCAAACACACAACGCCGTGATTCAAATTCGCACGCGCATTGAACGTCATTACACCATTGGCCGCAAACATCATCAGTTGGTGTGTCGTCTCGATATTATCGACAACGGCCCCGGCATTCCACCGGAAATGGTTGAGCATATTTTTTATCCGATGATTTCCGGTAGACCGGAAGGCACAGGATTGGGATTAACAATTTCGCAACATTTGATTCACCAACACAACGGCTTGATTGAATGCCGCAGTGAACCGGGTCAAACACGCTTCTCACTCTATTTACCGATGGAAAAGCATCATGAGAACTAACAAAGTCTGGATTATTGATGACGATCGCTCAATTCGTTGGGTGCTGGAAAAAGCTTTGCAACAAGCGAATATTGAAACCCGTGTATTTGAAACCGGCGATAGCGCGCTCAACCAAATTAATCGCGATACACCCGATGCGATTATCAGCGATATTCGCATGCCCGGTATTGATGGCCTTGCATTGCTCAATAATGTGCACACACAACATCCGGAAATTCCGATCATTATTATGACGGCACATTCCGATCTGGACAGCGCTGTTGCTGCTTATCAAGGCGGTGCATTTGAATATTTACCAAAACCTTTTGATGTCGATGATGCTGTTGCGGTGACACAACGTGCACTCGCACACGCGCAAGAACAAAAAAATCAAAAAGAAAAACCTTCTGACGAAATGGAGCCGCACACCGAAATTATTGGTGAAGCACCGGCGATGCAAGAAGTGTTTCGCGCAATTGGTCGCTTGTCGCAATCCAACATCACCGTATTAATTAATGGACAATCGGGTACCGGTAAAGAGTTGGTTGCACGTGCATTGCATCGACACAGTCCACGTCGCAATGGCCCCTTTATCGCATTGAATATGGCGGCAATTCCAAAAGATTTAATGGAGTCCGAATTATTCGGTCATGAAAAAGGTGCGTTCACTGGCGCAGCGGCACAACGTCAGGGTCGATTCGAACAAGCCAACGGCGGTTCATTATTTTTAGATGAAATTGGCGATATGCCCGCCGAAACTCAAACACGTTTATTGCGTGTGTTGGCCGACGGCGAATTTTATCGCGTGGGTGGACACACACCGGTGAAAGTGGATGTGCGCATCATCGCTGCCACTCACCAAAATTTGGAAACTTTAGTCGCTGACAATCGTTTCCGTGAAGATTTATTTCATCGTTTAAATGTAATCCGCATTCATATTCCGAAATTGGCCAATCGACGTGAAGATATTCCCAAGCTTGCACGCTTTTTCTTGCACAAAGCGGCGAGTGAATTAAATGTCGACCCGAAAGTGCTCTTGATCGAAACCGAAGAGTTTTTATGTTCACTGCCCTGGCCGGGCAATGTGCGTCAGCTGGAGAATACTTGTCGCTGGATTACAGTGATGGCATCCGGCAGAGAGGTCCATGTACAAGACCTGCCACCTGAGTTGCTCGACACCAAAGAGACCTCAACCCCCGCTGACGACTGGGAAAAAGCCTTGCGCCATTGGGCGGATATGGCCCTGGCTCGCGGCCAGCACCAATTGCTGAGCGAAGCGGTGCCCACTTTTGAAAAAGCCCTGATCGAAACTGCCCTGAAATACACCGCCGGACGTAAACGCGATGCGGCCAATTTGCTGGGTTGGGGGCGTAACACCTTGACGCGTAAGCTAAAAGAGCTAGGAATGGTCAGCGCATCGGCTGACGACGACGGCGAAGATTAATCTAAACAGAACTTTTTTTATCCCGACAGGCAAGTTTTAGAACTGCTGTCTATACTCACAAAACTGGCGGGTTGTCACCTCACTAAACATGAGTGACCGCCCGACAAAATAACTGAATGTAGCAAGCAGGCAAAAGCCTAATACAAGGTTCTCCGTGTAGAACCCTTTGGGGGATAGAATGGTTAAAAAGTCGTTACTCACCAAACTCATGCTGGTCCTGACGGCCGCCATGGTTCTTATAGCAGTGGCAGTTGCCTTCACCAACTACCGCATAGCGGCGAAAAATCTGGAATCAAAACTCAATAGCGAGATGGATGCCATGATTGAACTGACCAACAGTTCGATTCTGGAAGCCGTATTTGCCTATGACTTCCAGCAAATTGAAGCCATCGCAAAGTCGTTGGTGGGCACATCGCTGGTGACCAAGGTCAACGTGGTTGATCATCGCGGTCAAGCCTTGGCCAAGGCTGAAGATGAAGACCGCAGCGAAGGTCAGGTTTCTCGTGCTGACATCCCCATCATGTACAACGGCTCTAAAATTGGTAGTTACACCCTAACCTTCTCAACTGCAGAATTACACGAAACACTTAATGACCAAATTGAAACTAATGTGTTGACAGTATTCGCGTTGCTCGCGGCCAGCCTGGTAACTGTTTATATTTTGATGCGCAGTTTGGTATTGGCACCCGTGGCTGCAGTAACTCAATCATTAAGTGCAATTGCCGATGGTGGTGGTGATTTGACTCACCGTTTACCTACCGATAGCCAAAACGAAATTGCCGAGCTGGCGCACAACTTTAATCGGGTGATGGAACATATCGCCATGATTATTCGCAACGTAGTGCAAGTGAACGATAAGGTGCGTGTCAACGTGAACACCATGGGCAGTGCAACTGAAAACACCGTGAATTCAACCTCGCAACAATTGCGTGAAATTGAATTGGTGGCAGCAGCGGTTGAGGAACTGTCAGCATCCGCCAACGAAATTGCTCGTCACGCTAACGATACTGCTGAACGCACCAATGCCACTAGCGTATTGGTTGAAGAAGGTAACGAAATCGTCGGCTTGTCACTGGATAAGGTGAATCGTTTGACGGATCAAATCGAATCAACCGCACAGAAAATTCAAGTGTTGAAAAATAATTCGGTCAACATTGGTTCGGTTATGGAAGTGATTCGTACTATCGCCGAACAAACTAACTTGCTTGCACTCAACGCTGCCATTGAAGCGGCGCGTGCCGGTGAACAAGGCCGCGGATTTGCGGTGGTGGCGGACGAAGTACGTTCACTTGCACAAAAAACCCGCACTTCTACTGAAGAAATTGAATCCATCATTATCCAACTGCAACGCGCAGCGGATGAAGCGCACCAAGCGATGAACGCCAGCACTTCATCAGTGAAAGAAACCATTGATACTGCCGCGAAAGTCGGTGGTGCACTGGATAAGATCCGCAGCAATATTCGTATCATCAACGATATGAACCACCAAATTGCGACGGCATCGCACGAACAAAATACTGTTGCCAACGAAGTCAGTAAAAACATCACCGCGATTCACGGCTTGTCTGAACGTGTTGCCGAGAATGCGCAAGTGGTTAATTCTGGTGGCAGCCAGTTGATCCACGAAGTGGGTGAACTGAAGAAACAAATCGATTCGTTCAAAGTGTAAAAGCTCTGCTGTTACAAAAATCCCGGTTCTACCGGGATTTTTTTTGTGCGGACAAATATGTCGCGTGATCTTCAAAGTTAATGCTGCAGCGTTCCAAAAAATTATCCAGTTTGTATAAATCATATTGAAAATCACGCGCTTCCGGTTTACGCAATTTTTCTGGTTCCGGGAAAATCCCCATGCCCGCCATTATGCAATACCAGGAAGGCCCGGAATAATATTGAGAAATTTTTAATCGTTCGACTTCCTGCGCTATGTCTTTGCCTGACATCCAACTGTTATAAAGCTGCACCAGATTCGTTGGTAAATCATTCAGGCTTTCAGTATTAGCCTTCCAATATTCCGTATCTTTTCGATTACTGGTTTTGTAGTGAGTGATAATATAATCACGCGTATTATCAAAATATTGATTGATACGTTGATTAAATTCAGTGCGATAGGTATCAGCAAACTGTCCGCGTTCAAGGCTATCGATAAAAATACCAATCGTTTGTTGCACTAAAAATAATGCTGTCGCTTCGAGTGGTTCAATGAACCCTTGTGACAAACCTACACCCAAACAATTTTTAAACCAATGGGATTCGACTCGCCCGACTTTCATTTTTAAATGACGCGCCTCTACCGGATCATCCAATAAATCCAAACTGCGGCGCAACTCTTCTTCTGCTTGATCGGATGAACAAAAATCAGATGCATAGACATAACCATTGCCATATCGATTGGTCAGCGGAATTTTCCAGCGCCAGCCATTATTCATCGCAATGGATAGCGTTTCAGATGGAATTTTTTCACCTATGGCTGTGGGCAAGGTAATCGCTGAATCATTAAATAAATGTTGTCGATAACTTACGAAGGGTGATTGCAAGGTTTTTTGCAACAGAATTGATGCGAAACCTGTAGCATCAACAAAAAAATCAGCTTCGAATATTTCACCTGATGTACTGGTGACTGATTGAATGTCACCGGATTCGGTTTGGCTTACAGACGCGATGCTGGCAATTGTGTGAGCGACGCCAAAAGCTTTAGCTTTTTTGGCAATAAATTTTCCCAGTAGATGAGAATCAAAATGATAGCCATACAACATTTCAAACGGAAAGTGATAAGGCGCTTTCGGGGCAAGGCATTTCTTTGCGATTAGATTGGCTACAAAAAATCGGTCAGGATGCGCATCCAGATCCAAACCTTTTAATCGCATCTGCGCATTGTGCATAAACATCGGCAAACTGTGTTTATCCAATACCGATGCGAAGGGATGAAAGTAAGATTCGCAACCTTGCCTATGTGTCCAGTTTTCAAACCGAATGCCTGATTTGAACGTCGCATTACATTCAGGCATCCATTCGGATTCATCAATCGCCAACTGATCGAAAAATAATTTTAGCGCGGGCGTTGAGCCTTCACCGACGCCGATAATGCCAATATCACTGGATTCAATCAGTTCGATGGCAATGCCTTTTTTTATCCAGTGATGCGCAAATAAACTGGCTGCCATCCAGCCTGCTGTGCCACCGCCCAATATAATTATTTTTTTCATGATGCAAATTCTTTTTTGTTAAAAACCAAAAATCCCCGCAATGCGGGGATTTTCGTTTGGGTTAACCGCTTATCAGAATTTTGCTCTGACACCCAGAGTGTAACGCGCTTCATACACGTTTTGATTCACCATTAAATCACTCCATTGCATGTAGGTTTCTTCATGCTCTTCGGTGATGTTTTGGCCTTGCAAATATACAGTGAAATTTTCATTGATGTCATAACTCACCGACATATCAATATAGGTCGTCGGCGCTGACCACCAGGCCATTGGATGTCCATCATTCCAGGGCTTGCCTATGTAACGTTCACTGCGATAGTTGTAAGCCAAACGTGCTTGCCAGGCATCTTTTTGGTACCACAAAATCATGTTGACTTGATCTTCCGAGTTGTCAGCCATTGGCAAAGAATTTCCGTAGAAATCTTTATCTTCGCTTTCACTTTCAGAATAAGTGTAGTTAATAGTACTGCCAAGGCCACTTAAAAATCCCGGCAAGAATTCGTAAGCTTGTTGATAAGAAATTTCAAAACCTTGAATCGAACTGCCTGGTACGTTGGTTAAACGAGTGATATCAATCCCCGCACCGTTGTTAGCACGAACAACACCATCCGAATCTGGAATATCAAACACTTTTGAACTGGTTTTTCCAATGGCTGATTCAATATCCAAATAATAAATGCCCGCACTCAATAAACTCAGATCATTGAAATACCATTCGTAAGTCAAATCCAAATTTTCTGAACGCCATGGATTTAATAATGGGCTGCCGTCAGAAGATCCGGATACTACGCGAAATGCGCCCAGATTTTCATCATAGTTAGTAGTCAAACTCAAACCCAGACCCAAATTATTGGCATCCATTTGCGTCATGGTTTTGCTGTAAGAGAAGCGAACTTTTTGATCTTCTGCGACATCCAAACCAATATTAAAGCGTGGTAAAAAATCCACTGTGTGACGTGATGTTACCTGGGTCGATTTTTTCGCACCGGGTGTACCGCTAATCGCCAACATCTCCTGACCATTAACAGTGACAGAACCAGTTGGATCAGCGGTGTAGTTGGTAATGTCATAAAGATTTTGTATCGCCTGCATACCAAAGTTCATTTGATAAGGAACACCTAATTCACCTTGCAAATTCAGTTGTGCATAAAGCGTGTGACTTTCTTGCTCAACTTGATAAGAGCGAATCCAATTGGTGACTTCTATGTTGCCGTCATACAAAGAATTTTGGAATTTTTTGGCATTATCCATCGCTTTCGGATTAATAAAATAATAGGAGCGTCCACCCGTATCAGCAGGGCCAAAATCGCTGACTTGATAAATGTAGCCCATATCATCCAATTCACTGAATGTCAGTAAACGGCCAATAGTGTCGCCACCATTGCTGATGCTGATGCCCGTGTCTTTCCATTTTGCGTAAGCCGTTTCATTGTCGCCATCGGCATTAGGGCGAGTGAAAGGTGCAGCCAAATCATAAGTGCGCGCTTTCACATCCTGATCGGCAATACGATAACCAAAATCAAACGAACCATTATCAAATTCAAAACTGCCATCAAAACGCAATGCATCCAAGGTGCTTTCATCATCGCGATTATGTTCAGAGAAAGTGGACACTAACGCGTAATTATTAATGTCATCACCAAAGCCTGTTGGATACACAAATTTCGGATAAGTACCGCTCATATCCGCTTGTACCAAAATGCGTCCATTAGCATTGTTGGTGTCGTATTCACCACCAGGGTTAACTGGTGATTGCACGCCGTTTACGGTTCTCACCAAATTATGTTGTTGCCCGCTGGTAATAAACGCATCAGCATAATTACCGGTTTGTTCATTAGTCGCTTCACCGTGAATATAACGAACACTGGCTTTGAAAATATCATTCACCTGAAAATTGGCTTGTAAATTAATATTGGTGGATTCGCGTGTAGTCGCCTGACTTTCTGCTTTGGCAGTGACACGCGGTGCCATCAAATTAAATTGTGTTGCCGTGTATAAATCTTCAGTAGTGTGACCTTCGTAACTTGGGCCACGGTTAATCGGGTTGAGTTGATCCAACCAATCCCATTGACCCCATGCGTTATCAGCAACCACACCATTGGTGCGTGTGTATTGATCCATTTGCGTGTGAAAAATATCGGCGATTAATTCAATATCATCAGATGGTTTGAATTGAAATGATGATGCAACTGACAAGCGATCACGCTCGGTCAAGCGATTGGTCACGCCGTAATCGATGGTTCCAAACAATGCATCGTTAGTATCACCGTCACCGGTTTGATCCGCAGGAGGAGTCCAGCCCGGCCAGTTGGCATTACCGTTTTCGTGATAACCGCGGAACCACCAATCGTTATACATACCGTAACGATAATCAGCGAGTTCAGCATCGGATTTTGAAACGGTCAGTGTCGCACCCATGTCACCATTATTGAAACCGGCGAAGCCCGCGAATTTACTGCCGGTGTCATCTGTGTAGGAGCCATCTGAACCTTCTGCTGATCCGGCAAAGGTCCAACCGGAATTCAAATCCAGTGCGCGGCGCGTTTTCAAATTGACCGTACCGGCAACACCACTGAATAGAGTTTTGGCTTCAGCCGATTTGGCGACTTCCACACCCGACAGAAGCTCGGCAGGAATATCGGCAAAGTCGGGCTGTAAAGTCGTGATAGAGCCCGTGCTGATAAATTGCTCGCCGTTCAATTGGGTGCTGACTTGCGGCAAGCCGCGAACATTGACGGTTGAGCCTTCACCCGCTGAACGGCGAATCTGGATTCCGCTGACGCGTTGCAGCGAATCGGCGATGGTAATGTCCGGCAACTTGCCTATGTCTTCTGCACTGATGGCATCAACAATCGAGTTGGAGTTGCGTTTCACATCGATGGATCTTTCCAGTGATCCGCGAATACCAGTGACTACAACTTCTTCGACTTCGTCCTGGGCGTAGGCAAAACCACCCAGAGCAGTCGAGGCGACCAAACTGGAAATCAGTGTCTTTTTAAATCCATGGGTTTTCTTAAAAGGGGCATGTTGAATCATAGTGTCCTCGAGCTTGTTATTGTGAAGAACCGACCTGCTTTGTATGGCAGGCGCCGATCCTAATCTGAAACCGATTACATTTTCAATAACTAAAATTGCAGAAAATATAATATTTAATAAATTAAATTAAATAACTAATTGAATTATATGGATTTAATATTTTGTAATTTTTTCATAAATGTGAAAATGGTTACATTTTCGGTGGCTTTTTGAGGAGGAACGTATAAGGAATGATGCTGGTCAACAAATATTTTCAAGATGGCAGCTAAAATGAGCTACCTTTATTCAAGATCTCGGTAAAAAGGAGTGTCC
Organism: uncultured Cellvibrio sp.; assembly: GCA_966252135.1. GTDB lineage: Bacteria > Pseudomonadota > Gammaproteobacteria > Pseudomonadales > Cellvibrionaceae > Cellvibrio. The sequence continues at coordinate 79,847 of CBINNU010000005.1, read as the reverse complement.
TATGTTGATACTGTCGTTGTTGGTTGTGTGGTTACTGGTGGCTGTTTTGATCTATCGTCAAGTGGCCCTGTCGGCGGCATCTTCGCTGGTATTGGTGGCCTGGCTGGTATTGGGGGCAATAACGCCGACCATGCTGTCGCCCTGGTTAGTAGCGCCACTGGTGCTCATTCTGCTGGTGCTCAACGTCGGACCAATACGCCGATCATTACTGACCAAACCGGTTTTCAACTACCTGCAAAAATCCATGCCGCCGATGAGCGTGACTGAACGCGAAGCGCTGGAATCCGGCACTACCTGGTGGGAAAAGCAACTCTTCAGTGGTCGTCCTGACTGGAGTGAATTTGCTGAAATTGAGCTGCCGCAATTAACTGCCGAAGAGCAATCCTTTTTAGATAACGAAGTCAACCAGCTCTGCGCCATGCTGGATGAATGGGATATCCGCAGCAAACGCAAAGACTTGCCGCCAGAAGCCTGGCAATTTTTAAAAGACAAAAATTTCTTCGGCCTGATCATTCCTAAAGAATTCGGTGGGCGTGATTTTAGCCCTTACGCACAAAGCCGGGTGATGAGCAAAATTGCCAGCCGTTCCGAAACCGCAGCTGTAACTGCCATGGTGCCTAACTCGCTCGGGCCAGGCGAATTGTTGATGAAATACGGCACTGAAGAACAAAAGAAACGCTGGTTGCCCGGTTTGGCTAATGGTACCGAGATTCCCTGTTTCGGTTTGACCGGCCCTGAAGCCGGTTCTGATGCAGGTTCAATTCCTGACACCGGCATAGTTTGTATGGGCATGCATGAAGGCAAAGAGGTTCTTGGTCTGCGCATGACCTTCAACAAACGTTGGATCACGCTCGCACCAGTCGCCACTGTGGTTGGCCTGGCGTTCAAGCTGCATGATCCCGAAGGCCTGTTGGGTGACCCTAACAAAAAAGAATACGGTATTACCTGCGCCCTGATTCCCGCTAATCACCCAGGTGTCGATATAGGTAAGCGTCACAATCCCGGTGCCCCCTTTATGAATGGCCCGATTTTTGGGACTGATGTGTTTATTCCAATCGATTGGATTATTGGTGGCCCTTCTATGGCGGGTCGCGGCTGGCGTATGTTGATTGAATGTTTGGGCGCAGGTCGCGGTGTTTCCTTGCCTGCACTTTCCACTGCCTGCGGCGAAATGAATTATCGATTGGTTGGCGCTTACGCTCGCGTGCGCCGCCAATTCAATATGGAAGTCGGTAAATTCGAAGGTGTACAAGAAGCGACTGCACAAATCGCCGCCAGTGGTTATGCGCTGGAAGCTATGCGCCAATTCGTTACCAAAGGTTTGGAAACCGGCGCGCCTTCAGTGATGACGGCTATGGCGAAATATCACGCAACCGAAATGATGCGCGAATCGGTTGAACATTCAATGGATATAGTCGGCGGCCGTGCTATTCAACAAGGCCCACGCAACTTTTTGGTCGCGGCTTATCACAGCGTGCCAGTTGCCATCACGGTTGAAGGTGCGAATATTTTAACTCGCTCGCTGATGATTTTTGGTCAAGGTGCTATGCGCTGTCATCCTTATTTATTTGAAGAGATGCAAGCATTACAAATGGACGATAAATCGCAAGCATTGAAAACTTTCGATAAATTATTTACCGCGCATTTAGGTCATGTGTTTAACAATATGTTACGCACCAAGTTGCTTGGATTTTTCGGTGGCCGCTTCAGCAGTGTGCCCGCCAACGCCGATGAATTCAGCAAACGTTGGTATCAACGCATTAATTTGTTGAGCGCTGCGCTGGCGTCTATGTCAGATGTTGCCTTGGGGGTGCTTGGTGGTAATTTAAAACGCCGTGAATTATTGTCAGCCCGTTTGGGTGATGTACACAGTCACTTGTTTATCGCCTGCTCGATTTTAAAATATCATTCCACTCATGCCAGAACTCGTGCGGAAGATGCTCACGCCGAATATGCATTGACTCGCGCAATTTATAGTGCACAAGAAGCCCTACGTGATTTTGCACAAAATTTTCCATTAAGACGTTTCGCAAAATTATTGTGCTGCCTGGCCATGCCATTCGGCAATATCGTCAATAAACCTTCTGATGATTTGACTCGCGAGTTAGGTGATTTGATGCTGGAGGACAATCCGGTTCGTCAGGATTTGGGGCGTTATGTTTATGTCAATCATGAACCGCAAGATCCTGCGGGTCGCGTTGAAAGCACTTACCAAATGTTGTTGTCATTAGGCCCTGTCTGGCAAAACTTTTTCAAAGCGCGCGCGACAGGAAAAATCTCTGGCGACACCATAGAAGAGCAAGCACAAGACGCCGCTGCGAAAAACATTATTCAACCACAAGATGTAGCTCGCATTATCGATTACGACAAACGCCGCTGGGATTGTTTGCAAACGGATGCCTTTGATCATCTGTGATCCTTACCCCCTCCTAACCTCCCCCTTGGCAGGGGGAGGGACTTAACTCCCTACATAATTACAAAGTAATTTATTCGCAGAGTATGAAGTTAGCACTTGTAGGGCGGGTCAAGACCCGCGTGTGCGGAGTGTTATTTATTTACACAGAAATTTTCTCACCTCAAGGCATATCCGCCAACACACAACAATTGCGTCCCTGATTTTTTGCTTTATAAAGTGCATCATCCACGCGTTTGAAAACAGAAGCAAAATCCTCGTCATCCATAATGTCGCCAATGCCAAAACTGGCGGTGACGTTTAGGGGTTGGCTGGGTTCGAACAATTCATCAAAAATCAAAATGCGCAGTTTTTCTGCCATTGCCAAGGCGAAACCTTGTGAAGTATTAGGCAGCACAATAATAAACTCTTCACCGCCCCAGCGGCCGACGTAATCTTCTTTGCGCATGGCCTGCTGAACGATACTGCCAATTCGCTCCAATACTCGATCGCCCGCTGCATGGCCGCGACGATCATTAATACGTTTGAAATAATCTATATCCAATAGAATCAATGAAAAACTTGGCAGATTATTTTGTTTCGGTTTTGCCAACAAATATTCAATAATCTGGTGAATGCCAAAGCGATTAAAACATTGGGTCAAAGGATCAACCGTTGATAAGCGGCGAAACTCTTCAGATTGTTGTTTGAGTTTATTGTTTTGTTGGGATAATTGATAAATGCGTTGTCTGTCTTCACTGGCCTGTTGTCTTAACAAGCGCAATTGATTAGTAGAATAAAATAAAATACCGATTAACCAGGGTGCGATAATCATCAAATACCAGTTATCACGGTTAATCCAATGGCCTTCCAGCGTCAAATGTTTTACCTGAAATCTGTGTTCGCCCGGTAGCATATTGTCTTCGAAATCTATTCCTATACTCGTAACGTTATTCATCTCCCTGCCCGAATCAATTCGCGGAATATTGAATTGCCTTAACCACCAGTCAGCCGCATTGAATTCGTTTAATGGTAATGCCAGTGGATGTTCAAGATCTTTTTTATCAACACGAACTGAATGGAATTTGGTGCTGTTGGTGTCCTCAAGGCGCGAGTATTTTTTATTGAAGTTGCGGATAGAAATACGCAGACGTTGGTTGTCGCCCTTGTAGCTCATATCAACAATTAAAAAATTGTAATTGGAAAGGTCCAGGCCATTGGCATTTTGATCAGCAATCCAAACAGAAAAGCTACAAGTGGGGTAGAGGTTGTAATCCAAATCCGACGGAACATTGCAGCCCCAGATGTGGTTGGGTTGATCAACCCAGACGGCCAGCGGTTGCCCCTGATTATTATTGGAGCCATAAATATAAGCCGAGAAAGAAGGGTTGTTGAGTAATTCGAGATTTTTTTTAGGTAGCAAGGGGTGGGCACTGAGTGCTACCAGTGTTAGCAATATACCGATAATCAATAATTGATTAGCGCGTAGTGCATTCATTGAATAGATAATCTCTTGGGTTGTTTGGTATCTATTCTTGCTCTGCTAATACAGAGCAATTTCGCCCCTGATGTTTGGCAGCATAAAGCGCATTGTCAACTCGCTTGAATGTGCTGGCAAAATCTTCATCACCTTCTTGTTGTGCCACACCGAAACTGGCGGTGATGTGCATGGGGTTGTCTGATTCAAAAACGGTATCCTGTATCACCAGTCGAATTTTTTCTGCTAACGCCAGTGCAAATTCTTTGCGTGTATCCGGCAATATCACCACAAATTCTTCACCGCCCCAACGCCCTAAATAATCCGTTCTGCGAATGTTGTCTTGAATTATTTGGCTGATGTTTTGCAGCACTCTGTCACCTGTGTCATGTCCTCGACGATCATTAATGCGTTTGAAGTGATCTATGTCAATTAACATTAATGAATAACGCGGGCTGTCAGGCAGCGGTGTTTTTTCTATCAGGCTGCTGATAATTTGATGCACACCAAAACGATTAAATGCCTGAGTCAGTGGGTCAACTGTCGAGAGTCGACGAAATTCATTGGATTGTTGTTGCAATTTTTGATTTTGTTGCGCGAGTTGATGGATGCGTTTGTTGTCTTCGGAGGTTTGTAATCTCAGTAGGCGCAACTGATTAATGGCATAAACAAAAATGCCCCCCAGCCAAACAAATAAAATGCCCAGGTACCAGGACTCGGAATCTATCCACTCGCCTACAAATTCAATGCGATTGATTTTTACATCCTGAACACCGGCCACCACATTGCTTTCAAAATCTATCGCAATTTCCGTGGTGTTGCGCAAGTCAGATTTGGAATTGTTGCGCGGTATGTTGTATTGCAATAACCACCAGTCCGCTACATGTAATTCGGATAGAGGAATAGTGACCGGCTTTTGCAGATCGGCTGTATCAATATTGATCGCATTAAATTTATTACTGTTGGGATCATCCAGCGTAGAGTAGCTGGGATGAAAATTGCGCGCATAAAAACGCAATTTTTTGCTACTGCCTCCATGTTCAATATCCAGAATCAAATGGGTGTAGCTGGACAAATCAATACCAAACGCACCTTCACCCAGCTCCATAATAAAACTGCAGAGAAAGACGCTGTCTTTGGGGCGCTCCGGGGAGATGCATTGCCAGTGACGTTGGCTTTCGCTGATCCAACGCGCCGCATCAGAACCGTCCGACAATTTGGTACTGTAGAGATAAGAATAGGGCGAGATATCTTCAAAAATAATCAAATGCCGCGACGGGAAAAAGCGATGTAACCAAAGGGCTGCCAAAGTCAGCAGGATCGCGGCAATTAATAAGAGGTTAAATCGTTTGGCATTCATGCTGGAGCCATATCAACAAGCGTCCACCAAGTATTGACCAAAATGCGACTTTTACCAGTGAATTATTCGGCGGATGTCGACTGGTTAATCCTGTCTCTTACCTCAAAATAGGCCTGTTCCGACATGCGCTGGTAAGGCGCCGATTTGTCCATAAATTGCTTATAGGACTCGTAGACCTTTCGACTCATGGGATCGGCTTTGGCTTGCTGTTCATACACCTGATTGGCAATCTCGTGCAGTCGCATCAAGACTTCATCGGGCAAGCGTGAGACCTTGATGCCTTTGCGTTGGATTTCAATTAACGCGCGGCTGTTTTTATCGGTGTAGCTATCCAGCATGTCCTGATTAATCGCGCGTGCAGCGTAGGTGATGATGGCCTGCAAATCTTTGGGTAAGGATTCATAAGCGGTCTTATTGACGACCAATTCCAATGTCGAGCCTGGCTCATGCCAGCCCGGATAATAGTAATAGGGCGCAATTTGCTGGAAGCCAAAAGCCAGATCATTTTCAGGCCCCACCCATTCAGCCGCATCAATTACACCAGTTTGCAGCGCGGTATAAAGTTCGCCACCGGGAATGGTGACTGATATGCCACCTGCCGCACTAAACACTTCACCGGCCAAGCCGGGGATGCGCATTTTCAATCCTTTTAAATCTTCCACTGTTTTGATTTCGCGTTTGAACCAACCCGCCATTTGTACGCCTGTATTGCCCGCAGCAAAAGGGATCAAATTAAATGGCGCGTAGATTTCTCGCCACAATTCCAGACCGCCGCCGTAATGCAACCAACCATTCATTTCTTGCGCATTCATACCGAAGGGAATAGTGGTAAAAAATTGCGATGCAGGAATTTTGCCCCGCCAGAAATAAGCACCCGAGTGACCCATTTCAACACTACCGGATGACACAGCATCAAACACGCCCAATGCAGGCACCAATTCATTTGCGCCATAGACGTGAATTTGCAAACGTCCGTTCGACATTTCATTAATGACTTGTGCAATTTTTTCAGCGCTGACGCCCAGGCCCGGCGTATTCTTTGGCCATGAGGTCACCATCTTCCAATGATAGACTCGTTGGTCTTGTTGACTGGTGGTGATGATTTGTTTGTTGTCGACGGATTTTTTCATCACCAATAACGCAAACAACAACGCAATGACTGCGACCAACATGATAATGACGAGCGGATAAAAATTAATTTTTGTTTTCATAAAAGGCCAATATTGGAAAAGTTATAAGCCGAAAAATTGCGTGAATTATGGAATATCCGAATCGCTAACGCCATTTAATTCCATCAGGAATTTGACTTGTTTCTGTAGTAGCTCGACTTGTTGGCTGAGTTCTGCGATACGCCCATCCGCTTCTGCTGAATGATTCGCAGATGATGATTTTTCAAACGAACCAGCCGATGCCTCGCTCATGGCCGCAATCGCGGCTAAATCCGGCGCACCACACAGCAAGTGCATAAATCTGTCTTCACGTTGCCCCGGCGCACGCGGAATACGTACAAAATGCGGGTGGGTTTTGTTGCATAAATCCCCAAGTTTTTCTTCCAATACCGAAGTGCTTGCAAACTCAAACATACGCTGGGTGCGCGACATTAATTCCGCAAGCGTTTGCGGCCCACGCAATAACATCACATTCAAAATCGCCTGAGTCGCTTTATCCATACTCAACAAACGCGTCAACCGCTGATCATAACGCGCCGCCCGCCCGGAATAATCCACATAAATCCAATTCTTATCCTGCATCTGACTCACACAATGCTGCACTTCACCTTGCTCATAATGGGTCACAGGTTCACGACTCGTTTTTTGATTGCACGCAAGCAGCAAACTATTTAACGTCAATGGATAAGCGTCCGGCGTAGTCAATTGCTTCTCCATCAAAGAACCCAAAACGCGAGCTTCTATTGCAGTTAATTGGATTTCGTTTGGGTTTGTTTGATTGGAAGATTCCATTTGGTTTACCTTTTAATTACCAAGCCAAATAGCATGGTTTGAATTTACATTTTTAACAAACGATACAGTGCATCAGAGGTTGCCGTCATCCCCGCAGGGGATCCAGCGTCTTTAAAAGTTATAAGTCACTGGATACCCTTCGGGTATGACGAAATATTTTATTGACTGAATTATTTACTCTCACCCCACTCATAAACCGAACCGGCATTAGTTTTCACATCAATTAAATAAATTTTATCAAGTGAAAGTGCGGGCATTACCAAATCTGTGTGTTTTAAATAAGGTTTGATTGTGGGGGTGGAGTAAAATGGGTTGGGGTTGTTGCCGCGTGCGGATTTGGTTTTGAAGCCAATGGCATCGGGCAAAGGGGCGTAGCTGCGTAAGCGTAAGTTGCCGCCTAATTTTGACAAGACTTTTAAATAAATCACTTTGCCTTTTTGCCATTTGATATCCACCACAAAACCGCCGCGCATTACCAAACCTTTGACTTGACCGCTTGGCCAGGCATTCGGTAATGCGGGTAATAAATGAATAGCGCCATCGTGACTTTGTGCCAACATTTCGGCAACACCCGAGGTAAAACCAAAATTGCCGTCGATTTGGAAAGGTGGATGCGCGTCAAATAAATTGGCGTAGGTTCCACCTGCTTCTTGGACAGCTCCGCCGCCTTCGCCGGAATTGGCTTCGACCAATTGAATTTGTTCACGAATTAATTTCAATGCGCGATTACCATCAAGCAAACGCGCCCATAAATTAATCTTCCAATTCATCGACCAACCGGTGGAGGGATCGCCGCGTTGTTCCAAACTCACTTTGGCTGCATTAAATAATTCTGGTGAACGCAAAGGTGAAATTTGATTGCTCGGATAAAGCCCGTACAAATGCGATACATGACGATGATGATCTTCGGGGCTGTCCCAATCATCTATCCATTCTTGTAATTGATGGTATTGACCAATTTGCATAGGCGGCAATTGATTCAGGATTTTTTTCCACTGCGCGATTTTGTCAGAATCCTGATCAAGAATCCTGGCGGCTTCACTGGTGTGGGTGAATAAATCAAATAACAATTGATTATCCATAGTCACACCGGCGGCGATTTTTTTACCCGTCGGCGGCGCTTCATTTTCAGGCGACATGGATGGCGATACTACTAACCAACCTCTCTCAGGATCTTTCACCAGAAAATCTTCAAAAAATTCGCAAGCGCCTTTCATGATGGGATAAGCGCTGCGCAAAAATTCTTTATCACCTGTGTAGAGATAACGCTGCCACATATGTTGCACCAACCAGGCATTACTGGTGGGCCACGCACCCCATGACCAATCAATTGCACCGGAAATTCGCCAGATATCAGTATTGTGATGCGCCATCCAACCGCGCGCGCCGTACATGGTTTTCGCGGCGTCTTGACCGGTGACTGACAAGTCGCGAATTAAATCAAAAAATGGCTGATGCAATTCACTTAAATTGGTGACTTCTGCGGGCCAATAATTCATTTCTGCGTTGATATTTAGTGTGTATTTACTGTCCCAGGGCGGCAAGGATTTATCATTCCAAATGCCTTGTAAATTAGCCGCTTGTGAACCAGGTTGTGACGATGAAATTAATAAATAGCGACCAAATTGAAACAGCAAGCCGACTAATGCCGGATCATTTACTTTGGCAAATTCACGAATTCTTTCATCGGTAGGTTTTTTGGCAAATTCATTGCTGCCCAAATCCAAACTCACACGATCAAAATACTGGCGATAAAAATTGGTGTGGGCTTGCAATTGTTTTTGGTACGCATCCTGAGTTGCTGTTAGTTTTTGTTCTGCTTGCTGCAACTTGGTTTGTGCACGAGCAATTTCATCAGCGCTAATGTCTGCGTAATTCACAAAATTGGTTGCCAGTGATACCAGCAATATGGCGTCGGTCGCGCCTTGGACCTGCAAGCTATTTTGTTTTGATCTGATCTTGCCATCGGTTGAAATAATTTTTGTCAGCGCCGCCAGTCTCACCTGGCCTTTCACACCTTCGTGATCAATTGATTTGGTTTGCATCAACAGGCTCTTGTCCGCAAGCAAAGATTGTTGATTCACTTCAGGGTGCGACAATTGCAGTGAAAAGTCTAACGCCGCTTTACGACTGGCGTGAAGTTTTATCACTAGTACCTGATCAACAAATGAAGAAAAGATTTCGCGCTCATAAACAACATCACCGATTTGATACCGCGTACGCGCTACTGCGTTTTGCAAATCCAATTCACGATAATAATGGTCAAAATTTTTGTGCGAGGAAAAATTCAGATGCAACACACCAGCCGATTGATAAGGCATGCCTTGCGCGCCCTGACTGGTGATAGTTTTTTCGGCCAGATCCGAGGCTGCAACATAATTTTTTTGATTAATCAGGTCACGAATTTTTGGCAGGTTCTCACGCGCTGCTGGATTCAAATTATTGTGCGGGCCGCCAGCCCAGAAAGTGTCTTCATTTAATTGAATAGTGTCAGACTCTACGCCGCCGTAGACCATAGCACCGGTATGACCATTGCCCAAAGGCAGCGCAGCTTCCCAGCGATCAGCGGGTTGGGGATACCAGAGTTTTAAATCGTTGGCCTGCACTGTAGCCGTAATCATGCTTACAAAAATTAATATTGAAAGGCTGCGCATAAGAATTCCACTTTTATTATTGAAGAATTAGTGGGGATCTTACCAGTGGCTCGATGGATCGTAAACGCAAAGATGGGATGCTGAAAAGCAATATGGCCTTTGATAGCCGAGCGATTCATGCATTAAAAATGTGTAACTATGTGGAATCAGACTTTCTGGTGACGCAATCGTGTTAAATCCTGTTTGATCCAATTGAGTAAGTCATTAGGAAAAAGTGGTTTGGAAATATAGTAGCCTTGCACTTGATCCACGCCTAATTCAATCAACACTTTAAAATCGTCTTCTGTCTCAACGCCTTCTGCCACAGTGGTGAGGTTCAAATTTTTGGCGAGATCAATGGTGCTGGCCAAAATCATTTTTTGCTGAGGGCGAGTGGCGACTCTATCCACCAGTGAGCGATCAATTTTTAATTCAGTTGCAGGTACACGTGATAATTGCTGCGCATTCGCAAAACCAGTGCCGTAATCATCAATGGCAATGTGAAAACCTTTTAATCGTAAACGCGCCAAGGTGCGAATTGCGCTGGCCAATTCGCCCAGCAATGCATTTTCAGTAATTTCTAATGTGATTTCACTTGGCGGTACTTGATATTGTTCGGTTAATTTGCACAACCAATCTACCATTTCTGCATCTGCAAGTGATAAAGGCGATAAGTTGAATGCAAGATGAAAGCGCAACCCCTGTTGTTGCCAGCGTTTCTTTTGTTGCAGCGCTTGTTCCAATAAATGACGGGTTAGCATATCAATCATGCCGTGACGTTCTGCCATCGGAATAAATACGCCGGGTGAAATGATGCCTTTGGTTGGATGCGCCCAACGCGCCAGCGCTTCAACGCCACGCAAGAGTAAACCTTGCAGCGTTAATTTGGGTTGAAATGCCAGTAGTAATTCGTTGTGTGCCAGAGCGTGGCTTAATTCCAGCGCAGTGACATCAACACCTGGATGTTTTTTAGGTTCAGCCGCTTCTTTTGTGTCCTGAATAAAACGCAACAAACTGCATTCAAGTGAATCCAGTAACAATGGTTTTTGAAACGTGCCTAATACGTGTAAACCATCGGCTTCAGCCATAGTGCCAACACTGGCAATTAAAATCGGATCTTTGGCGCTGAGAATAATCACGCTGCTGTTGATTTTTTTCTGTGCCAGAGAACGAATTAATTCCACGCCATCCATAATTGGCATTTCCAAATCAATTACCACTACGTGAACGGAATTTTTATCCAGAAAATGCAGTGCATCCACACCATTCGCCGCGTCATATAATGCTTTGATACCCAGCGACTGGCAGAGAGCTTTGGTATATTCGCGTTGCGTAAGGCTATCATCGGTGACCAATACACTGATGTCAGAAATTGCAGAATTCATGATTTGCCTCCCAGCACCACCGATATATGGGTAAGGGACATCACTTCTTTTGCAGCCCCCATTTGAATAGCTTCTTTAGGCATACCATAGACCACACAGGATTGTTCGTCCTGCGCAATAGTGCGACAACCCGCCTGTCGCATTTCCAATAAACCGCGCGCGCCATCATCGCCCATTCCAGTCATGATAATACCCATAGCATTTCGACCTGCCGCGCGCGCCGCTGAACGAAACAACACATCAACTGATGGACAGTGACGATTCACACTTGGCCCGCGAAATACTTTGGCAACATATTGCGCGCCTGAGCGTTGTACTTCGAGATGATGTCCGCCGGGTGCGATCAATACGCGGCCGGGAATTAATCTATCACCGGATTCAGCTTCTTTGACATCCACCTCACACAAACTATTTAAACGACTGGCAAACGCAGCAGTAAATTTTTCAGGCATATGTTGCACTACGGCAATGCCCGGACAAGTGCGCGGCGTTTTGCTTAAAATTTCTTCCAGCGCTTGCGTGCCGCCGGTTGAAGTGCCAATTACAATAATGCTGTCGGTGGTGCTGGTCATGGCGACTAAATCGACGGCTGAATTTTTTACGCTGGCCGATGAGTTTTTCACATCCACCCTCTTGGCTCTTGCCAGATGCGCACCGGCGGCTGCACGTACGGTTTGCCAAATAAGGTGTTTGGCATCCAACAAAAAATCTTTCACGCCCAATTGTGGTTTGGTAATTATATCTATAGCACCTGCCGCCAACGCTTGCAGAGTTAATTCAGCACCTTTTTCAGCAAGTGATGAACAAATAATGACGGGTGTAGGTTGCTCATGCATCAATTGCCGTAAAAATGTCAGGCCATCCATGCGTGGCATTTCAATATCCAGCACCACCACATCAGGCCATTTTTTTTGCATTTGTGTTTGCGCAAAAATGGGGTCCGATGCGGTGGCATAGACTTTGATATCAGGCGCCTCGTTTAATACGCCGGTTAGCACCTGGCGTACCACCGCTGAATCGTCCACTACTAGCACATTAATTGTCATAAATTTCCAACTTAGTCACACCTGATTCATGACGTAGTGTTTTATTTGAATTTCTCCGGTGGGAATAACCAGCACCAGCGAACGTGAAATACTTCCACCCACATCCACTTTTATCGGTTGCAAATGCTCCTGCTGTAGCCAGCGCCGTGCATAGGTAATATTGTCGGCACCGATTGATGGCAGGTTGGATGTGGGAAACATATCACCACCACCAAAAAGACCAATTTGATAATCCTGTGGCTTGCCGTAATAAATCATAGTCCGTTTCATTTCTTTTAGTACCAAACTTGCGTAGCGAAAATCATTTTTAATTTCTCGCGAGTTGGTTAAATGAGCTGCCGATGGTCGGGGCAATAGAAAATGGCACATGCCACCAATGCGTAACGACGGATGCCACACCGTTATGGCAACACAGGAGCCTAAAATGGTATGCAATTTTGCAAAATCACCACCAAAATACCAGTCGCCCGGGTGAATGGTTAATAAAGGCTTTTTGTATGCCAAACTCATGCTTAACCTGCCAGGCGATAAATTGCCGGTTTGATGGGTGCAAAGCGTGAACTTAAACCATGCAAACTTTCTGAATGGCCAACAAATAAAATGCCACCGGGGTGCATTACATCAGCAATACGATCAAGTATTTTTGATTTGTTCTCATTCTCAAAATAGATCAGCACATTACGCAAAAACACTAAATGAAATTTTCCAATATCCGGAAATTTTTCATGCAGATTCAGAGTAAAAAAATTCACCGAATGCCTGAGTTCTGCGTTGACACGGATATAGCCGGTTTGGCTATTAATGCCTTTGCGACAAAAACGACGCAGATAACTTTCGGGTATATGCTGCACTCGCATGTCGGGGTAAACACCGCGTTTGGCTTGCTCGATCACTGATGAATTAACATCTGAACACAATAGCTCCCACTCAGATTGGCAGGCATCCTTTAACAACATGGCAATACTGTAGGGTTCTTCGCCCGTTGATGCTGCTGCACTCCAAACCCGAAAATTTTTTCCGGGGCCAAAGCGCGGAAAAATTGCCTCGCGCATGTAATCAAAATGTTTTTGTTCGCGAAAAAAATAGGTTTCGTTGGTGGTGATTAATTCCAGCGCTTTGCTTAATTCCTGTTTTCCTTGTGGGCTTAAAATCAATTGATAATAATCACTAAATCGATTTAAACCACAAGCTTGCAATCGCTTCCACAAGCGATTGCTTAACAGTGCTTTTTTTTGTGTGGGTAAAAAAATTCCTAACTTATCTTCAATCAGCTTTTGGAAAAGCTGGAATTCTTTATCACTGGGTACAAGAGCTGCATTATCCATATGCGCGGCCTAGCTGAATCGAACAAAATCTTTATCCAATTCATCATCTGTTAGCGAATTGTCTTTTGTTGCGTTTTTTATCGGGCGTTTGGCTGGTACGACATTGAGACTTTTATTGGATCGCGTATTTCGGTTCCCTTCCTGCGCCAGTACAAAATAGCTAATCGCTTCTTGCAGGCGTAAAGCTTGTGAACTCAACTCTTCCGATGTTGAACTTAATTCTTCTGCCGCTGCGGCGTTTTGCTGCATAGTTTGGCTAACCTGCCCTATGGCTGCATTGATCTGATTAACGCCCGCCGTTTGTTCCGAGGATGCAGCCGAAATTTCTTGAACCAAATCTGCCGTTTTGCGAATGCTCGGCACCATTTCCTGTAATAATTTTCCGGCGTTGTCGGCCTTGCTGACAGTTTCGCTCGCCAGTGAACCAATCTCCTGTGCGGCAATTTGGCTGCGTTCTGCCAGTTTGCGCACTTCGGACGCAACTACCGCAAAACCTCTACCGTGTTCACCTGCGCGACCCGCTTCAATCGCGGCGTTGAGTGCTAATAAATTGGTTTGATAGGCTATGTCATCAATTACGCTAATGCGATCCGCAATTTTTTGCATGGCTTCAACGGTGCTAGCTACAGCGCTGCCACCTGTTGCGGCATCAGAGGCTGCTTTCTGAGCCATACCATCAGTCACACTGGCGTTTTCATTATTTTGCATAATCGACGCCGACATTTCTTCCATAGATGCTGAGGTTTCTTCAACGCTGGCGGCTTGTACTGATGCGCCTTTTGCCAATGATTGTGCCGTTGCATTCACCTCTTCGGATGCGGAAGCCAATGCATCTGCTGAACTGCGCACTTCACCTAAAATTTGCGACAGTGTTTGCGACATTTCGCGAATCGATGCCAGCATGCTGGTTGAATCGCCGGTTTTCACTTTGACATCCTGAGTTAAATCGCCATTGGCAATTTTGGATACTACGGCGGCTGCGTAATCCGGTTCGCCCCCTAGTTGCCTTAATAAATTGCGCGTGATGAAAAAACCAATAATGGCAATTGCTGCCAGAGTGATACTGGCTACAGTGATTGAAATAAATGCTGCATTTCGTTTGCTTTGCAGCGCAAGATTTTTTGCATTGTTAGCGATCTCTGCGTTGTAATCGCTATGATTATCTATGGCCACACTGGCTGCCAGCGCGTCATCTTTTGCGGCTTCAATTAAATCGCGCGCCGTTTCAAAGTCGCCCTTGTCGGATGCTGCAATAATGGCAGGAAAGTGTGTCAGATATTGATCAAGAGCTTTTACATCAAGCTCAAGAAGTTCTTTATCTTTTTCATCGGCCAGCATCTTTTCATAGTCACCCATGCCTGCCTTGGCTTGTGCGATAGCTTTGTTCATATCCTCTTTTAATTTGTTTGCCTGTGCCGGATCTTCATTGAGGATAAAACGGTTCAAGCGTATACGAATTCTATAAACGTTATTTTGCACTTCCATTAATAAACGCATACTGGGGATGACGTTTTCATTGGAAAAATTGGTTTGCTCAAATACCTTGTTGATTTGTACTTGTGCGGCAATGGTCAGAATAATGATGCCTAATAACCCGGCACTGACCAACAATATCATTTTCTTTGCGACTGTCATTAAAGCTCTCCTTTAACGCCGGATGTAGATCTGGCACTGGTATTAATTAAATTGCACAAAATTTTTATCTATCTCATCCTCATTTGAGGGAGTAGATTTTTTAGTTTGAGGTTTTGGTGTAGGTGATTTTCCTGAAAAACTGACTTGACGAGAGTCTTGAGAAAATAATTTGAAATATGTCATGGATTCTTGTAGTCGAATCGCTTGTGTACTCATCTCTTCGGAGGTTGAACTTAATTCTTCCGATGCGGCAGCATTTTGTTGCAAGGTTTGATTGACTTGCGCAATGGCGCCATTGATTTGCGATACGCCAGAATTTTGTTCGTTGGATGCGGCAGCAATTTCCTGTACCAGATCAGCCGTTTTGCGAATCGCAGGCACCATTTCATTTAACATTTTGCCTGCGCCTTCAGCGCGTTTAACTGTATCAACCGCGAGTGTGCCGATTTCTTGCGCCGCAACCTGGCTGCGCTCCGCCAATTTTCGCACTTCCGATGCAACCACCGCGAATCCGCGACCGTGTTCACCTGCGCGACCTGCTTCAATCGCGGCATTGAGTGCAAGTAAATTGGTTTGATAGGCAATATCATCAATCACACTGATGCGCTCGGCGATTTTTTGCATGGCTTCTATGGTGCTCATCATGGCTTGACCACCGGTCGCAGCATCTTGCGATGCCTTCTGAGCCATAGTATCGGTGACTTTTGCGTTCTCGGTATTTTGTGCAATAGACGCCGACATCTCTTCCATAGAGGCGGAGGTTTCTTCAACGCTGGCAGCTTGCACTGAAGCACCTTTTGCAAGCGATTGTGCAGTGGCATTGACTTCTTCAGCGGCTGACGAGAGTGCATCGGCTGAACTGGAAACATCACCGATAATATCTGCCAGACGTTTGCGCATATTCGCCACAGAGGCCAGCAGCGAATCCTGATCGCCAGGTTTTAATTGAATATCAATATTCAAAAAACCATCCGCGACTTGTGATACCACGCTGGCTGTGTAGGCTGGTTCGCCACCGAGTGTTTTAAAGAGATCGCGGAAAACAATCACCATCACACCGACAATTATCAGTGAAGCCGCTATACAAATAATCAGCAGTAAGCGAATAGTATCGCTATAAAGTTTTTCTGTTTGTTTATCCGATTCAATTAAATATTCTTCAAAACCTGCCGAGGTAAGAGCGGCTAACTCCTCCATTTGTTTGCTGGCTTCACGATCCATGCCGCTCACCAACTTATCCACTAGTTTGCCAGTATTGGCATCGGCTTGATTAAAGCTCAGTAAAGCTTCCCGATAATTTTTCCCCAACTGAGTATGTTCTTTTAGCAGAGCCGCACTGGCGCTTGTGTCAAGATGCTGTTCTTTTTGCAAGCTCAGCGCCTTTTGCAAATGTTCTTGAACACTGGCTTCTGATTTTGCAAATCCGTCAGAATAACGTGCATATTGATCTGGATTATTGCCGCGAATTAAAATATTTTTCCACTCTTGTACCTGTGTTTTAAATTCAACTGCGGCTGCCTGCACCTCATCCAAAATATTGGATCGCTTCAAAACATTCGCATTGGTTTCATCAACTATCGCATTATATTGTCGCATTTGAATATAAGCCGACAGCCCCAGTACGGATAGTCCCAATATAATCAAGCCGCTCAAGAGTAATATTTTGGATTTCAGTGTCATATTGTTTAACATGATTCTTCTCCGGAAGAATTATTGCAATTCAGCTTCGACTAAATGCGCTAGCTCGCGAATGGATAGGGTATTGTTGGCGTCCAGCAGTACAACAAATTCGTCATCGCGTTTGGCGATTCCCTGAATAAATTCAGCACGAATATTGGCTCCAAATGAAGGCGCGTCTTCAATATTGTCTTCATCCATTTCAATAACTTCACTTACTGCATCGGCCAATAAACCCAGCACGTGATTTTGTTCATTGTTATTAAGCTCCACGACTATGATGCAAGTACGTTTTTGCACTTCAATCGGCTTGCGCCCCAAACGCACTGCCAAATCAATAACGGGTACTACTTCGCCGCGCAAATTAATCACACCGCGCAAAAAATTCGGCATTAAAGGCACTTCGGTAATGCCGCTGTATTCAATAATTTCGCGCGTTTGTGACAATTCCAAACCGTAGTGTTCATGGCCAATACGAAAGGTCAAATACTGTTTGGTCATCTCCGCCGCATGGTGTTTTTTTTGTTTACTAAGCTGGTTCATGATGCATGCTCCTGAATATTCAAAGATGACGCGTTGCGCAGATGTTCACGATTGATGGCAAAGCCAATTAATTGTTGTATGTCGAGAATGAGTGCTACCGCACCTGTACCCAACAAACTGGATCCGCCTATACCCTTGAGTGCCTGGAAGATTGGTCCCATAGGTTTTACGACGGTTTGAATTTCGCCGTGCAGTTCATCGACCACTATGCCTGCGCGTTTTTCGCCAAATTGCACTACCACAATTTTTTCACGCGAGTTTTCCGTGGCTTGTAACGAAAAGATATCGCGCAAGCGAATGTAGGGAACTTGATCGCCGCGCAAATTCACGCAGTTTTGCCCTTGAACATGCGGCAGTGAATTGAGATCAACACACTCGAGAATAGTATTTTGTGGAACGATAAAATCGATTTGCCCTGCGGTGACATGAAAGCCGTCGATAATTGCCAGTGTCAGCGGCAAACGAATACTAAATGAGGTGCCAACACCTACCTCGCTTTCAATTTCAATTCCGCCTTGCAGTTCTTCAATGTTACGACGCACTACATCCATACCCACACCGCGGCCTGATAAATTCGTTACCTGCTCTGCGGTAGATAAACCTGCATGAAAAATAAGTTGGAAGATTTCCTGATTGGTGTAGTGTTGGTTTTCATCAATAATGCCGTTCTTAATCGCTTTTTTGCGAATTTTTTCAACGTTCAAACCACCACCGTCATCATGAATGCCAATAACTATATTGCCTGCGTCGTGGCGCGCTGTGAGTTTGATAGTGCCTGCATCCGGCTTACCGCGACTGCGCCGCAAATCGACGGCTTCAATCCCATGATCCATTGCGTTGCGTACGATATGCATAAGTGGATCATTTAATTTCTCCACCATGGATCTATCCAGCTCGGTTTCTGCGCCTTCAATTTCCAATTCGAGTTCTTTGTTAAGTGATTTGGCGGTATCACGTACCACACGTTTGAATTTTTGGAAGGTATCGCCAATAGGCACCATGCGCAGTGTCAGCGCGGCATCGCGAATGGATTCAGTAAAGTTGCCCATTGAGGTAACCGCTTCCATCAAGGTGGTGTTACCTATTTTGGATGCCAGCAGATCTACGCGTTGACGATTGATAACCAGTTCGCCGATCAAATTAATTAATTTATCAAGCCGATCAGCATCTACACGAATAAAACGGTTTTCCGGATTATTCTTCTTTTCGATAATTTTTTTCTGTTTATCTAAAGCAGCATTAATAATTTCTGGTGCAATATCCTGCTGTTCAATCAATATATCGCCGAGCATGCCAATCGGTGCGCTGTTTTTGGCCTGATTTTTTTGTGTGTTTAAGGCCGACTCCAGTTCCTGGTAACTGATGACGTGACTTTTCACCAGTATCTCGCCGAGGCGCAAAGTATTTTCGGGGACTGAATTGATCAGGTTTTTATAAGCTTGAATATTGCTGCGCGGTGGAATAATGCTGATATCCGATCCTTCGCGCACAAACATAAAAGCGTCTTCAATTTGTTGTTGGCTGGCATCACTCATCAGGGTTAATTCAAAACCCAGATACAAGTCTTCCGCATCGAACTTGTCCGGCTCGGGAAATTGATCTGTCAATGTCGCGATTTGGGTAATTTCACCGAGGGTGCCAAGAAAACGCAAAATGGATAAAGGTTCCATGCCGTTGCGTAACAAATCGCGACCAAAACGCATCACTATGTACCAGGGTTCCGGCGCTGATTTTGCGGCGTTTTGTTCCGTCGCTGTTGTCACTGCGGTGGCGATTGGTGATTGGTTTTTTGCGTCCAACCAGGGATTCAGCGCTTCGAGCAATGCCTGGCCATCCGCAAGACAAACGTTATCATTCTCGCGATCAAGTCGGGCATTATCGACTAGCAGTGCAATATGATCGCGGCATGGCAACAAAATACTCAACAGATCACTGGTAATTTGAATGGTGCCGTCGCGCGCGCGATCCAAAAGATTTTCAACTGTGTGTGTAAAACTCACAATATCATTCAGCCCGAATAAACCGGCTGAACCTTTTATGGTGTGTGCAGCACGAAATATTTCATTAATGGTTTCCGGGTCTTGTTCGCCTTCATCCAAACGCAGCAGTGCTGCCTCCATGGAATTCAATAAATCGTCGGCTTCGGCGAAAAAGGTTTGTAGTGCGGCATCAAGATTCATAATCAATTTCCTTTAACGGACAAATTGGCTGTTAACGCCCAGTGCCGTCAGTACCATATCAACCGATTCATTGTTTTTACTAATAAACAGTTCTTTGTTCAGATCACTGAATAATTTTTTGGCGAACAAGAGTAGCTGGACGCCTGCAGTATCAATTTCAGTGACCTGATGCAAATCCAGCGCAACTTTTGCCGTCATTTTTTCCGGTTCAGACAAAAAATCCTGTTTAATTTGGCTAACCTGATAAATGGTCAAGTCACCGGAAAATATCAGGGTTGTGGTGTCCTTATTTTTTTTTCGTTCTATGTTCATCATCAGCCACCTAGGCAATCAGCATGGAAACGGCTTGCAGCATTTGCTCAGGACGAAAAGGTTTTACAATCCAGGCCTTGGCGCCGGCAGCTTGACCTTCGCGTTTTTTTTCGTCAGCACCTTCAGTGGTTAACATAATGACGGGCGTAAATTTGTAATTGGGTTTTTGTTTCATTTCTTTCAGAAAACTAATGCCATCCATATTGGGCATATTGACATCCGAGATCACCAGATTAATTTTTTGTCCATCCAATTTATTCAAGGCATCTTTACCATCGCTCGCCTCTACTACTGTGTAACCGGCACCGCGCAGAGCCATACCGACAACTTGACGCACGCTGGCAGAATCATCAACTACAAGAATAATTTTTGACATGAAGCACTCCTGATCTAAAAAAATGTGACCTGGGATTCACCCGGCGATTGGCTGTTAGCAGTGCCACGATGGACATCAACTTGTTCCAAGGTGGTGTAAGTTTTTTGAATGGCACTCAGCCACTCCTGTGAATTAATTGTTGCGGGCAATTTGCCGCTGGCAAGTTGTGCTTTTTGCAAACTAATCTGGTCGATTAACTTTTGCATATCGCCCGTTACATGGCTGAGAATTTGGCTGACTCTGTCCTGAAATTGCAGGCTTACTAATACTTCTTCCACGCTGTGTTGCACAGCTGCACTCTCATCTTCCAGTTGTTGCGCAGAATGCAAAATATTTTCACTGGAATCGCGAAATTGATTGAGCACTTGCGTAATAGAGCCTTCGGATCGGGCCAGTCGATTGGTGTCTTGTTCGGCATAATCGGTGGTGCGATCCAACGTGGTTTGCAATGCGGAATTTACTTGTTCGATGCGTTTGCCTATACGTGCACCGGTTTCTCCAGAGCGTGTCGACAACGTGCGAACTTCATCCGCCACTACTGCAAAACCGCGACCGTATTCACCGGCGCGTGCCGCTTCAATTGCTGCATTCAACGCGAGTAAATTGGTTTGTGAGGCAATACCTGCTACTTCGGCGCTCATGCCACTGAGTTCATCAGTGATGGTTGATAGGCCTGAAATTTCGTGCAGCATTTCATCGCGCTGCTGCATGGCAGAGCGCAAGTTGTTGATAATTTGACTGAGTTCAATATTGGCAAATTGAATAACACCTGCGAGGCCGGTGTCGTCTTTCATATTGCTGGCGGTTGAACGTGAACTCATCACCGCGGCTTGTAAACGCTGATGAATTTCGGAAAAGCGCATCACCAATTGATTAATACTGGTTTCCAGTTGATGCCGCGCCAATTCAGTTTGCCGTTGCCATAAAGGAAGAATGTCTTCGAGCAACTCTTGATAGTTAAGAAGCAAGTGTTTTTGTTGTTGGTGTAATAGATCCAGAGTTTGCTGTTCCTGTTGTATCAGCAATAGTTTTTGGGTGGTCTTTCGCGAGTTGTGCAAGTGCACAGCAAGCAGCAAACCGGATGCCATCAAAATGGCACCCAAAATTAGTTTCCAGATAATTTCAATAGATGAATTGCTAATTAATACTATCGCGATGATTTCGATCAGGCATAAGCCTACAAAAGCGGGAATTTCAAAGCGGGAATCAATCGATGAAACATGATCAGCAGTGCGAGCAGAGTGCCCCGAAGAAGAATCGTACCCCATGGGAAGTTACCTGAAAGTCCATTAACGACGCGAGACCAAGGCCTCGCATAAAGTTCTCTAGGTATAGACCGGGTTTATTGGGGTGTCAAAACGGCTTGGGGGAGTAGTTTTACCTATAGACCTGCAGAAAAATTTATGTCGCCCCAAACGTCTATCACAGCTGATTCAGCTCTTCTTTGGTTTTGCCTAACCATGGTTTGTGCAGCTGTTCATAGTGTCTACCGGCGGTGCGGAAGGTAATCAGAATGTCATCCAATAATTTTTTTGCAGTTTGTGTTTTACCCAGGCGTTTGCATAAAAGTGCGTAACGAAATTTTGCTTCAGGCCCTGAGTAATATTGAGCGAGTGCTTGGTATTCGTGTTCTGCGCCGGTATCGCCCAGAATATCCAAACTGCGCGCATACAACAGATGACAATCTTCGTTTTTAAAATCCGGATTGGTTTCAATTAGTTTGTCCAATACTGATTTGGTTTTTTCAAACTCACCCAAACCAAATTCCGCTTTCGCCAAACCTGCCATTAATAATGGATCAGTCGCATGCACACCACGCAAACAATTTTCATAGAGTGATTTGGCTTCAGCGAATTGCTCACGCTCAAGAAACTCGTCTGCCAATTTCATTTTGTTATGAATAGTATCCGCACGTTCAAGATCAAAAGACGCTCGACGCAAATCCTTATCCGGGTCCAGCGTCCGCGAAATATTATGCACCGCCCGCCGCGCCGTACGCGTCCCCATCAAATCCGGAATAATTTCCATCACCAAATAAGCCAAGGTCCCCGCCATAGGCAACAAAACCACCACCCAAATCCAAATAGTCGGACGCCCGGTTTTTAAAATATGAATCACAAGGCAGGCTTGAATCAGAATAGATAGAAGAAAGAATGGCACGTTGGGATCTCCTTGTTGGATTTATTGAACCGGCACTCTACTCTGAGAATATGCTGCCGCCAAGCTGGCATAGCCGCAAAAAACACTGTATAAATAGCCAGACTTTTTGATCAGGTGAGGCGATTATGCTGACGCAGCTGTGTATTCAGGATTTCACCCTGGTGGACAAACTGGAGTTGGAGTTTTCGGCGGGGATGACGGTGATTACCGGGGAAACCGGGGCGGGGAAATCCATTTTGTTGGATGCTCTGGGTTTGGCTATGGGCGATAAGACCGAGGCGGATAGAGTCCGGCAGGGCGCGAGCCGTGCGGATATCAGCGCGACTTTTGATACACGTCGTATCGCCCGCGCAGAAGACTGGTTGCAGAGCCATGATTTGCAACAGGCCGATGCACCACACGAATGTTTGTTGCGCCGCCTGGTCAATAATGAAGGCAAGTCCCGCTCTTATATCAACGGCCAGCCGGTGACCTTGCAACAACTGCGTGAACTCGGCGATATGCTGATCGACATTCACAGCCAGCACGAACATCAATCCCTGTTACACAAAGACACTCACTTGCGTTTGCTCGATGAATTTGGCTCGCACACTGAATTAGCCAAACAAGTTCGCAGCCAATTTTTACAATGGCAAGAATTGCAGGAACGTTTTATTCGTTTGCGTGACAACTCTGCCGAGATGAACGCGCGTTATCAATTACTGCGTTATCAAGTCGATGAATTGGAAGCCCTGGGTTTGCAAGACGGCGAAATTGATCAGCTTGAAAATGAACAAAAACAATTAGCCTCTGCTGAAGATACACTCGCCACCTGTCAACAATTAGTCAGCTTGTGCAGTGATGATCGCCACGGGCTCTCTTCGCAAATTCATCGCGCTTTAAATTTGTTACGACAAGTGCAGCACAAATCCAAACATCTACAAGCCGCTGAAGATTGTTTGCAGAACGCGCAGATTCAATTGGACGAAGCCCAACAGGAAATCGCATTCGATATAGATCAATTCGAATTGGACCCCGAGCGCTTACAAACTATCGAACAACGTTTATCTCAAGCTTATGATTTGGCACGCAAGCACAGAGTCAAAGCCCAGGAATTGCCACAATTATTTTTGCAGATCAGTCAGGAATTAACTGAGCTGGATGCCGGTGATGGCAAGCTGGATGAATTGCAGCAACAAGTTGATCAAGCCGAAAAACTTTATTTGCAAACGGCCGGAAAATTATCAGATCAACGCCAAAAAACTGCGAAGAAATTATCTGCACAGGTTAATGAACAATTAAAACTTTTGGCCATGAATAGCGCCAACTTTAGTATTCAAATTGAACGCGCCAATAAACCCGGTAGCAAAGGCTTGGATGATATTGAATTTTTAATCAGTACCAATCCGGGGCAAGCACCCAAATCACTTGCGAAAGTTGCATCCGGCGGCGAATTGTCGCGCATCAGTTTGGCCATTCAAGTTGTCACCGCACAAACCTCTGCAATTCCCACTTTAGTATTTGATGAAGTGGATGTCGGCATTGGCGGTGCAACTGGTGAAGTGGTGGGTAAATTGTTGCGACAACTTGGCGATAAAGGGCAAGTGCTTTGCGTCACTCACCTTGCACAAGTTGCCAGCAAAGGTCATCAACATTTACAAGTACAAAAAACATTAAAGGGCAAACAAGCGGTTTCACAATTAGTCGCGCTGCAAGGCGAAGATCGCATTCAGGAAATTGCGCGCATGATGAGCGGCGAGAAACTCACCGAATCCTCAATTGCGCATGCGCGGGATTTAATGGTGTCATGATTGCAATTTATTCGGCACTGGAGCGCATGGGTTTTAAACTGTATTCCTAATGTTGTTTTTATTTGCTTGACGCTGCCAAGCCAACACCAAAACCCACAAAAACGCCGCCGCCTATCTTGTTGATAACAGACTTGCCTTTTTCAGAGGATAGTTTTGATTTAACAGCGGATGCTGACAGTGCATAAATGCTGTGAATTACCATTACCAACAAACTGAATGTTGTCGCCAGAAGAATGAACTGGGGAGCATATTCCTTGCTTGTATTTATAAATTGAGGAAAGATCGACATAAAGAAAATGACAGCTTTGGGGTTGGATATTGAAACTAAAAATCCTTCGATAAAACATCTAGCATACGAAGCTTCTTGTTTTTTAATCGAGTGGTCATTGGTTACTTTACTGCGAAGCATTTTAATGCCCATATAGATTAAATAGGCAGCGCCAAGAATTTTTATAATGTTGAACGCAACAGCTGAACTTGCCAACACTATGCCCAAGCTAGTGGCGGAAATAAAAGCTACTAGAAGAATTGCCAACGCAATACCCATTATTCCCGCAATTGATTTCAATAAGCCTCTTTGGATAGAGTTATTAATTGTTAACATCACCGCTGGGCCAGGCAATAGAATTGTTGCAATCGCGACACCAACATAAAGTAAGTAGTTATCCACACATCCTCCCGATAACAGGCAACCCGAGAAATATCCGAAAACAGATTTTGAAATCCGTTTCCGGAATTGAAAATTACAATAGAACAATTTTTCCAGAAGTTAACATCCAAACACCGCGTTCAGATGCGACCACAAGATTTACATCGTGTAAAAGATTTAAATAAGGATGAATTGCAATCGGCATTGGGCTGATTATATGACTCACGGTAAAGGCTGATATTTTTGCGCCTTCGGGTAAGTCAGCGCCTGATTTATCCATGGCAAGGCAAGATTTGGACAAAGGTGTAATAGCGGTTACAGCAGATGTGATTTTGTTGACGCTAACTTTTACATGCCCGCCTACCTGCATTATTTTGGGGTCGATAGTTGCCGCGAGCACGTATACGTCCCATTCATTTTCGTTTTGCGAAGGCATTACTACCGTATTAAATCGCTCCGAACATGCATTCGTACCTTTCTCCAATGCAACAATGCGAGCTCTCATCATCGATTCTTCCATCTCGGACGGTTTTCTTTGAGGTTGTAAATCGACATTTACTTTTTCTTCTGCTGAATAGATAACATCTGCAATAATACTAAAACTCTCACCTTTCTTCTCATAGAATGAAACTGTGTAGTCTTCTTGATTGGGATATGTAATCCAGCCTACGAAATTCGGAAAGTCAGCCGGGTTTATTTTGCCAAGCAACAAATCCGTTGCATCCGCTGCCCGAATATCTTTTTCATATAACAGGCGGCCATCGGCTTCAACTTGCGATATGTAAGCCTTCTCTTGTTCGGTGAGTGGTACCGTTGAATTTGTTTTAGATTCATGTCTTTTTGAAGTATTTGCGCAGGCAATCAATACACAGCAGAGAGTTAGTATTATTAGCTTATTCATTTGTGCTCCAATCAAGTTATCAGGATTTTCCGTTATTCGTATTTGAATCTGCTTTTGGATAGGATAGGGTGAACCGTTCAAAGTCTAATCTCCAAGCGGACCAACGGAATATATATCTTCATCCAATTGGCTTCAACTAATCGTTTGATTGACTTTTCCACTTGAAGCTTTAGATTGTGCGGACGTGAACGAATTTCAGGATTTATATGCTTGCTGTTATTTCTCCCGCTAAAACACTCGATTTTGAAACCCCCTGGAAGCTTGATGCAACCCAGCCGCAGTTTTTGGATGATTCGCAGTTGTTGATTAAACAGTTGCGAAAATTACCTGCGCACAAAATTGGCGAGTTGATGTCGATTAGTGAGAAGTTGTCTATTTTAAATGCCGAGCGATTTTTGAATTGGCATTTGCCCTTTACGCCAGAAAATGCCAAGCCAGCGGTATTGGCGTTTCGCGGTGATGTTTATACAGGGTTGGATGCAGATTCTTTTAGCAAGAAAGATTTCACCTTTGCACAAGATCAATTGCGAATATTATCCGGGCTTTATGGGTTGCTCAGGCCATTGGATTTGATTCAAGCCTATCGATTGGAAATGGGAACGGGGTTTGTAAATTCTCGCGGAAAAAATCTTTATGATTTTTGGGGCGATAAAATCACTGACGAACTGAATCGGGAATTATCCAGCCAGAAAAAACCAACATTAATCAATCTGGCCTCAAATGAATATTGGTCCGCCGTTAAACCTGCAAAATTACAAGCCGAGATCATCACGCCGATTTTTAAAGACCAGAAAAACGGTCAATACAAAATTATCAGTTTCTTTGCCAAAAAAGCCCGCGGCATGATGGCGGCTTACATGATTAAAAACCGCATCAAAAAACCCGAGGATTTGAAAAACTTCGACATTGATGGTTATGTATTCAACTCATCTATGTCGAAGGCTAATGAATGGGTGTTTACGCGAGAGGCGCTTTAATAACCCAATAATCAGACTTTAAATTTCAAAATACCTTTGTGTAATTCATTGGCACTCAACTCCAGCTTCTCTGCATAAGATTGTGATTTATTAATCTCATCGAAAATCGTTTCGGCAGAATCACTGAGTTGTCGGGTATTGCGTGACATTTGTTCGGCAACGGCGGCTTGCTCTTCAGCAGCCGTGGCAATTTGGGTGTTGTAATCCGTCATCAGCGAAACGCCCTGCACAATTTGATTCAATTGATCGCCAGCACCTGCGGTACTTGCTACTGAATTTCGTGCGCTGTCAAAACTTTTATTGATAATTGTTACGACCTCTTTCGCGCGATTTTGTAATTTCTCAATCACCTGTTTTATTTCGGTGGTGGAGTCTTGCGTGCGTTTCGCCAGAGATCGTACCTCGTCTGCAACCACAGCAAAGCCGCGACCTTGTTCGCCCGCGCGTGCTGCTTCAATTGCGGCGTTCAATGCGAGTAGATTGGTTTGTTCGGCAATACTGCGAATAACTTCCAGTACTGCACTGATGGATTGCACATCTGTTTGCAAATCACTGATATTGTCTTTGGCGAGGCTTACGTCATCACCCAGCTTGTTGATTTTTTCAATGGCGTCTTTAACGCTTGATTCGCCCAGTAAGGCGGTATTGCGTGCTTCTTCCGTGGTGCGGCTGGCGTCTGCACAATTAATTGCTACTTCGCGCGCGGTCGATGCCATCTGGGTTGATGCCGATGCCGCCTGAATGGTTTGATTGTTTTGCATATCCAATTCGTGTCGAACTTTTACAGTTGAATCTCTTAAATCAACGGATAAACGATTGACCAGCTCAGCCGAGTGTTTGATATCGCCTAATAGCTTGGAGATTTGCTGTATAACATTGTGCAAATTAATTGCTGCATCACCAATAATATCTTTACTTCTTACTTTTGGTAGATAGCTAAAGTCACCTTGCTTTAAATGCTCGGTAGTGGCGGTAATTTCTTTTACGTTTTGATTTAACGAGAGCAATATACCAGCAGCAAAATAGCAACCAAAACCTATGGATAAAACAGCGAAGAGTATTTCAATATTTTTAAGATGGTTGAGTGCCGTTAATTCGCGGTTAATATTATTTTTAAACCAATGGGTGATGCTTTTATCCATTTCATCCAGCGAGCTAATGGCTTGGGTTCCTTGATCAAAATACTGCGAATTAGTAATCGTTAAAGATTCCAACTTGAGTATCATATTGGTCGAATCAATAAACTGGCCAATGTCGCTTTGTGATTTAAGTAAAACAGCAGGGTTCCAATCAGCTCCTGAGTGTAAATCCCGACCAACTGAATTAACTTCATATAACAAAAACTTCACCGATGAGGCCAAATCATTTAGGTCATTGGTTTCATCCTTTGATACTAGTTTGTCCACTAATGCGCCGGCACCTTTGCCGCGTAATTGGCCCAAAAATTCTTGTAATGCAGGTATGGCATGCAAACTTAAATAGGCCAGTTGAAAATCTGTATTGGTGTCATGCAGCGATAACTTGCTGTCCATTTTCATGCGATCGAAAATCAAGCGGACATCACTGATCAATTGCGTATGTTGTTGAAAGCTGAGTTTTGGATTTTTATCAATTTTTTTGTAGTGTAATTTTTCCAGTGAAAGCTGAATCGAGGGGAAATCTACCTGGCCTACATTTATTCGCTTAATCGTATCGGGCAGGTGTTTTATGATGGTGTCGATTTCACCTTCCAATTGATTCAGTGGTGCTTCTTTGGTTTGATCGCCATGTAAATATTGCGCCATGTTACCTCTGTGTCGCGCAATCAAAATCATCAAATGCTTAACTTGCAGCGCATGCTCCAAACCCGCAATTTGCATTTTTTTGGTTGCGATCGATTCCTGTTGAACCGAAATATCTCTGATCAATGCGATCACGCAAGGAACGAGAAAGCAGAGCACTAACAGCACCAGCTTGACAGAAAAGGATATTTGATTAGCCAATTTGATGGCCGGATTAATCAATGACATAAACACCTCGAGACTATAACTTCCCAAGCCTAGTTAATAATCGAGGCATTTCCATTAAATTTGGCGGGATTTTTTACAAATCGCGAAGAAAAAATGCACGAAAAAAGTGCGCGCAGGTTCATGAAGGTGCAGGCTGATTCAGTATTGAATCTTCGCTGCGTTGGAACAGCGGCCTTTTAATTCCCGGCAGAGTGAAATCAAAATATTTTTCGATGATGAATCACTGATGGAATTTTTATCTGCGTAATTTTGAATAGCCTGACGGGTTTTAACATCTAAAATGCCAGTGACTGTCAGGTCATATCCCAAACGAATTAAATTGTGCTGTATATCCAACAATAGTGGATCCGTTTTTTCGGCTGGAGTTGTATGGGTTGTTACCGTTTTTGTAACAGGTTTTGTGTGTTCTGATTGCCTACGCGGCTGATTTATTTGCGGGTTATTTTGATTGGTTTGATTCAAATTTGTTTGATTATAGTTTGGTTGATGGTACAACCTTTGTTGATTATTCTTCACATAAGGATTGACATAAGGGGCGATCCAATTCGCCAGTGTTAACAGCGGTTTATTTTGCCAGCGCGGAATCCAGTCATATTGAGCCAACAAACCGACGGACATGCCCAACAGGCTAACCAGCATGGCGCTTTTGATAAAAAATCCCAGTGGTCGCCAATTGCGTCCGCGTTGACGATATTCAACTGGCACTGAGCGTCGACGCCAATAACTCACCAAACTACTCACCAGCACTGCCAATGGCGATACCACAAGTGTTGCAACCAATGCTGATGCAAAGGCAAGCAAGGCTGCAACAAAAGTGTTTAACCAATCGCGCGAAATAGTTTCAAATAAAGCTTGTGTGGAGAAAAACATTAATAGAAATGGCAGCAGCATAATCGCCATCCAGGACCAAAAAGAATTGGGTGGCGATACTTTATCCAGGAGTTTTACAACACTCTGGCCCAATAAATCTGCTGATGATTGGGAAATATATCCCTGACAAGAATTAATAACTTCTTGCCCGGCTTGTGATTGCGCATCGCTTTTGAGTTTGGCGATGGTTTTCATGGATTCATCCAATACCGGTTGACCGCTGTAGGTATTAAAAAATTGTCGGGCGAGTTGATGATTCAGTTTTTTCGATTTGGAAAAAATTTTTTGCAGATCGGTAATTTCTTCAATAAAAATATCATCGAATATCGGCGGCTTGCGAAAAGCCAATGCTGATTGACCCAGTGCGGCAGCCAGATATTGTTTTTTACGTAAACCCAAATCCAACTCAATGACTTTGGATTCAGCTTCATAGGCAATTTGCCAAATATCCTCGGCAGTATCGCGATGGCCGCTGAGTTGTATATCCAGATAATCAACAATACGCGTAACCGGAAAACGCAATAAAAATTCCAATAACTTTGTTTGCGATAATGCAGATTCAACACTGATCTGAACACCGGGTTTGGCCTGCACAACCACCTGGGCAATGTAGGTGAATAATCCCTGCCCACTGCACTGATTACATTGTTGTTTGCCAGAACCTGAACAGCGATTACATGTTTGTGTACCCGAACCACCGCAGCCATAACAGGATTGTTGATAGGTTTCAGATCGACTTTGGCCGTTGTAATCCTGTACCCAACGGGTTTGTGTGGTTGAACCTCTGCCGCCGCAGCTAAAACAGGATTGCCGACAAGAACCGCCGCATGCTGAACAGGTGACTCTGCCAGAGCCGCGACAAGGTGAGCATTCTTCATTAACAGAATGCTGACCAAAATCCCAAACATTGTGCTGTTTGGCGGCATCCGTTAAAGATTGCCCTTCTTGTTCCAAAATATAACGCGTGAAATTGTCGCGAATAGGTTTGTGTGATTTACCTATTGCAAGGCGCTGTTTGGTTTCTTGTTCGAATTGCGAAAAGTTGTAACCAAAATGTTGGCTGACGGCGTAATTGCCCGTGAATTTTTGAGTGTTGACTTGGGGTACAAATTGCCAATTTACTTTATAACCAATATGGCAGCGACAGGTTTCGCATCCAATTTTTTTGACTTCGGATTTATCGACATGATTGCCATGAATTAAATCAGCAATCTGTTGATGAAACAGATCAACCAGTTTTGTGTCCTGATGATTGATTGGCAATTGTCTCGGCATAAAAAATCCCTGGATTATTACGGGCAGGCAAAACTGGGGGTCCAGTGACTTATCCTTATTGAAAACGCTGGAATCCCCCAGGGGAATGACTTGATTCAAAATAAATTTTTTTGAATCCTGCAAACGTCTCTCTATAAAAAAGTGGTGACCTTGTATTACAAGGTTTTCAAATACTCAACCAACTCCCAGCGTTCTTCATCGGTGAGCGCGCGCTGTCCATTTTTATCCACTGCACCATATTCGTGGCCTTTGTTGCTGTTGCCGCGCAAATGGGTATCAAACACTGTGCCTGGATAACCCATATCGCGAAAACCGACTTTTATTGGATCAAATTCACGGCTTCCGACCATAAACGTATCCGGGCGATATTGGCCATCGACAGGATCATTGTCCTCTTTTTTCGGCAGTAGTAATTCATACAAACTGGGCACAGAACCATTGTGCAAGTAAGGCGCTGTCGCCCAAATACCATTGAGCGAGCGACCTTTATAAGCCAACAAAGAATTGTAGGGATTGGCGGTGGTATCCGGTTGGTAATTCCCTTGTTTGATGTTGGGTTTGATGGGGTTGTCAATGATTGATCCGGCGAATACATACAGCTGATCCAATCCGCGGCGCACAGGATTTTTATCGTAATCCGGGGTGACTACTACACCTTTGGTAACTGCCGTTAATATTTGCGCAACCGGTGCTACATCTTGTATCACCATAGTGCCAATATCTTCGGCCATGTATGTGTTGGCAAAATTACCGGCGTAACCTGAATATTTCACAGAATTTTCTGCCATCACCGGATCAGTACCCACCACGTCCAAACCTGACATGTTGGCTGTCACCAATCGTTTGTAATCTTCGCGATCAATTACCTGATGACAGGATTGACAATATTCGGCGTAAAGTCGTTTGCCTCGCTGTGCTTTTTCCTGATCAATATTGCCTAAAATATTAGCCGGCCAAACGGGTGATTTTAGTGATCGCAGGTGGCCTTCCAATCGCTCCAAATTAATACCATCAACTGATGACACAAATTTTATTTTATCTTTTTTATTTTCTTGCCCGGTTAACCAGGCAGACAAACTGAATCCGGATTTGGATACTTCCCAATCCAATTTAGCGAACACGCCAATCACTTCACCCGTGTTGCGACCTAGTGGGCCGAGTGTGGCGTTGTTGGCCAAACCGTTCCATTGCACATAATCTGAATGAGTGATGTCCCACAAAAAGGGATAACTTACTGGCGCGTTAGGTTCATTAAAAATAGCTTCTTTTACAACATCCATTTTGGCTTCATCGAATCCTGGATATCCCGGCTCGGTTGAACGCAAACGATCCAGGACTTTGGCGAAGCCTTCATCACCTACGATGGTGGAATTTAAATCTTTTGTAATCAATTCAATTTGTGACTGTTGTAACAGCGGTTGATTATTCTCATCAACAATATTGAAGAGTGCTGTTTGCAATTGATCGCGATTAATAACATGTTGCAAAACACGATTATAAATTCGACCAAAGGCATCAAGGCGTGCATAACCATACGGCAAATCAGAATGATTTAAATGGTTGTAGTGCTGAATAGTTTTAGTCCATTTTTTCAGGTCATCGCGAATATCAGTTTCGTTGTCGTAATCGTTGTCCAGTTCAATCACTTTTGCGACAAAGCGTGTAAATTTTTCCGGTTGATCCAATGTTTGTTGCATGCTGTCGGCCAGCGCGGTTAAAAACGCCACCATGTCGGCCATGGCCGGGCCGCCATCAATACGAATCGCTGCGCCTTTGTAATTGATTTGTGAGGTGTGACAACCAGCGCAGGTGTAACCGACGTAATCTTTATCGCGATAATTTTCTACCGCAAATCCCACCGGCAATGCATATTCATTAAACAGAGTTTTTTTCTGTGGCAGGTAACGGTATTTATCAACATTCACTGGATCGAGAAATGCTGTTTTAGAATCCACCTGCTCCAACGAAATAAAAAAATCATTCGGCAGCAACACTGAACCCTGTGTCGTGGTGTAAAACCAAAGGCTGTCGTGATTTTTCCAGCCTTGATCAAGATACACAGGTGTGGTGTAACCTTCACCGAATTCGCCATTCGCCAACCCTATAGCACCGCGATCCGGATCGCGATCTGCATGCTGATATATTTTTCCTGCCGCCAGTGTGATCGCCATCGACAGGCTGATCCAGAAAAGTCCAAAAAATAGAATGCGGCGAAAACGTTTAAATCCAGGTTTACTGAAAATCGACATAGCAAACTCCTTTACGCAAGGATGATTATTGTAAAAACAGGGCGCTCCCGATAACCCTGCTGCGTTGGTACGGGTCAAAGATACCCGTTCAAGCTGCATCTGCCTAGTTGTCGGGAAAGTTATCAATCTCCATTAAAACAGCAAGAACTATCAGGCGCCATAGGATAATTTTCTTTAAGCTGCACACAATTCTCTGGATGATGGCCACCATGAATCACTTTTCAAAACGCTTGCTGAATTTGCTGCACTATATAGATGAGCATCTCGACACGAATTTATCGCTGGAACAATTGAGCCAGGTGGCCTGTTTGTCCACATTTCATTTTCATCGACAATTCGCAGCAGTAGTTGGAATGACGCCTAAACACTATACCCGCGCCAAAATTTTCCGTCGCGCGGCTTGGCAATTGGCATTCAGGGATATGTCTATTACCGAGATTGCGTTGGAAGCGGGATATGAAAGCAGCGAGGCCTTTTCTCGTGCATTCAAGGACTATTCGGGGCAAGCCCCTGGTGAATGTCGCCAACAACCCCGGTGGCAATTTTGGAAAGAACAGGATGTCCATTTTCATCAACTGAGAGCAAAACAAATGCAGAACCTATCCCATGATTATGCCGTTGAACTGATTGAGTTGCCGGTTATTACCCTGGCAGCACTTGATCATCATGGCTCTGAAATGCAGTTACAAGACACTATCAAAACCTATATCCAATGGCGACGCCAACACAAATTACCGCCTGCAACCTCGCGCAGTTTTAATTTCTGGTATCAAGATCCCGAGTTGCATCCTGATAATTTCCACCTGCGGCTGGCAGCTGAAATTAAGCCGGATTACGAGCAGGATTTAACGCCCTTGAAAAGAATGGAAATACCAGCCGGTCTTTACGCGCGCATTATTTATGTAGGCCCTGAAAGTGGGTTGCGCACACCTACCCGCTATTTATATGAGCAATGGCTGATGTCGACACAACATGAGTTGCGCGATTTCCCATTGTTTTTTGAACGTATTCGCGGCTTTCCCGATGTGCCCGAGCATCAAGCGGAAACTCATATTTATTTGCCACTGGCTGTTTGAATCTGCTGGGCAAGTCGGTTAGTGTAATCGGGTTTTTTACTAGTCGATGAGGAGCCCCCATGAAAACATTAGGTCTTATTCTGGCTGGCAGTCTGCTACTGACAGCCTGTAATTTCGTAAAGGTTAATGAAGCTGGCAGCAACGTAGCCGTCGCTAATGCATCAGCCGTTGCCAACTGTGCAAAAGTCAGCACGCTCACTGTTAAAGTGCGTGACAATTATGTCGGCAGCATGAAGCGCAACCCGGAAACCATCGCCAAAGAGTTGGCTAATATGGCTCGCAATGAGGCGAACGACGCAGGCGGCAACACCGTGGTGCCTGTAGGCGAACCGGCTAACGGTCGTCAGGCGTTTGATGTTTACCAATGCAATTGATGATTGGCGAAATAAAAAAACCGGCTGTTAAGGCCGGTTTTTTTATGATCGATCAATTGGGCGCAAGCAAAAACAGGACAATGTGTATACCCACTAACACCATACACACCGCAACCTGCTGGCGCAGACTCAGACTCATCATGGGATTACCTATTTATTATTGTTGGGCTTTCGCCCGAGAACTAATATCCAGTACGGTTTGATTAGGTCTCGTCCCTAGAGGCGTGTTTTATAACATGGAATAATTTTTGAACAAATAGTTTTTCCTACAATTTTTTACATTACTCGGGGATTCAATAATAGTTTCTGGGGTGTAACAGGCTTTTGTTTCTCTGATTTTGTTACATCATTTAATGAAACATCAGGCATTTTCTCAATCAGCAGCGCACTCATAAGCGGATCATAGGCTACACGAATCATCACTGCCGATTCGGTTAGTCGAGATTGGGCAGGAATAAACTGGCCTGAATCAATATCATGACTGGTTACATTTTGTGGGTCGGCCAGTATTCCGGATTTGATAATCTCCCCGTCGACTGTGATTATTTTCCAGCTCAAAGCTCCCGCTTCAGGGTGATCCTGGCCTATAGATTCAGGTAATGCCTTGGGTACAATCCAGGTATCATTCAATACATATTGCGAATCTTTTACTTGCAGTAAAATCATCAAGGTTTGCGTTTGTTGCGCCTGAATACATCCAGCAAATAAAAAACCTAATACAAAAATTAATGTTTTCATTCAATTACCCATTCATATTCTGTTTTACTTTTACTGGAGTGACGACGAATTAATCCTGTCGCATCTACCATTTGCACTCGTACAGATTTAATCGTTTCATCAATCTGACTCAGTACCAAAAATAATTCATTGCCGTTGCCTATAATCGGCTCATCATCAATCCACCATTGAATTTGTAAATAATTAGCATTCAGTGGAGGTTGTATATAGAACGCTGTCGGTTTGTCAGATTGAGTAATAACTTTTTGTTGAGGTAAAACCAGATTGTTACTATCGGAATAGCGCCAAATGGACAAGGCCATAGCTTCAGCGTTGACGGAACCCATAGCCAGTCCGACTTGGCTCATAAAGGAATAGTTTGTTGGGCGCCAAATTCCCCTGGAGTGATATTTACCGCCTTCGAAATAACCGACCTCCATCTCATCAAAAGTAAATTGGTTGAAGCCAGGAATTTTTTGCGGATCTTTAAACCAATAATTCCATTTCACAGTTTCCGGATTCTGATTAATCGTAACGTTGGGTTCGGTTGGTTCAAAGGCATCTGGCGACTGCCCATCATTTTCCACATACTCATCTGCCAAATTTGCAACTGAATGGCCGAGCTCATGAATCACGACATCTTTTGAAAGGCCATGTAAGGATGCCGTAGAAATGGATCCACCAGCACCACCATATTGCGTGCTATTAACCAACACCAAAATTTGATCGTATTGAGGAACATGCTGACTAACAAATTGCATGGATTTGGTGTAATCAACACACAACAATCTTTCTATATTGGCACAATTAAAAAAACTACCGAGTAAAGTGTTGCCGGATGAGCCATTGGGAATGGTTCTTGTAGTAGATATTGATTCAATAACCCAGATATTAATCAGAGGCTTATATGGATTTAATATTTTTTTATCGTATTGAAATAAAAATTCAGCCGTTTCTTGAGCAGCCTGTTTGAACTTAGCCTGATCCACATCTAAAAAACCATCGCCCACAATCACCAGATCAAAACCAGCCCCTGTGGATACGCCTGAAATCAATTCCGCTTTTTCTGAAAAAGGCGCGATCACTTTGATAGCAATATCGCGAGTCACAGTTCTATTTAGGTTGTCGGTAACCGTCGCCCTTAACAACACATCACCTGGCTGACCAAATGTAATGAGCAACTGATTATTCATTGAATCGAGTGAAACATTGGGGCCGCTTACTTGTTGCCAAACAATGTCGTTTAACGCGCCCTCTGATGAATGTGCGGTCCAATAGATAGTTAATGAATCCCCCGCGTCAACAAGCTCGGGAAAATAACCGATTTCCAAAATCGGTTCGCTAATTGTTTGTTCATTAACAGCAACCACCAAAGAACCAAATATTGAGGCCAGTGAAGAGGAAACAAAGGTTGAACTGGAAGAAGAATTGAAAGAACTGGAAGAGTTGGAGGAAAAGCTGGAGGCTTGAGAACTTGGTTGAGTTGTTTGACTGGTCGAGGCCCTGGAGCTGGCCGTTGTGTCACTTTTACCGCCTCCACCACAAGCAGACAAACAGCTTGCAATAAAAATAACCGATGACACAAATAAGATTTTCAAGTTGATTCCCTCAGCTAACAACGGGTTATAAGTTTCCGCTTTATGCACTAGTATCAGTAATAAATCAATTGATAATTTTTTTCCAGAATATAACTAATTGGGCGCCGCCAAGTTCCTGTGCCTTTTCGATACCTACTCCGCCCTGATGCCACTGCATAATACGTTTCACAATTGCCAAACCCAATCCAAAACCTGATTGTTTAGGTTCGTCGTAAAGTCGTACAAACGAATCGAAGACTCTTTCACGTTCGGTTTCAGGAATGCCGGGGCCGTCATCTTCTACGTAGATTTTATAAAAACCCTGATCAATGCTGGCGGTAATGTGGATGGTAGTTTTTGCATAGCGTGCAGCATTGTTAACCAGATTCTGTAATACAGTTTCCAACAGTTTCCATTCGCAATAAAAATCCTGACCCAGTGATCCATCCTTAATCAACAATTGCAAATTACACGAGTGATTTTTTTTGAAATTGGTTTCTATTGATTCCAGCAAATTAATGACAGGCCCCGGTGTTAGCTTGAGTGACTGTTGTTGCTGCTCAAACCCTGCGTAAAGTAACAGCGTATTAATCAGCGATTCCATTTCACCAATATCCAGCGACAAGCTATTTAATTGTTGGCGAGTGCGCACATCCAGTTTATCTTCATCAATTAATGCCAGAGCGAATTTCATGCGCGCTAAAGGCGTTCGCAATTCATGTGATACCGCATTGGTCATGTCTTTGTAGGATGCAATTAATTCGCGCAAGCGATGCAACATCTGGTTAAAGGATTTAGCGAGTGGAAAAAGCGTTGACGACTTGGGCAAATGCAATTCTTGCGGTAATTTATCCGGACCCAGTGATTGGGTTTGCAGTTCCAATTTTTTGGCATCGCGTGACAAAGGCCAGACCCAAATATAAATCACCAATGCCAAAGTGAAATAAAAGGCTGCCAGCAGCACTTTGTATAACAGAGGCTCTTGTTCAATGTTCTTGCTCAGCAAAATGACTTTGTCAGTTTGCGGCATAAGCTTGTACCACAACCATTCCTGATCATTGCTGGCCGCAAAAATTTCACCCTGCTGTAATTGCAATAGAGCTTGATCGCCAGCAACTTCGTCGAGGGGGATTATGTCAACTTTTATGCCGGGAGTTTGTGTTGAACCGGGAAGAAACTGGTTTGGGTCTTGTTGGATGCTGCGTTCAACCCAGTAAAAAAGTGTTTTAATTTCATCAGAATGTAATTCATTTTCGGGCGCCAAGCTATTCCACACATGATTCAAGCCCCAACCAATCAGAATTATTGAGCTGACCAGAAAAAAATAAAGTGAAATAAAAGCACGATTCACGAATTAATCCTGCACATGATTAATCCCATGCGTCGGCAATAAATAAATAACCCTTTCCCCAAATAGTTTTAATGCGAGTTGGGTTATCGGGATTGTCTTGTAATTTTTTGCGCAATTGTGAAATGCGCACATCAATGGTTCTATCCAGCCCGTCATATTCGCGATTGTAAATATGATTAAATAAAAATTCTCGGCTGAGTATTTGGCCTGCTTGCGCAGCAAGCGATAACAACAAATCGTATTCGTGACTGGAAAGTTGTATATCTTCACCGTTTAAACTGACTTTACGTGCAGTAGGTTGAATCTGTAGCTGACCAAAAACCAAAGCTTCTTGCTCGCGAGGATCCTGTTGGTAGTAGCGACGCAAGAGCGCTTTAACGCGCGCCAGTAATACCCGCGGCTCAACCGGTTTAATCACATAATCATCCGCACCGTACTCAAAACCCAACACTTGATCTGCGTCGGAATCGCGCGCAGTTAACATTAAGATTGGCCCCTTATATTCCGGGCGTAATTCTTTGCAGAGAGTCAAACCATCTTTGCCCGGTAACATTAAATCCAGAATTATCAATGCAGGATTTAAGTTTTGCGTTTGTCTGAGCACACGAGTGCCCTGTTCTTCAACAAATACTTTGAAGTCATTCATCTCCAAAAAATCTTTCACCAACTGCGCCAAGCGGCGATCATCTTCCACCAATAAAATGAGATTGTTGTAAGTCATTTAGAAAAAACTCCAGGGGTTACGCCGCCGGTTACCTGATTCACGGTTCAAAATTTTAAAGGATTTTGAAACCAGCAATTGCTGACTTTGTTGATCGCGCAATTCAAATTGGGTTGTTTCACTGGCAATAAATTCAAATTGATATTCGCCTTCACGCGCAGCGCGCCAACAATGCAAGGACGAATCTCCCGCTGCCTGATAAAGGCAAAGCGAATATTGCTGCCGCGCTTTCCACTTTACCAGCAAGCTATCGCGGCATTCGGTTTCACCTGTTGCCAGCAAACACAAACCAGGCTTGATCGAAAATGAAATATCATTGCCTGTGTTAGCCAATGTGGGCCAGGCCAAGCCGAATAGCGCAATGCAGGATAAAAATCTATACCATAGTCTGAAATTAAAAATGATACACCCCCCCAACAAACAGGGTGACTATTTCGCCTTCTTTGATGATTGGACTTTTTTGTATTTCATCGCCCAGTTGGCGATAGCTGCCAAAAAATCGCAAGTCCCAATTTTCTGTCAGACGATAAGTCCAATCAAGGCGCAACATAGGCGATAGATCAGCATCGGGTTGATACACATCTTGCGCAGCAACTTCTGCAGGCGTGACGCCGTAAAAATAATTTAACGTTTTTGCGTCCTGCCATACCCAACCAGCTGCAAGGTTGACTGTATGCCGATTAAATTGCCACTCGCGACCGAAGGATAAACGCACTTCCTGACCATCATGCACATCCAGCAGATCATGTAGCCACTGCAATTGCATATTGATTTGTGCCAGTTGTAAATTGTATTCAAGGCCACCCAAAGCCGTCATATCGCGATCATGCAAATCATAATCTTCGCGATTAAAACTATTTCCCGTTTTATCCGGCGAATCCCGGCCATGAGACACTTCAAACTTCGGTGTGTCTGTGGCAGAAAATTCGATCGTGGAGTCGACAAAAAAATTACCCGAGCTCCAGCGCTCAAAAAATATTTGATCGTAACTGGGTGTAATCAATAGATTCAGTTGCGACTTTTCTTGATTCAGCAGATGAAAACCAAAATCCAGATTATCAATAAAAAATTTATCGCCGGTATAACTGAGCTGCGGCAACAAGACCAGTGGAATATCATCTGAATATTGCAAGGGATTGGTTCTAACACCCGCACCTACTCCCAGGCTAAATTGCCAGCGGGATTCGTTTTCGGTTTGTGCTTGCACAGACAAAACGCAAATCAAAAGGCATGTGCAAACTGCGTCAATAACTCGATGGAAAATTTTGGTTCACCTGTGTGCAAGAGGTTTGGAATAGAAGATGTAATCCTGATGGGTTGAATTGTAAGCAATTGGTCGCTGCTTCCAAAGCCTCGGTTACACTTTATTACAGCCAGCAACATTTCTCTTACA
This sequence comes from uncultured Cellvibrio sp., assembly GCA_966252135.1. Classification (GTDB taxonomy): domain Bacteria; phylum Pseudomonadota; class Gammaproteobacteria; order Pseudomonadales; family Cellvibrionaceae; genus Cellvibrio. The sequence continues at coordinate 39,456 of CBINNU010000005.1, read as the reverse complement.
GCTTTGAATGGGGATTGGGCCTAGCCTGCACCCATCTTCAATCGGAGCCTATATATGAAACCACTCTGCCTTTTGTTATGCCTGATACTCACCGCCTGCGGCAGCGATCAACTCGACGACAAAGACGATAGCCAACAACTCTCGATTAATTTTCACGATTCGGTTGCCGCCTGGAAGCAGGGTTATGCCGATTACACGGCCAATGGTACTGACTATATGTTTAACGGTGGACAAGTGGAGTTGCCTGCACCACTCAATGTAACAGTCACCGAAGGCGTTAAACGCAAGGGCTATAAATTAAGCAGCAATAATCACAGTGATGATGTGTTTATGTTTATCACCCGACAATACGAAGGCCTTGAAGCCAACCGACTTTATGATTTTGAATTTGAAGTGACATTTGCTACTAACGCACAAAAGAACTGTGTCGGTATCGGCGGCGCGCCTGGTGAAGCAGTCACCATTAAAGCCGGTGCCAGTAAAACCGAACCCAAATCCGTGAATGCGGGCAATAACGATTATTTAATGAATATCGACAAAGGCAATCAAACCACCAGCGGTGTGGATGCAATTGCACTGGGCAACTTCGCCAACGACCGCGAATGCGGCAACGCCGATACCAGTTACATGAAAAAAACCCTCAGAAGCGAACGCGGCCGCTTTTCCACTTACACTGATGCCAACGGAAAAATCTGGATACTCTTTGGGACAGATTCTGGTTATGAAGGAACAACTACGATTTATTTTATACAGGCAAAAATCTGGGCGACCAGGCGCTAAAAAGCCGAAAATAATTTACCCCAGCTAACCTCCCCTTGGCAGGGGAGGGATCTAATCTTAAATCACCATCACTCCATCAGCTTCAATTAATGAATTTCTCGGCAATTGATTAATGCCGATTGCTGCGCGAGCAGGATAAGGTTGTTGAAAGTATTGGCTCATGACTTCGTTGACGATTGGGAAGTTGCTGAGGTCAGTTAAATAAATATTAAGTTTAACGATTTGCTGTAAATCACCGCCCGCTGCTACACAGACTGCACGCAAATTTTTAAATACCTGATGCGCTTGTACTGCAAAATCGCCTTCAACCAACACCATAGTTTTAGGATCCAATGGAATTTGGCCGGATAAGTAAACAGTGTTGTTCACTTTGATAGCTTGTGAATAGGTGCCGATTGCTGCGGGTGCGTCGTCACTGTGGATTACGGCTTTGTTGGTCATTTGATTGCTCCTGATTTAAAAATATAAAAAAATTTTCACCCCATCCTTTCAATGTAATTGTCGGAAGTCGCTTCGCTCTTCCAACCTACGCGAGAAAATTTGGGGGAGGTTTAATGTTTGGCGCGTTGCACGCGGATTACAAAACTGAGTGTGCGTATGCGGCGCATAATATTGGCGAGGTGAATACGGTTGTGAACACCGATGCAAATATGAATCACGCTGTTGTGAGCATCACGCTCGTGAACGTTAATGTGCTCGATGTTAGCGCCTTGTTCACTGATTCTCGTGGCTAATATCGCAATGATGCCGCGCTCACTTTCGACCTCGATACGAATATCAACCAAAAATTCGCCGCTGACTTGTGCAGCCCAATTGACCTGGCTAATTTTTTCCGGATTGTGGCGAATTTCAGCAATGTTACGACAAGTGTCTTGATGTATAACCAATCCTTTTCCAGAACTGATATGTCCAATAATCGGATCGCCTGGAATAGGTCGACAACAACGCGCAAAGCTAATAATCATGCCTTCGGCTGAATCGATGGTAATCGCCGAATTGGACGCGAGATTGCGTTTTACTTCCGCTTCAGGATGAATCAAACGCGCAACATTTAACGCGGGTCGTTTGCCCAAGCCGATTTCTTCGAAAAGTAAATCCATGCTCTCCAACTGCAAGGATTTTAGTAAATCGGTTTTTTGTTGGTCGTTCAGTTGATCCATTTCAATATGCAAATCCGCCAGGGCACGATGCAACATGCGTTTACCCAAACTGACGGATTGGTGATGACGCTGATGTTTTAAATAATGACGAATCGCACTGCGCGCTTTTGCACTCACCGCAAAATTTAACCAATTAGGATTGGGCTGTGCACCGGGCGCGGTGATGATGGTGACACGCTGACCGCTTTGCAGCGGTTGCGAGAGTGACGCCATGCGCTCGTTGATGCGACAAGCAACACAGGTATTACCAATATCAGTGTGCACTGCATAAGCAAAATCCACCGCGGTTGCACCTGAAGGCAACTCCACAATTTTGCCTTTGGGTGTAAATACATACACTTCATCGGGGAATAAATCGATTTTAACGTTTTCGATAAATTCCAATGAATTGCCCGCGTTGCGTTGCATCTCCAACAAGCCCTGCACCCATTGGCGCGCGCGATTGTGACTTGCACTTAATGTTTCACTGCTATTGGCTTTATATAAAAAATGCGCAGCGATTCCACTGTTCGCCATCTCATCCATGTCTGTGGTGCGAATTTGCACTTCAATCGGCACGCCGTGCATACCAATCAACACTGTGTGCAAACTCTGGTAGCCATTGGCTTTGGGAATCGCGATGTAATCTTTAAATTCACCGGCAACCGGTTTGTATAAATTATGAATGATCCCTAACACGCGATAACAGGTGTCGACTTTATCGACCACTATGCGAAAAGCGTAAACATCCATAATTTCTTTAAAGGATTTTTTTTTGCTGCGCATTTTTTCATAAATGCTGTAGATATGTTTTTCACGGCCAATTACCAGGCCGTTAATTTCTTCGCGCAGCAAACGTTTTTCAATTGCGGTTTGAATTTGTTCGACCAGTTCTTTGCGATTGCCGCGTGCACTGCGTAGCGCGGCTTGCATGCGCGCTGCACGCAGAGGGTACATAGAATGAAATGCGCGATCTTCCAGTTCCACACGCAAATCATTCATGCCCAGGCGATGAGCAATGGGCGCATAAATTTCGAGAGTTTCTTTAGCGATGCGACGTTTTTTATCGGCAGGCATGGCGCCGAGTGTGCGCATGTTGTGCAAGCGGTCCGCCAATTTGACCATTATCACGCGCAGATCATTGGCCATGGCCAAGGCCATCTTCTGAAAGTTTTCAGCTTGTTTTTCGGCGTGGGTTTCGAATTCAATTTGGGTGAGCTTACTCACGCCATCGACCAGATCGGCCACAGTATCGCCAAACTGGGAGGCCAGGGCTTTTTTGCTGATGCCGGTATCTTCAATCACATCGTGCAACATGGCTGCCATCAGGCTTTGGTGATCCATGTGCATGCCAGCCAGTATGTCGGCAACGGCAAGGGGATGAGTGATATAAGCTTCGCCGCTGCGACGTTTTTGTCCGTCGTGGGCTTGTTCGGCGTAGAGGTAGGCGCGCTGAACCCCGCTGATCTGGCTTTGGTCCAGATAAGATGACAACCTGTGGCTTAGGCTATCCAGAGTTTGCACACCAACCTCCGGTCAGAGGACATCAAATATCGTTGTCGTACACACGCTCAGGCTTGGGTTGAGGCAGAACATCTTTTTCCAACAGGATGCTGGCATCAATGAAGCCTTCTTCGATTTCACGCAAAGCGATAACGGTTGGCTTGTCGTTTTCTTCCGGCACATGGGGGTCTTTGCCACCAATCGCCAGTTGGCGGGCGCGTTTGCTGCCGACCATGACCAACTCAAAACGGTTATCAACGTGTTGTAAACAATCTTCAACAGTAATACGAGCCATAGAAATCTACCAATTTGCAGGGAATTTTTTCGAAAGGGCTGACATTATGCGCAGAAACCGCCCAGCTGCCAACCCTGAATGGGCATTAAGCTATATCACAGCATAGGCAAAGACAGGAGCCAGCTCAAATTTTGGTCTATGCTCTGCTGATCAGTGGTCTCGCTTACGGGATGGCTCATGGATAACATCAACGCACTGCCGACAGTGATTTTTCAATACCACTTCAAGGATCATGAGCAGTTTTCGCTGGATAGCATTAACACTGCGTCCATCACACTTTTGGGTCTGACACCGGCCGATTGTTACCAACAGCCTCAGGCATTTATCCAAGCCATTTCAACCCCCTGTTGCGACAGCCAACAGATCCTCAAAGACGCTTGCACACTCTATTGCACCTTGACCCGGGAAATTGTGCTTCAGGAAAAGTGTTTGTTGCTGCAAGTCGCGCCGCTGGAAATCACTGACAATGCGGGTTGTGGGATATTGATGGATATATCCAGCCAGTATCAAGCGCGGGAAAAAGCTTTTCAAAAAGTTAAATTTTTAACTTACGTGCAAGATCAATTAAACGATCTTTTTTACTACAAGGACAGAGAATCCCGTTTTTTAGGCGGTAACCTCGCCTGGAGTCGTTATCATGGAGTGGATAATCCGGCAGCATTAATTGGCAAAACGGATCTTGATTCAACAATATTTTCGCCAGAAGCCAAACAAAAAATTTATTCAGAAGAACAACAGATGATGGCCAGTGCCGGATTCATCAGAAATCGCGAAAAAATTACCACCGCCAGTGGTGAAGATAAATATTATGAATCACTCAAAACCTGCATGTTTGACAGCTTGGGTAATGTCATTGGTTTGGTTGGTATTACCCGCGACATTACAGCACAAGTAACAGCCGAAATAGCATTACAAAAATCTCGCGAAGAAGCTGAACATTTGGCGCAAGTAAAAAGTTCCTTCCTGGCAGTGATGAGCCATGAAATTCGCACTCCGATGAACGGCGTTATTGGTTGCGCGTCTCTGTTAAACGAAACCCAACTGGATGAAGAGCAAATACAACTCTTGCGCACCATACAATCCAGTGGCGAAAGTTTATTGGTCATTATCAATGATATTTTGGACTATTCAAAAATCGAAGCTGGCAAAATGGAATTCGATTGTTCAGCGTTTGATTTGCGCACTTTAATTGAGGAATGCCTTGAGCTCTTTTCTAAACAAGTGAATGAAAAGGGGTTGGAGATCAATTGTTTATTGGCTCCCGATTTACCGGATGGTTTGATTGGTGATTCCTCGCGCATTCGTCAGGTAATTAATAACTTATTGGGCAACGCCATAAAATTCACCGAAACAGGTGAGGTGTTTGTTGAGGTGACGTTGACGAATCTTCAGCCCAATGAAAAAACTTGTGAGTTGTTGATCGCCATTAAAGACACGGGAATAGGAATAGCCAAAGAACATCAATCACAGTTGTTTACCGCGTTTACCCAGGCAGATGGCAGTATTACCCGTCGTTATGGCGGTACAGGTTTGGGGTTGGCCATCAGCAAACGCATTGCCGAACAAATGGGAGGGAAACTTTGGTTTGAAAGTGAAGAGCATCAAGGCTCTACTTTTTATTTTTCGTTAAAGCTTGAGTTCGATCAGCGAATACCCACGCCAGGGCTCATGTTAGCCGTAGATGATTTCAAAAAACTACGCACATTAATTGTCGACGATAACGCAACCAATCGTCGGGTTTTATCCAGCACTTTATTGCAATGGGGCATGCAGGTTGCTGCGTTTGATTCGGCCAAAACCACCTTGGAAAATCTGCAATTAGGTCAAGCCTATGATCTTATTCTGCTGGATTTTTGTATGCCAAAGATTAATGGCGGCACATTGGCCAAAGAAATCAGAAAATTTACTTCTATGCAACACGCCCCCATTATTGTGTTAAGCAGTGCGCATGTTGATAGGCAAGAGTGGCCTGAAGTCGATTTGGTTTTGCTCAAACCTGTTCGTACCCATACGTTAAAAAGAAGTTTGACTCAATTGCTGGGCCACCAACAGCAGGCGAGCATAAAATCGACTCACATGGCAGCAGCCAATAATAAATGGGCGCGATTATTGGTAGTTGAAGATAACAGCGTAAATCAAATGGTGGCCACTATGATGCTGAAAAAATTGGGGTACGAAAATATCGGTTGTGTTGCGGATGGGCAAGAAGCGGTTGATGCTGTTCAACAGCGGAACATTGATATCATTTTAATGGATATACAAATGGATAAGATGGATGGTTACACAGCCACTAAAATTATTCGACAACAAAAACATTTGCCTCATCAACCCTGGATTATTGCATTAACCGCAGGTGTGCAAGCGGATGATAATGAGAAAGCGTTTGATGCAGGTATGAATGATTTCATTACCAAGCCGGTGCAATTAAAAGAGCTGGAGGCGGTATTGCAAAAAGCAGAAAAAAAGATCAAGGAAAATAATTCAAGGTTTTCAAGAGGCGGCTAAACACCACCTCAGGCTTTTAATAAATCTTTTAGTAGTTGTTCGTGACGTTGGGTCTGGCGTTCCAATCGTAAATGCTGGCAAGTTACCAGCGCCTGAAACTGCGCCAGCGCAACGGTAAAATCATCATTGATAATTAAATAATCAGCTTCGGGGTAATGAGACATCTCGCTAATTGCTTCCGCCATTCGCGCATTGATCACTGATTCATCATCCTGGCCGCGACTGGTTAAACGTTGGCGCAAACAAGCGAGCGAAGGCGGCAAAATAAATAAGCTGACGGTTTCAGGCATTAAGCGGCGAACCTGTTGAGCGCCTTGCCAATCGATTTCCAAAATTACATCCACGCCTTGTTTCAGTGTTTCAATTACCCAGTTTTGTGAGGTGCCATATAAATTGCCAAACACCTGCGCGTGCTCAAGAAAATCTCCTGCGGCCAGCATGGTTTCAAATTGGTCGCGCGATACAAAATGATAATTAACACCTTCTACTTCACCGGGACGCATGGATCTGGTGGTGTGTGATACTGACACGCAGACTTCCGGATTGGACTTGACCAGCGCGCCCACCAAACTGGTTTTTCCGGCGCCTGATGGCGCAGATACAGTAAACAGGGTTCCCATGCTCATAAAAAAGTCTCAATCAATTAGCGATTAGTAATTCAAGGCTGAATGATGGCAGTTATCCAGTCAAGACTTCAATTAAAAATGTATTTGCCGGGTATTATATTGATACCTTTGGATCCGCGGGCAAAAAATTTCATATTGTTTTTAATAATTCTTTGATATCACTCACGTGGCGCCGACTGACCAGCGGTTTTTGATCCATATTGGTCAGGCGAATATAGAACTGACCCTGAGTATCGCGCTCAAGCGCCTCTATGTGGTGTCGTGATACCAGCGCGTTGCGGTGGATGCGCACAAATCGTTCGCCGAATTCTTCTTGCAGATCTTTTAAACTTTCGTCCAATAGATGTTCGCCTTGCGTATGAAAAACTGTTACATATTTTTGATCGGCAATAAAATAACGAATATCCCGCAATGGGATTAGTTCCACCCCTTTGTGGGTTTTGGCATTGATATGTTGTCGTTGGTTTTTATTGTCTTGCGGTTTTTCCGAAGCTGCAGCGCGTTGGATCTTATTTAATTTTTGCGCTTTTTCTATCACTTGAATTAATTGTTCTGCTTTTACCGGTTTTAATAAATAACCAACGGCACCCGTGCCAAAAGCATCCAATGCGTGTGTATCGTAAGCGGTGCAAAATACAATTGCTGGTGGATCCTCCATCAAGCTGACTTGATGCGCGAGTGTCAGACCATCTTTACCCGGCATGCGAATATCCAACAACACCAGATCAGGATCTTCGCGTGTGATGAATTGCAGAGCTTGCTCAGCATTTTCCGCTTCAAGAATGCGTTCGACTGCATCGATTTTTTCTGCCATACGCACCAATCGCTGACGCGCCAGCAATTCATCATCAACAATTAAAATGTCCATTATTGTTCACCTGTTATTGGACAAAAAATGTAAGTGGTAAATTGATCTTGCTCGGCACTGCAAGAAAGCCGCGCCGCATCGCCAAAATGCGCTTTAAGTCGGCGACGAATATTATCCATGGCCATGCGATTGTGACGATGATTAGGATCAGTATCGACCGATTTTCGCGCAAGTTTGTAAGGGTTGATAATCACAATGCTAAGCAGTTTTTCTTTTTGTGAAATTTTTATAGTGATGCAACCGCCATCCGCAAGTGGTTCTATGCCGTGCAAAATCGCGTTTTCCAATAGAGGCTGCAACATCAAACTGGGAATTAGTGTGTCAGTTTTATGTTGGCCGATTTGCCAATCCAAACGCAAACGCTTGCCTAGTCGTAAAGATTCAATCGCCAAATAACGTTTGCAAATTTCCAATTCGCGATCCAAAGGTGTGAGTGTTGGCTCAGCGAGACTTGCGCGAAATAATTCGGATAAATCTTCCACAACGCGCTCCGCCGTTTGTGGATCGGTTTCGATCAAACTGGCGATGCTATTCATGCTATTAAATAAAAAATGCGGGCGAATGCGTGATTGCAGCGCCTGTACTCGCGCTTGCATTTCAGCATCGCGTTGATTGCGCAATTGTTGTTGTACATACAAGTAGCGCAATAAAATCCCGGCAGAAATTGCGGTGATAAGTAAATTGTTAATGATTTGCCAAATATTTAATTCAAAATCCATATCCGGCATCACCAGGCCACCGATAAATCCATACAACAAAAATTGCCCGAGAATGGATAACACCAGATTCACCAGCAACACCAATCCCATACACAAACTGCCCGCTTTCACGCTGGGTATTTGCGCCAGTTTCGGCCGCAAACGGCAAATCGCCAGCGAGCTGATCAGGGTATTCCACTGCACCATCACCGAGGACATAGCCAGATAATCCCAATCCAGAGCGGGCAGGGCGCTGTGGGCGATAGTCAATAAAAGGGCGATGAGTTCCGCCACCAATACCAGTAAAAATAGTGCGTGGCTGGAACAAAGGTTGGGCAAAAACTCATTGGCTTGCCCTTTGAGACCGTTATTTAGCTCGGGCGAGGTCATAAGGATGCAGTCATAGATTAGGCCTTTGGTAATCCAATCGTTATAATGCGCGGCTTTTGTACAAAGCGATTATCGACTTTGTTTTGTCCCATCATAGCAGGCAGATTCCCTTCATGAGCCAGAATGAACAACCCATCAAACCCTGGGGCGGCCGTTTTACCGAAGCGACCGATGCATTTGTTGAACGTTTTACCGCATCGGTAAGCTTTGACCAGCGACTCTTCCACCACGACATTAACGGCTCAATTGCCCACGCCACTATGTTAGCCAAAGCAGGCGTGTTGACCGCTGATGAGTTGCACAAAATCCGCGAAGGCCTGGAAGAAATTCGCCAACAAATCAATGCGGGCCAATTTGATTGGTCGATCAGCCTTGAAGACGTACACATGAATATTGAAGCGCGCCTGACGGATAAAATCGGTATCGCCGGAAAAAAACTTCATACCGGACGCTCGCGCAACGATCAAGTCGCCACCGATATTCGTTTGTATCTGCGCGATGAAGTGGATGCAATCGCCAAAGAACTCACCCGTTTGCAAACCGGTTTGGCGGATCTGGCCGAGCGCGAGTTCGATACCATCATGCCGGGCTTCACTCATTTGCAAACCGCACAACCTGTCACCTTCGGCCACCATATGCTGGCCTGGTTTGAAATGTTGCAACGCGATTATGGTCGCTTGATTGATTGCCGCAAGCGTTTGAATTATTCACCCTTGGGCGCAGCTGCGCTCGCTGGCACCACTTATCCGATTGATCGTCACTACACGGCTGAATTGTTGGGCTTCACAGCGCCGACAGAAAATTCATTGGACTCAGTAAGTGATCGCGATTTCGCAATCGAATTTTGTGCCTTCGCCAGTATTTTAATGACGCACTTGTCACGCATGAGTGAAGAGCTGGTACTTTGGACTTCATCGCAATTTAATTTTATTAATTTACCGGATCGTTTCTGCACTGGCTCATCGATCATGCCGCAGAAAAAAAATCCCGACGTACCGGAATTGGTGCGCGGCAAAACCGGTCGCGTGAATGGCCATTTGATTGCGTTGTTAACACTAATGAAATCTCAACCCTTGGCCTACAACAAAGACAATCAGGAAGACAAAGAACCTGTGTTCGATGCCATCGACACCGTGAAAGATTGCCTGCGCGCATTCGCTGATATGATCCCCGCCATCCAACCGAAAAAAGACAAGATGCACGAAGCCGCCAAACGCGGTTTTTCGACCGCAACCGACCTCGCCGATTATTTGGTTCGCAAAGGCGTTCCTTTCCGCGACGCGCATGAAATCGTCGGCAAATCCGTCGGCTACGGCGTACAAACCGGCAAAGACTTATCCGAAATGTCCCTCGCGGAATTACAACAATTTTCAAACACAATTGAACAAGATGTGTTTGCAGTGTTAACACTCGAAGGTTCTGTTGCTGCGAGAAATCATATTGGTGGTACTGCACCGCAGCAGGTGAAAGCGGCAGCGGCAAGAGCTAAAGAAAGTTTGAAATCACGTTGATATTGAACCGGCACAGGTAGGGCGGGTCAAGACCCGCGTGTGCAGAGTGCAATACATCAAAACGTTAGAAATTTTTTATTAAAAAAACATAAAAGCAAAAGCATAGTAAATTCAAACAATGGAGCAACGCGGGTCTCGACCCGCCCTACGGAGAGGGCGAAGTATGTCGAAATATCGACGGGTCTTTGTTAAAGGCGGGTGCTATTTTTTCACATGGTGACTGAGCAACGCCAACCAATATTAACGGATGAATTTGTTCGTAACGCATTGCGCAACGCAATCGATAATATGCGAAAGAAATATTCTTTTACGATTAATGCTTGGGTTCTGCTGCCAGAATACACAAATTGAAATAATCGAACCGGCACAAGCTTTGTAACCTGCAAGGCGGTTACGATTGATGCGGTGTAGGCTTATCGTCCGAGCGCATTCCCCATAACCGGATGAGTTGGGATATTAAGGGGAGCTTTGTCCCTGAGGCTGGTACCGCTGATGGGTGAATGGCTACAGCCGAGTGGCTCAAAAAAAGCTCAGGGTCGAGGGAAACAAAATCGTGAACTATCATTTTTATTGCTTTACAATCGCGCCTCGTCCGATGCGCGTCAGCATCACCCAAGCGACCACCCAGAGGCGCCTTCTGCCAGCAAGTGAAATTCCCCCATTTTTGACAATTGTGGAGACTCCATGAATTTTCGCTTTCCTATCGTCATCATCGACGAAGATTTTCGCTCGGAAAACACCTCCGGGCTGGGTATACGCGCCCTGGCGGATGCTATCCAGCAGGAAAATTGGGAGGTGCTGGGTGTGACCAGCTACGGTGATTTGTCCCAATTTGCCCAGCAGCAATCGCGTGCTTCGGCTTTTATATTGTCGATTGACGACGAAGAATTCGGTTCTGGCTCGCAAGAAGAGACTGATCTGGCCCTGAAATCGGTTCGCGCCTTTGTGGAAGAGATTCGCTACCGCAATGCCGACATCCCGATTTACCTCTACGGTGAAACCCGCACATCGCGCCATATCCCCAACGACATTCTGCGTGAATTGCACGGCTTCATTCATATGTTTGAAGACACGCCGGAATTTGTGGCGCGCCATATTATTCGCGAAGCCAAATCCTATCTCGATGGCTTGTCACCACCATTTTTCCGCGCGCTGGTGCACTACGCGCAAGATGGTTCCTATTCCTGGCACTGCCCAGGTCACTCGGGCGGCGTGGCCTTTTTGAAATCGCCGATCGGGCAAATGTTTCACCAATTTTTCGGCGAGCGCATGTTGCGTGCCGACGTGTGTAATGCAGTAGAAGAATTGGGGCAGTTGTTGGATCACACAGGTCCCATTGCGGCGTCTGAACGAAATGCGGCGCGTATTTTTAATGCGGACCATTGTTATTTTGTGACAAACGGAACATCCACTTCTAACAAAATGGTGTGGCACTCAACCGTTGCACCGGGTGATATTGTGGTGGTTGATCGCAACTGTCATAAATCGATTCTGCATTCAATCATTATGTGCGGTGCGATTCCCGTATTTTTAATGCCCACACGCAACCACTTCGGAATTATCGGCCCGATTCCGTTAGAAGAATTTACGCCGGAAAGCATTCAGAAAAAAATCGATGCCAATCCGTTTGCGCGCGAAGCGAAAAACAAAAAGCCTCGTATTTTGACCATTACTCAATCCACATATGACGGTGTTTTGTATAACGTCGAAACTTTAAAAAATATGTTGGATGGCAAAATCGATACCTTACATTTCGATGAGGCCTGGTTGCCACATGCCACTTTCCACGAATTTTATAAAGACATGCACGCGATCGGTAAAGACAGACCGCGCGCAAAAGAATCGATGATTTTCTCCACTCAATCCACGCACAAATTGCTCGCCGGTTTATCGCAAGCATCACAAGTTCTGGTGCGCGAATCTGAAAAAGTCAAATTGGATCAAGATGCATTTAATGAAGCTTATTTGATGCACACCTCAACTTCACCGCAATATTCAATTATTGCGTCCTGCGATATTGCGGCGGCCATGATGGAAGCGCCCGGTGGTCACGCGCTTGTGGAAGAATCTATTTTAGAAGCGCTGGATTTCCGCCGCGCCATGAAAAAAGTGGATGAAGAATGGGGGCAAGATTGGTGGTTCCAGGTTTGGGGGCCCGATGAATTTGCAGATGACGGCATTGGTTCGCGTGAAGATTGGGTATTGCGCAGCGATGACAACTGGCACGGCTTCGGTAAACTCGCGCCCAACTTCAACATGCTGGATCCGATCAAAGCCACTATCGTTAACCCTGGTTTGTCCGTGAATGGACAATTTTCTGAAACTGGAATTCCTGCATCAATCGTCACAAAATATCTCGCCGAAAATGGCGTGATCATTGAAAAATGCGGACTTTATTCATTCTTTATTATGTTCACCATCGGCATCACCAAAGGCCGCTGGAATACTCTGTTGACTGCATTACAACAATTTAAAGATGACTACGACAAAAACCAACCTATGTGGCGCATCATGCCGGAATTCGCGCAAGCCAATCCGCGTTATGAACGCATGGGTCTAAAAGATTTGTGTCAACAAATTCACGACTTCTATAAAGCCTACGATGTTGCGCGTTTGACGACAGAAATGTATTTGTCCGATATGCAACCGGCGATGAAACCATCCGATGCCTTCGCCAAAATGGCTCACCGCGAAATCGAACGCGTGCCATTAAACGAGCTGGAAGGTCGCATCACCTCTATTTTGTTAACGCCCTATCCACCAGGAATTCCACTGTTAATTCCCGGCGAGCGCTTCAATAAAACCATCGTGGATTATTTGAAATTCGCCCGCGACTTCAACGAAAAATTCCCCGGTTTCGAAACCGACGTTCACGGTTTGGTGAAACGCGAGGTTGATGGCAGAAAAGATTATTTTGTAGATTGCGTGAAGCAGTAAAAATTAAAGCCATCCGAGAGGATGGCTTTTTTGTGCGGTGCTATAGTGGTTAAATTAATAAATTGATTAAGGATTTAATATGAAAAAGATTATATTTGTAGTCTTAATGCTGGTTTCATTTTCTGCCGGAGCTTCTGAGGAATCGAAACGCAAACAGCTCGAAGAATTAATGAGTTTGATGGATATGCACTCAATGGTGAATCAGATGTATTCGCAGTTCGAGGTGCAACTGAAAAATATGTCGGCGCAGATGGGCATTCAAGCTTCTGATCAGGCTATAGTTGATAAATACTATGAAAAAATGATTCAGCTATTTAAGAAAGAAGTGAACTGGGACAAGATGAAACCAGGAATTATTGATATTTACGCCAAGCATTTCACGGAAAAAGAAATTGCCGACATGATTACTTTCTATAAAACTGATTCAGGTAAATCCGCATTGGCGAAACTGCCTATGGTTACTCAAGAGTCGATGCAATTATCCACTCAATTGGTTCAGCCTATTATTCCTGAGATACAGAAGTTGTCTCAAGCGATGGCTGAAGAGTTGAAAGCTGCAAGAACAACTGAAGCCAAGTAACAAAAAAGCCATCCGCGAGGATGGCTTTTTTGTTTGGGGATAAATATAGAAGTGTTATATAGAAGCTCAATTAAAAAATCCAGAATTACAAAGAGACAATTTTACTTCAAACATGGCCATTTGTTTTCTTACAAACCAGATGGCGAATTTATTGAATATTTAACTTATGGGGACAACAAATTCGGTTTTTTGAAATACAAAATGCTCTCAAGCTACAAAAATATGATTACTGGTAAGCGAGTATTGGCTTTGTTGAATGGTTTTTCGATTGCAGGATTCTCAGTAGGGAGAGCATTCATGTCACCCGAATGGCTCAGTCGCATTCTGCATGATATCGAACAAACTGCTCTTGATATTGATGTAACTGGCATTCGCCATATTGATAAAAAATTAAAATCGATTTATGAGTATCTAGCCAGTACTGAATTTTCAGATGGCACACGTGAATTCTTAAGTCCAAAACACAAATTCATCAGAGCAATCCTCTTCAACAAAACACCCGACACCAACTGGTACGTCACTTGGCATCAAGACAAAACGGTTGCTGTTTCAGAAAAATTTGATGACCCCGAATGGAAAAATTGGAGTCTGAAAGAAGATGTGTTGCATGTGCAGCCGCCATTAGCGGTATTGAAGACCATGGTGACTATTCGTATTCATTTGGACCATGCCTCGCAAGACAATGGTTGCTTGAAAGTTATTCCCGGCAGTCACCGATATGGATTGCTATCGCAAGATCAAATCACTGAAATTGTTTCGCGGAAAAGTCCTGTTTACTGTGAAGCCAGCGCTGGTGACGCCTTGATTATGCGGCCACATCTTCTTCATGCATCCAGCAAAAGCGTCGAGCCATCGCAGCGTCGGGTTTTGCATCTGGAGTTTAGTGATTGGGTTCTACCTGTTGGAGTTGGCTGGGCTTGAATTAAAAAATTACATTTTTCAGATTGAGCAATATTTGTTGAAGAATTTTTTAATTTTTAGCCTTACTTCTTTGCTTGTATTAAAACCTGCAAGGATTTTTTCAAAGACTAAATCCCCACATTCTTGATGCGCAGAAAAAGTCCCATCAGCAACATTTCTCGAAATGCTGTCTGCGCCAAATATGTCAGATTTTTTGTAATAAACAAAACTGGGATGTTTCACGAAGGGATGATCACCTGCATCCAGAATACAGGTTTGATCAAAATGTAAATCCGGTTTAATAGTCGAAATATTAACCATCAAAACACAATCACGTGATAGCTCGGGATAAAAAACAGGATCTGAACAAATAAAATGAAGATGATCTGATGAGCCGGAGGGAATTAGGATAGTGCCTTTTCTTGCAGGATAGAATTCGATTGTCATGCCAAGGAAGCTCGAATTCTATCCAGCTCTTGTTGCTCATGATAATTTTTGAGCATTTCTTGTATTTGATCTTCTGTTTTACCCATCGCTCTAAAAATGGCTTCAGGTTTTATGGGGTATGAGCTTCCATTGGGATCTTGCCATTCAGGACAATTATCGTGTGTGTAATTAACAATCTGGAATTTAGTCATGTATCCATATTGTTGAAAGGTGTCGTTCAGTAATTCTAGCTCTGCGGTTGAAAGCTCATCAAAAGTATCATCATTAATTGGGTTTTTTAATGAGACTTCATAATTACTTTCATCTTGAATAAGATCGTTCCAGAAACTTTGAAGACCGGCATGCCCCTGAATAAGAGCATAAGTTTGCGATAAAACTGGGCCATAAGGCATGGAAACAAATCGATCTCCGCTGATAGATTCCCCCCACTTAGCCATTGCTTGTCGCTCGGCAAGATACAAAAGTTTAAGCAATTTAATATAAGCCATATGGCCACCGCTCTTATTCAAGAGATATGCCGCCATTTGAGCTACGCGTTTTTCAGAGAACATATGATTCCCCCTATGTATTCTTGCTTATGGTAGTTCATCTTTTGTTGAAGAGAAATTCAGATGAGACACCATACTGGATGTAAATACAGTTTGACAATACATTTGTTACCGCGCCACATAAACTTTATATGGCGCAAATAAATCATTTGCGCCATAATAATCCTATCATGCCAAAACAAATTACTGATCAAGAGCTTCAATCGGTGGTGGATGCTGTTAAGCGGTTTCCGTCGGGGGCTTCTATTGAGTTGATTTTCAGGGAATTGGGGAATCTTCCACGGCGGACTTTGCAAAGGCGATTGGCGATGTTGGTGGAGCGGGGCTTATTGGTTTGCGATGGGCAAGGGCCGGCGACTCGGTATCAAGTAGCGCTGACAACCTATTCAGATAAACCCGCCACCAAAGTTTTTTACATTCGTGAATCGGATTCTGAAATTCCGCTTTCGCCGGAGGGGCGCGAGTTGCAAACGCTGATGTCGCGGCCCGTCAGGTTGCGAACACCGGTGGGGTACAACCGCAAATTTCTGGATGACTATCGCCCCAATCAATCCTTTTATTTAACTGAAGAAACGCGCCGGTATTTGGCGAATTTGGGTGGTGGCGGTCAGGCTAAACACGCGGCGGGAACCTATGCGCGGCAGATATTGAATCGTTTGTTGATTGATTTGTCCTGGAACTCCAGTCGGCTTGAAGGCAACAGTTATTCCTTGCTGGAAACCGAGCGTTTGTTGCACGCGGGTGCGTTGGCAGATGGCAAGGATATGCTGGAGGCACAAATGATTTTGAATCATAAAGCGGCGATTGAATTGCTGGTCGACCAGGCAGATGAAATTGGATTCAATCGTTACAGTATTTTAAATTTGCATGCGCTTCTATCAGAAAATTTATTGCCTGATCCGGCTTCCTGCGGTCGGGTGCGTAGTATCTCGGTTGGGATTAGCGGTACTGTGTTTTATCCATTAGATGTGCCGCAACAAATCGACGAATGTTTTCAGCAAATTCTCGATACCGCCGCAGCTATCAATGATCCTTTTGAGCAAGCATTTTTTGTAATGGTGCAATTGCCTTATTTGCAGCCCTTCGAAGATGTTAACAAGCGAGTCTCGCGTTTGGCGGCGAATATTCCCTTGATTCGGCAAAACTTGAGTCCACTATCTTTTGTCGATGTGCCCGGCGATATCTATATTGAAGCCATATTGGCGGTTTATGAATTGAATCGGGTTGAGTTGTTGCGCGATCTTTTTATTTGGGCTTATCAACGCTCTTGCGCGCGTTATTCTGCTGTGCGTCAATCATTGGGTGAGCCTGATCCTTTTCGGTTTCAGCATAAACAACTGATCAGTGAATTGATCGGTCGTATAGTCAAAGAAAAAATGAATAAACAGGCAGCCACACAATTGATTCGCAGTATGGCGAATCATATCGAGCAGCGTGATGCAGCGCGATTTCTCGAAGTGGTAGAAACGGAACTGCTCGCATTGCATGAAGGCAATATTGCCAGATACAAGCTTCGCCCAAGCGAATACAAGGATTGGCAACAGGTTTGGAATTAAAACCCCACTTTGCAACTGGCACTAAATCACGAATTACATTTTTTCACCCCAGGCTCGATCAATCGTTGCGGGTTTTGTGGTAAAAAGTCGCATTCGGAATAATAGTAATAAATGTCTGGATTAATGCCTGATTCAGTCTTTGTTTGTTATCTTCCGGCACCTTCATATTATTGTCGATTGATCAAGGACACCACTATGCGCGCCCTTCTGTTTCTCAGGTCGTTTCTGCTTATTGTCTTGCTGGCGTTAACTGCTTGCGATAAAGACTCTCCCTCAACCACTGATGCTGCCAAAGCTACTGCGCAAGCACCTGCCGCCTGGTCAGAGCATTTGAGCGATTATCCCCGACATTGGGTGGCGGCTGATGCGCCTATGTATATTCGCTTTACTCATCCGGTAGTGACGCCTGATCAAGTCAATCAAGCAGCCGACGATGATCTGGTTGAGTTGGATATAGATGTGCCGGTGAATCTGGTATTCACGGCCGACAATGAATTGCGCATTACACCTGCCAAGCGTTTGCCTAATGGACAAAAATTTCGATTAACACTCTCAGCTGATGGGCTGCAAAAAATTGATCCCTCGCTGGAAGATTTTGTTCTTGATCTGGAAACGGTCAAGCAAGAATTTGATTTGCAAGTCAACAGCCTGTTGCCGATTCCTGATGCTGACGATCAAATGCAATTGACCGGCGCCATCATTACTGCTGATACCGCTGATGTAAAAGATGTTGAAAAAATTCTTCAAGTTAAACTCAACGGCAAAAAACAAAAAATTGATTGGGTACAAGAAGTCGATCGTAAAACCCATAGATTCACTATCAATAATATTCAGCGTGAAGATGCAATCGGCAAATTAACCGTTGAATGGGATGGAAAATCACTTGCTAGCGACAAAAAAGGTCAGCGCGAAGTTGACGTGCCGCAGCGCAATATTTTTACCATGACCGGCATGCAGGTGATTCATCAACCGGAAACTCACGTTGAAATTCGTTTTTCGGATGTATTGGATAATTCACAAAACCTCGCCGGTTTAATTAAAGTGAACAACGCCGATGCCGATGTTATTCGTGATGGCAGTGTGTTGCGCTATTTCCCGAAAACTATTTCTGATGATGGCCAATATACCTTTGTTATCAGTCAATCTATTAACAACGGCAAACAACAAACACTGGATCGCGAATATCGTCATACCCTGGTATTGAGTTTGGCAAAACCGGAAGTGCGTTTCTCTGGCATCAACAGTATTTTGCCGAGTGCTGAAAAATTGGTGGTGCCGTTTGAAGCTGCCGGTGTGGATTCGGTGCAGGTGATTGCATTTAAAATTTACGACAACAAAATTGGTCAATACCTGCAAGATTATCGTTTAAACGACACAGGCTATTCTGCGCCCACACAAACTGGTCGTTATCTCTGGCGCAAAACCATCAGGTTACCTGAAGTGCCGCGTGAAGGCCTGCGCAGTTTTAATCTGGATCTCACCGAATTAATGCAACAACATCCAACCGGTTTGTTGCGTTTGGAATTACAAATTGATCGCAGCAATTCCGTGTATAACTGCTCCGAACCTCGCCCTGATGAACCTGTACTGCCCATGCCAAAAAATGCCGAAGGCAGCAGCTACTATGAAGAGATGGAAGAACAGGAGGAATGGTATCGCCAATATTATGAATCCAGTGGCTATTATGATTACAACGAAATTTATAATCCCTGTCACGATTCCTATTTCTCTTATGGCAATAACGCCACCAGCGATAAGCGCAATTATCTTGCATCTAATATAGGCATAATCGCCAAGTTGGGTGGCGATCAAGAATTGCACGTGATCACAACGGAGTTAAGCACTACCAAACCTTTGTCTTCAACCGAGATTGAGGTATTTAATTACCAGGATCAATTAATCGGCAAAGGCAAAACTAACGATCAAGGCATTGCTGTTATCAAAACCGACGGCACTCCTTTTTATGTGCAAGCCAGCAATAATAATCAACAAGGTTATTTGCGCGTTCGTAAGTCCGATGCGCTGCCCACTAACCAATTTGATGTGGGCGGTGAACAAGTCAAAGCCGGTCTTAAGGGTTTTATTTACGGCGAGCGAGATGTGTGGCGTCCGGGTGACGACATATTCTTAAGTTTTATTTTGGAAGATAAACAAAATACCTTGCCGGCCAATCATCCTGCCAAATTGGATTTGTTTGATCCCTCTGGCAAAAAAGTTGTATCGAAAACAGCTAATCAAGCAGTGGGCGATATTTACACTTTTGCCATTCAAACCGATGAAAATGCACCAACCGGAAATTATCGCGCAGTCGTACAAATCGGTAATCAGGTGTTCGATAAATTATTAAAAATCGAAATGGTGGTGCCCAATCGTTTGAAAGTGGATGTCACGCCAGAATCAACTCCATTGCGTGCAGTTGATATGCCGATGAATGTAACTTTATTTTCGCAATGGTTGCATGGCGGCACCGCTAAACAATTAAAAGCGGATACTGAAGTTAAGCTCTTCGCCAAAAAAACCAGTTTTGAGGGTTTTGGTCAATATGATTTTGATGATGATGTGCGCCGCGTAGCGACCAGCTCTACCAAAGTGTTTGATGGCAAGCTGGATGATAAAGGCAACGCAATATTCCCGATTGATTTCAAACTGGAAACACCGCCGCCTGGAAAAGTGACTGCGAATTTTATTACACGCGTGTTTGAAGAAAGCGGAAATTTCAGCACGGTGATGCGCCCGTTTGATTACCTGGAATTTGATAGCTGGTATGGTTTGAGCTTGCCCAAAGGCGATGGCTATATGGGGTCACTCAGCAAAGACAGCAATCACAACGCGGTCATTCAAGTGCTGGGTGCTGATGGTAAACCGCTTGCGAACAAAGAAGCAGAAATTACCGTGTACGAATTGGGTTGGCGTTGGTGGTGGGATGAAGAAACCGAAAATCTCGCGGAATATTTTTCACAATCCTCACACACGCCTATCACTCAGGACAAGTTGACCAGTGATGAAGATGGTCGCATTCAATGGACATTAGATAGTAGTCGTTACGATTGGGGTCGCCATTTAATTCGCGTTTGTGATGCCGATGATACTGAAACCGGTCACTGCACCAGCCAGGAAGTTTATTTGGGTTGGAGCTGGGATGACGCGGGTAAAAATAATTCGCCCACACAAATGATGTTGACCAGCGACAAAGAAAAATATCAAGTTGGTGACACCGCAAAAGTTCGCTTGCCAAAATCAACACAAGGCCGTGTATTAATGAGTTTGGAAACCGGCAGCAAAGTCATTAAAACCGGTTGGTTGGATATCAGCGCTGATCAACGCGATCTGGAAATTCCAATCACTGCCGATATGGCGCCCAATGTTTACGTACATTTAATGTTGCTCTTGCCGCATCAACAGCGCGTGGCTGATGCACCGATTCGTTTGTATGGGGTAGTGCCACTGATTGTTGAAGATCCAAAAACGGTTTTGCAACCACAATTGGATGTCGCCGAAAAAGTAAAACCTGAATCGGAATTCACCATTAAAGTCAGCGAAAAAAATCAACGCGCTATGACCTATACCTTGGCGGTTGTTGATGAAGGCTTGTTGGGCTTGACTGATTTCCATGTGCCGAATGCGCATGAATATTTCTTCCAGCGTGAGGCTTTGGGCGTTCGCACCTGGGATTTGTTTGATCAAGTGGTAGGTGCTTATGGTGCAACACTGGATCGCGTAGTCTCATTGGGTGGATCGGATGCAGCGCTTGAAGCCGAGAAAAAACGTCGCGAACGTCGCTTCCCACCGGTTGTAAAATTTGTTGGTGCATTCCAATTAAAAGCCGGTGAAACCCGCGAACACAAAGTGCAATTACCACCTTATATGGGTGCTGTGCGTGTGATGTTGGTGGCGGCTGATACCGAAAGTGCAACGCCAGCTTATGGAAGAGTTGAAACCAGCGTGAAAGTCACGCAACCAGTGGTCGCTTATGCAACCTTGCCGCGTGTGCTTGGCCCTGGCGAAGAAGTGAATTTGCCGGTGAATGTGTTTGTGAGTGAAGCCAACATTCAACAAGTGGATGTGACTGCCGAAGTGAATGAGATATTTACTTTGGTCGAAGGTAAAGCTCAACTGCAATTCACTGAGCCCGGCGATGCGATAGCAATTTTGAAATTAAAAGTGAATGATCGCATCGGCAAAGGTCATGTAAAAGTCATTGCATCTGCTGGTGCTGAATCGGCCACGCAAGAAATTTATATTGATTCACGCACACCGAATCTGCCTGCAACAGTCAGTGAAAGTAAATTGTTGGCGCCGGGTGAAGAATGGTTATCGCCTTTGGCGGCCAACGGCATGTTTGGTACCAATCAAGCCAGCCTTGAAGTCAGCAGTTTGCCGCCGCTGAATTTGGAAAAGCGTTTGAACTATTTGATTGCTTATCCACACGGTTGTGTTGAACAAACTACTTCGTCTGTATTCCCGCAATTGCGTTTGCAAAAGCTGATTAATCTGGATGAAAAAACCAAACAGGAAATCGAAAAAAATATTAATGCGGCGATTCGTCGTCTCGCTGGTTTCCAAACAGCAGCCGGTGGCTTCAGTTATTGGCCGGGCGAATCCTATATCAATGATTGGGGTTCAACTTACGCCGGTCATTTCTTGTTAGAAGCCAAACGCTCGGGTTATGCGGTGCCAGATTCCATGTTGAGCAACTGGACCAATTATCAACGCAGCGCAGCGCGCGTGAATTCCGATCGCGATTATTATTACTACGAATCAGTGCAAGCTTATCGCCTTTACACTTTAGCAATGGCAAACGCATCTGAAATGTCAGCCATGAATCGCCTGCGCGAAGAATTGGCTGATGAAAAAACCGGTGATATGCGTTATCGCGCAACCTCTTATTGGTTGTTAGCTTTGGCTTATCAGCAAGTCGGCTTGCAAGATGTCGCAACCGAATTGATGCAAAAAGCGGGCACCAATGTTCCGGTGTATGACGATTGGGGTTACACCTACGGTTCTGATTTGCGTGATATGTCGATTCTGTTAAGCGGTTTGCTACAAACCAAAGCAGATAAAGAAACCAGTTGGAAAGTTGCAGAAAAAATTGCAGAAAATCTTTCATCCGATCGCAGTTATTCAACGCAATCTCTGGCATGGGCATTAATGGCGATGAGCGATTTTGCCGAACAAAATGTTGATACCGGTAATCCGATGAAATTTTCAGTCCAACAAGAAGGCGAAACCGATTGGCGTTCAGTGTCTACCAGTAACACCATGTATAAAGAAACCATTACGTCGCCGAAAATTCGTGTGAAAAATGATTCTGATAAAAATATGCGCGTGTTGGTAAACAATCGCGGTATACCGGCGAATCTCTACGAGCAATCCAAAGCCAATGGTTTAGATTTGAGAGTAACTTTCATGAGCATGGATAACAAATTGCTCGCAATTGATAAATTACCGCAAGGCACCGACTTTGTAGCCGAAGTAACTGTTAGTGCGAACTTTATCGGCTTGCGTCGCGAAAAATTGGAAGATTTGTCACTCACTGCGGTTGTCCCCAGTGGTTGGCAAATTCGCAACGAACGCCTCGAAGGTTCACAATTGCCGAAAGGTATAGATTACATGGATATTCGCGATGACCGTGTAATGGCTTATTTCAGTTTGTGGCGTGACTACTACTGGTACTACCGCTATCAAGATCGCAATCAAACCAGCGTGACAGTGCGTTTGATTTTGAACGCGAGCTACGCCGGTAAATTCTACTTACCCGGTTGGCAAACCAGCGCCATGTATAACGAAGATATTCAGGCGACCACCAGCGGCACCTGGGTTGAAGTAGTCGGTAAATAAATTGTTAACAGGGCGACCATCGAGTCGCCCTTTTTTATCCAATATCATTAAATAAAAATCATGACCAATAAAATTTCTGAAAATAATTCATTGCCCGATTATATGGGCGGCAACGAGGGTTACGGTTATTCGTTCAGTGTGGCGTTTAAAAATACTGAGCGTGAATGGGAAGAACAATTTAATCTTATTCATTTGCTGGCAAAAGCGCTTTCCGATCACCAGCTTCGTTATAGGGAATATGAAGATCATCTTCTGCTATTGGACGATATAATTTTGCAGCCACAAATATTGTCATTTAGCCCGCGTGATGACGGTAATGTCAGCACTTCAACTACGATTCAGATCAATAGCCAAAACCAAATTCCTTCAGGGCTATTCGAATACCAACATTCTATCGGCAGTGATTTGGAAAATTCTTTATTCAAAGGTTTCAACAATTGGATTCAGAGTGATTTAAAAACGCTTCTTGAAGCCCTGACTGAATTAAAAGATTGCACCTCCATGCAAATGGAGCTCCGCAGTCGAATCCGCCAAATGGTTCTCGGTCCAGTCACTCACTATGGCAATGTTCAGTCAACGGAAGAACACAGCTTTTGTCCCTGTTGCTTTCTAACAAACAATTTCGAAACGTTTAAACCTTATATAGAAAGCGATGATATTTTTGGAATCCGATTTTTCACCAGCCGCTCCGAAAACGGCGAAGTCGAAGCCGACTGCCGGATTAATGGTTCTGATTTCGAAGCCGGAAAACTAGCCTTGATCGAATACGGCAAAACCTGGCCGGGTACCGATTTCGAATTTAGAAAGCAGTATGTTGTGGTTAAGAATAAAGTCCAGTTTTGATTGTTCAGGAAAATAATATGCTTACAATCGCCGTAAACTTTGAAGCCCTGCCCGGGCAAAAGCCGTTGGAACAAAAACAAGTTGAAGTTGCGTTTGAACAGATGGAGTTAACTCTGGGTGAGTTGATCGAATCTACAGTGCGTGCTCAGTTGATGACGAAAACTATTCAGGAAGATGTTAAATATAGTGATTATGTTGTGTCGGATGTGTTAACCGAAAAAATGATTGCATCCGGTAAGCAGCAGGGGAGAGTCGCACTTGAAAAAGAACCGGAGCGGCGATATTCAGGCAAAAGTACGCAAGAATTTCGGGCTTATATGCAACAAGAAGTCGATACTGCATTGGCAGCATTTTCAGATAAAAAATTTCACGTATTAATTAATGGCGAGATGCAGCAGCATCTGAATGAAAAGATAAGCGTGAATGATTTGACGAAAATTGTGTTTCTCAGGCTAACACCCTTGGTGGGCGGCTAATTTTTTGGAAGATGTTTTTAATATTGGAAATTAATAAGGTAATAAAATGAATTGGGTTGCTACCGAAGAGCAAAAAACACGTATAGCGGCATTAGAACAATGGAGTTTGTCTTTTCTACAAGATTATGACAATGGTCGTTTTTCAGAAGAATTGCAAAAGGATAGGCTACGCTCTTTAATTTGGAGCCAAGATACAGCACTAGAATTACATCCTGTTATAAAACATTTCTTCAATGTTCCCTTTGCGAATGATATTGAAAAATATATCGCAGACTTCCATTTTTTTCCGAGCGAAGTTAAATGGTTGCCTAACAAAAGGCGTTGTGTGGTCGCGAAACGTGATCATGCTGATATTTTGAATGGGTTGTGTCTTTTGGGGCTGAAAATTTTCGGTAGAAAATACTCCTTCTCGTTGGCGATAAATCGATTAAAATTTCAACTATTGAATCCGGAGTCCGGAATTGAGATGAAACCGACACACTGGGAGATTGAAATAAATAGCAATCCGCCAGCACATCTTTGCGCATATGGAAAAGAGAGGCTAAGGGAAAATCTGCAAGAAATCGACAGTTATTATAAGAATCCATTTCTATCACCAGATCCTGACCAAACGTTAATTATTGCTATTCATGTCATTGAAAATCATGAGCAGCTGGAAGAATTATCGGAACTGATTTTCCAGCCGGTACGCATGTTGGACAGCAATTTTGTTCCGGCGCCACACATACGCAGTGCCCAGTGTAATAAGCCCATGTACACTCAAGAATACTTTGGGCTAGGATCCAATTCATCAAAGTTATTTGACAAGCTTATTCAGCTGGCTATTGCAGATCAATATATTATTCCTTTGCTCGAATTCGAAACCAGCGGGTATCACAGTGTATTAAAGAAATCACTTGATAAGGAAGATAATCCGGCTAGTCAGTTCAGAGGGGTTGTCCTGGATTGGTTATATGAAAAAACAACCTTGCCAGCACAAGAAGCGATCGAATTTTTTTCCTACCTCGGTGATAAAAACACCTACGACAAAGTCTCTTTAATAGGATCAAGATTTTTAGTTGCGGCTGCCCGCATTTTGCAACAGCAAATGGAAGCATCTTTAGTCTTTGAGAAAGAAACACTTGATCTGGCTTATTGCTTATTGAGTCGCTCTATAGTGACGTCAGAAGAATCCCGGGTTGAGATCATCCAACAACTGAAACAATTTAAACCTGGTTCGCTTGAAGCTTTATTTGCGTATTCCGGTTCAGGTAAAAATTCCGAATTGGTTTTACAGGCTTTGGGTTTCGATAAAAGTATTCCGCTATTTTATTGGTTGGTAGATAGAGAGATTGCCGAGGTAAACGAGTGCTTTGATGCGAATCATGCTAAATCACTTTTAGCTGATGCTGCTGATGAGGCCAATCGATTCCTGAAATTGATTAAATCCAGTAAGCGATTGAATGTGGCGTTTAAGCGATTGGAGGCCGTTCAGGGAATAACCGATAAAAAAATGGAATCTATGTTGACGCGATATTCTCAGGAACATATTCGATTATATGGTTTGTTGCCAATTGCCAATCACGAAGATTTACAAAAGCGCTACCAATATTTCAGGAGTGCAGGTAAAGAAGCTTCAAAACTTTATGGATCAGAAAGAACTGCGAATGTAAAAGATGCAGCAGCAGCGGGCCTATTGAATTTGGCTGTAGTAGGTGGTTTCTCGGACCTGGCCGAAATGGAATGGACAATAGATGCTCGTAGTGGCGAAAGCTTGCCCATGCAAATCAGTATTGATGACTATCAAATTGCGATAGTCATCAATTTGTTCAAACCTGAATGGCTTGTCAGTAAACAAGGTAAAAAATTAAAGGCCATTCCCCCTGCCGTTAAAAAGACCCCGGAGTTAAAGCCGCTACTAAACTGTTTTGATTTACTAAAAGATCAATCAAAACGCTACAGGCAATCAATAGAAAATTTGATGATTACCGGTCGATGGTTGGATGCAGAAAAACTGCGTGAAATAACCCGTTTGCCGATGGCTGCCAGTATGTTTGCGTGTGTTGTGTATCGAACTGAAACGGGCGTTTCTGGTGTCGCCACTAACCATTTTCAATCATTAAGTTTATTGGATGGCTCAACCTGCGCGCTGGCTGAGCCGGTACAAATTGCTCATGCGTACCAATTACTGGAGGATGGAAATCTTGCGCAATGGCAACAACAAATTTTGGCCAGGAATATTTGTCAGCCGTTTAAACAAGTTTTTCGTGAATGTTATTTGGTGACGCCAGCAGAAAAAGATGCAGGTTCAGAATCAGCGCGATTTAGTGGGCGTAAAGTTCGCACCCGTATATTAGGTGCAACCCTTGGTGGGCGTGGTTGGCGTGTTGAAGGTGGCGAAGGCAGTTGGGTGGCGACTAAAAAACTCGATGGCAATTTGATCGGCGAAGTGGAATTACCAGATGTTTACCATTATTTAACTGAAGATGAAACAACTACCATTGGTGGCATCGGTTTTAAACTGAATAATCAATCCGTTGTATTAACGGATGTACCTGTTATAGGTTTCTCCGAGTTTATGCGCGATTTGGATTTGGTGATTACTGTAGGCGCAGCTGACGATCAAGATATTCCTTCAGCAGAATCTATATCAAGTCGTATTGCGCTGTTGCAATACTTGTTGCCGCAGTTGGGATTAAAAAATGTTTCTATCCAGGATCATTTTGCGATGATTAGTGGCAAGCGTGCGAACTATCGTGTGCATTTGGGTACGGCCGTTATTCATATAATGCCAGGCAGTTATCTCTGTATTGTGCCTGCTGAAAAAGCTTCAGCCGCAAAAGTTGAATTACCATTTGTTGATGAGGACGCACGAACAAGTGAAATTATTTCCAAGATTCTACTGTTGAGTGCGGATCATAAAATTAAAGATTCTTCGATTATTCAACAAATTGAGCGTAAATCCTGATGCTCAACTCCCTCCTCGACGAGGTGCCACAATTTGCGCGATACTCTTGTCTAAACATCAAACAGATGCTTTTGGATTATCCTGTGCTAGACTGGGCAAACAGTTTTGCCTGGGTTCGATTATGCAGAATAAAAAGTTAGTCAGGCTTTTATCTTCAGTGTGCGTATTTGTGGCGTTGATTTGTGCCTCGCAAGGTTTATTGGCGCAATCTCCAGCGACATTGACTGTTAAGTACACCTCCTCGACTGATGATGCGCTGTTTGAGCGCGATCAATATTTTATTGCCTTACTAAAACTGGCGGCAGAAAAATCCAATGTCCCCTTGCAATTAATTCCTGTACGTTTGCCGGATCAGGTTGAAACCCGCGATATTATCAATCTCAACAAAGGCGTTATTGATGTGCATTGGATGCATACCAGCAATAAGCTGGAGCTATTGCTTACGCCAGTAGCCGTGCCATTGGATCGAGGTTTGTTTGGCTGGCGAATGATTTTGTTGGATAAGAAAAATCCTGAATTGCTTAAAAATGTGCAGAGCCTTGCTGATCTGCGACAATTTAAATTTGTGCAGGGCTACGATTGGCCTGACACTCCTATTCTTGCAGCAAATGGATTCAAGGTTGAAACCTCAACTAACAGACGGTCATTGTTTAAAATGTTGCAGCGTAATCGCGCAGAGGTATTCCCCCGATCCATTCTCGAAGTCTGGGGTGAAATAGAAGATAAGCGCAATTCATCGCTGGTATTGGATACGCATCTATTGCTCTACTATCCCACCTGTTTTTATTTTTTCACCGCCAAAGACAATAAACCGTTGGCGGCAGCGCTGGAATATGGATTAAATCGCGCCGTGCAGGATGGTTCGTTGCAAGCCTTGTTTCATCGTTATTATGATGAGTTAATCAACAAGGCCAATTTGCAAGAGCGACAAATAATTAAATTGCATAACCCGCTATTGCCGCCTGCGACACCATTGCATAAATCGGAATATTGGTTGTTGCCGGAAGATCTTTTACCGAAACAGCCGGACGTTGAATCAGTTGAGCAAGCTATTGAAACGTCGAAACAATAATTAATTATTCTCGAATTATTTTCTATTCTCCCGCATTACGCTTCACTCCATACGGGCTACGGAGCGAATGTAGCCCGTATGGAGCGAAGCGCAATGCGGGGATGAATTAATTTATTTTCAGCTCCACAAAATCTTTCATTTCAAACAAGTGCACAGTCGTTTTGGGTTTTTTCATAAAACATTGAATGGGTTTGGCGGCGTCGGGATTAAAATCCCACTTGTCGCACATGTGATGTTGAAAATAGGTGTCCTTGCCTTTGCCGATGCGATCAAACCAGGTGATATATAAAATGCCGTCTACCATCACCAATCCGGTCGCGGGGTTGGTGTCACCGGCTTTAAACCAGAACCAGCTATAAAAATTTTCCAGGTTGGTTAATTTTTCAAAAATACAGGCTTTGGTTTTGGTGGCATCCTTTTGGTATTTCACATCGCCGCAATCTTTGGCGTCGGCGGCAATCAGTTCTTTGGCGTAACTGTTGGGCGATTGGTTTTTGGCAAAGGCTGGTAGGCAGATGACAATCAGTAACAGAATTAAATAGCGCATAGTAGCGTCCTCAGGTTTGCTTCATTAAAAGCCTGGTTGAGGGATTTCGCCAAGCCGGATCTGCAAATCTGTGAACCAGTCAGAATTTCAGCCGGATCGGTTGCGTTTGATTCCCCTATTGCAGCCTGAAGGTTTAGAATGCGCGCTGTTTTTTGAGCCGATAACGAGACTTGGATGCATTATCTTTCCCCCGAATTTGCGCTTATGTTCCTGGTGTTTTTATGGATCTATTGGCGCGCCGGCTGGGCCAAAGGGCCTGAAGCCCAAAATCGTTTGCTATTGATCGCCAGCTATCTTTTTTACTGGAGTTTTAACTGGCGCTTCGCTGTATTGCTATTCATCTTTTCCCTAGTGATTTTGGGCCTCGCCCGTTTGGTCACCCATAACGATGGCAGCCGTCGCAAATGGCCTATGGCACTGGGCATAGTGCTGGCGTTGGTCAATCTCGGTATATTCAAGTACTACAATTTTTTTCGCGAAGAAGCCTTGCAGTGGTTGTCGCCTTTATTTAACGCCGCGAGTCTGCCAGCGTTGGATTTATTGTTACCCGTTGGGATTTCTTTTTACACCTTTCAAGGGCTCGCCTATTTAATCAGCGTGGGTCGCGGTGAAGTGCGCGCAGCGGGTTGGCAAGATGGATTATTGCATTTGTCTTTTTTCCCGACTTTATTGGCGGGCCCCATTTGTCGCCCTGCTGAATTATTGCCGCAAATCCAAACAGTTGATGATCGCAATTTGTTGCATACCGATTGGGCATTTTTGTTGTTGCTGTCGGCATTGATTAAAAAAGTGTGGCTGTCTGCATGGTTGGCTGAAACCTGGGTGAATCCGGTATTTGCAAATCCTGACGGTTATCACGCAGTGGAATTAATTTGTGCGGTGATGGCTTATGCCTGGCAATTATTTTTTGACTTTTCCGGTTACACCGATTTAGTCACCGCGCTCGCGTTATTTCTAGGATTTCAATTACCACGCAATTTTAATCAACCTTATCTCGCCAAATCGATTAGCGAATTTTGGCAGCGCTGGCATATTTCGTTGTCACGCTGGATTCGCGACTACGTATACATTCCTTTAGGTGGCAATCGTGGTTCCTGGGGGCGCACGCAAATCAATGCTTTAATTGCGATGACACTGTCCGGTTTATGGCACGGCGCCAGTTTGACTTTTATTATCTGGGGCGTTTGGCACGGCTTGGGGGTGATTGTGCAAAATATTTGGCAAAAATTAGGCATAGTTCGTTTGCCAGGTTTAATTGCACAAATGCTGACCTTCACTTTTGTTTGTGTGGGTTGGTTAATGTTCCGCGCTGAAAATTGGGAAGCAGTGGAATTATTTTTTGTCGGCTTAACTGATTGGCAATCCATGCCGCGTTTTAATTGGGTGGGTTTGTTATTGGCTGTTGCGATTTTCTTTTGGGCTGCAAGCCGCGCCGAAGCCACAATGAAAGCCAGCACCGAATGGTTATCGCGTTGGCCCTGGTGGATGAAAAGTATTTTGTTAGTGTTGGGGGCATTGTTGGTGATTGAAATGTCACCACCTGGAATGCCCGGTTTTATTTATTTTGGATTTTAAGCGCTAATGTACGCAGACGAAAAAGATTTACGGAGTTTATGGGCCATTACTTTGGCAGCATTTTTATTGCTGAGCCTGAAGCTGGGGGCATTGGTGCAATACCTGCAACAAACGCATCATATCTTGTTAGAAATAAATCCGAATTTGGCGGCCGCTGATATTTTTGATTTGAATGATGAAATAGAAAATACCCGCCAAACCTGGGATGAAATTCAGGGTCAAGCCGAAAATCGCATGATCAAAGCCGGGCAAATCATTATCGCAGGTGATGCAGCCTTGCCTGTTCCGCCAGCACCTGTTTGCCCTGCGATTGAAAAATCCTGTGACGTAAAAAATCCTGTCGTTGAAACAACGCCAGTAACACCTGTTGTTATCACGCCCACCGCGACCACCAGTACCACAGTTGAAAATCGTCCGACACCTTCACCTATGGCAGATCCGGAAAAATCCACATTGCCTGAAGAAGATGGGCCGATTGAATTGCAGGCGGGCGATAAAGTGTTATTGGTTGGCGATTCGATGATGCAGGGATTGGGGCCACACATCGTCAGCAGTTTAAGTCGAAACAATGCGGTGCAAACGGTGGATTTAAGTCGACATTCAACGGGTCTGGCTTATCCCCATTATTTTGATTGGCCCAATACTATTCTGCAAAAATTACAATCCGAAAAATTTGCACTGATGATGATTTTTATCGGTGCTAATGATACTTGGGACATAGTGATTGATGGCAAATACACCAGCTTCGGTAACCCAAAATGGATTGACGTCTATTCCGAGCGTGTCGAAAAAATTATTTTAACGGCCAAAGCTTATAACGTGCGTGTACTTTGGTTGGGTGCGCCACCTATGGGCCGCGAAAAAATGGTGGATCGAATCCCAACATTGAATTCTATTTTTATAAAAGCCGCAGAAAAATATCCGGGTGTTGCCCGATATGTGGAAACGGGGCCAACATTAACCAGCGATGGAAAAACCTTTAGCAAATTTATTGAGTTGCCCGAGCGCGGAAAAGTGATGGTGCGTACGGATGATGGTGTGCATTTTACAGTGAATGGCCAACGTTTATTGGCGCAACTAGCGCTTTCACAATTGGTGTTGCATAAGGTTGACCCTAAAGCGATTGCGGCACAACGCAGTCCAATTGTGTCTTCGACCGCAGCATCTGTTGCTCAATCTTCAATTGCACAGTCAGTTGCCAATAGTTCAAATGAAACGTCATCCGCTGACAATAGTTCAATGGCGTCGGTTGAATCCTCGTCATCAGTTTCAGCTTCAAGCGAGAGCTCATCCAGTGTGAGTGAATCGGTTGATAATTCGCAGGAGCAAACTGAATGAATCGATTGATAAAACAAAATCAGTTGCAATTGTGTTTGCTATTGCTTGTAATTTTATTTGCGCCGAATAGATTAATTGCCGACACCAAAAATGTTGAAATTCAAGACTTTAACGACCCGCAAGCAGCGGCACTTTGGCAAGCCTTTAACGATGTGCAATCCGGAAAACGCCGCGAGCCTTTGCGCATAATTCAATTGGGTGACTCGCATACTGCAGGCGATTATCTCACCGGAAAATTGCGCAAAAATTTGCAAACAGAATACGGTAATGCCGGTATAGGCTGGGTAACGCCGGGTTATGTTTTGAATCAACGTTCATCACTAATATTGTTTCGCGGTTTGGGTAAATGGCAAATGTTGGACAGCAAATTGCCAAACGCATCCGGCGTATTTCCTTTAGGTGGATTAATCAATATTTCCAACGGCCAATCGATTCTGGATATAAAAGCCAAAGAAGATTTGCCGCCGGGTTCATGGCAATTAAGTATTTGGCATCGCGGTAGTACAACGCCCTGGAAAATTGCATTACCCTCGGGCAAGTTATACAAAATGGCGCCGCAAGATCACATCGCAGGTGAATGGAATTTAAGTAATATTGCCGTTAACACAACCAATGCCAGCAATTTGCGTTTGCTTGCACCCCAAGGTGGTTATTTAGGTGGTGTTGCGTTAGATCGCATCGCACCGGGTGTGACACTGGATTCGCTCGGCATCAACGGTGCGCGCGCATCACTGATTAATAAATGGCATCAACCGAGTGTCGAAAAACAATTGCGTTGGCGCAACCCGGAATTAATTATTCTTGCTTACGGAACCAATGAAGCTTTTGAAACCGATATTCGAAATTTTGCTGAAGATTTACGTACTACTATTCGCTTTTTGAAAAAATCCGCACCACGCGCCGCGATTTTAATTGTCGGTGCACCTGCGTCAGCCAAAACCCGTGCTCCGAATTCACGTGCAGGCTGCAAGTTACCTTTACCACCGAATTTGGTGCAAGTGATGAATGCCCAGCGCCGTGTCGCTAAACAGGAAAAAACTCTGTATTGGGATTGGTCGGCAATTATGGGTGGTAAATGCGGTGCTACATCCTGGTTAAATAGCAAGCCACAATTAATGCGCAAAGATATGATTCACTTTTCGGTTGAAGGTTATGATGCGACCGCAGATGCGTTATTTTCAGCGATTAATAGAAAAGTAAAATCCACGAAAACAAACTAGAAGAGTGCTTTGCTGTCATGCCCTTCAGGGCATCCAGTGTCGTTGTTATTGGTAAGTCACTGGATCCACGCTTAGGCGAG
This sequence comes from uncultured Cellvibrio sp., assembly GCA_966252135.1. Taxonomy (GTDB): domain Bacteria; phylum Pseudomonadota; class Gammaproteobacteria; order Pseudomonadales; family Cellvibrionaceae; genus Cellvibrio. The sequence continues at coordinate 6,237 of CBINNU010000005.1, read as the reverse complement.
GATGACTAATCCAGTTAGTTCTGAAAGATTAATCCAGAAACTTTAATTCTTTCAGAAATAAAAATTCCTCTTCATCACTGGGTCCAGCCAATCTGCCATTGTTTGCTTCTTTGGCAATAGTCACGGCGACTTGTTTTGATAGAAATTCTTCTTTTAATTGTTCACCTTCGCCATCTTCTGTTGGCTCAAACCATTCGCCGCAAGCGCCGCAATAAATATTGATCTCGCTGCCGTCATCTGGATCAATATTAATTGAATAATTATCGTAGCCAGAGCCGCTTACCAAAATTCCGGTAATGGTTTCTGGTGGGCTGCTATTAATTGCCTGTTCAAGAATTTTTTCAGGCTCGACAGTTTGAAAATAGAGATTGGGGAACGAAACCTGTTTCTGACTGGTTTCTTCGGGCATGGATTCTTCCATGGTGTTGATCTCTGTTTGTTCCAGTGTTGACTTGATCAAGTCAACTGTGGCTATGGATTGCCCGCCAGCACCGGTCGCGTAGCTTTCAATTTTTATTAAACGAAAACTATCGTCAATTAATTTAAAATAACTGCGAATATTAGAAGTGAACTTAAAAATACCTATTTCCAGTTCTTGATCCTTTATGGTTAAGCTAATTGATTCATACAGCGGTAAATCATCATCGGACATCTCCGGCGGAATCACCAGGTCAGATTCGCTTCTCAGTTGAAAATCCACATCGGATTTCCCAAAATAAATGAGCGTTTTGGTCGCAGATTTTTGATCGCCTGTTGGACGCATGGCGAGAACCAAATCTGATATCCCATCTGCGTTGAGATCACCTGTTGTTTCGGCGATTGATTGATAAGTCGGTGGAACCAAATTGGATTTTTTCGCAATACGGAGATTGGTAAAGCTTTCGGAAACTATGGCATCAATTGTTTGCTGAGCCAGGTAAGAGGGGTTTGCATTTTCAAACAATGGCTGATCGAATTTGTAATCAACGGGTGACTTGTTGGATTCCTCAACTTTTGAATTTATCAAATCAAAGCTGAGTTTGTAGTCGCTATTGGCGTCGGTGAACGACTGTTCGATTTTGGTTAATTTAAAATTGCCATTAAGAAGTTGATAAAAACTTTCCGTTATTTTTTTATCATCAAGGGTTTTGATCACCAGTTGATGATCACGAATTTGTATATCGGTAAATTCAGAGCGGGCTTGATCGGCGGACAACACAGTTTGCGAACGAGCGATTTCAGATATCCATGAATAGACTACAACTTCAACCGGTGATTGGTTATCACCTTCTCTCTGCAATATCAAAACCGTATCCATCTGATCGTCATTATCAAGATGACCTTTTTGATCAGCCAAAATTTGATAGCCCGCCGGAGCCATAAAGGGCGGCAGTTCTGATGTGTCAGTAGTGGTGCTTTTTTCGCAGGCGGTGATTGCGAATATAGCCGATGCTATTAAACCAACTCGCAAAATATGATTCACATTGATCTCCCTAAAATTCATCTGGATGTTTGGTTAATTTCGTGCCGACTTTGGCGCAAACAAAAAAGCCAGCAAGAATGCTGGCTCTTTGGCAATAAGAATTGGTGTTACACCACCAAATCCTTATGCGAGGTATGCAATACCGCGATCATGCGATCTTCTGCGGCGAAGCGGGTTTCGAGGGTTTCGCCGAGGCGGGATAGGTCGGGGTCTATGCTGCTCAGGTCGTCGGTTTCTTGATATTTATCATTGAAATCGAGCAGTTTTTCGGTGGTTTTGTCGATGCTGTTGTAGAGGCCGCCAGCTTCTTTCAGTGCTTCTTTGTCTTCGAACTCGCGGCCTTCTTTGATCAGTTGATCGTAAACTTCGAAGTGCCCTGCTGATACGTAATCTACCAAAATCTGACAGAGTTCTTTTACTTTGTCGCCGCGTAATTCTTCCGTCATGTTGGCGGATTCCAGGCCGCTTAGCGCGCAGTATTGCACCAATAATTGCTGACGTTCTTCCAACCAGCGGTCGATGATTTTATTAACGCCGCCCCAGCGCTCTTTGGCAGTTTGACAGTTTTCTAGCATGGAAAAACCCTACATAGTTCAAGTGATGGAAATGCCCTCACAATAGGCCAAAGTCCCCGAATGGGCAAGCCACCCGACCGATTTAATAGCCCATTCGTTGATGCTCCTGCTGACGATGCTGGTATTCGCTTTCGAGGAATCCAATATCGCGATTGGCTTGGTCTATGTCATTGCGGTAGCGATAAATCTCGCTGGTTAAGCGATTAATCTCGTCACGATAATAGCGTTTGTCCGCTTTTGACGGGTTTTGCAGGTTTGCCAATGCCTGTTCCTGATCCGATTTTTGTTGCTCCAGATTCTCGATGCTGGATTCAAGATTGCTGATTTTGTTTTCGGCATTATCAATATCTTGCTGGATATTGAATAGCTCCTGCCCCAATCGATAAGCCTGCAAAAATCCCGGCTCAAGATCTGCCGGACACACCTGATAATAAGCGCCGCCGCTTGTTCCCAAGTCGTAAGCGCCACGCGTATTTTTGCAATAAACCCGCACGCCTTCACGATGCCCCTGTTGGTACAAGGGCAGATCCGGCGTGATATTGATTTTTGCACAGGCTTTGCGATGGGCTTGCACCGTCATTTCGGGACGACCCGATGCGCCATCTTCATAGCCTATGCTGCGCCAATTGGCGGTCATGCATTCTTCTTTGCTCATGGATGCACAAGCCAACAACTGGCTGATAAGTCCCGTCAACAAAATCAGATTTAGAATTTTCATTTGGATTTTCGAACAAGTTGATAAAGGTTGACCAATGCCAATAACACAAAGGCCATAAATGACCAAAGAGCATAACTCAGACCGAGTATGCTATCGACTTTCGCGCAGTTACCATCGCCTTTTAATAGCAGTTTCAAGGCTTCAACCGGTGGGAAGGCTTCAAGTATATAGCTGAGGCCGGGGCCGCAAGCGGGGACCTGATCTTCTGGTAGGCTTTGTAACCAGAGTTGGCGCGCGGCAAAGGCTCCGCCTATCACGGCGAATAAGAATCCGAGAAGTGGATAAACCCGGCGCAACCAGGATTGAGGATTGTGCAGGGCGGCAATCAAACCCATTACACCGACTAATATAAAGAAGAAGCGTTGGGTGATGCAGAGCGAGCAGGGAATCATCGCCATATAGTGTTCGGAATAGTAGGCAAATCCAATTAAAGCGACCACGTAGAGGAAAATCCCCCAGTTAAGCTTGCGTGTGGAAAACATAAAAGTGTCCTTGATGTAAGAAGGGCGAGAAAAAAACCATGGTAAGCAATGGGTAACCCATTCGCAATTCGTTAGATGAACTATGCTTAGGAAAATTCCGTGTTATAGGTATTGGTTATGCGTTATTTGATGGTTTTGTTTCTTTTGGGTTTGTCAGGTGCCGTGTTGGCCTCGGGCGGTAGCGGGCCAAAGTTTGCCGAAGGTGTTAACTATATAGATGTCACCCCGCCCTTGATTGTGAATTATGGCGGCGCAGGCAAGATGCGTTACATCAAGGCCGAGATTTCGATCCGTACCGAAGATATGGCCGGTGCAACCGAAATTACCCATCACTTGCCTTTAATTCGTGACAAGTTGATCAGTATTTTAAGCGTACAGACTGAGGAGTCCATCAGCACAGCCGAAGGCAAAGAAAAATTGCGTCTGTTTGCATTGCAAGAGATCAACAAAGTATTGCACTCAGTTGAGAAAGGTCCGGAGGCTGAATCGGACAAGTCGAGCGATAAAAAAGCCAAAGACAAAAAATCCAAAAAAGACGACAAAAAATCTTCATCTAAAGATAAAAATAAAAAAGATAAAAAATCCAAAGACAAAGAATCGGATGAGGAAACTAAAGCTGAACACAGCGACGAACATTCAGGCCCCGCGTCGGATTTATTCTTCAATAATTTTGTTGTGCAGAAGTGAGTTTATAAATCCAACGGGCTTTTCACTTTATCGCCAAGATCTTCCAGCACATGCAAATAAATTTCGGTAGTGCGAATATCCGAATGGCCCATTAAGGTTTGAATTTGTTTTAAATCGTATTTTGCTTGTAGCAAACGTGTTGCGAATGAATGGCGGAATGTGTGGCAGCTGGCTTGTTTGTTAATGCGAGAGGATTTAATTGCTTTTTTCACATGTGTTTGCAAACTGGTTGTGAAAATATGGTGGCGTCGCTTCACATTTGCACGCGGGTCCTGACTGATGCTGTCTGATGGAAATACAAATTGCCAAGCCAGTGATCTGCCCGCGTTGGGGTATTTCTTTTCCAAAAGATGCGGTAAATAGACAGGGCCTACTCCATTTTTACTGTCTTCTTTCAGTAGAGTTTCAACTTTTGTGATTTGTTGTTGTAATTCAGAAATCACTGATTCGGGTAACAGTGTTGTGCGATCCTTAAATCCCTTTCCGTCGCGAACCACAATATAACCCATGCCAAAATCCACATCTTTCACGCGTAAACGCAACACCTCTGAAATGCGCAAGCCGCTGCCGTACATAAGTTTTGCCATGAGTTGATAAGGCATGCCCATTTGGCGGATAACCGCCATGGCCTCTTGGTGGGTAAACACAACCGGTGTACGGGTGGGCTTTTTTGCGTAATGAAAATCCAGGGTTTCAATAGGCTGTTGTAAAAACCGATTGTAGAGAAACATCAATGCATTTAAAGCTGTCTTTTGCGTATTCGGTGCGGCGTTTTGGGTGAGCGACAAGTGGCTAAGAAAACTCGTTACTTCGTCCTTGCCCATGGAATTGGGGTGGCGTTTGCGATGGAAGAGTATGTATTGCCTAACCCAGTGGACATAGGTATTCTCGGTGGCGTAGCTTTTGCCATCAAGACGAATAAACGCGCGGAATTGATCAAAAAATTTTTGCGGCTGTGCGGGAACGGGAACTTTAACGCCTTCCATGGGAACTCCTGTTAGTGTTGATAATCCTTAAAAACGCGCAAACTATAACGCCATTTTTTGACAAGTGCAAAGGCTAACGCTGTATATTTACAAACAACCGCATCACTGTTGATCTCCGTTTTTATTTCGGAGTGAATTTTAACTTATTGATTTTAAATAACTTAAAATTCCCCTCGACTTTATATTTCCGGAAATATACAGTTTTGCCATCGCTGTTGAATAAACTGTTATGGCTAAGCAATGAAAAGCAATATTCTTGTTTCTTTGGGTCTCGTATCACTCGGTCTTATCGGCACTGCAGCAACATCGTACAATCTTTTCTGTAAAACCGACGTGACGGAAATGTATATGCAACTGCTCGTAGCCGCCGTTCACAGATACAAGGAAGAGGTGGGCACTTATCCACCAAGTTTAGGGGATATACTTAAATCAAATAATCCCTTGCAGCTGGAAGAAATACCTAAAGATGCATGGGGCCGGGAATTTAAGTATTTTGTGCCGGCTAAGAACTCAGACGCACCTTATGAAATAGTTTCTTTCGGCTCGGATAATGAGTTGGGTGGTAGGCTTTGGAACAAAGATAGGGTAATGGCGGGGATAGCGGAATTGCCATAACAATGCAAGGCAGTCTGACGGCTTTTCCGTTCCTTGTTTTACGGTTTAACGCTACGCTACCGCAAAACAATCCACTACAAAGCCGCAGCTGCTTGCGGCGTTAGGTGAAAATGAAACTATCAATATCATCAGTAGATTATGCGCCGGAAGAACTTCATGAGCAGACCCCATTTTTTGTAAAGCTCATTAGACAAATTCCGGGTGACGATCGCCCAGATTATTGGCTCGGGGAGCTAGAAAAACCTCTGTACTGGAACAATGAAAATAAATCTACTGAAATTACCTATTTAATTATTGCGGCGCGCTGGGTCGGTACACAGCTAAAACCTTACGTTGAAAATATTCCTGTTGGTATTGCGTACGTTACAAATAACGCACAGATCCAAGAAGAAAAAGTTGACTTTAATAAATGTAGTTATGTCGCCATCGGCATAGCCACGGAAGTTGAAGGTGGAAATGAGCCGAAATCCTTAACCAAAATAATTTCTGGAAACATTGGAAAAATATTTGGCATAGGTGGAAAATAAAAGTCACCTAACAAGTCGCTGAAGCATCGCGCACTTCGTGCGCTGGACAGTTTTTAAGTTGCGGTTTTGTGGTTTTGCTGCGCAAAAGTGTTCCACAAAATCACAACTTAAAAACTGCCGCTTAGCTCGGCGTTATGAGTCCAAATATTAAACTATGACTGACGTGCTGAAGTATGCAATAGATT
>CBINNU010000004.1:0-293641 GCA_966252135.1 uncultured Cellvibrio sp. | reverse complement strand
ACCTTACGCCAGCGCGGGGTTGGTGTTAAGTGGGGGGAGTTCATTTCATTCGTTATATCTAAAACTAGGGAGTAAATTATGGCTAAAAAAGAAAAATCAGAAAGTGAAACTAAAGAGGCCGCGGCACCAATTAGCCTAAGCGATATATTTTCTTTAATTGTTAATGGCTACAAGGCTGACGGTTCAGAAGAGGACAAGAAAATCGCCAAAAAGCAAATTAAAAGCTATCTTAAGCAAGTTGCAGAAAAATCGGATTTGGCTTCCAGATTTAATATTGCAGTCCTATATGACTCCTCAACAATGGTAAAGGGTGATGCGGACAGCATCTATAACGCGGTGACTCAATTTAAGGATAATCGACCAATCTTGTTAATTCTCTATTCAAACGGTGGTGTAATTGGTTCTGCATATTTAATTGGCCAACTTTGTCGTGAGCATTCGAAAGAAAAGTTTGTAATTACTGTGCCTCGTCAAGCTAAGTCTGCGGCAACGCTTTTGTGTTGTGCCGCAGATGAAATCCATATGGGAAGCTTGAGCGAACTTGGGCCAATAGATCCTCAAATTAATGGACTACCAGTTTTGGGGCTCAAGAATTCCATTCAGCATATTGCGAATTTAGTAAAAGAAACACCTGAATCTGCAGAAATGTTTGCTCGATATCTTAATTATTCTGTTAAGCCAATTGATCTTGGCTATTATGAGCGGGTTGCTGAATCTGCCATGCAATATGCCGAAAAGCTTCTCGAATCTAACAGTAAAAAATTGCCTAAAGCTGCAAGTGCCATCGCTCATGACTTGGTTTACGCATATAAAGATCATGGGTTTGTTTTGGATAAAAATGAATCAATTAAAATATTCGGTAATGAAATAGTTAAGCTCAACACCGAAGAATACCAATTTAGTAACGCTATATATAATGAACTATCCATGCTTGAGCGTTTTTTTGGGTACTTTGATTATAATTTTTATCTCATTGGAAGCTTAGACAGTGATCCTACAATCTCTAAAATGAGATCGTCATAGCACACAACTGTAGAGTAAAAAAATCTGAATATAACAAGGCGGTCAAACCGATGGTATGTGGCATTTTTTGGAATTAGCTGTCGCTCATTTTGTTCCAAAAAATGCTACATACCAACCACGGCTTACCTGAGCGTTAAAAGTAAGAAAGGAATTACCATTGGAACTCATAAAAAAAGTATTGCTGTTCGACATCCTTCCCTTTATCTGCAGATTTACTGCTGTAGTCTTTTTATTATTGGCTGTTTACGAGACAGGTATTCCGCCTAAACCTAGCATTAGCTCCACATCTGTAACATTACTTATTTTCTCCATATTTTTTATTCTGCTTCCTATTGCAAAGAAAATTAGTTTAGGAAAGCTATTAACGTTTGAAAGAGAAATTAGCAAGGTAAAAGAAGAGGTTGTTGAGTTTAAAGCTGAAACACGGGAGTTTCTAAATGTTTACAGCAATATGATTACTGCAATATCAAACACAGTAAGCCAAACTGTAAATGTCCACCTCCCAGGAAAAGCAGAAGCCCAGGAAGCTAAAGAAGAACTTAATTCAACACTAAAAGAAAAGAGCGGCACCACGAACGTTGCGTCTGATGTGGAGGAATACTTAAATCAATCAGGCGGTGACATGAACTTTGCGTTAGCTCGCCTACGAATGGACATTGAGCGCAATCTACGAGAACTTTTAGGTAAAAGAACAGTAACTTCTGATCCAAATAACGTGAAGGGCGGGTTCTTATCAGCAAGGCAACTATTTCATGCATTTTCTAAGGAATATCCAGACTATAAAGGTATGCATAGTTCCTTTGATTACATTATAAAGGTTTGTAATGCGGCTATTCATGGACAACAAATTCTAGAAGGGCATGGCCTTGAAGCTCTATATATGGGGCTAAAAATGCTAAATGAATTCGAAAGAATTAATAAGTAATTTTTAACAAGTCGCTCAAGCCTTCGGCGCTGGACAGTTTTTAAGTCGCAGTTTTGTGGTTTTGCTGAGCCAATATTCCGTAAAGCCGAAATCTAGACTCTGCTGTTTCCCGTGGTGTTATCAATTAAAAATGAGATTAACTTTAATATGAAATGGAAAATACTTTTTTGGTTCTATGTCATAAATACTGTTCTGGCTGTGCTATCGATTCCCAGATATCCGAGTGTATCAGCTTATGATCTAATTCAATTATTGTTTTACTTCAGTATGGCAGCTCCGCTTTATTTGCTCGCATTCAATCATTATTATTTAAATGCCAAATTTTGGTTTTATCATTTCATAGTAACTTCTGCGATTTCATTGTTGTATATATTTGCGTTTCGTATATTTGGCATACCTCGCTTTGGTCATGCGAGCGTAATGAATGCATCTATAATTATTGAATTGATTTTTTCGCTGCCTTTTCTTTTAGGTCTATATGTTCATCAAAAGCGCTATAAATAGAGTTTTTGTCGTAATAATATCTTGCGGAAAATTTCCGCTTCGTTCCATTGGGCAGTTTTTTTTGATTTTTCATTCGTGATGCTCATTGTGCATAGCCAAAAAAGAGCAACACAAAAACTGTTGCTGAACTTAACTTAGGGATACAGAAAAATATGGCAGGTGGAAATATACATTGCGGATCGTTTGAAGCCAGTGATAAGTCAGGTTCAGCATTTGAAGGTGTAATAAAAGATATTCGTTCAGAAATATTTGAAGTTGCCAAAGACATAGATCAGCAGCTAGACGCACAGGAATACGTATTGCTATCAACCGAGCAAGCCGCAGCTTTAACCGCCCCTCTAGAAAAATACATAAATTATTTGGTTGCTCAAATAGGCCACGACAACTGCGAACTGGAAATTGAAAACGAGGAAAAAGCGGGAATGGGTTCAATTGAAGGAAAGTGGGGGCTTAGTCGTGGCTGGCGTTTATATTGCGCTAGAGACCTGCTCGGTGCTTGCCGAATATCATTATTAGAAAATGAACCAGTATGTATAGCATTTTCTTAATGCGTACAAAAATACTATAAAGTCATCAAGATATGCCATTTTTTGCGCTTTTTCATTCGTGGTACTCATTGTGTATAACACAAAAGCGCAACAAAAAAGTCACTGCAAATAGCAACGTTACATGAGAAAAACATGAAAGCACTTTTCGTACTTCTATTATTTATTGTAGCTCCCGCCATTGCCTTTGAGTGTTCAAGCTATGATCCAATAGGAGATCCAGTTGAAAAACACATTGAAAAGGCCTCGGACATCCTTTTTGGCAGAGTTCAAAAAGGTGAGTTGTTACCAAGTAATGGCTATAGCGAAGAGGTAAAAATTACATTTGAAATATTCAAAAATATTAAAGGCCCTCTGAATAAAAGCACAGAAATAGTTGTTGAGGCTTTCGCAGGTAGAACCAATATAGAGCTTGGTCAAGCATACGTAATATTTTTATATGGTAACAATCGTATTAACTTCTGCAATTTGAAAATAAGGCTCTTCACTGACATAGACACATTAGAAGAGCTAAAAGAACACTCTGAAAGGAAAGACATGCGCTCTTCAAAAAAGCTGGTGCCAATTGTTAGCTACATTGAAAAAATTAAATAAAGCGTTACAGCCTCGTTCCGCTTCGCTGGTCAATTTTTCTGTTGCACTTTTGCATTAGGGGTGCTCAATGATCATGAATAAAAAAAGAAATACTTAATTACCTGGATGAGCGATTCGACAATATCGAAATGCCTTGTTTTGGGAATATGAATATTGATTATGTTGCTTCTCAGCTATCTGTGTATGTTAATCCTGAAGGCTTATGGCAACTGCTCCAATACACATTGGTCAAAATGGATTCCAAAATAAAGTCTATCAAGCAATAGAAAAACGCACAGCCTATAACAACGTTATGTGATAAGTAGATAATGCTGGAAAATTACATAGAGAAATTAAAATCTTTACTCACAGCGCTAATGAAATGTCATGACATGAAAGTGGTGCTTTTATCAATAAAGTACTTTCACATAATAAAGTGATGAGCTCGGACGCAACAAAACTACGTCAGTTGGTCGAGTTTTAAACGAGAAAGTGCAAGTTCATAAACTTTGTTTTTGTCTCTTTCGCCAACGGCAAGTACCGTAACTGTGATTATGTCGTCTGATACTTCATACACGAGTCTATAACCTAGTTGGCGTAGTTTGATTTTGTATAAATCTTTGCCGCCGCTAACAGCAGCAGAGGGTATGCGAGGATTATCGAGTCTTTTTATCAGTTGCTTCTTAAAAATATCCCGAATGTTTGGCGCTAACTTTTGCCATTCCTTTAGCGCGCTCTTTTTGAAAGCAAGTTTATAAGTCATCTATCGAAACCGAAATGCTTTCCTCATCCGCTCGGGCACTGGCAATTGCCAAGAGGTCTCTATCCTCAATAAGGTCAAGCATCGCTTCGAATGCTTTGGCGGGAACACAATAGAAGGCAGGCTCGTTCCTGTTTAATACTGCTATCGGCATGCCTAGCCCGCTGGCAACAACCTTCATGGGATTTGCCTTCAACTCAGAAATACTGGCGGCTACATTGGCGAAAATTTGGCTTGTCATATATACACCCTGTTGCAATGAGACCTAATATTAGGTCTTTTAAAAGGTCTTGTAAAGTTGCAATTACCTGAAATTATTAATGAACTACTCCGTTTAAATAATCCGTGCTTTTTGGTCCTGATTTAGGGTTTGTGTATACGCGAATGCCCTTTCTGTTGCGCTTTTGCATTCGTGGTGTTCATTGTGTATAACACAAAAATGCTTCGACCATAACAAGCGTTACTGCATCCGGTTGCACTCACTTCACTAAACGCTACTGCGCCGCTGAAGTTATCATCAAACACAAAAAGCAAACAGTATGATTAATCCTGTAAAACTTCTATTTTTTATTTTTATATGTTGTTCAAACGTTTACGCGTTAGAGCCTAAATTATTGAACAATGATGATCTTAAGTGGTCAGGTAACCAAAATGACGTTCGTGTTGCTTTAATATCGGGCAATGAAAAAAGCACTGGGATGTATATTTATAGAGTGAAATTCCCAAAGGGTCATAAAATAATGCCTCACTTTCACTCCGATGAAAGGGTTGTTACGGTTATATCTGGAAGCTTGTATGTTGGATATGGAAATTCATTCAACTTGAAAGAAATGAAAAACATACAAGAAGGCGGGATATATACAGAGCCAAAAAAGCAAGCTCATTATGTATGGGCAAAAGATGGAGAAGTAGAATTGCAAGTTATTGGTTATGGTCCATCCACTCGCACATCGATTGATTAAAAAATTATGCCTACTCAAAATCAACCAGCAAATTTTTCCAGTGAAATCCTAATGGCCGAAGGAAAAACGTTTTCATTCGCGAAGGTTCCACCGGAGTTGAGTAAATCCCATTTGCGGCGCGGCAGAATTACGGCGCAAATCTCGGTAGGCAAAAGTCGTTTTGATGCTCAAATGGAGCCGGATGGTAAGCTCGGGCATTGGTTCATTATTCCCGCTGATGTTGTGAAGAAAGAATCACTGACTACTGCAAGTGATGTGATTTTTACATTGACCAATCTCGATCAACAGCCTGAACCATCACTGCCGAAAGATTTTAAAGCGCTTTTGGATAAAAATACGTCTGCACGCGCCACTTGGGATAAAGCCACGACTCTGGCAAGAATTGATTGGATTCATTGGATGGAATCAGCCAAGCAAGATGCAACAAAACGCGAGCGTGCAGAGAATGCGATTGATATGCTCGAAAGCGGAAAGAAACGAGTGTGTTGTTTTGATCCCTCCGGTTTTTATAGCAAAGCGCTTGCGTGCCCTGTTGCGGAAAAATGAAGACATTTTGTAAGCGGATGGTTGCGTTATTCATTGTCATATTGATCGTGATTTTTATCCTTCATTCGAAATACATTATGCGGGAATATAAGCCTGAACAAGCTTGGGATGATACCGTTAATGTGAAAATACCAGCATGCGTTAAAGTTATTGGGTATACGTGGAAATATTCAGATAACTTTGGTCATGTATCCCAATATTTTTTATTTGAAGGTTCCCATAGTTGTTTGGTTGAGCTGGCAGAATTGTTGAAACTGTCCGCTTCTAACGAAGACTCAAGACATGTCTATCCCTCTGAGATTACAATCGCTGGAAGAAAGCTCTCATCTTATTCTGTAAATATGGGCTTTGAAGGAAGTGAATCAAGAAATAACTGGCTTTGGATATTGGATTCTGAGAATTTGGCGATCTATGAATACAATCAGTAATGATTCAGATGAATTTTTTAGCGAAACTTTGTAATTTTTTGTGGAAAAAGATAACCGAAAATAATTAATTTTTAAGGTGATTAAGCTTTTCTAGCAAGAAAAAACAACAAAAAAAATCACGGTTAAAAATGGTGGGCCCACCCAGACTTGAACTGGGGACCTGCCGATTATGAGTCGGATGCTCTAACCAACTGAGCTATAGGCCCTTTGCGAAACCAGTGCGAGTGCATTGGCTTGGAGGTTGCGCATTATAGAGGGATGTTTTGGATGTGGCTAGGGTTAAATGGGCTGGGTTGTTTGCAGTGCTGGAAATAAAAAGCCCGTCATGTGACGGGCTTTTTTATCGCTTGTGGATTATTCATCCAGGAAGCTGCGCAGGTGATCCGAGCGTGATGGATGACGCAGTTTACGCAGGGCTTTGGCTTCGATTTGACGAATACGTTCGCGGGTTACGTCGAATTGTTTGCCGACTTCTTCCAGCGTGTGATCGGTATTCATATCGATACCAAAACGCATACGCAATACTTTGGCTTCGCGTGCAGTGAGGCCTGCGAGAACTTCGCGGGTGGCTTCCATCAAGCCTTCCATTGTCGCGGATTCCACTGGCGAAATAATCGTGGTGTCTTCGATAAAATCGCCAAGATGCGAATCTTCGTCATCACCAATCGGTGTTTCCATGGAGATAGGTTCTTTGGCAATTTTCAGCACTTTACGCACTTTATCTTCTGGCATATCCATGCGTATGCCCAATTCTTCCGGCGTGGGTTCGCGACCCATTTCTTGCAACATTTGACGCGAAACACGATTGAGTTTGTTGATGGTCTCAATCATGTGTACCGGGATACGAATAGTGCGCGCCTGATCTGCAATTGAACGAGTGATCGCCTGACGAATCCACCAGGTTGCGTAAGTCGAAAATTTGTAACCGCGACGGTATTCAAATTTATCCACCGCTTTCATCAAACCTATGTTGCCTTCCTGAATTAAATCGAGGAATTGCAAACCGCGGTTGGTGTATTTTTTGGCGATCGAAATAACCAAACGCAAGTTGGCTTCAACCATTTCTTTTTTCGCGCGACGTGCACGCGCTTCACCAATCGACATGCGACGGTTGATATCTTTAATCGATGCCAAACTCAAACCGGTTTCAGTTTCAATCTGAGCCAGGACTTGTTGTGCTGCTTGTACATCGGGTAATACTTTTTGTAATTTATCGGCGTTTTCGATTTTGCCTTTCAATAATTCAGGCAGCCAATCAGCATTGGTTTCGTTGCCAGGGAATTCTTTGATAAAGGTTTTGCGTTGCATTTGTGCTCTGCGTGTACACAAATCCATTACCAGGCGTTCGTGTTTGCGCACGCTATCCAGCGCATCGCGCGCTTTGTTGTAAATAGGATCGAATTGGCGTGCAGGAATTTTGAAAAATTTAAACAAATCACCCAAAGTGGATAATTCTTTTTCAGCTTGCTTGCTACCAAAACCGTGTTTGGAAAGCGCTTTGGTGGTTTTATCGAATTGTTTGCTCAATTCTTCGAAGCGAGCTTTAGCTTCTTCAGGGTCAACACCTGAAACCGCTTCCTCTTCTTCCTCACCACCTTCAGATTCTTCTTCGTCATCACCGGCAGCTTTTGCACCGGGTGCTGGTGCAACTTCAATTTCTGCGTCTTCATCAACCAATGCGACTGGAATTTCTTCGACAGGGTCCAGCCAGCCGATGATCACTTCAGCGAGGCGGCGTTCTTCTTTTTCGACCAGTGCGTATTCATTCAACAGATGTTGAACGGCACCTGGCCAGTAGGCGAGGGCGTGCATTAATTCGCGCACACCTTCTTCGATGCGCTTGGCGATAACAATTTCGCCTTCGCGTGTCAGCAGTTCAACCGTGCCCATTTCGCGCATGTACATACGCACCGGGTCGGTGGTGCGACCGGTTTCGGTTTCTACCGCGACCAGTGCAGCAGCGGCTTCGGCAGCGGCTATCTCGTCGGCGGCAGTATCGCCATCGGTCATCAACAGAGTGTCAGCATCAGGCGCGGTTTCGTAAACACGAATACCCACGTCGTTGATCATCTGGATAATGTCTTCGACCTGATCGGGATCTGAAATGTCATCCGGCAAATGGTCGTTCACCTCAGCATAGGTCAGGTAACCCTGTTCCTTACCGCGAGCGATCAATTCTTTGATTCGGGATTCTTGCTGTTGAACGTCTTCAGACATGCGCGTGACCTACCAAAACGAGAGTGGGGAAAAGAAAAGCGGCGGATTATATCCTAGTTGGTTTTTTATGTTCCAGTGCAGCGCGGACTTTTGCCTTGTCTTCTTCACTCATTGATGAAAAATCGACCTGTCGGACCTGTGCCAGACTGGATTGTCGCTGGATATCGTCCCTCATGGCCTCCAATTTTTGCAGGCAATCTAGGAATGCCATGCGCGAGTCGTAATCCGCTTTGGCGGGTTTATCCTCACGGGTGCGGCTGATGGCGTTGGCGGCTTGCAATAAATCATGCCCTGCTATGCCTGCCAGCTGCTCCGCCTCGGTCGCCCCGAAAGCTGCGCGCCAGTAACCAATAATGTGTGATAGCTGATAATGCGGGCGTTCACGCAGCAACTTCAGTAATTTCCCCAATAACTGGCAGTCGCTGTCCATTTGGTCCAGCCAGTCACAGTGATCGTCTGCACTACTGGCCAAATCCGGATGAGTCACCAGCAGTGCCAGAGCTTTACGGGCAGGAGGCATCAAATAGCGAGCAACCACTCGCGGCGTTTCAGCTGAATCCTGCGGCGCATAGGTTTTGCGTCTGGGTTGCGAGAAATACACCTGATCGTAATCCGGCGGCGGCTCGGAATAGGGAGCGAACTCATTCTCGACTGCCGGTTGAATCTGAGTTTCCCGGTTAACCGGATATTTTTTCTCGGCCGGCTTGGTCTGCTCGGGTTTGTTGGCTTCCGCTTTGGGGATGACTTCTTCCACCAGTGATTCGGATGAGTGGATTAATTCTTCCAATGTGGCGCGGCTCAAGCCCGTGCGTGTCGCCAACTGATCAAACATCAATTCGCGAAAAATACCTCTGGGGAGTTTATCCAGCAGCGGCGCGGCACGGCGACTAAAACGGGCGCGACCTTCGAGGCTGCGAATATTTAAACCATCAGCAGCAGCATCAAATAAAAAATCTTCAAGCGGCACGGCCAGTTCGATCATGCGTTCGAATTTATCAGCGCCAATTTGGCGAACCAGCGTGTCCGGGTCTTCACCGTCTGGCAGAAATAAAAATTTAACGGTGCGACCATCTGTCATGCTGGTGAGAGCTGCATCCAGTGCACGGCGCGCGGCGGTGCGACCTGCCTGATCACCGTCAAAACAAAATACGACTTCTGTGGTGTGTTTGAAGGCTTTGGTCAGATGATCTTCACCGCAGGCGGTGCCCAAAGTCGCTACGGCATAACTAATGCCGAATTGCGCAAGGCTAACTACATCCATATAACCTTCAACGACCAGCAAGCGTTTTAATTCACGGTTGGCTTGTCGTGCTTGATACAGGCCGTAAAGCTCTTGCCCTTTGTGGAAGATGGGCGTTTCCGGTGAGTTCAAATACTTGGGTTTATCGTCACCCAATACGCGGCCACCAAAACCAATCACGCGCCCACGCAAATCAATGATCGGGAAGATAATCCGGTGGCGAAAACGGTCGTAGACTTTTTTGTCCTGATCCTGATGGATCAGCATGCCGCCTTCAATTAACAGGCGTTTGTCTTCATCATCCTTGCTCAAGGCTTTTAACAGATTGTCCCAGCCCGGCGGCGCAAAACCTATCCCGAAGGCTTTTGCCGTTTTGCCATCCAACCCGCGGCCTTTTAGATAATTGACTGCCATGTGTTTGCTGGGGTGATGACGCAATTGTTCCTGATAAAAATCACTGGCTTTTTGCATCAGGGTGTAAAGATTTTTCTTTTCCTGCTCGCGCTCAATCTGGGCTTCGGACTGCACCTGTTTCGGCACTTCCAATCCCGCTGTTCTGGCCAGCGCTTCAACGGCTTCCGGAAAGGTCAGCCGTTCATAATCCATCACAAAACCCACTGCGTTCCCGCTGGCGCCACAACCGAAGCAATAAAAAAATTGTTTCTCGGGGCTGACGGTAAACGAGGGCGTTTTTTCCTCATGAAATGGGCAACAAGCCGAATAGTTTTTACCGCTACGCTTCAATTTGACGCGACTGTCCACCACATCGACTATATCGATACGGTCAAGCAGGTCATCTATGAAATCTTGCGGGATCAAACTGGCCATGAAAAAAGCTGTTGGTAACCAAGCGACTTATTTTGGGTGCCTAGTATCAACAGCCATTAAAGATTTTGCCAGTGTTATTCACGCAGACACTTGGCAGGAAGTTGCGTAGCCAGAAATTGCTCAATTTTATCAAAATGCTTGAGTGGTTCTGTGTGCCCACCTTGTATGGCGATGTGTTCTGCCGAATAGGCAAAATGATGTTTTTTCAGTCGCAGCATCATCTGATCAGACATCTCCCTGGATGGCCACATTTCATCCTGTGTTGCAGACAGGAATAAAATCGATCCCTGAATTTTCTCAATGGAAATTGCCGCGTTCTCCATAGCCGCTTTATTTTGCATCATCTTTTCAAAAGCCGTCCGCAAGTCGCGTTTGATCAATGCCGGTGTTGCACTCCATGGAACAGGAACATAAGGCAATTCTTTTCCCTGATAGCTAAACGACGAAGTATTCATTGATAAGGTCAATGCGGGAAAAACGGCGCTTCCAGGAACTATGGCCACCACAGCTGAATAGTCGGGGTAATAACTGGCAAGGTTTAGGACTAGCTCAGCCCCTTTTGATCCGCCCATAAGTGCGATGCAGCTGGAGTTGATTTTTGGATTTTGAGCGGTACTGGTGATCAAGTCGTGAATAGCATCCAGAGAAATTCTATCCAGTTGCCTTGGTGTATTTCGGGTCCCGAAATAACCAATTGCAAGAAATGCATAGCCTTGAGCCAGAAACCTGTCTCGTTGTGGCTTCCAGTAATCACTTGCCCAGGCATTGCCACCTTCGGAGCCGCCGAATCCGACAATCAATATTTGATTGGAGCCTTCGCCGACAAATAACTGGCTTTCCAATTGCCCGTGACGTTCTGGCAGAGGTTTGGATTTGTTTCCTGTCAAAAAGCTGCAAGCGACCAGACTACAAACAATCACACTGATCCCAACGATTTTTTTCGTTAATGATTTCATTTTATTGTTTATTCCTTGTTTTTTTCTGTTGGTTTGTTCTGCGCGCGCGCCATGCGTTTATCCAGTTCGCGCTTTTCCCAATCCTTTCCCAGAAAAGCGCCTATATCGAAAAGCTTGAGTGCGCAGTAAGCCAGCCAAAATCCCCAACCAACGGCAAGGCCAAGGCCATTGCGAATGTTCCCATGCAGATGACCTGCAAGGCATATCAAAGGCACTATGGTCAGGTAAGCAACTAGTTGCATCACAAATGAACGAATCTCACGTATGTGTTCCAGCTCTGCTTTTTCGTCATCGCTCATGCGCGATTCATCAATTGCTTCGGCAATCCCCAAATCTGCGATGCTTGTCTCAAAGACCGAGGCCAGACATTTAAGTGTTTCCTGAGTGGCTGGCTTGCCTTTTTCCAGCCGCTGAATAGTGCGTAGACTCAATCCGCTGAATTCCGCAAGTTGTAACTGCGTCCAGCCGCGCTCCAATCGTTTTTGTTTCAATGACATGTTTGTCCCCTTGCTAAGTTGGGATCACCTTAGCAAAGAGTTACCAAAAGTTGGACGTAACGGGGTGACTTGAGGGTGACATTTGGCTAGAGATGATACGGATACTCTAAAAATTGTCTTCTAAAGGTTGGGATATTTGTGGGAAAACAAATTTGAGCGCTAACAAAAAAACCGCGAAGCCCTTTCGGGCCGCGGTTTTACGCATCAAGTGCATCGTTTGATTGGTTGCCTGTTGGTTAACAGGCAGAAAGAATCAATACAGACGGGTAAACTTTTTGGATTCGCGTTGAACCTTCTTGGCGTGACGCTTAACAGCGGCAGCGGCATCGCGCTTACGCAGAGTGGTTGGCTTTTCGTAGCATTCGCGAGCGCGAACTTCAGCCAAAATACCTGCTTTTTCACAAGCGCGCTTGAAACGGCGCAAAGCTACATCAAATGGTTCGTTTTCTTTCAGTTTTACAGAAGGCATGTCGTTACCTGTTGTTAAATGATGCGTTGTAATCGTCCAGTCGCCAACTATTAGAGCTGGCCTTGAGGGGTGCGGATTCTATAGATTTGTTTTGCCCACTGCAACCTTGGCCTTTATCATGGCGACCTTTATCAGTCAGCCAAACGGGGTAATGCATGCGGGTATTGGGGCTTGAGACTTCCTGTGATGAAACAGGAGTGGCGATTTACGACAGCGAACAAGGCCTGTTAGCCCATGTCATTTATACCCAGATTGCCCTGCACGCTGAATATGGCGGAGTGGTGCCCGAGCTGGCTTCGCGCGATCATGTCCGTAAATTATTGCCGCTAATTCAAGAGGTTATGCAAAAAGCCAACACCAATTCTTCACAAATTGATGCAGTTGCCTACACCTCTGGCCCCGGTTTGGTGGGTGCTTTAATGGTGGGCGCTATGATGGGGCGGTCGTTAGCCTATGCCTGGAATGTCCCCGCACTGGGCGTGCATCATATGGAAGGGCATTTGCTCGCCCCTATGCTCGAAGCAAATCCTCCCGAGTTTCCTTTTATTGCTTTATTAGTGTCCGGCGGTCATACCCAGTTGGTTCGAGTGGATGCAATCGGTGAATATGAATTGCTGGGCGAATCCCTCGACGACGCAGCCGGTGAAGCTTTCGATAAAGCCGCCAAAATGATGGACCTGGATTATCCCGGTGGCCCGCTGATCGCAAAGCTCGCTGAAAAAGGTACTGAAGGAAAATTTGTATTCCCCCGCCCAATGGTTGATAGGCCCGGATTGGATTTTAGTTTTAGCGGATTAAAAACCGCCGTGCTCACCGCCATTCAGCAAAATAGTTTGGATGATGGTTTACCCGATGATAAAACCTGCGCGGATATTGCCTGCGCATTTGAAGCAGCAGTCGTAGATACTCTGGTGATAAAAAGTCGCCGCGCGCTCGAACAAACTGGAATGAAAACCTTGGTGATTGCTGGTGGCGTATCAGCCAATAAACGTTTGCGCCGCGAATTGGAAACATCGCTCGCCAAAATCGGCGCAAAAGTATTTTACGCCCGCAACGAATTTTGTACCGACAATGGCGCCATGATCGCTTACGCAGGTTGTCAGCGTTTATTAGCGGGGCAGAAGGATGATTTGTCTTTGGGTATTAAGGCGCGTTGGAGTTTATCGGAGTTAAATAGTATTTAATTTCTGACCCCACCCTAACCCTCCCCCTTGCCAGGGGAGGGGACTTTACTCCCTACTTTTTTGCGGAGTGCAATTTAGTCCCTCCCCCTGGCAAGGGGGAGGTTAGGAGGGGGTCAAGAATCGGAGAGAAAAATTGGACATAGTTTACATTCGCGATCTACGCATAGAGACCATCATCGGTATTTACGATTGGGAACGACAAGTTCGCCAAACTGTGAGTATTGATTTGGAAATGGCGAGTGATATTCGCAAAGCAGCCGAAACTGACGATATTGAATATGCGTTAAATTACAAAGCCGTTTCCAAACGTTTGATCGCCTATGTTGAAAATCGCAATGCATTGTTGGTTGAAACACTCGCGGAAGAAATTGCGAAAATTATTCGTGAAGAATTCAATGTGCCTTGGTTGCGTTTGCGTTTGAGTAAACCCGGTGCGGTACGCGGTGCGCGTGATGTGGGTTTGATTATCGAGCGTGGAGTCAAACCGGAATGACACAAGTTTATTTGAGTCTTGGCAGCAATATAGAACGCTACCGACATATCACTGCGGGTTTGGATGCTCTGGATTTATTTTTAAACAATATGCGCATCTCCACCATTTATGAAAGTCATTCAGTGGGATTTGATGGCAGCAATTTTTTAAATCTGGTGGTGGCGGGTGAAACGGATTTATCTGTCGCTGAGCTTTCCGATAAATTAAAAAAAATCGAAGATCAAAACGGCCGTAAGCGCAATGGCCCCAAATTCAGCCCGCGAACTTTAGACATCGATATTTTGTTGTTCGGCGATCAACACGGCGAAGTCTCTGGTATTCACTTACCTCGCGATGAAATTCTGCACAATGCATTTGTGTTGTTACCGCTGGCTGAACTATTTCCTGAAGGAATGCATCCGGTTTTGAAAAAAACTTATGGCGAATTGTGGGAAAGTTTTGATAAGAACAGTCAGCAGTTGTGGGCGGTGGAGTTTGTTTGGATTCCCTCACCCTAACCCTCTCCCAAAGGGAGAGGGAATATTCGTCACACAGATCAAAATCAGCAGGGAGTTCATCCCCTCTCCCTTTGGGAGAGGGCTAGGGTGAGGGCAAACCTCAAAACCACTTCCTAATCGCCACAATTCCCGTAATTAACGCAATTCCTACCATCGCGGCCCAGGTATAAAAATAGCCATAGGTCGTGTGCAGCTCCGGCATATTGTCGAAGTTCATTCCATAAACACCAACGATAAAAGTCAGCGGAACAAAAATTGCCGTGAACACAGTTAGCACTTTCATAGTATTGTTGAGCTGGTGAGAACTCAAAGACAAATAACCATTAATCAAATCGCCGCAAATTTCGTAATACATAGTGCAAAGGCCGTGTAAGCGTTCGCAGCGTTCGTAGAGATCTTGCAGTGCGTGTTCAATATCACCATCTTCGTCGATTAATCGTTGTGGAATATCAGCACGTAAATTTTCCAGCATGCGATCATGATAATCAAAAACGCGTTTTAATTTTCGCAAGCGCGATTGATAAGCGATAAGCTCGCGCATAACGTCATCATTGGGTTTGTCTTGCATAGCATCTTCCAGTGCATTTAGGCTGGGTTCGAATGTCAGCAACCCCTCCAAATAGCGGCCTACGGAAAAACGCATAATACGGGTAGCTAACAAGCCAGGGCTGACCAGCAGGTTTTCTTTTTGGGCTTCTTGCCAATAATGCTCAACACCGCGCGATTTGCGGGGGTGCACACTAATCAAGCAGCGATCGCCGGTAAATAGGGCGATCGACATTTGAGTGACGGTTAAATCTTTATTAAATTCATTTAAACCGCGATACAAAATTAAGGTGTAATTGTCAAAATTTTCGGTTTTGGGTGGGTGACGAAAACGTTGCACGTCTTCAATCGCCAGAGGATGACAGTCCATCGATAACAAAAACTTTTTTTCTTCTTCAGTATTTTCGCCTTGTAAATCTATCCAGATAAAACTCTCGGGATCATCACGCCACAAGGTTATCAGCGATTCGTCACCCTGAAGCCACTCTTTGTGTGTTGTAAGAAGCTGTGCTCTGATCATGATTTTTTATCCTGAATAAACTTATATTTGCAAACTACGGCCGCCATCGACCTTGATAATCTGCCCGGTAATATAACCGGCATCCCGCGCCAGATACAAAACCAGTTTGGCAATATCCTCGGGATCACCTTTTTGCTTCATGGGGATTTTTTCCAGCAGTTTGTTGGTGTCGACGGAAGGATTTTCCGGCCAGATAATTGCGCCCGGTGCTATGCCATTCACACGAATATGCGGCGCCAGTTCAAGCGCCAATGCTTTAGTCATCATTTGATTGCCGGCTTTTGCCATGCAATAAATACTGTGATTCATCAGTGGATGATCCGCATAAATATCAGCGATATTAATAATGCAGCCTGCGGATCGTTTGAGTGGTTCTAACAAAGTTTGAACTAAAAAATAAGGTCCACGTAAATTGCTGTTAAACAATTGATCCCAATCGGTTTGTTTGGCTTGTTGAATCGGGGTTGGATAAAACATGGAGGCATTATTAACTAACAGATCCAATCGACCAAATGCGTTAACACTTAAACTGGCAAGTGTTTCAATCTCGTCAGGTTTATCCAAATTAGCTTGCAATATCACGGCGGAACTCTGTCGCGCTTTATTCAATTCCTGCATCAATAATTCAGCGTCGGTTTTGGAATCGCGATAATGTAATAACAAATTGTAGCCAGCGGCGTGCAAATGCTGGGCGATAACAGCGCCTATACGTTTGCTGCTGCCAGTTATTAATGCAACGGGACGTTGATTAGTGGGCGACATAGGATTTTTTAAATTCCCGTAATAAATAAATGCGTTTTTTATTCATGGCTTGTTGGATGTTATTGCCGGTAAGCCCGGCATCCACAAATTCTTTTGCCGTGACTTGTTGGCAAATGTCCAGAGCTTGTTGTAAATATTGGCGTTGAGGATATTCGCGATCTTCAAAACCTGTGCGTCCACGTGCATCGGCTTCACAACAAATCAAAAATTCCTGAAAGCGTTCTTTGCGACGAAAAGCATCCAATCCTAATAAAAGTTTTAAAATACTCGCGGGGCGTAAATCCAGTGCTCTATGGCAGTGGGTGTGCCACTTTGCGGTTATTAAGGCTAATTCTTTGTAGTCCATCGGGCATTTGATACGCTGACATAAATTTTCTACCAGCGGCACGCTGCGTTCTTCATGACCAATATGTCGCGGCAAAATATCAGCAGGTGTTGTGGCTTTGCCTAAATCATGAATCAAACTGGCGAAGCGAATTTTTGCATCCTGCGATAATAAAACTGCTTGCTGCAAACTCATCAAACTGTGAATGCCTGTGTCGACTTCAGGGTGGTAAGTGGCGGTTTGGGGAACACCAAACATAGCATCAATTTCCGGAAATAAAACTTTTAGTGCGCCGGTATCGCGTAATACTGAAAAAAATACCTCAGGATTTTTTTCAGTTAATGCACGACTGGTTTCTTTCCATACTCGTTCGGGCACCAGATAATCAACTTCACCCGCAGTTACCATGGATGACATTAAAGCCATAGTTTCTTGCGCAACTGAAAATCCCAAATGCGCATAACGTGCCGCAAAACGCGCAACTCGCAATACACGTAACGGATCTTCTGCAAACGCAGGGGATACATGTCGAAGTAATTTGTTTTTTATGTCCGCTTGGCCGTTAAACGGATCGATTAATTTTCCGTTCGCATCTTGTGCGATTGCATTGATGGTTAAATCGCGTCGCAACAAATCGTCCTCAAGACTGATGTTTTTATCGCTGTTGACGACAAAACCTGTATAGCCTTTGCCGCTTTTGCGTTCGGTGCGTGCGAGTGCATATTCTTCTTTAGTATTCGGATGAAGAAACACGGGAAAATCTTGCCCGACTTGTTGAAATCCCTGAGCGAGCATCTCGTCAGCGGTTGCGCCAACAACTACCCAATCCCGCTCAGTTACCTGACGGCCTAACAATTGATCACGTACGGCTCCGCCAACCAAAAACACCTGCATAAACCAAATTCCCGAGTTATTTGAACGGTGAGTATACAAACAATTTCTTTTGCCCTGCGTCATTTATCTAAAT
The DNA here is from genome assembly GCA_966252135.1 of uncultured Cellvibrio sp. Taxonomy (GTDB): domain Bacteria; phylum Pseudomonadota; class Gammaproteobacteria; order Pseudomonadales; family Cellvibrionaceae; genus Cellvibrio. Next base: position 275,874 of record CBINNU010000004.1, on the reverse strand, counting down.
CGGCGCAAAAATGGTGCTGATTTGAGCCTGTTGCACAGCGTTGATGCACTAAAATGGTTCAGCTTACTAATTTTATTAGAGTATTCAATCTTGTATTCAACCTATAACTCACTGAAAAAAAAGAAAAAATTAAAGTTGGCTTACTAACTGCAAAACTCTGGTCAAGCTAGTGTGAAAAAGCAGTAGCTACCTAAAACTTAGTAAATCCAAACAAAGGTGAAAACTCATGAAGATGAAACAAAAATTGGTTGCTAGTGCTGTTGCTCTGTCTGCCCTTGCCGGCTTTGCTGTTCCAGCTGCTCACGCTGAAGTAGCTGCGTCTGTTGGTGTTGCCAACATGTACTACTGGAGAGGTTTGGATTTGGGCTATGGTGATCCAGCTTTGATTGGTGACGTCAATGTTTCAGCTGCAGGTGCCTACGCAGGTCTTTGGGCTTCTTCTGGTGATACATACTCCGGTACTGAATACGATTTCTACGCTGGCTATAAGTTTTCTGCGGACAAGTTTTATGTTGACCTCAACTATACAACTTATATGTATCCATCGGGTACGGGCGTAGAAGATGGAGAGAATTTGGGATTCAATGATTTGGCTGACGTGGCAGTTACTGTTGGCTTAACTCCATCAGAAGATATGTCATTCAAATTTATGCACCGTGTTGGTATTTCTGACTTAGGTGATTCTGATTACACCTACTCAACCATCAGCGGTACTTTTTCGAAGATCACCGCTCTGGTAGGTATGCATTCTGATGATACTGGTGCTTACGACGGTTTGACTCACCTGGATTTGAGCTATGCCTACAGTGATAAGTTGAGTTTCACTCTTGGTAAAGTGATCGATCAAGGTGAAAATGATTTCTTCAATGATGAGTTGAAGTTTGTTGTAACTTTGTCACTGCCCATCATGTAATTTCAATTCAAAAATTGAAATCCAAAAAAGCAAGCTTCGGCTTGCTTTTTTTATGTAAGGGCATTTCATGAAATACCACTTACTCTTCGTTTTATTTTTCTTTTCGTTAACTCAAGCCAACAATTTTTCATTAGGCATAGGTTTACCTTAGGACGGAGCAATAAGGTACTAAATATTCCATTGATCTTGGCGATGGTCATTTGTCCGTCGGTTTGAAAATGCTGGCTTTCTTTTTCTCGGGCACCGCTTTGGTGCTTAAAAAAATTAAGTATGTTTTATAAAAGAGCATTAAGTCGATAGATCTTGTTTTTATAAAAAACCAAGATGTGTTTTTGTTTTATCAATCCATTGATTCTGCTTAGGTTTTTATAAAAATAAAAAATCGATAGTCTTCTGGCATGCATGCTGCAATAACTTGTAAAACAATCTTGTATTCAAGAATGAATTCAATAAGTACAAGTCAGGAATTCAGCATGACAGAATTTTCAGGTTGGACTATTAACGATTGGTTGGCTGCTTATCGCAATCAACAATTAAGTCCACAACAGGCTTTGCATCAATTACGTCAGCAATTATCAGCTGATGACAATGCCTGGATTTATTTGCTTTCAATCGACGAAATTGATCAGCAGTTAGAATTGCTCTCCAAACGTAGCAATGCTGTGGACTTGCCACTCTATGGGGTTCCTTTCGCAGTGAAGGACAACATAGATGTGGCTTTTGTGCCCACCACGGCTGCATGCCCTGCGTTTACTTATATTCCGCAACAAGATGCAACCACAGTCGCGCGTTTAAAAGCAGCGGGTGCGATTGTGATGGGTAAAACCAATTTGGATCAATTTGCTACCGGCCTTGTGGGCACGCGCTCACCTTATGGTGCTGTGCCCAATTCTTTTAATGCAGATTATGTTTCCGGTGGTTCAAGTTCCGGTTCTGCAACCTTGGTCGCGCGGGGCATAGTTCCGTTTAGTTTGGGAACTGACACCGCAGGTTCAGGCCGTGTGCCTGCAGGTTTTAACAATATTGTGGGGCTAAAGCCAACTAAAGGGCGCTTCAGTATTAAAGGTGTAGTGCCCGCTTGTAAGAGTTTGGATTGCGTATCAATTTTTTCACTCACTGTGGCGGATGCTGAAAAAGTTGCTGCAGTAATTGAAGCCTATGATCCTGCTGATGGTTATTCACGTCACGCGCAAGTTGCAACCTATTTTATGTCCAATCCTACATTTGCAATTCCTGCATCAATCGATTGGTTTGGTGATTCGCAAGCTGAAAAAGCCTGGCAAATCAGTTTGCAAAAAATGCGCGAATTAAATGTTGAAATTGTCGAAATGGATTTTTCACCCATGTTCGCCTTAGCGCAATTGCTTTACGGCGGCCCTTGGGTTGCGGAGCGTCATGCAGCGGTTGGCGAATTTATGAAAGATCACGCCGCTGATATGAATCCAGTCGTGCGCGGAATCATTGAAAAAGCGAATAATTTTTCGGCAACTGATGCATTTCAAGCGGAATATCAACGTGTCGAGTTAGTTCGCGAAATTCAATCGCGCATGTCAAACGTCGATGCATTATTGGTCCCGACTGCTCCACGCCATCCAACCATCAAACAAGTTGAAGCTGATCCTGTGGCAGTCAATAGTCATCTCGGTACTTTCACTAATTTTGTGAACCTTGCAGATTGTTCCGCATTGGCGTTACCCGCAGTGATGCGTGCAGATGGTTTGCCATTTGGCATCACATTGATCGCTCCCGCTTGGCAAGATGCTGCACTCGCTGCATTCGGCAAAAAATGGCACAGCCAGACTCAATTAACTCTGGGTGCTACACAAAAATCCATTCCAGTATCAAACGAAAAAAATTCTACGCCAGCGGGTTATGTTCGCCTCGCGGTTGTGGGTGCACATCTCACCGGTATGCCACTCAATGTGCAGTTGCAAGAACGCAAAGCAATTTTTGTCGAAAGCACATTCACTGCAAAAAATTATCGCTTATTCGCATTGCCCAATACCACTCCACCCAAACCAGGATTAATTCGCACTGATGAAGAAGGTGCAGAAATTATTGTTGAGTTGTGGGATGTACCTTTGAAAGATTTTGGCAGTTTTGTTGCTTTGATTCCAGCTCCTCTCGGAATCGGAACTTTGAGTTTGTGTGATGGCAGAGAAGTAAAAGGATTTATTTGTGAAGGCGCAGCAGTGAAAGGCGCGACAGATATTACGCATTTTGGTGGTTGGCGGAGTTATATCGCGTCGTTGAAGAAATAGTGCTCCTCCCCCTGCCAAGGGGGAGGCTGGGAGGGGGTAAGGTTTTTAAAAGCTTTACCCCACCCTAACCCTCCCCTTGGCAGGGGAGGGGACAAATTTCTCTAAAGAGAAATTTAAAAAAACTAAAGTCGGAGAAGAAAATGTTAAAGACCGTACTAATAGCAAACCGTGGTGAAATCGCGGTGCGAATTGCGAAAACCTTGCGCAAGATGGGGATCGAATCGGTTGCTGTCTATTCCGATGCGGATCGCAATTCAGCACACGTCACGGCCTGTGATAAAGCTATCTGTTTAGGTGGCCATACACCGGCAGAAAGTTATCTAAAAACGGATTTAATTTTAGCGGCAGCGAAAGAAACCGGCGCGCAAGCGATTATTCCTGGCTATGGATTTTTATCTGAAAACGCTGCTTTCGCTGAAAAATGCGAAGCGGAAGGTATTGCATTTTGTGGCCCCACAGCTGATCAAATTCGCCAGTTCGGTTTGAAGCATACATCGCGTGAATTGGCAGCAGAAGCCAATGTACCTTTAACGCCCGGTACGGGTTTGTTGAGTTCAGTTGAAGACGCAGTAGCATCAGCGGCGAAACTCGGTTATCCAGTCATGTTAAAAAGCACCGCAGGTGGCGGTGGTATAGGTTTGACTCGCTGCAATAGCGAAGCAGAATTAATCAACGCTTACGAAAGTGTAAAGCGTTTAGGGCAAAACTTTTTTAGTGACAGTGGTGTATTTCTTGAGCGTTTTGTGGATAACGCACGTCACGTTGAAGTACAAATTTTTGGTGACGGCAAAGGCAATGTGTTGGCCTTGGGTGAGCGCGATTGTTCTTTGCAACGCCGTAATCAAAAAGTCGTTGAAGAAACACCGGCACCTAATTTACCCGCTGCAACGCGCGAAAAATTATTAGCCGCTTCGGTTAGCCTTGGCAAAATGGTGAACTACCGTTCTGCCGGTACCATTGAATATATTTATGACCCTGCACGCGATGAATTTTATTTTCTGGAAGTGAATACCCGTTTGCAAGTTGAGCATCCCATCACTGAAGCTTGCACCGGTGTTGATTTGGTTGAGTGGATGATTCTCACCGCAGCAGGCAGGCCGCCTGAGCTCAATATTCAAGTGAATCCCAAAGGCGCAGCGATTGAAGTTCGTTTGTATGCTGAAGATCCAGTGCGTGATTTCCAACCTTCACCCGGCGTGTTGACTGAAGTTAAATTTTCGCCCGCTGCGCGTATTGATACCTGGGTTGCAACCGGCACTGAAGTATCACCTTATTACGACCCGATGATCGCCAAAATTATTGTATACGGAAAAGACAGAGCCGATGCCATCAATAAAATGAAATCTGCATTGGCAGAAACCAGCGCGGCAGGTATTGCAACTAACCTGGATTATTTGCGACAAATTATTGCATCGGATTTTTTTGCTGATGGCAAAGTTGCTACCAACAAATTAGCCAGCTTTGATTATCGCCCGCCGGTGATTGAAGTAATTCAGCCCGGTACTTATACCAGTGTGCAGGATTATCCCGGCCGTGTTGGATTGTGGAGTGTGGGTGTTCCACCCTCAGGTCCAATGGATGATTATGCATTTCGCTTGGCGAATCGCATCGTCGGCAACCACGAAAGTTCAGCCGCAATTGAATACACCATTATTGGTCCAAAATTAAAATTTCATACTGATGCTGTGATTGCATTAACCGGTGCAAAATCGGCTGCAAAAATTGATGGAAAATTAATTGCGTTCTGGCAACCGGTAGCCATCAAAGCCGGACAAATTTTGGAAGTGGGTAAAGCGGAAGAGGGTTGTCGCGGTTATCTGGCAATTCGCTACGGTATTGATGTCCCCGTTTATCTTGGCAGCCGTTCAACATTTGCATTGGGGCAATTCGGTGGGCATGCAGGCCGCACTTTGCGCGCAACTGACATGCTGCCAATTAGCAATCCGCAATTAGCGGTATGCACTACACCTTCACCGGTTTATCAACCAGCGGCAGCGCCTGCAGAATTAATTCCAGCTTATTCGCACGAATGGGAAATTGGTGTGCTCTATGGTCCACACGGCGCGCCGGATTTTTTCAAACCTGAAGCGATTGAAATGTTTTTCAGCACTGCTTGGGAAGTGCATTACAACTCCAATCGTTTGGGTATTCGTTTAAACGGTCCCAAACCTACCTGGACGCGTAGCGACGGCGGCGAAGCCGGTTTGCATCCATCCAATATTCACGACACAGAATACGCAATTGGTTCGATTAATTTTACTGGCGATATGCCAGTGATATTAACTAAAGACGGTCCCAGTCTCGGTGGGTTTGTTTGCCCAGTGACTATTGTCAAAGCAGAATTGTGGAAAGTCGGCCAGGTAAAACCCGGCGACAAAATTCGTTTTAAACAAATGAGTTTTGATGACGCTTTGAGTTTGGAAAAAGCACAGGATAAAGCCATTGCAGAATTAACACCTGTTGCAAGTTTCACATCAACAGCACTCATCGCACCTGCACACGGCTTATCCGCCTGTATTGTTGAAAGTTTGCCGCCAGAAGGCAGTCGTCCATTAGTGAGCTATCGCCAAGCCGGTGACAAATATATTTTGCTTGAATACGGCGACAATATTTTGGAATTGAGTTTGCGTTTACGTGTTTACGCTTTGATGGAATATCTAAAAGCGTCGCCGATTAAAGGCGTAATCGAATTGTCCCCCGGTGTTCGCTCGTTGCAAATCAATTACGACAGTCGTGTGATTCATCAATGCGAATTAATTAAACAATTAGTTGCAATTGAACAGCTACTCGCCGATGCACGTGACATCAAAGTACCCAGCCGCATTGTGTATATGCCCATGGCATTTGAAGATTCTGCAACCCTTGATGCAGTTGCGCGTTATCGCCAATCCGTGCGCGACACTGCGCCCTGGTTACCCAGCAATACCGAATTTATGCGTCGTATCAACGGACTGGATTCTGTTGATCAGGTGAAGAAAATTATTTTCGATACCAGTTATATGGTGTTGGGTTTGGGTGACGTGTATCTGGGTGCACCTTGCGCAGTACCGGTTGATCCGCGTCATAGATTGCTCACATCAAAATACAACCCTGCGCGTACTTACACAGCAGAGGGCACCGTCGGTATTGGGGGTGTTTACATGTGTATTTATGGAATGGATTCGCCCGGTGGTTATCAGTTGGTCGGGCGCACCTTACCTATCTGGAATAAATTTTTGAAAAATTCCACTTTCAAAGACGGCGAACCCTGGTTGTTGAAATTTTTCGACCGTGTTCGTTATTACGAAGTGAGTGAAGAAGAATTAACCGCACAGCGGGAAGCCTTCCGTGAAGGAAGATTAAGTTTACGCATCGAAGAAGATTATTTCAGTCTGGCTGAGCACGAAAAGTTCTTACAAGAAAACGCCGCCAGCATTGCAGAGTTTAAAACCAAACAACAAGCCGCCTTCACCAAAGAAGTTGCACTTTGGCAAGCCGACGAAGCTGAAAAAGTTGATGCTGCACTACAAGTCAAAATTAACACTGGCCCTATAGATGTTGATGGTCATGCAGTGACTGCTGACATCAGCGGCAATATTTGGAAATTGTTAGTGGAGCCCGGCCAATTTGTTGAACCCGAACAGCCTTTGTTAATTGTTGAAGCCATGAAAATGGAATTCTCGGTTTATGCAGATCGCAAAGCAAAAGTGAGTGCAATTCATTGTGCACCTGGCAAACAAGTTAATGCGGGTGATTTGTTGTTGGTGTTGGAGGAATAAAACAAACCCCCTCCTAACCTCCCCCTTCGAAAGGGGGAGGGACTGGCTCCTCCCTTTGAAAAAGGGAGGCTGGGAGGGATTTAAGAATGGTGATTTTTTACCAAGATTTTAAATCCCCCCTAACCCCCCTTTTTCAAAGTGGGGAACAGCTCCTTCCCCTTGCCAAGGGGAAGGCGGGGGATGGGGTGAAAACCACGAGAAAATTATGAAGTTAATTAAAACCGATAAGACGAAGAAAAAAACTGAAGAACCGCGCACCAATTTAACGGAGCGGATTTATCAGCTGATCAAACAAGATATTTTTTCGTTTCGATTATTGCCGGGTGATCGCTTTAGTGAAAACGAAATTGCCGAACGTGTAGAAGCCAGTCGTACGCCGGTACGTGAAGCGCTGGCGCGGTTGCAGCGTGAAGGTTTTGTTGATGTTTCATTTCGAAGTGGTTGGCAAGTCAAACCCTTTAATTTTAAAAAATTTGAAGAGTTATATGACGTTCGCATAGTGCTGGAATTGGCAGCGATCAAAAAACTGTGTGAGATGGAACCGGCTCCTAATTTGGATGACGTGAAACGTGTTTGGTTAGTTAAACCGGAAGACAGATTGGAAGACGGCCAAACAGTCGGTGCACTTGATGAGCGTTTTCACGAACAGTTAATTGAAGCAACGGGTAATACCGAGATGGCGCGTATCCATCACGAAATTACCGAAAGATTACGCATTATTCGTCGAATCGATTTTACCCAACGCAATCGGGTGCAAGCGACTTACGACGAACATGCCAAGATTTTGCGCACCATTATTGAACGGCGCGCAGAAGACGCCAAAGCTTATCTCAAGTCGCATATTGAAGAGAGTAAGGCCGAGGTTAGAAAAATTACGCTGCACATGTTGTATGAAGCGCAGCAACGAGAATTGAGTGATGAGTGATTTTGTTTCGACAAAATCAAACGGAATTTGAACTGATCACACAACAAGGCGATAACGAGTTCCAACTTAATTTTAATTTCTGGAGAAGACCCATGAAGCTGAAGAATTTTGCAAAATCCGTCGGGGCGCTCGGTATTGCCTGTGGCCTTACCCTCGCCTCATACACTGCAATGGCTGCCGATACAATTAAAGTCGGTGTATTACATTCACTCTCGGGCACTATGGCCATTTCAGAGACCACTCTGAAAGATACCATGTTGATGCTGATCGAAGAGCAAAACAAAAAAGGTGGTTTGCTCGGTAAAAAACTCGAAGCCGTTGTAGTTGACCCTGCGTCCAACTGGCCATTGTTTGCTGAAAAAACGCGTGAACTTATGACCAAAGATAAAGTGGCCGCAATTTTCGGTTGCTGGACTTCTGTATCACGTAAATCTGTATTGCCCGTAATCGAAGAGTTGAACGGCGTACTTTTTTATCCAGTGCAATATGAAGGTGAAGAATCTTCACGCAACGTTTTCTATACAGGTGCTGCACCAAACCAACAAGCGATTCCCGCTGTTGATTACCTGATGAATGAAATGAAAGTAAAACGTTGGGTGTTGGCAGGTACTGACTATGTGTATCCACGTACTACCAACAAAATTCTTGAAGCCTATTTGAAAGCAAAAGGCGTTAAACAAGAAGACATCATGATCAACTACACTCCTTTTGGTCATTCCGATTGGCAAAATATCGTAGCTGACATCAAACGTTTCGGTTCTGCTGGCAAAAAAACTGCAGTAGTGTCCACCATCAACGGTGATGCTAACGTTCCTTTCTATCGTGAATTGGGCAACCAAAAAGTGACCGCAGAAGATATTCCAGTTGTTGCTTTCTCTGTAGGTGAAGAAGAACTGTCCGGTATTGATACCAAGCCATTAGTGGGTCACCTGGCTGCATGGAACTATTTCATGAGTGAAGATAATCCTGCTAACGCTGCGTTTATCAAACAATGGAAAGCCTTCATCAAAAATGACAAGCGCGTAACCAACGACCCGATGGAAGCTCACTACATTGGTTTCAACATGTGGGTAAAAGCAGTTGAGAAAGCAGGCACTACTGATACTGACAAAGTAGTTGATGCGATTATCGGAATCGAAGCGCCAAACTTAACTGGCGGCATGAGCAAAATGTTGCCAAACCACCACATCACCAAGCCAGTATTGATTGGTGAAATTCAAGAAGATGGTCAATTCCTGACTGTATCCAAAACTGATGATTTGGTTCCTGGTGATGCCTGGTCTGACTACCTCGAAGGTTCAAAAGATCTGGAATCTGATTGGATCAAATTGAAGTGCGGTAACTACAACACCAAAACCAAAAAATGTTTGGGTGCTGCTGCGCAGTAATGTTTTAAAACAAACCCCCTCCTAACCTCCCCCTTCGTAAGGGGGAGGGGACTTTACTCCCTACTTTTTGCGGAGTGTCATCAGTCCCTCCCCCTGGCAAGGGGGAGGCTAGGAGGGGGTCTAGTTTCAAAGAAAAAAATCAAAAACCATTCGAGTAACCCTATGAAAGATCTGCGACTCAAAAAATTATTGTCATTTACAAAACAATCTGTGAATGCATTACTGGTTTTTATTTTGAGTGTGATGCTTTCGTTGTCTGCAATTGCAGATGAATCGGAATCTGCTACAGAATTTAATCAATTAGCAAAAACCCTGACGCAAGACAGTTTGCCAAAGCGCGGGCAAACCATTAAAAAATTATTCAACAATACTGATCCTCGCGTGGTGACTTTGTTTGAAGCGTTGCAGGATGGAAAACTTTACGCTAATAAATCCGAAAACCCTTTTGTTGCTATATCAGGCGACAACCAAACATTTACCGATTTGATCAACTCACAACCCGTGCCAGCTGATCAAGTATCTGCATTAAAGCGTGTACCTATTAACAATACTATGCGTGTGCAATTGCGCGGCATGGTGGCGCAACTGAATTTAAATCATCTGGATGCCAATGTACGAAATCTTGCGATTCAACGCATGATGACCGATGGAATCGATGACGACACAAAAATATTACTTGAAGAAAGAATTAAGCACGAACCTGATTCTGATGTTCGGAGTCGTTTGGGTTTGGCAATCGCCTTGGCGAATTTACAAAATTCCGAAAAACAAATTCGATTGGATGCGGTGAAAATTTTGGAAGGCGCTTTGGAGCAAGAAGTGCGTGCGGCACTCAATGGTGTTGCTGAAAATGATGCAGACAGTGAAGTGCGAACTGCAGCCTATCTGGCATTGGAATCAATTGAAGATCGTATTTCAACTTATCGCTTTATCGAAAATGTATTTTTTGGTTTGAGTTTGGGCTCGGTTTTATTGCTGGCCGCTATTGGTTTAGCTATCACCTTTGGTGTGATGGGTGTGATCAATATGGCGCATGGTGAATTGATGATGATCGGTGCTTATGTAACCTGGGGAGTGCAAATGCTATTTCCCAATCACATCGATGCCAGCTTGTTTATTGCCATTCCTCTCGCGTTTGTAATTGCTGGTTTGGTGGGGATTGCTATTGAGCGCGGCGTGATTCGCTTTTTATACGGTCGTCCGTTAGAAACTTTATTGGCGACTTTCGGCATCAGTTTAATTCTGCAACAAGCAGTGAGAACTTTTATTTCATCTACCAATCAAGCGGTGCAGTTGCCTGGCTGGATGAGTGGTTCGTTGGAAATTAATCCGGTTTTATCCATCACCAATAACCGACTCTACATTTTTATTTTTTCTTTGATGGTATTTTTCGCTTTGATGGCGATTTTGAAAAAAACCTCATTGGGATTAAAAGTTCGCGCCGTATCACAAAATCGCAATATGGCGCGTGCAGTAGGTGTAAAAGCCAACTGGGTTGATGCCATGACCTTTGGTTTGGGTTCTGGTATTGCGGGCGTTGCAGGTGTTGCACTTTCGCAATTAACCAACGTTGGCCCCAACCTCGGACAAAACTACATTATCGATTCTTTTATGGTGGTGGTATTTGGTGGTGTGGGCAATTTGTGGGGAACACTCGTTGGCGCTATGGGGCTCGGTATTCTCAATAAATTTATGGAACCTTTTGCCGGTGCCATGTTGGCAAAAGTGGTGGTGTTGGTGCTGCTGATTTTATTTATTCAGAAAAAACCCAAAGGATTATTTCCGCAGAAGGGAAGGGCGGCTGCGGATTGATTTAACGTGAAACACTCTCTCCCCAGCCCTCTCCCATCAAGGGAGAGGGAGCAGATTGGAGTTCTTAAGAAAATGGAAGATAAGTTTGAAAGAAAAGAGTTCAAGTAAAACTCTGAACAAAATCAAGTCCCCTCTCCCCTTGTGGGAGAGGGGTAGGGGAGAGGGGAAAAATGCAAATTAACGAGAATTGTAAATGCTAACACAACGTTTATTACTCAGTGATCGCGGCGGCATGATTGTGCTGGGGCTGATTTTAATTTCGATGATACTGGTCCCAATTTGTAATTTATGGGTGCCTGAATCATCGAGCTGGCACATCTCAACTTTCACATTAACCTTGCTCGGAAAGTTTTTGTGTTTTGCATTACTCGCATTATCGATGGATTTAATCTGGGGTTATTGCGGAATTTTGTCGCTGGGTCACGGTGCTTTTTTTGCGCTGGGCGGTTATGTGATGGGCATGTATTTGATGCGGCAGATTGGCGGCCGTGGACAATATGGTCATCCGGAATTGCCGGACTTTATGGTGTTTTTAAATTGGCAGGAATTGCCCTGGTATTGGTATGGATTGGATCAATTCTGGTTTGCCGTTATTTTAATTTTATTGGTTCCAGGTTTATTGGCATTTGTATTTGGATGGCTGGCTTTTCGTTCCCGTGTGACCGGTGTTTATTTTTCAATTATCACCCAAGCCTTAACTTTTGCATTGATGTTGGCTTTTTTCCGCAACGAAATGGGTTTTGGTGGCAACAATGGTCTCACGGATTTTAAAGATATACTTGGTTTTTCAATTACTGCTGATTCAACACGCATAGGTTTATTTTTAGCATCGGGCATTATGTTAATTGTTGGTTACCTGGCATGCCGTTATATAGTCACATCGCGCATGGGCAAAGTGGTGGTATCAATTCGCGATGCGGAAAGTCGCACACGTTTTTGCGGTTATAAAGTGGAATCCTACAAACTCTGGTTATTTGTTTTTTCTGCATTACTCGCGAGTATTGCCGGTGCATTGTATGTGCCGCAAGTTGGCATTATTAACCCGAATGAATTTTCGCCGTTAAATTCCATTGAATTGGTGGTTTGGGTGGCGACTGGTGGGCGTGGCACTTTATACGGCGCAATCGTCGGTGCTTTTTCGGTTAATTACAGCAAAACCTTGTTTACCACTTATTATCCCGAGGCTTGGTCTTTTGCATTGGGTGCCTTGTTTGTTTTGGTCACCCTGGTATTACCAAAAGGCATAGTGGGATTATTTTCCAGCATCAGCAAAAAACTTCCGGGTAAAAAATTACAAGCTGCGGGAGAACAAGCATGAATATAGGAATTAAACCCAGCAATTTGTTGCCGAAAAAAGATCCTAACTTCGGTGCCCCTTTGGATACCAGTCACAAAATTATTTTGTACGTCGAAGGTATCAGCGTCAGCTTTGATGGATTTAAAGCGCTAAATGATTTGAATTTGTATATTGAAGAAGGTGAATTGCGTTGCATCATCGGCCCTAATGGCGCAGGGAAAACCACTATGATGGATGTGATCACGGGCAAAACCAAACCTGATACAGGCACAGTCTATTTTGGTCAGCAAATTAATTTATTGGAATTATCCGAACATCAAATCGCACGCGGTGGTATTGGGCGAAAGTTCCAAAAGCCCACCATTTTTGAGGCGCTGGATGTATTTGAAAATTTGGAGTTGGCAACCGCTGCAGACAAACGTGTTTGGAAAACCCTAACCAAAGCAATTTCCGGCGAACAAAAAAATCGAATTGATGAAGTACTGGTACAAATTGGTTTGCAAGATTTACGTTACAAAAACGCCGGATCACTTTCTCACGGACAAAAACAATGGCTGGAGATCGGTATGTTGTTAATGCAAAGTCCTCGTGTGTTATTGGTTGACGAACCGGTTGCTGGCATGACGGGTGAAGAAACGGAAAAAACCGCTGAGTTATTAACATCGCTCGCAGGTAAACATTCGGTAATAGTGGTTGAACACGATATGAAATTTGTGCGTTCGATTGCGCGTCGCGTTACTGTGTTGCATCAAGGTTCGGTGCTGATGGAAGGCACTATGGATCAAGTACAAAATGATCCAAAAGTTATTGAAGTTTATTTGGGAGAGTAATGGTGCTAAAGATCAATAACATCAACCAATACTACGGTCAAAGTCATATTCTGTGGGATCTAAATCTGGATTTGCTTTCAGTTACTTGCGGTTGTTTGATTGGCCGAAACGGCGTTGGCAAAACGACCCTGCTCAAATGCATCACCGGTTTGCTGCCCATTCGCAATGGCAATATTCAATTAAATGGCTATGACATTAATAAACTATCTACCGAAACCCGTGCGCGTGGTGGTATAGGTTTTGTGCCGCAAGGTCGCGAAATATTTCCATTACTTACTGTCGAAGAAAATTTGCGCATTTCATTAGGCGCACGTAAAGACAAAGCCAAATCCATCCCGTCATTAATTTACGAATTATTTCCGGTATTAAAAGAAATGAAACATCGCCGTGGTGGTGATTTATCCGGTGGTCAGCAACAGCAGTTGGCAATCGGCCGTGCCTTGGTGCTGGATCCAAAATTACTCATTCTCGATGAACCCACTGAAGGTATTCAACCTAATGTGGTGCGCGATATAGGCGAAGTCATTCGCAAGCTCAATCGTGAAATGGGTTTAACGGTATTGTTAGTTGAACAAAAACTACCTTTTGCCCGCCGTGTCGCCGATGATTTTTTTATTATGGAAAAAGGCAGCGTTGTGGCGACAGGGCCTATTAGTGGCTTGAATGATGATTTGGTTCAACGTTATTTAAGTGTTTGATTGTGTCCAGCAGTGATTGGATGATTGGTTCATCCAATCGTGATGCTGAAACAGCAAAATAGACAGGGATTTCTTGTTGCACATCACCGATCAATTCAACTTCCTGTTTTGCTGCTGCATCCAATGCGGTGTCGTGATGCAAAAATCCAATACCAACACCGCCAGCAATTAAAGTGCGGGTCACTTTTTCTTGATCCACATTGATGGACTTTTCCGGATGAATCTTTTTTGACTTAAATAGATTTTCAGCCACTACACCACAGCAACTGTGAACGACCGGATAGAGCCAGGGCAGTGTAGCCAAATGTTTCCAATCCGGATTCTGTTTGTCGGCCACCCAACCTGGCGGTGCCGCCAAATAAACACCAAAGTGATCCACTGCAATCGAATATAAATTGTTGTAGATAAGCCCGGTGTGTGCGTAAAACCCGGCGTCTAACTGATTGTTTGCAATGGCTTCAATAATGTCAGTTGAAGTTCCATATTCAATGCTAATGTCACAATCGGGTAAAAATTCGGATGTGTGCGCAAGCAACCTACCCAACAAGTGTGCACTGGTACTTCGGTTGGAGCCTAACCGAAGCTTGTGTGATTTTCCCAGTTTTATATCTTTTGCTTCGGCAACTAATCCTTGATAAGCCTTTAACACATTTTCTGCTTTTTCTAATAGCTGCATACCAGAGGGAGTTAATTTCATCCCTCTGGTAGTGCGTTCAAAAATTTGAAAACCAATTTCATCTTCAATCGCTTTAATATGCGCGCTCACTGCGGGTTGGCTGATAAACAACAACTCAGATGCGCGTGTGACGCTGCCTTCTTTCGCAATGGTGACAAACGTTTTCAGTTGATAAATATCCATGAGCTATCTCAATAGATGTTTGGATAATGTAAAACCAGTGTAGATAAATACAAGCCAAGCGCAAACAGACTGTGTGTGATCAAACTTTTTATTCTGGCTTTTGTGGGTTGTGATGTTTTCGACGCGGCGATGCCAAGTCCCAATCCTGGTTGAAGAATAAAAAATGGAACAACCAAGGTTATCACGCCAAATGCCAAGGCAACAAACAGGTTTGGCTTGCTTAACCATGTTTGATCGAGAGTAATAAGAATCAAAGCGAATAGAATTCCGATTGCATAGTGCGCTGTCCAACCTATCAGGCATTCAGCAGATCGCTTCGGTGTTTTTGCAATTTGCGGGTGATAAAAAATGCCAGACGGAATATAACGCAACCATCGGCCGACCAGACAAAAACTGAGTGATGGAATATTGAAACAATATTTTTGTATTGCTATCCATAAATCCATGATTAGCGTTGCACCTATGCCAATCAGTATCGCCGCTTGCAGGTTGTCGATATTCATATTGGCCCCTTGTCGGTTACCAAACCGACGAGTTTTCGCACCAAAGGCGTTACCGCAATAATGCTGGGTAAAGCGATGACAAACGCCATCAACCAGGCTTTAAGCCAGATCCAGAAAATTCCCTGCACCAGCCCTAAATTTAATGCCGAAATCACAAATGACATAAGTGATGACATTAACAACGCCATGAAAAATGAAAATACATAACCGCTAAAACGCTTGGGAATCATAACTAGTCCTCCAGTTGATTGATCAAAACTTTTCACTGCTTGCTGTCACTATGCATTTCAGGATGGTTTTGCGTCCAATCGTATCTTTTGAGGCTGAACCTCAGTTTTTCTGATGATCAGTGATTGGATTGGGCCTTGATAATGAAATTGTCGTCTATCGGCGTTATACTCGCGGCTCTTCAATTTCCGGGATTTGAATATGTCTGCGATTCTTGTGACAGGTGGTGCTGGCTATATTGGTAGTCACGTGTGTGTTGAATTAATTAACGCCGGTTATCAACCCATAGTGGTAGATAATCTTTCCAATTCCAATGTGGAATCCTTGAATCGGGTCGAACAAATTACTGGCAAGCGACCGCTGTTTTATCAAGCGGATATCAATAATAAAGACGCACTGCGTACAATTTTTTCTGCACATTCTATTGCTGCAGTAATGCACTTTGCCGGATTAAAAGCTGTGGGTGAATCCAGCCAAATTCCGATGAAATATTATCGAAATAATGTGGCGGGAACTTTGAATTTGACTGAGATCATGGAAGAGTTTTCTGTGTGGAAAATGATTTTCAGTTCATCTGCAACCGTTTACGGCGATCCGGTTTCTGTACCTATTGATGAAACCTTTGCAACTTCAGCCACCAACCCTTACGGCCGCAGCAAATTAATTGTCGAAGATATTTTGCGCGATATGGCAAAAGCGCCGGGTAATCAATGGAACATTACACTCTTGCGTTATTTTAATCCTGTTGGTGCGCATGAATCGGGTTTAATCGGTGAAGATCCGGCGGGCATTCCCAATAATCTGGTGCCTTATGTATCGCAAGTGGCAATTGGTAAATTAAAAGAATTAAGTGTATTCGGTAATGACTACAACACGGTCGATGGCACTGGCGTGCGTGATTATATTCACGTAGTGGATTTGGCGCTCGGGCATTTAGCAGCGTTAAAAGCGCTGGATAAAACCGCAACTGGTTGTCGTGCAATTAATTTAGGTACGGGCACTGGTTATTCGGTATTGCAAATTGTAGCTGCGTTCGAAGCGGCCAGCGGCAAAAAAGTCCCTTACAAAATTGTTGCCCGCCGCCCCGGTGATATCGCCAGTTGTTATGCAGATCCCAAAAATGCAAAACAGGAATTGGGCTGGCAAGCGCAATACGATTTAACGCGCATGATGCAAGACACCTGGCGTTGGCAGTCGAATAATCCTCGAGGTTATGACAAGTGAAAAAAGGGTAGACTCTTAGTCTGCCCTTTTTGTTTTTCTTGTCCGTTTTCGATTCTTTCCTTGATTTTCATTTTTACACCTAAATGAATCTAACTGATCATTCAAATTGTTAAACCAAATCTTTATCCGTTGCAAATGAAAGTGCGAAGGATTTGGGCCCCACATTGACCGCGCCAGTCATACTCATCATGGATAACATGGTTTTGATATTGCGTCTTGAGCAGTAATCGCGGAACTCGACCAGTATTGGCTCATCTTTTATTTCTTCGAGTAATCCACCATAACTCATCGCAATTACTTCGCTGGTGAGGCCTTGGTCAACTTGTTTTTTCACATGGGCAAACAGTTTTTCCACTGCGCCCCAGAAGCCTTTGCCTGTGTCAATTTTGTCGGTATCGCCGCGATAGAGTTGTACTATTGGGCGAATATTTAACATGTTCGCCAATTGGAAATTAATCCAGGAAATATTGTTATCGGCTTTGCGCAGATGACGGCGATCGCGCATATAAGAAAGATCATTTGGAATGATGTAGCCGTAAACCTGATCACGCATATTGTCGATTTCACGCAGCGCACGATTAATTGGAATATTGTCTTGATGAATGCGTTTGACCAACTCGTACACCAGCAAGGCGTGGCCAGTAAACATCGACATTGAATCGTAAAGACGAATCCGGAAAGGTGCGCGACCGGGTTCATTTTTTTCCAACTCGCGAAATTTGGGTTCGTTTACCATGGCTGCTTCAGACACCCGTTTGTAGACCTCACTTTTGCGACTGTTGATGGTGACTACTTGTACCAGGTCGTATTTGGGCAATAATTTTTCGCGCAAAATGCTGGTCATATCATCTACCGATAATGGATCGGATTGCGCTAAACCATACTGTTCCTTCGAATGGTTTTTGTAAAACTTCAACATGGCTTGTGGATCACGGTAATCCAGAGTTTCGCCATCCTTGTGTTTAATATAAATCGGCAGCACTTCAATATTGTGTTGCTGAATAAATTTGGCGGGCAGGTCGCATGTGGAGTCGACTGCAATACAAGTACGGTTTGACATTTCTCTTCTCCGACAATCTGGGGTTTTAGGTTTTTCCAAGGCTGTTGTTTTGTCCTTTTGGATGTGCCCAGTATGGAGAGTGACTCGTCATACAAATAGTCGACAACGACAAGACGAGCTGTGAGGATAAGAGGAGTTTGCTGTGCGACATGTCGCACAGCCATAAGATTTTGTCAGTCGTTTGGGCTATAAAAATTACAGTGTTGAGGGAATACCGAACTGGAATTTGGCACCGCCGAGTGAAGAGCGGCTGACTTTGATTTCGCCGTTGTAGCCTTGCACTATGTCAGTGGCCACTGCAAGACCAATGCCTTGACCGGGGATTTTGCTATCCAATCGTTGACCACGTTTGAGTATGCGGTCGTAATCTTCCGGGGGAACGCCGGGGCCGTCATCCTCAATGCTGACCCACACATATTGATCATCGCGGTAGCTACTGACTACGACTTGCTTGCGACCATATTTGCAGGCGTTTTCCAGAAGATTGCCCACCAGTTCCATCATGTCTTGCTCATCGCCCATCAGAATTGAATTGGGCGCAAGTTGGGCATCTATTTCGATTTGTTTATCCGCATAGACTTTGCGCAAAGCTTTAATCAAGCGTTGCACCAGTGGTTCGAGACGAGTGCGTCGAACCGTGCCGGTCTGTTGGCTGGACACAGCGCGCTGTAATTGATAGCTGATCACTTCGTTCATGCGCTGGATTTGGTCGTGCAGCAATTGTTGCGCTTCCTGATTGCCGGAGGATTGCCCCAATTGCCCTTGCAAAACCGCCAGTGGTGTTTTCAAACTGTGCGCCAAATCCGCAAGACTGTTGCGGTAACGGGTTCTGAGTGAATGTTCGCGTGCGAGAACTTGATTGAGGTTATCGATTACCTGCTGCAATTCGACTGGATGTTGTCCTTCGATTTTATTGGACTCACCGCTTTGCATGGCTTCCAGTGCGCGCGCCAATTTGCCGAGCGGGCGCAAACCAAATTTCAATACCAGTGTTTGGGCGATTAATAAAAATATGGCAGCGGCGCCCAACCAGCGCCAGAGTTCACCTCGATAGGCTGCAAGCTCCGATCGGAAGGATTTACCGCTATGGACTACGACAAATCGAAAGGGATGAAAAACATTTTGCTCGTCTTCCCAGAGCACATCGTAATGGGCAACAAAATAATTACGCCCACTGAACGGTAACTCATCCATGCGCATTTTGCCCGGTGTGTTGTTGTGTGAAAGCTGATCGTAACCGGGGCTTTGCTTGCGTGAGGCTGAGTTGGATTTCCAAACGATTTCTTTATTGTCATTAAAAATATAGGCATAAAGCCCTGAATTGACGCGTTCAAAATCGGGTTCAATTAACGTCAGTGGCATTCGCAATTCGCTTCGCCGCGGGTCGCGTGCGTCGGGCATATCCGCAACGCTGGAAAGCAAATTAATATGCGCGCGTAAGCGGGATTCTTCAGCGGCAATCAAACCTTGATAAAAAGCGCGGTCCAGAAAAAATCCGGTCAAACCCAAAAACAAGGGCAATAAAAATGCTGACGCAAAAAACAGGCGCGAAGAAATAGAAGCGAAAGGTGATTTCATTATTTGATTTCAGGGTTGAATCTGTAGCCCAATCCACGTTGGGTTGAAATCAAATTCAAACTGGAATCCGGGTCGAGCTTTTTACGCAAGCGACCGACAAATACTTCGATGACATTGCTGTCGCGATCGTAATCCTGCGCATACAAATGTTCAGTTAATTCCAGCTTGGATACGTTTTTACCAGCGTGCATCGCAAGATAAGTCAAGGTGTTGTATTCAAAACTAGTGAGCTCTACTTCCTGATTATCACGGAAGACGCGCTTGGCATTGGTATCAATACTGATAGGACCGTAACGCAATACGGGTGACGCGTGGCCGCTTGCACGACGCAATAACGCATGAATGCGCGCGCGTAATTCTTCAGGGTGAAAAGGTTTGGTGAGGTAGTCATCAGCACCCGATTCCAAACCTTCAACTTTATCTTGCCAATTGCCACGTGCCGTCAAAATTAAAATCGGGAAGTTGCGGGATTTTGCGCGCAGCTGGCGAATAACTTCGTTACCGTCAACCAATGGCAGACCCAAATCGATAATGGCTAGGTCATAATCATATTCATTGCCGAGGAATAATCCTTCGCGTCCATCAGCAGCGCTGTCACAGGCATATTTTTCCTGTTGTACCAGGCTGACAATTTGTTCGCGCAGGGCTTTTTCATCTTCAATAACCAGAATACGCATAATGAATCCTTAATCCGAAAAGAGACGAGATGGGTGCAGCGCACCTTGAGCGACCGGTACTATCCTTGGAACTGGTCAAAAGGTCAATCGGGGTAATAGACAACGGATTAGTCCAGACGAATATCCACACGGATTGAACTGCCGGGGTGGCGTGGCGATTCTGTGTAGTAGGTTCTACCTTGGTATGCATAAGCAACATCGTAACCTACAAGTTCCCGACGATATTCGGTGCGGTATTGAGTAGTACAAACTTCACGGTCTTCGTAATAAGTTCTACCACCGGCATTGGCAATACTGTGACCTAATTGCGCGCCAGCAACCCCGCCCATAAAGGCATCATGGCGGCCACCAAACTCACGACCCAGTGCAGCGCCAATCACGCCACCGACAATTGCACCGGTTGCGGCATCACGACGATTGGCTGAACGATATTGCACAGTTTCCACGCCGCAGCTTTGATAAGGGCGTTCAACCGCCACTTCACGATAGATGGGTGTAGACGATACTACGCGTGCATAAACCGGAGCCGGTTCGTAGTGGTGGGAGTGATGATGGTGATGTTTGGGTTTGTATTTGTAACGGTCATGATCAGCAAAAGCTGAACTGGATATAAATACTATGGAGGTTAATAAAGCACTGATGAAAAGTTTCATAGCAATCACCTGAGTCAGTCTACCAAGACGAGCTCAGATTATGCTTGCGAGGCTGAACCCTGACTGAAAACAATTTGTGAGTTATTCCGCATATTCTACATCGCGAATAACCGCCAAAAACTCTTCACCAAAGCGTTTTAATTTGCTTTCGCCAACGCCGGTAATATTACGTAATTGTTCGGGTGTGAGCGGGCGGAATTCCAGCATTTCGCGCAGTGTTGAATCGTGAAAAATAACGTAAGGCGGAACACCCTGTTCGTCTGCCAAACGTTTGCGGCAACTGCGCAAGGCTTGCCAGAGTGGTAAATCTTCGTCGGCAATATTTTGTGTGAGGTTGGCGCGTTTGGGTGACTGTGGAGATTTTACATCGCGGCGTAAATAAATTTTGTCTTCGCCACGCAAATAGAGTCGACAAGATTCATTTAATAGCAAACCGCCGAAACCATCCGGATTTACATCCAGCAAACCTTGTGCAACCAATTGTCGAAAAATAGATTTCCATTCGTCGGCATTCAAATGTTTGCCAATAGCGTAAGTGGATAATTTGTGATGTTGAAATTGCAAAATTTTTTCATTGTTGCTGCCGCGTAATACATCGATCACATGGCTGGCACCAAAGCGTTGACCCGTGCGATACACGCAAGAAAGCGCCATTTGCACCGCTTCGGTTGCGTCCCAGGTTTCGGGTGGCTCCAAACAGTTATCACAATTGCCGCAGGGTTGCGCGAGATGATCACCAAAATAACGCAATAAACTTTGGCGTCGACAAGAGGTGATTTCACACAATCCTAAAATTGCTTGTAATTTTTGTTGCTCGCTGCGTTTAAATTCTTCACTGCCTTCTGATTGCCCGAGCATTTGTCGCAGTTTGACTACGTCTTCAAGCCCATAAAGCAACAAGCAAGTTGCCGGTTCGCCATCGCGACCTGCGCGTCCGGTTTCCTGATAATAGGCTTCAATACTTTTGGGTAAATCCAAATGTGCAACAAATCGCACATCGGGTTTGTCTATGCCCATACCAAAGGCAATAGTAGCCACCATAATAATATTGTCTTCGCGTAAAAAACGTTCCTGATTTTTTTGGCGAATTTGCGTGGATAATCCGGCGTGGTAGGGCAGGGCAGTAAAGCCTTCTTTGCTCAACCATTCTGCAACCTGGTCGACTTTATTACGCGACAGACAATAGACAATTCCGGAATTTCCACTTTGTTCTTCACGCAAAAAACGCATCAGCTGAATTTTGGAATTATTTTTTTGCGCGATTCGATATTGAATATTGGGGCGATCAAATCCGCTGATAAATTGTTTGGCATCTTGCAGTTGCAGTCGCTGGATAATTTCATCGCGCGTGCGTAAATCAGCGGTGGCTGTCAGTGCAATGCGCGGCACATTGGGGAATTCGCGATGTAATAATTCCAGCTTTAAATAATCCGAACGAAAATCGTGCCCCCATTGGGAAACACAATGCGCTTCATCTATCGCAAACAGGGCAATTTTGCTGTGATGTAAAAGTTCAATCGTGCGCGGCTGGTTTAAACGTTCAGGTGCTATATAGAGCAAATCCAACTCGCCGCGTTCCAATGCCAATTCTGTTTGCCAGGCTTCTTGTGCTGATAGGGATGAATTCAAAAATTCCGCTCGCACACCCAATTCGCGCAACGCACTGACTTGATCCTGCATTAATGCAATCAACGGCGAAATCACAATACCTACACCTTCGCGCACCATGGCTGGAATTTGGTAACACAAAGATTTTCCGCCGCCAGTGGGCATCAATACCAGTGCATCTTGACCGGTGACTAATGCTTGAATAATGTCTTTCTGCTGACCGCGAAATTCGTGGTAACCGAAAACGGAGTTTAATATTGAAAGGGGTGTATTCATCATCTGGTCAGTAGTTTTGTGTTCAGCCGATCAAGCAAATTCAGTTAGTTTTAATTTACAGGGTTTGGCGAAATCCTTCAGGTTTTTTTCCTGTGAAGATGGAATCAGTATCAGCTGATGATTATCAGAATCCAGGTCAATGTTGAGCAGTGAGAATCCTTGATCTTTACAGGCTTTGATTGCCGCCAGTTTATTTTCTGGATAACAATCTATTTTCCCTTTGCTTAGATTGCGGATGGCATATTGAAGATCTTCCGGTTCGAACTTCCAATCAAGGGTGAATAATAATCCCTGTTGTTCGAGTAATTCGCAGAGCAGTATTTTATACAGATCTTTACTGGGCTCATCGATTGAAAATTGTTGCATTAAACTCGTATTTTGTTCAAAAAAATCAACAGGCGATTGTGCTGATTCAAAAGCCAGATTTGAAATTTTTGTTGCCAAATCGGATGAGTTAATCAATTGGCCGACCAGATTGTCAAAGTGTGATGATTTGATTCGATTACCCTTGATATGTGCGTAGCGTTCCTTGAAAGGTTTGTTTACGCCAAGTTCCTCAATCAGCTCCATAAAACCTGTTTTTATGGGCTCTAACTCAGTGGGTGATTCCACTAATGATTTTTCAAGTTTGATTTCAATCTGATCGGTAGTTTTGTGTTCGCCCACCCATTTCACAATTTCAATATCGCCATCAATCATGACGATAAAATATTTATTGGCGGTGTTTTGCAAAATGATATTGATAGGGATGTAAATCTGTCCCAAGTCTTTGTGTTGATAAAAAATATCGTTCTTCCTCCATGAAAAACTATGAAATTCTGTTGGTCGTGTTTCGGGCCAGGAAATACTGCAAATATCCAAACGAATAATTTTTTCAACCAGCTCAGGTGTGATGGGGTCGTAAGTGATGCTGTTGCCGGACGTTTGGTTTTTTAGCAGTTGTTTGTTTTGGTAGTAAATATTACTCATGTAGAGTCCCTGTGAGCGTTGTTTGTCTAATTCGTCCGTGCGGGGATTCATTTGACGCTAGAGATTTTTGCGCATCCGGCGCGAGTATTTCGCGCTGGATGTAATTCATTTGTGCTAACAATTTGCTTACTGGTTTTTCCCGGGTAATTGCAACAACATATCCAAAACCGGTTTCGCTGTTTTATCGCGATTCCAAATTAACGGGTAGTTGGTTCTGCCGGGAATCGGGTATCCATTTTTCCAGGACATACCGTCGTGAATTCCCCAAACTGCAACGCGATCAATTTTGTCGCGTTTGTTGTAGAAAATTTCAAACACTTCTTGATAGCGTTTGGTAAGTGCGGCTTCTACGTCTGCAGGCAAACCTTGTTGGTAAGGGTCGAGATAAGTTTTGAATTCTTCTTCCTGAAATTGTGGGTGCATCATACCGGTGCCGATAATTTGGCCTTCGCGCGTGAGCGGTAATACATCAATATCCAATTCGGTGATCATCACTTTTACACCCAGTGCCGCGTACGCATCAATCGCTGCTTCTATGTATTCTTTTTTCGGAAAATTCAAACCCCAGTGGCCTTGAATGCCAATGCCATCAATTCGAATACCTTCAGCTTGTAGCATTTTCACCATGCGCACTATGCCATCGCGTTTTGCCGGACGCCATGCGTTGAAGTCGTTGTAATAAAGCTCGGTATTGGGCGCGTATTGTTGTGCATATTTAAATGCGGCTTTTACCAACGTGTCGCCATCGCCCACTGCTTTTATCCAGGCAGTGTTGGTGCGGTAGTTGCCGTCATCGCCAATCACTTCGTTCACTACATCCCAAGCATTCACTTTACCTTTGAAATGGCTGGCAACGGTTTTGATATGGCGATGCAAAACGTCCAGTTGGCGTTCCGGTGTGTTGGGCATGCCTTTGCCATCAGTGAAGAACCAGGCGGGCGTTTGGTTATGCCAAACCAGTGTGTGGCCGATGATAAACATCTTGTTCTTTTTGCCTAACGCAATAAATTCATCCGCCGGGCCGAAGTCAAACACATTGGGTTCGGGGTTGAGTATTTCAGCTTTCATCACGTTTTCGGCGGTGATGCTGTTGAAGTGTTGTTTCATGATTTTGATTGATGCCTGATCCTGACCGGATGAAACTTCCTGATTCAGGGCAACGCCGATTTTAAAGGCATCACGATAAGCGTCTTTCAGGCTTGGTTCTTTTGCTTGCGCACTGGCGAAACCTAATACCAGGCACAGACTGGTGAGGCCGATGGATAGAGTTTTTTTCATTCTTGTCCCCTTGGGTTGATGATAAATACAAGTAACGGATACAAAGGGTGTTTGATGTGAAATGTCTTATAAGTAATTTGCGCCCGCATGGTTCCATAAGTTGCCCCGAATTCCTAGTCTGAATCAGGGATAAAATTCCGCTATGGTTCAGTAATTGCCGGAATTTTCCTGCTAACTCAGGCTATAATCGCCACCCGTTTTTTCAAGTCGTCTTTAAAGCAGGAACAGCATGTCAGAGTCACTCAATGTAAAAAACTATATGGCCAATCTCGGCCGTCAGGCTCGCGCAGCTGCGCGCCTTATAGCCTCTGCGCCTACCGCGGTAAAAAACAAAGCCCTTTTGGCTATTGCTGAAGAGCTGGATAAAAACCGTGTTTTATTGGTTGCTGAAAATCAAAAGGATCTCGCTGCGGCCAAAGCCAATGGCCTGGAACCTGCCATGGTTGACCGCTTGGCAGTCAAACCAGCGACGATTGATTCCATGATTGAAGGCCTGCAACAAGTTGCAGCCTTGCCTGATCCTTGCGGTGAAATCACCGATATGCGTTATCGCCCGACCGGTATTCAGGTTGGCAAGATGCGTGTGCCTTTGGGGGTGATCGGCATTATTTATGAGTCACGTCCTAATGTGACTATCGACGCGGCCAGCCTTTGTCTCAAGTCAGGCAACGCAGCAATATTGCGTGGCGGCAGCGAATCCATTCATTCCAATCGCGCTATTGCGGCTTGCGTGATGGCTGGTTTGAAAAAAGCGGGTTTGCCCGAGCAGGTGGTTCAAGTGGTAGAAACAACGGATCGTGCTGCTGTAGGCGAGTTGATCACTATGCCTGAATTTGTTGATGTGATTGTTCCCCGTGGTGGCAAAGGTTTGATCGAACGCATCAGTCGCGAAGCGCGAGTACCGGTCATTAAACATTTGGACGGTATTTGTCATGTTTATATAGATGAAAAAGCTGATCTGGAAAAAGCCTTTGCTATTGCGATGAATGCCAAAACCCACCGTTACGGTGTGTGTAATGCTATGGAAACTCTGTTGGTAGATGAAGCTGTTGCCGCAGAGATTCTGCCAAAACTGGCCGCTGCTTACGGCGAAAAAGGTGTTGAGTTACGCGGTTGTGACAAAACCCGCGCAATTATTCAAGCCAATATTGCGACTGAAGAGGATTGGTCGACGGAATATTTGGCCCCGATTTTATCCATCAAAATTGTCAGCGGTTTGGATCAGGCCATTGATCACATCACGCGCTATAGCTCACAACATACTGACGCTATAGTCACGGAAGATTATTCACGCGCTCGCCGGTTTATTACTGAAGTGGATTCCAGTTCGGTGATGGTGAATGCATCCACCCGTTTTGCTGATGGATTTGAATACGGTTTGGGCGCAGAAATTGGAATTTCCACTGACAAAATCCACGCTCGCGGCCCGGTTGGATTGGAAGGTTTAACCTCGCAAAAATGGGTTGTGTTTGGTGATGGGCAGGTTCGTGTTTGACTCAAACCCCCTCCTAGCCTCCCCCTTCGTAAGGGGGAGGAACTTGTCCCCTCCCCTTACGAAGGGGAGGGTTAGGGTGGGGTTTGTTTTCCTTGCCCTAGACAAGGGTGAAACATGCGCAAAACCCTAGGCATCTTCGGTGGCACTTTCGACCCCATTCACATGGGTCACCTGCGTTTGGCATTGGAACTCAAGCAGCAATTGTCTTTGGATGAAATGCGTTTGATTCCCGGTCATAAACCGCCGCACAGAGAGCAGCCGCAAGTGTCATCTGCGCTGCGTTTGGAAATGTTGAAACTGGCATTGCAGGATTGTCCGCAATTGCACTGGGATGATCGCGAATTGCGTCGCGAAAAAAATTCTTACACTTATGACACTTTGTGTGAGTTGCGCAAAGAATTTGGCAGCGACCCAAGTTTGGTTTTATGTATGGGCGAGGACGCCTTCGCGGGAATTTCCACCTGGTATTGCTGGCAAGAAATTATTCGCCTTGCGCATATTGTGGTGATTGCGCGCCCCGGTTGGGCGATTCCGGATCAAGGTGAAGCGAAACAATTTTTACAGCAGCACCAAGGAACCGTCGCAGATTTAAAACGCGAAGCTTGCGGAAAAATTGTTATGCAAACCCTGCGTATGCTGCCGATTTCTGCCACCGAAATTCGCCAACAAATTGCACGCGGTGAATCTCCGCAATTTTTATTGCCGGATGCGGTGTGGAAATTTATTAGAGAGAAGCGGCTTTATATATCCTCTTCCTAACCCTCTCCCACAGGGAGAGGGAACAGATTTGAGTTGTATAGGAAATTCAAATTTGAAAATTGTGAGTTCAAATAAAATTTTGAGCAAAATCAATTCCCCTCTCCCCTTGTGGGAGAGGGGCAGGGGAGAGGGGGGTTGTTAAAATTATTTTTTAAGTACAGGTAAAACGTGAATGTCAGATTTAAATAGCGCCATCATCAATGCCCTTGAAAATCTCAAAGGTAAAGAAATCGTCACTTTGGATGTGAGTCAATTAACCGATGTGATGGATACCTTGATCATCGCCAGCGGTACTTCCAGTCGTCACACTCGCTCGTTAGCAGAAAATTTGGTGGAAGAAACCAAAAAATCCGGTTTCAGAGCTTTGGGTATCGAAGGTTTGGAGTCAGGCGATTGGGTGTTGGTCGACTACGGCGATACAGTTGTCCATGTGATGCAAGATGAAGCGCGCAATTACTACGAGCTCGAAAAATTGTGGTCAATGAAACCGGCCAATCGCCAATAATCTTGTATCAGAATCCATGCGCATTCGAATTATCGCCATAGGAACCAAAATGCCCGATTGGGTAGAAGCCGGATATGCGGAATACGCCAAGCGTATGCCGCGTGATTTGACGGTGGAGATGGTTGAATTACCTTTGGCGATTCGCAGTAAAAATTCCGATCTGCAAAAAGCCATGGAAAAAGAAGGCGAAGCCATGCTCGCTGCCATTGGCAAGGGTGAACAAGTGATTGCTCTGGATGTCAAAGGCAAACCCTGGAGCACTGAACAGTTGGCAGAGAATCTGGCGAGTTGGAAAATGAGTGGCGATAACTTTTGTTTGTTGATTGGTGGACCTGATGGTTTGGCCCCTGCGATGTTACAACTTGCCAGCATTAAATGGTCGCTGTCGCCCTTAACCTTGCCACATCCTTTGGTGCGAATTGTGTTGATTGAACAGTTGTATCGCGCGTCCAGTATTTTGCAAAATCATCCTTACCACAAATAGCGTTTCACAAAACAATAGTCGATAAGCACTCATGCAAGAGCCGCAACACTTTAAAGATCACCTGCGCGAGGCAAAATTATTTCGCAATCGATTGATTGTGATGGCGGTATTTATTTGTTTATTAACGTCTGTAGTGATTTATCGTTACTACTATTTGCAAATTCTCAATTACGAAAATTATGCAACCCAATCAGAACGCAATCGCGTTCACGTTCAACCTATTCCACCCACTCGCGGTTTGATTTTGGATCGCAATGGCGAATTGCTGGCCGATAACAAACCCAGTTTTACGTTGACGCTGACTATTTCCGATGCTGCAGAACTGGAGCAGCGATTGGCATTGCTTGAAACCTTGGTTGAGATTTCACCTGCCGATCTTGGCAAATTTTATAAATTGCGCAAACAAAGACGACACTCGCTTGACCCTGTGCCCTTGCGTTACAAATTAACGGAAAATGAAATTGCCAATATAGCTGTGAATCAACATTTATTGGATGGTGTTGAAGTGACGGCGGAGTTGGTTCGCAATTATCCCAAAGCGGATTTGTTTGCCCAGGTGATTGGTTATACCAGTCGCATCAATGAAAAAGAATTGGACTCATTTACTGAGGAACAAAATCGTCGTTATTCCGGTACTCACTCCATTGGTAAATTGGGAATTGAAAAAAGTTACGAAGATGTATTGCTGGGTGAGGTGGGTAGTCAAAATGTTGAGACTAACGCTCGTGGACGTGTGATGCGGGTGTTGGGTAAATCAGATCCAACACAGGGAGCGGATTTACATTTGCATCTCGACACACGCTTGCAAGAAACCGCGGTCGCTGCCTTACGTGGTCGTCGAGGTGCAATTGTTGCGCTGGATGTAAAAACCGGCGGCGTGCTAGCTGCGGTGAGCAATCCCGGATTTGATCCCAATTTATTTGTAACGGGCATTAGCTATCGCGATTACAAAAATTTAAATGAGGATATAGATACACCGCTCATTAATCGCTTTATGCAGGGCATGTATCCACCCGGATCAACCATCAAACCCATGATTGGTCTCGCCGGTTTGCACTATGGATTTACCACACCGGAAAAAACGATTAGCGATAACGGGCTCTTTCGTCTACCTAACGTTGAACGCCCTTGGCGCGATTACAACTATTACACCGGTGGTCATGGTCGCGTTGATTTAAAGCGCGCTATTGCAGAGTCCTGCGATGTTTATTTTTATGATTTGGGTAATCGCATGGGCATTGATCGTATCAGTGAATTCGGAAAGCATTTTGGTTTGGGCATTCGCACAGAAATTGATATTCCCAATGAACGGCAGGCGATTTGGCCGTCACGTGAATGGAAACGTGCAACCAAAGGCCAACCCTGGTATCCAGGTGATACGGTTAATTTGTCTATTGGGCAAGGTTACGCCTTGACCACACCACTGCAATTAGCCGTGATGACAGCAACGCTGGCCAACCGCGGTGTGCGTTATAAGCCTCATTTGGTGGCAGCAATTGGTAATCAAAAAATTCAGCCGGAAATAATTGATCGCGTCGATGTGGATCAACAACATTGGGATGCCGTGTTTGATGGTATGGCAGAAGTAATGCGCGATGGTGGGCGTGGAACCGGCCGTAGTTTGGTTAAGCTGGCGGATTACAGAATGGCGGGCAAATCCGGTACTGCACAGGTCATCAGCATTGCAGCCAACGTCAAATACAATGCGGAATTGTTGGAAGAGCGCCATTGGGATCACGCCTGGTTTATGGGGTTTGCGCCACTTGAAGATCCGCAAATCGCGATTGCAGTGATTGTTGAAAATGGCGGGCATGGAGGATCAGATGCTGGCCCGATTGTTCGTTATATGTTCGACGCTCACTTAAAAGGTTATTACCTGAAACCCGGCGAATTTGTGCCCCCTATGGGGTATCATCCGCAAGCTATTTTGGATCGCATTAATAATTGGATTCATCAACAAAAAGTGACTACTGAATCTGCGCTTGTGCCGGGAAAAAAATCATGAATCATTCTGATTTTCGTCGTCGAATGCCTGAAGCCGAGCAAAGTTTTCGCCGCCGCGATCGTTTAGCGCAGCGTTTGCATATTGATTTTGTATTGCTGATTTTATTGTTGTGTTTGACAGCAGTAGGCTTGACGGTTTTGTACAGCGCCAGTGGGCACAATCTGGCAAGTGTCGAAAAACAGGGAACATTTTTTATCCTCGCTTACATTACTATGTTCGTGGTTGCGCAAATTCCGGTGGATTTTTTACGGCGCACAGCTGCCATTGCCTACACCGGTGGTGTCATTTTGTTATTGGCAGTTACTATCTTCGGCGATATCTCCATGGGCGCACAACGCTGGCTACAAATTGGCAGTTTTCGTTTTCAGCCATCGGAAATTATGAAATTGGCAATGCCTATCACTATTGCCGCATTTTTATCAGCAACGGCTTTGCCGCCAGGATTTAAACAGGTTGTTATTTCATTGGTACTGGTACTGCTACCGGTCGCGTTGATTATGGAGCAACCCGATTTGGGAACTTCTATCCTGGTAATGGTCTCTGGATTGGTGGTGTTATTTTTTGCTGGTTTGCGTTGGCGTTATATAGTGGCCGCAATACTGGCCTTTGCTTCAAGCCTTTATCCTATGTGGCATTATGTTCTTCACGATTATCAGCGTCAGCGCGTATTGACCATGCTTGATCCGGAAAAAGATCCACTGGGCACGGGCTGGAATATTATCCAATCCAAAACCGCTATTGGTTCCGGTGGCTTATCGGGTAAGGGTTGGATGGAAGGGACTCAGTCCCGTTTGGACTTTTTACCCGAAGGACATACGGATTTTATTATTGCGGTATTGAGTGAAGAATTCGGTTTGTTGGGCGTTCTGTTGCTCATGGCACTTTATATTTTAATTATCCTGCGCGGTATGACCATCGCACTTAAATCGCAAAATGCTTTCAGTCGTTTGTTGGCGGCGAGTATTAGCACCACATTTTTTGTTTATGTATTTGTGAATATGGGAATGGTGTCCGGCATGTTGCCAGTGGTGGGCGTACCATTGCCTTTAATCAGTCAAGGTGGCACAGCGATTGTTGCGTTGTTTGCCGGGTTCGGTTTATTGATGGCCATCAGCACCGAAAAAAAACGGGTGATGATGCAAGATGTATAAGGGTTAACTCTATGATTCGTTTTCTGGGCGCGTTTGTTTGTGCAAGTATCCTTTCTGCTCCTGTGCTGGCGGATTATACGCAGCATGATGAAGCCAAAAAATTTATGGCTGAGATGGTACAAAAGCATCAATTCACTGATGTTGAAATGAAAAAATGGTTTTCATCCGCAGAAAAAAAGCAGTCCATATTGGACGCTATTTCAAAGCCTGCAGAAAAAGCCAAGCCCTGGAAAGATTACCGCCCGATTTTTATTCAGCCACAACGTGTGTCATCGGGAGTTGAGTTTTGGAATCAACATGCAGATGCCTTAGCTCGCGCCGAGAAAGAATTGGGTGTTGAGCAAGAAATAATTGTGGCGATTATTGGTGTTGAAACTGGCTATGGTCGAAATATGGGCGCGCACAGAGTGATAGACGCTTTGTCTACGCTAGCGTTTGATTATCCTGCTCGTGCACCTTTTTTCCGCTCAGAATTGGAAAATTATTTTTTACTCACACGTGAACAGAAAAAAGATCCTTTAGCTTTTAAGGGCTCTTATGCCGGGGCAATGGGGTATGGTCAATTTATGCCTTCCAGTTACCGCAATTACGCCATTGATTTTGATGGTGATAATTTTGTTGATATCTGGAATAACCCGGTGGATGCCATAGGCAGCGTTGCCAATTATTTCAAAGCGCATGGCTGGAAACATAAAAATGCGGTAGTGGTTGCTGCGGATTTTAAAGGCGACAAAACCAAAACCGACATTGTGTTCAATCAAATCCAGCCACCGGTAACAACTTATAAAGAATGGAAAAAGCGTGGAATTAAATCCCGTTCAAAACTTGCGTCTAGTCTGCCATTGATTGCCATTGAATTTGATGGTGACAAAGGTTTTGAATATTGGTTGGGGTTGAATAACTTCTATGTGATTACCCGTTACAATCGCAGCCCTATGTATGCAATGGCGGTGTATCAATTAAGTCAGGAGATTCGCGCAGCTAAATACGCGAAGAAAACAAAGAACCCTTAATCACTTTATGACAAAGATATTCTTGCGCCTGAAAGATGCGTTTGCTGTGATGCTAGTGTTATTAGTTGCAGCTTGTAATTCTGTGCCTGATAAACAATTGCCTCAAGACACTGAATCCAGCTCCGATAAAATTCAAAAAGGGCGTTATGCTCATGATAAAGATAGTGGTCCAGGTGAGGAAGTTGATTTATCCCATATTCCCGACGCAGTACCACGTAAAGAAGCCCGTACAATTGCGGGCAATAAAAACCCTTACACCGTACTCGGTAAAACCTATCATCTGATTAAAGATGAGTCTTCCTACAAAGAAAAAGGTTATGCCAGTTGGTATGGAAAAAAATTTAACGGCTACAAAACCTCGAATGGCGAAATTTACGATATGTATGCCATGACGGCAGCACATAAAACCCTGCCAATACCTTCTTATGTTCGTGTGACCAATTTGCAAAATGGTAAAACTGTTGTGGTAAGAGTAAACGACCGGGGCCCTTTTCATGAGGGACGAATTGTCGATTTAAGTTATGCTGCTGCCCAGCGAATTGGTATTAACAAAACCGGAACCGGGTTTGTGGAAGTTGAAATTGTGATGCCGAATGATCCACCTGCAATCCCGCGTCGTGCTGACCAAGGGCCGGCTGTTGTGAATGATTCCAAACTGCCGGATAACACTTATCTTCAAATTGCAGCATTTTCTAACCGTGATGCTGCCAAAAATTTTGCAGCAGCTTTGGCAACCCAAATGAGTCTATTGCCTGTAGTACATTCTCAAATGCAACCCAAAGAAATCCACCGCGTACGTGTTGGACCTTTTAAAACCAATCAGGAATTACAGCTGGCTCGTCAGGAATTGGCGAAAAACAATTTCACTGATGTGCATTTAGTCTACGTGAAATAAATACCCTGTAGGGGCGCCGCTTGCTGCGCCCAATTGTAAACCAGAGCGCTGCAAGCGGCCCCCACAGAATTCAAGAATTTATTTAAGCTGGAAGTGTTTATTATGAAAAAAAATGTGTTTACCCGTTTCCTAACTCTTGGGCTGACCACTGGTCTGCTCGGGTTTTCTGTAGCTGTATCGGCACAGCAAAATAATTTGCCGGTACCTAATAATTCATTACCCAATACGCCCGTTCCGCAATCTGCACAAGCGCCGCAACAATTAGTTGTGCCTACACCACCTGATGTTGCGGCCAAATCCTGGATTTTGGTTGATGCTGCCACCGGCAATATTATTGCAGAACACAACGCTGATGATCGCGCTTATCCCGCCAGTTTGACCAAACTGATGACCAGTTACCTGGGTATAGATGCTATTGAAAAAGGCAAAATTGCCGAAGAAGATTTGGTCACTGTTAGCATCAAAGCCTGGCGTATGGCTAACTCAACCGGTTCGGCCAGTTTTATTCGTGAGGGCACGCAGGTATCGGTTATTGATTTATTGCGTGGTGTCATTATTCAATCGGGAAATGATGCATCAGTTGCGATAGCAGAATACGTTGCCGGTAATGAAGATGCATTTGTCGATATGATGAATCAAAAAGCGCGCGAATTGGGTATGGCCAACACACTTTACGCTAATTCACATGGCCTTGATGATGATCTTTCACCCGATCAACTTTATACCACCGCTAAAGATCAGGCGATTTTAGCCCGCGCTATTATTTATGATCATGCTCGTCATTATCCTATTTATGCCGAGAAAAATTTTACCTATAACAATATTCGACAAGGTAATCGCAATCTATTGTTGTACCGTGATGACAGCGTTGATGGTTTAAAAACCGGCCATACTTCAAAGGCGGGTTACAATTTGGTGGCGTCTGCCAAACGCAATGGTATGCGTTTGATTTCGGTAGTGTTGGGTACTGAGAGTGAAAAAGTTCGCGCTGCAGAAACTGAAAAGTTATTGGCTTATGGTTTCCGTTATTTTCATACTATTTCGCTTTACTCTGCCGGTCAGGAAATGGCGACCCAGCGTGTATGGGCTGGTCAATCCGATAAGGTCAGTATTGTATTGCCAAAAGACATAACCCTGACCTTGCCAAAAGGCAGCGAAAATTTCATGAAAGCCAATATGCATATTAATGAAATTATTAAAGCGCCTATTACTCAAGGCCA
Organism: uncultured Cellvibrio sp.; assembly: GCA_966252135.1. GTDB lineage: Bacteria > Pseudomonadota > Gammaproteobacteria > Pseudomonadales > Cellvibrionaceae > Cellvibrio. Next base: position 241,552 of record CBINNU010000004.1, on the reverse strand, counting down.
GGAGTTAGGTAACTTAACCGTTGAATTAAATGGACAGCTGATAGTGAATACACCCCTGGTCGCGGCACATGCAGTTGAGGAAGCTGGATTCTTCGCCAGATTGTGGGACAACATTAAATTATTTTTTAAAAATCTATTTAGTTAATTAAACAGAAATTATTTGATAAGTAGGGAGTCAAGTTCCTCCCCCTTGTGGAGGGGGAGGTTAGGAGGGGGTGTAAGGTTAGAAGGGAGTCATTGAAAAACAAACCCCACCCTAACCCTCCCCTTCGTAAGGGGAGGGAACTGATTTCGCCTTGAACAAGTTAAGTTGGCAATATAAAAACAGGAACCAATCATGAAAAAAATCCGTTGGGGCGTAATCAGCACCGCAAACATCGGCGTAGCCAAAGTGATTCCCGGCATGCAGCAATCGAAACACAATGAAGTGGTGGCGATTTCCTCGCGTGATCAAACTGCTGCGCGTGAATGGGCCGATAAATTATCTATCGAAAAAGCTTACGGCAGTTATGAAGCCTTGTTAACTGATCCCGATATAGATGCGATTTACAATCCGCTGCCGAATCATTTGCATGTGCCTTGGTCAGTAGCCGCGATTGAAGCGGGTAAACATGTGTTATGCGAAAAACCATTGGGTATGAATGCAGCCGATATCCAACCACTTTTAACCGCCGCAGAAAAAAATCCGCAGTTGAAAGTGATGGAAGCATTTATGTATCGCTATCATCCGCAATGGCGCAGCATGAAAGAATTGCTTGCGCAAAATGCGATTGGCAAATTGCGGAACATTCAAGCACATTTTTATTACAACAATCGTGACGATAACAATATTCGCAATCGCCCCGAGTGGGGCGGTGGTGCACTGTTGGATATAGGTTGTTACCCGATTTCAGTTTCACGTTTTTTATTTGCCCGTGAACCACAACGAGTATTCGCACAGATTACGCCCTGGCCAGGTTATGAAGTGGATTGTTTGGTGTCTGGCATTTTGGACTTTGGCGATGCACAAGCCAGCTTTTCCGTTTCAACCAAAATTGAAAATGGACAAACGGTATTAGCTTCGGGCGAAGCAGGCAGTTTGCAATTGCATATGCCGTTTAATCCTGAACCGCATGAGCAGTATGATTTGATCATCAAACAAAACAAGCAAATGACTGTGAAAAAAATGCTGGCTGCCGATCAATACGGCGAAATGGCCGATGCTTTTGCCCTGAGTATTTTGCACAACACCGCAGTGCCAACGCCCTTGAGCGATGCTTTGGGTAACTTGCGAGTAATTGATGCCTTGTTTGACAGTGCCAAAACCGGTCAGTGGATAAATTTATAATTTTTAATTTTGTTTAAATTAAGGCTCAGGATTATGAAGACCAGAGTTTATGCAGTTTTACTATCGGTGGTAGTTGGCGTTATTACAGGTTGGGTGAGCGCAGAACCGGCTCCATCAGAACGTTTGGCTCCGGATTTGAATAAACTGGTTAAAAAAATTGATAAAAAAGATTCAACCGAAGCCCAGGTTTTATTGCGTAAAACTCTGATTAGTATCGATGATCAGGGGTTGGGCAAAGTGGTATCTTACATAGCTGTACATATTAATAGTGATGAAGCAGCACGCGATTACAGCCAAATTAGCGTTAGCTTTAACAGCTTTTATGAAGATATACATCTGGATTTTGCCAATGTGCGCACCTCTGACGGCAAGCGTCACAAAGTGCAGGCAGATGCCACACAAATTCAAAGCCCGGTTGATGAAAATTTTTATCACGATCAAAAAGAATTATTGTTTTCATTGCCTAATGTGCGCAAAGGTTCAGTGATTGAATTTCAATATACTTACATCGAAACCAAAAAAATAATGCCGGGTGCCTGGTTTGATAGTTTTGGTTTTCATTGGTGGGAAGGCAGAGCCGCAGGGCAGGGTGCGCGCGCCGATGCGGTCGTGCAATCAGAATTGGACATAATCACACCTTCTAGCAAACCTTTATATTTTAATGATGCCAGTCGTTACGGTGTTAAATTCAAACAATCATCGAAAAACAATTTACTTATCTATTCCTGGCGCGCTGAGAAATTACCTGAAGTAAAATTGCAGGAATATATGCAGCGTGATCATGCCTATGCCGCTTATGTTCGTGCGGGCACAGTGAAAGATTGGCAGCCAGTTGCACAATGGGCTGACAATTTGATTAGCCCGCATATCAAAATGGATGCGCGAATGAATGCGCTGGCCGACGAGATTCGAAAAACTGCCAAAACACCTGATGAAAAAGTTAAAGCTGTGTACTCGGCAATGCAAGATAAAATTCGTTATGTCTTTGCACACGTAGGTCGTGGTGGTTATGAGCCGCATGATGCTGCCGATGTGTTAAAAAATGGCTATGGGGATTGTAAAGATCAAACGGTATTTGCAGTGACTTTGTTACGTGCGTTGGGTGTTGAAGCTAATCCAGTTTTGATCGCCACTCGCAGTCGTGGTATCCCGGATATGACAATTCCTGCGGTCACTTTTGATCACATGATCGTACAGATTCCCAAGCAAAAGGGTTTGGATGAAATCTGGATGGATACTACGGGTGATGCCAGTTTATATCCGGGTTTTTCTGTGGGTATAGAAGATCAACCTGCGCTGGTCGTAAATTCAGCCACCGACAAAATTGTTACACTACCTTCATTGCCTGCGCGGGAACACAATGTTGATTTCACTTTGGACTTTATTCCAGGCAAAGATAAAAATGTTACTGCGAATTTCACAATAGTATTTTCTGGTATGTACGAACAGCGTTTGCGTAGCATGTGGCAATACACTCCAGACCGTGAAAAGTATTTTCGTGAGTTTATGAAGAATATGTACCCCTCAGCCGAATTGACCGAATTAAAAGCCAGTAATGCTGATAGCTTGTGGAAAGGTTTTCAATTGGAAGGTAAATTTTTATTTACTAATGTGTGGGAAGGAAAACAAAGCCCGCTGGATTATGGATTTAGCATCACCCAGCTCACCAATATATTTGCGGATCTTCGCAGTTTGGATAAACCGGAAAATCGCAAACAGCGTTTTGTGATTAATCCAGGTTACAGCATTAATTCACGTATAATCTTTAATCGCCCAGTCGATAATTTTCATCCTGATGTAAAAGTTCAAGGACAAAATTTGGAGAATAAATTTTTTACCTTGAAACAATCGGGCCGCGATCTTAAAACCGGGTATGAAATTCAGCAAAAGTTAGTGATGAATCCCATCGACCTGAGCCTGAATGAATATGCTGATTATTATCAGGCGATTGAATCCTTAAATGAAACGCCCGATTGGAACATCAGTTATGTTTATGATTCATCCAAAGCTGAGTTAGCCGCTGCGAAAACAAATGGGAAGTCAGCACTGGAACAGGATTTGGCAGTAATCCGTTTGTACCTTAAAAAAGGGCAATATACCGAATCACTTAAATTGGCAGAAAGCCGTGTAATTGAATCGCCAAATTCAGGCGAGGCCTGGTATCTGCTGGGATTGGCTCAAGGCTACAACGAATTGTTGGATGAGTCGGATAAATCCTTTCGTAAAGCAGAATCTTTAGGCTACAGCTTATGAAATTCGGGCTGCTGAAATATATTCTGCTCGCTAGTTTTGTTGTTAACCTAACGGCCTGCGAAACTATGAACAGTTCCGGTAGTTTGACTGAAGCGGCAATTAAACAAGTCAAATTAAATCATCAACGAAAAAAAGAGCGCATCGCTCAACAAAAAGCCGTTGCCAAATCACCGGCTGTATTAGCGGCTGAAAAATTGCGTGATCAAAATCCTGAAAGTCCTGAGGTTTGGTACGACCTTGGTGCGGCCCATTGGGCTGATTATGAAAAAACAGAACGACAATTTAGCCACGATCAAGCCATTATTCATTTTGAAGAAGTGTTAAAAAAAATTCCGGGTAACCTCAGCACCATCAAAGCGCTCTACAATATTTATTATCGGGATATTATCGGCGGTGATGAAAAAGCCTATGCAGTTGCCAAAAATTATTACAGCCAATTGACTGCTGAACATCAGCAACAATTGAATCCGCCGTCGCTCGCCAAATTTATACACCAATATTATCAACAGCAGCGTGCCTCCCAAGTGGATTACCCGCTGTTACATTCCAGTTTGTTAACAGCTATACAAGAACAGCCGCAGTCGGATTTTAGTTACATTCAATTGGCAAAGCTCTACAGCCAACAAACTTATTATCCTTTGGCTATAGCAACCTTACATTGGGGGTTAGAACAATCACCGGATTCTGTCGATTTGGTTAAAGCGATTGGCAGTACCTACGAGGCCAGAGCATCAGCGAATGGCTGCCACTATGACAATCTGGATTTAATTAAAAAAGCGAGTGGATATTATTTGCGTGCAGTTGCAAAAGAAACGGATGCAGCAGAATTGCATAGAGGACTCGCCCGTTTGTATCTGGATCGCAACATGCCGCAATTGGCCAGCTATGAAACCGGTTTGTTGTTGGATATAAAACAGGATGCCGCTAACTATGCTTTTGCTGCGCATAATTTTGCGTTGATGGGGCAGAAAGAAAAATCGAACCAATATTTGGAGTTAGCCAAGTCTGCAGGTTTACCTGCATCGGATTCTGCTTATCACGAAGTCTATATGATGAACGGCGATTGGCTGAGAGCGGCACTGAGCTTTACGGATTATATTCAGCCACAAAAAACTATTCACGTTTATGACGCCATCAAAGCGGACATTATTGCGCGAGAATCCAAAGTAAACCTGTCATACCTGATTGCAAAAAAATCTATCAATTATGAAAGTGATTGGCAAACCTTGATTTACGCCTGGTGGCAAGGTGAGATGGCTTACGAAAAACTGGAGCCAATTGTCAGCAATCGTTGTGAGCGTGCTGAGTTGTATTTTTATTCTGGTTACAAAGCTTTATCAGCCGGTGACTCACGTCAAGCAAAAGTTGCATTTAACAAAACGCTCGAGCAAAACACCTTTAGATTTATAGAAAGACCATTAGCAAAAAGCTTTTCGTCTAGTATCAAATAGCATGATGTAGGGGGGCGCTTGCTGCGCCCCCCTACAAATTGAATTCAAAAATTCGAGGAAATAGTCATGAACCAATCCAATCCAACAAAAATTGTCATAGTCGGCGGTGGTGCTGGTGGTTTGGAATTGGCAACGCAGTTGGGGGAAAAGTTAGGTAAGAAAAAACAAGCAGAAGTGATTTTGGTAGACCGCAATACCACTCATTTATGGAAGCCGTTGTTACATGAAATTGCTGTAGGCACTATGGACGAAGGTATAGATGCAGTCAGTTATCGTGCGCATGCAATTGCTCATCATTTTTTCTTTCGCGTTGGTAATTTGGTGGATATAGATCGCGATAAAAAAGAAATTGTATTGGCACCGATTTTTGATGAAGACAACAAAGAAGTGCTGCCATCAACGCGCATTGCTTATGATCTGTTGGTGATGGCTTTGGGTTCTACCTCAAATGATTTTAATACACCAGGCGTTAAAGAACATTGCATCTTTCTGGATAGCCCAACGCAAGCGCATAAATTCCGTAATAAATTACTGAATCGATTTTTGCGCATTCAACGGGTAACGGGCGAATCTGATCACGTTCGCATTGCGATTGTAGGCGCGGGTGCTACTGGTGTGGAATTATCAGCTGAATTACATCACGCAGTGCATGAAATCCATAACTATGGTTTTAATGCTGTTTCCAATGAGCATCTGCATGTCACATTGGTTGAAGCTGGCCCACGAATTTTGGCGGCATTGCCAGAAAGAATTTCCGGTTCTGCACACAGCGAGTTGGCAAAGTTAGGTGTGGATATCAAACTCAACACCATGATTACCTCTGCTTCTGAAGAAGGTTTGCATACCAAAGATGGCCACATCATTCCTGCGGATTTAATTGTCTGGGCTGCCGGAATTAAAGTGCCGGATTTCATGAAAAATATTGCTGGCCTCGAAACCAATCGCATCAATCAATTGCATGTGAATGAGTTTTTGCAAACCACCCGCGATCCCAATATTTTTGCTATTGGTGACTGTGCTCAATTTACTATGTCCAACGGAAAGTTTGTGCCGCCCCGTGCCCAGTCTGCACATCAAATGGCGAGTACCTGTTACAAAAACATTCTCGCGCTGTTAAAAAACAAACCGTTGAAAGTTTATAAATATACTGACCACGGTTCATTAATTTCGTTATCCAACTATTCAACCGTCGGTAGTTTGATGGGCAATTTGAATAAAGGCACTTTGTTTATTGAAGGTCGCTTGGCGAGAATAGTTTATATTTCGTTGTACCGCATGCATCAAGTCGCCATTCATGGTTTGATCAAAACCGGCTTAATTATGTTTGCCGGGCGACTAAATCGATTGTTGCGTCCGAGATTAAAATTGCATTGATGTGAGCTGATGAGCGTTATTATGAAATGGTTGATTTGTTTCAGTTTGTTTCTGGGGTTTCAGGTAAACGCTTCGGAAAGCCTTGGTTCGGCTGACATACTTAATGATGCCTGGAAATATGTTTCGGTGAAAGGGGAAGCTGATCGCTGGATAATACTGAATTCAAAAAACTCAAAGAGTGAATATTTTCAGTGTGAAAATTTGGATGATGTTGTTAGCTGTGTGGTTCCGGTTTGGACAAAAATAGCCACTAGAGGCAGAGTTTATGCCCCGGTGGATCCTGTGGATTCACCTCACCCCGAAATTGAGGGTTCTGTTTTCGAAGAGCTGCATGATTCAAAAAAAGTGGAATTGGCGCAGGCTGTTTTTAAACAATACAATCTTTCTCACTTTTTTATGTATCACAAACTTGAAAATGAAAATGGGAAGATAGTTGGTACTTCATGCGATTTAATCGTTATGTTGCCGTTAAACTATAGCGAGTTTGATTCCCTGGCAAAATCTTATTTGAATCAAGTGTTTGGTGCGATGGAGTCAAGTGGTTACGAACTTGAACAGTCAGAATAAGGGATAAAAGAGAATAATTCGCCAACAATTCGCTAGACTTTTTCCCATTCAGCCATAAATACTTCTATAAGCTGATATAAATCCTGATTTGAAACCTTGATGTCCGGCATAAAAAACCGGAAATAGTGTTGCCATAGATTCACCAGATAATCTTCGTATCCCGCAAAAGGGCAGCCGGGTTTTGCGACTGTCTCTTGCGTAAAATAGGCAGGGTCTTCATTGCAGTATTTAATGGATTGTCCGGTCGAGTAGCCGTGCCAATCGCCGTCATGGCCGCAAGGTAAATGCAATATATTTTGCAGGTGTCCGAAATCCAGATTAATCCCTAATTTCAAAAAGCATTGATTTAAAATCAAGCGACAGCTGGATTCCCAAGCCAGTGCTTGTTCCATATAAAACCAATGAGGTAAAAATCCTTTCTGTATAGCTTGATGAAAGCTGGGTTGGCCGGGATATTTGTCTCGGAACTCTTGAATCAATATTGCTTTTCTTGAGTCTATTTCGGTTTCATCAACATCTTCCAAATTTAATTTTTCGATAAACAGTTTTAGTTCATCTCGCAGATAACGAAAATTAAATAAATCGATTAAGCTTTGCAGATGTTTTAATTCAACAAAAGATTGTTGCAAATTATCTGATCGTGCAATCGCACCCAATACCCATTCGGCGGCAGCAGCGGATTCATATAAAGCTGAATTTTCAAGTCGTGTACGTGCAGCTTGATTGTGGTTAGCTTCGAGAAGCGTTTCACCCTGATCATTCAATAAAGGTTTGTCTGAATAAAAGAAGCGAAATCCCAAACAAAACACCTCAAGATTCATAGAGCGCTTTTGGTGCAACAAACCTGGAATAATGTTTAGCGGAAGATTGGTCTGACTCAAAATGCGAATGGCTTCTTGTTCAACCAATGACACGGAAGTATTGGCGGAATCAATTAATGCCTGTTTTTGATCTTCAGTTGCCAGTTGGTAATCGGTAAACAAGCGAGGATTATCTTTTGAAAAACGCCCGACTTGATAATCTTCATCAATACGTTTTACCCAGTATTCAAACTCGGTATTGCCTTCTTTCAAATAAGTTCGCCAGGCATTGTAAGGCAATTCAATGCAGGAATTTTCCGCTTGACCTTCGTAAGTGGTGTCGAACAATAGAAAAGGTTTTTCCGTAGTTGAATCAAAACCAATTATATGTGTTGGATGTTTGGCGACTGTGAACATTGTCTGCATAAATATTTATTCCAGCTCCCTATATTCGAACCAATCAAAATCTGCGTGCTTGCCGGTGCCGGAAATATCCTGGCAGGCCATGCCAACGAAGTTGCCGGTAAATCCGCAAGGCATTGCATGTTCGTCAGACAGGATTGAAGCGTCTTGCTCCCAACTGATATTGGTCCATTGCTGCGCGTCTTTGGAATAGGCAAAACGAATGCGGTCGTAATCTATGGTAAGTTTTAAACAGATTCTTTGCCAATCATCCAATGGATATTCTTTTTCAATAGGATAAGAAATATTTCCTTTTTCGCATTTCATTAAACCCAAGCAGCGTTTTGAATGTTTTGCATGGGTGATAAATAGATAATAGAAGCTGTCAGTGTTATAAAACGCAACCAACCCGGCCATTTGTTGGAAGTTGTCAGGATTAAATTCCACGCAAGTTGATGCTTCAATTTTAAAACTTTGTTGGCGACGAGCTACCAGTGTTTGTTCAAACAGCGAGGTAATACTTTCTCGTCCATACAAACGTAAATGACCTTTGCGCGCATTCAAACTGATAAATTTTTCATCCAATAAAACACGAGGTGCCTGCCATTGAATACCGAGTGTTGGTTGATCAAAATCATCTCGAACAGGTATTGCAGGCCAGGGGTGCGCAGGCAAAGAAACAACCTGTGTTTGATCAAGTGGTTCTTGTCCGCCACCTTTTAATCTTGGCCAACCATCAACCCATTCAATCGCTTGTAATGATGTTTCGCGACCTAAAATAGAGCGACCATTTTCCAAACGGCGGCGACACAAATGTGCGAATAACCAACTGCCATCGGCATTTTGCACAAAACTGCCGTGCCCTGCGGATTGCAATCGCAATTCAGGATTTTTTGCGCTGCTGATTAAAGGATTATTCGGCATAATTTCATATGGCCCTTGCAACGATTTTGATCGCGCAACACTGGCCGCATGAGTGGTAAAGGTTCCGCCTTCTGCGGTTAACAAATAATACCAACCATTAATTTTATAAATATGCGGGCCTTCAACCAAACCTATATCAGTGCCATCAAAAATAGAACTGATCGGGCCCACTAATTTTTGTTGTTGTGAATCAAATTCCTGCAACAAAATCCCACCAAAACAATTGTGGCCGGGTCTGTGATCCCAGACCATATTCACTAACCATTTGCGACCATCATCATCGTGAAATAACGACGGATCAAAACCGGAACTGTTTAAATAAACTGGTTCAGACCAGGGGCCTTCAATACTGGGCGCCGTCACCAAATAATTATGTACATCCTTAAAACTGCCAGCCCAGCGGCGAGCATTGGTATAAATTAAATAAAACAATCCATTGTCATAAGTTAAACAAGGTGCCCAGATTCCCCCGGAATTAGGATTGCCGCGCATATCCAATTGCGAATAGCGCGTTAAAGGAAAGCTCACTACACGCCAATTAACCAAATCTTTTGAATGCGAAATTTGCACACCAGGAAACCATTCAAAAGTGGAAGTCGCAATATAGTAATCATCGCCGACGCGCAAAATGCTGGGGTCGGGATTGAAGCCTTTTAGAATTGGATTTTGAATGCTTTGCATAACAGATCCTCTAACGTTAGAAAGTTGATTAGGCGATTTCGATTTCTTTTTGCTGTTTCATTATTGGTGGTTTTAATGGGTAGTGATACCAGCTCTTGTGGGAAGAAAATTTTCCGCATCGAATACATTGCGTTTGTTCAAATTTTTCTTCGCATTTAGGACAAATTCCACCAGTTTCAAAAGTGTTCCATTTATTGCCACAAATGGGTAGGCATTCCCAATAAGGCTTTCCATCGGGTTTCCATTTGCATTTCGGGCAATAGATAGTTGGCTTTTGCATTATTTATTCATCATAGAGGTTTGAAGCCTTGTAATTCCACTCTCATCACGTTCACTTGTCTACCGCCCAATCGGGTTTTACGCGAAACCTCCCATCCGCGTTTTTTATAATAGTCAGTAAACTCGGTTGCCGTTAACCAGAGTTCTGTCAGTTTTAATTCTTGTGCATAGGCTTTGGCTTTTTCAATGAGTTGATTGCCTATACCCCGATTCCGGTATTCAGGTTGCACAAATAAATTGCTGAGCCAGAGTGGAGTCTCGGTAATTTTTGCGCGGACGCTGTCGCGGCCATAGGCGTAATTCACCAAACTGACACAACCGACTAATTCATCATTAATCGTTGCGATAAATGTTTTCGGAATAGATTCGGATTGAATATGTTTGATTAAACGTTCGCGGCGTAATTCGAGAGTGGATTTTAAGCCTTGTCTTTCGCACTCTTGATGATGCCAGAGTGCAACTTGGGAAAAATAGTCGGGAGAATTTTTTAGTGGAGTAATTTTTATTTGCATCTTTGATTCCTTTTGCCCTCACCCGGGAGAGGGAAATAAATTCCCCCTTTGAAAAAGGGGGTTAGGGGGATTTTGAGATCTTAAAAATTTTCCAAATCTTAAATCCCTCCCAGCCTCCCTTTTTCAAAGGGAGGAGCAAAGTCCCCTCTCCCTCCGGGAGAGGGTTAGGGTGAGGGAAAAATTATTTCCCGCCAAACCACTTAACATCTTCACCATGCGCTTGTTTATCCGCGTGGTATGAAGAGCGAACCAGCGGGCCACAGGCGGCGTGTTTAAATCCCATTTCTTCTGCGAGTTTTGTGTACTCAGCAAATTCATCGGGATGAACATAACGCTCAACCGGCAAGTGATCTTTTGATGGTTGTAAATATTGACCGATAGTGAGCATGTCGATGTCGTGATCGCGCATGTGTTGCATGACTTCAATAATTTCTTCTTTGGTTTCGCCGAGGCCGACCATTAAACCGGATTTGGTTAATACATCGGGGCGGCGGGCTTTGTATTGTTTTAATAATTGCAGTGACCATTCGTAATGCGCGCCGGGTCTTGCTTGTCGATACAAACGCGAGACGGTTTCCATATTGTGATTGAACACGTCAGGTGCTTCTTTTTCTAAAATATCCAATGCGATTTCCATACGACCACGGAAATCCGGAACCAAAACTTCAACTTGCAAATTTGGGCTGAGCGCGCGAGCTTCGCGAATGCAATCGGCAAAATGTTGTGCGCCGCCATCGCGTAAATCGTCGCGATCTACCGAAGTGATCACCACATATTTCAAGCGCATTTCGGCAATGGCTTCTGCCAATTTGCGTGGTTCGTTTTCATCGAGTGGATTGGGTTTGCCGTGGCCGACATCGCAGAAAGGGCAACGACGGGTGCAGATATCACCCATGATCATAAAAGTTGCAGTGCCGCCGCTAAAACATTCACCAAGGTTGGGGCAGTTGGCTTCTTCACACACGGATGACAATTTGTTTTTGCGCAAAATATTTTTGATGCGCTCAACTTCTGGTGAAGCGGGAATGCGCACGCGAATCCAATCAGGTTTGCGTTGTAAATCTTCACGATCCGATGCAATCACTTTTACCGGAATGCGTTCGACTTTATCGGCGTCGCGAAGTTTTTCGCCTTGCTTGTAGCGCTCGGTACGTTTAACCGGTTGCAACTCGGGAACATGAATTTGGGGGTTGTTCGATGGGGAGGAATCAGACATAAGGCGGCCTCAGTTAACTGGCGCGAATTGTACAGGGTTCATAACCCAATTTCCGAGCAAATTCCCTGACAAGTTGTTGTTGAACCTGATCCATGCCGGGTGGATTGGGAATCAGATCTTTAATCTGGGTCATGGCTAATCCTTCGTAGCCGCAAGGGTTGATCAGCAAAAAGGGGGACAAATCCATATCCACATTCAAAGCGAGTCCGTGAAAACTACAACCACGCCTGACTCTTAATCCCAGGGATGCGATTTTTTTGCCATCGACATAAACACCCGGCGCATCAGGTTTGGCGGCTGAGGCAATCTGATAATGGGCAAGAGTGGCGATAATTGTTTCTTCTATAGAAGTAACCAGATCACGCACACCGATTTTAAGTCGTTTTAAATCCAATAAAGGATAGGCAACCAATTGGCCCGGGCCGTGATAAGTCACCTGGCCGCCGCGATCCGTTTGAACAACCGGAATCTCGCCGGGGAATAATAGATGTTCGGCTTTTCCGGCCTGGCCTTGGGTAAATACGGGCGGATGTTCAACCAGCCAGAGCTGATCTTGTGTTTCAGTGGTGCGTTGGTTGGTGAAATCGGTCATGGCTTGCCAACACTGGATGTAATCCTGCTGGCCGAGATTGATCACATCCAGAGTTTGCGTCAATTTACATCACCATTTTGATCAAACGATTCAGGCGTAGATCATCATGAATAGCGGAGAGTTGATCAATTCCGGTGGCGGTGATCCAGACTGTCAGCGATTGGAATTTACCCTTGCTGCTTTCATTAATGGTGATGCGGGTTTGATCAAAGCCGGGCGCGTGACGCTCCATAATCTCGATCACATAAGAATGCAATTCAGGACTGGATTCACCCAAGACTTTGATGGGGTAATTCTCACAGGGGAACTGGATTTTGGGAGGTTCTTGCGTCATACCGGCTCCTGTTTAAAAGAGCCGGGATTATAAAGAGTCGCGGTCGTTACGAAAACCTTGCTCTTTATGAAAACCTTATTGGCCCTTTTTAGATTCGCGAATATAAAAACGGGCTTTCTTGGCTTGGCGGAAACAGGCATCGTAGTTTTCCGCAACCTGGGACGCCATGGCGGTGGTGATCAACCCGGCGGCCTTGGTGTAGCTGACTGTGCCGCCAAAACCCTTGGCTTCAGAAATGGAGGATTCCTCTTTGGCGGCCTGGAGTTCATTGGCACAGGCACTGCGAAACTGGGTTTTGCCTGCACAGGCGCCGAGCATCAAGCTGGTCGATACACAACAGATCACAAGGGCAAGTCTTTTCATAATCCACTCCAATTGTTGGGTTTTGCCGCATTCTGGCGGTTTATTGGATGCTTGCCAATCCCGATGGTTCAGTGTGTTGCCGCTATCTGTGATGGAGGGAGCAAAAATTGGGTGATTGCCTGAAGGCTTCTGTTGAGCACCGATTGGGTATCATCTTTGACGTCTACCGTGACCACATCCGCTTCATGAGTCGGATCTTCCAAAGCGGCGAATTGGCTATCGACCAATCCAGGTGCCATAAAATGATTTTTACGCAAGTTAACCCGCTCCTGGATAGTATTTTTGTCGCCACTCAGGAAAATAACCAAAGTGCGTAAGCCTGCTGAACGCAGAATATTGCGATGTTGCTGGCGCAGCCCTGAGAAGGCCAGTACGCAATGTTCTTGTCGAGTGGCTGCTGATTCCAAATATTGACGAATATTGTGGACCCAGGGCAATCGCATCTCATCGGTCAGTGGTTTGCCACTGGCCATATGCTGTTTGTTTTCGTCGCTGTGGAAATCATCTGCATCCAGAAACTGATAATCAAAATGGTCTGCAATGGCCTTGGCTATGGTGGATTTGCCGCTACCCGATACACCCATCACGATAATTAAATAAGTGGATGATTCAGGATTGGATAATTCTGGCGCTTTAATCATTGTGTTGAAGATCCGGTTGATAGCTATATTTCTGGGCGGCAGCATAGCAGTTGGCAAATGGTAGCGCAAACAAAAGCGCTGTGTTATGGTGGTAAACAAATGCAAACCGCGAGGCTAAGCCTATGAAAACTGGTAGAAAAAGAACTTCCGGCAAAAAAGTCACCCTGGTTGATGTAGCAGCGGCTGCAGGTGTTAGTGCTATCACTGTATCAAGGGTTATCAATCAACCGGAAAAAGTCTCCGAGTCACTGCGCCAACAAGTGCAAAAAGCCGTTGATTCACTTGGATATATTCCCAATCAGTACGCCAGCTCTTTGGCATCAGCCAAATCAAAAGTCATAGGTGTCGCCATACCTTCCCTTAGCAATATTGTGTTCACTGATGTGTTACGTGGCATTTATGACGTCATGGGTACCGCCGGTTACAAAGTGCTGCTGGTCGATACCCATTATTCGCCGCTTGAAGAAGAAAAGATGATTCGCACCCTGTTGAGCCAGGCGCCTGAGGGAATGATCATCACCGGCGGCGACCAAACCCGCGCTTGTCAAAATATTTTGCAAAAATCCCGCATCCCCATAGTGCAAATTATGGAAATTTTGCCCCAGCCGTTGGATATGAACATAGGCTTCTCTCATTACCAGGCGGGTTATGACGTAGTGAAACATTTGCTCGATCAAGGTTGTGCGCGCATCGGGTTTATCGGCGCGCGTATGGACCCGCGTGTGCAACAACGTATGCAGGGTTACAAAATGGCACTGGAAGATGCTGGCAAATATTGGAAAAATTTTATTGTGACTACGCCGGAGCCATCATCCATTGCGGTTGGTGGTGAATTATTTAAAAGTTTGATGGCGAATACCAAAGGTGTAATCGACGCAGTGTTTTGTGCGAATGACGATTTGGCATTGGGTGCATTATTTGAAAGTCAGCGTATGAATATTCGTGTGCCCGGCGATATGGCCATCTGCGGATTTAACGATATAGAAGCGGCGCAATTTGTAAATCCTTCACTCACCAGTGTCTCAGCTGGCCGTTATGAAATGGGTGTGAAAGCTGCAGAAATGTTGGTCGATACACTTAACGGTAAACATCCCGCTAAAAAAATTGTGGATATGGGTTACCAAATAAAACAACGTCTTTCGACCACGCGATAATTTTTATCACATCACAATAAACATAATGAGGTAATTCTGTGACCACACCAACTCAAGATGATCGTCTGGCAAAATTAAGCTGGCGCGAACGAATCGGCTACGGCTTGGGCGATGCCGGTTTTAATTTTTATTGGGCGATTATTGGCTCTTATCTCGTTTTCTTTTATACCGATGTGTTTGGGATTCCGGCAGCTGCTGCTGCGACTATGGTGCTGGTTACCAAGGTTATTGATGCGATTACTGATCCGATTATGGGCGGCCTGGCAGATCGCACCAACACGCGTTGGGGAAAATTCCGTCCTTATTTAATTTGGGGTGCGTTGCCCATGATGGGTGCCGGTATTCTCACTATGAGTACGCCCAATCTGGATGAAGATGGAAAATTACTTTGGGCTTATGGGTCCTATGCTTTGCTGATGTTGTGTTACACAGTATTGAATATGCCATATAACTCTTTAAGCGCTGTGTTAACCGGGAATATCCAGGAACGTAACAGTCTCAACAGTATTCGTTTTTTCTTCGCTTATTTGAGCAGCATTTTGGTGGGCGCCGCCACACCGGAATTGGCAGAATATTTTGGCGATGGTGATAGATACAGCGCGAAAGGTTGGCAAATGACCATGACGGTTTATGCCGTGATTGCCTCCTGTTTATTTGTGGTAACTTTTTTTACCACCAAAGAAAGAGTCAAGCCTGCCGTCACCCAAGAAAAAACCAATCCTCTGCAAGATTTAAAAGACCTGTTTACCTGTCGCCCCTGGCTGATGTTATTTATTGTGGCGTTGGTGTTTATGGTCACCATGACACTGCGTAGCAGTTCTGCACCTTATTACTTCCGCTATTTTGTTGAGCGTCCTGATTTGCTCGGAACTTATCTCGGCGTGCAAATGGCAGGCTTGATGGTCGGTGCCATGTTCGCATCCACCGCGACTCGCTATCTGGATAAACGAAAATTAATGATGCTGTTGATGTGCATAGTCGCCAGCTTGTCGATTGCCTTCACCTTTATTTCCAAACCGGAACATTTGGGCGTGGTGGAAGTAGCAACTGATGAAATTCAATTGGATGTAAAAAATTTACTCAGTGGTGAGCATCAACCAGGCGACACTTATCAATGGGTTCATCACGAAAAAATATTCTGGATTATTAAAGAGCAGGTACCGCTCGATCAAACCGGCCCGGTGATTCAATTAACCGAAGCAAAAGGGCAAGTGATTAGTGTGATACGCACTCGGGCCGATGGTTCAATACAAGACAGTTCCGAATTGCCTTCGGCAATTATTTGGATGTTTACGTTGAATATTTTGATCAGTATTGCGTTGGGGTTTAAAGCGCCCATTACATGGTCAATGTACGCTGATGTGGCCGATTTTAATGAATGGAAAAATGGCCGCCGTGCAACCGGAATGACCTTTGCTGCGACGACTTTTTCACAAAAATTAGGCAGTGCGGGCGGATCTTTTTTAATGCTGTCAGTGTTAGCCATCATGGGTTATCAAGCAGGCAAAATGCAGGATGGTGCGTCGCTGGATAGCATTGTCTATATGCAAACCCTGGTTCCCGGTTGCTTTGCATTTTTAACGGCATTGGCACTGGTTTTTTATAATTTGACGGATAAAAAATTGGAAGAAATTCAGCAGGAATTGAAGCAGCGGGAAGGTTAAAAACAAACCCCACCCTAGCCCTCCCCTTCGTAAGGGGAGGGGATGCATCTCACTTCGCATTAAGTAGGGAGTAAGTTCCTCCCCCTTGCCAAGGGGGAGGTTAGGAGAGGGTGAAAAATTTGATATTTTAAGAGAAAAAAATGACAAAACTTTTTTTAAATCCCGCCAACAATGGCGAGCGTTACGAATTGCATTCACCAACGGCTATGCCACGTGCCGCCGGGTTTTTATGGAATCGTCGCATGATGATTCAATCTACCTGTCGCGGTTATGCAGTCGCACAGTTTATGCAGCCCGAGCCCGCAAAATATGCTTATGCGCCGAATCTGGAAGCAAAAACGTTTATGCAACCGGAGCAGCCTTATTATGCCCATCATCCAGGACGATTCTTCTATATCAAAGATGAAGAAACCGGTGAAATTTTTTCAGCACCTTATGAACCCGTGCGTGCACCTTATGAATCCTTTTTGTTTTCAGTTGGCAAAAGTGATTTGAGTTGGAAAATCCAATCACTCGGTATTCAAGTGGAATTATGTTTGTCCTTGCCGGTTGATCAGGTGGTTGAATTATGGGAAGTGAAAATTACCAACCTCTCAGGTCGTCAACGTAAAATCAGTTTTTATCCTTACTTCCCGATTGGTTATATGTCATGGATGAATCAATCAGCAGAATATCGCGCGGATCTGGGTGGTTTGGTAGCTACTTGTGTGACGCCCTACCAAAAAGTCGCAGATCATTTTAAAAATAAATTTTTCAAAGACAAAACCTTTTTCTTGCACAGCGAAAAACCTGATGCATGGGAAGCGAAGCAAGAGCGATTTGAAGGTGAGGGTGGTTTACACAATCCGGATGGTTTGCAACTTGAGCAATTGTCTTGCGGTGATGCACGTTATGAAACACCAGCAGCGATTTTGCAATATCGTTTGCAATTGGCAGCCAATGATCAAAAAGATTATCAATTTGTTTTTGGCCCGGCGTTTGATGATGCAGAAATATCACAGATCAAACAAACCTATTTAACTGCAGGTGCATTTGCTAAAACCAAAGCTGAATACGCGGCTTATGTCGCGTCAGGCAGTGGTTGTTTGCACATAGATACGCCCGATGCCGAATTAAATAATTTTGTAAATCAATGGTTGCCGCGCCAGGTGTTTTATCACGGTGATGTGAATCGGTTGACCACTGATCCGCAAACCCGAAATTATTTGCAAGACAACATGGGCATGACTTACATCAAGCCACAAGTGACGCGCGCTGCGTTTTTACATGCATTAAGTCAGCAGGAAGCAACAGGCGCTATGCCTGATGGTATTTTGTTGGTAGAAGGCGCCGAGCTGAAATATATCAATCAAATTCCGCATACAGATCACTGTGTTTGGTTGCCGGTTTGTTTGAAAGCATATCTCGATGAAACCAATGATTACGCAATACTGCAAGAAATGGTCGCAGGTCACGATGGTAAAACTCTATCGGTATTTGATCGCATCACCGCCGCTATGCGTTGGTTGTTAAGTGCACGTGATTATCGCGGTTTGAGTTTTATTGCGCAGGGCGATTGGTGTGACCCGATGAATATGGTGGGTTACAAAGGCAAAGGCGTTTCCGGTTGGTTGTCGGTGGCAACGGCTTATGCATTAAATTTGTGGGCCGATGTTTGTCGTCATCAGCAGCAAGACAATCTTGCAGGTGAAATGATTCAAGGTGCTGATGAGATTAATCAATCAGTGAATCGTTATTTGTGGGATGGTGAATGGTTTGGTCGCGGTATTACCGATGACGATGTGGTGTTCGGCATCAGCAAAGATAAAGAAGGCCGCATTTTTTTAAATCCGCAAACCTGGGCGATTTTGGGCGGTGCTGCATCTGAAGAGCAGCGCAAAAAAATGTTGGCAGCGGTAGAAGCACAATTGGAAACACCTTACGGTGTCACTATGCTCGCACCGGCTTATACGGCGATGCGTGATGATGTGGGCCGGGTAACGCAAAAACATCCCGGCTCGGCAGAAAATGGATCGGTCTACAATCACGCAGCTGTTTTTTATATTTATAGTCTTTATACCATCGCCGAAAATAATCGCGCTTACAAATTATTGCGGCAAATGATTCCTGGCCCAAGTGAAGCGGATTATTTGCAGCGTGGCCAATTGCCGGTTTATATCCCCAATTATTATCGCGGCGCTTATTATCAATTTCCGAAAACCGCCGGGCGTTCAAGTCAGTTGTTTAATACGGGTACTGTATCCTGGGTTTACCGCTGTTTGGTGGAAGGTTTGTTCGGTTTGCAGGGTTGCGACAGGGGTTTACGAATTAATCCCCAATTGCCGGATGATTGGTCCTACGCAAACGCCAGACGTCAATTCCGCGGTGCAGAATTTGATATTAAAATTCAACGCGCCAAAATTGATGCAATGGAAGTCTATTGCGATGGCGTGAAACTGGATGATGATTGTGTTACGGATGTTCAAGCTGGAAACACTTATTCTGTGTTGGTTAAACTTCCAGCTTAAAGAATAAAAATCCGGATCAAATAAAAAAGCCGACGCATTTCTGCGTCGGCTTTTTCGTTTCAATCACTCGATTATTTCTTGGCTTTTTTAGCAGCAGGCTTGGCGGCAGCTTTTTTAGCTGGTGCTTTTGCAGGCGCTTTTTTAGCAGCAGGTTTGGCAGCAACTTTCTTCGCTGGAGCTTTTGCAGCAGCTTTCTTGGCTGCGGGTTTAGCAACAGCTTTTTTAGCGGCGGGTTTAGCTGCAGCTTTTTTGGCTGGAGCTTTTGCAACGGCTTTTTTAGCAGCTGGTTTAGCAGCAGCTTTTTTAGCGGGAGCTTTTGCAGCGGCTTTTTTGGCAGCTGGTTTAGCGACAGCTTTCTTCGCTGGCGCTTTGGCATCAGCTTTTTTGGCAGCGGGTTTAGCGGCGGCTTTTTTAGCGGGAGCTTTTGCAGCGGCTTTCTTGGCAGCAGGTTTAGCGGCAGCTTTCTTCGCTGGTGCTTTTTCAGCCGCTTTCTTAGCAGGTGCAGCAGCTTTTTTAGCAGCTGGTTTTGCTTCTGCTTTCTTGGCTGGCGCTTTGGTTTCTTTTGCAGGTTTTGTTGCAGCTTCTTTCTTCACAGCAGCTTTTTTAGCGGCAGGTTTTTTATCTGCAGATTTTTTGGGAGCTGTTTGCTTTTCGGCAGGTTTTTCAGCAACAGCTTCCTTTACGGGTGCAGCTTCAGCTGGTTTGGCTTCAACTGCAGGTGCAGTCTCAGCAGAAGCAACCGGAGCCTTCTCTTCTTGGGAGTTAACGGTAGTATTCACGATAGTTTTTGCCTCTGAAGTTTTGTTTGATGGAGTGGTTTCTGTTCTTGCGGGTTTTGTTTCGGTTTTGGATTTGGTGTCATCAGATGAATCAGTTGGAGATTTTTCCGATTCGCTTGTTGCTGATGTTGCAGGTTTTTTTGCAGCTTTGGATTTGCGTGATTTGGATGGCGTGGCGCCGCCATTTTTGGCTTTGACAATTGCCAGATATTTTACCCAGGCTTGTTCAATGGGGCTTTTGGGTGAGCTTTGATTGTTAATGACTTTTAACAGGTGAATATCATCGGGTGTCGGGTTGGACACTTCATCCATACTCAATGCGTTAATTAACACACCGTGTTTTTTCACCAAACGGGCTTGTACATCCGAAAGACCACCATTTTCAAAACCGTCTGGAAAATTTACCGCATCCATATAAGTCTGTTTCAGGTAGTGTTCACGCGGCAACATAGAGATTATCTCCATCTTGAATTGCGCACATGAGCAGTAGGGAGCTTACCAATTTCTATGGCAAATATGCTTCCCTGATGCGCAGTTATTGTTGTTGGTAGCTAATTGGATTAGCCATGGATAAATCGATGCCGAAGATAATCTCTTTTTGCGTGAGTGTATAGAGGGATCATTAAGAAAGGATATAAAAAAACCGCGCTTTGCATGTCTTTGACTCGATCTGGACATGCAAAACCCTCAAAAAGGGCGGTTCCCGTTCTCAGGGAGGTAGAGCAGAACCGACTAACCACATCGGTTGTTTAAATAAGAATTGTCACTTATGCGACTTCAACTATATCTGCCGCCATTCAATAATCATTTGAAATATTGAATCTGTCAAGCAGTGATTATTTTGCTAACCCTTCGATTGTGGCAGCTATCCGGTGCATTTGTGGCGAAACATAGTTTTTGGTCATCTCCAATCGTGAGTGGCCGAGTATATGTTGCACAGCAAATAAATCCGGATGACCGCCAACGGGGTTACATAAATCAGTCGCCAAAGTATGTCGTAACCGGTTCGGGCAAACGTTGAATCCAATATAGTCACTCAACCGTTTAAAATACTGCCCGATCTGATAAGTCCTGGTTTGGCCATCTGCATATTTTTTGTACCGAGTGGATACCAAGCATATGGCGAAAATATAATCATCTCGCTTTAGCTTCCGATTCGAATTCATTTCGACGCGAGCTAAAAATCTCAAGAGCTGCGGTTTCAGAAGGCTGTGCATGGGAATCGTCCAGGACTTTTTATTTTTGGATCCTGCCTCAGAATAGAAAATGAGGTTTTGTTGAAAATCCAAGTCAGACACTCGTAAATTGACAAGCTGACGCACTCGCATTCCAGTAAATCGAAAGGTTTGAAAAATCGCATCCCAAAACCATCGGGGTTCGACGAATGTTTGAATTCCCGATTCAACTAATTGAATTTCTTCAACAGAGAGTGATTTATTGATAACGGCTTTGGGGAATTTTATATACTGCAATTTATTGAAATAATTTTTTTCAGTATATCCGTGGCTAACGGCAAAATTGAAAATGATCCTCAACTGCCGGATATAGCCATTCCATGTGATGGGCTTCACACGTTTAAGACACTCATCTCGGAATTTGTTAATTGTTTGAGGGTTTACTTGTTCGAGAGTTTCCACACCACTTCGGGAAATGAAAGTTCTCATTACGGATTTGTATCGAAAATCTGAACGCGAATTAAAAGAGGTGAAAAGGATGAACTCTTCCACTAGAGACCATAACTGCATTTTGTAACTGCTCCTGCTGGTTCCTTACTACTATTCGTCAACCTGGACGTGCGACGCCATTATCTACAGATTGACACCCACTTCAACAAAGAATTTGTGAAGGTTTTCACGATTTTGGAATGATTCAGCTTTTATTTAGACATGATTAGTCTCCTTCCAAATGGGCTGTCAGGTACTTATTCCTGGCAGGAATAGGCATTTCGTTTTCATAAAACACGTTAAACGGAAAGAGATACCCATTGATTTTGGTTTTACGATTTTTTGAAGAAACCCAATATCCGTGAATGTTGACATCCCCGTTCCGGATATGAAGTTTTAAGGTGTTGACACGTCGAGCCAGATTCTTATGTTTTTCTTCTGGTAATCCATGTCGGCGTAAAAATGTCTTGAATATTGCAGGGGCTAATAAAAATACGCCTTCTTCCGCAATATGAATTTCTGCTGCAGGATTATTTATTAATAAGGTTTTTTCGACTAATCCTCTGCGTAACCAATTAATAAAACGATGTGCAGTATCGGTGGATTCAAAATCAAATAACGGTGATAGCGGTATCCCGTCTTCCGAGATTTTTGCAACGGGCGTTTCAGTTTCCTTTTTTTGCTTGGCAGATTCATGCCGTAATTTTTCAAGTATTCCCGTATTGTCTTCAGCAGTTTCCCGCACATTTTTTTCAGATTCATTTTCAGTTTCCTGCACAGGTTCCATTCTGTCAGGCTCCTTTTCAGCGGCCTGCGTTGCTGTAGGTTCACCTTCAGCTTCTCGTTTCCCATAATTCAGCTGCTCATCTTCCATAAGCAGAATTGATTCCTCATCTTCAATTTTGGCCGGTTTAAATGGAATGACAGTTGCCTGTGGAGCTACATCAGAATCTGCTTCGTCTCCTGTTAATATTGTAATTTCGCCTTCAAAGGCGGTTACAGGTTTGGTCGGTGTTGTCAGTTTCCTGGTTTCAAATTTCAAGCAAGTTAATTTGTGCTGATACTCTCCAGTTTTAACTGATATTGACCAGATGGCTTTGCCATCTTCGGTTGGAATTGCATACCCATGCTCCTGCAAAATATCGTAAACGCGAACAGGATCCTGCGGTAAATTTCGCAGACCCTGATTGTTTAATTCGTGAATCAGTTTCTCTGCAAGAGGTCGACAAACAAAATAAATAAATCCTTCAGAGTCTGACCATGCCATACCTCCGTTACTGTTAATCCGAACGCCTCCAGTAGTGACCCAATGTCTCAGCAGTTTTAAATATCGGTCAATCGCGGGAATCTGATTGCTAAATCGTTCAGGTGATGGAATTTGTAAATTACGTGCAGTTGATTCTCTATCTGCAAATTCAATAATGTCTCCAATAACGCCTGATTCAAAGCGGTCGCCCCATAGGAAATTCATCAATTGCTTAATGATATGGGATGAAGAAATTAACCAACGTTGACCTGACATAGGCAACATTGTGAAATGCAATAAACTCAGCTTCTCATGTAAACGATAATCGGAATCTGGAAATTCAATTCGATAGCCCCGAATTGTTTTATCCAACATGATATTTTTAATACTGTGTCCTAACGGCACAAAAGGAATTTCGGATCCATTTTGTCGAACCAGAATCAAGCGAATTGAGGATGACAGTTTTCCAATATCATGCAGTAAACAACCCATGATAATGGCGTATGTCCACTGATGGCGTTCACTGTTGATTGCTTCCAGCGAGCCGCCGATCGGAAGCTGCAGACCTCTGCGTTTTTTTAGGGATATTTTCACCATATCCAGCGTGTGCTGAATCAGTCCTCCAGGACCTGAGTGGTGATGTGACTGACTGGCTGGTGCTAATTGGCACCACTCCACAAACTGGTAAATCGGTTTTTTAATTAATTCGTCAAATAAACCAGAATCAAAACTGGCTAGCTGTTCAATATCACGTAAGTGAGGGTCTATTTTCAGATGTTCCAGCAATTGCTCAGCAGGTAATAGCGGCAGCAACTTCACGTCAAATGCTCCCTGGACCAACGCCGTAAAATATCCGGTGCAGGGAACGCATGTTGTGCCTGGGAAAGAGTGGATTGTTTAAATTCTGGTTCAGGATCCTGTAGTGGATTAAGCGTACGTCCATTCAAAAAAAAGCGATAACAGAATGAACTCATGGAACTGAATCGAATAGCTGCCAGAGCCTGTATTGGTAGCCCAGGATCAGCCTGTAAATCGGTTCGTAGTTGAAGCAGCATGTTCAGTAAATCAATTTCAAAGCTTTCGTCAGAAGGCAGCTTGCTAAACTTGCGAGCCAGACTCTGCAGCGGTTCCATCCAATGCCCTTTATTGAGGTCATTTAAAACAGTCATTAAGGATTGTTGATCGGTCATATGTGGAAGCCCTTTAGCCTTGGCCCTTACAGGCCCTTTAACCATTAAAAAATTTAACCATTAGAAAATCCCTTTTCCTTTGGCGTTTTACCGAACGGGCTTACTCGGAATCAAAAGGGAGAGTCAGCCCGTTCTTTCGCGAAGCGGATAAGGTCAATTACCCCTTATATCTTTTGTAACGCTTTTTTGTGCTTCGTGCGACAAACAATCTGTACACGCGAATTTCAGATTGTTTGCTGATAGATTTTTTCAGCTGACTAATATCAGCGCCATGAGCACATATCACCCTGTCGAAAATTTGTTACGCCCGGCATACGAAGTCAGTTCGTCAACTGCGTATTTCCTGGCTGGTGCGTTAACACTCTTGTCACCCACCGTGTTAATGGGCGCGTTAAGCACGCCGTCTTTGACCATCGGTATCGGTGCAGGATTATTGGCAAGAGGTAGTCAGCGTTTTTTACAGGCAAGAAAATTATTAAAATATCAATACGAATTGCATGTATTGCCAAAATACGAAATCGATTCAAATGATATTGAAATCAGCAAGGAAAAATTATTTTTAGGATTGGGTTTTGAATGGACTGCACGACATACGCAACGCAGAAGCGATTTTGATTTACGCGAAAATGATCACCACCGCAATCGACATCATACTGCTGCTTACAAAGCAGCTCGCAAATTGGAATCCATTGTTCGTCGTTCACAATACACTCGATGGTTAGATGCCGTTACTTGCAAGCAAGCTTGGTACAACCCATTCGCTCCTATTCCCTACACTGAAGGATTGCCAGCATTACATGCCGTTGGACTTTGGGAAGGAGAAAACCCGATTTATGAAGCACAGGCCGAACGGGTTGCACATACATTTGTATTAGGTACGACTCGAGTAGGTAAAACAAGACTGGCTGAAATTCTTATCGCGCAGGATATTCACAATGGTGAAGTCGTCATTGTCTTTGATCCGAAAGGCGATCCGGATTTATTAAAACGAACTTATATCGAGGCTTGCAAAGCAGGCAGGCAACATCAGTTTTATTGTTTTCATCTTGGGTTCCCCAAAATATCAGCTCGTTACAATCCAGTGGGTTCATTTGGTCGCATCACTGAACCGGCATCACGTATCGCCGGACAATTACCCGGCGAAGGCAATGCAGCATCTTTCCGTGAATTTACATGGCGCTATGTCAACATTATTTCACGTGCACTGAATAGTTTGGGTTCTACCATCACCTACGAAAGTTTATTGCGTTATGGTTCTGATCTTGATCCGCTGTTATTTGATTACTTGTCATTCTTGTTTGATAAGCCCGAATATGAACAGGCATTACGTAGAGCGGGTGCAGCGGATTGGCGTAAGACCGTAAAGGATATTGTTGAGAGTGATATCAAACAGGATAAAGCAACTGCATCACGCGACAGAAAAGCTTGGGCAGCTGCACAGATTTATAAACAAGCAGGCATTGTTGATGCGGTCGGTGGCGCACTCATTAAAACCTTTGAATACGAGAAAAGTTTCTACGACAAATTGGTTGCCAGCTTATTCCCACTCCTGGAGAAACTAACAGCGGGTTCTGTAAGTGAACTCCTGTCCCCGAATTATGATGACCTTGATGATCCTCGCGCAATTTTTGATTGGGATCATATTATTCGCACCGGTGGAATTGTTTATGTGGGTTTGGATGCATTATCCGATGCTGAAGTTGCTCAAGCCGTGGGTAATTCCATGTTTGCAGATCTCACCAGTCGCGCCGGTGAAATTTATAAAAATGATGTAACTCACGGTTTACCCGAGGAGTTAATCAAGATGGCCAGGAAGCGAAAAATCTGTATCCATGCCGATGAGTTTAATGAGTTGGTTGGAAAAGAATTTGTTCCAATGGCAAACAAAGCGGGTGGCGCCGGTTATCAACTGACTGTGTATACACAAACGTTATCGGACATTGTGGCCAGATTTGGTAATCAGGCCAAAGCAGGTCAAGTGGTTGGAAACCTGGGCAACTTAATTATGCTGCGCGTGAAAGAACCGGCAACAGCAGAACTACTGACTGATTTGTTGCCCGATGTGCGCGTTGATCATTTAACTCTGGTCTCGGGAACTACCGACGATACCAATCCAGATTCTCCGAACGATTTTACTTCCAACGCTCAGCAGCGTATTTCATCCGAAAAAGTCCGCATGGTAACACCGGGCGATTTAACGCGATTACCCAAAGGTCATTGCTTCGCCATGCTCGGTGGCAAGTTGTACAAAATTCGCTTACCACTATTCAAAGATACCGGCGAACTGCCGAAGAGTCTTGAATTTTTGTATCAAAAAATGCGCGTTCAATATGATCAGGCAGCTATCAATGATAGTTGGTATCAGATCAAACCGTTACGAGAGGTGGCGTAAATGGCAGAGACCAATACCGCACCGTCAAAACCCAAGAAAAAACACCGCCCCGGTATTTGGGAATGGTTATTTGAATCGACGTTGGGAAACTTTTTCCGGTTTGTATGGTGGTCCATCGCCGCGATTTTTATCGCAATTTTGATTGAGTGGGCTGGCATGATTTGGTTTTGGGGACCTGATCACTCTAAACAAATTCTTGAAACCGAATTGGATTACCTTATTTCATTCAATAAGAATTTTGTTTTGAATGTATATCCCAGTGAAATTGCAGTCACGTTTATGCGTTTCACAGAAAGCTTTATTGAAAAATTAAGTCTACGTGAAATATCCGATTCGCTGGCAGATCATGTGCATTCATCCGCATTCACGATTGCTCACTATGGCCTTGAAGCCATTATCAATACGATTTTTATTTTCACCGTTCGTTTGGCAATTTGTGTATCAGCCGTTACCGGTTTTGTATTGGTTGCACTGGTAGCCTTTATTGACGGATTGGTAGAGCGAGATATTCGTCGAGCCTGTGGTGCAATGGAATCGGCATTTGTTTATCACCGTGCTAAACGGGCAATAGTCCCACTGATCTATTTAAGTTTCGGGGCATATCTGACTTTCCCAGTGTCGATTCATCCTGCAATGGTTTTCTTGCCGATTATGGCCTTATTTGGTCTAGCAATTTTTACAGCCACTAAACAATTTAAGAAATTTATCTGAGGTTAACCCATGTCCGAAAATGTTCCAGATTTGCTTGAGTTTTCTGCGGAGACACCAACCGTTGCAAAACGACATAAACCCGGTTCGGGATTGAATGCAGGTTTATTACTGACAGTTTTTTTCTGTGTGTTGCTATCAGCCGGTGTGTCGGTAACGATTCTGTTGATTGGTAAAGACAATGTGTTGTCAGTGTTTGGTGTTAAACCTGAAGTGAAACCGGATCCTTTGGTTCCTATACGCAATGAAATTGCGAAACAACAGGCGGAAATCCTCTCAATACAACAGAACTTACAGGATCAGGTAGAAGATTTGAAAGTTGTTATTGCGAACAATAACAAAACAAGTGAACTACTAACCAATCGAATTATGGTGATTGAAAAATCAGTCGCAACTTATCGCAATGATTTGGAAAAGAAAATCGCGAGTCAGGAAAAAGTCATCACTACACATAAAACAAAAGTGGCAGCCAAACCAAAAGAGCCACTGCATCCCATTTCAATCGTCAGTATTCGCGGTTGGGGAAATGCCGGTTTTGTCAGTGTAAAGCAAGGGCTGGATTATTCTGACTTGTTATCCATCGGTGACTCCTGGCGCGGCTGGCAGTTGGTGGATGTAGATACTGAAGGGCGCAAGGCGACTTTTATATATCAAGGTCAAACCAAAGTGTTGGTGATGTGAAATGAAACTGATCCCATTTCTTTTACTGCTGATCGCCTTTTCTTCGTCAGCCAACAACGCGACAACCAATCATTATTCATATGAAGAGTTGAGCAAATACTCGCGTGTTGCAGAAAACGAATGGGATTTTTGGCAACTGACTAAGGAAGAATGGGATCGATATTTATTCCTAATGGAAAAAAGTCCCTGGAGCAAATGGGAACAAACAGCCTCACCGCTGCAAATATTAAGTATCTATGCCACTTCAACCAGTGAGAAGCGCCGATACGCAAGCCTCGAAGCAGAATTAGATCAGTGGCGACAAAATGCGGTAGTGGAATTTCAAACGTTATATGACTTGGAACGCCCGATCATTCATGCGAAATATTTGGCGTACCTCGAAAATCGACAAGTGACATTGGATAACGTCATGCCGCATGACAAGTTACGGTTATTTATTTCCATTAATCATTGTGAAGCCCGTTGCCGCACCGTTATGTCACGGGTCATGGCTACTCAAGCCCAATTGGATATCTATTTGGTGGATGCCAATAACAAACCCGATGAGGCCATTTTTCAATGGGCTGAATCCGCCAATATTCCGGTTGATCGAGTTCAGTTCAAACAAATTACTTTAAACCGTGAGAATGGAATTTTGCCGGTGATTTCCAAGCAAGCTGGAATACCTATGCCTGATTTACCCATTTTGTTTCGTATGAATGGCGAATTAGCAGTGAGAGTGCCTTTGTAATGAAAACACTGATTTTTTTATTCGTAAGCTTAATTGTTCTTCCAGTCTCTGCCCTGGAAATCAGTATACCGCCTGCATATAAAAAAATTTCCGCCATGTATGGAATTCCGGAGCAAGTATTTTTTTCAATTGGATTGCAGGAAAGTGGCAAAACCCACAATGGAAAATTTATTCCCTGGCCATGGACATTAAATATTGATGAGAAAGGCTATTTGTTTGAGACCCGTGAAGAAGCAGAAAAAGCCTTGCTCATAGCGATGTACAAAGCCAAGCAAAATGGACAAATCGGAAGAGTTGCGGTCGGCATTGGCCAAATCTATATGCCTGCACACCATAATCAATTTGTATCACCGCTTCAGGCATTGGATCCGACGATCAATTTACATTATGCGGCAAATTTAGTGTCGGGTTATTACCTGGAGACGATAAAAGAGGGGAATCCGGATTGGTGGGTATCCGTGGGGCGTTACCACAGCCCCTACAAACAAGGCCCCGCCATTGTCTATCGCAATCTGGTTTTCAAACGTTGTACGAAATTTTACGACGATTGCGAAAAATTTGGCGAGTCAATTAAGGAAACATTATGAAATCCATCTTGATAGGTTTGTTGTTCACTTCATCCTTAGCACTGGCAAAACCGGTGGTTATCGCTGACTTTGGTGGTAAGCCCACTGGTATTCCCGATGTCGAAAAAATTCTGCGTTCTCAACCCGTCAGCAAACCTTCAAAGCTGGCACCGGTTATGGATCCATTTCCAATCGAGTCATCCATGACGGTTGGAAAAGTGATGCCGTTTCAACATGGAAAAGGCGTTGCAGATCCATTTGCCATCATGGGTGGAGATTCGCAATCCTTGCGTTGGTTATCCGAAAATCAGGCATTTTTTGCGGAGGGAAAAGTAGAGGTTTACATCACCAACCTGAATAGTCTCGCGGAATTTAACAACATAAAAAAATTATTCCCCGCCATCCATTTTATCCCGGTCAATACGGATGATTTGGCTGAAATTTTCGGCGTACAGCATTACCCCATTTATATCGATCAAACGAGTGTACAACAATGAAACGTTTATTTTTGAGCTTGCTTTTTTTGGCTGTGCCAGCCATGGCAGTTGATACCACTACAGAAGATGAAGAACGCTACCTCATAAAGATTTCCCAAGAGTTGGCACATATCAATGACCTTGCAAATAAAGCTAAACAATCAGCCGATCCGAGTGCGCGTGTCAGTTTGGATTATGTTGCGCTGATTCATGATTTGAATGAAATAAAACGTGCGCTTGATGCCCACATTACAGCGCCGTCGAGAAGCCCACGGAAAATTCAATCACTGCAATTATCGGTGGGTGAATATCAGTGAACGAAGAAGCTAAAACGGCTTTCACACTATTTTTTGGTGATCCTTCGCGATCATCAACGGCTTTTGTCGTGTGCATGTTTTTGTTTTTTGCGTTGGTGTTAATGATTTTAGTAAAAAAAGCGATGAAGGATAGATCCAATAATAGCAATTTTGATGATGGTGATGTGCTTGCTGTTGTGTTTAGAGGCTTGCTGGTGTTGTTGATTTTTACAGCAATCTTTTCTATCTAAAAACAATGGAGTTCATCATGTTAAATAACCTTTATGCGACCCTGTCGCTGGATGTGTTACGTTTCAAAAATACCCTTAAGTCGATTGTATGTTCGCCACTGCTATTGATACTGACTGCTATGTTTTTTTCGGCCAGTGTCAGCGCTCAAGATGTGACTATGCCCACCGTTGATATTGATGGTGTTGATGAAGATACCTCCGGCGATAGCATTGTAATTATCGTGCTCAAATTCGTGGCGCGTATTGCTGTATGGGCAGTGATGGTCGGTGCCGGTATCGTTGCCCTTCGCAATATTATTAAAGGCTGGATGGCTCAGAAAAATAATGATGAAGCACGTTGGGGTGCGGTAATCGGTGATGTGATTGGTAATGCGGTCATGGTGATTTTCGTGATTGCATTTGGCACCTGGGTTCTGACCTTCCTGGCCTAATCATGTCTGA
This sequence comes from uncultured Cellvibrio sp., assembly GCA_966252135.1. Taxonomy (GTDB): domain Bacteria; phylum Pseudomonadota; class Gammaproteobacteria; order Pseudomonadales; family Cellvibrionaceae; genus Cellvibrio. The sequence goes on along the minus strand of CBINNU010000004.1, from coordinate 211,091 downwards.
TTTTAATGAAGACAGGTTGGCCGATGTCGTCAACCAGGAACCGATCGTGTTCAACGATTGTACCCAATCAGAATTGGCATACAGTTTTGGTGGTGGTATGTCGTTCGGCATTGCGGTTGGGTTAATCCTGGCAACCGTTGGGCCATTCATGTTTTGCCTGATCCTGGGACTCTTCCTGGGATTAGGTCTCTCTTGGTTATCTATGTTTGGTTTGAAATTTATTCGCCAAAAATATTACGAAACCTGGCTTAAAGAAAAAATCTTTATCTTCAAAAAATCGCTGGGATTTCTCTCCAACGTTCCATTCATCAACGAAAGCAAACGCTACGGAAAAGGGGTAAGACGCCGTGAGTGACGCTCGACATTCTATATCAGCAAAAGACAGTCATATCTGGACATTACGCATTGCGGTGATCCTCCTTGGCATCGTTGTGATTGTTCAAAATTTTGTGTATTCGCAAAAACAAAATGAAATCACAGTACATGTACCGCCTGACTTGAGTGCAGGTGCAAGCCTATCACCAGACCAATTGCAACCGGCCAATGCCTACGCATTTGCCAGTTATGTGTGGTCAGGAATAAACGATTGGGCAGAGAACGGAAAAACCGATTATTCATCCGCGATTGATGAACATAGCTGTTTGGTTTCCGATGATTTCCTTAAATACCTCAAGCGTAATTTGGCACAAAAGAAAGGTGATGGTGAATTGGATCGTACCCGTACCTTATCGCCGCTCTTGCAGTATCGCCAAAACTTTGTAGCACCTATTGGAAACAATTCATTTTCGGTGGCTTTGGTCATGCGCTTGGTTGAACGGGTTGGATCCATGCCGGTGAAAGATACAGGGATGCAATACCAATTCAGGATTACTCCAGATGCCAGACCTTGTAACCCATACAAAATGCAAATAGACGGCTTCGTTGTTGATCCTGTCCGTTACGAATCAGAAGAAAAATCAAAAGGTAAAAACAAATGAAAAAAATTGTCATCGGATTTTGTTTACTACTTTGTTGGCACGTAGCAATGGCTGAAGACAAGCGTATTTGGAATAACCTGCCAATTACTATTGTGTTACCTGTAAACAAAGAAGTCAGGGTAACTTTTCCTACTGATGTCTCAATTCAAATTCCTGAGTTGATTGCAGGAAATTTAGAAAGTCTTGCTCCCAATCAGCAGATGGTTTATTGGAAAGCCAAAACTGCATTTGATTCTCAACGCATTATTGCAACCAGTAGTGACAATGAAACAGTCTATTTAATTGATTTGGTTGCCAGCGAAAATCAAATCGCTAACGAACCCATTCTAATTGAAGATCCCAATCGTTTGGTTATGGAGGTTGCTGATCAGCCGACACCATCCATGGCAACAGAGGAATTACGTGATCCTCCGGAGATAGTGCTGACACGATTTGTATCGCAAACACTGTATGCACCCAGACGACTGGTACCGCAATCCGGTGATATTCAAGAAATTCACGTCAATGAATTACCGCAGAAATTTCCTTTAATGCAATCGCAGTGGGGTGAGCAGTACCAGTACAAAATTGTGGGCTCCTGGTCTGGTTATGGCCGGTATATCACTGCTGTATTAGTCATTAATTTATCCAGCACCCCGGTACGAATAAATCCCGGCCTCATTCGTGGAAATTTTACTCACATTACGCCGCAACATTTAGCACTGGATGCGACCGGAAAATTATCTGATCGCACCACATTGTATTTGATCAGTGATGTTCCATTTGAAAGTGCAATTCTGGAGGAAGGTTATGGCTACTAGTATGTCGTCCAATAAGTTGGTATGGGTTGGCGTTGCGTTATTGGTCGGATTGGTTGCCATCGCGATTATCAATTCATCCAATTCAGATAAACCTGATGCAGTAGCTTCACAAGCGAAGAAAGATTCCAAGAGTGCATCATCAGATGCAAAAACACCCGATGGTGATACGGTTGTTGAGACGTTAAAGGAAGTGACCGCCAAATATGAAAAAGCCGAAAGAGAAAAAGCGGATCTTGCCGAAAAGGTTGATAAGTTGGAGCGCTCAATTAATCGTTTGGGCAATAAAAAAACCATTGATGGCGAGCCGAAAGAAGATCCTCGTGTAGCACAGCTCACGGAGTTTGTAGGTGCATTGCAAAATCAGGTTTCCACGCTAACTGATGAAATGACAAACCAATCCAAAACACGTTTGACGGGTGCAAATGGGTATGAAGTAACGGATTCTGATTTGGGTATTGATGGCCAACCTAGTAGTAAAAATAAACGCAATCCCTTGGCATTCACACCGCAGGCCTTACCAGGCTATGTCACGGTTAAACCGATGACGCGAACCCAATTGCTGACGATGGACCCAAAATTAGCGGAGTCGATGGTAGGAAAAGATTTAAAACTTCCGTCAGGGTTGCCTTCTGCAAAAAATTCACAATCGGGCTTTAAATCGGTTTCTACCGAGTTAGCACCACCGAAGCCTTATTACACCATTCCCAAACGTGCGACTGGCTTTGAAGCAGTGGCTATGACGGCATTGATAGGTACTGTCCCTGTGGGTGGAAAGGTACAAGATCCATTTCCAGCTCGGTTTATTTTAGGTGGAAAAAATCTTGCAACCAATGGTATCCGCATTCCAGGTTTGAAGGGCATTGTCTTTGATGGAATTGCACGGGGTAATTGGAATTTAAGTTGTGTCAGTGTGACTCTCACTGGGGCGACTTACACCTTCCAGGATGGTCGAGTGCAACACATGGAATTTGGCAGCAATCAAGGCGGCCAAAAAAATCTTTCTCAATCTCCATTTTCTGAAGCTGAAGGCAATCGTGGGATTGGTTATATCTCAGATCCATTTGGTACACCTTGTATCGCCGGTGAACGCATTTCAGATGCGCCAAAAAAATTAGCCGCGATGGGATTTTTAGGCGCAGCAAAAAGTTATTTCGATGCAAAAGCGGCTGCTGAAACTACATCCAATGAAAACGTACTGGGAGGATCTTCGACTTCAGTCACTGGTAATAAATCCGCATTCGTTGAAAACGAGACCTATGGAAACACTGTTGAGACGGTAATGGATTTCGCCAATCGTCGTTGGCGAGACACCTTTGATGTTGTGTTTGTAAAACCCAATCAAAAAGTCAGTTTGATGATCACGCATGATTTATTAATTGACTACCACTCTGATGCCCGAAAAGTGGCGTACAACCAAGGGGAAAATGCTCATGTTAATTCGATGGATTAATCTCGTTTGTGTTGTTGCAGCACTAACTGCCTGTTCAACAAACGTGAAAAAAGTAACCAATCCAAATGCACCCACTATGGAACAAGTGTTCAATGAATATACTGGGGTTGATGAGAAAGAACTGGAAGAAAGAAAACGTCTTTTACTGCAGCGCCCAGCGTTGAATGTCGAAACACAATTACCAGTGAATCCATTCCCGGATCAATTGGAGCATCTCTATCCAAGATTGCCCAATCCAGATTTATTTATGTATGTGCGTCCTCACGCCGTGGGTTCTACCGGTGCGCCGATTCCTGCCTATGTAACACGATTTACCATGTACGAACGTCAACCTTACGCGTTGCCAGGTGAAACACTTCCTGCATTAAAAATTGACAATGATTATCGCATCCATGAGCACCAACGAGAGCTGCAGGAAGCAGAAAAACGTAAAAGAAATACACCCGCAAATCCCTCACTAACAGGTGAAGACTATGACGGTCGCTAATAAAATTCGGGATGTATTCGAGGAATTTTTCTTGCGGGGTGCGCCCTTGGGTCCAAAACCCGTTACGCATGATGATGTGAAACGAGCCTATGGGCATAAAACACCGATCGCAGGTTATCTTCCATGGATTGATATTGTTGAGGGCAATAAAGTTCTGCTCGAAGATGGGCGCTCCATGGCGGCCGTATTTGAATTACAAGCAGTGGCAACAGAAGCGCGCAGTGAAGATTTTTTAATTACGCAACGTAATGCGATCCGCGATTTTATTGGGCAAACTTTTGAAGAACATACCAGCTCTCCCTGGGTCATTCAATTTTATAGCTGGCTTGATACCTCTGAATTCAAATCAGTTCCCGATCGAGTTCTGGAACATGCGATTAAAGTACACAGTAGTCGTGATGCGGAGATTGATGAGTACACCCGTCAATTTGTGAAAAATGTATTAGCCCCTCACATTGATGATATGTCACGTGAAGGCGGTTTATTTACGGATCCACTGTCAAATGATTCACCCTGGGGAGGATCAAAACGAAAAGTATTTATGGTGTTTTATCGCCGCCACGGTGGATTAAGTTCCCGCAGAAAAGGCATGAGCATTGAGAAAGAATTGGATGCTCAATCCGCGCGAGTACATCAAATGCTGCGCTCTGCATCCCTACAAGGTAAACGTCTCGAAGGCGAGCCTATTCGCAATTGGTTGTTCCGTTGGTTTAATCCAAAACCCAAATCCGGATCAACAGACAAGTGGCTGAAAACCAATCCTTATCCAAAAACCAATTCCGATGAATTGGCGGATTATGATTTAGCTAATGATGTTATGACACGTGATTGTCGTGCTGATAAAAAAACGCGCTGTTGGTATTTTGATGGTCTGCCGCACACGGTTTTGTCGATTGAGCGTATGAGCCAGGTACCTAAAATCGGGCAAGTGTCGGCAGAGCGTTATCAATCAGAAGAAGTAAAAGGTCCTAATGCTCGAATCTCATGTTTGATTGATGATTTACCTGCTGGGTCCGTTGTCACTGTGGCCTATGTCGTTAAACCACAAAGTGCTATTCGAAAACATTTGGAACGGCTGGAAAAAAATTCCAAAGGTGATACACCAGAAGCACAAACAACTCGCGAGGAAGTGAAAAACGCGAGAATGCAAATTGCAAAAGGCAACAAGCTTTACCCTTTTTCAATGGGTGTAGCACTTCGCGCAGAAGACGATGAAAAAATGGACGATACCATCATGCGAGTCGATACCTTGCTCGCCGCCAATGGTCTGCAAATTATTGATCCGGATTATGATGAACTTCGACTGGATCGTTATGTTCGTTTCCTTCCTTGCGCTTACGATCCATCACTTGATCAAGTCGGCATTCGCCAACGCATTATTTATGCGCATCATCTTGCAAATATTTTACCAGTATACGGGCGTGGCGTTGGAACAGGTAATCCGGGAATTCTTACATTTAACCGGGGTGGTGAAGCGTTTATGTGTGACCCCTTACTACAAGGGGATAGAACTAAAAACGGACATTTATTTCTGTTTGGACCTACTGGTGCAGGCAAATCAGCATCGCTTGTTTATTTGCAGATGTACATTACCGCCATTTACAACCCGCGTTGGGTGGTCATTGAAGCAGGAAATAGCTTTGGCCTCTTATCTAATTATTTAAAACAATGGGGTAAAACGGTTGCAGATATTGTGTTGCGTCCAGGGCAAGCACCTTCACTTCCACCTTACAAGCCTGCATTGGACTTAGTTGATGCTGATGGAAATATTATCCAGGATCATTCGATTATTGAGGAGGTATTGGAAGGCACAGCTGAACTTGAATCAGCTGAAAAAGATTCTATCGATAACGCACAACGTGACATTCTCGGTGAGATGTTAATTATTGCTCGATTGATGGTAACGGGTGGAGAAGAAAAAGAAGAGGAGCGAATGTCGCGCTCTGATGTGGGATTATTAAAAAGTGCAGTTTTAAATGCAGCCGTCGAAGCACGAAAAGCAAAAAAAACAGATCTTCTCACTGAAGATGTAATCAGATCATTATCAGACCTTAAAGCTGAAAAACCGGGACGCGCAGCGCGTATCGATGAGATGGTTGAGGCCATGAGTTTGTTCGTTGATGGATTTGCCGGTGAACTCTTTAATCGTCCAGGGCAAGAGTTACCGGATGCGGATTACATCCGCATTGAAATGGGTGCTCTTGCCAGTGGAAATAATACCAAAGACAAATTATCCGTCGCGTACATTTCAATCGTAAACCAAATTATTGCAAGAGCACAGCGCACACAGCGTGATGGTCGTCCGACTATCAATCTCACTGACGAAGCACATGTTATTACTACTGATAAATTATTGGCTTCCTATCTTGTGGTTGTTTCAAAACTACTCGGTCGTCGTATGGGCTTATGGCTCTGGCAGGCTACACAAAACATGAAAGATTATCCGGCTGATGCGGAAAAAATGTTATCCATGTTTGAGTGGTGGATGTGTCTCTTTGTTGACCAAAGTGAATTGGCGAATATTGAAAAATTTCGTTCTCTTACTCCCGATCAAAAAACTATGTTGCTCTCCACAACCAAAGCCCCTCGAAAGTATACCGAGGGCGTAATCATGTCAGACAACGTGCAAGGCCTTTTCAGAATGGTTCCTCCTGGTTTATGTCTGGCACTGGGACAGTCTGAAAAGGAAGAAAAAACTGCACGATACAAACTGATGCAGGAACATAACATTGACGAACTGGCTGCAGCTCAAATGATTGGTGAGCAGATTGCCGCCGGTCGCAGACGGCAAGTGATATGAGGTGGATATGAGCGAACAAGATTCAATTCAGATTGCGTTTAAATGTAATGAAACACCTCATGTGATTTGTACACTCAGTGAAATTAAAAGAGGCGACATCTATTTTCTGGTAACGGATGGGAAACGTGGTGACGTCATGAAAGCCGATACTGATGCCTACTTTAAAAATAACCAATGGGTAATAGAAGGAAAAATTTATGAATAAATATTTTTTAATGTTGGGATTTCTTTGGTTTTCCAGAATTGTTCATGCAGTTGAAGTTGATCTCTTTATTAATAATCCTTCTGAACTGGTGTCTTATAAAAGCACCGATCTTGTTATTCGTATTCACGATATTTCTGCTGCGGATCGTCTGAGTGAAGAATTTCTACCTACAGAATTATCGCCCAATCCAGAGGTCGCCAAGCAACAGGCGTTGGAATTTTTCAATAGTGCTCGCGGTATTGAATATAAACAAAAAATAGTCGCTGCACATGCCTATAAAACATTGTTAATGAAATACAACGTACAGAAAGCTCCTGCCATGGTTTTTGATAAGGGTACGGCCGTGATTTATGGCATGACTGATATTGATCGGGGTTTAACAATTTATCGGGACTATATGGAGAAAAATCATGAATAAGTGGTTGGGTGTTCTATTTATGTTGTTTGTTTCCGTAGCGAACGCAGGACCCATCAGCGTAAAAAAAATTGGGACGTTTGATGTGGCAGAATCAGGTTTTAAATGTGGTCCAGACTGCATGGACTGGAAAATTGTCGGTGTGTGTTTCTGGTTAAAATGCTCCTTATTTTCTTGCTCCATAAAAGAGAGTATTCGTTACAGTCATTTCATTCCGGATTTGGTTGTGGCCAGTTACAGTGGAGCAGATTCTCCTTGGGAAGAAACTGCGTCCTGGAATGATGCCCCCGATGGCACTATGAGTTTATCGGAATCTCCCGACGATCAAGATACATTTTTGAATTTCAAAAACGTAGACATTATTTCCCAGCCTGGGTTGATTGGTTGGAATGCGCTGGGCGATACGGATTATTTTTGTAACTCACAATTATCTACGCCGATGATGCCTCACTTTATGTCAGGGCTTGATCACAATTGGATCGATCCTGGCATTGAGCGTTTGTATCCTCAATCCATTTTGGGGACTCCCACAATCAAAGGAAATGATGTCAGTTTTTTACCAGGATTTCTTGATCCGTATTGGGCGCCCGTTTATCCGCGTTGCGGTTGGGGCGCTCATCCACTTGATCCGGTTAATGGTGCAGTAGCCGCATTTAGAGCCAGTCATATTTTAACTAACCGAGTGGCGCTCCACGTGATGTTGCCTGCCACAGGTAGTTGCGGAAATCGTTGCTGGAAACCGGGCGCAGTGAAGGAAAATAGTTCTACGGATAATAAATTTCAGATGATATATCCCGAATTCGAGGACACCGCAAAGATGTTTGGTTGGTCTGCATCAAAACTGGCGAATGGTCGAAACGTGGTTAACCAAGCCTACATGTGGAATTTATGGCGGCGCTATCGTTGCTGCGACAAGAAAGGCCAAATATTTATTACGCATATCAGCTTGGAATAGTGGGTAATCAACATGCAAAAACTTCTTCTTACGTTGTTAATTTTCGTTGCTCCTATAGTCTCAGCTGGTGAATTCGCGAGACCCGTTGGAAATGGTTATTGGTATTACTCAGTCGGTGGTGGTGATCCACTTTTGTATTATCACCAATCCAATAAAACAACACTCAAATTTGGTGTGGGTGCTGAGTGGAATATGTTCCGCTCTTGTTCTTTCGACCCCTCATTTGCGATACGCGAAAATTTTTCCAACATAAAAGATAACGTTTATGGCTTAACGAATGATGTTGTTGATTCGGCTATCACCATTTTTGGAGCCTGGGGGCTTTCAAAAATTCGTGAATCTTATCCAGGCTTATATGACACCTTAACCAAAGGTCTCAAAGATGCAAAAGAAACCTTTCAACTTTCATTGAAAACTTGTCGTGATGCACAAGCCGATATTCGTTCTGGTCGTGATCCTGTTGATGGATGGATTTCCGTAAGTCGCAAATCGTCTTGGGCGAAAGCGTCTGCATCTGGATCGAATCCTTCTGAGGCAGAACGCGATATTGAAGAGAATGCTGGAGCTGAAGGTGTTACCTGGGTTGGTGGTGTTAAAGCCGGTGGTGATGATCAATCACCAATACGTGCAGTAGAAGATGTAACACAAGCTGGTTATCAACACCTGGTTGGCTCTCTCACTCCTGCTGATCCGGATGAAGTGACCGGTGACCCTAATATTACTCGCGTATTTTCCGATGCCGATGAAGCTTCCGAATGGGTGGTATCTGTTATTGGCGAACGTGAAGTTCGTATTTGTCCCGGATGTGATCGCTTAAAAACCCGTGTTGGGCAAGGGTTGCGTTTTCAATACAGAAAAGAATACGAAAAAGTTTCAACCCGCCTAAAAGAGGTGTTAGAACAACCGGAACCGGATAACGATGATTTGGAAGATCTATCGGCACCTGGTATGGGTGTTGTAGTGAATAATCAAATCATTCGCAGCTTGCAGCAAGCCCCTCGCGAAGAATCCTCCATACTGGCTCATAAACTCGCTGGCGAGGTAGCCTTGGCCAGAACAATGGAGAAGGCACTAATCGGCCGCGATTTGATGAATGCGGGCAGCCAGGAGCCGAACGTAACGGCTGCAGGAGAAGTGGCTGAACGTGAAATCGACATCGCACGTAAACGCTTGCAGGCTGAAATAGACAACGTGTTATTTGAAAGTGAAGTGAGACAAAAAGTTATCACTAATGCCGCAGGGACTATCGCGTCTCGTGGAGCTAATCGCGATTTATTAAAACGCGGAGAGCAGTTAAAAAACAATACGATCAATGACAAACCTGCCGTCGTCATCGATGGAGGTATCGTTGAATGATCGCAAAATTAACCAAGCGATTTTTTGTCGTACTGTTGCTATCGCTGTTGGTGCTGGTGTTGATGGTAGTTTTTGGGATTTTACTCGCGGACTCCAGTACCAACATTATTCCGGTGTTAATTCAAATTGAATCCTGGTCCAAGTGGCACCTGTTCGGGGTGCGCTTGGCCGTCTATGTAATTCTCGTGTTCGGATTGTCTTATTGGATTCGATACAAACGACCTGGTGCAAAGCCGGAGATGATCAATCGTGCTCGATGGTTGGTGATAAAAGTTTTGGTCATCTATGAATTGTTATTTGGTGTCAACGTGATTGGGGTGTTGTTGTCATGATTGTCACTTCTGCACTCGAGCTTTATACGCAATTATTTGCGTGGCACATGTACACAGCGACCGCACAAATTTTATTTGGAACTGGACTCGCATTAGTTCCCTTTGTACTGGTTACCATAGATACTCTTTTAGATTCCTGGGAAAATGATTGGGATTCTGAGCGTTTAATCAAATCGTTAGAGTCACAAGTCTATACGATGTTGATTGTTGTATTTTTTGCGCTTTCACCGTCAATCAATGTTTATTTTACGGGTGCCGAATACGCTTATACCTCTTGCGAGGATGAAGACAGAACTACCGAGGTCAAAGATGGTGAAACAGGGACAACATTTGACCGGGAGGCATCCAGAATTGCCGCTATTTATAGCGATCGGCAACCAAAAGCGCCTCTGTGGTGGTACACCACAATAAAACTTTGGCAAGGTATTTCCGGAGCGCTCATTCAAGAGATTCCGTGCAGTGCTGATATGACAACGGTTGCACAATCTCTCGCGTCAACGGTTGTAAAAGATCCTGCGTTAAAAGAGGAATTAACCCAGTTTTATGGTGATTGTTATCTTAAGGCAAGCAATCAATTTCTGGCCAACATTCCACCTGAAGATGAGAAACCATCAGGGTTAAAAGAAAACGCTATCTTCGAAGATGTTTCCTGGATCGGGTCACAATTTTTTTCTGATCATCCCGCGTATTACGCAGTGATGCGACCATCTAAAGAAGTGAAAGCATTTCCCTACAGTGAGTTGCGTGATAATGCTATTTCTCCACCGCCACCCAGCGGTGTCGATGCGGGTGGCTATCCAAGTTGCTACGAGTGGTGGACGGGTGTACCGCCCGAGGGGGCATCATCAAGCGATGCTGACGGACTGCAAAATCGTTTAATCGCGCATATCAAAGAAGTTTCGCCCGATAGTCTGGATTCGTCATTTATGGATGTTTTCAGTTACGACAGTGCCGACGAAGCAGAAGTAGATCGATTACGCATTGCGTTAACGGTTGCTGATGGGCCAGGTGATCCATTGTCATTGCCAGCATTTGGTAATGCGTATTCGGATGCTAAAGATCAAGGAGCGATTGGTCAGTTTTTTAACAACACATCCGATAATGTGGTCATGGGATTGAGTGGTCTGTGGAATATGATTCCAACATTATTTGAAACCACACAAATTCGACAGGCCGTTATTATTGTCGATGCACTAGTGAAAATGATGTTTACGTTGTTGTTACCGTTAATTTTGTTTTTAAGCCTCTACAGCATCAGAACGCTCATCACCATCACAGCTGTACAGATGTCGTTTTATATGTGGAGCTATATTTTTGCGATTTGTTATTGGCTGAATAATTTTCTATTTGGAGCAATGATGGGTGACAAACCACTTAGCTTCTTTAAGAATTTGGCAACAGGTCAAGAAAGTACTCTTGCCCCATTAATCACTTTGGGGTGGATAGTGATGTACTCTTACATCTTCCTGCCGCTCTTTTTCTCAGCAATCATTGGTATCGCTGGTAAGGGAGTGGGAAGTGGCTTGGAGCGGCAATTGAATATGAAGCAGTTAGGTGGACTTGGATCGCAAGGGAAAGGCTTACCAAAACCCAAGACAAAATAAATTAAAAATAGAATCCAGATTTCTGGATTCTATCTTCTGTTTTTTTCGTCTTCTTCAATACAGACAAGTGAATACGGATTATTACTATGGGGATCCAGGTAATCATCACCAGGTATTGCAGTTGAGTCTATGTAATCATTTTTAGAATTGTTTCGCATCAAGTCATAAAGACCCACAACCAGAGATCCAAATAATTTTCCGAATGCAATCACAATTGCGAAAAGCAAAATGGCAATTTTCCAAGAAATAAAACCAACTTTTTTCCAGTTAATTTTTTTCAATAGAGTCAGTACACCCAAGAAGAATTTACGCGCAACAAGCCACAACACCGCACCAGCTTGTTTGGTGCGATCGGTTTTGGTTAATGCTGGGTTGTTCATAAATTCCTCCGGTTTTTCATTACAAAGGTTTTGAAAAACTGTTTACCTTCAGTTTTCTGGCTCCCGCCAGCCCAGTGACATTTGTGGTTTTCCACAGCCAGTTATTCCTTTTTTTAATCTTCTTGTATACAAAACCTGATGGATCGACTACCAATGAAGACGTTAACTACACTGTTTTAATGGCTGTTGTACTTGCCATCAGATTAATTCATTCGCTTTCTATGTTAACGGTAATTACTGAATTTAATGTGAATCAGTTAAAAGCCCGAATGTCAGAATAACTTGATATTTTGGATTGTACAATCCAATATTGAGATCATGAAAACACCCTCACAACAAATCTACTCTTCCGTTGAAACCGCGTATGGGCATTTCAATAAAACGCTATTCGAAGGAAAGCTACCTCACAGTCTCATAGTGCTTCAGCGTCAACCCAAAATGATGGGATATGTTTCTCACAGTCGATGGATCAATTCCAGCAGGGAAACCACTGATGAAATGGCAATTAACCCGGAGTATTTTCTGGGTTTCCCTTTGATTGAGATAATGCAAACCTTGGTTCATGAGCAATGCCATATTTGGCAAAACCATTTTGGAACCCCTGGACGGCGTGGGTATCACAACAAGGAATGGGCAGACAAAATGCAGGATGTGGGTCTTATGCCATCCCACACTGGGGTGCCTGGCGGCAACAAGACAGGCGAAAAAATGAATGACTATGTGATCTTCGGCGGTCGATTCCAGCAAGAGTTTGAGGCGTTGATAGCATCAGGTTTCCAGTTGCCCTGGCTCGATAGAATGCCTGTGAAAAACAATCGCACTGCGATCAGTATTTTCGATCCTGCAGGAACCCCCGCAGTGAAAATGTTAGCTCTCCAGGAAATTGATAAATTTACAATTCCTGCAGGAGGGAAAACACTAAGCGTTACATCCGAGTTAGAAAGTAGCCAGCACGATTCTTTCGTGGCGATACCTGTTAACAAACAAAAACGAAACACGCGAATTAAATACCGTTGCCAATCTTGTGGTAATCAAGTGTGGGGTAAACCCTCGATGAACATTCAATGCGGAGATTGCAATATTGGTTATTTGGAAATTTGACTTCGCAAAGAGGCTATTTGGCGCCATTTTCTTCTATTGGTCTTGTGAAATGTCGTGTAATAGACTTGGCACTGCTTACAGTGTACTTTCAGGTTTGTGCCCAAAGCAGAAGTGTAATTTCTTCTGATTCTACTTTTCACCGCGCAATAAAAAGGGCATCGATTGATGCCCTTTTTATTGCGATAAAGATGATTTGAAATCAATGCGCAATTTGATGACTATCCATGACTTTGCTAAAGGTGAAGTCGAGCATTTTCCAGCTGCCGTCTTGTTGTTGATACACTTCAGTGACGGTGAATCTATTGGAGACTGTGTTTCCACCCACTTCTGCATCGAGAGTGATCAGACTCCATACGATTGCAGTATTGCCAAAGAGCTCAACGGCTTGATCATGTAAGTCTGCTTTTTTGTACCAAATTCTTCCTGATTTGATTATCTCCAGCTCTTCTTTCTTTTTCCAAGTGCCACCCATGTGAACGAATTTTGAGTTTTCGTGAAACAGTGTTTCAAGTTTAGTGACATCTTTGTCGGCTAACCATTGCCATTTGGTTTTAGATAAATTTCCAACATCCTGTTTAAGATCTACAGGCTCCCCGAAACTCAGTTGTGAAAAAAATAAAAAAGTGAATAGGGAAAATAATAATTTTTTCATAAATATGACCTGTCTAGTGATTGTTGTTGAAAACATTTTTGCGCAGCCAGGTTTGCATAAGCTCGGCTATTTGCTGATTGTTTAAATCTGAAAATGGAAAATGAGTGTTGCCATAAATACCGACTTCGGGCAAATGAACTACCGATGCATTGCCGCCATATTTGTTGATGGTATTGGCCCATAGTCGTGCCATTTCCAATCGTGCTCGCCAACCATCTTGCCCCGGGTTTGGGTTGGGTGTTGCCGGAATAAAATCACCGTAATAAATAACAATTGGAATTTTGGTTAGCGCCATAAAGTCTTTTAACGGAATTCCTAGCGCAACCAGTGGGCCGCTGGAACTGTCGATGGGTTGTGGAACTTCGCCTTCAGGAAAAACAAAATTGCTTCCCGGTTCATAGGACACTACCGCGCGAATGTGATTACTTTTTAAAACTGCTTGCCAGCCCATACCACCACTGTGTGAGTGAGTGACAAGTATGCCATCGCCAATTTTTTCAAACAGCGCTGCAACTGCATTGGCGTTCACATCAATATCAATTTCACCTGTGTCAGGTGTCATCTGGCGAAAATATTGATTGAGTGTTTCCGGATCTTTTGCAAATTGCACATTGGGAAAATAGTTTGGCCAAATGCCGACACGAAAAGTGTTAAACCATTTTTGCTCATCAAGTTCAGGTTTTATGCTGGTGGCAAGAGTGCTACGACCTGCACTTCCTCTACGTGGTTGGTCGAGCAGATAGACACCATAGCCTTTGCGTAAAAATATATTCTGAAACCCTTCTCGCCCGTCAGGGGTGGATTCCCATGTTTTCGAGAATTGACCTATGCCATGCCAAAATACCAGGGGCAGTTTTTGTGGGTTAGCGGGAATTTGATAAAACACATAAGCGTGATCACCGTGAAAGGTTTTATCTTCCGCTGTTTTTGATTGCGGGTTGTAATTTCCGGATGCACTCAACAGGCTTCCACCCACAGCAAAGCTTCCTTGTTCTTTGATCTGTATAAGGTCTGAGGTGTTAATGTTTGACGTACATGCTGAAATAAAGGAGGTTAGACCTAGAATTATCAACTTGGTAAGACTCGGGGATTTCAATTTAATTTTCATCATTAACTCCCAATTATTGTTTACTGTTGGATGCCTTGTAATACATTTTTGGTATTGCGCGCGGCATTGCTACCTAATGCCTTTTCAAGTTCCTGAAAGATTTTTTCCATTTGTGCATTATCGACACCGAGATTGCGCGTGATTTGCAAATGAGATCGCAGTTGTGAATTGACATTGCCAAGTGTGGAAAGGGTGCTGACCACAACTAATTCTCGTTCTAAATAACCGAGATTATTTCGACTAAATAAATAGCCGAACAAATGTGCTTTAAGCGCGTAATCAATCGTTGGAGAAAAATTATCAACCAGTGGTTTCGACGCTTCTTCAGGCGAACGCTGGGTTAATTGTGCAAGTGTTTGTGTGCCGAGTTGATAGAAATTTGTTGAGCCAGGTAAATCTTGTGGGCTTGCGCCTGCTACATCCTGAATTCCTTTTTGAGCACGTTCTTCCAACAGACTTTTAAATGTGAGTAAACCATTGAGTGCACGGGGAAAACCCGCTGCAATCATGTGAAAATCAGGTGTGATTCTCACAGCCACTTTCAGTTGGTCGTCGATTACCAATCTAAAAAGCCATCCGCTCTCTACCAATATCGTGATGGTCACTACGGTAATCGTAGTCGTCGCCACCCATAATCTGGCCTATGGTGTGTTTGTCGGGGTGCTTTTGGCATCACTATTTTTTGCCAACAAAGTCAGCCACTACATGGCGGTAGAATCCAGCTTGAATGACGATGAGAAGCAACGCACCTACAACGTTGTGGGTCAGGTGTTTTTTCGGTCAGCAGACAAATTTGTCGAATATTTTGATTTCAAAGAAGCCTTGGATAAGGTGGTGATTGATCTCACCCACGCTCATTTTTGGGATATTACCGCTGTGTCCGCACTGGACAAGGTAGTGATTAA
Organism: uncultured Cellvibrio sp.; assembly: GCA_966252135.1. Classification (GTDB taxonomy): domain Bacteria; phylum Pseudomonadota; class Gammaproteobacteria; order Pseudomonadales; family Cellvibrionaceae; genus Cellvibrio. The sequence goes on along the minus strand of CBINNU010000004.1, from coordinate 195,564 downwards.
ATTCCGTCGGGAAGGCACTGATGTGGAGGTGATTGGATTGAACGAAGCCAGCGCCACTATTGTCGATAATTTTGGTGTTCACGATAAACCCGATGCAATTGACCGCATCATGGGGCATTAAATCTTCTAACAATAATGTTAAATAACGAGGTAATTGCAATGACACAGGTTATCGCTTGTATTGACCACTCCCATGCTGCCAGTGCAGTGTGTGATTACGCCATCTGGTCCAGCCAACGAATGAGCGCGCCGCTCAAATTTTTGCATGTGCTTGACCAACAACAATATCCAGTACCTGTGGATTTTTCTGGCAATATTGGTTTGGGGGCACGTGAACATTTACTGGATGCACTGGCTGAACTCGATGAAGCACGTGGAAAATTGGCGCGGGAGCATGGACAACATTTGTTGGATCAAGCCAAACAACGCGCGCGCGATGCAGGTATTGAAAAGCCCCATTGTTGCCAACGCCACGGTGACCTTGTGGATACAGTGAAAGAACTGGAAGAAAAAACCCGTTTGTTAATCATGGGACGGCAGGTGAAGGTTCAGAAAAAATCACTTCACATGTAGGCAGCCATATTGAAAATGTGGTGCGTACAATGAGTCGTCCAATCCTGGTCACGCCCCAACAATTTATCAATCCCGAACGTTTTCTTATTGCCTACGATGGCAGTGCCACCTGTCGAAAGTGTGTAGAGATGATAGCCAGCAGCCCCTTGCTGAATGGGTTGGAATGTCACCTGTTGATGGCCAGCCATAAAACCGGTGAAGCTATTGAACATTTACGCTGGGCGGAAAATCAACTCGAATCAGCAGGCTTTCACATAATCAGTAGCATCATCCCCGGTGATGTGGAAAACACTATTCTTGACTATTGCACTACTCACCGCATGCATTTGTTGGCTATGGGCGCTTATGGACATTCACGTATTCGACAGTTTTTGGTCGGTAGTACGACTACCAATATTTTAGCTAAAGCAACCATCCCGCTACTGTTGCTGCGTTAATTGCGAGCGGGGGAATCTATGTCTGACGGTCGAGATTTATGCCTTTACAAGAAACAACTAAATCAACGTCTTGCCGAGCTTGACGCGTTGGAGCAGCAAGCTAATCGTCACGCCAATGTAGAGCTTGATCAAAATAAAGTAGGTCGATTGTCACGCATGGATGCCATGCAACAACAAGCAATGCAGGACGAGATTATGGCTCGCGCAAAAAATGAAAGGGCGAGTATTTCACGTGCGCTCTTGCGTATCGAGCGCAATGATTATGGAGTGTGCCAACATTGCGATGAGCCTATCGAAGTAGGGAGACTCAAGTTTGATCCAACCATTCAAACATGCGTTGCCTGTGCACAGCAAAATAATTAACTGCCTTTGGCAATTTGTTTGAGTTAAATTTTCTAACGTTACAGGACCATCATGAAAATAGTAAAGCTGGTTATTTTATTTTTTACGGTAGGTTTTTCTATTCTTTCTTCATTGGCTAATGCGGACGATAACTCACTAGAAAAGGCACTATTCTTTGTGGTGAGAATGGATGCACAAAGTGATGCTCTGTTTGAGTTATCAAAGTCAATTGGGAAAGACACTGAACAATACAAACTTATGGTTAAAAGTGTAGGAGAAGAAAAAGCCGATCAATTTCTTTTTGTTGGGTTTTTAGAGGAACAGCTTCCCTATCGCGAACAATGGGAGCGAAATCTTGCGCAATCTTATCTCGATGCATTCTCTGTATACGAACTTGATTCGCTTTTGCAAGAAGCAAAAAAGTCGCCGTATTATTCTAAATGGTTAGAGCAGCGGAAATTAATTGGGAATAATGCGCAGGAACGCTCTAAAGAAATTTTTAATACAGTAGCATTGAAGTCTGCAGAAAGAGCTTTGGAAAAAATTAATACTTCACATTAGCCTATAACATCAAATCTGCAGTGAAGAATTGTTACTAAATCGAAAGTTAGAAAAAAGCAGCCCACAAGGGGCTGCAAGACACACACGTAGCATTTTTGCACTAAGCCTTCTTCACAAATTCCGACTTCAACATCATTGGGCCAATGCCCTCGATACGACAATCAATATCATGGTCACCATCGACCAAACGCAATATTTTTATTTTGGTTCCTACTTTCACCACCGATGATGAACCTTTAATTTTTAAATCTTTAATGACCGTAACGAAGTCGCCATCCGCAAGTGGATTGCCGTTGGCATCACGCACTTGTTTGGCGGTTTCTGACGCGTCGCTGGCTTGCGCCTGGGGTGACCACTCGTGAGCGCACTCGGGGCAAATCAGGAGATTTTGATCCTGATAAGTGTATGTCGAGTTGCACTTCGGGCAGGGTGGAAGTTGAGTCATGGATAAATCTCCGGCGAGAACTAAAAATAAAATGTTTCATTTTTCAAGTACAAAAGAAGGCAGTGCCCATTGCGCTTTTACGGCCCAGAGGCGCAGGACCAAAACGCAGAACATGCTGATGAGTGTGTTAATCACTATGGCGAATTGGAGTGCATCGAGAAGGCAGTAAACAATTCCCCCTAGCGCGCTGGCAGTTGCATAAATTTCGCGTTTTAAAATGAGCGGAATATCGTTGCAAATGATGTCGCGTATCGCACCACCCGCTGTGCCAGTGACCACGCCCATCATAATGGCAACCGGCGCTGATACTGCTGTCTGATGCAGGGCAACTTGCACACCAATCACGGTAAAAACCGCCAGCCCAAACGCGTCTGAAACCACCATGATGCGTTGATCAAAACGGTGCGTAATGCGCTGCCCCATCAAAGTAAGAATCACAGCAATGGTCACCAACAATAGATACACGGGATTGCCAATCCAACTAACCGGATGAATACCCAGCACCAGATCACGCAAAGTTCCACCACCCAGTGCTGTGATAAAGGCGATGACCAGTACACCAAACATATCCATTGAGCGACGCCCTGCAGCAAGTGCACCACTCACTGCAAACACCAGCACACCAAAACAATCGCTCAAATAGAGCCAATTAATCCCGGTCATTCAGGGGTGCCATTGGCGTTTTGTGGCTGATTCGCATAAGTCGCACCATGCTTTTCGAGGTATTCACGGATGAGCTGGCGCACCACCTGGGAAGGGGTGACATCTTGAGATGCACAAAGCTGTTCAAAGGCATCTTTTTTAGTGGGATCAATCAGCACCGTTAGGCGCGCAGTTTTTTGTTCCATATCGTTCTCATCATTGTCAGGTTTATTGCAGGCTAAATGCTGCCTGCTAAACAAAGCTCGCTCCCGGTATCTGTGCCGCCTTCTGGCGGCTCGAAGTGCTGTGACTCGCATAGCGGTTAGCCTCCAGTAGCATACACCATAGGTTTTAAAAATTATAACTACATTATAATGTTATTAGCATAAAATGATAATGGGTATTATAATGAGCCGGTCAAAAACAATAGGAGGGTAGCGAGATGTCACACAGAGCCCATCTGTTTTCCCTGCGTATTGGGCATGCCCTACGGGAAAGTTGTTTTGCTGAACCCTACACCAGAACACGGTTTCGAAAAGATCTGCTGGCAGGTTTGACTGTAGGGATTATTGCGATTCCGTTGGCGATGGCTCTGGCGATTGCCAGTGGCGTACCTCCGCAATACGGCCTTTACACTGCTGCAATAGCGGGTTTTGTCATTGCGCTAACAGGCGGCTCCCGCTTTAGCATCTCCGGTCCCACAGCTGCCTTTGTGGTCATCCTCTATCCCATCACCCAAAAGTACGGCCTCAGTGGTCTGTTAATTGCCAGCCTTATGGCAGGTGCCATGCTGGTGTTAATGGCGTTTTTTCGCTTGGGACGGCTGATTGAATATATCCCTGAGCCAGTAACACTGGGGTTTACCGGTGGTATTGGAGTGGTGATAGCCACTTTGCAAATTAAAGATTTTTTTGGCTTGCCCATTGCCAGCATGCCTGAGCACTACATTGAAAAAGTCAGCCTACTTTCACAATCCTTTGGTCATACCCACTGGCCAAGTTTGCTGGTGGCAATTCTGACATTAGCGGTGATGTTGTTATGGCCGCGTCTCAAAACACCCGTACCTGCGCATTTACCTGCAATCGTTATTGGCAGCCTTGTCGCGCTGGTATTGAATAATGCTGGGTTGGACGTGGACACCATCTATTCGCGCTTCAGCTATCTCGCTGCCGATGGCAGCACCGCACAGGGAATACCGCCGATCCTCCCGAGCTTCGAGTGGCCTTGGCTGCAACCCGATGCGAATGGCAACGCACTGGTCATTAGTTGGAGTTTGGTGCGCGAACTGTTACCCGCCGCCTTCGCAATTGCCATGCTAGGTGCGATTGAGTCGCTCTTATGTGCTGTGGTGCTGGATGGCATGACCGGTAAGCGCCACAGCGCCAACAGCGAATTATTGGGTCAGGGTATCGGTAATCTCGTCACCCCATTTTTTGGTGGCATCACCGCCACAGCGGCCATAGCGCGCTCGGCAGCCAATTTCAAAGCCGGTGCAGAATCGCCTGTTGCAGCCATGATTCACGCACTGGTGGTTGTGCTGGGATTGGTAGTGTTGGCACCCCTGTTAGGTTACTTGCCCATGCCTGCGATGGCGGCATTGTTGATCGTCGTGGCCTGGAATATGAGTGAAGCCCCAAAAAGTATTCACTTATTCAAAACATCACAAAACAGTGATCGCTGGATATTGCTGACCTGTTTTTTATTAACGGTTTTATTCGACATGGTCATTGCCATCACCACCGGTATTTTGTTGGCGGCAGTTCTGTTTATGAAAGAAATTGCCGAGATGACCCGCGTGATTGAAATCACGCAAAACAAACAATATTTGCAGAAGGCAGTTCCGGAAAATTACCGCATCTTCAAAATTACCGGCCCCTTATTTTTTGCCGCTGCCGATAAAATATTTGGCGAACTGACTCGTTACTGTGAACGTGACAAGGTCATTATTTTATATCTCGACAACGTTACCATGCTGGATGCAGGCGGAATTTCTGCGCTCACCAAGCTCATCGAACACTGCAAAAAGAACAGCGCTCAACTCATTCTTACAGACGTTCAATTTCAACCCTTGAAAGCGCTTGCGAAAGCAAACATTCAAGCGATTGACAATGTCTTCCAGTTTCGTTCACACCTACACCATGCACTGTAATTAAGAGGCACTATTTTTCTATGAAGTTTTCTGAATTAACGCAAGCCATCGAGAGCAATCAAATAGCACATGTGGACATCATGAGAAACCCCTCCGTCCTTTCCGAATGGGTCATTTGGGTAAGAGATCATGAAGGGAAAAGTTTTTTACTCTCTGATGAATTCGATAACGCAATTATCAGCCATGATGTGGATCATTTAATCCTGCTGCTTCGCACAACCGGAATCAAACAGGCCGGAATTAATATTTAATGGTGTTGTATGAGTCTACTCGATATTTTTTTTAAAAATGACCGAGCTTATCAAGGCAATTTAGTGCATATGGATGCGGATTCCTTTGGTGAAATTTGGGTTATTGATTATCCGGATCATCGCATCTTATGCTTTGGCTCTATTTTTGAACAAAGTGCATATTCATTTGATCGTCCGTATCAATTGTTCCATGAATATACCCGCATCATGATGTTGGCGTTGAGTTATTTATCACCCAAGCATGTCACGCTCATTGGGCTGGGTGGTGGTAGTTTATTAAGAAGTTTGCACCATTGTTTACCGGATACAGAGTTTCATGTGATTGAACTTCGTCAAAAAGTTTATGAAACAGCAAAAAACTATTTCGATATCCCGATTGATGATCGGGTTAGCTATTCCATTCAGGATGCCGCCGACAAAATTGCGGAATTGCCTTACAAAGGCACCGATATTATTTTTTCCGACATCTACGATGCTTACGGTATGAATTCGCTACAAGTCCAGCATACATTTATACGCCATTGTTCACGCGCACTTTCTTCAAATGGATGGTTGGTCATTAATTTTCATCGGTTGCCTGATATTGAATCTACTTTTTTCAAAGATTTGACGGATCACTTCGGAACCATAAAAATTTGCTCCGGCAAAGAGTTGAATCATGTAGTGTTTGCTGGAAAACCATGTTCCATCAATCGTTCACTTATACCGGAGAGAATTGAAAAACTGGAAGCGATGATTGAACAACCTTTTCAATCTTTGTATTCAAGAATGAATCGCATGAGTAAAGGGGAATAAATATGAGAAGACCCATAACCGTTATTCGCGGCGATGGCATTGGCCCCGGCATTGTTGACGCCACCATTAATATTTTGGATGCCGCAGGATGCAAATTTGACTATGACTATGTAGACATTGGCGAACAGGCTCTATCAAATGAGGGTTCACTATTGCCAACATCCACTGTCGATTCCATCTCTCGTAACAGAATTGTATTAAAGGGTCCATTAGCAACCCCTATTGGTACTGGACATACATCGCTGAATGTAACTTTGCGTCAATTATTTAATCTCTATGCCAACGTTCGCCCTGTTATTTCTATACCGGGAATAAAATCGCGTTATGAAGGAATCGATATCATAACGGTCAGAGAAAACACCCAAGGTCTTTATTCCGGTGTAGGACATACACTGTCAGACGATGGTGAAACAGCCGAAGCCAAAAGTGTGATTACCCGAAGTAAATCGGTTGACATAGTGACATTTGCTTATGAATTGGCTCGTCATGAAAAACGTAAAAAAGTCACCATTGTTCACAAAGCCAATATTTTAAAATCCACATCCGGTTTATTTTTGCAAGTTGCTCGGGAAATTGCCAGTCGATATACCGACATTGAAACCAATGAAATGATTATCGACAATGCCTGTATGCAATTGGTGATGAGACCTGAACAATTTGATGTCATCGTCACAACGAATTTATTTGGGGACATTATTTCCGATTTATGTGCTGGGCTAGTTGGCGGCTTAGGTTTGGCGCCCGGCGCAAACATCGGAAATTATTATGCAATTTTCGAAGCGGTTCATGGCACTGCACCCGATATTGCAGGAAAAAATATTGCGAACCCCAGTGCAATGATTCTTGCCGCCATCCAAATGTTGCGATATCTCCATTTGAATGAGATTGCAGACAGAATAACCGCTGCATTGCGCGCAACAATCCTGGCTCGCGATAACACTACTCCAGATTTGGGTGGTAAAGGTTCAACGACCGATTTCACTTTTGCCGTTATCAGCCGGATATAAATTATGCTCAGTAATGAACAACTTCTTAATTTTAGAAAATGGGGATTTTTGGTGCTACGTGACTTTGCGCCAGCAGGATTTTGCCAGTCACTCATGCAGTTAGTCGAAGTACAATTAAAAAATAAGAAATTTCCTGTCGAGTATGAAGCTGACACAGGATATCCGGGTGCACCCCTTTCACGAACCGACGAAGGCGGGTTAACGCCACGACGATTATTAGCGGCAGCGGAACGCGACCCGCGCTTTTTATCCTGGGCAACGCATCGAGAATTACATGAAATACTTCAGCAATTACTTGGAGATGCGATTTGCCTTTCTCAATCTCATCATAATTGCATCATGACCAAATACCCCGACCACTCCAGTAGCACAGGATGGCATAGGGATAGTCGTTACTGGAGTTTTGAACAACCTGAATTGATATCGGCTTGGCTCGCACTCACAGACGAGCGTCCAGAGAATGGGTGCTTGTGGGTTTTACCGAATTCCCATCGTTGGGAAGTCGAATCGTTTCAACTAGATGAAAAACAATTTTTGCGTACTGACTTTTCGAAAAACAGAGAATTTTTGGAACGAGCAATCCCCATAGAGTTAAACCAAGGCGATTTACTTTTATTTCACAGCAATCTTTTTCATGCTGCAGGAAAAAATACGACTGAAAGCAAAAAATGTTCATTAGTTTTTACTTATCGCGCTGAAAACAACCGCCCAATACGTGGCAGGTTATCGACCAGAAAACCGGATATTATGTTGTGACAAAAGCTGATCAAGAAACTAAAGATTGTAAAAACTATCCAGAACTTAATCGTTCTCTTTTGCCGAGGATGTGCTAGTCAGCCTGGGAATATTCGACCCGGCGCAGATCAGGTCTGAGCTAGTACACATCATAGTTAAATCTCAGTTTGCTCCGCGAGTTCAAGTGCGTCATCGACCTCGATACCCAAATAACGGACTGTGCTCTCCAGTTTTGTGTGTCCAAGCAGCAATTGAACAGCACGAAGATTTTTCGTGCGTCTATAAATCAACGTTGCTTTGGTGCGTCGTAAAGAATGAGTTCCATATTCTTCTGGCAACAATCCAATCAGTGCAAACCAAGACTTTACAACTCTTGCATATTGTCTTGTCGTAATATGGTCATCGGATTTTGTACGACTGGGAAACAAATATTGTTGATTAGTAAAATGGTTTCTTTCGATCCAGCTCGAAAGCGATTTTCGTGTTTGTGTGGTTAACTCAAACTGTACAGGTCGATTAGTCTTTTGCTGAATCACCATTGCCCTATTAAGAATATGATTTCCATGAGATATATCAGCAACTTTCAGTTTGACTAAATCACAACTTCGAAGCTTGCTATCAATCGCCAAATTAAACATCGCAAGTTCGCGATACTTTTTAGCAATTTCCAGCCTTATCCGGATCGACCAAACCTCTTGCAGTTTTAGAGGGGGTTTTTGGCCAATGAGTTTGCCCTTATTCCAAGGAGTAATACCTGAGATTGAAGCGGTGGGCATAATGCAACCCTCAGTGACCTGCGGGACCTATAAGTTTGATCGCGTTTGATGGGATTTCCTAGATAAATGCGACTACACCATGTTGATGGCGACGACAAAATTTCTTACGAAAAGCCATTTAGGCACGAGTACAAACCAAATGTGTTTTAATGTCCGCTCTTGGCCGACATCAGCAGTTTAATTTTTTACCTCTACTTTGAATCAAATTTGTTGAGGTAACCCATCTATCCCTCATAATATATTGCGCACTCCTCTAGATATTTATTAACGAGATTTACTAAGGTGACTCACTAATACGTATCGCATCTAGACAAATGTTCACACATACTTATTGCCTAATTAATTTAAAAAACAAATTTTCTTTGTGTCTTTAAATTTGACCGCATTTTCTAAATACAAAATATTTTCTAAAACCATACCTAACGATTTGTAGCTAGTCTCAGTCAAAAGCTTTTTGCCGGATATAACAATGAAAAAACGTTAACGAATATTTCACAATTTCATGGGCTTATGAGCTTAAAATGGTCGCTGAAGATTTACCTTTACCTTCTGGAGCTTTTTATTTGTTGTGAAAGGCTCAACGCTAAACGTTTTAGTCCGCTTTCAAATTCCTTTTCGTTGAGACTTGCATAACCCATACGAATCGCTGGAATTTTTTTATCAGATCCCGAAAAAAGTTGACCAGGCAAAATAGAAACCTTATTTGCCAGGCAATCATGCTGCAATCTTTGGATATCCACATTTTTATTAAAGCCTAGCCATAATGCGAGACCACCCGGAGGTATGGAAAACTTTACATCGGGCAACAAAGTTTGTACTTTGCTAACCGCACAATTGCGGCGCTCTTCGTAAATTTTTAATGCACGTCTGATGTGCCGTTTTATCTCACCCTCGTTCATTAGCTCGGCTACCGCTAGTTCAGTCAATGCATTACCTTGGCGGTCAATCAACAATATTTCCGCCGCACAGCGATTAATAACTTGCTCAGCGGCAGCGATATAGCCTAAGCGTAAACCTGGTGCTAATACTTTTGATAATGAACCGATGTGTATAACTCGTCCGTCATTTTCCATGCTCGCAAGCGGTAACATGGGGCGATGGGAAAAATGAAATTCATGGTCATAATCGTCTTCGATAACCACAAAATTATATTTAACAGCCAGATCCAATAACCGTATGCGTCGTTCAATCGGCAGCATGCAGGTTGTAGGAAATTGATGATGGGGGGTTGTGTAAATCGCAGTGATTTTGTGGCTGCGACAAATGTTTTCTAACGCATCTATATCCATTCCTTGGTGGTCTTGTGCTACATATTTAATTTCTATTCCAAACGCTTTAAAAGCCTCGCGCGCTGGTGGATAACTTAATTCTTCCATAACTACACAACCTCCGGCATTAGCGAGCAAACGTGCACTTAGGTAAATGCCCATTTGACTGCCGCGCACTATACATACTTGATCTGCGGTAACACGCATGCCGCGTTCGAAACGTAATTTTTCAGCTATCGCGTCGCGCAACAATTCACTTCCTCGCGAATCATCGTATGCCAAGCGATTTGCGTGTGCGGATGCAATCAATGCATGTCGAAAAGCGCGAGATAAAATATCAAAAGGTACTAACCGTGAATCAGGCACACCATCGCTAAAATGAATAACTCCATCTGCGTTTTGTGAACCTTTAACGGATTTTGCGTAATTTTCCAAAGGCAAATCAGATAAATGCAAAGGAAATTTATTTTTAGTCTTTGATGAACTACTCCTGGCTTCCAGCACCGGCAATTTTCCCGACACAAAAGCGCCGCGTCGGGCTTCCATTTCAATCCAGCCCTGGGCATGCAGTTCCTCATAGGCCAGCACAACCGTTTTTCGATTCACTGCTAACTTTTCTGCAAGAGTACGTGTGCTGGGGAGCGCGGCGCCATTTACTAAGCGACCGGAACGAATTTCATCCGAAAGCAATTGCACAATTTGCAAGTGCAATGCTTTCCCTCTGTTGCCATTTAACACTATCGACATATCCCAATTGCGCAACATTGAACTTTCTCCTCAATGAGGTCTGGACCCCATAGGTTTTTATATCTGGATGTTTTTGTGGGCCACGAAAACACGCACTATGGCTCCATGCAGCGAGGCTGTCAATTTTCAAATTACGCGGGTGTTGAACATGACAAGTACATTGGAAACCACAAAAAGTGAATTGGTAATTCGCTCCCAGCAACAGATGGAAAAATTTCTATCCGTTCCTGACTGGAGTACACGCGAAAAATTAGCACTCACATGTCGGATACTATTCGATGCAGGCCACGACTCTGGTTTAGCAGGACAAATTACCGCTCGGGCAGATCAGCCAAATACTTATTACACGCAACAACTAGGTTTGGGATTCGATGAAATCACAGCATCAAATCTTTTGCTTGTTGATCAAGATTTGCAACTCATCGACGGTAAAGGCATGCCCAATCCGGCGAATCGCTTTCATACCTGGGTTTATCGTGCTCGCCCGGATATTAATTGCATTATTCATACGCATCCATTTCATGTGGCAACGTTATCAATGCTTGAGAAGCCGCTTATTGTTTCTCACATGGATATGTGCCCGTTGTTTGACGATTGCGCATTTCTAGCGCAATGGCCCGGAATTCCAGTGGGTAATGAGGAAGGTGAAATAATTTCCAGAGCACTTGGTGATAAACGCGCTTTGCTGCTTGCACACCATGGACTGTTAGTAACAGGAGCGACGGTGGAAGAAGCTTTGATGCTCGCACACTTAATAGAAAGAGCCGCAAAAATGCAGCTAGTAGCCATGTCTGCGGGTGTGATTCAGCCCGTAGATCCTGCTTTAGCGGCAGAGGCTCACGACTGGATCTCGACGACTAAACGTTACCAAGCATTTTTCTCATATTACGCACGGCGCGCACTGCGCTTTCATTCTGATTGTTTTAATTAATTTTTATTTTTCTAACTTAATGTTGATCGAGGAACACATCATGAGTACCCCCCCTTTATTACTGAAAGGCATCATCACTTACCCGATAACTCCATTCAAAGCAGATGGAAGTATCAATACAAATGCGTTGGATTTATTGATAGAAAAACTTATTGATAGCGGTTCAAACGCAATTGCTCCTCTAGGCAGCACTGGGGAGAGCGCATATCTGAGTGATGATGAATGGACACTGGTTGCAGAAACATCGGTAAAAAAAGTGGCAAAACGTTTGCCGGTAATTGTCGGTGTTTCTGAGCTTACAACTCAGAACGCGATCAAGAGAGCAAAAATTGCGGAGCGTGTTGGTGCTGATGCGATTATGGTGTTACCAGCGTCCTACTGGAAATTAACAGATGCAGAAATTTTCACACATTACGCTGCAATTGCAGATTCGACTTCATTGCCGATTATGATTTACAACAATCCGGCTACCAGCGGAATTGATCTTTCCCCTGCGTTGATTGTTGATATGTACAAGTCGATAAGTAATGTAACTATGGTTAAAGAAAGCACCGGTGACATACAACGCATGCACAAAATTAACTCGCTCTCACAAGGCGATTTACCTTTTTACAACGGGAGCAATCCATTGGCGTTGGAAGCTTTCGCGGCAGGGGCAGCCGGCTGGTGTACCGCTGCGCCTAACGTGATTCCTCATTGGCCCAAAAAGTTATATGACGCGTTTCAAGCAAATGATATTGACCGTGCGCGGACTCTTTTTTATCAACAGCTACCGGTATTGGAATTTATTTTAAAAGGTGGGTTGCCGACAACGATCAAAGCCGGTCTAAACCGGGCAGGTCTTGATGTTGGTGTTCCAAGAAAACCCTTACAACCATTAGGTGATTTGCAGCTTCAACAGCTAGGGAAACTGCTTGATACATTAGACGCTAGCTCGGAAGGTAATTAGGACTCCTTTAAAGTTTTGCATTGACGCTCTATGGAAGTCTCTGAGCGGATCAACACACCCGCTCCTTTATCTCTTGCAGGTTCGCTTGCGGAGTTTAAGGGGCGGGTCGTTGTCATTCATGCATTTCAAATGCTATGCCCAGGTTGTGTATCACACGGAATTCCCCAAGCAATTAAAATTCACAACGCATTCCCACGTAAAGATGTAGTGGTGCTTGGATTGCACAGCGTGTTTGAACATCATGCAGCTATGCAGCCCGAATCACTCAAAGCGTTTATTCAGCAATACCGAATTCCTTTTCCCGTCGGCGTTGATCTGGCGCGTCGAGGAAATAATATTCCAACAACAATGCATGCCCTAAACCTACACCTCTTGATGCGTGGCCATTAAAATAAAGTTATAAAAGGTTAATCTTGCGGATGTGTCTTTTGTTACGCTTTTTAATGTCCGCTCTTGGCCGAACTCAACAGGTTGATTTTATAGATCGTGGCCATATATTTTTTGAGGCTAAGTTGTGTCGAATTTTAATGAAGACATCTTTCGAAAATCAGATTTGCTTGCTGAAAAGCTGCGAAAACTAATTGATATTCCTTTGCTCAATGACTCAAGCAGGATCAGAACTGGTGATGTAGCTTGCTCGCTATCTCTTGAGCACTGGCATTCTGCAAGAGCGCTACTTGAATGCAGACTTCTACCTTCTTCAATAGTTGTTCATCGTGCACAATTCGAGGCGTTAACCCGTTGCATATGGATAACTTATGCAGCAAGTGATGATCATATTAATAGGTTATCCAGTCATTTAAATTTGGATTCTGAGCAAGCCGCAAAGAATATGCCTCAAGTAGCTGACATGTTGTCAGCATTGGAGAAAAGTGGGCCAAGTCAGGCATATGATGCTCTTAGCCGATTCAAAGAAAATTCATGGAAACAACTAAATTCTTACGTTCATGCGGGTATTCACCCCATTCGACGACATAGTGAAGGCTATCCAATCCAATTAATTTATGATGTATTACGAAATACTAATGGGCTGGGTGTGATGGCTGCAATGCAAGCAGTTGTTCTATCCGGTGAACAACCCATGCAGAAAAATGTGCTTGCATTGGCTTTTGAATTTAATGATTGCATGCCTCCACCATTGTAACAGCATCAAAATGAATTTAATTTCCGCTCTTGGCCGATAGCAGACGTGAAAATTTTTAGAATTAATCTTGTTTCTCATTTGGTATATCAATGGTTTGGCTAGCGGATTCTTCAATTCTTAATAGATCAAATAATCATGTCTGAAAAATTACAGGTTAAAGAACCTGCAACATTATTAACGTTTCTCGGTATACAACTACAAGGTTGGGCACGCAGTAAAATTAAACAACGCTTGCAGAGTGGGTGTGTCTGTGTAAATGGCGCATCGACCACGCAACATGATTTCCCGCTCCATGTAGGTGATCTGGTTGAGGTGGGTGCAACCGCTAAAATGACAAACAGCTCACCATCGCAATTGGAAATTTTATATTCTGATCGCGACATAATTGCGATTAATAAACCGGCGGGATTGCTATCGGTAGGCACCACCAAAGAAACGCAACAACACGCGCTGGCTATTTTGCGCAATCAACTCTCGCGTCGTTCTCAAGCAGTAAAATTATGGCCGGTGAATCGTATTGACCGTGATACCTCCGGCGTATTGTTATTTTCCACTTCACGTGAAATGCGCGAAGCCGTGATGGCAAACTGGGATCAGGCAGAAAAAACTTATTTGGCGATTGTGGAGGGCTGCCCCAATCCAGCTCAAGGAACAATTGATCAGCCGCTGTGTGCCGATGAACAAGAGTACCGTATGCATGTAGGTGCACACCCGGATGCAAAACCTGCGGTGACTCACTTTGAAACAGAACGCACCAATGGTAGTAGAACACTTTTACGCGTACAGATTGATACAGGACGCCAGCATCAAATACGAGCGCATTTATCCTGGCTCGGTTATCCGATAGTGGGTGACCAGCGTTACGGTACTGCTGGTACACGCATGGGTTTACATTCGCTATCCTTAAAAATTGCAAATCCAAAAACGGGCAAAGAATTAATTTTCCAAACACCGGCGCCAGCGGATTTTCTTGCATTAATGAATCAGCGGCGTTAATAGCCGCAAAAGTAAACTAACTTCAAAATATAGATATCAAATCCCGCATTACGCTTCGCTTCATACGGGCTACAAATTAAAAAGGGCATCGATTGATGCCCTTTTTAATCGCACGATTTGTTTCGTGATAGTTTTAAAGCTTGTCAATTAAACTATCGAAGGCTAATGGCCCCATTTCGTCATGACTAACCCGAAATTCTTCATAGAAAATGGTCAAGTTATCATATATGCGGTTCTCATAACGCTCTTGAAATAATTTGACACTCCAGCCATTGCCTTGAGGAGAGCCTGCTAAATGGACATTGACAGCCAATGATTTGCTTGATTGAAAACGTAAAACTTCTTGGTTGATTATATTGTTGGTAATCGCCCACATGGCGCCATCGATTAAAATGTAGTTTTTAAAATAAGGGTCACCAACAGGTTCAACGCTAAGCAAATAAGCGCCGAGCAATCCACCTGCTGATACTCCGGTAAAAGTTCTATCGCCATTAGTTCTATAACTATTCTCGATTAAGGGTATAAATTCTTCCTTTAGAAATTTTGTATAGGCTACGTGCCCTTCGGGTAAATAATCGATCATTCGTCTATCTCTCGGTCCTTGTTCAATCGATACCATAATTACATCTTTAGCTTTACTTTCAAGTAGATAAGCAAAATCTGAATACCATTGTCCGTCAGTTACATAAACGACGGGATAGCTTTTTTCGGTATTGTGGTAGTTTGGTGGTAAATAAACGTTATAAGTATATTCGATATTGGTGTTGATTGATTTTATTATTGATCTTCCAACAAAATTACCCTGTAATTCAAACTTTTCAATCGGTGTGAATTTAATGGTGTTGAACTTGCCGGATGCTGTAGCCTCATCATCGTTGATGCTAAATGTGAAGCTTCCTGATGTTAGATTATCGAAATGTGCAATTAATTTGTATTGATGTCCAGTATTGAGATATTTTCCTTGTATTTCTAATGTGGAATCATCAATTGCATTAACCGAATAATCTCCTTCAGATTGTAGCGGTAATAGATTTGATTGTTCAAAGATTGATTGGGAGTCTTTATGAAATTTAATTTCCAAACGTTCACCTACAACGGGGCTTTCCTCTTCTGATAAGGAAGATGTCGCGGTTTCAAAATCTAGTTGAAAATTGGTGTTGATTATACTAGGAGGTAAATAACTGAAAACTTCTTCTTCTAGAGTGAAATTACCTTCTCGATAAAAGGCTAATGTTCCACCAAAGTCAGTATAGGTTTCATTGAATGTACCAGAGTTTTGGGTATTAAATTTTAGTTCAAAATTATATACATCTTGGCCATTTATACTGGTGATCCAAACTCGACTTTCATTACTGGTAAAACGATAACCATAAACTGTAGGCAACGTGAGTCCATCTTCTGCTCTGACGGTGAATTGGGTTCCACCAAAATGTAGTGTTGTTTTATCTGTTGAGCTTATCCAAGTGCCCCCAGTGGGCAACACCTGAGTATACTCCAAGGTAATTTTCCTATTCAGAAAACTTTGAGGAGTAAGTTTTTCAATAGAACTTGCGCTGGAATTGTTTCCACTGCCGATATTGACGCGACTGCCACTGCCACACGCAACTTGAAAAATACCTAGGATCAAAACAATTGCCAATTTCCACATGATGGTTTCCTATTTTTAAGCAATAGTAAAAATGAAAAATTGGAAGCTTAAACAAAACCAACTCGGAAATTTCCCAGCGCCCTGAATAGTGATCTTTATAAGCTTCCCCATCTAAATCTATCAGTTAGCACACTTTGAATGTTTTCCTTCTGGCGAAATTACACATACCATTGGCTTACCGAAGCCTTCCTTTCAAACTGCGGTGCTGCATAGGTGAATCCAAAGCTTCATCATTTGTGTCTTACAGGCGTTATCAATGGTCGGTTGGAGTCTTTTTATGAAAAATTGGTTCATGGCGCTGTGTTTAATTTTTTATGCGTTTGGGGCTATTGCAGAGGAATTTAAAACGGAAGACGTGCGGTTTATGAGTAATAAGGCGCTGTTGTCGGGTTCGATTGTGTTTCCGAAAGATAAAGAGATTCGAGCGGCGGTGGTGTTTGTGCATGGATCTGGGAAACAGGAAAGAAATTTGGTGTGGGCGGAAAAGTTTGCGGACAAAGGAATTGCGGCTTTGGTTTATGACAAGCGAGGGGTGGGAAAGTCAGAAGGTCATTACGAGAGCGAGCAAAGTGTGAGTGAAAAAAATATTCTGTTACTAGCGGATGACGCGGTGGCAGCGTTGAGTGTTTTATCAAAACATCCGCAATTAAAAAATATACCGCTAGGATTAACCGGAATCAGTCAGGCGGGTTGGATTGTTCCGATTGCGGCGGAAAAAAGTTCAGCAGCCAAGTTTATGGTGTTGTGGAGCGGCCCGGTTTGTAAGGTCAGTGAAGAAGATATATTCAGTAAATTCACCGCTGACTTGGACATCGCAGAAATACCAACTTATGCCCAGGCATTAAATGCAAGAAAAGAAAAATATTCTTGGCCTGAATTTTTAGGCAAAGATACTGACCCAAGTGAGAGTTTGAAAAAACTAAAAATTCCCGGGCTTTGGATATTCGGTACCGAAGATGGCAGTGTTCCAGTAGATCTTTCTATCAGCAGACTTAATCAATTAAGACAACCTAATCATCAATACAACTATGTTTTGTTTTCAGGCGTGGGTCACAACAATATGCCGGAAACCTTTGCCACTGCGACTGATTGGATTTTGCGGATAGCGAACAATAATTAGGTGTTTTGTTTAATTAAGAAAGTAATTTTCTAAAAATTATTCAAAGCCCGCTACAGATTATTATTTTATGCCCAGCCGTTTTTTGGCTTCGGTAAGTGTCATTGTTTTACCTTGAGTGATATCCAATAAGCCTTTGGTTATTGCTTCAACAAAAAGCATTTTTTCTTGATTGTTTTTATTTGTTTTAGGTTGGACAGGATGACTTTTTGACATGATTTTTCAACGCCTCTTAACTCAAACTGCCGCGCTCGATAAGAAATTTACGCAGGCTTCTTTCGTCGCGGCAAACATGAACAATATAAACCAAGTCTTTTTCCAATCGATAAAATACCCTGCAAGGCGTTACAACCACTTCTCTGTAATTAAGTTCCGGGATTTCCAATAGGTGCTTCCCTGATTTTGGAAATTTTTCCAGGCGCTCTACTTTTGAAAAAACCTCATATACTAAATTGGATGCAGCTTGTGGATTACTTAATGCAATATATTCAGCAATTTCATCAAGATCCATCAGTGCTGGCTCAGTCCAAATTATTTGAGCCATTTTTTTAATTTTTCCTTGGCTTTTTCGTGAGTTAAAACGCGTCCTTCTAAAATAGCCCGTTCACCTTTTGCGATTCCCTCCAGAAGTTTCATGCGCTCGATCATATGCTCATAATCTTCCACATCCACAAGATATGCAGAAGGCAGGCCGTGTTCAGTAATGAGCACAGGTTCTTTAGATGAATGGAGTTCGGCTAGAATTTTAGTTGCTTCACGCTTAAGCGTAGTAACCAGTTCAGTTTTCATCGGGAGATGCCTCAATTGGTGAGTGCTACTATAGTGGCACTTGAGTTTGGCAGAGGCAAGTTAAATTATCAAACCCGCATTGCGCTGCGCTTCATACGGGCTACTAAATAAAAAGGGCATCGATTGATGCCCTGTTTTTAACATTTATTCCATATAAGCATCAAGCGGAGGGCAAGAGCACACTAAATTCCTATCGCCATACACATTATCAATACGATTTACTGCGGGCCAGACTTTGTGGTTTTTCAACCAGCTTGCCGGGCGGCCTGCGACTTCTCTTGAATAGGCGCGGTTCCAGTTTTCGTCGAGAACATCGTCTTGTGTGTGCGGGGCATTGTGTAATGGGCTGGCTTCGGCGGTGATTTTGCCTTGAATTACGTCTTCGATTTCGGCGCGGATGGTTAACATTGCGTTGACGAATTTATCCAATTCGATTTTTGATTCGGATTCGGTGGGTTCGATCATCAAAGTGCCTGCGACCGGGAAGGACATGGTTGGTGCGTGGAAGCCGAAATCCATCAAGCGTTTGGCTATATCTTCTTCGGTAATGCCGCTGGCTTCTTTTAATGGGCGCAGATCCAACAAACATTCGTGTGCAACAAAATCATTGGTGCCTTTGTATAAAATTGGATAAGCACTTTCCAATTTTTTCGCAACGTAGTTTGCGTTCAGCATCGCAAATTCTGTGGCTTGACGCATACCCACTGCGCCCATCATTTTGATGTACATCCAACTGATCGGCAGAATACTGGCAGAGCCCCAGGGCGCGGCAGAAATAGTACCGTTATTGATTTGTGTGCCCGGAACATTTTGCACCGGATGCGATGCTAAAAACGGCGCTAAATGTTTGCCGACACCGATTGGGCCCATGCCGGGGCCGCCACCGCCGTGTGGAATACAAAATGTTTTGTGCAAATTTAAATGCGACACATCGCCGCCGAATTTTCCGGGCGCTGCAACACCAACTAATGCATTCATATTGGCGCCGTCGATATACACTTGACCACCGACTGCATGAATCATTTCGCACAATTCGGTGATGCCTTCTTCAAACACACCGTGAGTTGATGGGTAGGTCACCATGATGCAAGCGATTTGATTGCCGTAAGTAGCAATTTTTTCGCGCAGATCATTCAAGTCCACATTACCTTTGCTATCACAAGCCGTCACCACCACTTTAAAACTCACCATTTGCGCAGACGCAGGGTTGGTGCCGTGTGCGGATGCGGGAATCAAACAAATATCGCGTTGGGTTTCGCCTTTGCTTTCAAAATATTTTTTGATGGCAACCAAGCCAGCGTATTCACCTTGTGAACCGGCGTTGGGTTGTAAACTGATGGCATCGTAACCGGTGCAAGCTTTTAACATCTCTTGCAGTTCTTCAAATAATTGTTGATAGCCTTTGGCTTGATCAATCGGCGCGAAGGGGTGGAGCTTGCCAAATTCCGGCCAGGTCACCGGGATCATTTCAGCGGTGGCGTTTAATTTCATGGTGCAAGAACCCAGCGGAATCATCGCATTGTTTAATGCAATATCTTTGGATTCCAAACGCTTTAAATAGCGCAGCATTTCGGTTTCGCTGTGATAAGTGTTGAATACGGGATGTGTTAACACTGCATCGCTACGTAATAAATCTTGACTGATGGCTGAATTGTTTTGTGCGAGTTTTTTATCGACTGCACTGATATCAAAATTGGTGATACCGAAAACATTCAGCAATTCGACAACATCACTTTCAGTGGTGGTTTCGTTGATGCTGATACCCAATGAATCATTACCGATCAAACGCAAATTAATTTTTGCATTCAGTGCGGCTTGATAAATGCTGGCTTGTTGATTGCCGACATTCACACTCAGTGTGTCAAAAAATGCAGAATTGTTGAGTGAGAACTTAGCTGAGAGCGCATCAGCAGTAATCGCCGCCAAACGATGAATGCGATTGGCGATACGCGTTAAACCTTCGGGGCCATGATAAATCGCGTAGAACACACTCATCACTGCCAATAACACTTGTGATGTACAAATATTCGAGTTGGCTTTTTCGCGGCGAATATGTTGCTCGCGTGTTTGCATCGCCATACGTAAAGCTTGTTTGCCGCGTGCATCAATCGACACACCAATGATGCGGCCAGGCGCAGAGCGTTTGTAATCATCGCGGAAGGCGAAGAACCCCGCGTGTGGTCCACCAAAACCCATTGGCACACCGAAACGTTGGTTGGTACCAATCACCACATCGGCGCCCATTGAACCGGGGGATTTCAACAGCATTAATGCCATTAAATCTGACGCAACGGTTACTAAAGTATTTTGTTTGTGCGCGGCATCGATTAAATCGGTGAGGTCGCGAATTTGCCCGCTGGAACCGGGATAAGAGAGCAGGGCACCGAAGTAATCGCCTTTTGTTAATTCGTCAGCCGCTGCAACTACCACTTCAAATCCAAAATGTTCGGCGCGAGTTTTGATTACTGCAATGGTTTGCGGATGCGTATCGGCATCCACAAAAAACACATCGGATTTACTCTTTTTATTTTGGCGTTTACACATGGCCATGGCTTCGGCCGCGGCTGTGCCTTCGTCCAACATAGAGGCATTGGCCATTTCCATACCGGTCAAATCGATGATCATTTGTTGGTAGTTCAACAAAGCCTCAAGGCGGCCCTGGGAAATCTCCGGTTGGTAGGGCGTGTAAGCTGTATACCAACCCGGGTTTTCCAACACATTACGCAATACAACCAATGGCACATGGGTATCGTGATAGCCCATGCCTATATAGGTCTTGAAAACCTGGTTTTTGTTGGCGACTTCACGCAGGTAAGCCAAAGCTTCTGCTTCAGTCACTGCTGCATCCAGATTCAGCTCGGATTTGAGTCGAATGCCGTCCGGTACAGTCTTGTCGATCAACTCCTTGATGCTCTTCAAGCCCAGTGTTTGCAGCATCTCAGCAGTCTGCTGCTGATCCGGCCCAATGTGGCGGCCAATAAATTCATCATGAAAAGCTAATTGCTCAAGCGAAGCGGAACGACTATCGAACGACATAAGGTTTCTCGAGGAAAAGAGGTGGGCTGGAAAAGGCGCGCATGGTATCAATTTTGACCAGCGTCCGCGAGACTTGACATTGGGTTGGGCCCTGTTGATTGGGTGGTAAATAGCAATTGACTGGTTTAAGGTAGACAGCAAGCTAGGTCGGGAGTACGACAATGAATATCCAACAGTTAACTGCAAGTGAAAAAATAATCCTGGTAGAACAGTTGTGGGACAGTGTTCGTGCGGAATCAAACACCATTCCCTTAACGGCAGAGCAGCAGCAATTACTGGATTTGCGTTTGAGTGCCATAGAAATGGATGGCGAAACAGGGGATTCATGGGAACAGGCTTTGGCACGGGTAAGCGGG
The DNA here is from genome assembly GCA_966252135.1 of uncultured Cellvibrio sp. Taxonomy (GTDB): domain Bacteria; phylum Pseudomonadota; class Gammaproteobacteria; order Pseudomonadales; family Cellvibrionaceae; genus Cellvibrio. The sequence goes on along the minus strand of CBINNU010000004.1, from coordinate 173,870 downwards.
AATGGCGTTTAGTATCCGGATTCGACCTGAAGCAGAAAAAGATCTACAAGAAGCGTTTGATTATTACCAGGAATGTCGTTCCGGTCTTGGGCATGAATTTATGATGTGTGTGGATGTTGCGCTCAAATCTATTCAACGTAATCCGACACAGTATCCAATTACTTATAAACAAATTTACCGCAATTTTGTACAGCGTTTCCCTTTCGGTGTTTATTACCTCGTCAAGCAAGATTTGGTTTTGGTAATTGCTGTTTTGCATGTAAGGCGCAATCCCTTGCATTGGCAAAAGCGCGTGTAATCTTTATTTTTATCGAGAGGGCAAATTTATGCGTATCGACTTTATTTCCGACATTAGCTGCCCCTGGTGTGCATTGGGTTTGGCTTCGCTTGAAAAAGCCTTGGCGCAATTGGGTGATGAGATCCAATATGAATTGCATTTTCAGCCGTTTGAGTTGAATCCGGATATGCCTGCAGAAGGTAAAAATCTAAATCAATATTTGGCTGACAAATATTCCATGCCGATTGAGCAAATCGAAGCCAATCACGAGAACATTCGCAAACGTGGCGAAGAATTGGGTTTTACATTCGGCAAGCGTGAGCGTATCTGGAATACCTTTGACGCACACAGATTGTTGTATTGGGCAGATAGATGCGGTGAAGGTTTGCAGCGCAAACTTAAACTGGCATTAATGCAGGCGTATCAGGGAGAAGGAAAAAATCCGGGTGATCATCAAATTTTATTGCAATTAGTGAGTGAAGTTGGTTTAGATCAAGCGGAAGCCAATGCCATTTTACAATCTGATGCATTTTCAGCAGAAGTTCGCAATCTTGAACGCGAATGGCATTTATCAGGTATTAACGCTGTTCCCAGTTTGGTCATCAATCAACAACATTTATTGCAAGGCGCACAACCGGTTGAATTGCTGGTGTCTGCGCTGCGTGAATTGAATGAAGCATAATTTTTTAATACGGATTTATAAATGAAAACCCCACCACGCTTATTACCTTTACTTGAAGATGGTGTGATTGATGAAGTCATCAGGCCGTTGATGAGTGGTAAAGAAGCATCTGTATTTGTGGTGCGTTGCGGCGATGAAATTCGATGCGCGAAAGTTTATAAAGACGCAAACAAACGCAGCTTTAAACAAGCCGTGACTTATCAGGAAGGGCGCAAGGTTCGCAATTCGCGTCGTGCACGTGCTATGGAAAAAGGTTCGAAATACGGTAAAAAACAACAGGAAGAATTGTGGCAAAACGCAGAAGTGGATGCGCTCTATCAACTCGCGAACGCGGGTGTGCGTGTACCGCGTGCATTTGGTTGTTTTGATGGTGTGTTGTTAATGGAATTGGTGATGGATGACGAAGGAAATGTTGCACCGCGTTTAAATGATGTGGCTATGTCCGCCGAGCAAGCGCGTGAAGATCACGAGTTGGTGATACGCGATATTGTGCGTATGTTGTGCGCTGGCATTGTGCACGGTGATTTATCCGAATTTAATGTGTTAGTGGATGATTACGGCCCGGTAATTATTGATTTGCCACAAGCGGTTAATCCCGCCGCGAATAATTCTGCCAAAGCCATGTTTGAACGTGATGTAAATAATATGACGCGTTATTACGCCAACTTCGCGCCAGAACTTTTGGAAACCCAGTATGCAAAAGAAATCTGGGCCTTGTATGAAGCGGGCGAATTACATCCGGATGTAGAACTAACAGGTGAGTATGCGGATGACACTGCAGCTGCTGATGTTGATTCAGTGATGTTGGAAATTAAAGCTGCATTGGATGAGCAGCAAGCGCGTGAAGCGCGATTGCGTGAAAATTCAGAGTAATTCTGAAACGAAATTTTTGTATAAAAGTGTTTCGTCATGCCCAATAGGGCATCCAGTGACTTTGTAATTATTCAAGTCGCTGGATTAGCTTCGATGGTCTAGCGGCTCTCTTCGAGAATGACGCGGATCTGGATATTGTCTAGTTTATTTAAGGATTTATATGTACCAAAACGCCATGCTTCTGGGGCTTTGCCAGTTTTTATTTATGGCATCTGTATCGGTTGGTTTGTCTTTCACCGGGATTGTTGGCGAAAAAATGGCATCAAGCACGGCGCTGTCGACTCTGCCATTTTTAACTATGACGGCGACTACTGCGCTGCTCACATTATTTTTGCCGAAAATTTTTGCTACTTTGGGATACAAACGCGCCTTTGTGTTGGGCACTTTATTGGGATCTGCCGGTGGATTGCTCGCAGCGGCAGGTGTCTATTGGAATTCGTTTTTGTTGTTTTGTGCAGCAGGAATTTTCACTGGATGTTATCAAGCCTCTGCACTTTATTATCGTTTTGCGGCGGCCGATTCGGTGTCCAACGAATATAAAAGCAAAGCAATCGCCTGGGTATTAAATGGTGGAATACTGGCAGCGCTAATCGGGCCAATGCTCGGCAAATACAGTTTGCATTTATTTCCGCAGGATTATTTGGGATCTTATTTGTTAGTAGGTTGTTTGGCATTGATGGTCTTGCCATTTGTTGGCTTAACAAGATTACCGCCGCGTAATCTGGTTCAGTCGCAATCGACTGTGAGTGTGTGGCAATTAATTCGTTATCCACGTGCGATTGCCGTGATTTTATTATCGGCAGGCGGTTACGCCATGATGATGATGGTGATGTTGGCCAGCCCGCTGGCGATGAATCATTGCGGTTATCATGCATCGGATGCAGCCAGTGTGATTCAATGGCATCTGCTCGGCATGTTTGCGCCTTCATTAATTGCGGGCAGTTTGATTAATCGTTATGGTTCGCTGTTAATTGGTATTGCGGGTTGTTTAATTTTAATCGGCGGTTGTGTGATGGCGCTTTCAGGAATTGCACTAACCAATTTCCATTGGGGGTTGATGTTGGTGGGTGTGGGTTGGAATTTTATGTATATGGCTGGTACGACCTTAATCATGCAATGGTCGGATATGGCACTGCGCAGTCGCTTGCAATCGGTAAATGAATTTATCACTTTTGGTGTTATGACATTAACAGCAGGTGGCACCGGTTGGTTGTATCAATTATTAGGTTGGCAATCGCTGTTGATTTTTGCCGCTTTGGTAACAGGCAGTTTATTGGTGATTGTGTTTTGGCAAAAACGTCATAAAAACGCATTTTAATTTTTGAATAATAACTTATGTACCACGCATTTTTTGGTTTAACAGAATCCGCATTTTCTATCGCTGTGAATCCGCGATATTTGTACATGAGCCAACAGCATCGTGAGGCCTTGGCACATTTGCTTTACGGCATACAAAATGGCGGGTTTGTCATGTTGACCGGCGAGGTGGGTACGGGCAAAACCACATTGGTTCGCTGTTTGCTGGAGCAGTTGCCTGAGAATACTGATCTGGCGATGATTTTAAATCCCATGGCCGGCGCACCGGAATTATTAGCCAGCATTTGTGACGAGTTACGAATTGCGCATCCTTTTAGTGCCAACGTAAAACAATTAACCGATGTACTCAATCAGTTTTTATTGGAAAACCACGCGCGCGGCCGCAAAACTGTTTTATTAATTGACGAAGCACAATTATTACAAGTACCAGTGCTGGAACAAATTCGTTTGTTGACCAATCTGGAAACCACTGAAGAAAAACTTTTACAAATTATGTTGGTGGGGCAACCGGAATTAAAAGCACTTCTATCAAAACCGGAACTGCGTCAGCTATCGCAAAGAATTACTGCGCGCTTTCATTTGCAAGCCTTAACCTTACAAGACACACAAGCATATCTGCAGCACAGATTAAAAATTGCCGGTATGCCGGATTCGCAGATCAATCCGTTTCCAAACACTATAGTCAAACTCATTCATCAACAAAGCCAGGGTATACCGCGATTAATTAATGTGTTGGCCGAGCGCTTATTGCTCGGCGCTTATGCACAGCAAAAGCGAGAAGTGGATAAACCCATATTTGATCAAGCGGTGCAAGAAATCACTGGCGAAAAATTGCAAAAAAAATCCATGAATAAACCGCAAAAGGCCTTACTGCAAGGTGTGATAGTAACTGCGGTGGTTGTATTGATTGCCTGGTTCAATAAAAGTGATGTCTTGTTTGATTCCAATCATTCAATATCTTCAGTCTCTATTGCTTCTGCATCGGTTTCCTCATCCAGCCAATCTTCAGTTGCAAGTTCTTCTGTGACGAGTTCTTCGGCAATCGATAGCTTTTCAGATTTGCTGATGAAGAAAAATCCGGCAGAACAATTGTTGATGAATTTTGTTGGTGAAACGACGTTTGATTTGACAAAACCCTGCGCAGTTCAGTTAGGGCAAAATCGTCGTTGTCAAACCGACAATCTAGCCTCCTGGGATCAATTGCGCGAAGTCAATCGCCCTGGGTTGTTAACCTTAATTGATGAAAATAAGGAATCGTTTTATTTGCTGGTTATTGGCATCAACGATCGACAAGTATTGGTACGTAATCATCAACAGGAGCGTTTGATAGATACCAAATTATTGGCCACTTACTGGCAAGGCGAATACACCTTTAGTTGGACTGCACCCGTCGGATTTGAACAGGATTTATTGGAAAACAGTCAAAGCCCGGTGGTGACCTGGGTTGCAGAACAATTTGCAAAGCTGGATCAACAATCCGAACCCTTAACTCAATTGGTTTTTACTGAAACATTAAAAAAACGCCTCATGATATTTCAGTCAACAGAAGGTTTGCCTGTGACAGGAACTATAGATAAAACTACCTTGCAACGTATGAATATTTTATTGGGAATTGACCCGGTGTTAATGGTTGTACCTGAAATACAATCGAATCAATCCTTATCAGTTTCGGCCGGGGTAAATTAATGTCGCTGATTTTGGATGCACTAAAACGTGCGCAGGGCGAACGGCAATCAACTGAATCACGGGCTGCCGAGTCGTTGCTGGATTCGCCCGCCGTTGCACCGCAAAAATCATCAAGTTTCGTCTTATGGATAATCAGTTTTTTATTAATGGCTATTTTGGTTTCGCTGTGGTTTTTATTCAAACAAGACAAATCGCCCGAAACAAAGCCTGTGGTTATGCCTGAGCCAATAAAAACGGTTTCGGCTTCAAGTGCACAACTTATTCAGTCAAGCTCGGTTGCAGTCGTGACACCGGCGGCAGTGAGTGATTTATATCAACAAAATGTTTCATCAATGCCGGGTGTACAGGATGTTCATATTGCGCAGCTGTATGCGGAGAAGTCCCAAGTCTCTTCGGTTGCGAGTGAGGTGTCTGTTGATAATCCCTTGCCCGATATGAATCAGTCGTTGCCCAAGTCTATGCAAGTGACCACTGAAATTCGTCGCTTGGCTGATTTAAACGATGTCATTGCGTTTGAAGAACTTTCATTGAATCAAAAAAAATTATTTCCCAGTATCAATTATTCCCAGCATAACTATTTGGGAAATTCCGCCAGCAGCGTGGTGATTAATGGTGATTTGATGCGAGTAGGCTCGCGTATCGCATCCGGTATTGAAATAGTGGATGTATTGGAAGATGGAATAGTCTTGCGTATTGAGGGCAGGGAAGTCAGTTTTAAAGCGTTAAATAGTTGGATCAACATGTAGAACAAACGTCAGAGTTTTTAAATGCTGACGTTTGCTCTGTTACAAAATCAAGAGCCCATTTTGCTTTGCAGATAATTTTGTAAACCGACTTTTTCAATCAAAGACAACTGGGTTTCCAGCCAATCGACATGTTCTTCTTCTGATTCCAGAATCGCTTTTAATAAATCGCGGCTGACAAAATCCTTTGCTTCCTCACAAATCAAAATGCCTTCGCGTAGATCCGGAATGGCTTTGAGCTCTACTGCCAGATCACATTTGAGCATCTCGGGCGTATTTTCACCAATTTTTAATTTCCCCAAATCTTGCAGATTGGGCAGACCTTCTAAAAATAAAATGCGTTCTACTAGTGCATCCGCATGTTTCATTTCGTCAATGGATTCGTGATATTCATGATCAGCCAATTCTTTCAATCCCCAATTTTTATACATGCGCGCATGCAAAAAATATTGATTGATAGCAACCAGTTCGTTGGCAAGTACTTTATTTAATAGCTGAATGACTTTGATATCGCCTTGCATAATCACTTCCTCGCGTTAAAGAAGTGATCAGTGTTGCGTGTAAGAGAGAATACTGTCAACCCAAAAAATCAGGACGCCAGTGCATAAAAAAGTGAATGATTTTGATTATTATTTTTAGCTGCATCGAGTAATTCTTGTGCTGAACAGGCGCATTTGCCACATTGGCCCGCAACCCCCAAATTCTTGCGCAACTGGGAAAGCGTTTGCGCGCCATTTTCAATGGCATTTTGGATTTGGCTGTCAGTTACACCGCGACACAAACAAACGTACATGGCATTGGCTCTCGGGAATGAATATCTAACGGCCGAGATATTAATCCAAATGATATTGGTTCGCAAATAGATTTTTGTTGATTTGATAATCATTTTGCTTGAGCTATAGCCATCCCTCGGATTATTCATATAAAAAATCAATATGACTCTGATGAGTGCCTGTGTAAGATAGCTTTGCTCTATTGACCGGCGTCCGGTTATCAATCTGGACATTGATCTCAACACTAAACTTACCAGGAGACAAATATGGGCGTATTAGTAGGTAAAAAAGCTCCCGACTTCACTGCACCAGCGGTATTGGGCAACGGCGAAATCGTGGATTCTTTCAGCTTTGCTGCTGCTACCAAAGGCAAAAAAGCCGTAGTGTTTTTCTATCCTCTGGACTTCACCTTCGTGTGTCCTTCAGAGTTGTTGGCCTTCGACCACCGCGTAGAAGAGTTCAAAAAGCGCAATGTGGAAGTGATCGGTGTTTCCATTGACTCTCACTTCACTCACAACGCATGGCGTAACACCCCAGTTGATCAAGGTGGTATTGGTCCAGTCAAATACACGTTGGTTGCTGACCTGACTCACTCAATCGCAAAAGCCTATGACGTTGAATCAGAAGGTGGTGTAGCCTTCCGTGGTACATTCATCATTGACGAAGACGGTGTTGTGCGTTCACAAATCGTTAACGATCTGCCAATCGGTCGTAATGTTGATGAAACCATCCGTACTGTTGATGCGCTGATATTCCACCAAAAGCACGGCGAAGTTTGCCCTGCAGGTTGGCAAGAAGGTGATAAAGGTATGGACGCATCACCAGCAGGTGTTGCCAAGTATCTGGCAGAGAATGCTGACAAGCTCTAATCCAAAATTGGATTGCAAAAAGGGAAAAGCTTCGGCTTTTCCCTTTTTTTATTGCCTTGTGAAAAGTACTGATAATCGAATATTCTCGCGCTCTATTTTTTCAGGATACAACCGCATGTCTGACCAAAAGAAAATTGATTTGCACCCGAGCTGGCTTCAACATTTATCCAGTGAATTTGATGAGCCTTACATGCAACAGCTCAAACAATTTTTAGTACAAGAAAAAGCTGCAGGAAAAATTATATTTCCGCCATCCAAATTAATTTTCAATGCGTTTAATTCGACACCGCTGGATAAAGTCAAAGTTGTGATTATCGGACAAGACCCTTATCACGGCCCAGGTCAAGCGCATGGACTTTGTTTTTCTGTTCAGCCGGGTGTCGCTATACCACCATCATTGCAGAATATTTTTAAAGAGCAGCTGCGTGATCTTGGGTTAACTTATCCAACACATGGCTGCTTGCAATCCTGGGCTGATCAGGGGGTGTTGCTACTCAATGCAACATTAACTGTTGAGCAGGCCAAAGCAGGGTCACATCAAGGGCGTGGCTGGGAAACTTTTACTGACAAAGCTATTCAGTTGGTAAGTCGCGAAACATCCTCTGTTGTGTTTTTGCTTTGGGGTAGTTACGCCCAGAAAAAGGCGGAGCTAATTGATGCGTCAAAACATCTAATCCTTAAGGCTCCTCACCCATCACCTTTATCGGCGCACCGGGGCTTTATGGGGTGTGGGCATTTTTCAAAAACGAATAACTATTTACAGCAGAAACAAAAGGCGCCTATTAATTGGGAGCTTGTTTAATGCCCTTTCTTTACAAAATTATTAATTGTTTCAAATCTACACGGGATTCGTTCGCGAAACCGGTTTTGGGTTCAAATGACTAGGCTTATCTAGCTTTGGTTTATTTGATGTTTTGTTACTGTGTTACCAAAATTCACACTTGATTTTTCGTGTCACAAATAGCTGTAATTTTTACAAAAAAAACACTGGTAAAAATTATGTCGATTAGCTAGTGTACGTGAAACTAAAAAAGGCTTGATGCTTCAATGAATAAATCGGCTAATTACGACACGACACAACGCCCCCTGCTAAATACATTTTCCTCTCGTTTTTCTTCTGTTGATGAGTTGACAGCGTTGTCATATCGGAGTAGTTTTGCCCAAATTTTTTCAGGCTGTGCGGCCTAATGAGTTTAATCGGGTGCAAATTTTTCACTAATTAATGCCTCGATGAGAAGCAGCTGGTTCGTCTTCGATAGGCCAGAGGTTTCATAAAGAATTCGCCCTTTCCGAGGCGAATGTGCAAGAAGTGATTCGAGTCACTTCTGCATCAAGTACCGGAAAACAATTCCTGACGATAATAAAGGAGAGCTCCATGTACAAAACTCAAAGCTTTAAGAAAAAAATGTTAGTAACGGCAGTCGCTTCTGCCGCTATGGCAGGCTTCGCTGCACCATCTTTTGCTCAAGATGAAGCGGTTGAAGAAGTGGTCGTAACTGGTATCCGTGCATCACTCGAAAGATCTATGGACACCAAACGTAACTCGGCCGGTGTTGTAGATGCCATCTCTGCTGAAGATATTGGTAAATTCCCGGATACAAACCTTGCGGAATCTCTGCAGCGTATCACGGGTGTTTCTATCAGCCGTAATAACGGTGAAGGCTCCCAAATCACTGTTCGTGGTTTTGGTGCGGAAAACAACATGATTACCCTGAACGGTCGTGTGATGCCGGCAGCATCGACCTCCGACGGCGGTGGCGGTGACTCTAGAGCGTTTGACTTCGCAAACATTGCTTCAGAAGGTATCAGTGGTGTAGACGTATACAAAACTGGTAAAGCTAACATCACCACCGGTGGTATCGGTGCGACTGTTAACATTAAGACCGCCAAGCCACTCGATAAGGATGGCTTTGTGGCAAGTGTTGGCGCTAAAGCGGTAATGGATACTACTAACCGTGCTGGTGATGACGTTACACCGGAGCTATCGGGTCTTGTTAGCTGGTCGAATGATGTATTTGGTGTTGGTTTAAGCGTTAGTCACCAAGAACGTGATTCAGGTACCGTTGGTGCCACAGTTAACGATTGGGGTATTTACACTTGGGAAGATGGTGAACAACCAGCAGCTTGGGGCGGCGACGCTAGTCCCGAAGTGGTAAATGCACCGGATGACGGCCAACTGTACTCGCGCTTTTATGACTTGCGCTATGAGTTTACCGATACTCAGCGTACTCGCGATAACGCACAGTTAACGCTTCAGTTTGCACCTACGGAAGATTTTACTGCTACCTTGGATTACACCTTTGCAGAGAATGAAATAGTTTCTCATTTGGGCCAAGCCGGCAACTGGATGCAACGCGGTCCCAATTTAAAGAAAGTTGCATTTGATGACCAGGATATCGCCACTATGGTTTATGCCCAAGAGGCTTACGGGAATGCGATTGATGAAGGTTTTGAGCAGCAGTGGAGAGAGCAAACCAACACATTGGATTCCTTGGGCTTAAATCTGGCTTACCAAGTAAATGATACTCTCTCGTTAAGTCTCGACGTACACGATTCAGAAATGCACAGCCGTGGCACTGGCCCTCATGGTACAGGCAGCATACGCATGGCATTGGCCGCCCCTGTTGTTGCATCGCGTGAATGGTGGTTTGGTGGTGAGTTCCCAACTTACTTGAACCAATATGACGATTCACTCAGAGAAAGACCTGATGCAATTGAAGACGCGTCACCTTGGGTACGCAATGGCCAAGTTGATTCGACTGATATCAGTTCTACCATGCTCAACATGAACCAGGCTGATCAAACGTCCACTGTTGATCAAATTCAACTTGGCGGTCGTTTAGACTTTGACAATGGTCATTTTGATTTTGGTGTAGAGTCACGCAAAATGGAATCTGACACCACCAGATACGCAACAGGAAACGTTTCTCTGGGTAACTGGGATGGTAACTATCCAGGCGAGTTTGGCAGTCTGGTTAAACCGTTTGATATTCAAGGCGAGTTTGATGATTGGAGTCCAAGAGCGGGTGGTTACGGCTTTATAGCTAACGCCGCGGATATGTATGAAGCTGCCTTGGCTATTCCACGTTATGGCTCCAGCGTTAATGGTAACGATCCAATCCTGCCTCCAGCAATGAATCAGACTGCCCACAATATTGTGGAAGAAGATATGAAGTCTGCTTTCTTCCAAATCAATCTGGAAGGCAATTTGGGGTCCATGCCGTTCAGTGTTCTGACGGGTTTGCGTTATGAGACCACCGATGTGGATTCAAGCTCTTTGAACTCTGCGTATTACTTCCGTTGGGAGAGTGACAACGATATCTCGATCAACCCTGACGCTGACCAGCCACAGACGTTGGTTTCAGCGAAAGCAGACTACGACAACCTGTTGCCCAGCTTGGATTTAACATTGAACATTACGGATGATCTGGTCAGCCGTTACTCGTTCAGTAAAACCATCGCCAGAGCGGGCCTAGGTGCTCTGGGTGTATCCGCTTCCAATTTTGGCAGCGGTGGTGGTCCAACTTATTTGGGCTCTGTTCCAACAGCAAGTGCATCAAACCCCGGTCTGTTACCTTTGGAGTCAACCAACTTCGATATGTCCTTGGAGTGGTATTATGACGAGGGTAGCTATGCTTCTATAGGTTTGTTTGAGAAACGTGTGAAGAACTTTATTGGTTCCGAGCAAGTAAACCGTGAGTTGCTGGGTATTCGTAACTCGACTAACGGACCTCGTGTGGAGGCTGCAGCGGCAGCGTTGGAGGCAAAAAACATCGGTCTTAGTGATGTTACACTTTTCAGCCAGTCGGTATACACCGAGTACGTTGCTATGCCTGGCGCCGCCCGCGATGCTTGGGTAGCTGAATTTGGTAACGTTGACTATACCGGAACGGGTCAACAAGATCAGTACCTCCTGACCAATTTCGATCTTTACGACAATGCAACTGACCCATTGGTTATGTTTAGAACCAGTACACCTAACAATGGTCGCGAAGCTAAAATTCACGGTATGGAACTTGCCGTGCAGCACTTCTTCGGCGATACCGGTTTTGGTGTTCAGGCTAACTACACGATCGTGCGTGGCGACGTAGGTTTCAATGATCTGCAAGATCCAGCAGAGGGGTCTCAATTCGCATTGGTTGGCTTGAGTGATACTGCAAACGTGTCAGCTATATACGAAAAAGACCGTCTTCAAGCGCGTATCGCCTATAACTGGCGTGATGAGTACTTGAACGAGACATCCAGAGGTGGTTTCAATAACCCGCGTTATATCGAGGCATATTCTCAGATCGATCTTAACGTAAGTTACGAAATCACTGATGCACTGACAGTGTCTCTTGAAGGTCTTAACGTAACAGGTGAAAACAGTCGCTCTCATGGTCGTAACGACGCTATGATGTGGGATATGTATGACTTGGGTGCTCGTTATCAAGTGGGTGCTCGTTATACATTTTAATTAAGTACTTTGTATTTAGTTAAAGCACCTTATCTCTGATAAGTAAAAAAGCCGCTGCAAAGCGGCTTTTTTACTTCACTCTATAGATAGTGTTTGAATGTTCATTTATCCTCGCAGTCAGATAATTTTTGAAGTAAAAGACAATGACAAATAATGTATTATTAAATAACGTATCGCATCAAAATTTGAGAGTAATTACGCGTTTTGGTGCTGAATTTGGAGACAATGTTGGTAGTGTTATGGTTTTTCCAACAGAATTTGTTGAATTACAAAAAGAATATCCAATTTTATTCAGGCGAAATCTGGAAACCCAAAAATATTATGCCACCGCGCTTCTGGGCTTGAATAAGAGTGAAAATCTCTTTTTAAATCCGGAAATCGGTTCGGGGTGGGGAGCAAGTTACATTCCTGCCAGTGTTGCCAAAGGACCATTTTTAATTGGTTTTCAATCACTGGATTCAGGTAAAACACGGAATACTGTAATCCATATAGATTTAGATCACGTAAAAGTAAACCATCAAGACGGTTACCCATTGTTTTTAGAGCATGGTGGTAATAGTGCATACTTGGAACATATTGCGAAAGTTTTAAATTTAATTCACCAAGGTGTGATTGTCCAAGATGTTATGTTCGAACTGTTTTCAGAATTTGATTTACTCGAAGCTATTGATATCGACATAGATTTAAACAATGGTGAAAGGTATAAATTAACTGGAAACTACAGCATCAACGAAGAAAAACTGGCAGAACTTAGTGGCGATAAATTAGAAAAGCTAAATAAAATGGGCTTTTTACCCTTGATCTACGCGGCAATTGCTTCTTTAACAAATATCCGAAAGTTGACGGATATCAAAAATAGCAAAAAGTAACAGTGTCAGAATAGCCACAACCAAATATAAAAAAATTCATTATGTCAATGATTTCGGCTACCACTACAGTTATTACTGACTACGACAGTAAATCTTTGGACGAAAAGATTTTTTTATCTAAAAAACCAGTAATTATTAAGGGGCTGGTCGACCATTGGAGGCTTGTGGCGGAAGGTCGAAAATCAGATGGCAACGCAATTAACTATTTAAAGTCGCATTATAATGGGCGACCTTCAGTTGCTTGCATTGGTCCGCCTGAAATTCAGGGGCGTTTTTTTTACGATACTGAAGCTACGAAACTCAAATTTGATAATCAGCAAATGAGAGTTGATTAGGTTTTTGATCTCATAAAATCTGGTTTTTAAGAGCAAAATCCCACTTCCTATTACATCGCATCTAATGTTATAGACACGCATTTCCCCAATCTGAGAAGCGAAAATGATATCGTCATTCCCAGGCCAATCGTAGATTATCCCCTTGAGGACACTCGAATCAGTATTTGGATTGGTAATCGCACTACAGCCTGTTGTCATTACGATGTTTCAGATAATTTGGCTTGTTGTGTTGTGGGCAAGCGCAAATTCACTTTGTTCCCGCCTGATCAAATTGCCAACCTCTATCCTGGACCACTAGCGCCCACTCCCGGTGGGCAAGTATTGAGTATGGTTGATTTCGATAATCCCGATTTTGAAAAATATCCCCGATTTGCTGAGGCAATCAAACATGGTCAGATTGCTGAGTTGGAAGCTGGTGATGCACTTTACTTACCCTGTATGTGGTGGCATCAGGTAGAGTCCCAAAATCCTTTTAATGTGTTGATTAATTATTGGTGGAGTAATTCAGCCAAGCACACAGGGCCTGCTATGAGTGTTTTATATCACGCGCTTCTGAGTTTGCGTGATAAACCCGAACATGAAAAACTCGGTTGGAAACATATTTTTGATTACTACATTTTTGGTGATGCCAGGCAGGCGGGTGAGCATTTGCCTGAAGCTGCTCAAGGTTATCTTGGTGAGATTGATACAGCGAAAAGTAAAATGCTGCGCGCCATGCTTTTGAGCAAGCTGAACCGCTAGATAAACCATCTTTTTAAAACCTTTCGACTAAAGAGAGTGACTAGCCTTGAAAAATAATTTTGTAAAAAAAGTTGTCATAGCAGGCGGCGGTACCGCCGGTTGGGTTGCGGCGGCAGCCTTGATCAAACAACTTGGGAAATTGGTGGATGTTGTTCTGGTTGAATCAGAACAAATTGGCACTGTTGGTGTTGGTGAGGCGACTATCCCGCCCATGAGAACGTTTCACTCACTTTTGGGAATTGATGAACAGGAATTTATGCGTGCCACGAACGCTGTCTTCAAATTGGGGATTTCCTTTAAAAACTGGGGGCAAATCGGCGATCAATATATTCATCCCTTCGGTTCTACAGGACAGGGAAGCTACCTTGCTGACTTTCAGCACTTTTGGCTTTACGGTAAGAGTAAGGGAATAGACGCACCATTCGATGAATATAGTTTAGAAATCCAAGCTGCGAAGGCTGGTAAATTTGCAACCTCTAAAAGCGGTAGCATGCAATATGCGTATCATTTGGACGCCACTCTCTATGCGAAGTTTTTACGGAAATTTAGTGAGAAGCTGGGAGCCAAGCGTATCGAGGGAAAGATTCATCAAGTACAGCAACATCAAGATGGTGATATCAAGGCATTATTGTTGGAATCAGGTGAGGTTGTAGAGGGTGATCTGTTTATCGACTGCACTGGATTTACTGGTCTATTGATTGATCAGACTTTGAAAACACCTTATGAAAACTGGTCCCATTGGTTACCCTGTAATAGCGCCATTGCTGTACAAACTGAATCTGTCGAGCAACCCAAGCCTTACGTCACCTGCACAGCTCATGATGCAGGTTGGCAATGGCATATTCCCCTGCAGCATAGAGTCGGCAATGGCAATGTTTTTTGTAATGACTTTATGTCGGATGATCGAGCAAAGCAGCACCTTTTAGATAATGTACAAGGTAAGGTCTTGACGGAGCCCAGGGTCATTAAGTACAAAACGGGGCGGCGAAAAGTTTTTTGGAATCGAAATTGTGTAGCTTTAGGGCTTTCAAGTGGATTTGTGGAGCCCTTAGAGTCAACCAGTATCTATATGTTTATGATAGGGATAGTTAGATTGATGAAGATGTTTCCGTTTAACGGCATCTCTCAATCCGTTATTGACGAATACAATCATCAATCAATAATGGAGCTTGAAGGTATCCGTGATTTCATAATTTTGCACTATCATGCGACATCAAGAGAAGATAGTGAATTTTGGCATTATTGTAAAAACATGACGATTCCAGACTCCTTATCTCATCGTTTGGAATTATTTAAAGAAAATGCTCTTTTTTTCCAAGGAGACAAGGAGCTATTCAGGCTTGATTCCTGGGTTCATGTCATGATGGGGCAAGGAATTGAACCTAAGCATTTTCACTCCATATTTAAGACGATGTCCGATGATGAGCTGGTAGAGCACTTGACCAATACACGTAAGACTATTGCTGATGCCGTAAGCAAGCTCCCCACTCACCAAGAGTTTATTAATTATCACTGCAAGTCCGCGCTGCCATAAGCAAAATAAGTCGCCATGAACTTTCGCGCTGTCTATTGACAGCGCTGTCAGCTCGAGATAAAGTGCAAT
The DNA here is from genome assembly GCA_966252135.1 of uncultured Cellvibrio sp. Classification (GTDB taxonomy): domain Bacteria; phylum Pseudomonadota; class Gammaproteobacteria; order Pseudomonadales; family Cellvibrionaceae; genus Cellvibrio. The sequence continues at coordinate 158,646 of CBINNU010000004.1, read as the reverse complement.
CGTTGATTTGGAAACTGTGTTGTCCTTGTTGGTTGGGCAGCAGCCAGTCTCTCACCGTCGATGTCCGGTTGATGCATCGACGTTTCCCTCTGCCCTCTGATTTTCAGAGGGCTTTTTTGTTTTAGGCTCTCAGCTTTTTCAGCGTACTGACCACTTGTTCCATCTCCTCCTGAGTACCTATGGTGATTCTCAGGTATTCGCTGATTCTTGGTTTATTGAAATAGCGCACCAGGATTTTGTGTTCGCGTAACAGCGCCGCTAAATCGGCTGCCGCCATAAATTCAGGTTTGGTGAAGATGAAGTTGGCTTGAGATTGCAATGTGCTGAATCCCAAAGTATTCAGCTCTTTCACCGTCCATTCACGAGTAGCAATAATTTTTTGATTGCAGGACTCAAAATAATCTTTGTCTTCAAATGCGGCTATGGCGATGCTTTCGGCAAGTCGATCCATAGGGTAAGAGTTGAAACTATTTTTTACTCTTTCCAGCCCTGCGATTAATTGCTCGTCTCCAATCGCCAGGCCAACTCTTATTCCCGCTAATGAGCGCGATTTGGATAGGGTCTGTATCACCAGTAAATTGGGATATTGATCAATCAGTTTGCAGGCAGTTTCTGCTCCGAAATCCACGTAAGCCTCATCAACAGCGACCACTGATTGAGTGTTGGATTTTAGAAATTGTTCGATTTGAGCCAGCGGTTTTCCAATTGATGTGGGTGCGTTAGGGTTGGGAAATATAACGCCGCCGTTGTCTTTGGGATATGCATCAAAATCAATTGTGAAATCGTCTTTCAATGGAATTTGTTGGTAATCAATTTCAAACAACTGGCAATAGACTGGATAAAAACTGTAGGTAATATCCGGAAATAACAAGGGTTTTTCTTGCTTGAAAAATGCCATAAAAGCTAGCGCCAGAATCTCATCTGATCCATTACCGACAAAAACTTGTGAGGGTTTTACGCCGTAATAATTTGCGACAGTTTGTTTGAGTTTTTTGGATTCCGGATCAGGATACAAGCGCAACCTGTTGAGCGCATTTTCATTGATTAACGAATGAATACGAGGTGTCGGTGGGTAGGGACTTTCGTTGGTGTTGAGTTTTATCAAACCATCAATTTGCGGTTGTTCGCCCGGAACATAGGGCTGCAGATTTCTAACCAGTGGGCTCCATAAAAAAGACATTGTGCTTTCTCGTATTCAACTTTGCGGGTGGTGGAGTATACGAGTCTGGTGAGAAAACCGGAACTTTTTCAGATGCAGTTGAGTCTGTAAATGCACTTGTTAAAGCTCATTGGAGTCAGATATATGAAGCGTTTGCAGTGCTTGATTGTATTAGTTGTCAGCGTGTTCAGTAGTTTGTTAGTCCAAGCTCAAAACCTTCCCGATTTTACGTCTTTGATTGAAAAGCATTCGCCCGCTGTGGTGAAAATAACAGCGATCAGTCGTGTCAACCCGCGACAAGGCATCAATATTCCTCCTGGAATGCAGCAGCAAATCCCTGAGATTTTTCGCGACTATTTCGAGCGTCGGCAAATGCCGCGAGAGCAGGGTGCTTTTGGAGCAGGTTTTATTATTGAGGAAGATGGGTACATTCTGACGAATGATCATATTATCGACCAGGCGACGGATATAAAGGTGGTATTGAGCGACCAGCGTGAGTTTGAAGCCAAGTTGGTGGGGCGCGATGAGCGCTCGGATTTGGCGCTTTTAAAAATCGATGCCAAGAGTTTACCTACACTGAAACTAGCGCCTAGTGAAAATCTCAAAGTGGGTCAATGGGTGGTCGCAATCGGATCACCTTATGGGCTGGATTATTCCGCCAGTGCGGGCATAGTCAGTGCAATTGGGCGCAGTATTCCATCGGCACACTCTGAAAGTAGCTATATACCTTTCATCCAGACTGATGTGGCGATTAATCCGGGCAACTCGGGAGGGCCGTTATTTAATCTTGATGGCGAAGTGGTGGGAATCAATACACAATTTATATCACCTACGGGCAGTTCAATTGGTTTGTCCTTTGCGACTCCATCCACCCTGGCGTTGGATGTAGTGTCTCAGTTAAAAGAAAAAGGTCATGTTGATCGCGGTTGGTTGGGCGTTTATCTGCAAGAGGTGGATAAAGGCTTGGCTAACTCATTGGGTTTGGATAAGCCCACAGGTGCATTGGTCAATGATGTGGTCCAGGGTGGGCCTGCTGACAAAGCGGGTATCAAAGCCGGTGATGTGATTATTCGGTATCAAGATCAAGTCATTCATCATTCCAGCGATCTACCGCATTTGGTAGGGCGTACTCGCCCCAACACCAAGGTTTCAGTGATGATTATGAGCAAAGGCAAAGAGCAGACCATTCAGCTGATGGTTGGTAGCCTTCCCGGTTCGTCTAATAAAGTTCAGGCTCAGGCGAGTCCGCAAAACAATCGTGATCCACTGGGTTTGGATTTGGCGGCCTATAACACTGACGGCAATCCACCTGAAGCTGGCGTTCTGGTGCAAGGGGTGAAACCTGAATCGCCCGCGGCTGACGCTGGGTTGCGCCCCGGTGATGTGATCACTCAATTGGCGTTTAGTGAAGTGAAAAGCCTGGCTGATTATCAAAAAGTCGTGAAAACCCTTAAGAAAAAAGAAACCTACGCAGTGCGCTTTTATCGCGAAGGTCGCCCTGTTTTCCGCTCTTTCATCATAGGTGAGTGAGTTCTTTACCTGACAGACGGGAAACAAATCCGCTAAAATGCGCGCACTTTTTGGCCCCGGTTGATTTGATCAATCGGGGCTTTCCGCAAACTTCAGGTAGTTGACCCTCTGTGACTGATCTTAGCCATATCCGAAATTTCTCCATCATCGCCCACATTGACCATGGTAAATCCACCATTGCCGATCGTTTTATCCAGATTTGCGGCGGTTTGTCCGACCGTGAAATGGAGGCGCAAGTGTTGGACTCCATGGATCTTGAACGTGAGCGCGGCATCACCATCAAAGCTCACAGTGTGACGCTCAATTACAACGCACGCGACGGCAAAACCTACCAATTAAACTTTATTGATACACCGGGCCACGTTGACTTCACCTATGAAGTATCGCGTTCATTGGCCGCTTGTGAGGGCGCTTTGTTGGTGGTGGATGCGGGGCAGGGCGTTGAGGCGCAATCAGTTGCCAACTGTTACACCGCAATCGAGCAAGGCCTTGAAGTGATTCCGGTTCTGAACAAAATGGATTTGCCTCAAGCCGAGCCGGATCGAGTCGCCAAAGAGATTGAAGATATTATCGGCCTCGATGCCACCGAAGCTGTTCGCTGCTCCGCTAAATCTGGCATGGGTATGGTGGATGTATTGGAAGAACTGGTGCGATTGGTTCCTCCTCCAGTCGGCGATGTTGATGCTCCTTTGCAAGCGCTGATTATCGATTCCTGGTTCGATAATTATCTTGGTGTTGTGTCATTAGTACGTGTGATGCAAGGGACTTTACGTATCAAAGATAAAATCATTGCCAAAACTATAGGCAAGCCGCAGCTTATTGATGGTCTTGGAGTCTTCACGCCAAAGCCTTTCCAATTGAAAGAATTAAAAGCCGGTGAAGTGGGTTTTGTGGTTGCGGGCATTAAAGACATTCATGGTGCGCCAGTCGGCGATACCTTGACCCATGCGCAAACGCCGGATGTAGAAGCGCTTGCGGGTTTCCAAAAAATCAAACCACAAGTCTATGCGGGCATGTTCCCGGTTAGTTCAGATGATTTCGAAGATTTCCGCGAAGCGCTTGCTAAGCTAACACTCAATGACGCCTCACTTTTCTATGAGCCTGAAAGTTCGGATGCGCTGGGCTTTGGCTTCCGCTGTGGTTTCCTTGGCATGTTGCACATGGAAATTATTCAGGAGCGTTTGGAGCGTGAATACGATCTGGATTTGATCACCACTGCACCCACAGTGGTTTATGAAATCGAAACTACCAAAGGTGAAACCATTTACGTTGACAACCCGTCCAAATTGCCGGATCCGGGTAGTATCACAGAAATGCGTGAACCCATTGTTGAAGCCAATATTCTGGTTCCGCAAGAGCATTTGGGTAATGTGATTACACTCTGTGTTGATAAGCGCGGCGTACAAAAAGATTTGCAATTCACCGGTTCACAAGTGTCAGTGCGTTATGAATTGCCGATGAACGAAGTGGTAACAGATTTCTTTGATCGTTTGAAATCCGTTAGCCGCGGATTTGCCTCTCTGGATTACAGTTTTGTGCGTTTTCAACCAGCAAAATTAGTGCGTTTGGATGTGCTGATTAATGGCGAAAAAGTTGATGCGCTGGCGTTAATTGTTCACCGCGACAAAGCCCAATACATGGGCCGAGCGCTGGTTGAAAAAATGAAAGACTTGATTCCACGCCAAATGTTTGATGTTGCCATTCAAGCCGCCATCGGCGGTCAGGTTGTCGCACGTTCAACGGTAAAAGCTTTGCGTAAAGACGTATTGGCAAAATGTTATGGCGGCGACGCGACTCGTAAGAAAAAATTACTGGAAAAACAAAAAGCCGGTAAAAAACGTATGAAGCAAGTGGGTAATGTTGAAATTCCCCAGGCTGCATTTTTTGCTGTGTTGAAAATCGATAGCTAATCAATAAGGCGTCTTTATGACTGAAGTGCTGGCAAAAATACTGACTTACGGATTGCCGTTTATAGTGTTGTTCACCGGTTTGGTTTGGTTGGCGGATGCATTGTTTTTTGCCAAGGCACGCAAAGCCCGGTTGACCTTGGTTGAAGGCAAATTCGCCGGTCGCGAAAAAATGTCACCCGCTGAACAGCAAGCCTATGAAACTGCCAGGCAAACGGCAGCAGAGCCGACAGTAGTTGAGTATTCCAAATCCTTCTTCCCGGTTTTGTTTCTGGTTTTCTTCATACGTTCATTCCTGTTTGAACCTTTCCAAATTCCATCGGGTTCCATGATTCCCACGCTTAAAATTGGTGACTTTATTTTGGTCAACAAGTTTACCTATGGTATTCGCGTGCCTATCCTTAACAAGGAAATTATTCCGGTCAACAAGCCCCGGCGTGGCGAGGTAATGGTGTTTTACCCTCCGCATCAACCGGGGGTGAGTTTTATCAAGCGTGTTGTGGGGTTGCCAGGGGATGAGATACGTTATACCAATCACCGCTTGTATGTTAATGGTGTTGAACAAGCCTATAGTGTCCAAGCGCCGGAAGAATTACAAAAATTTGCACAGATTCCTTTTGAATATTGCAGTTATGATGGAGATCTCTATCAAGTGGGGTTTGAAACTCTGGGTGAGCACACTCATGCAACTCAAAAATGCCCCAAGCCATCGCAATATAGTATCAATGGAAGTTGGAAGGTGCCCGAGGGACATTATTTTATGATGGGCGATAACCGTGATAATAGTTTGGATAGTCGTGATTGGGGGTATGCATCTGAAGATCAAATTATTGGCAAAGCAATGGTAGTTTGGATGCACTGGGATGATTTTTGGAGTATTCCCAGTTTTAAAACTGTGGGTGTAATTCGATAACAATTAGAGGCTTGCACATGAAGGTTTTACAGAAAAATTCCAGCTGGAAAAAACAAGCGGGTTATGCCATGTGGCAGTGGATTTTCTTTCTCTTGATTGCTGCGTTTTTTATGTTGTTGGCATTTCGTTTAATACCTCTCTACACCGAAAATCAATTTATCAAAGCCGGCTTAAAAGATCTGGTAAAGCTGGATGAAAATTTGCTGGAAATGACTGATGCTGAAATCAGAAAGCGTATGGATAATTATTATTTGGTTAACAATGTCCGTACACAAAAATCTTCAGACATTGAAATCGATCGAGATGACGATCATGTTGTAGTGATGATTGACTATGAAGCGAAAGCCAATCTTTTTACTGACCAGCCTTTGTTAGGCACAGTCGATTTGGTGGTGACCTTCAAAAACCATCTCGATAGTCGAAGCGTGCGCGAATGCTGTGAACCTCTGAAGGATAAATGATTGTCTCAAGATTATTCTCCACTGTTACACAAGCTGGGTTATGAATTTCGTGATCAACAGCTTCTCAAATTGGCGCTAACCCACCGCAGTTTTAGCGCCGATAATAATGAGCGCCTCGAGTTTTTAGGTGATTCAATTTTAAACCTGATTATTGGTGAGGCGCTGTTCAAACAATTTCCAACTGCAAAGGAAGGCCAACTGAGTCGATTGCGATCGGCTTTGGTTCGCGGTGATACCTTGGTGTTAATTGCACGCGATTTCGAACTCAACCGCTATTTGATTTTGGGTGAAGGTGAATTGAAGTCTGGCGGGCTTGAGCGCGCATCCATTTTGTCTGATGCAGTCGAAGCGTTGATTGGTGCAATTTATTCAGAAGCGGGTTTTGATATTTGTCGGAATCGCGTTCTGGATTGGTATCAAGATAAATTAGCGGACTTGTCACTTAACGTAAGCCACACAGATGCTAAAACGCGGCTTCAGGAATACATGCAAGCACAAAAATTAGCCTTGCCGGATTATCGCGTAGTCAATATTGCAGGTGAATCGCACGCGCAAGTATTTACTGTGGAATGTCATGTTAGTTTGCTCAAACGTCCAACCAGTGCGACGGCATCCAGTCGTCGCGAAGCAGAAAAATTAGCAGCAGCAGATGCTATTCGATTATTGAAACTATGAATCAATCCTCTAGTCGTTGTGGTTATGTGGCAATTGTGGGCCGCCCGAACGTTGGCAAATCTACTTTGCTCAATCATATTCTCGGTCAAAAAATTAGTATTACATCGCGTAAACCGCAAACGACTCGCAATAATGTTGTCGGCATCAAAACTGAAGGTGAGGTGCAGATTATTTTTGTGGATACACCCGGTTTGCATCTTGGGCAGGAAAAAGCGATTAATCGATACATGAATCGCGCTGCCAGCACCGCTATTAAAGATGTGGATCTGGTGATTTTTGTAGTCGACAGATTTATTTGGACTGAAGAAGACGAAGCCGTTGCGCAGCGATTGAATAATTGTGATTGTCCGATCTTGTTGGCGGTTAACAAAGTTGACCAGATTGATGACAAGGGTGAACTTTTACCTCATTTGCAAAGTCTTTCTGAAAAATTAGCGGCGACTGAGATCATTCCTATATCGGCATTGCGCAATCAAAATCTGGATCGACTGGAGCAGATTATCGTTGATCATTTGCCAGAAGCGGTGCATTTATTTCCGGAAGACCAAATTACTGACCGCAGCTCGCGTTTTATGGCTGCCGAAATGGTGCGCGAAAAAATCACCCGTCAATTGGGCGATGAGTTGCCTTATGAAATGGCTGTGGAGATCGAAGAGTTTTCCTACGAAGGCAATATATTGCGAATTTCGGCGTTGATTCTGGTTGAACGCGATGGGCAGAAAAAAATTCTAATCGGCGATAAAGGTGACAGGATCAAACAAATTGGTACCCAGGCACGTATCGATATGGAAAAAATGTTTGATTCAAAAGTTATGTTGAACCTCTGGGTTAAAGTGAAATCCGGTTGGTCCGATGATGAACGCGCGTTGCGCAGTTTAGGCTACAACGACTTTTAATATGTTGCGCGTCGAAGATCAGCGAGCTTATGTATTGCATCTTCGACCCTACCGGGACACCAGCGCGATTGTTGATTTGCTGACGCCTGATTATGGCCGCGTGTCCATGGTGGCGCGTGGTGTTCGAAAAAATAAAACGCCCAAACGGCAATTGTTAAATCCTTTCCACGAACTGTTAGTCAGTTTTCAGGGTGATGGCGAGCTGAAACTATTAACCCAGTTTGAATCAGCCAATCTTTGTTATCGTTTAACCGCAAATTATTTGTACTCGGCGTTTTATCTCAATGAACTCCTTGTTCGACTGCTACCGGAAATGGATCCACACAATCAGTTGTTTGATTTGTATGAAATGAGTTTGCAAGAGTTAAATCAGCAACAAGAGATAGAACCTATATTGCGACGATTTGAATTCAATCTGTTACAAGAATTGGGTTATGCCATCAGTTTTACTCAGGCCGCCAATCACATTGATGCTATAAACCCCAGCCATTTTTATGCTTGTGATTTGCAACAGGGATTTTTTGAGGTGACCAATCCAGATGAATATTCGTTAGTGGTCAAAGGTGAAGATATTCTGGCGATTGAACAGAATGATTATCGACTGATATCAACACGTCGATCTGCAAAATTATTAAGTCGGTTTTTGTTGAAACCCTTGTTGGGAAATAGACCATTAAAAAGCAGGGAGCTTTTTAGTAAGAATTGAGGTTTTTCTATTTCATGTTTGTTGCATAAACATTTTAAAAACCTACCCCACCCCAGCCCTCCCCTTGGCAGGGGTTGCGAGCACTTGCATCAGGCTACAGCTGTAGAGAAACCAAATATTTCGTCAATATTTTTTCCTTCATGCCATTCCAAAATATCATCCAAGGCTAAATACAAAGAATTGATGGCGCTCTGGGCTTCGTCAATTAATTTTTTCTGAAATAATTTATCCAGCAAGCCACTGATATATTTCAAGCGTGGCACTCCACAATAACAGCTGCTGCCATAGAGTTTGTGAATCAATTCGCCTGCTTGAATATAGTCACCTTCTTCCATTGCTTGCATGATCAGTTGTTTTTCTTCTGTAATTCCTGCAATCAACATTTTTAACATATCACGTGCGAGCGCTGGTTTGTTATTGCTCAATCGTAAGCAGAGCGCGATATCCACTGATGCAGTTTCGCTGGTGGGTTCTGTTACCCGGTCGCTAAAGTTGATGGCACTTTGTACGGATTGTTCGCTGGCGTTGCGAACAGAGATTTCTTTTTTCCCGGATAAGCTGGCCCAGCGATTAATGACGTGAATCAACTGAGTTTCATTAACCGGTTTGCTCAAGCAGTCATCCATGCCAGCAATTAATAAATCGGATTTTTGTTCGGTAATACTATGTGCGGTCAATGCAATTATGGGGGTGCGTTTTTTTCCTTTTTGTAATTGACGTATGCGACGAGTAGTTTCTATACCATCCATACCCGGCATTTGAATATCCATAAAAATGACATCAAAGGATTCTTCCTGGCAGGCTTCTATTGCCTGATGACCATTACTGGCTTGTTTGACTTGCGTATTCAGTGCGTTGAGTAATTCTGTAGTAAATTGCAAGTTTGCCGGGTTATCATCAACCAACAATACCGATGCAATATGCGGTTGATCGTTAGCTTTCACTTGCTCGGTATTTCTTTGATCAATTTTGAACGAGCTACATAAGAGTTGGTAAAAGTCCTGATGGGCTACAGGTTTGTTTAAATAGATAACGGTTGAATTGTCTGCGTAGGTTTTAAACAGACGTTGATGTGCTGGCGTGCAGGATGCAATTAGTTGACAACCAAATTCAGTTTTCAATTGCTCTGCAAGATTGCTGAGCAAAGCCGGTGGAATTTTACGTTCATTAGGGGAAATATCCAAAATCATCAAATCATAAGGGGTATCATTACTTCGAGCGGTTTTCATGGCCGGGAAACAATCGTGAATTGCTGTAATCAGGTCAGGTTGATTTTTCCATTCGCTCAGTGACAAACGTAATTGTTCAAGTAAATCCGGATTTTCGCCGCAGATTAAAATTTTATATTGACTGAGGTTGAGGCTGTCGCTGGTTTCCGGTTGTTGGCGATCAATACCAAAGCGCGCAGTGAAAGTGAAAGTCGAACCTTTATCTTTTTCGCTGGATACGTTGATGGTCCCGTGCATACGCTCAACTAATTTTTTGCAGAGCGCAAGGCTTAAACCCATGCCTTCGTGTTCGCGATTGATAGCTCCATCCAACTGATAGAAAGGGTTAAACAAACGTTTTTGTTCATCATCAGACAAGCCTATGCCTTGATCAGAAACGGAAATTTGTAGACTAATTTGCGTTTCCAGTTGTTCGAGTGTGGCAACACGAATTTTGATGGTGCCTGTGTTGCTGTATTTGATGGCATTGGTAATCAAGGCAGACAGGACTTGTTTGAAGCGTAAGCCATCGCCCAATAAATGTTTGGGAATGCTGGATTCCATATGGGTGACAATTTGCAGATTTTTTTCGTGGGCTTCCGGGGCCAATGTGTGCGTGACTTCATCAATCAGTCTGCGAATGGGTAACAGCGCATAATCCAACGTTAATTTGCCGGATTCAATTTTCGAGAAATCCAAAATACCATTCATCACCGTTTGCAAATGCATAGCTGAATCGCGAATGGTTTCCAGTTGTTGTTTTTGTTCTTCGCTTAAGGAACTTTTTAAAATTAAATTTACAAAGCCTAAAATTGCATTTAAGGGTGTACGAATTTCATGACTGGTGTTAGCCAAAAATTCGGATTTAATCCGGCTGCCTTCCAGCGCCTCTTTGCGTGCTATATCCAGTTCAACGTTTTGCGATTCCAGAGTTTCCATAGTTTCATTCAAATCCTGAATCGCCTGGTCGATATGAGTTTGCATATCGTCCTGCGCGGTGCGAATGGATTCGCTGAGCTGGTTGATGGAAATCGCTAACCGGTTGAATTCATGCGACTCTTCCGGTTCCAGTTGTAGGTTCAAATTACCTTTTGCTAATTGATCCAGTGCGGTTTGAATTTTTTCAACCGGTTTGGAAATGCGCTGATGAACACGTAATGACAAATAACCCACCAACATCAAACAAAGCAGCGAGAGTGCAATAGTCAGAATGATTGCTTCGTAATTGAACACCAAATAAGGCGAGGACATCAGTTCCATTTCTACCCAACCAATTGGATTTTGGTTGTTGATATCCACCAGAGGTTCAGCAAACAAAATGCTGCGATAAGTTTCGCGTTTTAATTTTTGTGTGGTGCTAGGTTGGCCGGGGTCTTCCGTCGGCATAAATTGCGGGCCGGCGCGATAAAGTTTTTTGTTGACTGCATCGTAAACTTCGACTGCACGTATATAAGGTTCTTCGATGGATGCATTAACTATGTGTTGCACTAATTCCTGATTGTTTTCGGTCAGTGGCTTGTGTAGCAGGTGAGAGGTCTTATTGATCAGGCTATGAGAGCGTAATTCGATGAAGCGACCCAGTTGTTCAATACACAAATAGGTCAGGCTGGCAGCGATCACAATAATCAGCGTGGCGGCAGGTAAAAAAATCAGGCGGCGCACATCAGCCTTAATACTGTTGGATCTACTGAACATATTCAGTCCTTATCGAGTTTCATCGCATCTGGGTTGTCGGTAGAATAGCCGCCCTTAATAGCAGACTGCAATCCGGGATTTGTTATGGATTTTCCCAGCATAGAAGCCTTTGTCGGCAACACACCTTTGGTCAGGCTTCAGCGTCTACCGGGTCAGACGACTAATCACCTACTGGTCAAACTGGAAGGCAACAACCCCGCTGGCTCAGTCAAGGATAGGCCAGCCCTGTCCATGTTCCAGCAAGCCGAGGCTCGCGGCGACATTAAACCTGGCGACACCTTGATCGAAGCCACCAGCGGCAACACGGGTATCGCCCTGGCGATGGTGGCTGCAATCAAAGGTTATCGCATGATTTTGATTATGCCGGATAACAGCACCGCCGAACGTAAAGCCGCCATGACTGCCTACGGCGCTGAATTAATTTTGGTTTCGCGTGAAGAGGGTATGGAAGGCGCACGCGATTTAGCGCTGAAAATGCAAGCTGAAGGTAAAGGTCGCGTGTTGGATCAATTCGGCAATAGCGACAATCCACTTGCGCATTATCAAACCACTGGCCCGGAAATTTGGCAGCAGACCGGCGGTCGTATCACCCATTTCATTAGTTCGATGGGCACTACTGGTACCATCATGGGAACCTCCCGTTATCTGAAAGAAAAAAATCCGGCAATACAAATTATTGGTTTGCAGCCACAAGAGGGCGCGCAAATTCCCGGCATTCGCCGTTGGCCGCAAGAATATTTGCCCAAAATTTATAAACCCGAACAAGTCGATGAAATTGTGAATATGTCACAAGCCGAAGCCGAACACACCATGCGCGAGTTGGCGAGAAAAGAAGGAATTTTTTGTGGCGTGTCATCAGGCGGTGCGGTTGCAGCGGCTTTGCGTTTAAGTCAGCAAGTGGAAAACGCGGTAATCGTGGCGATTATTTGTGATCGCGGTGATCGTTATTTGTCATCGGGGTTGTTTAATTAATTTTTATGGAAACTCAACAATAATCAATGAGGTCATCTAATGTCGATTAAAAATTTTATACTGGTTGTTACGATTTTATTATTGCAGGCTTGCGGTGGAAGTGGATCAGATGGTTCAACGACATCCAGTATTTCCAGCAGTGCTATATCCTCCAGCTCATCCAGTATGCCTGCCGATTTCCCAGTGGGTATGACTGAAACATTACCGGTGTTAAATCTCAACACTGATGGTGGTGCACCCATTCTGTCCAAAGAAGATTATGTGAAGGGAAGTTTTACTTTAATGGATGCGAACAACACGCTGAGCGCTGAAGGTACTTTGGAAGTTCGTGGTCGCGGTAATTCAACTTGGGGATGGGTTAAAAAACCTTATCGATTAAAACTGACCACTTCAACTGCTTTGTTGGGCATGCCGAAAGGCAAAAATTGGGTGCTGTTGGCTAATTATGCTGATAAAACCTTAATGCGCAACGACATTACCTTTATGTTCAGTCGTCGAGTAGGGATGGAGTACACACCCCGCGCGCACTACATTGAGTTGAAACTGAATGGTGCTTATCAAGGTGTATATCAGCTTGTTGAACATATTCGTGTTGATTCCGATCGCGTCAACATAAACGAAATGAAAGTGACTGATACGGATGCTGACAAAATTACCGGCGGTTATTTGATGGAAGTGGATTTTCGTCGCAACAAAGATTATTGCATCGCCAATAACTGGGATCCGGTTTGTGTTGATGGTGTGAATACCGGGCGTGAAATTGATTTTTGTATAGATTCAACTCATGGTATGGAACCCGCCTGTGTTTCTAACCCGGAGACTTTACACGATGACGCCTGGAGCGCCCAGCGTGATTACATAGTGAAATATTATGCTGATATGGAGACAGCATTATTTGGCGATAACTTTGCAGATCCTGAAGCAGGTTATGCGGCTTATCTCGATGTCGATTCAGTCGTAAATTATTATCTTGTCAATGAAATTTTTAAGAATGTGGATGGTGCAGCGGCGAGTTTTTATCTTTACAAAAAACGTGGTGGAAAATTATTTTTTGGCCCCGTATGGGATTTTGATTTGGCCTTGGGTAACGCTGGCTACAATCAGGCCAATATTGCATCAGGCTGGTACATTCGCGAATACCCCTGGTTCAAGCGTTTATTTGAAGATCCTTCTTTTGAATCCAAAGTGAAAACACGTTGGAAAGCCTTGAAAGATGAAGGTGCGCTGGATTACATCACACAATATGCACAGGCGCGTGCTACCTGGCTGAATCTTCAGCAAGTGAAAAATTATCAACTCTGGTCAATTAATGATTTTGCCGTTTGGATTTATCACGAGCCTCTGGGCAGTTATGACCTGGAAGTGCAGGATATGATTAATTGGCAGAAAGCTCGTGTCAGATGGATGGACACCCAGTTACAGTAATTCTGTATTCACATCTATCCTCCGGTAATGCCGGAGGGCATGTTTTTTAAATCGAGATTTCGCATGTCCAATTCTAAAGGCCCCAAGCCACCATCATCACAAAAGCCAGGAAAATCCCAAAAAACGGTAAAGGGAAAGCTGGGGCATAAACCTCGCTCAATCAAGGTTGTTGAAAAAAAATTTGCATTTCAGACAGATGATAGCCCACGTTTAAATCAACCACGCAAAGAAAAAATCGAGCAGCCGTTGGACAATATGCGCATGGGTGAGTTGGTGATTGACCGCATGAGTCACGATGGTCGTGGTATTGCGTATTGGCAAAATAAAACCTGTTTTGTAGAAGCTGCGCTCACTGGTGAAAAAGTAACAGCACGTTTGGTGCAAAATCATTCACGTTATGTAGAAGCGCGAGTGGATCAGTTGTTGGAAGTTGCAGTAGAGCGAATTGAACCGGCTTGCCCTTATTATGCAGACTGCGGTGGCTGTCAATTGCAACATACGCACTATGCAAATCAGTTAGCGATAAAACAAGCGGCAGTGTTTGATCAAATCGAAAAAGGCGCAGGTGTAAAAGCCAAGCGTTATTTGCCACCGATTGAATCACCCGCGTTTGCCTATCGCCGCACGGCGCGTTTGTCGATAGATGCACGTAACGGAGAATTCAAATTAGGTTTTCGTAAGCGCAACAGTCATGAATTGGTTGATATTGATCGTTGTGATTTGTTGATGCCCGAGTTAAATAACTTGTTGGTGCCGTTAAAAAATTTGCTTGCGGCTATTTCTCAAACCGATGCAATTGGTCATCTGGATTTACTGGCTGCTGACGCGCAAGCAGTGATTATTCGTGTGCTAAAACCACTCGCCGAAAAAGATATCCAGTTACTTAAAAATTTTGCGCAGGATCACCAATGCAATCTGTATTTGCAATTGGGCAAAGACAATCAGTTGCATGATCTGGATCAGAATAGAATCGACCCACGTTTGTATTACGAGATTGATGCCGCTCAATTGCGTTTGGCGTTTCATCCGCTGGATTTTATTCAAGTGAATGATCACGTAAATCAACAAATGATTCAGCAAGCTTTATCGCTGTTAAAACTTCAGCCAGAGGATAGGGTGTTGGATTTATTTTGTGGAATCGGCAATTTTACTTTACCGATAGCGCAAAAAGTTAAACAGGTGATTGGTATAGAAGCTATGGATTCCATGGTGCAACGCGCTAAAGAAAATGCGGCTGCGTCAGGTTTGAATAATTGTGAATTTGTGGCAGCGGATTTGGAAAAAATCAGTTTGCAGCGGTTAAAAAGTTTGTGCGGCAAGTTAGATGCGGTGTTATTGGACCCGCCGCGTGATGGTGCAAAAACCAGCATTTCGTTGCTCGCGCAACTTTCGCCGAAACGAGTGGTCTACGTCAGTTGCAATCCGGCAACCCTGGCGCGTGATGCCAAGCAGTTATTGGCATCAGGTTACAAGCTGGATTCATTGGGGGTGTTGGATATGTTTCCGCAAACCTCGCATATAGAATCCATGGCGTTATTCGTGCGTGCCTGATGCAGTCGATAAGAATAACAAGAGGTAGAGCAAATGGTTAAAGTTCGTCAAGATCATCCCATAGCAGAAGATGGGCAGGTGGATATTGAAGCCTGGTTGGATCGTCTTGAACATTTGCAAGCCCGATCAGAAACCGCACGCGCCGAGTTGCGTCGGGCGGCCAACTTAAGTCTGTCTCTTGTTGATGTACACGCAGAGGATGATCATTCCTGGGGTGAAGATTTTTCCTGTTTCCGAATTGGTTTGGAGATGACGGAAATTTTGGCCGATCTAAAATTGGATCAAGATGCATTAGTCGCCGCCATGCTCTATCGTGCTGTGCGTGAAAATAAAATCACTTTGGTTGAAATTCAAAAACAATTTGGCGATACCGTCAGCAAGTTGATCAAAGGTGTGCTGCGCATGGCGGCCATTAGTTATCAGCGCAAAGAATCTGACGAGCGTGTGTTAGGTCACGAGGCTGAAGTTCAAGCTGAAAAAATTCGCAAGATGTTGGTGGCCATGGTTGATGATGTGCGAGTTGCACTCATCAAATTGACCGAAAGAACTTGTGCGATTCGTTCGGTAAAACACGCATCGGCCCAACGCAAAAAACAAATTGCACGTGAAGTGTCGGATATCTACGCACCATTGGCGCATCGTTTGGGTATTGGTCATATCAAGTGGGAGTTGGAAGATTTATCTTTCCGTTATTTGCAGCCGGATGAATACAAACAAATTGCCCATTTGTTGGATGAACGTCGGTTGGATCGTCAAGAATATATTGAAAAATTGTTGAGCCTTTTGCGTGAACATTTGCAATGGGCACATATTGAGGGCGAAGTCACTGGTCGCGCCAAACATATCTACAGTATCTGGCGAAAAATGCAGCGAAAGGGTATTCCCTTTTCGCAAGTTTATGACATACGCGCAGTGAGAATTTTGGTTCCACAGGTGCGCGATTGTTATGCAGTGTTGGGAATAGTGCACAGCTTGTGGCGAAATATTCCGCACGAATTTGATGACTACATCGCTTCGCCAAAAGAAAATGGTTATCGCTCCTTACATACAGCAGTGATAGGCCCTGAAAATAAAGTGCTGGAAGTGCAAATTCGTACTTTTGAAATGCATGAAGAATCCGAGTTAGGTGTTTGTGCGCATTGGCGTTACAAGGGTACTGACACAGAGGCAGATAAAAGCAGTTACGAACAAAAAATTGCCTGGTTGCGTCAAGTACTTGAGTGGCATGAAGAATTGGGTGGCGACAATCAACAACTGCAAGAAGATTTGCGAAGTATGGATGAGGATCGCCTTTACGTATTTACACCTGAAGGTCACGTAGTCGATTTGCCGCGCACTGCAACGCCGTTGGATTTTGCTTATCGCATTCATACTGATGTGGGCCACAGATGTCGCGGTGCCAAAGTGAATAACCGTATAGTGCCTTTAAATTATCAATTAAATAATGCCGATCAAGTCGAAATACTCACCGGCAAACATCATATGCCGAGCCGTGATTGGTTGAATCCGGCTTTGGGTTATCTCAATACGCCACGTGCACGCGCAAAGGTTCAGCAATGGTTTAAACAACAGGCACGCGATCAAAATATTGCCGAAGGTCGTGCATTGTTGGACAGGGAATTTAAACGCTTGGCGTTATTGGAGTTGGATTTTGAAACCCTGGCGAAAAAATTAAAAATCCAGTCATTGGATGATCTCTACGCAGCCGTCGGCGCCAGTGACATGAGTGTTGGCCAGGTGTTGCATGCTGCGCAAAAAATATTGGACGAGCTCAATCCGCAACAACCTTTATTGCCGTTTAAATTAAAAGAGCCAAGCAAGAAAAAGTCTTCCGATTTTTATATTGAAGGTGTGGGTAATTTATTAACGCAAATTGCACATTGTTGTAACCCGGTTCCGGGCGATGCGATTGCGGGTTACATTACCCTAGGCAAAGGTGTTTCGATTCACCGACAAGACTGCGCCAATTTACTGCAATTACAAACCGAAGAACCACAACGCATTTTAAAAGTGGAGTGGGGCGATCAACCGCAAAGTACTTATGCGGTGGATATTATTATTGAAGCTTATGATCGTTATGGTTTGTTGCGCGATATTACAACTTGTTTTGATAACGAGCGTATTAATATCATCGCGTTGAATACGCTGTCTGATAAACAAAAAAGTACAGTGGATATGCAAGTCACTGGCGAGATCCGCAGCATTGATGAATTGAGTCGGATATTAACCAAATTAAATCAGTTGCCGAACGTGGCTTCGGCGCGGAGAAAGCATTAAAACAAACCCCACCCTAACCCTCCCCTTCGTAAGGGGAGGGGACTAGCTCCTCCCTTTAAGAAAGGGAGGCTGGGAGGGATTTAAAATGGTCAATTTTTCGAAGATTTTAAATCCCCCCTAACCCCCCTTTTTCAAAGTGGGGAACTGTCCCTCCCCCTTGCCAAGGGGGAGGTTAGGAGGGGGTGAAAGCTTTTAAAACTATCAGAGAGAAACATGAGCTACACCATCACCGATCTACTCTACCTAATGCAACGCCTACGCGATCCACAAACCGGTTGCCCTTGGGACATTACGCAAACTTACGAAACTATCGCGCCTTCCACACTCGAAGAAGCCTATGAAGTGGTGGATGCAATCGAGAAAAAAGATTTTGCGCATTTAAAAGAAGAGTTGGGTGATCTTTTATTTCAGGTTATTTTTTACAGCCAAATCGGTAAAGAAGAAAAACGTTTTGAATTTGCTGATGTGGTATCGGTGTTGGTTGAAAAATTAGTGCGTCGACATCCACATGTATTTCCAGATGGAACTTTGCAATCGCAAATCGAAAATCGAAACAGTTTACCGGAAGAGGTGAAAACCCGTTGGGAAGCCATCAAGCAGGAAGAGCGTGCAGCCAAAGGTGTAGAAGGTGTGTTGGGTGATGTCCCTTTGAATTTACCCGCCTTGAGTCGTGCTGCCAAATTGCAAAAGCGTGCTGCATCGGTCGGGTTTGATTGGCAGGATATTCAGGGGCCGATTGATAAAGTTCGGGAAGAATTGCTGGAAGTTGAGGAGGCTCTAGCATCCGGCGACAGAGCGCATTTGGAAGAAGAGATAGGCGATCTTCTGTTTGCAGTGGTCAATATCAGTCGTTTTATGAAGCTGGACCCTGAGCAAGCACTGCGTAAAGCCAATCAGAAATTCAGCCAACGCTTTGAATATATTGAAGAAAATATCAAAGGCCCGATGGATTCCAGCAATTTTGACGAAATGAGCCAGCTGTGGGATCAATCCAAACAGGTGTGAAATACTGCTTCCAAAGCATGGCGTTTCGGCTATGCTTCGATATAGATAAAAAAGCTGATAAATAAGGTATTGCATTGGATAGTCGCGAAGTGAAGCCCGGTTATCTGGATGAGCGACAAAAAAGTCACAAGATCCATATTTCCGAACTCAGAATAGGCATGTTTGTTTCCAAGCTCGACAGGGATTGGCTGGAAACGCCATTTTTGATGCAAGGCTTTCGTGTAGAAACTTTAGAAGACATAGAGCTGGTCGCCCAATATTCCGAGCATCTATGGGTAGATGAAGTCAAGGTTGAATGGATTCCACCTGAAACCCGCGTTATTGAGGGCACTTCGATACAACGTGTTGCTAACTACACCAACAAAGTTGTCGATGCTAAAAAAGAACATAGCCAGGCTCTTTCCACTTACAAACAAGCTCGCCGCCTCACTAAAAGTCTCATGGATGAAATGCGTTTTGGTACGGCAATCGATACCAATCAAGTCAAATCCACTGTTAACGAATGTATGCAAAGTATTTTGCGCAACCCGGATGCATTGATCTGGATGTCACGCATGCGCACTGAAGATGAATACACGGCCGAGCATTGTTTGAATGTGTGTATTCTGGCAATTGCTTTTGGTCGTCATCTGGGGATGAGCGAAGGCGAACTGGAAAAATTGGGTATCTGCGGTTTATTACACGACGTGGGCAAAATGCGTGTGCCACAGGATATTTTAAATAAGCCTGAAAAGCTCACTGAAAAAGAATTTAACATCATCAAAGCTCATTCTATTCATGGGCGGAATTTGTTGATGGCGTCGTCAGGTTTGCCGGATATAGCTGTGGATGTCGCTTACAGTCATCATGAAAAAGTTGACGGCACAGGTTATCCACGAAAATTAAAATCTGCCGCTATTTCTGATTTCGCTCGCATTATTACCTTAGTCGATGCTTATGATGCGATGACGGCCGATCGTTGTTACTCGCGTGCAAAGCCCAGCACTGAAGCTTTGAAGATTATTTTTAAAGATCGCGGAACTCATTTTGATGAGCGCTTGGCGTTGGAATTTATCAAATGCGTTGGTTTATATCCGCCAGGATCTTTGGTTGAATTGATTAATGGTCTGGTCGGCATTGTGTTGCAAACCAATCAAAAATTCCGCCATTTGCCGAAAATTATTGTGATCAAAAATTTGGAAGGTGAGTTAGAAAAAGAAATCATCCTGGATTTGGGTGATATAGAACAAAAGAAATTGGATAAATCCTACCTGATCAAACGTGCACTCACCGATGGCGACTACGGCATTCGCTTGATGGATTACAAAGAGCGCGGCCTGGGCTTTTGACAGCTTACGAATTACTCACTTGATCCCAATCAATGGGTGGCACCAGCGGTTGCTTTTGATGGCGAGCATAAATTTTTCTAAATAACCACAAGCGCCAACGCACATTCCAACCCGGATTTAATACCCCGGCTAATATAGTGTTGACCGCTTGCGGAATTTTTAACACCGGGCGCGGCGTTAATAACAGATCTGCACCTCTGATGTCATAAAACATATCGATCAATTTACGCATATTGCTCATATTACGTTTGATAGTTGTTGAATATTTTTTCAGTAACATCTGCTCTTGATGTGGCTTTCGCAGAATCTTAGCCAGTGTTTCCGCTGCCAAAATGCCGGATTCAAGGGCCAGACAAACGCCAGACGAAAATACCGGATCAATAAAACTGGCGGCATCCCCCACTAGAATGGTTTTATCGTTTGAGTAATCTTTATAGGCGTAGCTGTAATCAGAATCGGTTTTAAATTCGCTGTTGGTATTGGCGTTTTGCATTAGTTTTTGTAGCACTGAGGATTCGCGAATTTTACTCCAAAATAGATCCTGTAAATTTTGTTGTCGCAATTGTGGATCACCGGATTGAATCACAACGCCAACAGAGGTGATGTTGGCGCGCAAGGGTATTATCCAAACCCAGGCATCACGCAGCCGAATAACCAGTGTGTCGCCACCGCGTTCGGACGCTTCTCTGGGTATATTGGTGAAGTGATTGTAAACCGCCAGTCGCCCTGGAATTGGCAGTGCTTCGCGTTGCATTTTTAAATGCCGACCGACAACACATTTGCGGCCACTGGCATCAATTAACCAGTCGCAGCGAAAGGTCACAAGTTGTTGATTGTGATTGGCAGTAATTAACCAATGGTCGGTTCGCTTTTCCAATCGGGTGACAGCAGTTCCCTGATAAACATTGACTCCATTTTCTTGTGCGTGATCTAACAAAATTTTATCAAATTCTGCGCGTTCTACTTGAAAGGTCATGTCCATGCCTTTCACCATGCCTTCAGAAAAAATATTGGAAACAAAATGTGATTTGTTAGGCGACATAAACTGGCCGCCACGTTTAATAACAAATTCTTGCTGTTGTAATGTTTCCCACACACCCAGTTTTTTTAAAAAACGATTGCAATTGGGCAGTAGTGATTCGCCAATGTGAAAACGTGGAAAAATATCTTTTTCCAATAAAATGACTTTGCAACCTTGTTGAGCAAGGCGGATTGCAGCGGCACTGCCTGCAGGGCCGCCACCTATCACAACAACTTGCGTAGACAAATTCTGATCGAAGGACATAAAAACTCCTTTTATTCTTAATTAACTTTCAGTAGTGCGTTTTGGTTTTTGAATAATAATGGTAGTTTTTTTCTCTACCGGTTTTGCAGTAGTCGGTTTTTTCGGTGGTGATTTTGGTCTGGGTTTGTTGGCCGGTCTATTATTGTCGCCCGGTTTTTGTGCCTGACGATTTTGTTGCCCACGCGGTTTAATGGGCGCACTGCCTGCGGGCATATTAATATTTTCAGTGCGGTATTTTCCCGGCTCCAAACCTTCAATAGTCCAATTGCCAATTTTTACGCGCACCAGGCGCAAAGTTGGGTGCCCAACGGCGGCAGTCATACGGCGAATCTGGCGATTTTTCCCTTCACTGATCGTAATTTCAATCCACTGGGTTGGAATAGTTTGGCGGCTGCGAATCGGTGGGTCGCGTTCCCACAATTTAGGCGCAGGAATTAAACGCACCTCTGCTGGTTGGGTAATACCATCATTCAATTCCACGCCCTGACGCAATTTGGTCAGCGCATAAATATTGGGTGCGCCTTCAACTTGAACCCAATAAGTTTTGGGGAGCTTGTGTGCTGGGTGTGCAATTTGATGTTGTAATTGGCCGTCGTCAGTCAGCAACAACAAACCTTCGGAATCATGATCAAGCCGCCCGGCAGGGTAAACATGCGGGATCTTGATAAAGTCCTTGAGCGTTGGGCGGTTTTCCTCACTGGTGAACTGGGAAACCACACCATAAGGTTTGTTGAATAGGATCAAAGAAGCCATAAGCAGACCATGGACGAAAAAAACAGGCGGCGATTTTACCTGAGTTGATACGGTTTGCCATGGTGTATTGGTTTTTGAGGGCTGTGTAGGATGGCGTGGAGCGAAGCGATACCCATCATTGGTTTTCAATTAAAGCATTCATGATGGGTATCGCTTCGCTCCACGCCATCCTACGATCAGGCAAGCCAAATCAATGGCTAATCATCCAGGGCCGCATAGAAGGAAACATCTTGTTGCCATCGGCTGTGTAAAGCAGATTCGATTTGCGAATCGGTTTATCGCCGCAGCCACAGCCTTTGCCGTGTTTGTGTTCACGACGCGCTTTTTGTTCAGCGCGATATTCCGGCGTTGAAAAAACCGGCGCGTGCATAGCTTGTTCATTGCGCGCATGCGCTTGTCGATTTTCTGCATTCATGGATAAAAATTCCGGCGCAACCATAATCACACGAGCAGATAATGTTTGGCAGTGAGGGCAGGGCATAGGCTTCGCCGAATCTTCTGTCGATGCCAACTCGTAAAATAATCCGTGATCTGCACATTTGTAATCGTAGACGGGCATGATTTTTTTCTCCGAAAAATTTCTGGAAATTTAGATTTTCTTTGATTCCTTACCCCACCCTAACCCTCCCCTTGGCAGGGGAGGGACTAGCTCCTCCCTTTGAAAAAGGGAGGCGGGGGAGGGATTTAAAATGGTCAATTTATCTGAATTTTTAAATCCCCCCTAACCCCCCTTTTTCAAAGTGGGGAACTGTCTCTCCCCCTTGCTAAGGGGGAGGTTAGGAGGGGGTGAAGTTTATTTATCCTTAGACAAAGGAACATCAAATCCAGGCGCAACTTTTTTCGTTGGCCCTTCAGCAGTCGGATTCACATCGAAATCAAAAATATCTGTCGGCAACCACAAAGTTGCGCAAGCATTCGGAATATCCACCACACCGCTGATATGCCCTTGTACCGGCGCGCAACCTAAAATCGCGTAAGCCTGTGCTTTTGAATAACCAAATTTGGTGAGATATTCAATCGCATTCAAGCAGGCTTGACGATAAGCCACATGCACATCCAAATAATGTTGTTCACCATATTCATCAACCGAAATACCTTCAAATATTAAATAGTCATCATATTTAGGCGCGATTGGGCTGGGTTTGAAAATTGGATTTTTAATACCGTATTTTTTCATACCGTCTTTAATTAAATTCACGCGCAAATGAATCCAACCTGCCATTTCGATTGCACCGCAAAAAGTGATTTCACCGTCGCCCTGACTGAAGTGTAAATCGCCCATTGAAAGGCCAGCGTTTTTCACATAAACCGGGAAATAAATTTTTGAGCCGCGCGATAAATCTTTAATATCGCAGTTGCCACCATGTTCACGTGGCGGCACAGTGCGGGCACCTTCTGTTGCTGCAATTTTTGCAGCGTCAGGTTTCATTTTTCCCATGTGTGCTGTGTCGGCATAGGGCAGGGTGGCTAATGCAGGAACGCGACCAGGTTCAGTGTCGTAAAGTTCTTTTTCGCGTTTATTCCATTCCATCAACATTTCTTTTGATGGCAAACAACCAATCAAACCCGGGTGAACCAAACCAGCGAATTCCACATTGGGAACATGACGTGATTTGGTAAACATGCCGTTAATATCCCAAATCGATTTTTGCGCTTCAGGGAAATGTTCTGTTAAAAAACCACCGCCGTTTTTCTTGGAGAAAAATCCGTTAAAACCCCACAAACTTTCTTCAAAGGCACCAATGTCGAGAATGTCCACCACCAACAAATCGCCCGGTTCTGCACCTTCAACACCCACGGGGCCAGACAAAAAATGCACTTGCGACAAATCCACATCACGCACGTCATCCGCGCAATCATCATTTTTGATTTGCCCACCGGTCCAGTCGTAACACTCGATAATAAAATCAGCACCGGGTTTAACCATGGCCGCCATAGGAATATCCGGATGCCAGCGGTTGTGAATCATTTCATTTTCGTAAGGCGATTTTGTTAGATCGATTTTGATGATTGTTTCAGCCATGGTCTGACTCCTGAAGTGTTGATGTGGCAGTGTCAGCTCACTAAGGATTAACACTGGTTTCAGGATCAGTATCCGGCGATTCGCCTGCGGCAGCCATACGACAAACTCCCGTCGCTCATACGTTATTTGACGTATGGAAATCGCCCAATATAAACGCTGGCAAAGCCGGGTTGCGCCCGATATAGTTCACCAAACCTGTCACTCAATAAAGGAAATCTCCATGTCGCTCAAACTCTATGTCGATGCTCGCTACAGCAGCCCTTACGCCATGTCCGCATTTGTTGCCTTGACTGAAAAGAAATTAGCCTTTGATTTGATTACTGTTGACCTACACAAAGCCGAACAATACCAAGCCGGTTTTTCAAAAATGTCCTTAACCAGTCGCGTTCCACTATTGGATCACGATGGATTTTATTTATCGGAATCTTCTGCAATTGATGAATACATTGACGAAACTTTTCCCGGCTTAAAACTCTATCCAACATCCGCTAAAGAAAAAGCCAAAGCCCGCCAAGTTCAAGCCTGGATTCGCAGTGATTTAATGCCAATCCGCATGGAACGCTCAACCGAAGGCATCTTCTACAAACCTGTTAGCACTCCACTATCTGAATCAGCACAAGAAGCGGCGAAGAAATTATTTTTTATCGCAGATGAATTATTAAAAGACGGCCAACAAAATCTCTTCAGTGAATGGAGCATTGCCGATACTGATTTGGCATTAATGCTTAATCGTTTGGTATTGAATGGTGATGCTGTGCCTGAAAAGCTAGCGGCTTATGCGAAGTATCAATGGCAAAGGGCATCAGTGCAGGAATGGGTAAAGAAATCAAAGGGATGATCTAGTTGATTTATAAATTTTCAAAAAAAGTATCGCATGTCATACCCGAAGGGTATCCAGTGACTTTAATAGGTTGAAGACGCTAGATTCCCTTCGGGAATGACGGTGATCAGAAGAAATTTTGTGATAAAAAGCCCAGCCTTTAACTGGAGAATTAAAGGCTGGTAAGTACAAGCGTCGATCAACCCTGGAGCTACAACAATAAAGTCAAACTGAAAGATAAAATTAAACCGAGAGATAAGAAGCAACTTTGGCTTCGTTAACCGTTTCGCGTAGTTCTTCATGAACAATAATGCCTTTTTCGATTACCAGAATTCTGTCTGCTATATCCAAAGCGAAACTTAATACCTGCTCTGAAACTACAATCGACAAACCCCGTTGATCGCGAATAGCTTTTAGCGTACGACCCATATCGCGGATGATGGAAGGTTGAATACCTTCGGTGGGTTCATCGAGAAACAACATTTTTGGATTGCTTGCCAATGCACGCGCAATAGCCAATTGTTGTTGTTGCCCACCGGATAAATTTCCGCCGCGACGTTTGCGCATTTCCAATAACACCGGAAACATATCGTAGAGTTCTTGTGGAACCGTTTTTCGTTTGCTGGTGGTTAATCCGGTTTCGATATTTTCTTGCACTGTCATGCTCGAAAAAATCATGCGTCCTTGCGGGACAAAACCGAATCCCTGAGCGACGCGTTGATAGCTTTTTAATTGACTCATTTCTTTTCCTTCGAGTGTCACGCTACCACCGGAGCTGGGAATAACCCCCATCAAAGATTTCATCAGTGTGGTTTTACCCATGCCATTGCGGCCCATGACGGCCACAATTTCGCGCGGTTTGATTTCAAAATTCAAACCATGTAACACCTCACTCTGACCATAACTGACTCTATAGTTGGATACCGCTAGCATAATGTCATCCTCGCAATTAATGGCCTAAATAGACTTCAACGACTTTGGGATCAGCTTTCACTTTATCGACTGAGCCTTCTGCCAGAATTTTGCCTTGATGCAACACAGTCACCTTGTCAGCGATTTGCGCAACAAATTGCATATCGTGTTCAATTACAATCACTGATCTGTCTTTAATGATGCGCCGCAATAATTCTGCAGTCTGTTGACGCTCACCAACTGACATACCCGCAACGGGTTCGTCGAGCATCAAAAGTTCCGGGTCCTGCATCAATAACATGCCGATTTCCAGCCACTGTTTTTGCCCATGGCTGAGTAATTCGGCTTGCATGTCCAATTGATCGCTCAAAAAAATCATCTGCGCGACTTCATTCACTTTGCTGATGACTTCTGCATCGCGTTTAAATGCTAACGCGCCCCAAACTGAACGACCGCGGGGAAAGGAAATTTCCAGATTTTCAAACACGGTTAAATCACCGTAGATTGATGGTGTTTGAAATTTTCGGCCAATGCCGGCTTTTACAATTTCATGCTCGCGCAGTGTCGTCATTTCACGGTTGCGAAATTTAATTGAACCTTCGGTTGCTTTGGTTCGACCACAAATTAAATCCAGCACTGTGGTTTTACCCGCACCATTAGGGCCGATGATCACGCGAATCTCATGTTCATCGATATAGAAAGTTAAATCATTTACCGCTTTGAATCCGTCGAAGGAAACTGTCAAACCTTCAACCGCTAACAAAAAGTCTGTGTTATTACTCATGTGCAAGTCCTCCACTCAGTTGACTTTTGCTTTCGTTGGTAACCTGAGGCTTTTCTACAGCGGGTGGCGGTGCTTCCTTTTTGGGTGCGGGTGTTTTTGATTTGAGTTTGTTAAAGAAGGCTTCAACTTTAGGCGCGATATAGGTTTCGTAAATTCCAGCGAGACCGTTCGGAAATGCCATAACCACAGCAATAAATAATCCGCCCATCGCAAACAGCCAGAGTTCAGGAAAACTTTCCGAGAAACTGGTTTTTGCTGCGTTCACTAACAAAGTCCCGTAAACCGCGCCGATGATTGACAAGCGTCCACCCACAGCACAGAAAATTACCATTTCAATTGAAGGGACTATTCCAACCAAAGTCGGTGACATGAAGCCTACTTGCAAAGTAAAGAGGGCACCGCCAATCGCTGAGAAAACACCGGCAAGACAGAAGATAAAAATTTTAAAGTTGGCGACGTCGTAACCGGAAAATCTTACACGATCTTCTTTATCGCGCATGGCAACCAATAAGCGTCCCAATTTACTTTTGCGAACAAATTGCGCGAAGAACAAACAAAGAAACAGAAAGAATACGCACACAAAATACAAAATTAATTTTGCCGAATCGGTGCGAATATCCCAGCCGAGCAGTGTGCGTAAATCCGTCATTCCATTTACGCCACCGGTGTAACCTTGTTGGCCGATAATTAAAATCGTCAGGATTGCAGCAAAAGCTTGGGTGATAATCGCAAAATACACACCGCCCACACGCCGTTTAAACATGGCAACACCTATGATGTAACCCAACAATGCGGGTAACACAATAATGGCGGCCAATGTAAAACTAAAACTGTAGAAGGGCTCCCAAAAAAATGGCAATTCAGTCACCTGATTCCAATCCATAAAATCTGGAATACCGGGTGTGGATTGAATTTTGGTGCTTTCAGGATCTGATGCTTCCAGTTTTAAAAACATTGCCATGGCGTATCCGCCCAGGCCAAAGAAAACACCCTGGCCCAAACTTAAAATACCGCCGTATCCCCAACACAACACCAAACCCACGGCGACGAATGCGTAGGTTAAATATTTACCGACGAGATTGAGTCGAAAAATATCCAGAAACATGGGTAACACAATCACCAAAATTGCTGCCAATATGAGGTAACTGTATAAATCTTTTTTGGGAAAGATTGACGCTATACCTTGGTAAGACATAGTAGGTGCTCCTCTTTAGCGACGAACTTTCAAAGTGAACAAACCTTGTGGGCGCAGCATCAAAATAAATACTACGAACAAGAGTGTGAGAACTTTTGCCATGGAACCGCTCATGAAAAATTCCATGGTCGATTGTGCTTGCGAAATGCCAAATGCAGAGGCGATAGTGCCGAACAAACTCGATGCACCGCCGAACACCACCACTAAAAATGTATCCACAATATAAAGTTGTCCGGATGTTGGGCCGGTGGAACCAATCATGGTAAATGCGCTACCGGCAACACCCGCGATGCCACAACCTAATGCAAATGTAATGCGATCAACTTTTGTGGTGTTGATGCCAACGGCACCGGCCATTGCACGATTTTGTACAACTGCGCGCACTTGAATTCCCCAAGTGGATTTGTACATTAAAATCGCGACGGCAACTGAAATACCTATGGCAAGACTCATCACAAACAAACCGTTGATGGGTAATTCAATGGTTTCAGTGAGTTGATAAGAACCCATTAACCAATCGGGTAATGTCACACCCACTTCGCGTGCACCAAACACGCTGCGATAGAGTTGTTGCAGAATTAAACTTAATCCCCAGGTGGCGAGTAGTGTGTCCAGTGGGCGATTGTAAAGATGTCGGATCATTCCCCATTCCACCAGGGCGCCGAGTGCGCCTGCGGCAAGAAATGCGAGAATCATCGCCAGAATAAAATAAGCACTGAAAAAATCCGGTAGATAAGCTGAAAATAAATGTGATGTTAAATAAGTAACGTAAGCACCGAGAATCATAAATTCACCGTGCGCCATATTGATGACACCCATTTGCCCAAAAATAATGGCGAGACCGAGAGCCATCAACACAAACACCGAAAATAAAATTAATCCCGCCACACCTTGCATGGCGAAGATCGATAATAATTCCGAGGAGCTGTATTCTGCGAACATAGTCGTGTCCTCAATTAATTGCTAAAAAACTTCTTCGACTGCTTTTAAAAAATTTTCATTCGTATTTCATTTGTAGGGCGGGTCGCGACCCGCGTGTTCTTGCGAATATCTCATTACAGCTGTTCTTGATGAGATCTCATTACGCGGGTCATGACCCGCCCTACAGTGTTTAATTCCAATCAACTTGCGTAACCAAAATTGGCCACCTGCTGTTAACAGGTGGCCAATTCAATTATTGATAACCTTTCGGGAATGGATCTGGCTCGATCAAATCTTTGGTTTCAAACACTACGTCGTATTGACCGTCGGTGCGTGCGTGACCTATACGAGTTTTTGACCAGAGGTGATGGTTAGGGTGTATTTTCACGTAACCTTCAGGTGCAGTAGTCAACTCGATACCGGGTGATGCTTCTCGTACTTTGTCGATATCAAATGAACCGGCTTTTTCAACTGCTGCTTTCCACAACCAGGGGCCTAAGTAAGCGGCTTGAGTTACGTCACCTATGACTATGTCTTGACCGTATTTTGCTTTGAAGGCTTCAACAAATTTTTTGTTGTTGTCGTTTGGCAAGCTTTGGAAATATTTCATGGATGCGTAAGCGCCCACCATGTTTTCACCGCCGATACCGAGAATTTCGTCTTCAGTTACGGAGATGGTCAACACCAGTGGTTTTTCTTTGGTCATATCGATACCGGCTGCTTTCAATTGTTTGTAGAAGGCCACGTTAGAACCGCCCACGACAATTGCGTAAATCACATCCGGTTTTTTCAATTTGATTTTGTTGATCACAGAGTTAAATTGGGTGTGGCCCAGGGGATAATATTCTTCACCCACAACGCTCAAACCTAATTTCTCAATGTGTTTGCGTGCGATTTTGTTTGAAGTGCGTGGCCAGATGTAATCTGAACCTAACAAGTAAAATGATTTAGCACCTTTGGTTTTAGTTACCCAATCGATACCCGCGATAATTTGCTGAGTGGCTTCTTGCCCGGTGTAAATCACGTTAGGTGATTGTTCCAAACCTTCGTAGAAAGTTGGGTAGTACAACATGCCGTTGTATTGCTCGAAAATCGGCAACACCGCTTTGCGTGATGCAGATGTCCAGCAACCAAATACAGCAGCAACTTTATCGTTCACCAATAATTTTTTGGATTTTTCAGCAAAGGTTGGCCAGTCACTGGCGCCATCTTCCTGAATAAATTCAATCTTGCGACCGAGTACACCGCCCATGGCATTGATTTGGTCAATCGCCAATTTTTCGGCTTGCACAGAACCGGTTTCACTGATTGCCATAGTGCCGGTGACCGAGTGGAGTATGCCGACTTTCACTGTGGTATCAGTAACTGCTAATCCAGTTGTATTCACTTCAGCTTGCGCTGCACTCACGGCAAAAGAAACGGCGAGTGCAGACAAACAGGTTTTCCAATCAAAAAATCGTTTTAAATGGGGGGATGTTTTCATGATGTTTCCTCTGCTAGCTTTCGAAAAAAACAAATGTGTTTGAGAAGGGACTTGAAACCAGTTTCGCCGAGGGGTGGATTGAAAAAGGCAACAAGTCTTGGGGCCAATCTAGGCGCGAACAGCTGTTGAAACCATTCGATAAATGACTCACGGGAATAGGGCATTTGACGTATAGCGAAGAATTTTTTGCAGTGTATTTTTCAAAAGAATTAAAGAGGGAAGGGTTCTTGCATTGAAAGAAATAAATTTGTTGGGTGCAGGGATGAATCAATGTAGGGCGGGTCGTGACCCGCGTGTTCTTGCGAAAATCTCAACACGCGGGTCGCGACCCGCCCTACATGGGATCATTTTTTAAATTTCGTGCACCGATTTAATGCGAGAAGGCAACTCACAAGTCAATCACTTAATCCGGGCCTTGTGTATCGCCTATGACAGCTAAACAACATATTTTTCGCGTACGTCGAAACTATAACCAGTGGGTGGCTAACCAAACACTGGAAGATTACGCCCTGCGTTTTACCGCAAAGAGTGCAAGACGTTGGACAGCAGGTCGCGTTGCTGCAACCGCCCTGGGGGCAATTTCTTTTTTAGCACTTGAAGCTATTGGTGGTGCCATCACCATTCATTACGGGTTTGATAATGCACTGGCCGCAATTTTGGCTGTGAGTGCGATTATTTTTTTGACCGCAATTCCGATCAGCTATTACGCAGCCAAATACGGGTTGGATATTGATTTACTTACACGCGGTGCCGGTTTTGGTTATATAGGCTCAACCATTACTTCACTTATCTATGCATCTTTTACCTTTATATTTTTCGCGCTTGAAGCCGCCATTATGGCAATGGCTTTGGATTTGTTATTTAACATTCCCTTGGCCTGGGGATATCTCATCAGTTCGTTGGTGATTATTCCTATGGTGGTTTACGGCATCACCTTTATCACACGTTTTCAACTCTGGAGTCAGCCACTCTGGATTGTTCTGCAACTATTGCCCTTTGTTTTTATTATTTATGCGGATGCCAGCGCTGTCGAAAACTGGACGCAATACACAGGCAATTTGCAAAGTGAAAAGCCCGAGGGCGTGAATATTTTATTATTCGGTGCAGCCTCAGCGGTTATCTTTTCATTGATCGCACAAATTGGCGAGCAAGTCGATTTTTTACGATTTATGCCGGAGGCAAAACCCAATCAACGCTGGAAATGGTGGGCTGCGTTAATTGCAGGCGGGCCTGGTTGGATTGTGATTGGTGCAATCAAAATTTTGGCAGGATCTTTTTTGGCAGTACTGGCGTTAAATCATGGAATTAGTCAGACGGACGCTTCAGATCCCACGCGAATGTATATGGTAGCTTTCAGTTACATTGCGAATTCACCAGAAGCGGCGTTATCCGTCGCGGGCATTTTTGTAATTCTCAGCCAGTTAAAAATTAATGTAACCAATGCTTACGCCGGTTCAATTGCCTGGTCGAATTTTTTCTCGCGCTTAACCCATAGTCACCCGGGTCGTGTTGTCTGGTTGGTATTTAATGTGGCGATCGCGCTGTTATTGATGGAATTAGGTGTTTATCGCGCGCTCGAACAAACACTGGGGTTTTATGCCATTGTGGCTGTTGCCTGGTTGGGTTCTTTGGTTGCCGATTTGGTAATCAATAAACCTTTAGGATTAAGTCCAAAACCGATTGAATTTAAACGCGCACATCTTTATGACATTAATCCGGTCGGCGTAGGTTCGATGATTTTGTCATCACTGGTCGGCATGCTTTGCCATGCAGGAATCTTTGGTGAGATTGCTCAGGCGCTTTCACATTTTATTACCCTAGGGGTTGCCCTGATTGCTGCGCCGGGCATCGCTTGGTACACCGGTGGGCGATATTATTTGGCGAGACCTGAAGTACAGTTATCTTTTGTTCAAGATAAGTCCTCGGTTATTTCTTGTTGCATTTGTGAACATAAATTTGAAGCAGAAGATATGACTCATTGCCCTGCATACGCGGGCCATATTTGTTCGCTGTGCTGTTCTTTGGATGCTCGCTGTCAGGATTACTGTAAACCCGGTGCTAACTACCGTGAACAATTATCGCGATTTTTTGTAAATTATTTACCGGGATTTGTAACTGATTCAATCAATTCCCGACTGGGCCATTTCTTATTGCTGGTTATTTTTATTAACGGACTATCAGCAATTTTGTTGTCACTGATTTATTTTCAAACACCTATTCATGCACCTGAAACCGCTGCATTGTTAGAAGCCACTTTATGGAAAGTATTTTTCCTATTAGTGATAGTGACCGGTGTTGTCAGTTGGTTATTTGTATTGGCACATGAAAGCCGTCTGGTTGCACAAGAAGAATCGCAACGTCAAACGCGACTGCTGATGGAAGAGATTGACGCGCACGAACGTACTGATCAAGCCTTGCAAAAAGCCAAAGAAGAAGCCGATGCCGCCAACCTCGCAAAAAGTCGTTACTTAACTGGCATTAGCCATGAATTGCGTTCACCGTTAAATGCCATTTTAGGTTACGCACAATTATTGGAAAAAGATTCCGACATTCCTGCACACAGGCGCGAAGCACTTGGTGTTATTCGTCACAGCGGTGAACATTTGGCGGATTTGATTGAAGGACTTCTGGATATTTCGAAAATTGAAGCAGGACGATTGGATTTGCACCAGGACCCTGTGCGTATCAACGCCTTGCTTGAACAGCTGGTCAATATGTTTCGCGTTCAGGCGCAGGCCAAAGGTTTATCATTTTATTTTGAATGCAAAAAACCTTTGCCTGAGTGGGTAAAAACCGATGAAAAACGTTTGCGACAAATTTTAATTAATTTGTTATCCAACGCGGTGAAGTACACCAATACCGGCAGTGTGACCTTTAGTGTCAAGTACCGTAGTCAGGTAGCTGAATTTATTGTGCAAGATACTGGTGAAGGCATTGCCCATGAAAATCTTGAACGTATTTTTCGCCCCTTTGAGCGAGTATATCGGCCGGGTTCAACCACTACGGGTACGGGTTTGGGGTTAACTATCACGCGATTATTATCCGAAATTATGGGTGGTGATATTTCCGTCACCAGTGAATTAGGCAAGGGCAGTCGTTTTAAAGTCAGCTTGATGCTATCCAACATTAGCCATCAACAACCTGAAAATTTATTGGTGCAAGCGAAAAAAACTATCTGTGGTTATCAAGGGGAAAAACGTTCATTAATCGTTGTGGATGATGACGAATCGCACAGGCAATTAATGCGCGCAACTCTGTTACCGCTTGGATTTGACGTAACGGATTTCGCAGATCCTGAAAGTTTGTTGAATTATTTATCAGCAAATGAAAACTCAGCGAATAATCTTCCGATCGATATTTTTCTACTGGACGTCTCCATGCCCGGTATGGATGGTTGGCAATTGGCAAAATGTTTGCGTGATTCAGGCCATGATCAACCAATCATTATGGTATCTGCTGACGCCAGTGAAGGGCGTTCCATATCCCTGCCACTCAACAATGAAGCGCCACCATTGCATCAGGCTTATGTCATCAAGCCTGTGCGCACCGATATACTCTTTGATCATTTGGGTCGCTTGTTACATTTGCAGTGGTCCTATCAAGGTGAACAGCATCAAGGTGAACAGCATCAAGGCGAGCCCATTGACAATCCAGTTCGACAAATTATTGCGACAGATCAAGATCAATTCAGATCTGGTTTGCAAGAATCGGATCTTGACGAAATTGCACGGCTGGCTGCTATTGGTCACAAAAAAGCAGTGGTGGATATGTTGCAATCTTTATTGGATCGACAAGGTTTATCGCCAGCACACAATGAATTGCTCAACAATTTAATGAGCCTGGCGAAAGTATTTCAATTTAACAGTCTATTGCGCGTTATTGATGACTTTGCAGTAGTTCCGGAAAAATCCTGACGCGGAGAATAAGCATGATGAGCAGTAATCAAGTTGTGTTGGTGGTCGATGATTCTATCGATACCATTCATATGTTGAACGATGTATTGGAATCAGAGAAATTTACTGTGCTGGTTGCCCTTGAAGGCGCACAGGCTTTGACCATCACCCAAAATATGCGGCCCGATATTATTTTGTTGGATGCCGTTATGCCGCATATGGATGGATTTGAAACTTGTCAGCGATTAAAACAAATTCCGCAGTTGGCGGATGTGCCAATTATTTTTATGACCGGTTTGAGTGACACTGAACATATTGTCAAAGGTTTGGGCGCAGGCGGTGTTGATTATGTTACTAAACCAATTAAAACCGATGAATTAATTGCGCGTATGCGCGTGCATCTCGCGAATGCCCACATGACTCAAACGGCTCGCGCGGCTTTGGATACCGCAGGTCATTATTTATTAACACTGGATTTGCAAGGGCAATTGCGTTGGGCGACACCACAGGCGCATCAATTGTTATCAAAATCGCAAGCAACACAAGACAATCAATTACAAAACTCCATCAGCAAACAATTGCGCGATTGGTTGCAACACAAACCGGATGTAGGTCGTCAATTGGTCTTATCCGGTTTATCAACTGCGTTATCAGTTGAAGTAGTGAGTGTGATGGATGGCCGCGAATATTTATTGCGTTTAACCGCAGTTCATCAAGTTGATGAAGATACGCGTTTGTTGCGTCAACATTTTGCAGTTACCGGTCGCGAAGCGGATGTTTTATTGTGGATCGCTAAAGGCAAAACCAATCGCGAAATTGCGCAAATCCTTGATATGAGTCCGCGCACGGTGAATAAACATCTGGAACAAATTTTTCGCAAATTGGGTGTGGAGAATCGGACTTCGGCAGCGGCTACGACTTTGAAGTGTTTGGCTAAGGGGTGATTTGATTTTTGATGCGAAGTGCAATCTGTCCCCTCCCCTTACGAAGGGGAGGGTTAGGGTGGGGTTTGTTTTTTGCTGACTCCCTTCAAACCTTGCACCCCCTCCTGGCCTCCCCCTCCACAAGGGGGAGGAAATTACTAATCCCAATTCGTTAATAACCCGAAATAAAATTCTTTCATGCAGCCACAGCAATCCTGAAAATGCTAGAATCGCCCCCGCTCTTGCAACGGGTGGCTATAGGCCTGTGGCGGGGCTCTTTTATTCCGATTTCATCTTGTTGAGGGCAGGGCTCACAAGGCACCTGGCCGGCATCAAGGAAATTACCAGCATACGAATTGACGGAGCCATCTTTAAATGACTGATTCAAAAATTATCTATACCCAAACTGACGAAGCCCCCGCTCTTGCTACCTATTCTCTCCTGCCCATAGTTCAAGCCTTTACCAAATCTTCCGGGATTGCGATTGAAACCCGTGATATTTCCCTGGCAGGCCGTATTTTGGCGGTATTTCCCGAGCGCTTGACTGCAGAACAACGCATAGGCGATCACCTGGCAGAATTGGGTAAGTTGGCGACTACGCCAGAAGCTAACATCATCAAGCTCCCCAATATCAGTGCCTCGATTCCCCAATTAAAAGCTGCGATAAAAGAGCTGCAAGCCAAAGGTTATGACTTGCCGGATTACCCTGAAGCACCGGCTAATGACACTGAAAAAGATGTCAAAGCCCGCTACGACAAAGTCAAAGGTTCTGCCGTTAACCCGGTATTGCGTGAAGGTAATTCGGATCGTCGCGCACCTTTATCTGTTAAAAATTACGCACGTAAAAATCCCCACAAAATGGGTGCCTGGTCTGCGGATTCCAAAACTCACGTAGCGCACATGAGCAGCAATGATTTTTACGGCAGCGAAAAATCGGCTCTTATTAAAGAAGCTGGCTCAGTCAAAATCGAATTGATTGCTAAAGACGGCAGCAGCAAAGTATTGAAAGAATCCACCAAAGTTTTGGCGGGTGAATTAATTGATGCATCAGTGCTCAGCAAAAATGCATTGCGCAGTTATATCGCTGCACAAATTGATGACGCCAAAGCCAAAGGCGTGTTGTTATCAGTGCATTTGAAAGCAACCATGATGAAAGTCTCTGACCCGATTATTTTTGGTCATTTTGTTTCGGTTTATTACGCACCTGTGTTGGAAAAACACGCGGCTGTGTTGAAAGATTTGGGCGTTGATGTCAATAACGGTATTGGTGATCTCTACACCAAAATCAAATCACTGCCTGCTGACAAACA
Organism: uncultured Cellvibrio sp.; assembly: GCA_966252135.1. Taxonomy (GTDB): domain Bacteria; phylum Pseudomonadota; class Gammaproteobacteria; order Pseudomonadales; family Cellvibrionaceae; genus Cellvibrio. The sequence continues at coordinate 122,636 of CBINNU010000004.1, read as the reverse complement.
AGCGGAAATTGAAGCGGATATCAAAGCGCTTTATGCAGATCGCCCTGCATTGGCCATGGTGAATTCCGATAAAGGCATCACCAATTTGCACGTGCCAAGCGATGTCATTGTGGATGCATCCATGCCTGCCATGATTCGCGATTCTGGCAAAATGTGGAATGCCGAAGGCAAATTGCAAGACACCAAAGCTTGTATTCCTGATCGTTGTTATGCGGGCATTTATCAAGTTGTTCTTGATGATTGCAAAAAGAATGGTGCATTTAATCCAGTGACCATGGGCAGCGTGCCTAACGTGGGTTTGATGGCACAAGCCGCAGAAGAATACGGTTCACACGATAAAACTTTCCAAATTTCTGCTGATGGTGTGGTGCGTGTAACTGATGCAGCTGGAAATGTTTTGTTGGAACAAAATGTTGAAGCCGGTGATATCTGGCGTATGTGTCAAACCAAAGATGCACCAGTGCAAGATTGGGTGAAACTTGCGGTGAATCGCGCGCGTGCATCCAATACTCCTGCTGTTTTCTGGTTGGATCCAAAACGTGCTCACGATGCGCAACTGATTGTTAAAGTGAATACTTATCTGAAAAATTTTGATACATCAGGGTTAGAGATCTATATCAAATCACCCGAAGAAGCCATGCAGTATTCTCTAGATCGCATTCGTGCAGGTAAAGATACAATATCTGTAACTGGTAATGTGTTGCGTGATTACCTCACCGATTTGTTCCCGATTATGGAACTCGGAACTTCTGCAAAAATGTTGTCAATTGTTCCACTGATGAACGGTGGCGGATTGTTTGAAACAGGTGCTGGTGGCTCTGCGCCAAAACACGTTCAACAATTTGTAGAAGAGGGTCACTTGCGTTGGGATTCTCTAGGCGAATTTTTAGCATTGGCTGAATCACTCGATCACTACGGTAACGTCACTAACAATGCCAAAGCAAAAGTCTTTGCAAAAACGCTGGATCAAGCGAATGGTGCTTTCCTCGATAACAACAAATCGCCCGGCCGTGCCGCAGGTGAATTGGATAATCGCGGCAGTCACTTCTATTTAGCGCTGTATTGGGCACAAGCCCTGGCTGCGCAAACGGACGATGCCGGGTTGGCAAAAGAATTTGCACCTTTGGCAAAAACTCTGACTGAAAATGAAGCAAAAATTGTTGGTGAATTAAAAGCAGCCTCAGGTAAGCCTTTCGATTTAGGTGGTTATTATTATCCGGATGTTGCCAAGGCTTCAGCAGCACTTCGTCCGAGTGCGACGTTTAATGCGGCATTGGCAAGTTTGTAAGACCCTCACCCTTACCCTCTCCCAAAGGGAGAGGGGATTAACCTCCTGGTTGGCTAACTACGAAGTAAAATTCCAATTCCCTCTCCCTTTGGGAGAGGGCTAGGGTGAGGGATTCGCCTTCAAGTTTCCATAGTCGCGAGTGTCTCGTCGTTGTAGCGTTTCCCTTTCAGTTCACTTTCATTAAAACATTTATCGAGTTGTGAAATATCGTCTGCACTCAGTGTTATTTCCTGCGCAACAAAATTCTCTTCACAATGTTTGGCATTGGTTGTGCCGGGAATTGGAATAATATGCGAGGCTTTTGCCAGCAACCATGCGAGAGATATTTGTGCTGTGGTAGCACTGTGTTTGTTGGCAATTTTTTTGAGGGGTTCCAGTAGTTGTAAATTGTGGGGGAAATTTTCAGGATAAAATCGTGGCATGGTCAAACGCAAGTCACCTGCTGACAGTTGTGATAGATTGCGCAGTTGATCGGTTAAAAATCCACGACCAACCGGACTGAAAGCCACAAATGCAATATCAAGTTCTGTGCAACATTCAATTACCTGATTTTCCGGATTGCGAGTCCACAAAGAATATTCAGATTGCACAGCAGAAATCTTGTGAATGGCGTTGGCTTTGCGAATAGTATTGGCAGACACTTCTGATAAACCAATCGAACGAATTTTTCCTTCTTTAACCAAATCGCCCAGAGTGCCAATTTGATCTTCTAATGGAATTTTTGGATCAACGCGATGTAAATAGTAAAGATCGATAACCTCTGTTCGCAAATTTCGCAGGCTGGTATCGCAGGTTTTTCGAATAGAATCAGGGTGTGCATCCAAAAGACGTTTTCCGTCTGGCCCAGCAATTAACCCACATTTGCTAGCAAGAATAAATTCATTGCGGCGACTGGCGAGAGTTTCTCCAATTAATTTTTCGTTATTGCCAAAACCGTAGAGCGCGGCTGTGTCGAGAAAGTTATAGCCTATATCCAAGGCTTTATGCAGCGTCTGTTTGGCTATGTTGACATCGGTTTTGCCATATCCATGCGACATGCCCATGCAGCCCAAACCAATCGGGTTGATTGTAAGTGGACCAATGCGACGAGTTTGCATGATTAACTGTCGGCTGGCTCAAGCAGCAAAACACCCGCACCTGTATTTGAAATGGGTGCATGATAATGTTTGTGCAAAAGTTTTACTTTTTCGCCCAAAGCACCGCGCATCACCATCCACATAATGGTTTCAATGCCTTCTGTTCCTGCACGCCGCATAATTTCACTATTGGAAATTCCAGTTAACCATTCAGGGTCATGAATAATTTTTTCTATGCATTCCAAATCAAAATCCACATTAATAATGCCGGCACGTTCTCCTTGTAATTGATGTGACATTCCACCGGTTCCTACCACAACCACTTTCATATCGTCTGGATAGGATGCAATAGCTTTGCCCAGGGCTTGGCCCAGTTTGTAACAACGTTTGGCGGAAGGAACAGGATGTTGAACTGTGTTCACTGTGAGTGGAATGGCTTTTATTGGCCAATGATCTTTCTCACCAAATAATAATGTCATAGGCACAATGAAGCCATGATCGACTAACATCTCCTGGCAGATGGTGATATCAAATTCGTCTTGCACCAGGCTTTCAATTAAATGCCAGGAAAATTGTGCATCACCATCCACACGCGCTTGGGTTTTCAAACCCCAACCTTCATCTGCGGTTTCATAACTTGTGGCAGCACCCAAGGCAAAGGTCGGAACTGTATCCAGAAAAAAATTCAACCCATGATCGTTATAAACCAGAATAACCAAATCAGGTTTGACCTTGTCCAGCCATTGCTTAACTGGAAAATATCCATCAAAAAAACGTTTCCAGTAAGCATCACCTTGTTGCTTGGCTGCAATGGCTCTACCAATTGCAGGAATGTGAGAACTACTAATGCCGCCGACCAGTTTAGCCATTGAAGTAGCCTCCCAGTGATTGGATTTTTTCTTCAAAGCCTTTGGCGTTGTTTTGCAGCCTTTGATGAAATTCAGGGGTGGATATTTGGCTCATTCTGGCGCAAGCATCTTGCACCGTCATGCCGTGAAAAATAGCAATTTTGGCCAAATAATAAATATTGCCACCGAGTCGTAGCAGTGTAATAAAATCGGCTTCAAGCACGGCTTTTTTTTCGTCAGCGTCCAAACCAAATTTATCGCAATAGGCTGCCATATCTTTTGCAAATTCATCACGATTACGGGCATCGTTAAAAGAAAATGCCATCTTATTAATTCGATATCCGCGATTGGATCTTTCCCCGTTGAACACATAGGTACCGGGAATATCGTCGTAATCATGCTTGGCCCAGGTCATAGCTGATCTCACACAAATTGTTTTTCAATACGATCCAATACATCCATAGCTTTCACGCATTGCGCAACGCTGGCGTTGGGTTCGCGGCCTTGTTGAATCGCAGAAAAAAATTCGCGATCACACAACTCAATTCCATCCATGGACACATCGACTTTACTTAAATCAATAGTATTGCCTTTTCCGTCAACCAAATCGTCATAGCGCGCGATATAAGTTCCATTATCACAAATGTAACGGAAGAAAGTGCCGAGAGGGCCGTCGTTGTTAAATGACAGAGATAAAGTACAAAGCGCACCTGATGGCACTTTCATGCCAATGTTCATATCCATAGCAATTCCCAGATCGGGATGAATAGGGCCTTGTAGACCATAGACTTGCGAAATAGATTCACCGGTTTGATATTGAAATAAATCAACAGTGTGACATGCGTGATGCCAGAGTAAATGATCTGTCCAGCTGCGTGGCTGACCTAATGCATTGGTATTCGTACGTCGAAAAAAGTAGGTTTGCACATCCATTTGCAAAACCTTAAGTTCGCCATTTTGGATTTTTTTATGAATCCATTGATGGCTAGGGTTGAATCGACGTGTGTGTCCGACCATGGCGACCAGACCTGTTTCCTTTTGTTTAGCTACCAGTGCCTGAGCATCTTGCAGATTGTCGGACATCGGAATTTCAATCAATACATGCTTTCCAGCATCCATGGCTTGTATGCCTTGAGCTGCGTGCATTTGTGTAGGGGTTGTTAAAATTATTGCATCGACTTCTTTTAATGCGAGTGCATCTTCATAGCGAGTAGTCCAATGTTTTATGCCACGTTTTTCGGCCAGTTCTCGCGTATTGTCTTCGCGGCGACCGACTAGTGACACCACTTCAACGCCTTCAATGCGAGCAAGTGCATCTAAATGTTTTATTGCAAAGGCGCCGACTCCTGCCATACATACTTTCATAATTGCCTCAGACTCGATGTAAATGAAAAAGCCTAATTATTGAATCCAGTTTTTTAAACGACCAAATACCTTGAGTGAATTAGTTTCAAATATTTGTTGTTTCTGTGCTGCCGACAATTTTGTGTTGTTGTCGATATAGCGTTTGGTGTCGTCATAATAGTGCCCGGTTTCAGGATCAATTCCTCGAACCGCACCAATCATTTCTGATGCAAATAAAATGTTGTCGACAGGAATTACTTCCAGTAATAAATCAATACCCGGTTGATGGTATACACAGGTATCAAAGAAAATATTCTTTAACACTTTTTCTTTCAAATCACCAAAACCTTTGTCTTGTGCAATGCCTCTAAAGCGCCCCCAGTGATAAGGCACAGCGCCACCGCCGTGGGGAATGATAAATTTAATGGTTGGGAAATCCTTGAATACATCAGAATACATAAATTGATCGAAGGCTGTAGTGTCGGCCGACAGATAATAGGAACCTGTCGTACTGAAGCAGGCATTACAGGCTTCGCTTACGTGGATCATTGCAGGAATATCCAGTTCCACCATTTTTTCATAGAAGGGATACCACCTTTTATCACTTAATGGCACATCATGCCAATGTCCACCCGTAGTATCCGGATTCAGATTACATCCTACAAAACCCATTTCAACACAACGTGTTAATTCTGGAATCAATTCTTTGGGATCCAGATCAGGCGACTGTGGTAGTTGGGCGACAGGTGCAAAATTTTGTGGATAGAGTTGGCAAATGCGATGCACCAAATCATTTTGATGCTCGGTCCAAAATTGGCTGGTGTATCGATTGCCCAAATGGTGTCCCATCCAGCTGGCGCGAGGTGAGAATAATGTCATGTCAGTGCCACGTTCTTTTTGCAGTCGCAATTGATTATTCTCAACACTTTCGCGTAATTGATCGTCACTGATTTTGATAATGCCCTTGGAGCCTTTGGCAAGAGGATCTGCTTGTAGTTCTTTTTTTTGATTTTCGCGATAGTCTGCCACTTGCTTGGGGAAGGTTGTGTAATGTCCATGGCAATCAATAATCATTCGGGTTTCCTCTCAATAAAAATATTGAAAACAAATAATGTCGTCGGTTAGTCAGTTAAGTCATCGATATGTTCGATGTAAACCAATCCATGTTCGGCTAACCGTGGGCGCATAGTGTAGAGATCAAGCCCCAATATGCCGGAAGCTAATTTCGCTCGTTTTTCAGTTTCCAGTGCTTCACGTTTTTGCGACGCAATTAATACCGATTCAGCATTTTTTCTGGGGACCACCACAACACCATCGTCATCAGCAACAATTACATCGCCAGGGTTGATCAATTGACCTGCACAAACAATAGGAACATTGACTGATCCCAAGGTGTTTTTCACTGTGCCTTTTGCGGATATTGCTTTTGACCAAACGGGGAAATTCATTTGTTCCAATGTGCGAACATCGCGTACACCTGCGTCGATAATCAAACCGCGCACACCGCGAGCTTGTGCAGAAGTTGCAAGCAAATCACCGAACATGCCGTCATCATTATCAGTGGTACAGGCAACTACCAAAATATCGCCCGGTGTACAGAGTTCAATGGCAACATGAATCATCCAATTATCGCCGGGTTGCGCCAAAATGGTAATCGCATTTCCGGCTATGCCCTCACCTCGATAAATTGGGCGCATCCAGGGTTTTAACAAACCTGTGCGACCTTGCGCTTCGTGTACGGTAGCAACCCCGAATTTTGCCAAATCATTAACTACTTGCTGATCGGCGCGATGAATATTTTTTACGGCGACGGTTTTCATATGCATTCTCTATTCGACAGATTTCTTGATTAGTCTTCAAATTTGTAAAGCTTGTGTGGATTATCTACCAGTAATTTTTTCTGTAATTCTGCTGTGCTTGCAATCAAAGGCAGATTATTTACCAGAAGTACATCATTAGGAATATTGGGTTCCATATTGGGGTGAGGCCAATCTGTTCCCCAAAGAACTTGATCAGGAAAATGGTCAACTAAATATTTTGCAAAGGGAATAACATCCGAGTAGGGCGCACCTTGTTGGCTCACACGTTCAACACAACTGACTTTTATCCAGATATCTTTTCTATGGGTGACTAATCGACAAATGCGTTGAAAGTTTTCACTATTTACGCCTTGTGATACATCCGGCCTGCCCATGTGATCAATAATAATCGGCGCTTTAAACTCTTTAATGAGGGATTCAAATTTTTCTAAATTTTCTGATTCAAAATAAACCACTATATGCCAGCCAAGTCGTTCAATTCGTTCAGCCATTTTTAAATAAAATTCGCGTGGCTTGATATCGACCAGTCGTGTTAGAAGATTGAAGCGAATTCCACGAACGCCAGCAGCATCTAATCTGTCCAATTCTTCATCTGAACAATCTTCATCAATAATCGCCACACCACGATAACGACCCTTTGCATGATTCAACATATCCACCATGGCGCTGTTGTCGGTTCCATGACAGCTGGCTTGAACTAATACTGCGCGCGTAAAACCGAGTTGCTTGTGCAGTGCAAAAAGTTCTTCTTTAGGTGCATCTTTGGGAGTGTATTTTCGAATATCGGAATAGGGGAATTGTGCTGCAGGGCCAAACACATGGCAGTGTGCGTCGCATGCATTGGCGGGTAATGTGAATGTTTGTTTCAGGTTGGAATTCAACGTCATGTAACACCTATTTATTTATGACATGTCTTATAGAAATTAATCGATTGATTCGGCAGGAATAAATAATTCACCTTTTGCCAAAAGGCGCGCTGTTCGGATCACGCCGGCTTTTACAATTCGCACTTTCTGTTTATCTGTTTCTGTTTCCAGATTGACGGTGAATTCTCCCGAGGGATGTTCAACGGATAAGGCAAAGCTGGATGCATTAGGATTGGTAACAACCGCAATCGATTCACAAACAGTACCGGGAATAATGCAAGCCGACGCAACAGAGACTGCTCCCAACACACCAATTGCTGCGTGGCATTTGTCGGGAATAAATGTGCGAGTGGATATCACGCCACCTTGAGTGGGTGCGGAAATCAAACACATTTTCGGCACAGCTTTTTGAGCTACATCACCCAGATTCATCATGGGGCCCAATTTCATTCGCAAGTTATATATGCGTTGAACCAAGGCTTGATTGTTGTTTAATTCTTCCGGGGTTTCGTCACCGCGAACACCAAGGCTATCAGCACGCATAATTGCAACCGGCATACCGTTATCGATACAGGTGACTTCTATTCCATCAACAACATCTTTTGCATTTTCTGTTGGAAATAAAGCACCACAGGCTGAGCCTGCCAGATCAGCGTAATTACAAATCACGGCTGCTCCGGTGCCGGGAACACCATCTATTTTTGTATCCCCCGAATATTCCGGTTTTCGATTGGGAGTTTTGATTATCAATTCACATTCATTGCCACTGTTAATCATGTACACATTGATTCGGGTAACGCCTTCGGTGGCCTCAAGCATTCCGGTTTCCAGTGCAAAATAACCAACGCCAGAAAGAATATTTCCACAGTTGGGGCTGGTATCGACGATATCTTTTCCGACTACGACTTGTGCGAATAAAAAGTCCAGATCAACACCGGGGCGAGAGGAGCGGGAGACTATAGCCACTTTACTGGTGAGGGGGTCTGCACCGCCCAATCCGTCTATCTGACGAGCACCTCGACCAATAGCGGCTACCAGAATCGGGTCGCGTTTCGCGGGATCCTGGGGTAAATCCTTCGCGTTGAAGTAAAGCCCTTTAGAGCTGCCCCCGCGAATCTGAGCAAAAGGAATGGCGACCAGTGGCATAGCGTCATCTTATGAAATTAATTGAGGGCAGTATGATAAGCCTGGCTGCCCTGATCCAATTCCTTTTCGTTTTTATATCATGCAAAAAAGTTGTTGTTTTTATAATTTCACTATGAGAAAAAGTAACTATAAATGACTAAAAGACATTTAAGTATGGGCTTTTAGTTTTATAAATTGTATATAAAACAATATGTTAATTGAATTTTGAATAGGAACAATTATTCATTTTGGAATGAGTTAAATTATGCATAGAATAACTTTTAGTTACTGATCTGGGGTTGGAGATAAAGTGAATTTTCATCATCTGGGTATCCCCGAGATCAGTTTGCGACATTTGAAAGCCATGCTGCTGGTGGTAAAACATCAGAATCTAACCAAGGCCGCCAACAAGTTAAACCGATCCCAAACGGCAGTTACCAAAGCCATTTGTGAGTTGGAAGTGGATTTGGGTGTGGATCTTTTTGAGCGTTCATCCACTGGCATGATCCCGACCAAACAGGGGTCGATTCTGGCTCGTCGGGTTGAGCGAGTAGTGGCTGAGTTTGAAGCGGCGGGAGAGGCTTATCTCAATTATAAAAAAGGTGTGAGTCAGAGGAACAATCCCATTTTCTCGATGGAAATCAGTTACAAACGATTGGCTTCTGTTATTGCATTACATGATTACAAAGACATAGGTGTTGCGGCTGAATTATTAGGGGTTACACGCGCTGCGGTGTATAGCTCATTGCGACAAGTCGAAGAATTATTGGATTTACCTATTTTTGAGCGAAGTCCTCAGGGGTTTACCAGTACTGCTTATTGTCAGTTGTTGATTCGCCACATCAAATTGGCGTTTTCCCAACTGCGGCATGGGTTGGAAGAAGTGGCGAGTTTGGATGGCGTGACAAAAGGAAAATTGATTATTGGTACCTTGCCCTATACGCGAACGATTTTGACACCGAGAGCAATTACGCGAATTTTAAAAGACTATCCGGAATTGCAAATTCGTACCGAAGAGGGGCCATACGCTCTAATGGAATCAGCATTGCGTTGTGGTGAGCTGGATATGATTGTGGGGGCGATACGTCCTGTACAAAATGGTGATGGATTAACAACCGAAAAATTATTTGAAGATAAATTGTCGGTCATTGTTCGAAAAGGGCATCCGCTCGAAGGGCGAGAGAATTTGACATTGGTGGATTTGCAAACTTTTGCCTGGGTTTTGCCTGCATCCAATACGCCGTCGCGGTTGATCTTCGATCGAATGTTGGAAGATGCTGGATTGGAAACACCTGTATCCACTGTTGAGACCAGCTCATTGTCAAATGTAAGAGGATTATTGTTGGAAAGTGATCGCTTGGCCTTGTTGTCGGAGCATCAAATATTTTATGAGAAAAAATTCGGATTGCTGACCGTTCTACCTATCGAATTGAAAAATTCATTTAGGCCAATCGGTGTCACTTTTCGATCGCATACGCCGCCATCACCTGCAGCCACACTTTTTTTGCAAAGCTTGCGCAGTGTGGCGAATGAGTTGATTGAGCAAAAATAAACATAATGGCGATATTTAATTAGGGTAATAACAATATGTTTCCAAAAAATATCTGGTACGTAGCAGCCAGCGCTGATGAAATTAAGGAAAAGCCATTCGCAAGAATGATTTGCAACGAGAGATTGGTATTTTATCGCGATGCAACAGGCAAGGTAGTCGGTTTGCAAGATTTTTGTCCGCATCGTGGTGCGCCACTTTCACTGGGATATGTGTGCAATGGTAATTTGGTATGTGGCTATCACGGATTGGAAATGGGTTGTAATGGAAAGACAGTTGCAATGCCGGGGCAAAGAGTTAATGGTTTCCCTTCAATAAAAAGTTTTCCTGTTGTAGAGCGCTACGGGTTTATTTGGATCTGGCCAGGAAATCCGGATTTGGCGGACGATAACAAGATACCTGTGCAAGAGTGGTACAACAATTCTGAGTGGGCATATGGTGGTGGGCTCTATCACATTAAATGCGATTATCGATTGATGATTGATAATTTGATGGATCTCACTCATGAAACCTATGTACATTCCTCAAGTATTGGACAAAAAGAAATTGATGAAACCCCCTGCAAAACGAGTGTAGAGGGTGACATGGTTATCACCAGTCGTTTCATGAGCAATATTGAACCGCCGCCATTTTGGAAAATGGCAATGAAAAATCACAACCTGCCTGATGATGTTAAAGTGGATCGATGGCAAATCTGTCGATTCACGCCGCCGAGTCACGTTATGATTGAAGTCGGTGTCGCCTTAATGGGTTGCGGGGGTTACGACGCACCCAATGATAAAAAAGTTTACAGCGTTGTGACGGATTTTATTACGCCGGAAACAGATCAATCCATTCATTATTTCTGGGGTATGGCGCGAAAGTTTAACCCCAGTGATGAAGCGCTGACTAACACAATACGAGATGGGCAAGGAAAAATTTTTGCTGAAGATTCTGAGATGTTAGAGCGCCAGCAGATTAATTTACGCGAAAATGCAGATCGAAAATTATTGATGCTGAACATTGATGCCGGTGGTGTGCAATCTCGAAAAATTATTGATCGAATTATTGCGGCTGAGCAAGTATCTTAAAAAATTATTGATGTGAGTAAAAAATGTCTGGCAATACAATTGATGATAAAGCACTTCTTGAATTAAAAGTGATTCGAAAAAAAATTGAAGCAATTGATATTTGCAGCCTTGAACTGGCAGCAATCGATGGCGGTCTTTTACCAGAATTTTCAGCGGGTTCGCATATAGACGTTTATTTGCCGGGCGGCATCATTCGCCAATATTCGCTTTGTAGTGATTCCAACAATCGTCAGATGTACAAAATTGCAATCCTGAAAGATCCAGCATCACGCGGTGGCTCTTTGGCTGTTCATGATCTTGTTCAGGAAGGACAAACAGTAAAAGTCAGTCATCCAAAAAATCATTTTTCTATGGCAACTGATGCGCAAAAAAGTCTATTGGTGGCAGGAGGTATTGGTATTACGCCGATATTGTCCATGGCTGAACATTTGGCGAGTCAAAACGCTGAATTTGAATTGCATTATGTGGCGCGCACTCCGGATCACGCTGCGTTTCTGGACGACATTCGTAATAGTCAATTTGCACACAGAGTTCAATTTTATTTCAGCCGTGATCCACAATCCGCCGCCTTGGATTTGAAAAAAATTTTATCCAACCCCGCAGCGGCTTGCCATCTATACATTTGCGGTCCGCAAAAATTAATTGATGCTACTTTAAGTATCGCGCGTGAGTTAGGTTGGCCGGAAAGCCAGCTGCATTACGAACTTTTTGGTGCAGAAATAGTTAAGTCTGATACTGATGCAGGTTTTGATGTAGGTATCGCCAGCTCTGGTCGTGTGATTCATGTCCCGCAAGATCAAACAGTAGTGCAGGCACTGGCGGCGGCAGGAATCGATATTTTGATGTCATGTGAGCAGGGTGTCTGTGGTACCTGTTTAACTGGTGTGCTGGAAGGAATACCTGATCACAAGGATTCTTATCTGACACCCGAAGAGCAGGCGGCCAATAATATATTTACCCCCTGTTGCTCGCGCTCAAAAACCGCCAAGTTAGTGCTCGATCTCTAAGTTAACAATATCGAATGAAGTGTTACAAATCTTCAGTTGACTAAGTTTTACATAATTAGTATGTTGCACTTACTAATTTACAAGAATAACCAAATACTACTGTTGTGGATGTAATTTAATAACAACACGAGAACCGGACTCAGCCATTATGATTCCATCAGTTACACATAAATTTCCTGAAAATGGGCCAGATAAAGTTTTTGCAGATTCGTTGAAAAACGGAGAATTTAAACTTCAAAAATGTAATGACTGTCGGCAACACATTTTTTATCCTCGCTTAATTTGCTCTCATTGTGGTTCACAAAATATCGAATGGATATTGGCGTCGGGTTTGGGGGTGGTTTATTCCACTTCTGTTCCGAGAGGCATGGCGGAAGGTGATTACAATATATCGCTGATAGATCTTCACGAAGGTCCACGAATGATGTCGCGAGTTGTTGGTATTGCGCCTGAGCAAGTGTTTATTGGTATGCAGGTTCAAGCATTTATCGGTGAGATAGATAACACGCCTGTAGTGTTATTTAAACCGGTGGAGATTGCAGCATGAATCGCACATCAAAAAATTTACGCGGTTCGGTTGCTGTTGTTGGTATGGGGCTTACAGCATTCGGCGATTTGCCTGGACGAAGTGCCCGTGAAAATCTTGCAGAAGCGGCGTTTTTAGCGCTGGCAGATGCGGGCATTGATAAGCGTGAAGTGGATGGATTATTTACATCAAACTTTCCCGATACATTTCCCTGTTTACATGCCGCTGAATATTTGGGAATTAATCCGCGTGTGATGGATGATTCCAACATAGGTGGCTCGGTTTATGTGAGTCAATTACAGCATGCGGCCGCAGCAATTCAGGCAGGCTTGTGTAATGTTGCGTTGATTGCCATGGGCAGTAATACCCGCAGTAAATTAAAACAAACGGGTGTGATTGATGCACCGCGTGAGCATTTTGCCTATTCCGACGAATACAAACCCAAGGCGCCGATGAATGCTTATGCACTGGCCGCTGCTCGACACATGCATCAATACGGTACTACGCGAAAACATTTAGCGGAAGTTGCGGTTGCAGCAAGATCCTGGGCGCAATTAAATCCGCGCGCAATGCGACGAACACCGCTGACAATTGACGATGTATTGCAATCAAAAATGGTTTGCGATCCATTGAGTGTATTGGATTGTTGTTTGATTGCAGATGCGGGTGCAGCGGTAGTCTTGGTCAGCGCTGAGCGCGCAAAATCATTACGACAAAAACCTGTGTATTTGTTAGGTGTTGGGGTTGCCATGACTCACGCAGGTATCGCACAGATGCCGGATCTGACGGTAACTGCCGCAGCTCAATCCAGCAAAATCGCTTACGAAATGGCGGGTGTAAAACCGGCCGATGTCGATCTTGTTGAAGTTTATGACGCTTTCACAATCAACACGCTTTTATTTTTAGAAGATCTCGGTTTTTGTAAAAAGGGTGAGGGCGGTGACTTTGTTTCAAACGGCAATATCGCACCTGGTGGTGGCCTTCCAGTGAACACTAATGGCGGTGGCTTAAGTTGCGTACACCCCGGCATGTACGGATTGATGTTGATTATTGAATGTGTAGAACAGTTGCGGGGTGCAGCAGGCGAGCGTCAGGTTAAACAAGCTGAAATTGCGTTATGTAACGGTAATGGTGGTCACTTATCGAGTGAAGTGACGGCAATTTTTGGAACCGAAAATACCTTATAAGCTTTTTCTGCTAAGAGGTTTTAATTGAAAATTTGGTGTATTAGATGAAAAAAATTTTGTTAAATGACAATGATGTTGTGCGTTTGGAAATAGAAAAGAATATTGCGTCTATTGTTGTGAATAATGCGCCTGTTAATACTATAGATGCAAAGGTTCGCGATGGCTTGCGTAAAGCCTTGGATGTTATTGAGGCTGATTCCAGCCTTGAAGCGGTATTGTTACTCTGTGAAGGAAAAACCTATTTTTCGGGCGCTGATATTGGTGAATTCAATGGTCCACCAAAAGAGGAAGAGTACCGACATATATTTTTGCGATTTGAAAATTTGAATATTCCCGTGATTACCGCAATGTATGGCACGGTGATGGGCGGTGGTTTGGAGTTGGCGCTTGCTTGTCATTACAGAATTGCCTTGGAGGGTACCCGTTTTTCTTTACCCGAGGTGACCCTTGGAATTATTCCAGGTGCAGGCGGAACTCAGCGTATGCCTCGTTGTATCGGCATAGAAAAAACTATGGATATGGTGGTCAATGCTTCCATGGTGACAGCAGCGGATGGAAAAGCTTCAGGTTTTATCGATGAGTTATGTGAGAGCGAGTTAAATGAATTCGCTCGTTCCTACGCCTTGTCGATTGTTGAAAAGAAAACAGGTGTTCGTCCCACCAGCCGCAATTCGGTCGCGCCCCTGGAAGATGAAAAAATTGAACAGTTTAAGAAAATTGCACAAAAAAAATATCCGCATCAAACAGCTGCACTTACAGCAATCGATGCAATTGCCAGTAGTGCCGTTCTTCCCTTCTTGAAAGGGTTGGAATACGAAACGGAATTAGTAAACCGCGCGAAACAATCGCCTGAATGTAAAGGCTTGGTTCATTTATTTTTTGCAGAAAGAGAAACTGCCAAGCTTCCCTTTATTCCCGACAGCCTGCCAGTTAAGTCCATTAATAAGGTTGCCATAATTGGTGCGGGCACTATGGGTGGTGGTATTGCAATTTGTTTTGCCAATGCCGGGATTCCTGTCACGTTAATTGATGCCACTCAGGAAGGTTTGGATCGTGGGCTGGTTAATATTGATAAAAATTATCAAAGTCGTGTTGATCGCGGAAGAATTACTGCTGCTCAGAAAGCGGAATCCATGGCGTTTATTGAAGGCAAATTATCACTGGAATTTGTGAGTGATGCCGATTTGATTATCGAGGCAGTTTTTGAAGATCTTAAACTCAAATCCGGAATTTTTGAAAAGCTGGATGCATTTGCTAAACCCGGTGCAATACTCGCAACTAACACCAGCACATTGGATATCAATAAAATTGCTGCGGTAACAAAACGCCCGCAGGATGTAATTGGGTTGCATTTTTTTAGTCCCGCAAGCGTGATGCCGCTTTTGGAAGTTGTGCGTACTGATACGACTTCAGATGAAGTGATTAAAACGGCAATGACACTCGCCAAAAAAATTCGAAAAACACCGGTCTTGTCCAAAGTCTGCTACGGATTTATTGGCAATCGTATGATGGAAGGTTACGCGCGTGAAGCAGAGTTGATGGCCTTGGAAGGTGCTACACCTAGAAAAGTTGACGACGCTTTGCAGCAGTTTGGAATGGCAATGGGAATTCTCGCCGTGTTTGATATGGCGGGCATAGACGTTGGTGTGAATGTACACAAAGCCAATGCTGAACAATTTCCTCCGGATCCAACTTACTATCAATCATCTCAAGCTCTATTTGATGCCGGACGATTGGGGCAGAAAAATGGCAAAGGTTATTATCGGTATCAGGAAGGTGATCGCAATCGATACGATGATGATGAGGCCTTGGAGATTCTGCGCAGAAAAGCGGAATCACTCTGCGTAGCTCAGCGAAATGATCACACCCAAGAAGAAATCATCGAACGTTGTTTGTATCCCTTGCTGAATGAAGCAATACAAATTCTTGATGAAGGTGTTGCAATTAGAGCAAGTGATATAGATGTTGCCTGGAGTGCAGGCTACGGTTTTCCTCGTTACAGAGGTGGCCCATTATTTTATGCTGACAAATTGGGGCTTAAGGTGCTCTATGAAGGTATATTGAAATATCAGAAGAAATTCGGCAGCATGCACTGGCGTCCTGCCCGACTATTGGAACAGCTTGTGAAAGAAGGTAAATCGATTCGCGAATGGGAATCGCTGCGCAATAACTAGCTGATATTTTCATTGTTCGGATTGCATGATGTGATTTCACCAATTCGAAATATACCCTGTAAGAGGGTTATCACAGTGAGAATGATGAGTGACTAGATTGACTGCAGTTTCTAAAAAAGTACGAAGTGAGACAAGTAAAGTGTTTGCTGAAGATTCAGTCAGCATGCAAGTTCTTGATGAAAAGCTGGGTTACAGAATTCGAATTCTTGAGCGATTACTGAATAAAGAATTCACTCGAAATGTCGGGATGACAACAGTGCAGTATAGTGTTTTTAGTTTGGTGGCAACCAATGAAGGCTTGTCCCAAATTGCGATAGGTGAGGCCTTATCCATGGATCGGGCCTCCACTATGGCAATTATTGATAAGTTAGAAGCAGCCGGTTTGCTGGAACGAAAAAAATCTGTTCATGACCGACGAGTGCATGCACTGCAGCTAACTGAAAAAGGACGCAAGCAATTTGTGGTTGTAAATAATAAAGTCGCGAAATACGACTTGATGTTCAGTTCTAAACTTTCTCAAGAAGAAATGGAAACTTTCAATAGCTGTCTCAAGAAACTGATGAGTTAGACGTAAGTTGTAGTTTCTTGGTGTTTGAATAATAAAAATAAATCTCCTTCTTCAAGTGAATTTCCGTTAAAGATTTTTGTTCATGTAGTAAAAAGCGGTTGTGTTTTTATCCAATTAAACTGTATGTATGTCTTACTAATAATAAACAAGCGGAGATCCAAAATGAAAAGCACTAATAAGTTAAATCGCCATTTTCCCCGTAAAGTCCTTGCTTGCACTGTTGCAATGCTGGTCTCCAGCGGATTCAGTGTTACAGCTAACGCAGATTCAGGAGTCATAGAAGAAGTGTTGGTGACAGCGCGAAAGGTTGAAGAGAATCTTCAAGACACGCCGGTTGCCGTCACCGCTGTTACAGCAGAAGCTATGGACAGACGAATGATTACCAGCACTACCGATCTTGCGCGAATCACACCCAACTTGCAATTCACAGCCTACAGCCCACTTTCAGGCAATAACTCGGCTGCTCAGGTTTTTATTCGCGGGATTGGTCAATCGGATGCATCAGGTGGTGTCGATCCTGGTGTTGGTTTGTATATCGATGATGTTTACATGGGACGTTCGGTCGGTGGCGTTATGGAATTCCGTGATATCGATAATGTTCAGGTTTTGCGTGGCCCCCAGGGTACTTTATTCGGAAGAAATACCATTGGTGGTGCTGTGCTCATGTCCACCAAAAAGCCGGGAGATACTTTTGGTGGTGATGCAAAATTAAAAATTGGTGACGATGGATTACAGGAAATTTTCGGCGCAATTGATTTACCTATGGGTGATAAAGTCGCCGCTCGTATTTCATTTGGTAGTCGCGAACGTGATGGTTATGTCACGCGTATTTATGATGGCTTGGATCTCGGCAATGAAGATACGTCTTCGTTTAATGGATCATTGCATATTAAGCCCACTGACAGTTTATCGTTTGTCATTCGAGCGGATCATTCAGAAGCCAACGAAAACGGATCTCCTTTTGTGTTCGCCAGCATCAATGAACGACAAGCATTTCCGGCTGCATCGAGTGTTGATGCCGGTTGTCCTGGCGCGACTATGCCGCCACCTTCAGTACCAGTAGCAACTGTCGATATTCGATGCGCTAACAATGCCACTTGGCAGTTGGGTGAATTTACTAACGGCGGCAACACCAAAGCAGAAAGTAATATGGAAAATCAGGGCTTTTCCTTATCGGCCAATTGGGACATCAATGATACTTTCTCTACCAAATATATAGCAGCAAAACGCTCACTAGAGTGGGATGGTTCTCGTGATGCTGACAACACTTACCTGACAATTTTAAGCACTCAATATGACAGTGAAGCAGATCAAACCAGTCACGAATTGCAATTGTTAGCCAGCGGTGATTCCTATCATGGTGTGTTGGGCTACTTCGTATTTGATGAAGACGTCAATGACTTTTTGCGCGTGCCCTTCGCGGCGCCGCCAGCTGTTTTGCCGCCTGGCCGTGCTGTAGCACTCGATCATCAGGATGCAACGCTTAACAACAAGAGTGATGCGTTATTTACTCAGTGGACATTTAATTTTTCCGATGCATGGAGTTTATCAGCGGGCTTGCGATACACCGAAGAAGAAAAAACTATCGATATCATCGCGTTTACCGATGCGGTCAATCTTCCTCTGGTCGATGATGGAACAGGAGTATTTGCTCCTTTAGATCCATTGCCTCAATCCACTATTCCTACTACGGTAAAAACCACTCCGTTAAGCAGTGCTCCCGGTGGATTAAACATTCAACCTGTTCCTTTTAGTCAGGAGTTTGATTCTACAACCGGTTCTTTGTCGTTACAGTATCGTATCAATGATGATTTGATGACTTACGTGAGTTGGTCGGAAGGTTTTAAAAGTGGTGGATATAACCAACGATATAACGCAGTTCCAGCAGATGGGCCAGTGCCATTGGCATTTGATTCGGAAGAAGCGGTTTCAACCGAATTAGGTTTTAAAGCCGATATTACGTCGAGTTTCCGTGTCAATGGCGCATTGTTTCATACAACTTATGACAATATGCAACTCACTTATCGTGTGGGGATAGTTCCATTGCTCTTCAACGCAGGTGAATCCACTATATCGGGAGCAGAGTTGGAATTTACTTATGTTCCGACAGCGGAATTTATCTTGGAAGGAAATATTGGTTATATGGATGACGACATTAAAGAAATCGCAACCATCACCGGTGCCAGTGCAACACTTGGTCCGCAAAATGATTTGCCATTTACTCCGAATGTTTCCGCGAGTTTGGGCGGTGGTTATGTATTTTCGTTTGGCAGCATGACCCTGACGCCTCGTCTCGATATTTCCTATACCTCTGAACAATTTTTTGATGCATCCAACAGTATTGAGGTAGCACAAACTGATCCAGTGACTGTCGCGAATTTTTCATTGAAGTTAGCGGCGGATGATGGTGAATGGGAAGTGGCTGCAGGTGTTCGCAATTTGACAGATGAGCTTTATCCGGTTGCAGGGAACTCATCCTTAACTACCAGTGCAGGTTACGCTGAAGTTATTTATGCTCGTCCACGCAATTATTATTTGTCAGCAAGTTATAAATTTTAATAGTTAAATGGTTGTCGAAACATTGACTTGCTTGCCAAATTTATTGGCAAGCAAGTCAATTCGAAACTGAATTATTGGCTTAATTTTCTGATTAATTGTGATGTCAAATATTCGTCAACTAGCATTAGGCGATTTAACTACTCGATTAACTCGTCGAGAAGATGGTTCGATACTATTATCTGCCGTCACTCCTCTCAAAGAATATCCAAGGACTATTTTGGATCGACTGGAGCACTGGTCGTTACATAGTCCACAGCAGATATTTATTGCACAACGACGTGCGAACCTGGGTAACGAATGGCACACCCTGAGTTATTCAGAAACATTATTGTTAGTACGCAAACTTGCATCGGCATTAATACCATTCAATCTGTCTGTTGATCGGCCTTTGGCAATTTTATCCGGCAACAGTATTGAGCATGCATTGTTGGGTTTAGCTGCAATGTATGTAGGCATTCCTTATGCGCCTGTTTCACCTCAATATTCATTAGTAACCACCAACTTCTCAAAAATTAAACAAGTTTTGGATCTGGTCACACCGGGTGCGATTTTTGTGGACCAAGCTGATAGATACCAGGATGCTATTAAAGCCAGTGTTCCAAAGGATGTAATCATAATTTCCTGTAGCGGTAGTATTGAGGGTTATCAGTGTCTTTGTTTTGATGAACTAATTAAAACCTCTATCTCAGAGAAAATTAATTCCAAATTTCAATCGATACAAGCTGACGATATCGCCAAGTTTTTATTTTCGTCCGGGTCAACCGGTGCTCCCAAAGCCATTATCAATACCCATCGTATGTTAGCGGCCAATCAACAAATGATTGTGCAAGCCTACCCATTTCTCGCTGATGCACCGGTGTTGGTAGATTGGTTGCCATGGAATCATACCTTTGGTGGAAATCATAATGTCGGCATTGCGTTGTACAACGGTGGAACCTATTACATTGACGATGGAAAACCAGTACCAAAAGCTTTTTTGGAAACTGTACGTAACTTAAAAGAAATTGCGCCGACGGTTTATTTTAATGTCCCCAAAGGATTTGAAATGTTGGTTAAACATCTGCAGGAAGATGAAGAATTACGTCGAATATTTTTTAGTAAAGTGAAAATGCATTTTTATGCGGGTGCCGGGCTGTCCCAGCCCGTTTGGGATGCGCTGGATGAACTTGCGATAGAAACCTGTGGCGAACGAATTATGATCCTTACAGGTTTGGGGTGTACCGAAACAGCGCCCTCTGCGTTATTTACCAATCGCGATGGTGGCTTCGCAGGATTGATTGGGTTGCCTCTGCCTGGATTGCAGGTGAAATTACATAAAGTAGGTTCAAAGTTTGAAATTTGTTTTAAAGGGGGAAGCGTTACTCCCGGTTATTGGCGAAACAAACTGCTCACAGAAAAATCATTTGATGAAGAAGGTTTTTTTAAAAGCGGTGATGCCGTCAAATTTGTTGATGACAATAACCCACAGCGGGGTTTGATGTTTGATGGGCGTATTAGCGAAGATTTTAAATTAAATACGGGAACATGGGTCAGTGCAGGCCCGTTACGCGCACAATTTTTAAATCACTTTGGATCCTGTGTAAAAGATGTAGTGATTGTTGGTCGTGATTATTCCAGTGTGGGCGCGTTAGTGTTTCCCGATATGGATTATTGTCGATCAAATCTTTTGAAAAAGGATAATTCGATTAGCGATAAAGATATTCTGGCTTCTATCCAGGTTCGTGATTATTTTGAACATTTACTCAAAACACTTTCGCAATCATCCACAGGATCTTCCAACAAAATCGACCGAATTGTGTTGGAAGATAGACCCCCCTCTATTGATCAACATGAAATCACTGACAAAGGTTCATTGAATGCCAGTGCAATTCAGGATAATCGTAAAGACACTATCGAATTGATGTACAGCAAATCACCTACTGAAAAACTTATCTTGATTCAGTAGGTGAGTAGAAATTGCTAATGTGGATTATTCCTGACGAGGAGTTGAGGGCAGTTTTAAAAACAGAAGTGAAATTGCGGCGAGCAAAGAACCCATTGCCATTACCACAGCAACCGTTGACAAGCTAAAACCGGTGTTGAATAAAAAGCCTGCGATCATAGGTGAAATTACCGCACCGCCACGGCCAATGCCAATTGCAAAGCCAGTACCGAAGGCTCTTACATGGGTAGGAAAGGCGTAAGCAAATATTGAATAAAGCCCGACAACACCTGCGTTAGTACACATGCCTGCCAATGCCGCAAGCCACGCCAGGGTTGTGATATCTGATGGCGATTGCCCAAATATTGAAAGCATAATGATTGAGGCAATTAAAATTCCAATGGTAAGAAATTTTAATTTAAATCTAAGCGCAAAGAATCCAAATAACGCGCCACCCAATGCTCCCCCAACATTTGCCCAGGTTAAAACCACCGCAGCTGAAGATGCTTCAAACCCCATATCGACAATAATTTTGGGGACCCACTTGAGAATGAAATAAAAAGTGGTGATGTGAAAAAAGTAAGCGAGAGTTACCACTATAGTGGTGGCGAAAAGTCGTTTATTAAATATATCGAATACTGACAGTTTGGGAGCATCCAGATTAATCGCTGGTAATGATTCAACAGGCTCATGTCGTAGATTTCTGAGTGTTGCATTCACTTTTTCTAACGCATTTACTGGATTCTTTTTTATTAGCCAGTGAACCGATTCAGGAATTAAAAAGTACACCAACGGGATAAACGCGATTGTTGCAATGGTTCCTAAATAAAATACCGCACGCCAATCATAAGTTTTTAACAGGGGGACTATAAATATTCCGCCGATGATTCCGCCAATCGGATAACCTATAACAACAAAGGATAATGCCAGCGTTCGGTTTTTTGCATTGGAATATTCTGCAGCTAAAGGATTAATAGCAGCCAACATGCCGCCTATGCCAACCCCTGTAAGCACGCGCCAAATAGAAAGCCCCACAATGTCCGACACAGTTGTGACCATAAACATTCCGATGCTCATGAGCACCAGGCAGGTTAAAACAGTTTTCCGTCGGCCAATACTGTCTGCCATTCCTCCCAACAAAATTGAACCTATGCACATGCCGATTAACTCCATCGATAGCACAATGCCCAGTGCTGCTTTGTTTATCCCCCATTCGGCGGCTATTCCCGGGGCAGCAAAACTAATTGAAAGAATGTCTATACCATCGAGCGCATTTAGTCCTATAGCCAAAATCACGACAATTAACTGTCGTGATGTCATAGGTTTTTTGTCCAACACATCAAGAAGATTGTTCACAGATAGGCCCTATATTTGATTATTAAATTATTAGTATGTTATACATACTATATGGCTTTGCGTGGATTGGCTAGATAAAACCACAAACGTTTTAGGCTTGGAATTATGAGTGTTTATTGAGTATCAATATCTTCGTAAGGTAAGCCTACGTATTGATTGGCAATCACTTTTAATCCTTCGTCCGAATGCAAATAATAATCGAGTTCTGATTCCATAAATCGTGAGAAAGTGTGACTGGGCATGCCTTCAAGATCGGCGTCGGAATATTGATGCAGCATGTTGGACATCCACCAGGAGAATCGCTCTCCATGCCAAATTCTTCGCAAGGCTATTGCAGAATATTGATTAATGCATTCAGGGTCATGATGGTGATAAACCCGGCAAAAAATTTTATAGAGTGTTGCAACATCAGAAGCGGCCAAGTTTAAACCTTTGGCCCCGGTGGGTGGGACAATGTGGCCTGCATCACCGACTAAAAATAATCGGCCATACTGCAAGGGTTCGCAAACAAATGAACGCAGTGGAGCAATATTTTTTTCGATGCTGGGGCCTGTAACTAATTGCTCTGCGGCATCTTTTGGCAAGCGTAATTTCAATTCGCTCCAAAATTTTTCATCGCTCCAATCGTCAACTTTGTCTGTTAAAGGTACTTGTAAATAATAACGTGAACGAATTGCTGAACGCATACTGGCTAAGGCAAATCCTCTTTCACTTTTACAATAAATTAATTCGTGACTAACCGGAGGAGTATCACTTAATAAGCCAAGCCAACCAAATGGATAAATTCTTTCATGTTCAGTGCGTAATTCTTTTGGAATGGTTTGGCGGGATACACCATGAAAACCATCGCAACCTGCAATGTAATCGCATTCCAGGTGATAGTGTTCGTTTTGATATTCAAAACTGATGTAGGGTTTATCGGTTTTTACATCATGCGGTAAGACATTATTCGCTTGATAATAAGTGACAAGGCCAGAGGCTTGGCGAATTTGCATTAAATCTTTGGTGATTTCTGTTTGGCCATAACACATGACTGATTTGCCTTGAGTGTGTTTATGCAAATCGATTCGGGTTCGCTTGCCGTAGACGGATATATCAAAACCTCGATGGATGCTGCCTTCTTTATCCATACGATCAGCGGCTCCAGCTTCGCGCACTAAATCGACAAAACCTTGTTCGAGTATTCCGGCTCGAATACGGCCCAAAACGTATTCGCCAGTAACACGCTCAAGAATAATGTTGTCGATTCCCTGTTTATTTAAGAGTTGCCCCAGTAGTAAGCCGGAAGGACCTGCGCCGATAATGGCAACTTGAGTTTTTATTTTTTTCATAAAGATTATCCGGGAATTAGAATGAACCTTATGCTGTTGGAACTGGCTTGCTAAGGCTATTCACTTATTTGGCAAAATCTTGTACTTTTCGATCAATTCTCCGGTTGAGCAATAATTATGAATACCGATCTGCATCAAATACCATTCTATGGGTTGTATGGTGATCCATTAAAAACCAGTCGTCCTGATTTAGTGCATATTGAAGAGATAGTGGATAGATGCCGAAATCATAATTGGATAATCAATACCCACAGGCACAGCAAATTATTTCAGATAATTTATTTGCAGGCAGGTGCGGTAGATGTTTTGTTAGATGGAATGACTCAGCAGCTAACAGGTTCCTGGGTGATCTCTATTCCTATGGGAGTGGCGCACGGTTTTCAGTTTCAACCCAATAGTCAGGGATTTGTTCTTTCCATCGATCATTCTATTGTGATGTCATTATTAAATCTTTATCAGGATATTGCGTTACGTAATTTAGTTTATTTGCCGCAAGTGATTCAATGTGTTGAAACATACAAATCGATTGATCAATTTTTACAATATATTTTTTTATTGCATGATGAGTTCAATCACTATCAAGTTAAGCGGCAGGATTTGCTGGAAGGCTTGTCAAAATTAACCTTGCTGAGTTTGATGCGGTATCTGTATCAAATTAACCTTGTACAAGAAGTTGGCAGTGGTGATTCTCAATTGTTGGGGAGGTTTTGGAGTTGTGTGGAGGCGCATTATCGTGAGCACTGGACGTTGGAGCGCTATGCTGATTATTTGCATATTTCAGTATCAACCTTAAATCGGTTATGCCATAAATGTACAGGAGAAAATCCAAAAACTATTTTGCAAGAAAGGTTATTGTTGGAAGCAAAAAAGAGGTTGATTTACACCAGGCAATCGCTGGAAGAAATTGCTTATTTTCTCGGTTTTAAAGATCAGGCTTATTTTTCCCGGTTTTTCAAGCATCATCTGGGGATGACGCCCGGTGCTTACAGGAAGGCAGCTGATTAATATAAAAGATTAATCGGAGGCTATAAAAAATAAGCTCCGGCTGTTACCAGAGCTTATGGAGTCGGTGAAAGTGAAATCTAGTCTTCAATCAATTCGATTGTGACCAATCCCACCAAATAAGTTCCCGGACCTGTCTCTTCGCAGCGGGCTACTTTGACTTTGGCTTTCAGGCTGGGGCTGTGGCCGTGGCTTGAGGCCATTTCGATTTCAAGTTCGGTACCTAAAGCCAGGGCTTCATGCGTTTCCACCTGCATACCGCCGCCACTCAGATCGCGGCAAACGCCTTCGATGGTTTTACTGCCTAAAAGCAACTTGGCCGCCAGCGGAGCGCCTAGCTTCATGCGGATAAAATCACGTTTTTCGTTGTAGTTTTTATCATTCGCCATAAGTTTTCCTCTGCAATCTCGTCACTGGGTAACACACTGAACTGAGTGTAGCACAGGGTTTTCGGCTGGCATTTTTTAGGGGCTAAAACAAATCGCCCCTCGGGCGAGGGGCGATTATTGAGAGGATTAACGCTCGAGATACTGTAGCTTACCTGGCACGCCATCCCATTCTGCGGCATCGGCGGG
The DNA here is from genome assembly GCA_966252135.1 of uncultured Cellvibrio sp. GTDB lineage: Bacteria > Pseudomonadota > Gammaproteobacteria > Pseudomonadales > Cellvibrionaceae > Cellvibrio. Next base: position 97,444 of record CBINNU010000004.1, on the reverse strand, counting down.
CGCTTCTTTGATCTCGGTGATATTGGGCCAAACTTGCGCCAATTCTGCGTTTAACTCCAGGAATACGGCTTGATCTTCGGGTAATTCGTCTTCAGAGAAGATGGCACCAACAGGGCACTCAGGCTCACACAGGGCACAATCAATACATTCATCAGGGTGAATAACCAAAAAGTTAGGGCCTTCATAAAAGCAGTCTACGGGACAGACTTCCACACAGTCGGTGTGCTTGCACTTGATGCAGTTTTCCCCAACAACAAAGGTCATAGGTAACTCCGGATAGTAATCAATATCGAGGCGCGCATTCTAAACAGGCTGGCTGGATTTGGGTAGTTGTTTAACGCCCGCCGCCGACATCCAGCAGGTGACCAGTGGTGAAGCTGGACTTATCTGACATCAGCCAGAGGATAGCTTCAGCGACTTCTTCGGCTTCACCCGCGCGCTTCATCGGGATCGAGGGGGCCAGTCGGGCAATACGCCCCGGTTCTCCGCCTTTAGCGTGGAGTTCGGTGTTGATTATGCCGGGCCTGACGGCATTAACCCTGATCCCTTCTTCGGCGACTTCTTTGGCAAGGCCGATGGTAAAAGTATCAATTGCACCTTTGGTCGCTGCGTAGTCAATATATTCAAAGGGTGAGCCCAATCGCGATGCAATCGATGAAACATTCACTATGCTACCGCCGCGTCCACCTTTAGATTTTGCCATGCGCTTAACAGCTTCGCGCGCACAGATAAAACTGCCGATGACATTCACTGCAAACAAATGTTGTAACTCGGCGTAATCTGTTTCTGAAAATAATTTTTGTCGCAGTATGCCCGCGTTGTTGACGAGAGCATCCAAACGATTAAATTTTTTATCAATTGCTTCAAATGTTTTTAATATGTCGTCTTCAATCGCAACGTTTGCTTGAGTTATTAAAACATCTGCACCAAGCATTCTTGTTTCTTCTGCAATTTTTTCAGCGGAACTTTTATCTTGTAGATAAGTACATGCAATGTCGTATCCATTTTTTGCTGCAAGAAGGGCAGTGGCGGCGCCTATGCCAGTGCTTGCGCCGGTGATTAGTACTACGGGTTTAGACATGTTTTTTTCTCCAAAAATTTTCACCCCCTCCTAACCTCCCGTTCAGAAACCGGTCCCTATGGTTTCCCCTTCGGGCAGCTCCGCTGTGCAAATTGCTCCTGCAATTTGTGGCAAGAGGGAGGGACTAGCTCCTCCCTTTGAAAAAGGGAGGCGGGGGGAGGGATTTGCTTTTAAGGTTTGAGATTTGAAAAGCAAATCCCCCCGCCTGCGGCGACCCCCTTTTTCAAAGTGGGTTGTGACTCCCTACTTTTTTGATTCAGAGGAAAATCTGTCCCCCTCGCTTGCTAAGGATGGGTTATTTCCCCTTCGAATAAATTTCTTTCAATCGATAAAGTTGTTCCAGTGCTTCACGTGGACTCAAATTATCCGGATTAATTTTTTTCAAGGCATCCAAAGCTGGATTCGGCAACACATCAAACAACCCCGATTGCGTTACAGGTTGTGATGGTGGCAAGTCCCCTCTCCCTTGATGGGAGAGGGGTAGGGGAGAGGGTGTGACTGATTTAACCGCATGCGGATGTTCGCCATTTTCCAAAAGATGCAATTGGTTTTTGGCTTCGGTGATTACCTTGTCAGGAATTCCCGCTAATTTTGCAACTTGTAAACCATAACTCTTGCTGGCGGGGCCTTCTTGCACTTTATGTAAAAACACAATGCGATCCTGATGTTCGGTTGCATCCAGATGCACGTTAACAATTCCAGGAATGGTTTCCGGCAAACTGGTTAATTCAAAATAATGGGTAGCAAATAAAGTGAAAGCTTTCACTTGTTCGGCAAGATATTTTGCGCAAGCCCAGGCGAGTGACAAACCATCAAAAGTGCTGGTGCCACGGCCGACTTCATCCATCAATACCAAACTATTGGGTGTTGCATTGTGCAAAATGTTTGCAGTTTCGGTCATCTCCACCATAAAGGTTGAACGACCGCTGGCTAAATCGTCGGATGAACCAATGCGCGTAAAAATTTTATCAACCAAACTTAAGGTGACGGACTTTGCAGGAACAAAGCTGCCGATATGCGCTAACAAACAAATCAATGCAGCTTGACGCATGTAAGTCGATTTACCGCCCATGTTCGGACCGGTGATAATCAACATGCGGCGCTGGTGATCAAATTGTAAATCGTTAGGCACGAACGGCGAGCTGCTCACTTGTTCAACCACCGGATGTCGTCCGCCGATAATCTGCAATTGCGGTGCGTCACTCCATTGTGGGCAAGAAAAATTTAATTGGCTTGCGCGTTCGGCAAGATTGCACAACACATCCATTTCGGAAACGGCTGCAGCAGAATCTTGTAGTTCGATTAAATAATCATTGAGTTTATCAATTAATTCTTCGTACAACGCTTTTTCGCGAGCTAAAGCGCGGCTTTGTGCAGAGAGAGCTTTATCTTCAAAGGCTTTTAATTCCGGCGTGATGTAACGCTCGGCATTTTTCAGTGTTTGTCGACGAATATAATCGGCAGGCGCTTTTTCAGATTGTGCCGACGTTAATTCAATAAAATATCCGTGAACGCGATTGTATCCAACCTTTAAAGTGGGAATGCCGGTGCGTTCGCGCTCGCGAATTTCCAGATCCAATAAATATTGGCCTGCGTTGGTGCTGATGTTGCGCAAATCATCCAGCTCAGCATCGTAACCTTCTTTTATCACACCACCATCACGAATAACGACAGGCGGATTTTCAATAATGGCTTTATCCAGTAATTCAACAATTGCTGGAAATTCGCTGATGGATGTTGCGAGTTGTTGTAACAGGGGTGATTGCAACTTGGCGAGGTTGATTTGCAATTGCGGGTAGACGGCGAGCGATAACATCAATCGCGATAAATCACGCGGGCGTGATGAGCGCAAAGCCAATCGTCCTAAAATACGTTCCAGGTCGCCGATTTGTTTTAAATCATCCTGAATTAATTCGAAGGCATAATTTTTTTGCAAACTGCCGATGGCATCCTGACGTGCTTGTAACACATTTTGTGTTCGCAAGGGTCGATGCAACCAACGACGCAACAAACGACTGCCCATCGCTGTTGAGCAACGATTGAGTACAAAAAACAAGGTGTGTTCTTCGCCGCCTTGTAAATTAAGATCCAATTCCAAATTGCGACGGGTAGCGGCATCCATTTGCACGGCTTCATCGCGATTTTCAAATGCAAGACTGCGTACATGGGGCAGGGCAGTGCGCTGGGTTTCACGGGCGTAATTTAATAAACAACCCGCAGCAGCAAGCGCAGTTTTTAAATGCGCACAACCAAAACCGGATAAATCTTTGGTGGCGAATTGTTGAGTGAGTAAACGTTCGGCGGTGTCGAGATCAAATTCCCAGGGGCCGCGTCGGCGCAAACCTTTTCGATTTTCGATTATGTCCGGTGTAGTGAGGTGATCACTTACCAAAAGTTCTGCGGGATTTAATCGTTGTAATTCACCGAGAGCTGCTGCCAGTCCTTCAACTTCCAATACCAAAAAACGTCCGCTGGCCATATCCAATGACGCCAGGCCGTAAGTTTCATTTTGCTGATGTAATGCGACCAATAAATTATCGCGGCGCGAGTCCAGCAATGCTTCGTCACTCACAGTGCCCGGCGTGACTATGCGCATCACTTTTCGTTCTACAGGCCCCTTGCTGGTTGCCGGGTCGCCAATTTGTTCGCAAATGGCAACCGAGATTCCCTCTTTCACTAGTTTGGCCAGATAACCATCGGCAGAATGAAACGGAATACCCGCCATAGGGATGGGATCGCCGTTGGATTTGCCGCGTGCGGTGAGGGTGATATCCAAAATCGCTGAGGCTTGTTTGGCATCATCAAAAAATAATTCGTAAAAATCGCCCATGCGATAAAACACCAACTCATTCGGGTGTTGGGCTTTTACGCGCAGATATTGCGCCATCATGGGGGTGTGTTGGTCTAAATTGTCGCTGCTCATCGGATATTGTTTATTAAATTCGGAGGGCGAGCAGGGTAACAAACCAAAGGGTTTCTTCAAACCCTTTGATTGCGGGATGAGAGTAGGGCAGAGGCTATTTCACCTGCTCAACCCACTGAACTATATCTTTGCTTAATTCGCGTAAACATTTTTGGGTGGCTTTGCAGACTGTAGCGGTGGTACCCATATCCAGAATATCGCTGGAGGGCGTGAATTCATTCAAGGTTGCTATGGTACAGCTGTGTTTTGCGGTTACTGTGTCCTTTCCATCCTGACCTTTTATCAGGGCAGCCGTCACTTTCACACGAGGAAGGTTGGATTTTGATTGGCTGCCAAATCGAAAATTTTTATTCAACACCAGTTCTTCTACATCAATCGCCAGAACGGGTAGTTGGCCGTTTAAGATTTTGTCTGGGTCGCCAGTGGGTTGCATATCAATCCCTTCTTTTTTGCTGCGTTCAACCAGATTCAGTACCAGTACTTTGTCCATTTCGCAGGGGTACTCGGATTGCTGGTAATTGAATCCGGGAATATTGAAGCCGAGATTTTGGTTCAAATAAATCTCAGGTGTTTGATTGGCTTGTGTTTCCAATCCAATAAAACAAAAGGCTAACAGGGTTGGTAGAAGGTTGATTTTCATGATGCTGTCTCTCAGCAAAGTTAATGTAGTAGTGACTATAGGGTAATTATTTAAAAAAGTGCTGACCAGTAAATAACGGCTCACTTACCTTAGACTTACCAAAAAAATCTATTTAAAAATCAAAAACATAGCTGCTAACATAAATAAACGAAAACTTGTGGTGAGATTGGATAATCCGCACAATAGCGCTTGCAGATTTCCAAAGCAAATAAGACTATCTGCCTCATTATTAAAAATATAAGGATCGCAACAATGGTTCAGCATCCACATAACTACTTCCACTTGGGCGAGCTTCTGGTGTCGCCATCGCACAATGAAATTATGTTGGCGGATAAGCGCATCACTTTGCAACCCAAAGTGATGGCGGTACTGGATTATCTTGCGCGCAATCGGGATAGAGTGGTCAGTGGTGAAGAATTGTTAACCGAGTTATGGCCGGGCAGGGTGGTAACGCCAGGTTCTGTACAAAAAAGTATTAATTCGCTCCGCAAGGCTTTCAATGAATTGTGTGGTGATCAGGAAATGATCGTCCACTATTCCAAACGAGGTTATCAGTTAGTTTTAACACCGGTATTTCCTGAAGGTGACACATCGGAAGCATTTGACCTGTCCCAGTCTGGTCAGTCGATTATGGAATCGGACTCTCAAGAGTATGACTTACCAAAAGACATTGACGAAAAAACAGCTGATTTGCCGATGAGAGCAGAGAAGTCGTCTGCCACGCTTAAAAACAATAAGCATCTCATTATGAGTCTGGCCCTGGTTGTTTTTTTGTTGGCAGGAATTGCTTTTGTTTTCCTCAAGCCCTCATCGAATCCCAATCAAGCACCTGTGGATTCGAGTGGCGTAAAGTTGCCCATGGAAAAATTGCATCAAACCCGATTTAATCATTTCAAAGAATTTATCAACAACCAATCCCGTGAAGGCAAGATACAACCGCATCCCGATAACCGGCATTTGGCTTATGTTCGCCAAACCCTGCATTCCAGTAATCCTTGGGAAGTCGACAGTCAATTGATGATCAAACAATTCCCCGGGGAAGATTGGCAAATTGCCAACAGTCCCGGCGATTGGGAGTTCGTGGTTTGGTCACCGGATGGGCGTTATCTGGTAGCTGTTGAACGCTGGCGGGAAGAAGCAGAGTTTCCCACTCAAGGCTTCTACGAATTGGATAGTTATTTGTACACCTTTCATATTTTTGAATTGGATTTGAATAAACATCGATTGTTGGAAAAATATCTGCTCAGCCAATGGCAAGGTCGCATCAAGAGCGTTACCTGGGCGGATGAAAAGAATCTGGAGTTTGTTGCTTCACAGGGACTTTCGGCCAATAGCGGACGCTATCGTTATTCGATACTGGATCAGGATCTGGTTGAGATGGAAACGCCAGGTTCAGGTCGACCTGTGATGAGCCAAATCGCGAAGGGATTTAGCGCGTTGGTGATGAAAGATAAACAAGAGTACCGCATTGATTTATTGGATCAAAACCAACAGGTTCGTCGCAGTTGGCAGCTTGACGATTCCGACGTAGAAATAAGCTGGTTGCCTGATGTCGCTGGCGTTTTGGTTGATTCGCCTCAACAATCCAAACGTTATTTGCTCTATTGGGACGGTACTCGACAAGATTTAGATCTGCCGCATTCATCCTCGCAGACATTACACAACCCGGTTTATCGACCTGACGGTAAGGGAATCTATTACACGCTGGAAGAATCGCAAGAATTTGTCGAGTGGATAAGCCCATCATCAAACTCACAAAAGATGGAATTTGCCAAAGATTTATTGGCTTTTTCACCTGATGGAGCACGACTGGTGTATGGCTACAACCAAAATGGACAAAATCGAATTGCTCTGCAATCGACTAGTGAACAGTCCGATCCAACTGTGTTGGACATCAGTCAATCACCCGGTCAATTAGTTTGGTTCACCGATGGGCAAGGGATTGTCTACAAAACGGCAAAACAAATTTGGTTTTATTCGTTAGTCGCAGCTCAGCAAGAAAAATTATCACTGGAATCGAGCTTGATTGATCCGCTCGCATATCAGCCCGAAACCGAAACTCTGATCATGTTTAAAACCAGTGGTGAAGCTCGCAATTTGTGGAGTTTGAATCGCAACACGCTGGAACAAAAACAATTAACCTTTGGTGCCGTGGCCGGTTCGGTTGTCGCTAACGGAAAAATTTATTTCCAATACCGTGGTAAATCCGGATTGTGGTCGTTGGGGTTAACCGAAAAAGAGCCTCAGCTGGTCGCCCAACAGTTGCCAACCAACAGCAAATTACTTCGTGCAGACAACAAAGGTATTTACTTCGTAACGGGCGGCTACTGCCGCGAATCCGCAATTCAGTATCTCGAATTCGCAAGCCAGCAAATAAGTGTCGCCTGGCCTCGACAAAACTCGTCCTGGGTGACTTACGACTTTCATCCACAACTGGGTTTGCTGCAGACTGCTTGCCAGTTGAATTCGTCCTACATCATGCAGGCTGAGTAAAAAAATGGATTTTGAAGCAAGAAGTGATGTGTTGAGCGGTATTGCATTACTTAATGATCATCAACAAGTACAGAATCTGGATTCCGGACGTCATAGCCCCATTTTTCCATAATATTGTTTGCTCCTAATTTATTCGGGCAAACATCTTATGAGCGTCAACAAATTATTAATCCTTGTATTAATTCTCTTCACGGTGACTGCTTGTCATTCATCCCAGGATGCAGTGGCAGATAGCAAAATCAATAAAGGGTTATCTCTCTACATCGACAAGGTGAGTATTGTCGATTTATCCACTGGGAAAATAATTGAAAATCGACAATTACTGATACGCGACGGGAAAATTGTTGCCATTAATCCCGCTGAATCATCCATTACAGAAAAGGATTTTATCTTACAGGATGCCAAGGGGCGTTACCTTATACCGGGACTTATCGATATGCATGTGCATGCTTATGATCCTGCCGCGTTTACTATTGCCTTGTCTCACGGTGTTACACACTTGCGGTTAATGAACGGTGTGAAAGATCATCTAGTCTGGCGCAGCGAGCTGGAGCAGGGAGTTCGAATTGGTAGCAGTATTACAGTGAGTAGCCCAACGATGTCCGGTTTCAACAACGCGCATATGCATTACCCGGTACATACACCGGATGAAGCTGTTACTGCGGTAATCAAGGCTAGACATCAGGGGTATGACTTGATAAAAGCCTACGGCAATTTAACGGCGCCTGTATTGGATGCACTGTTGAACGAAGCAAAAAAACAAAAGATTAGCGTTGGCAAGCATGGCCCATATCCCGCCGACGGTTTGGAGTGGAATAAGTTGGCGGGTTTACAATCACTCGAGCATGTTGAAGATATATATCAAGGGCCGCTCAATTATCAGCAAGACCAAAATCTTTTAGATCAAACCATTTCGCAAATAAAAAACTTGCATACACCCGTTACACCAACGCTTAATATTTTTTGGCAGCTCACAAAAATTGGTGAACAGAAAAAATCCTATCTTGATACGTTGCCCGAGGGTTATATCTCGCCAATAATCTCGCTGGAAGATAAACGCAACCAAGTGAAGCGTTGGCTCAATAGTTCGGCAGAAATGACTGAACGTAACAAAGAAACCTTGGCGTTTTTGCAGGAAATTACACGACGATTATACGAGGCTGATGTGACTTTGTTGGTGGGTACGGATTCGGGGGAATTATTGTCACCTCATGGTTTGGCCACTCACAATGAGATGAGGTTGATGCATGAATCGGGAATCCCAATTCTGGATGTGCTTCGCGCAGCTACAATAAATCCCGCAAAAGCACTGGGTAAAGAACGCGAGTTTGGACAAATCGCGGTGGGTTATCACGCTGATCTGATTTTGTCAGAGGAAAATCCTCTTGAGGATTTAGAGTCACTTCGAAACCCCGTCGCGGTAGTCAAGCGTGGTCGTTTCTTTTCGAGTGTTGAACTACAGAAACTGCGTGAAAAAGCAATTGAGGAACGCAGTATTTGGCAAGAAATGAAGACCTTGCTTCATGCGGGTAAATTGTAAATGGGGTTGAATTGAAAATAAAAATGCCCTTATTAAAGGGCATTTGTCAAAGCTGGGCTGCTATAGAAAAAACTATTTTAAGCCTTTAGCCAACAAATCTTCGTAACCCCCTTCGTTAACCGCATTCTTAAAGCCCATTGCCTGAAGTGTTTCCATAGCAACTCCGGAGCGGCGGCCACTGCGGCAATAAAGACGAATCACAGCATCTTTATCATTTGTGACTTCACCGATGCGTGCGGCAATTTCTTCGTAAGGAATATGAGCAGCATCTTTTAAATGGCCTGCATTAAATTCGTCGTTGGTGCGAACGTCGATCCAATATTCGTTAGCTGAAACCTGAGTGGACATAAACAATAATCCTGAAAGTAAGAGTGAAAACAGGGTTCGCAGCATAACAAGACTCCCGAATTTACGCACTGGCGGTTAGCAGCCGATCATACTTGCGGCTGAGCATATCGTAAAACTGTTCGCGTACCTGGTGAATAGCAGATTTTAGCGAAGTAATTTGTTCGGGGGTGATGTCTTTGCGGCCGACAAACACCTGCTTACGATAAATCGCGATTTTGGCGCCGTAGAGTCGCAGGCTGCGTTCGAGATTTTTTTCGCCAATCATCAACAAGCGGGCTTCGGCCTCTGCCAATTTTTTGAACTCGGCGACCAATTCGTTATTGATAATGTCCAGTTCTTGACGCCGCGCTGCTGGCCAGCGGTCACCCAGTTGAATCGATTCCACCACTAATGTCGAGTATTGGGAAAATACATGAGTGACAGTGCCAACTTGAGTGGAAACATCTTCCAAAATCTGTAATCGACGCTGTTCTTTCAGGCCAGTTGCGGGGGTGGGTTGCAAGCGTTTAATCAGTAAATAGCCCGCCAAACCCAAGACCACTGCAATCAATAACAGGGTAATTTGCGCATCGGTGATATTAAAATTGATGGATTCCATAATTGCCTCTCTGCCAAAAAAATGTCGCCGCGAATGGGCATAAGAGGGATTTTGCAATTATCAGGCCGTTCCGGGTTGCCTTAGAGGATGTAACAGCTTTTCCAAACCATTGAGACGAATCTCATACATCAAATGCAATAACTCGCCGAGTTTGCCTGCCGGGAAACCATTTCGCGCCATCCACACCAAATAATGTTCGGGGATATCTGCAATCAGGCAGCCTTTATATTTTCCGTAAGGCATTTTCTGTGTAACCAGTAGTTTGAGTTGGTCCGATGAAAAGTTCATCAGCCGCCCGCCAATTTGACTTGATAACCGCGTTTCTCCAATTCGGCTTTCACTTTTTCTCGCTGATCGCCCTGAATTTCGATAACACCATCTTTCACTGAACCGCCAACACCGCAGCTAACTTTTAAAACTTTTGCCAATTCTTTTAATTCGGCTTCCGCAAGGGGTATACCGCTAATAGTCGTGACACCTTTGCCATTGCGCCCCGCCGTTTCCCGACGAATACGCACTATGCCATCACCCGCTGGAATCTCTGCTTTGGGTTTTTCGTCTTTTACACGGCCGGTTTCGGTTGAATAAACCAATTTGGAATTTTTGTCTTTCATGATGTTGCCTAAAAAACACTTGGAAAAATGATGCGGAATTCTAACAGTTTGAAAGCGAGAACCAAATCACTGGTAAACTGCGCTCATTCATGATTTCAAGAGGCAGTTATGGAGTTAAAGGGTTTTTATCAACCAGAGTGGCAGGCGGTTGTTGATCAGTTTTTGCAGAATTATCGCGAGGGCGATGATGGCGCTGGTCTGGCTTTGGTGATTAACAATCAAACCGTTTTGGATATCAGTATTGGCAAAGGCCAGAATCGTCAACAACAAACCGTTGATGTTCCCTGGTCGAGCGATAGTTTGGTTAACGTATTTTCAGCAAGTAAGGGATTGGTGGCCTTGTGTGCATTGCAATTGGTGCAGCAAGGGAAATTGGATTTGCACAAAAAATTATCGCATTACTGGCCTGAGTTTAATCGCGCGGAAACCTCGTCGATTCGTGTGTTGGATGTTTTATGTCATAGAAGCGGTTTGTCGGCGTTTCATTCGGTCGTGGGTCAACAACAAATTTTTGATTGGGCAGCCATTATCGACATGCTGTCGAGCGAAACACCCTGGTGGCAACCGGGAAGTGGGCAGGGCTATTCACCTTTTTTATTTGGTTGGTTGATGGGCGAATTAATTCGTCGTGTTGCCGACACAAAAAGTTTTAATGATTATTTTCAACAAGCTGTTGCACAGCCGCTTAAGATCAATTGTTTTTTTGGTGTGCCGGATGAAAAATTGTCGCAGGTTTTAGATACCAAACCGCTAAAAAAATTATCCGCAATTGAGGCTGATCCTTCCGAAGCTGATAGCGCAGCGCTGGGTCGCATTATGAAAGCCGATCCACGTGGTGTTACCAATCGCGCTTTTTCCAATCCCATCAGTTTGATGACATCAACCAATAGTTTGGCATGGCGACAAGCACAAATTCCTGCAGCCAATGCGCATACCAACGCATTGGGTTTGGCAAGAGTTTATGGCGATTTGGTGTCATCGTCACCGCATTTATTAAATCAAGACATGTTGAATTTATCTTGGCAAGAGCAATCATTTGAACTGGATAAAGTATTAGGTTTGCCGCTGCGTTTTAGTTGTGGATTTATGTTGTCACAAGCTGATCGACAAGATTGTCGTTACGGTCGTGGTGCGCGTGCATTTGGTCATCCGGGCGCTGGTGGTTTATTAGGGTTTGCCGACCCGGATTATCAATTGGGTTTTGGTTATGTCACGCAAAATATGGGGCAGCGAATTTTAATCGACGAGCGTGCTGTAAAATTAATTGATGCGGTTTATCAAGTATTGGGAGATTAAAATGTCAGTCGACAACGACATAATTGATTTGCAGACCCGCATTGCCTATCAGGAAGATTTGCTCGCCGAGTTAAATCAGATAGTCACGCGGCAAGATGCAGAAATCTTGACACTTAAGCAACAGGTTCGACAATTGGCCAAGCGACTTGATGATTTTTTGACGAATCCTGGTCAATCAATGGTTGATTCTGGTGTCGAGCGGCCGCCCCATTACTGATTGATCTTTCATCCTCTGGCGGAGTGGCAATCTCCAACTAGACTCAAGTTAATTCTTATGTCTATGCAGAGATTATGCGCAAACTTCCGCCCTACTTGTCGGTTGCATCCGGTGAGCTGACTGCAACAGGTAATGCTGATGAATCGGTACTCAAGGTCCTGTCGGATCTGAGTTCTGATGCAGTTTGGTGTTATGACATGAATCCGCCGGTGGATATTCGCCAAGCGGTCCCCGCCCAAATTAAAGACATAGAAAAAAATGCCAGCCTGATTGAAGCCAATAAAGTGTTGCTCAACATGTTAGGCTTGGATGATATTTCAGAAATTCTTGGTATGGGCTTGCGCGATAGCGGCTCGCAACATTATGTGTTGGATCTCGATGCATTTGTACACAATAAATATCGATTAATTGACTACGACATTATTCGTAAAAACCCTTTAGGCAAAGAATTTTATTTTCAAATCTCCTGCGCAGGAATTGTCGAAGGTAATCAATTGGTGCGCGTTTGGGGAACCACCAAAGATATCACCGCACGCAAACGATACGAAGAGCGACTGCATTATCATTTTTACCATGACGTGCTGACGGGATTGCCCAATCGTGAAAAATTGTATTTGGATATGGAAACCGGGCTGGCACATCGTTCTGAGGAACAAATCAGCGCGCTAATGGTGTTGGATATCGACCGGTTTAAAGAAATTAACGATACTCTTGGCCACAAAACAGGCGATGAATTACTTAAGCAAATTGGTCCGCGTTTAACCGCTGAAATGGTGGATGTGCAGGGAACTGTTGCTCGACTCGGCGGTGATGAATTTGCGATTTTTATGCCGCGTATTCGTAGCCCGCATCAGGCGATTATCATTGCGCATCGTTTGACTGATGCATTAACGCAAGAATTTGATCTCGATGGTTTTTGTACAGAAATTTCTGTCAGTATTGGCATTGCCATCGCACCTTTGCAGGCGAATGATCATCATACGCTGATGCGTTACGCCGACATTGCTATGTATCACGCAAAATCACAGATGTTGGGCTACGCCATTTACAGCACTGAAATTGATCCCCACTCACAAAAACGTTTAACCATGATTGGTGAATTGGGGCGTGCGATTCGCGAAAATCAATTGTGTTTGTATTATCAACCCAAAGTGTTGTTGGATGAAAAACGTTGCTACGGTTTTGAAGCGCTGATTCGCTGGATACATCCGGAACTGGGCTTTGTGCCGCCGAATGATTTTATTCCGATCGCAGAAATGACCAGTATGATTCACCCACTGACAGCCTGGGTTGTCGAAAAAAGTATTGAGCAAGCACGGCAATGGTGTGATCAGGGTTTAGATTTAACCATCGCTGTAAATTTATCTGCGCGTAATTTAATGGATGAAAATATTCCGAAAATGGTGGCGCGTTTGTTGGATAAATATCAACTGCCTCCTGATCGACTCGAATTGGAAATTACCGAAAGTTCAATTATGACCGACCCTGCGCGTGCACTTCGAATTTTGGATCAGCTGGACAAGCTGGGCGTGTTATTGTCGATTGACGATTTTGGAACTGGCTATTCTTCACTGGCTTATCTAAAGCGATTGCCAGTGCACACCTTAAAAATTGATAACTCCTTTGTACGCAATATGCTGGAAGATCGGCAAGACGAAATTATCGTTAATTCAACGGTGAATTTAGCGCACAACCTGGGGCTGCGCGTAGTGGCAGAAGGTGTGGAAAATGAAAATTTATTAGCCAGCTTGCAAGCTATGGGATGCGATGAAGCACAGGGTTATTTTATTGGCCGCCCTATGCCCATCAAAAATGTTAACGAATGGTTAGTGACAACTGAATGGTGCGCCAATCAAAATTGACGCCCCAACATTTGTGCTTCTACATATTTCAAACGCTCTTCCAGTAAAGCGGTTTTATATTGGCTGTCTTGTGTGTATTTCAGAGCGTGGCGCAATTGAATCGCGGCTTTATCGTAAATACCATTCAAAATAAAATATTCGGCACGCGCTTCGTGAACGCCTAAAATATTCCCTGCCAATCCATAGGTCTCAGCCAACAAGTACCAGATGTAATCGTCGTTGCGGCGTATGCGTGAATAAGGTTCAAGTAAATCGGTGGCTTCCTGATTCAATCCTGCCTTCATTAGTGCTTCGGCTTTGCGAATGGTAAGCGGATAATTTCGTGGATTGTTCACTAACTGGCTATCCAAAATTGTTAGAGCGTCTTTAAAGCGTTCGGCAGCAATTTCAATATCGGCGCGCATCACCTGGTAAGTGACGCGAGCAGGATCTTTTTCTAACAGGGGTTTAAGCGCTTCGCGTGCCGCATCAAATTGGCTGGCATTGTTAAGTGCCAATACCAAACCATATCGGCTGGCATCCAGTGAATCGCTTTCTTTTTCCAGCTCACTTCTAAACATTTTTACGGCGATCTGCGGCGTTTCTTCCTGTTGCACTCTGATGCGGTTACGCATAAGTTTAAATTCAATATTGTCCGGCACTCGCTGCATGGGATATTGCAAAGCGCGGTTGCGTGCGTCGGCCACACGGCTATCGGTGACGGGGTGAGTCAATAAATATTCGGGTGGGCGACGACTGAAGCGGCTGGCGTTCATCATCTCTTCAAACATGTCTGCCGCAGCGTAGGGGTCGAGGCCTGCTTTAACCATAGTATCAAAACCAATTCGATCCGCTTCCTGTTCATTTTGGCGGCTGAAACTCAAGCGTGCTTGTTGTGCTGCTGCCTGAGTGGCCATTATCGCAGCCATGCCACCATCGCCTTCACTGTTGGCGGCCAGTGCCAAACCCGCCAGCATACCGGCCAACATAGGCACCATCATTTTCTTCTGTTGTTCCAATTGGCGGGCGTAGTGGCGTTGGCTCAGATGGCCCAGTTCGTGGCTCAATACGGCTGCCAGTTGGTTTTCACTTCTGGCGTATTGGAAAAGCCCAGTGTGGACACCAATAATCCCGCCGGGGACGGCAAAAGCGTTCAAGGTTTTGTTGTCCACCAACACCAATTGGATTTGTTTATCCCGGAGTTGGCTGTAGGGCACCAGTTTGTCGAATAATCGCTCAAGATAATCAATTAACAATGGGTCGGATGAGGTGGGCACTTGGGACCTGAACGCCCGCAGCCACTGTTCGCCCAGATATTTTTCCTGTTCGGGCGAAATAGTGGTGGAGCTGCTATCTCCCAGTGTGGGTAGATCAACTTCATCCGCCTGACATGGTGTCAGGCAAACAAGAGACAAGTAGACACAACAGGGTAAAAGGCGATTAAGCAAAAGACGATTCAGGGGAAGGAACACCTTGATTATCAACCTCGTAGATGGAAAAAAACTGGCGGGCACTCTAGCCTTTTTGGACGGTAAAGACTAGGTTATGCACCTCTGGAAAAGCTCCGGTAATTACCAGAGTGAAAGACCATTAATTCCCGGCAGGGTTCCTTGGAGCCAGATTATGAGTAATCCACATTCATGATGCAGCACGCTGATTTAACCTCCGATCCTGCCATGGACAATACCCAAATACTGGACGCTCGAGGTTTGGCCTGTCCTTTGCCTCTGCTAAAAGCCAAACAAGCACTGCGTCATATGTCATCGGGTGATTATTTGCGTGTGCTGGCGACTGATCGCGGATCTCTGCGTGACTTTAAAGCCTTTGCCGATTTAAGTGGTAATAGGTTGCTTGAACAATCCGACGAACAGGGAGTTCTGACTCACCTGTTACAGAAGGCCTGAATCCCCCATGATTGCGTTTTGTCGATACCTTGTCTTGTTAGTCATTTTTTGTTGCATGTCCGGTGAGTTGATTGCGGAGAATATGGCGACGACATCGGTCAGCCAGGTGATTAAAAGTGATTTGGATGCGCGTAATTATCGCTACCTGATTTTGCCCAATCAATTACGTGTGTTGTTGGTGTCTGATCCACAAGCACAATCTGCTGCAGCTGCCCTGAATATTTCGGTAGGCTCCAATCAAAATCCGGTTGATAGACCAGGGCTCGCGCATTTTTTAGAACATGTAATTTTGTTAGGTTCTTATCCTTACCCAAACAATGGATATCAGGATTTTATTGCACAATCCGGTGGTAGTCATAATGCATTTACCTTGGCCGACACTACCAGTTTTTACTTCACGCTGGATCACAATGCACTTGAGCCAGCACTGGATAGATTTGCACAATTATTCATTTCGCCAATGTTTGATTCAGCGGCAATTGATGCAGAGCGAAAAGTGTTGGATGCAGAGTTTTCCTCCAACTATCGTGATGACGCGCGGCGAGAAATGGATGTGATACGGGAGCTGCTCAATCCGCGACATCCAGCAGCCGGTTTTGCAGTTGGTAATAGCGATGTTCTCGCTGATTTTCCAGATGATGCAGTGCGCGATGACCTGATGCAATTTTATCACCGGTGGTATTCCTCTGATCGCATGTCATTGGTTGTCATGGGTAGTCAACCGGTAAGCCAATTGCAAACCTGGGTTGAAACAAAATTTGCTAACATTCCGCTGCGCGAAGTTGCCGCGCCTGAAATTTATCCACCTTTATTTGAATCTGGATTTTTACCCGCCAGTGTAGATATAGTGTCAGAAAAAAATAGTCGTCGTCTCAGCTTTCGTTTTCCGGTTCCACTAGGTCAAAAAACTCTACTAACAAAACCTTATGACTACATCAGTCATATGTTGGGCCATGAAAACAAAGGCAGTTTTATTTCCATGCTGAAAGATTTGGGTTGGGCGGAAAATTTACACGCAGGTCTGGATTTTAAAACTCGACAAAACGCATTTTTTCAAATCAACATTCAGTTAACGGAAGCGGGTTTGCGCGCGCGGGAACAAATCTTATCGCTATTGTTTTTTGTTATAGATCAATTAAAAACTGAAGGCTTAACCGAGTGGCGTTATCAGGAATTGCAACAAATGGCAGATATAGGTTTTCGGTTTAACGAAAAACAATCACCTGCCAATAGTGTTGTTGATTTGGCGCAGGCAGTGCAGGACTATCCCTCGCAATATGTGTTACGCGGTCCTTGGTTGTATCCCGGTTTTAATGAGCAGGAATTGCGTGAATCGCTTGCCTGGCTGCGGCCAGATAATCTATTGCAAGTGCTTATGGCACCGGACGTGCAAGCGTTTCGTGTATCGAGCTATTACGCAGCGCCTTATGCGGTTCGTCGTGGCATTGCCGATGTGTTACCGATAAAACCTTCAGTGCGTCAACGTTTTGCATTACCTCCTGCCAATCCTTTTATTCCTGAAAAACTGGTGGTGAAATCCGGTTCCTGGTTGAGTGAAAGTGCGATCAAAGATAAACCGGAATTATTAGTAGATAAAGATGCAACTCACATATGGTATCAGCAAGATCATCAATACAACCGGCCTTATAGCGGAATTAATTTGCGATTGATTTTGCCGCCGGTGCAGGTTACCGCCGAGCGTTCTGCCTTGCATTATTTGTTTGCGGCTATGATGAATGATCAGTTGAATGATCGAATTTATTTTGCGCGCCTGGCTGGTATTTCGCTGTCGATACAACCGCACAGTCGCGGTATGGATTTACGAATATTTGGATTTTCAAATCGCCAAAGTTTGTTGATAAATCACACTATCAATGCTTTGAATAATCCACAGTTTACTCCGGCACAATTTTATAGAATTAAAAATCGTTTACTGCGTCTGTTGCAGAATCAAAAGAAAGAATCACCTTATATGCAATTGATCGGGAATTTGCCTTCTTTGTTGATGAGTCCGGATTGGACGGCAAATGAATTGGCTGCTGCACTTGAGCAGATTGATTACTTGGAGTTGTTGCAGTTTTCTCGTCAGTTTTTATGGGATGCACGAATCAACGGATTAATCTACGGTAATTACTTACCTCAGGAAGCCATGAAATTATCAGCCATTATTGAGCATGGTTTGCAATCGCGACAGACTGGTCGTGCAGTTCCTGATTTGTTAGTTAGGATTATTCCTCTTACGCAAGCAAAACCGGAATTTCACAAATTTAATTTTGATCATCAAGACAAGTTGCTGGCTTTGTATTTGCAGGCGCCATCTGCATCGGTTAAAGATGCCGCCAGCATGATTTTATTGCGACAAATTTTGCAGCCTGCGTTTTTTCAAACTTTGCGCACTGAACAGCAATCTGGCTATTTGGTGGCTGTACTGCCATTACCCTTGTTACAACTCGAAGGCAGTTTGTTATTGGTGCAATCACCTGATGTGTCAGAAGCTGAATTGCAGCAACGAGTGGATAAGTTTTTGGATGAGCAAATTCCACTAATCAAACGCAGTTTTGCTCAAAATCAGTCTTCTTTGGTTGCTAGTCTGCAACAATCGGCGAGATCCATTTCCGAGCAAAATAATCGCTACTGGAATTCGATTTTAATTGGGGATAAGGATTTTACCTATCAAGATGATTTGTTACGCGCTATTCAGTTGCTGCAGCCGGACGAACTCATAAGTTATTACCGTCAAGTCTTCCAAAATAAACATCGCCGTATGTGGCTCTCGACGGCGGAGCTTTCTGTAGAAACAGCACAGCATTAAATTTTATCGATTCATTATTTGGCTTAAATCTTCTTAACAAATCCGAAACGGACATGCGTCTCTTTTTCAGCAGCATATGACGAAATGGGTCACGTTCTGACGGCAAATAAATCACAAAACGAAAAATTCGTACCGGTTACATCTTCGGCTTGGGTTTGATTTCTATTAGTCTGGCAAAAAATCCGACAAATCAACCCGAGGCAAACAAAAGATGCAACATAAATATGACCTTGCCGCCATAGAATCCAGCTTGGATAGTCTGGATGGCTTCAAGCGAATCATGAAACCCTTCCTCTTTATCTTCGGTGGCCCACGCGCCGGTTATGAGATGTGGAACAAGGCGCTGGTTAAAAAAGTATTGATCAACCACAAACTGGCCGACCATCACAAATCCGAAAAAGACGGTGAGAATTATTACCAGATCTGTGCTTTTAGCACTAAAGCAGGATTAAGCAACGAATGGTTGAATCAAAAACGCCAACAATTGCAAATGATCTCTGGCGATATACTCCGTCGCGAAGCTTTGGCTCACGCCGCCACATCACCTCACTTCCGCCCCTTTCTGTTTGATGAATCCGCCAATCGCATAGTATCAACCAGCGAGGCAGTCGCCGGCCATTTCGTCTACCCGGTTCACTCAGGCAATCAACTGGTTAACTACCCGGTAGTGCTTTATGTCTATGCGGGAGGGCAACATCGTTTCTATCCTGTTGATGCGCGCGATATCAAACATATGTTGGCGGCTGTTGCGGCTTAATTAAAAACTTTCAAAGCAACAAAAAAATCCCCGAACAATGTCGGGGATTTTTTTCATCAGTAATCAATATTGATTAGTGATGATGACCACCTGCGCCGTGGGCGTGGCCGTGTTGCATTTCTTCTTCGGTGGCTGAACGTACTTCGGTGATTTCAACCGCGAAGTTCAGATCAATGCCTGCCAATTCGTGGTTGCCGTCGATGGTGACTGTGTCGCCTTCAACTTTGGTGACGGTTACGCTTTGGATGCCGTGAGCGGTTTCTGCGTGGAATTCCATTCCCACTTCGATTTTATCCACTCCACTAAACATGCTGACCGGTAATTCCTGGATCAAACCGTCATCACGCAAACCGTAAGCTTCTGCTGCTGGAACTGCAACGCTGAATTTGTCGCCAACGGTTTTGCCTTCGAGTGCAGATTCCAGCCCTGGAATAATATTGCCCGCGCCATGTAAGTAGCTGAGAGGGCCGTGGCCTTCGGAGCTGTCGAGCAATTTGCCGCTGCTGTCAGTCAATATGTAGTTGAAGCTGGCAACACAATTTTCAGTGATATTCATAAAAGCGCCTTTGCGTGAGTGGATTAAAATTTGGTAATAACTTTGCCATCAATTTTGGCTTGAGTAATGTAAATGGTATTGGTTTTTCCGCCTTCTTCCTGTTGCAGTCTCACCAACAAATAATGCCAATCGGGTGCGACCCAGGCGTAAGTAACGCGCTTGTTGTTACTGCGGCTGCGTTTAACTTTTAAGGTGTTGACTTTGCCCAGTGGCGTTTCCAGAATTTCTTCACCCATAACTTCAAAACTGTATTCCTTTAACTCGCCACCATCGGCAATTTGGTAAGTAAATTTCTTTTTGCCTGCACTTAATTCTTGAGCCATTTGTACTTGATAGCTCAATTTGTCTTGAACGTTTTCGACAATTTTCATCTGCCAGCGTGAATTATCTACTTTGTTGATGACAGAATTGTCTTGCCAGTTAAACAGTAAATCCGCTTTGCGTTTTTTGCCCAGTCCTGAACGATTGTATTGATAGTGCAGCGGGCGCATCGCGCCTTTGCCGGGTTGCCATTCCATCCGGCTGCTTTCCACGACTGTGCCGATCATGGCGTCTGCTTTAAATAATAAATCGTATTCTGTGTCACTAATTTTGGTTAATCGATTGATGACGGTCAGATTAAATCCATAAAGTCTGGCTTTGTAGAGATTATCAAATTCTACAGGCGCTTTTTGCTCCGCCATTACTGGAGTAAACGCGATAAACCCGGTCAACAAAAACGAAATTAAATAACGCATGGAAATTCCTGTATTAATGCTCATGACTTTCTATGAGATGCCCATGCTCGGGCAAAAGTTCATTCTCAAGCCAGGCGCGGTTGTCCTTCATTTGCAATTTACCTTCAGCGAACCATTTCACTGCCAGCGGATAAATAATATGTTCCTGACGTTGTACTCGTTTGGCTAATGAACTTGCATCGTCAGTGGATAGCACCGGAACACTCGCCTGAATGGCCGCCGGGCCGCCATCCAATTCTGCTGTCACAAAATGCACCGTCACACCATGGCGGGATTCGCCTGCATCCAATGCGCGTTGATGTGTATGCAAGCCTTGAAATTTTGGCAGCAATGACGGGTGGATATTTAACATCCTGCCAAGATAATGCTGGGTAAATTCCGGCGTTAAGATGCGCATAAAACCTGCGAGCACAACAAGATCCGGATTGCATTGATCAATCACTTGCATCAAATGCTGATCAAAAGATTCGCGATCCGCAAATTTTTTATGATCCAATACTTGATGTGAAATGCCCGCCTGTTCTGCGCGAGTCAAACCAAAAACATCAGGGCGATTACTAATCACTTTCACAATAGTAATTGGCAAATCGCCAGACTGCTGTCCATCGATCAAAGCTTGCAGATTGGAACCGCTACCTGAAATTAATACAACGACACGAATAGGTAAGGGCATTATAAACCTTGCAAATCAACGCGGTGTTCACCAGCAATTGCTGGAGCGATTTCACCAATCACAAAGGCATTTTCACCAGCGGCACGTAAAATATTCAGCGCATTATCTTTTTCAGATGCAGGCACCGCGATCACCATGCCAACACCGCAGTTAAAGGTGCGATACATCTCGCGAATATCAACACCACCGGCTTCTTGCAGCCATTGGAATACGGGAGGGAAAGTCCAGCTCTTGGTGTTGATGACAGCTTTGCAATCGTCCGGTAATACGCGTGGAATATTTTCAGTCAAACCGCCGCCAGTAATATGGGCCATGGCGTTTACCTGTGACTCTGCAATTAGTTTCAATGCAGATTTAACGTAGATACGAGTTGGTGCCATGAGTGCATCAGCCAAAGGTTTTCCGCCGCAGTTTTGTTGCAGATCGACCTTGCTGACGTCGATAATTTTGCGAACCAGAGAATAACCGTTGGAGTGTGGACCGCTGGATGTCAGGGCGATAAGTGCATCGCCCGCTTTGACTTTACTGCCATCGATGATTTCGGATTTTTCCACCACGCCGACGCAGAAACCTGCCAAGTCGTAATCTTCGCCTTCGTACATGCCGGGCATTTCAGCGGTCTCACCGCCGACCAAGGCGCAGCCAGCTAATTCGCAGCCATCGCCAATTCCAGATACTACTGCCGCAGCCACATCCACATTCAATTTGCCCGTCGCGTAATAATCGAGGAAGAACAGAGGTTCTGCACCAGTCACTACCAAATCATTCACACACATGGCGACTAAATCTATACCGATGGAGTCGTGTTTTTGCAGGTTCATCGCCAAACGTAATTTGGTTCCAACACCGTCTGTGCCTGAAACCAAAATCGGTTCTTTGTATTTTTTCGGGATTTCACAGAGTGCTGCGAATCCACCCAAACCACCCATGACTTCAGGGCGACTGGTGCGTTTGGCAACACCCTTGATGCGTTGCACCAAAGCATCGCCTGCATCTATGTCGACACCGGCATCTTTATAACTCAGGGAGGGTTTGTTCTGGCTCATAGGGCGGATTTCTCAAGGGTCAGGATTCAAAAAGGCCGCCATTCTAGCAGGGCAAGGCAGGAAATTCACCGCAAAGGTCTAATTTACCCAGTGGTGAACATAAAGATGTTGCATATACTCTAGTTTGTCTTACTACCTTAGAACTGGTTATGTGGTTGCTAAATAATTTGCATCAAATTCCTCGATACGGCTGGTTAATCGCCATTATTCCCGGCGTTCTATTAGTTTTATTGGCAGAATATATTTCCTCGCTTCAAGAACAAAGCATCCAGGCTAATCAGCGAAAATCACTCAATTCTACATTGTTAAATCTCAGCACCCAGCTGTACCAAGAATTGGATGGTGCTATTTATTTTTCAATTGGCTTGAAGGCCTACATTGAATCTACGGGCGGCAGGATACGGGAAGACGAAATAGCTCCATGGTTAACCAACTTACAAATGCGGGGTCAGCACATTCGAAACATCGGATTGGCCCCGAATAATCGAATTACCTATATATACCCCAGGGAGGGCAACGAGGCTGCGTTGGGGCTTTACTACCCTGATCATCCTGAGCAATGGTCCTCGGTCAAAGAAGTTATCGAGAGTCGTCAAGCAAAATTGGTGGGGCCTTTCCCTCTCAGTCAGGGAGGGCGAGGGTTTGCCTATCGTGAACCCATATATCTAGGCAACGATCAGTATTGGGGGATAATCAGTATTGTTCTCAATGCAGATACTTTACTGGCAAGCCTGACTCATCAATCGCCTGATTTACGTGTGATGTTAAAAGATGAGGAAGCCAACACCTTTTTGGTAAATCAAATACTCTCACCTGATGATGTGGTAGAAACTCGAACCATTCTATTGCCAGGGCGTCAGTTGAGTATTTCTGTCGTCGATCGAATTGCGGAAACCTCGATAGTGGTGCAATTGATACGATATGGCGGTTGGATTTTGGGTGTTGGCGTCTCGCTGTTGTTGGCTTTTGCCCTGCAATCTATTCGTTCACGACAAAGAATTGCGAAAGCATTTCATGAAACACAAGAGCGATTTGTGCGAGCCTTTTCATTTTCCCCTCAAGGCATGGCGATCGTTGATAGCAACGGTAAATGGCTGGAGATTAACCCGGCGTTTTGTCATTTGCTGAGAGCGAGTGTCGAAGAAGTTCAACAAAGTTCTCTCTGCGAATTGTTTCGGGGACAAGATCAGTTGGTATCTACGTTTAACAACTTGTCCCGTCAGGGGGTGACACCTGCGGCGCATGAGCAGTTTGAGGTTCAACTGCATTTGCCAAATCAAGAAAAATTGATTTTTCTGGTTAGTATGGGAATTTGCTCTACCACCGCGAAAACCAATCAAATTGTTATTCAATTAGTGGATATCAGTGAACGGATAAAGCTTGAAAAAATGAAAAGTGAGCTTGTGTCAACGATTAGCCACGAATTGCGAACTCCCATTACCTCGATACACGGTGCCTTGAGTTTGGTTACTCGCGGAAAGCTCGTAAGTTTACCCAGGGACGTGGAAAGCCTGCTGCAAATTGCCTATCGCAATAGCCAACGATTGGGTTTGCTAATCAATGATTTATTGGATATGGAAAAACTGCTCGCCGGAAAAATGGTATTCAATATCCAAACTTGCAGAGTCGATCAGTTGGTTGAGCAATCCCTAAAAGAAAATCAGCCCTACGCTGACAATCTGGGGGTGCAATTTCAGCTGATCGATCGTTTAGGTGCTGCTGCTATTCAGGTTGATCCACTCAGGTTTGCGCAAGTTATGTCTAATCTTTTGTCCAATGCGGCGAAGTTTTCACCTAAGGGCGGCATTGTTGAGGTTTTGATGCTACCTGACAATAATTGTGTGAGGATCGAAGTCAAAGATAAAGGGCTTGGAATTGCCGACGAGTTTAAAGGAAGGATATTTCAAAAATTCTCTCAAGCTGATAGTTCGGCGACCCGTCAAAAAGGTGGGACTGGATTAGGTTTGGCGATAGTGAAAGAAATGGTAGATCGCATGGGGGGGCGCGTCGGTTTTGAATCGCAAATAAATCAGGGCAGTACTTTTTACACCTGTTGGCAAAAGTTCGAAGTTTGATTTCTGCTTCGCTTAAAGGGGTTGACGTTTCAACCAATTCTCACAAATCACCGGCACCAGGCTGCCCGCTTTGCCGCGCAAAAACTTGTAGCCGAATGGGAGTTTGTCGACTTCCATGCTCACAACTAGCTTTTCTGCGTGGTAGCGCGCGTGTTTGAGTAACCCGGCAGCCGGGAAAACACTCAGTGAGCTGCCGACAATCAGCACCCTGGCGGCAGTTTGAAAATGCTGGCGACAAAGCTCGATAAATGGAACCTCTTCGCCAAACCAAACTATGTGAGGCCTGAGTTGGTGTCCGTTTGGACAGAGATCGCCGAGCTTGATGGGCTTGGTGCCCAGATCTTGTACCTGATCATCAAAAGTCGATCTGGCTTTAGTCAGTTCACCATGAAGATGAATAACCTCGGAAGAGCCCGCACGTTCATGCAGGTTATCGACATTTTGGGTGATCACCACCACCTCGTATTTTTCTTCGAGTGCAGCAATAGCGATATGTGCAGGGTTGGGTTCGACTTTGTCCAGTTCGGCGCGGCGCTGGTTGTAAAAATCCAACACCAATTCAGGATCATTCAGCCAACCTTGCGGCGTTGCGACCAAACTCACCGGGTAGTTATTCCACAAACCATTGGCATCGCGAAATGTTTGTAATCCGCTTTCGGCGGAAACGCCAGCACCGGTGAATACCACTATCTTTCGAGGATTTATTGCTTCTTTCATAATTCAGTGACGTCCATAACAGAGCTGCAGCTTATCAGTCATGCGATCAATGGGGAAACTGTTACAATGCCGCCACTTTTATTGTTGTTGGGGGACGCCTTGAAAACATTGGTCAAAATTCTGAGTTCGTTGTTATTGCTGATGATGCTACCCGCGCAAGCCGCTACGGATTTGTCTATATATCGCGCTTACGGCAGTGTAAAAAATCAATCCGACACCGAACGTAATATCGCCGCCAGTCTGTTTTTGGGCGAAGTGATTGTCAGAGTCTCGGGCCGTCGTGATGCCATGTTGAATCCGGTCATTCAGCGATCCATCCCCAAAGCTTCTTCTTATCTGTTTAGTTTTTCTTACACAGGTAATAAAACTGAAGTCATCGAAGGCAAACCGCAAGTTCGTTTAGGTATTCAATTGGATTTTTCCCCGCAAGCCATCAACCAATTATTACGTGAGGCACAATTGCCGCTCTGGCCTTCGCCGCGCCCGCAAATTTTACTCTGGCCAGTGTTTCAAGATGGCAACGGTTTACAGCGGGTGTTAGATGAAAATTTATTACATGATTTGGAGCGACAAGCTTATTTGCGTGGTGTCAGCATCAAATTGCCGGATTTGGATTTGGAAGATAATGTGGCCCTGCCAGTCGATGATTTATGGCAGTTGGATCTTGATCGCATTCGCGCCGCCTCTGCGCGATACAAAACCGATTTTGTCGCAGTTGTACGATTTCAACCACAATCCCTGGGCGATTTACCTTTACCAAAACTTGAGCAGGATTTGCTGATGGAGCCGGGCGAGTCCAGTGAAGAATTCTCGTCTTCATCTGTGACATCATCTTCTGTTTTGCCTGATAGTCTTTCGACAGAAACCTCCAGCGAACCAGTAGTTCAAGGCCCTTGGGTCATCGAATGGCAATTGCTGGATCAAACGGATTTTTACAAACAAGAGCGAGTTGATTTGCTTGCGCCTGCGTTCGGTACATTTGCGCAAGACATTGCCGATAAATTATCGAATCGTTATGCCATAGCGCTGGGGCTAGTGCCTATCACCAGTTGCTATTTGCAGATAGGTTCAGTGAAAGATTTTTCTGCCATGAAACAATCTCAAGCCTATTTGCAATCATTGGCGCTAGTACAGAAAGTTGAATTATTAAAAGTAAATCAGGATGGCTTGCTCGCACGTTTGACTATAGAAGGTGATGCGCGTTTGTTGGAGTCCACACTATCACTTGGGCAAAAATTGCGTCCGGAATTTACACCCGTGGTTGAACAAACCACTTCATCAGTTGCATCTGAAATTGATAATGGTTTGACGACAGAAGAATCGCAAATCACTTCAATTGCAGAACCCGAGATAATTGTCCCCGCATGTACTGCGGATCAACCCTTGCGTTATCTGTGGCAGGAATAAATATGGTGAAGCCTGAACAACTCTTTTTGGGATTGAGTCTTTCAGATGATGCGACTTTCGCCAATTTTTTTATGCAACCGCAAAGTCCCAATGCATTGGTAGCCAATAGCCTTGCAGGATTTTTGCAGCAGTCGGATGAGCAATTTATTTATTTATGGGGCGCATCCGGCAGTGGCGTGACTCATTTGCTGCAAGCGGTTTGTCATCAAGCGCAAGAACAACAAATCAATTTTCAATATTTACCCTTGCGCGAGTTGGTCGGTTATTCAGCTGAAGAAATTTGCGGTGGCTTGGACGAATTGCAATTGGTTTGCCTGGATGGATTCGAAGCTGTGGTCGGGCGAGCTGATTGGGAATCGGCGATTTTTAATCTATTCAATCGCCTGCGTGAAAAACAGCACAAATTTATTATTGCCGCCAATGCCCCGGTGCGTGAATTGCCACTACAACTGCCTGATCTCATCTCTCGTTTGCAATGGGGTTTGACCTTGCATTTGCAAACTATGACGGATGACGAAAAAAAATCTGCATTACAAATGCGCGCAAAAGTCAGGGGCTTGGATCTGAATGACGAAGTCGCTCAATTTTTAATTCAACGGCTCTCCCGCGATACCAACGAATTATTCTGGCAACTACAACGATTGGACAATGCCTCGCTACAAGAGCAACGAAAACTGACAATTCCATTTGTGAAGAAGGTGTTGGGGTTGGTCTGAGTTTTACTGAATAAATTTGGAAAAAATAATAATGATGTTTGAATCACTTGCCTTTCGATATTCCTGGCGTCCCTATCAGGAACGCGTTCTTGCCGCGATAGACACTTATCTTGATGACAAACGGTTGCATATTGTTGCCGCGCCTGGCGCGGGTAAAACAACACTTGGCCTGGAAGTTTTTCGTCGTTTGGCAAAACCTGCATTGGTCCTTTCGCCCACGCGTGTAATTCGCGATCAATGGATAAGCCGCTTGGCTGATTTTTGTGAAGCGACTGAGGTTGAAAATCTTGAGTGGGTGAGTAAGCGTTTAGATGCACCGAAAATTCTTACATCCATTACTTATCAAGCCTTGCAAGTCAAATTGGCGACCAATGATGATGAGTTGGGTGAAGAAGAATCAGACGAAGGAATAGTTCCGCTGACATCAGCTGATCTGGAATTGTTGGTGAATACCATCAAATCACACCAGATAGGCGTAATCATTCTGGATGAGGCGCATCACTTACGTGCAGAGTGGTGGTCGGCTTTGGATAAATTAACCAGCGAATTGCCGGATCTAACTTTGGTGTCTTTGACTGCTACTCCACCTTATGATGCCGTTAATAGTGAATGGATTAAATACGAACAACTTTGCGGGCCAATTGATGAAGAAATTTCAGTTCCTGAATTGGTAAAAGCTGGAACGCTTTGCGCACATCAGGATTACATCTGGGCTGTGCCTGTTAATGAAACCGAAGAAAAGCAAATTGAACAGTTTGATCAGCAAGTCACTAATTTTTGTCATTCACTGTTTGCTGATAATAGGTTTAGTAAAATTGTGTCGTCCCACCCCTGGTTAATCCAGGATGCACAACACGATATTTTTGAATGTCCTCATATAATTATTTCGGTTTTGGCTTTTTTGAAAGCCAAATCAATGACAATACCTGACCGAATTTTTACAACACTGGATTTGCAATATGAGGATATTCCTGAGTTGGG
This sequence comes from uncultured Cellvibrio sp., assembly GCA_966252135.1. Taxonomy (GTDB): domain Bacteria; phylum Pseudomonadota; class Gammaproteobacteria; order Pseudomonadales; family Cellvibrionaceae; genus Cellvibrio. The sequence continues at coordinate 69,472 of CBINNU010000004.1, read as the reverse complement.
GCGCCATTGGTGGCAAATTCTGATTGAATCAGTTTTGTTTTCCAACACCTTTACTCAGGACAAAGAAGATAAGGAATTCATTGAACAACTTAAGAAGCAACTTAAATCGTCAGAACTACTCAAAAACAAAGAGCTTTCTCTGGAAAAATCCAGACGATTGGTAAAATCCCTGTCCCTAAGCCGTTCCAAAATTGATGCAATCATTGCGATTCATCAATTAGAGCTAAGCCAGCGACAAGATGAGCTGCGTCAAGTAGTCATGACTGACTATATTCGTGATGAAGAACTGGGTACCGAATTAAAAACCGGTGACATTAATTTGGGCGCTTGGCCAGTTTTTTCACAACTGTTGCAACATTCTGTAATTCCAGAATCTGTAGCCTTGCTCACGGGGCGGTTAAGTATTATTCATATCAATTTGATTGATGATTTATCAGAGTGGGTGCAAACCGATAAAATCAATATACAGCCCGTTAAGGGATTGGATAATTACCGAAAAATTTCAGGTCCGCTGAATTTATTAACCTCCCTCTTTACCCGATTATTAATCTTGGGAAAAATTCGCGTGTTGGTTGGAACTCGCTCGTTACTGGGGGGGGGGTGGGATGCACCTGCGATTAATTCGTTGATTCTGGCCAGCGCTGTTGGGTCCTTTATGTTGACCAATCAAATGCGAGGTCGTGCAATTCGTGTTGATAAAAAGTCACCCGGTAAAATTAGCAGTATTTGGCATCTGGTTGCTATGAATACGCGTTTTGAAAGTGGCTTGAGTGATTATTTTGATCTGCGAAAGCGATTTGAGACCTTTGTTGGTTTGTCTGAGATGGGAGCTACAATTGAGAGCGGATTTTCACGTTTGCATACGCTTAATATTCGCAACTGGATAGATGCGAGAAATCGCGAATCAATAATCGATTCCAATAACCAACTTATGAAAAGGCGATTCAAGGATAGGAACAACTTGGGAACCCGCTGGCAAGATGCTCTGACGCTAGATGCCAGCGCTAGAATATTGCCTTCAATCAATACACCTGTTGTCGATAAAGTTCGCCAATTTCACATTAAAAACACGTTTAAATATTTGTTGATGCAGTTGGTGATTGCCGCTGTTATGGTTTATTCGTTTATTTTACAGGTAAAAGTGGCTGACCTATCTGTCATGTTGTTTTTGCTTGCTATAGGTGCTGTTCTAATCTTGCTATATAAATTACCTAAAACTATCGCCATTATTCGAACACTGATTTGGCATTTGCCTATCGACGGGTCCATCAAGCAAATTGGTGTAGCGTTAAGTGAATCTTTGTGCCGAATGGGGTTAATTAAAACCTCGACCCGGCGAATGAAAGTGGTAATCAATCCAGCAGATGACGGTTCTTTTTATGTTGCACTGGCGGGAAGTACTTTTTATGAATCATCCCTTTTTGCTGATTGCATGGGTGAAATTCTCGGGCCGGTTGATAGCCCCCGATATTTAATTGTAAGAAGCGGTCATTTATACGGTATGCCGCGTGATGATTATCATTCGGTACCCTTAAAGATTGCTGCAAAAAAGGAATACGCTCAAATATTTTACGAGGCCTGGTGTCGATATGTCGGCCCCACGGAATTAATTTACACTCGCAACGAAGAAGGACGGCAAGAATTATTGAAAGCAAAAATGCGATCTTTTTCTGCCGTGTTTGCCAAGCAAGTCAAGCGCGAAGATAGATGGCAATAATATTGTAGTCATTTTGTATCGAGGATGTTATGCGTAAATCCATAATTCTCGCCCCCGCACAGGCGCGCTGAATTTTTCTACCCTCGGCAGTTTTGAATCCCACATGCCGAGCATTGTCGAATGGTTTAAAGATAATCCTCTGGGTAAAACGAATTAACGGAATATATCTGTTATGGGATGGATCGTTATCTTTATATTGATTTTCGTTCAGTCGCTATTGTCTGTCTTTGCTTTTGGGGATGACTGGATCTTCCCTTTATGCATTTGGTTTATTTTGTTTCTCATTTTTTTGATCAGGTGTAAGTTTGATCTGGAGAAAATGCAAAAATACATACATGTTCGTTTGTTTGTTTTTTCATTTATAGTTTCTGTTTTTTCTGCTGGTTCAGGTGACGTCTTCCTCTGCGGTTATTTGTTTGTTTTGATATTCACATTTTTCACCCTCAGTTTTAGTGTCTTAAATAGAACTAAGTGAAATTAGTTTGATGTGGCATGTGTAGGGCGGGTCGAGACCCGCGTGTGCGAAGTGAGATGATTTTATTTTTCCGTTAATGCCTCACCCTCAAACTTAATCCTATCCCAACCAAACTTTATAAAATTGCGAATATTCTGGTGATCAGTTCCTTCGGGGTTTTGTAAAACATCTTTTCGATAAAAGTCGCCGAAGAGTTGCAATGTTTGTTCTTTTGACAGCTGATGGAGTTTGGCGAAGGAAAATACTTTGCAAGAACCATTGTTTTGGTTGGCGGCGTTGTGGGTGTCGCCGTTTTGGAAAGCGGTGGGGGTGAATTGGTAGTGGGTGTCTATATGACTGATCACATCGGGGAAGTTGATGCTCTCGGGGGATTGATCTAATTGGGTGATGATCGACTGAGTCATAAATACCTTACGCAATTCATGTTGATTAGAAAGGCGCGAATCTTTGTCAGTTTCCAGCAAAAGTTCAATAGTTTTTTATACTCATAAGTGTTTCATTCGGGTGCGAGCGGTAACGGCTTGCCTTGATTCTGTGCAATAACATCTTTCTCATTGAAAATTATCAAGTTTTTTACTAGTCAATACTTGGAGTTGATGAAAGGGTTAGGTAATAATGCCAAGCCTGTCATACTTGGGGTCACCGGAAGTTCACAGAAATTATTTCTGAACCGGGTTGATGCATAAACAACTGACAGTCACAGGTTAGGCGCCGGGGTAGAAAAAACCTCGCGGCTATGCAAGAATTCGGGACTTTTTTAACCCGCCAGAAGGATTTCGCAGTATAACCCTATGAATTATCAGTGTTTTTTATCATAGAGAGCGCTGGTAACAATCGTCAAAAACCCACTTTCAGGTTGAAATGTGCTCACAAGGCGCATGTCTGAGGAGATTTGAATGCAACACGATATTGATGCCATTGAAACAAAAGAGTGGCTGGATGCCCTTAAGTCTGTAGTTCGTCATGCTGGTAAAGAACGCGCTGCCGAATTATTGAAAAGTCTGTCGGATACTGCAGTTAAAAATGGCATTGCCCAACCTTCTTCTATTCAAACTCCCTACATAAACACTATTCCGGTCGATCAGGAAGTTGCTTACCCTGGCGACGCAAAACTCGAGAGAAAGATTCGCTCAATCATTCGTTGGAACGCCATGGCGATGGTGATGAAAGCCAACGATAACGATGAAGGTCTCGGTGGTCACATCGCATCTTTCGCCTCTTCTGCCACTTTATATGATGTAGCCTTTAACCATTTTTTCCGTGGTAATGAAGGCGAAACACCTGGTGACTTGGTGTATTTCCAAGGCCACGTATCACCCGGTATGTACGCTCGTTCGTTTGTTGAAGGGCGTTTAAACGAAACTAATTTGGATAATTTCCGCCGCGAAGTAAATGGCGGTGGTTTGTCGTCTTATCCTCACCCCTGGTTGATGCCGGACTACTGGCAGTTCCCGACTGTATCTATGGGCCTTGGTCCTATCAAAGCGATTTATCAAGCACGCTTCAACCGTTATATGGAAGCGCGCGGTTTAATCCCCAAAACTGATCGTAAAGTCTGGGCATTTTTGGGCGATGGTGAGTGTGATGAGCCAGAAAGCTTGGGCGCTATAGCCCTGGCGACTCGCGAAAAACTCGACAATTTAATTTTCGTGATCAACTGTAACTTACAACGCCTTGATGGCCCTGTGCGCGGCAACAGCAAAATCGTCCAGGAGTTGGAAGGCGTATTCCGCGGTGCCGGTTGGAATGTGATTAAAGTCTTGTGGGGTCGCGGTTGGGATGAGTTGCTCGCCAAAGACAAAACCGGTCTTCTGCAAAAACGTATGGACGAAGTTGTCGATGGTGAAATGCAAAATTTCAAAGCCAACGGTGGTGCTTATACACGCGAGCATTTCTTCGGCAAATACCCTGAATTGTTAGAGCTGGTAAAAGATATGTCGGACGACGACATATTACATTTGGCTCGTGGCGGTCACGATACACACAAGGTCTACAACGCTTATCATCAAGCCGTGAATACCAAAGGTCGTCCTACGGTTGTACTTGCACAAACCGTAAAAGGTTATGGCATGGGCGCTTCAGGTGAAGCTATTAACAAAACTCACTCAGTGAAAAGTTTGGTGATTGAAGACCTGAAAAAATTCCGCGATCGTTTTGAATTACCGATTAAAGATGAAGACCTGGAAAAGCTGCCTTACTACCGTCCGTCAGAAGACAGCCCCGAAATGCAATACATGCGCGCGCGCCGCAAAGAATTAAAAGGTCCTTTGCCTTCGCGTAATCCACAATTTGATCCGCTGTTGGTTCCTGCTCTGGATGCCTTCGCTGCGCAACTTAAATCAACTGGTGATCGTGAAATCTCCACCACCATGAGTTTCGTGCGTATTCTGTCTTCTCTGGTGAAAGACAAACAAATCGGTAAACAAATTGTGCCGATTGTGCCTGATGAAGCCCGTACCTTTGGTATGGAAGGTATGTTTAAAACTGTCGGGATTTACTCCTCAGAAGGTCAAAAATACGTTCCGCATGATAACGGCCAGATTGCGTCTTATTACGAATCAGCCACCGGTCAAATTTTGGAAGAAGGTATTAACGAAGCCGGTTCAATGGCCTCATGGATTGCTGCAGCGACTGCTTACAGCAACTACAGAAAGCCGATGATTCCTTTCTATATTTACTACTCCATGTTTGGTTTCCAACGCATTGGTGATTTGGCATGGGCTGCGGGCGATTCACAAGCGCGTGGTTTTTTGTTGGGTGCCACTGCAGGCCGTACAACGTTGAACGGTGAGGGTTTACAGCACCAGGATGGCCACAGCCATGTATTTGCCAACACTATTCCTAACTGCCGCTCTTATGATCCAACCTACGCTTATGAATTGGCGGTGATCATTCAGGACGGTATCAAGCGCATGTATCACGACAATGAAAACGTATTTTATTACGTGTCGTTGATGAATGAAGCTTATCAACATCCGGATATGCCTGAAGGTGTTGAAGCAGGCATTATCAAAGGTATTTATCAATTGGAGAAAGGGACTGGCAAAGCCAAGAACCGCGTTCAATTGATGGGTGCCGGTACTATTCTGCGCGAAGTGCGTTTTGCTGCCGAAATTTTGAGAAAAGATTTTGATGTAGAGGCTGACGTGTGGAGTGTGACCAGCGTGAACGAGTTGACTCGCGATGGTCAGCGCGCAACCCGTTGGAATATGTTGAACCCAACTGCACCGCAACGTAAACCTTATATTACTGAAGTATTGGAAAAGGCTGAAGGCCCATTCATTATTTCTACCGATAACTTGAAAACTTATTCTGAACAATTGCGCGCGTATGTTCCTGGTCATTACACCGTATTGGGAACAGAAGGTTTTGGTCGTTCGGATACTCGCACGCAATTGCGTCACTTCTTCGAAGTGAATCGTTATTTTGTGGTGATTGCTGCGCTGAAATCTTTGGCTGATCAAGGCAAGATCAAAGCGGATGTAGTTGCAAAAGCAATTAAGAAATTCAATATTGATCCGGATAAAGCGGATCCAATGAGCGTATAAGTTTTGATTAAATGATGAGAGCCGCTCCCGCGCATCCCTGCGCCCGCGGCATACCGTTCATCCTGAACATAAGAGGAAGCACAGTGGCTATTCAAACAATTAAAGTACCAGACCTCGGCGGCGCAGAAGGCGTTGAAGTCATAGAAATTTCCGTGAAAGTTGGCGATAGCATCGCAGAAGGCGACAGCATTGTTGTACTGGAAACGGATAAAGCCTCTATGGAAATTCCCGCTGAGGCTAGCGGTAAAGTCACTGCCTTGAAAATTAAAGTTGGCGATAAAGTATCGCAAGGCGATGCCTTAATTGATCTCGAAGTTGCAGGCGCCGCCTCTGCTCCAGCTCCTGCTGCACCAACACCAGCACCAGCTGCTGCGCCGGCTCCTGTTGCCGCTGCGCCTTCTGCGTCTGCAGAAGTTAAATTAGTTGTGCCTGATCTCGGTGGTGCCGAGGGCGTCGAAGTGATTGAAGTCGCGGTGAAAGTTGGTGATCAAATTAATTTGGGCGATTCCCTTGTTGTTCTCGAAACGGATAAAGCCTCAATGGAAATTCCTGCGGAAGTTTCTGGAACAATTTTAAGTTTGTCCGTAAAAGTGGGCGATAAAGTATCTCAAGGTTCAGTCTTAGGTGTTGTGTCAGCTGTTGGCGCTGCGCCTGCATCTGCACCAACTGCTCCTGTTTCAGCTCCAGCAGCAACAACCCCAACTGCACCAGCAAAAACTGCTGCGCCTGTAATTGAATCTGATGATGACGATGAAGAAGATGATGGTTCTGATGTTTACGCAGGCCCAGCCGTTCGCAAACTCGCTCGTCAATTGGGTGTTGATCTCGACAAAGTGAAAGCAACCGGTCCACGCGGTCGTGTGCAAAAAGATGATGTTCACGCTTACGTCAAACCGATTGTACAAGCGGTTCAATCCGGTAATGGTGCAGTAGGTTCAGGTATTCCTGCGTTGCCGGTAATTGATTACTCCAAATTTGGCGAAATCGAAATCGTCAAAATGAGCAAAATCAAAAAGCTGACTGCCGATGCCATGACTCGCAGTTGGTTGAACGTTCCGCGCATTACGCAATTTGATGATGCCGACATTACTGATCTCGAAGCCTTCCGCAATAGCATGAAAGCTGAAGCAGAAAAACGCGGTAGCAAATTAACGCCGTTGCCTTTCATCGTAAAAGCGGTTGCGGCGGCATTGGTTGCCGAGCCGTCATTCAATGTGTCTATGCATCAAGATGGCGAAAGCATTGTGCAGAAAAAATTTGTACACATTGGTATCGCAGTGGATACACCAAACGGTTTGTTAGTCCCCGTTGTTCGCAACGCTGACAAAAAAGGTTTGTTTGAATTGGCTGACGAAATTAATCTGCTGGCCAAAAAAGCACGCGATGGCAAATTAACTCCAGCAGAAATGCAAGGCGGTTGTTTCACCATCTCCAGTTTAGGTGCAATGGGCGGTAACGGTTTCACTCCAATGGTGAGCGCACCAACAGAAGTGGGTATTCTCGGTGTGTCACGCGCACAAATGAAACCTGTGTGGAACGGCAAAGAATTTATTCCACGCAATATGCTGCCTCTGTCATTGTCTTACGATCACCGTGCAGTAAACGGCGCTGATGCAGGCCGCTTTATGACTTATTTGGTTGGCGTAATTGGTGATCTGCGCCGTTTGTTGTTGTAATTAAAAAATTGTTAATTCAAAAAAGCCAGCAGATTTTGCTGGCTTTTTTGTTTGTGAAAATTTAATTTTTTTAAAAAGTAGGGAGTCAGTGCCTCCCCCTGCCAAGGGGGAGGTTAGGAGGGGGTAAGGGATCTTTATTTGAAATTCTTTACCCCACCCCAGCCCTCCCCTTGGCAGGGGAGGGGGCGATACTCCCTACTTTTCTAATTCAAATTGCAATTCAGTCCCCTCTCCCTCAGGGAGAGGGCTAGGGTGAGGGGAAATGCAAACCCAAAAATATAACCCATCAAATTTAGTCGCCGCACAACTGCAGCAACTCACCATCATCCGCAGCATATTATTAATACTGCTGTGGACCAGTGTGTTCGTCAGCATTTGGTTTTCAATCGAACTGGCGTTAACACCTATTATCAGTTTGCTGAGTTTGTTCACGCTAATACACATACTGACGGGGTTACGCTTAAAAAATCCACTGGCCATTGTCAAAATTGAATTTTTTATTCAGTTGTTAATTGACGTAGTCTTGCTGAACTTATTGTTTTATTTCAGCGGTGGGGCCACCAATCCCTTCGTATCTTATCTATTGGTACCGATTTGTATTTCGGCCGCGACTTTGCCCTGGCGCTACACCTGGTTAATAACCTTCCTTTCAATTCTCGGTTACAGTCTGTTGATGTTTTTTTATCAGCCTCTATCGATTTTTGAAATGAACCATCACTCGCATGGATTCAGTTGGCACATTGTTGGTATGTGGTTTAACTTTTTTGTCAGCGCTGTGTTGATTACCTATTTCGTTGTACGCATGGCGCGTGATTTACGTGCGCAGGAAGATTTGCTCAACCAAATGAAGGAAGACGAGCTGCGTGATGAGCAGTTGATTGCAGTGGCAACATTAGCCGCAGGTGCAGCCCATGAAATGAATACGCCTATGGCCACTATGAAAATTTTATTGTCAGAATTGCGTGCAACCCGTGCAGACGATAGTGATTTAATGCAGGATATTAGTTTGCTGTCACAACAAGTTGATCTCTGCGCAGCCAGATTAAAGCAGTTGGTTCAGGATGCTGACATAGACTATCAATTCCAACTGCGCGAACGAAATGGACTGGAATATTGCCAATATTTATTGGATCTCTGGCAGTTGATGCGCCCTAATTTGGTTTGCAACAAAACCTTATCGAACGAATTACAACATACTCGTATTCGTTACGATTCCCGTCTTGATCACGCCATTTTAAATTGCCTCAACAACGCCGCCGATGCTAGTCCTGAAAAAATTGCAGTAGATATTTTGGTAAAAGATAAATCCATTATCTTGAAGATTACCGACTGGGGCAGCGGACTCACTCAAAATATTCAATCGCAATTAGGAAAAGAATTAATCACCACCAAATCAGACGGCATGGGAATAGGAATGTTATTAACCTATGCGAGTATTAAACGATTGGGTGGTGAGGTGATACATCAAGCGAATCAACCGCAGGGGACTGTGACGGTTATTGTGTTGCCGATTGTGGATTTGCCCTCACCCTAACCCTCTCCCAAAGGGAGAGGGAATTGAATTTACTACGTAGTTAATTATGCAGGGAGTACATCCCCTCTCCCTCTGGGAGAGGGCTAGGGTGAGGGCCTTACTGCCTAACCGGCCTCTTCTGCAATTTCCTCTGCAAAGTTCTTCTATGCACACCCAAGGCACGCGCAGCGGCAGAAATATTGCCATTGCAATCTCGTAGAATTTTTTGAATATATTCCCATTCCATGCGATCAAGGCTGGGTGCGTTTTCCGGGATCGCAATAGTCTCGGCGGCAGGCGTTGCATCAAATGCCTTTAATAAATCATCGACTTCAATGGGTTTGCAAAAATAATTGATTGCTCCCAATTTTATTGCGTCCACCGCGGTAGAAATACTGGAATAACCCGTCAGCATAATAATTTGTATTGCGGGATTTATTTCTTTGAGTCTGCTGATTAATACCAGTCCGGATTCCTGCGCAATTTTTAGATCCACAATAGCTTTCGCCATTTTATGTTGTGACGACAAGGTTTCTGCGGTTGCTATGTCGTGTGCAATCCAGCTGGTATAACCGCGGCGATACAGCGCGCGTTTTAGCATTTGCGCGAAGGTGATGTCGTCATCAACTATGAGAAAAGAATGGCTGCTGGTCATAATTTGAGATAGAAAAATTTTGGCAACTATAACAAAACAGCCGATGGCTGACATCCACGGCCTGTCGGGGTGCGACAATTTGCCCCAGTTTCTGAGTTATAGGCTCGCCAGAGTGGCTTCTGATTGGTAGCATAACCGCCAGTGAATTGTCGATGTGAATGAGATTTAGATGACCTGCTCCACAGAGTTAATGCAGTTTTTGGAAGAATTTCATGCAGCCTTTTTGGCGAGCAAGCTTCAGCGCCTGGTATTGTCAAAATACAAAGGCAACGAGGTGGATTTGAATCGTATCACCATTCGCCCGGTGCAAATTAAAGAGCAATCACTCTTGTCATTTCTGTATGAGTACCGCACCAATCACATCACTAAAAATCTGGATATTGAAACTGCTCAAGCTCAATTACAGACATTGATCGCTTCCGATTTTCTCAATGCGCATCTGGTGACCAATGATTGGGAAATCCAGTTGACTTTGAGTAAAAAAGGCAAACTCCTGGTTAACCGCAATCGCAATAAAACGTCGCTTAATAATTTGGAACAATCGCAGACCGAACTGGCACACAATCGAAACAAATTGCGTTATGTACAACAGGATCGCCCTTATCTACACGAATTGGGTATTACCGATGCCAAAGGCCAGATTATTCCGGCAATGTCGCGTAAATGGAAACAGATCAACAAATTTATTGAAGTGTTATCGACTGCGATTCAACAAACCGGTTTGGATAAACGCAATCAGTTGCATATTGCCGATTTTGGTTCGGGCAAAGCTTATTTGACTTTTGCGGTGCATGATTACCTGACTGACAATTTGCATATTGATACTCAAGTCACCGGTGTTGAACTGCGGCAAGGTTTGGTGGATTTATGTAATCAAACTGCGCAAAAATTATCACTCAAAGGAATTAAATTTGAGCAGGGTGATGTGCAACATTTTTCGGCGCAAGCAATTAACATCATGATTGCCTTGCACGCCTGCGACACGGCAACTGATTATGCCTTGCACATGGGGATTCGCACCGGTGCGGATATTATTATGTGTTCGCCCTGTTGCCATAAACAAATTCGCCCGCAACTCAAAAGCCCGGCATTGCTTGCACCAGTGTTACAGCACGGAATCCATTTGGGACAAGAAGCAGAAATGATCACCGATGGTTTACGTGCGTTGTTGCTCGAAGCCCATGGTTACGACACTAAAGTGTTTGAATTTATTTCACTGGAACATACCAGCAAAAATAAAATGATCCTCGCCCAGAAACGCAAAAATTTGCGTGACAACGCCGAAATACTGCAGCAAATCGCCGCTATAAAAAATTTTTACGGCATTCACGAGCACTGCCTGGAAAAGCTTCTGCAGGCGTAGGCTGCGACAATATGTCGCATGTTAACTAAAGCTATCAGTCAGTAAAATTCGCGCGTCCATAATTTGACTCGGGAATTGTTATGCGTTTTCGCCCATCAGTATTAAGCCTTGCTATAAGTAGTGTGTTATTCGGTCAGTTGTCGTTTGCGGACGAGCCTATCGAAGAAGTCAAAATTTGGGGGGAGGCACGTGAAAGTTCAGCGTCAGGTTATACCAACCCTACTAGCGTTTTGACTCAAGAAGATATTGTTAGCATCAATGCCACCACTACCGAAGACATAGTCAAATACGAGCCAAGTCTGGTGATTCGTAAACGTTACATTGGTGATTCCAATGGCACGCTGGGTTTGCGCGGTTCCAATATGTTTGCCACATCGCGCTCGATGGTGTTTGCGGACGGTGTGCCGCTGCACTATTTTTTGCAATCACGTTGGAGTGGTGCGCCACGTTGGACTATGGTCAGTGCCAGCGAAATTGCGCAGGTTGAAATTCTCTACGGCCCTTTCTCTGCTGAGTACAGTGGCAATTCAATGGGCGGTGTGATCTTAATTGAAACCGCAATTCCGCAAGAACGACAAGTGCATCTGGATCTGGATTATTTTTCACAAGATTTCAATGCCTATGGTTTTGATGATCGCTTGAATGGTTACAAAACCTTTATTTCCTATGGCAATAAATTTGGCGATCTCAGTGTTTATCTTTCTTACAATCGTTTGGAAAATGACAGCCAGCCTCAGTCCTATTATTTTGATGCGCGAACTCCGGCAGTGAATGCTGTATCTGTGACAGGTGCAGTTGTTGATAAAGATGTGTTTGGCAATGCTGCCTACTATTTTGGCGATACCGGCATCGAACAAGCGACGACGGATAATTTCAAATTAAAACTCGGTTACGATTTTGACAATTGGTCGAGCTTATTCAATGTCGCTTTTGAAGGTCGAAATACATTACGTGATTCACCGAATAGTTATATTCGCAATGCAGCGGGCGATACACTCTGGTCTGGTAATTTTAATCAGAATGGTGCCGGCATGAATGTCGCGGCCAGTCGGCTCGGTGCCAGTGAATTGGATCGAAAAAGTTTATCACTTGGTTTGCGTATTAAAGGTGATATTAACGAGGACACCCGCTTTGAAGCTAATCTGAGCGATTTTAAAATATTGGAAGATAACAGCCGTACATCCAGTCATTCATTACAAGATCCCCTATTTAGCGGTCACGGCCAAACAACCGATTATGAGGATACCGGTTGGCAAACACTGGAAGGAAAATTTATTTTTTCTGATTTGGGTGTGAAAGGTTTGGAATTAATTTCCGGCGCGCGTTACGAAGCTTATCAATTAAATTTGGACGTTTACAATTCTGCATCCTGGACAGCTGGTGATAACGCAGGCTTTAGCAGTCGTAGCGGTGGCGAAACCAATATCGCAGCGGCGTTTGCGCAAATGAATTGGGATATTAACGAAAATTGGGATCTTGCATTAGGTGGCCGGTACGAGCGTTGGCAAAGTCACGATGGTTATTTTAATAAAGATATTCCTGCAACACCGGAATTCGATTTGGTTGATGTGCAGGAAGCATCGAGTAATCAATTTTCGCCGAAATTTTCTTTGGGCTATATTCCTGCAGAAGAATGGTTAGTGCGTTATTCACTTGCACGCGCCTATCGTTTTCCGATTGTTGAAGAGTTATTTATGCAAAGCCAATCCTACTCAACAACGGTTGCAGCAAAACCGGATTTAAAACCGGAAAATGGTTTGCATCACAATCTGATGTTGGAAAAGCAATTTGATACGGGTTACGTTCGCATCAATTTATTTGCAGAAACTATTCAGGATGCCATTGAATCACAATCCAATTTATTGCCAGGCGGCGGTTCCATCACCACGTTTTCTGCGATCGATCAAGTGGAAACTGATGGTGTTGAGTTGATTCTCAATCGTTATGGTGTTGTGGTACCCGAATTGGATATTCGTTTTAATTTGGCCTACACCAAATCAATTGTTGTGGATAACAGCACCACTGAAGGCGCGAATCCTGCGAATAGTATTGAAGGCAATGATTATCCGCGTATGCCCCGTTGGCGTGGTAATTTAATGGCAACTTATCACGTAAATGATCGTTGGGATTTAAGCACCAATTTGCAATATGCCGAAAAAAGTTTTGGTCGACTCGACAATACTGATACTGCCGAGCAGGTGATGGGTGCACAGGATGGTTATACGCGATGGGGTGTAAAAACAACCTACGATTTCAATAAACAAATGGAGCTAGGGTTGGGTATTGATAATCTCACTAATCAAGAAAGTTATGTGGCACATCCCTGGCCGGGTCGCACAGTCTATTTGAGTTTATCCTATGACCTCTAATTCTAAAGGCTTATATCGCACTATTTGGCGCTGGCATTTTTATGCTGGCGTTTTTTGTATTCCCTTTATCATTATGTTGGCGACAACCGGTGCGATTTATTTATTTAAACCCTATTACGAATATTGGCAAGAAAGTGAATATCGCGCTTTGTCAATCGGTGCTGAAGCGATTGCGCCGAATCAACAGATTCAAAGTGCCCTGAATGCAATTCCAAACGGAAAATTGTTGAGTTATCGATTGCCACAAACAGCTGGTGAAGCTGTAGCCATCAATATACAAGCTGAAAATATCTGGCAAGTGTTTGTCAATCCTTATACGGGCGAGGTGGTCGGCAAGCAACGTAAAGATAGGATGCTGATGAATCTGGTAAAAACATTTCATGGAGAATTGTTATTGGGTAACGTCGGTTCAATATTGGTTGAGTTGGCCGCTTGTTGGGCCATTGTGTTGATAGCCACAGGGTTGTATTTGTGGTGGCCACAAAATACACGTGGATTAGCGGGCGTTATTTATCCACGATTGCGCGAAGGCAGCCGAACATTTTGGCGAGATATTCATGCAGTAATTGGCATCTGGATTTCCGCGTTCGCACTATTTTTATTAATTACTGGGTTGCCTTGGGCGTTGGTTTGGGGTTCTGCATTAAAAGAAATTCGCAGTTTCGAGATGAAGCCTGTGCAACAGGACTGGACGCAAAGTCGCGCACATGAACATCAAAGCTGGCGTGCACAAGCGAGCAGTGTTTTTAATTTAACACCGGAGGTTTTATCGACGGCAATCAATCTGAAACTAGCAGCGCCGGTAGAACTCAGTGTTGCCAATGCAGAGAGTAATTCCTGGAAGGCCTCATCGCAAAGTCAAAATCGCCCTTTGCGTGCGGATGTCTGGATTGCCAGCGACGGCCGTATCGAAAAACACAATAATTTTGCCGATAAACCATTCTTGGATCGTGCCATTGGAATTGGTGTAGCCGCACACGAAGGTTATTTGTTCGGTTGGTTTAATTTGGTTCTCGGTGTGCTGACTTGCCTGGGATTAATCTTGATGAGTGTTAGTGGTTTTATTCTCTGGCGAAAGCGAAAACCAACATCGCGACTTCGCGCACCACCGGCAGTGCCCGCGCAACTGCATTTTAGTGTTTGGATGATCACCCTTTGTTTGGCGTTGTTCTTACCCGTTCTAGCAATTTCTTTGGTGGTAATCTTTATCGCGGAAATCTGTTTGAAGCGTTGGAATACAAAACTTGCTGACTGGTTGGGTTTGGTTTAAGTAGAAATAGATTTATCCGCAATATTCTATTCAACGCCGCATCACCCGCCAACTAAGCAACAGCGCTGCACAAGTTAACCCTGCAATCAATGCAATCCAGAAACCAGCGGCGCCTGCTGCTGGAATAATCCAATTGGTGAAGGTGAGTGAATAACCGAGTGGTAAACAAATTCCCCAAAAGGCTAACATCATCATCAACATGGGGATTTTGGTATCTTTAAAGCCGCGTAATACATTAATCATGGTGACTTGAATCACATCAGCGATTTGGAAAATGGCAGCGAAGACAATCAAATGCGTTGCAATTTTTTGTACTTCGAGATCATTGGTGTAGAGCGTGGCGATTATGTCGCGGCCAAAAAATAAAATAGGGGCGTTAAAACAGGCAACTAATAATGCGAGCAATAATGAACTACGTGCGAGCATTCTGGCTGTGTCTTTTTGTTCTGCGCCGATTAAATAACTGATGCGCAAGGTGAGGGCCATACCTAAACTCAAGGGCAGCATAAACAAAAGAGAAATGGCGTTTAAGACAATTTGATGTGCTGCAACTGTGGTCGCACCCAGTGGTGCCAGAAACAGCGCAATCATACAAAACATGCTGACTTCGATAAAAATCGCTATGCCTATGGGTAAACCCAAATGCAGTAAATTTTTAATTGTTTGCCAATGGGGTGCTGACCATTGTTGAAACAAATGGAATTGACGAAAAAATTGATTCCAATGCAAATAAATCAATAAAAGAATAAATGCAATCCAGTTCGCCAGGCTGGTTGCCCATCCGCAACCAATTCCACCTAATGCGGGAATGCTAAATAAACCCAGATCAAATCCGTAAATAAATGCGTAGTTTAAAGGCAAATTCAAAACACTGGTGATAATGGAAAATGCCATAAAGACTGAAGTCTTAGCCATGCCATCGGTTAAGCCGCGTAATGCGTTTAACAATAAAATTGCCGGAACGCCCCAGGCAAACGCCGATAAATATCCTTCTGCGATTATTTGTGTTTCTGTATCTAATTTTAATAAAGCGAAAATGGGATCAATTTCAACCAGTATCACAATCATCAACAGACTGCTGACCAACGCAATGTAAATCCCCTGCCACAAACAGGGCATGACCTTATCGAAAGTCTCTGCACCTTTGAAACCGGAAATATTGGGTTGAAGTGCGCTCAGTACACCGGTAAAAAATAATAAAACCGGCACCCACAAACTGGTACCGATACCCACACCAGCCAAATCTTTCGCGCTGGCATGACCCGCCATTACTGTATCAATAACGCCATTTGCCATTTGCGCCAACTGCGCAAATAAAATCGGCGCGCCCATATGGGCGAGGGTTTTCCATTCGGTGAGGATTTTGGACATGGGTAAATCGTTGAATTAATTTTGGGGACGGGAGTGTAGCACGAAGGAGTCAGTTTTTTCGTCATCCCCGAAGGGCAGTGACTGAATATTCGCAGTTTAAAAGTCCCTGGATGCCCCGCTGGGGCATGACGAGGAAAGTATTTGAAAATAGTTACTCAGTTGGCTCAGTCACAAAACCCAATTTCAAAATTCCTGCGCGTTGAACGGCGGCCATGGTTTTGATCACGTGTTCGTAGTCGACGGATTTGTCGCCGCGAATATGAATTTCCGGTTGAGGTTTTTTGTTGGCTTCAACGGCTAAACGTGAATCCAATTCGTCGAGGCTGACCTGGGTTTCGTTCCAGAATATTTTTCCATCAGCGTCGACGGCGAGACTAATAGTCTGGGGTTTTATTTCATTGGGTGTGTTGTCAGCACGTGGCAAATCGACTTTTACCGAGTGAGTCAACACAGGTACAGTAATAATAAAAATAATCAGCAACACCAACATCACATCCACTAAAGGTGTCATGTTGATTTCATTCATGACTTCGCTTTCGTCATCGAGCCCGCCGCCGAATGCCATGATTACACCTCTTTACGGGGTGACAATTTAGTCACGTTCATTTTTTTAGTTTGAATCGGGCTACCAGTAATAAAGTAGGCGTGTAGTTGATGTGCAAAACGATTTAATTTATTCAGCACTCCTTTATTGGCGCGCGTGAGTGCGTTGTAACCCAGTACAGCAGGAATAGCGACCGCCAAACCAAATGCCGTCATGATCAAGGCTTCACCTACAGGGCCTGCGACTTTATCCAAACTGTATTGGCCACCTGTGCCAATGCTCACTAACGCGTGATAAATTCCCCAGACAGTTCCGAATAATCCAACAAAAGGCGCAGTGGAACCTACAGATGCGAGAATCGCTAATCCGCGTTGTAATCTTTCGGCACTTTCATCAATCGCACCACGCAAACAAGCCGTTAACCACTCACCTAATGGTAAATGACCATGCAAATCATCTTTGTGATTAGTGTGATGATCAACAGCGGCCTGGCCTTCTTCAGCCAAATGACGAAATGGATTGAGGCGATCTTCACCCAAGGTGCGCAAACCATCTGCAAAATTTTGTGCGTGCCAAAAATCTTGCAGGCCTTTTTCGGGGCGACGCAATTTTAATAATCCCAATGCTCTGATGACTATGACCCACCAACTGACGATCGACATAATCAACAAGATAATGGCGATACCTTTGATGACGACATCGCCTTGAGTCCAGACCGATACAATTCCGTAGGGAGAATCCATAACAAAACCTCTGTTTAATTAACTTTTTAAATTCTTAGCAATATTTTTAAACTCTGTCGTCATCCCCGAAGGGGATCCAGTGTCATGATTGAGGTCACTGGATGCCCAGTGGGCATGACACAAAGCGGCAGAATTATTTCTTGCGCAAACTAAATTCAAAATCAAATTCATACCAATAATCTATCGCAACGCCGTCTTGCGTTGCGGGCGAAAACTTCCAGCGTTTAAATGCTTTTTTTGCGGCATCATCCAGTCGTTTGTAACCGCTGCTTTTCGCTATCTCTATTTGCTCAACGCGACCATCTGCTTTCACCAATACCTTTAATGTCACTGTGCCTTCTTCTTTTAATTTGCGTGACATAGCCGGGTAGGGCGGTGCCGGGTTACGCAATTCTTTGGCATCCGCACTGGGTGGAATCACTGGCGCAGGTGCGGCTTCGACGGGTTCTTCCTTTAATACTTCTTTCGGTTGTTCGATTGGCACTGGCTCAGGGGTTTTGACTGCGCGTTCCGAAGGCAGCGCTTTAGGCACCGGCTTGTGTTTGTGCTTGTGTTTGTGGCGTTTGGGTTTTTGTTTTTTTGGCTTGGGTGGCTTGGGTGGCTCGGGTTGAATCTCCGGCTTGGGTGTGCTGATCAAAACCCCCTGAATACTAGGCTCCACAATGGTCTTTTGCGTTGCGGGTGTTTTAACCGCACAAGCAATAGCTGCCACATGAACAAGAGTGACAAGCAACAACCAATGCCAGGAAGAGGTTTTGAATTTCATTTACAACA
Source organism: uncultured Cellvibrio sp. (assembly GCA_966252135.1). GTDB lineage: Bacteria > Pseudomonadota > Gammaproteobacteria > Pseudomonadales > Cellvibrionaceae > Cellvibrio. Next base: position 51,454 of record CBINNU010000004.1, on the reverse strand, counting down.
GGATTCATCAAAATTTTGTAAATGATAATAATTATCACTTGATATTGCAAGTCAATTCTGTATAGTGCCTTACCAATGATAGTGGCTATCAAATAAAACAGCTTAGCAAATGAAATGATCAGGCAAATGCGATCACAGCAGATCAATACTTTCTATACAAATTAAGGGGTTAGCATGACCATACAAAAATCCAAACACATCATTTCCAAAAAGCGTTCACTGCAATTGACGGCAACCGCTGTTTCGTCCGCATTATTACTGGCCTCAGCGGCAGGCATGGCAGCTGAAGAAACCAAAAAGCTAAACACAGTGAAAATCGAAGCGGATGCAATTGAGCCTGCCTACAAAGCTGAAAAAGCCAGCTCGCCCAAATTTACCCAGCCATTGGTTGATACCCCGCAAACACTTGTTGTGGTGAAAAAAGAATTGTTTCAACAACAAGCGGCCACTACCTTGAGTGAAGCACTGCGCAATACACCTGGTATTACTATGTTGATGGGTGAGAACGGCAACACTGCCACCGGCGATTCTATTTTTATGCGCGGCTTTGATACTCAAGGCAGTATTTATGTTGATGGTATTCGCGATTTGGGTAGCATCAGTCGCGATACCTTTAATACGGATCAAGTTGAAATTGCCAAAGGCCCCGCCGGGGTTGATAACGGCCGCGGCGCTGCATCCGGTTACGTTAACCTCAGCACCAAATTAGCGAATGAAGAAGATGCTACCAGCGGTAGCTTGATTGGCGGAACCGGAGATTACAAACGCGCAACACTTGATGCTAATCGCAGCCTCGGCGAAAGCTCGGCAATTCGCGTGAATTTGATGAAGCAAGACGCAGGTGTTGATGGCCGCGATACAGTTGAAAGTGATTTTCAAGGTTTGGCAACATCGCTCGCATTTGGATTGGGAACAGAAACGCGCACCTACATTAATTATTTGAATATGCAGCAATCCGGTATTCCGGATGGTGGTATTTCAACTGCCGGTTTGGATGGATATTACAGCAGTGTGTATGCACAACGTTTTCCAACCGGCGGGCCAGAAATAAAACCTGTTGATACTGAAAATTTTTATGGCTCAACATCAGATCACAATGATGTGAATGCGAATATGACGACTGTTCGTATCGAACATGATCTTGCCGAAGGTGTAACATTGCGCAATACATCGCGTTACGGTCACACCAGACAAGAACAAGTGCTGACGGGTGTCAATGCATTGGTGATTGATGCCGCCACGCAAAATAATCCTGATACCTGGCAAGTTGCTCGCATGCGTCAAGGTAAAGATCAATCCAATAAAATTCTCACCAATCAAACCAATTTAACTGCATCATTTGAAGCAGGTGGTGTTCAACACGATTTAACCTCCGGTGTGGAATTTATTTACGAAAGCCAATTGAATTACACGGTAGGTTTGCCTTTTGTTGCGAGTAATTCGGCGACGCGTGTCACTCAAGCAGCAGCGAATTTGTACAATCCAAATTCAAATGATGTATTTCAACCTGTTGTTCGCGATGGTGGAAAAACCGATGGTGAAACTACTACTTACGGCATTTACGCCTTGGATACCATCACCATTAATCCACAATGGGAGTTGAGTGTTGGATTGCGTGCAGATCGTTTCCACACGGAAACCAATCAAATTGTTCGCTTAAGTGCTGTAACCGAAGGCGCCCCAATTGGTACTTTGGTGGGGCGTGATGCGCAAGTCACTGATGATCTTTTGAGTTGGAAATTAGGCGGCGTTTATAAGCCGGTTGAAGATGGTTCCATTTACATTTCTTACGCAACTTCCGAATTGCCACCCGGCGGAATCAATTTCGCGCTGAATACAGATCCAACAACCACTTCATTAAACAGTATTGCAAACAACCCGAATCTTGATCCACAAAAAGGTACCAATATGGAATTGGGAACCAAGTGGAATTTAATGGATGATAAATTATTTTTCACTGCTGCTTTGTTTAAAAGCACTAACGAAAATGAAATTGCATCCAATCCCGATGGCTCTGCAACTGCAGTGGGTGAAAAACAAGTGGAAGGTTTGGAGTTGGGGTTAGTTGGTGCAATTACAAACGCTTGGCAAATCAGCGCTGGTATTGCATTTATGGATACCGAAATTACGCGCGGGAACCGCTCAACGGTTCCAACTTCAAGTGGTGTTATCACCACTACTGACGGTGGTGTGATTCAATGGTCACCGGAAATGACTTTTACTCTCTGGAATACTTACACCTTTGAAAATGGTTTGATGATTGGTGGCGGTGCACGATATGTTGATACCATGGCCAGTTCCAGTTACACGCGTGCTGACGCTCAAGCAACGCGTTCAATTTTAGAGTTTGGTGATTACTGGGTGTTGGATGCGGTGGCTTCTTATCCTGTTACCAAAAACATCACGGTTCAGTTGAATGTGTTGAATATCACTGACGAAGAATATATCGCGAGTTTGAACAATGCCGGTTCGCGTTATTATGCAGGTCAACCTTTGTCAGCGCGATTGGGTGTGAATTTTAGTTTTTGATTTTTCACCCCCTCCTAACCTCCCCCTTGGCAAGGGGGAGGGACTTGACTCCCTATTTATTTTCGTGCGGAGTGAAAACTGTCCCCTCCCCTTGCTAAGGGGAGGGTTAGGGTGGGGTGAAATTTTTGAAAAAAATTAAAGGTAAGAATAGAAATGCTAATCCACATCCCCGAAATCCTAACCAAAGCGGAAGTCAAAGACTTCCGTTTGCGTTTGCAAAATACTGATTGGATTGATGGTAAAGCAACAGTAGGCCTGCAGGGTGCGCAAGTTAAACGCAATCGACAAATAGCAGTTGATAATCCGGTTGCGCGTGAACTGGGTGAAATTATTTTAAAAAAACTCTACGCAAATCCAATGTTTATGTCGGCAGCTTTGCCGCTGCGCATAGTGCCGCCGTTATTTAATGCTTATGCAGGTGGTGAGCATTATGGATTTCATGTGGATGGTGCAATTCGGATTTTGCCGAATAGCAATTTGAGTTTACGTACTGATGTGTCATCCACATTATTTTTGTCAGAGTCTGACGAATATCAAGGCGGTGAATTAATTGTGCAGGATACCTACGGTAGCCACGAAGTGAAATTACCTGCTGGTGATTTAATTTTGTATCCCTCCACCAGTTTGCATCAGGTTGCGCCAGTGACTGAAGGTGAGCGTGTGTGCAGTTTTTTCTGGACGCAAAGTATGGTGCGTGACGATTGGCAACGAAATATGTTGTACGAATTGGACTGTAATATTCAATCGCTTCGACAAAAAGTTGGCGATACCGAAGAATTGTTGGGATTGACTGGCCACTATCACAATTTGTTACGTCAATGGTCGAATGTCTAATCTATGACGCACGTAAAAAAATCCCCCAAAAAATCCTGGCTTCCGTTTATTAGAAGTTTGCATTGGATGAGCTCGGCAATTTGTTTGGTTGCCGTTTTTTTATTTGCGGTCACTGGAATCACGCTTAATCATGCCGATGCAATTAAAGCTGATCCCAGCGTATCCACTACTGAAAAAACCTTACCGAATAATTTGTTGCCTGAAGTTTCCGGCAGCGATGAGAAGCAACAGCCACTACCAAACATATTGATCGAATGGTTTGATGATGAAGCGAGGTTGGATATTCCAACCAAATCCGCCGAATGGAATAGCGATGAAATTTATCTCGCCTTACCCAAGCCCGGTGGCGATGCCTGGTTAAGCATCAATCGCGAAACCGGTGACTGGGTGTACGAAGAAACTTCACGCGGTTGGATCGCCTACCTCAACGATTTACACAAAGGCCGTAACACCAGCGAAGCTTGGCGTTGGTTTATGGATTTTGTATCAGTCTGTTGTTTGATTTTTTGTTTGTCAGGATTTTGGTTGTTGTGGCGATATTCCGGTAATCGTCGCTCGACTTATCCGATTTTGTTGTTGGGTGTTATAGCGCCCTGGGTGATTTTGATTATTTCGATGCATTGAAGCCCTCATCCTAACCCTCTCCCAAAGGGAGAGGGGGATTGTTCCCCACTTTGAAAAAGGGGGGGTAGGGGGGATTTAAAAATGTTTGTAAATGCGAGATCTCAAAATCCCTCCCCCGCCTCCCTTTTTCAAAGGGAGGAGCCAGTCCCTCTCCCTCCGGGAGAGGGCTAGGGTGAGGGAAAAATATATTTTTCGAAAATTAAAAAGAGGAACATCATGTTAAAAAAATATTTACTAGCGTTTTCTTTATTCCCGGCAATCTCATTTGCTGCTGATTTGAATATTCAAATCGAAGTTCCCACACTGGATGTTGCCGAATATCACAACCCCTACGTTGCTGTTTGGCTGCAAACACCGGATAAAAAAGTCAAAAATTTATCTGTCTGGTATCAGCTTGAATCCAGAGGAGAAAAAAGTGAAAAAGGTGAAGAGTGGTTGAAAGACATGCGCCAATGGTGGCGTGCAATCGGCCGCAGTAGTGATATGCCCATCGATGGCATCAGTGGCGCAACTAAAAAACCGGGCCTACATCAATTGCAATTTACCGAAGGCAAGGCGCCTTTGGAAAAATTAGCCAAGGGTGATTATGTATTAATGGTCGAAGCTGCACGTGAAGTCGGTGGTCGTGAATTAATTAAAATTCCGTTTAGCTGGCCGGTAAAAGAAAAAACGGAATTCGTGCAGAAAGGAAAAAGCGAATTGGGCGAGGTTAGGTTGAGTATTGCGAATTGAATCGAAACACCCTCTCCCCAACCCTCTCCCTTCAAGGGAGAGGGAGCAGATTTGAGTTCTAAAAGAAATAGAAGATAAGCTTGAAAAAAATGAGTTCAAGTAAAAATTTTGAATAGAACTAAGTCCCCTCTCCCCTTGTGGGACGACTGCATGGATGCAGGAGGTAGGGTAAAGCATGGAGCAATTACCGAGAGGGGCAGGGGAGAGGGGTTATTTTTAAATCCAAATTTCCAAACGAGGAACAAACATGAAAACGATAAAATTTTTATTAGCATTAACCTGCAGTCTTGCATTAACCGCTGAAGCGCATCGCGCATGGTTATTGCCCAGTGCAACTGTACTTTCGTCTAATGATCCCTGGGTGAGTGTTGATGCAGCTGTGTCGAATGACATTTTTCACGCAGATCACGCGCCTATGCGCCTGGATGATGTGCAAGTGACTGGGCCGGATGGCAAATCAGTTGCAGTCAGTGGTGCGCACACAGGTAAATTCCGCAGCGTGTTTGATGTGGAGTTGCCGCAAAAAGGCACTTATAAAATTGCGATTGCCAGCAGTGGTTTAATGGCAACCTGGGAAACCGCAGAAGGCGAGCGTCGCATGTGGCCGCAACGAGGACAAAAAGCAGATCCAAAAGATTTTGCAACGCAGGTTCCAAAAGATGCGAAAAATTTGCAGGTCACTGAATTTTCACGCCGTATGGAGACTTTTGTAACCTCAGGTACGCCTAGTGAAAAGGTTTTTCAACTCACTAAAAAAGGTCTTGAATTAAAACCTGTTACTCATCCCAATGATTTGTTCGCAGGCGAAACCGCAGAATTTATTTTATTGATGAATGGTCAACCCGCTGCAGATGTAAAAGTCACGGTGATTGCAGGCGGAATGCGTTATCGCAATGATCAACAGGCGATTGAAGTGACAACCAATAAAAAGGGTCAATTTCAAATTACCTGGCCTGCTGCCGGTATGTATTGGTTAAGCGCGCAATATCGCGATGACAAAGCCGCAAAACCCGCAACACAACGCAACGCCAGTTACGTTGCAACTTTTGAAGTTCTACCGGAATAAAATTCCTCTCTGTAGGGGCAGTCCCTGTGCCTGCCCTCGGTGTGATAGTTCAAAATGAAAATCCGGTAGTTATTTACTAGACCATTGGTCTAATCTAAATCCACAATTCTCGTTTTGGTTTTAGCGTCTCAGTTCAAATTGCATAGTGCCGCCGCCTCAATAACTCACAGGTGGAAACATGCAATCAATTCTTCTGTTTATGTTCTCGTCAGTCGTTACTTATTATTTAGTAGCTATTATTCAAACTGTGTTTCATCGTTGGTTCGGTCACAAAAATCGGATTGAAGCGATATTTTTTAACCATGCTGTAGGTCACCACAGCAAATATCCCCCTAAAGATTTAATTTCTCAGCAGTGGCGACCCAGCGAACGTCACGTGCTTTGGTATTACGCAATACCTCTTATGCCTTTGGTTATCACTATCATTACATTTGCATCCTTTCCGGTCATTATTGGCTTTTTTTTGGGTACTGCATTTTCTATTGCGTGGCATATCTATTTGCACAAGCAATATCATTTGCAGGGATGTTTTTGGGAAAAATTTGATTGGTTTATAGAAAAGCGTGATTTGCATTTTCAGCATCACAAAAAAGTCAAAACCAACTACGCTATTGTTGAGTTCTGGATTGATGATTTGATGGGGACCCGATTTAAACCGAGCCTTTAACAAATTCGTCAGGGATAATTTTACAATCCCATGTCTTTCGGCTATGGTCGTTAAAGGCAAAGAGGAGAAGCTTTCATGGGCCAACTGGCAATCATATTCGTCATAGACGTGCTGATTTCTTGCTTGTGTGTTTGGGTGGCGGGTAAGTGCAGTTTTGTGAAATTACAGATATCGACTGTATTGGGAATAGTCGCTGTGGTCGCGTTGATATCCTTGATACCCTACATAGGTTGGATTTTGGGATTGATTCTGTTTGTGATTTTATTGGTGAAAGTTGCAGACTGCGCGCCGTTGGACGCAGTCTGGGTGGTGATCTTCAGTAAATTATTTACAGTGTTGACCTTGGTGGCTTTTCAATATTTTTCGGTTTATGAAAAACTTTTCAAAGTTGTGTCCTAAGGCATTAACTTTTTTGCAAATCCACAATTAACACATAACCGGTTAACTTTTTCGGTTCAAGGCAATACCAGGGTTCCATAGTAGTTTTCCATTTGGTATCGCATTTATCGATCAGGTTTAAAAAGGGTTGGCGGCCAGGGTCTGCTATCACCGCTGTTTTTACGCCGGCATCGGCAGCGCGTTTTAATAACGAAAACCAGGAGCTTGTCAGTTCAGGCCAAAAACAAATATCAGCACCAGTGATGCAATCGACATTGGTTAAATCTTTTTTGCTGAGATCATCCATACTGCCTTGTCGTGTTTTGACTTTGACATTGTTCAAATCGGCTTGCAGTTGTAAAAACTCGAATACTTGTTTATCAATATCCAAGCCTGTCACTCTATGTCCACGGCTTGCCATATAAATTGAAACCGGGCCCCAGCCGCAGCCTATATCCAATACCTGGCTGGATTTTTTTAGCGGATGAAAGGTGAGGTAATCCATTAATACATACGCCGAGTCCCATTGTTTATCGCCATGCATATTGGGGTTAACTGCTGATTTCAATTTCTTGATGGCCGGACTTTTTTCCTTGTATAACCAAATTCCGTAAGTCGAGTAGGTGCCTTTTGCAGGGGATTCAATATATTCGGGCATAATCTTTCTCAATAAAAAACGGCTGTTTATCTGCCGGAATAGTATGACAAGTATGTGACAATATTGCGACACCTCTTGCTATGAATGGAGGCAACGTGAAATCATTTGCGAAACTCATCACTATCTCCCTTCTAAATTGGTGAATAATTTTTCTCATGTTTAATTTATCGACCTTAAAAAATTCTAATGCCAGTCATATAGTGGCTATTGATCTGGGATCAAACAGTTTCCATATGATTATTGCGCAATGGCAAGATGGCCAAATTCGTTTGCTGGATAAATTGCGTGAGCCAGTGCAATTGGGTTTTGGATTGCAGGAAGACGGCAGCCTTGCAGAGGACGCACGCAGTCGTGCTATGTCTTGTTTAAAGCGTTTTGGTGAATGCTTGCGCGGCTATTCATCGCGTAATGTACGAATCGTCGGCACCAAGACCTTGCGCAGTATGAAAAATTCCAACGATTTTTTAACTGAAGCGCAACAGTATCTTGGCTATCCGGTTGAAATTATTTCGGGTGATGAAGAGGCACGTTTGATTTATTTTGGTGTCGCTCAAGGTGTTGCGCCGGTAAAAGGCAAACGGTTGGTGATGGATATAGGCGGCGGCAGTACAGAAATTATTTTAGGTGAAGGCATGAAGCCACTTCTAAAAGAAAGTTTAAACATGGGCTGCGTGGCGATTACTAAACGTTTTTTTGCTGACGGCAAGGTGAATGAACGCAATTTGGTCAAAGCCATGGTGGCTTGTTTGCAAGAAGTAGAACCTGTTAAAGACGATTTTTTTGCCTACGACTGGCAAGAGGTTCTGGGAGCCTCTGGCAGTATTAAGACCATTGCAAAAATTTGTCGGCAAAAGGGTTGGGGTGACGGCAGTATCAAACGTGAATATTTACAAAATATTATTGGCCACTATTTGGTAGCGGGTAATATTCATGCAGAATTTGAAGGCTTGTCTGAAGAAAGACGCAATGTGTTTTTAGGTGGTGTGATTGTATTAAATGCCTTGTTTGAATCAATGGGATTAAAAGAGATTCAAGCAGTCGATTGGGCACTGCGCGAAGGTTTGTTGTTTGATATGAAAGGGCGATTGGAAAATCGCGATATTCGGCAAGCCAGTGTTGATGCTTTGGCTATGCGTTTTCATGTTAATCAGGAAAAGGCTTTAGCTGTTGAAAAAACTGCGTTGCATTTATTAAAACAGGTTGCGGGTGATTGGTATTTGGCAGTTGATGATGGTGGCAAATTATTAAGCTGGGCGGCCAGGTTGTATCAAATTGGTTTGGATATTTCCCACAGTGATTACCATAAACACAGTGCTTATATAGTTCAGAATGTTGATATGGCGGGCTGCTCGCGATCTGAGCAGGAACAGTTATCCGCTCTGGTTCTCGCACATAGAAAACGTTTTCCAATCAAACAATTCCCTATGGTCAATACGGATTTGGTACATCTTGCAATTTTGTTGCGCTTGGCGGCAATTTTTCATCGCAGTCGGCAACGCGATTCCAATCCCGTCATTAAATTGCAAGTCAATAACAATCAACTGCAAATCAAATTATCCAGTCGATGGATGGATAAACATCCGTTGACTTTGGCTGATCTGGAAACTGAAAAGGAATATCTTTCGGATATAGGTTATGAGCTGACAGTTGAGGCCAATTAACTCACAAGGTTTTCCAATAAAGTTTCTTGTGCGCTGATTCGTGGCTCGCCAGCTGCGGGAGCTAATTGCAAGTAACTTCCATCCGCTTGCAGAATCCAGGCTTGGCAGTTGTCTTTCAGGTATAAATTCAAATCATCGAGTATGCGGTCGCGGATTTTTTTGTTTTTTATAGGGAAGCAAATTTCCACGCGATAAAACATATTGCGCAGCATCCAATCAGCACTGGAACAAAATACTTGTGGATTACCCGCATTTTCAAAATAAAATACGCGATGATGTTCAAGAAAGCGGCCGACAATTGAGCGAACCCGGATGTTGTCTGATAAGCCCTCAATTCCTGGAATCAGTTGACACACCCCTCGCACAATTAAATCAATTTGTACCCCGGCTTGGGACGCCGCGTAAAGTTCGTTAACCAGCTCTTCATCATACAGCGAATTCATTTTGGCGATAATTCGCGCAGGCTTACCTTGTTCGGCGAATTCTTTTTCTGCACGAATCAAACGGATCATGCCTTTGTGCAGGGTAAAAGGTGCATACAAAATCGCATCCATTTTGGATGCTTTACCCATGCTGGATAATTGCAAGAACACGCGATAAACATCATCACCCAATTCTTTATCGGCTGTGAGCAATCCGTAATCGGTATAAATTTTACTGGTGCGCGGATGGTAATTGCCGGTACCCAAGTGTACGTAGTAACGCAGACCTTCGTTTTCTCGGCGTGCGACCAAAATCATTTTGGCGTGAGTTTTAAATCCAACCACGCCGTAGATCACGTGAATACCGTAACGCTGTAAACGTTCCGCCAATTGCACGTTTTGTTCTTCGTCAAAGCGCGCACGCAACTCAATAATCACTGTCACTTCTTTACCCGCTTTAGCCGCGGCAACCAAAGCTTCTACGATCGGTGAATTTAAACCGGTGCGATAAAGTGTTTGTTTGATGGCGAGCACTTGCGGATCATTCGCCGCCTCGCGCAAAAAATCGACCACTGCCTGAAAAGAATCAAACGGATGATGCAATAACAAATCCTGCTTTTGCAGTGCTTCAAAATAGGATTTGCCGCGCTTGGGTAATTTCGGCATCATCTGATTAAAAGGTTTGAAATAATATTTTACATCTTTTATTAAATCGAATAGGTCACTGAATCGATTCAAATTGACTGGGCCAGGAATTCGATAAAGTCCTTGGAGTTTTACATCGCAACGGTCACGCAAAAACTCTTCCAAATCTGGCGGGCAGGTATCGGTTATTTCCAATCGTACTTCGTCGCCGTATTGTCGATGGACCAGTTCACCTTGTACTGCGCGCAGCAAATCTTCTGTTTCTTCTTCGTCCAAAAAAATATCTGAATTTCGTGTCAATCGAAATTGATAGCTTTCCAGCACACTCATGCCAATAAAAATTTCAGTCATAAAAAAATGAATCACAGACGACAAAAAAACAAAGGCTCGGCCCGTTTCTGTCAAGTTATCAGGCAACGCAATTATATGAGACAGTGATCGTGGCACTTGCACTATGGCGCGGCCAGAGTTACGACCAAACGCATCCTTGCCATCCAGTTTTACAATAAAATTCAAACTTTTATTGAGTATACGAGGGAAAGGATGCGCAGGGTCCAATCCAATCGGGCTTAGCAAGGGTAAAATGTCGCGATGAAATACGGTTTTGAGGTAATCGATTTGAGCATCGTTCCATTCTTCGCGTTTTAATACGGCGATAGATTCATTGCGAAGTAGCGGCAAAATATCTTGATTGAGAATTCGGTATTGGGTATCGACTAACTCGTGAGCGCGAATCGATATCTCATTGAGTGAGGTTTCAGGGCTTAAGCCATCCGGGCCTGAAGTAGAGGGTGAGGTTCTATCTTGCATGGCCATCAGACCACCAACCCGCACTTCAAAAAACTCATCCAGATTGGTTGAAAAAATACACAAAAATCTTAGCCGTTCCATCACGGGCAAATCAGTGTTGCAGGCTTGTTGCAAAACCCGACGATTGAATTCGAGTAGACTTAACTCGCGATTGAAATAGGACGTAGACACAAATTAACCCCGCTTAAGATGCGCGCTTGATGCTAATTTATTAATGTGACAAATTTGTTTCAGTTATGTTTCATTCACAACTGAATCTTACAGCGGAGGCGTTTAATAAACGTTGGTCACAATCACTTTTTCAAGGATTTGGGTTTTTTCATGATCGCGAAGTTTGGCGAAATCTTCGGCGATTTGATTGGCATCCAGATACCGTTTTTTGGGATTGCGCTTGATCATTTTTAAAATGATTGATCTGAATCCTGACGGTATATGGCGCATGGCCCAATAATTGGGTAGCCCCCACCAATTGTGGCTGGGAATTTTGCCGGTTAATCGTTGAAACACTATGGCACCGGCTGCATAAATGTCCCCGCCCACTGAGGTCTTTTCACCTTTGATGTGATACCAATGCGTATCGTCACCATAGTTATGCGCAGGGAAACCAAAATCGCTGAGTTTGATGTGATTGTCGGCTGCCAACAAAATATTGCTCGGGCGTAAATTGCCATGCACTATGGCTTGCTCATGCGCACAGGCTAATCCCATACAAATTTGTTGTGCCATTAACATCCATTGGCCGAGAGTAAACGCGTGCGTGAGTCGATCTTGCAAGCTGCCGCCAGGTAAATATTCGGATACCACTATAAAAATTCGTTCGTTTTTTCCTGAACCCAAAATGCGAATCAAATGTGGATGTTCAATCGATTTTAATTTGGCGACAGCAGAGGGCGCATGCCCTAATTGTTTAAGCCCCTGTTTTTTTATTACCAGCATGCGATCGTGTTTAGGGTCGCTCACCAAATAAGTTGCACCAAACGGATTTTCTTTTAACACATCGAGCAATTGATAATTAGGTGGGATGCGATCCTGCGATGAATCTATGCCCCAACGATTGGGTTGCAAATGCCGACCTTGCGCAATCAGCAATAATTGTTGGCGTATATCGGAAACGCTGGCGGGGCGATCAAAAGTATTCGGCGAAATTGAAGCCTGAATAATCGGCACCATAGCTTTTAAATAAGCATGTTCAGCGGTGTTAACGTAAGGTTTCAAATTCTGAATCCCGCCAGGGGATTCAGAAGGCAACACGCCGAATAATAATTTGTGCATCAACATGCCCAGCGAATAAATATCACTGGCTTGGCTGGTAAATGACACTCCCGAATGCTGTTCGGGTGGCATATATTCTTCAGTGCCCATCACGCGTTCATCAGTATTTTTTTCGGTGTTATTGGCCGTGAAATAGCCTGCGATACCAAAATCCACCAAGCGCACAATACCTTCGTAATCCACTAATACATTTTGTGGTTTAACATCGCGATGAATGATGCCGTTGCGATGTGCGTAGGCGAGCGCGTTGCAAAGTTGCAGAAGAATATCGATTTTGCGATTGATATTAATGTCATCGCGCTGGACTATGGCATCGAGGCTAATGCTTTTCACATAAGGCATCACAAAAAATGGCAAACCCTGATCGGTTATGCCGCGATCAATCACTTGAATAATGTTAGGGTGGTTGAGTTTTGCAATCAGTGAAGATTCCTGCTCAAATTGCGCCTGCAGTTGTTCGTCTTGCGAGAGTTGTGCATCCAACACTTTAATAGCCACCGGGCGCGACAGGGATTTTTGTATCGCCAAATACACACTGGCCATGCCACCGGCACCCAGTAAGGTTTTGATGTGATACCCAGAAATGGTTTGCATGTCAGGCCTCAAGTGCTTCGACTTGAGTATAGATTGAAATCCTAAAAACAGTGCAGCCGAATGACTGGATTTAACCGTGTTGCTTGCTTTGTTAATTACCCTGTTGTTGTACGAAGCCTACTGCTTTTTTCAGTAAACCCGTTTCAGTCAATTCAAAGTAATCAATCCCTCGGAATAAGAGGGAACCATCAGGTTTGTTCACCACGAAGTTACACAATAAATTATTACCTGTACGCTGAAGAACAGTGAGCTGAATGGTGACATTAGGGTAGGCCTTAATAAAACCATCAATTTCATTGTCTATAGCGTCTCGTCCATCTGAAAGACCAAAGGGGCTTTCATGAGTAGCCTTCTCCACCCATACCTCTTGTAATTTTGCGCGGCGAATTTTGGGGTCTGCCGTGACCCAAACCTCAGAGTATTTTTTTAAAATTTGTTCAATTGCTGCATCATCAAGCTTTGGCGGTTGAGCGTGAGTGATCAATGCACAACTGAGGAAGCAGGCAACAAACATCTTAATAGCGAATTTCATCTTCATACCTCATCTAATATATGGAGCAGCAACACTATAGGTTCATCGGATTGCAGGGGTGTGTTTAGATAAAAAGTGACTCTTTGAGGCTAGGAGTTTGTTGATGTCTGGAATTGTGGTTGAATGACAAGCCTTCACTGGCACTCAGTAATCAGCCCAATTTCATATTGTGGGCTTTCATCCGGATAAATTATGTTGACTGAAAATTGTTTGCAGCTGAGCCAACAACTGGGTGCAAAACTTCGCGAAAAAAATTGGACGCTGACTACGGCAGAATCCTGTACGGGTGGACAATTATCCAGCGCAATTACGGCAATTCCGGGTTCGTCTGCCTGGTTTGGTTATGGATTTGTCAGCTATGCCAATCAAGCTAAACAGGATTTGTTGAAAGTGTCCGCTGAAACTCTGGCAAAAGAAGGGGCAGTCAGTGAAGCTGTAGTCCTGCAAATGGCAAAAGGTGCATTGCAAGTTGCCAGAGCCAATATTGCGGTGGCGATCAGCGGTGTTGCGGGTCCTGATGGTGGAACTGCCGAAAAACCGGTGGGCACAGTGTGGTTTGCCTGGGTAACCGAGCAGCAATCAGTGAGTCGGTTGTTTCACTTCAAAGGGGCAAGACATGAGGTCCAACAACAGGCGGTTGAGGCGGCCTTGAAGGGAATTTTGGATTTATTACAAAAAACTACTGTATAAATCACTAGTGCTGGTTGCACGTACAGTATTTACTGTGTATGCTTCGTCCACAGTTCTGAAATTGATCCTGGTATCAGCTTCAGGCGAAAAATAAACTAACCAATCACTACTTATTTAATTGAGGTGTCAAATGGATGCGAATAAAGAAAAAGCCTTACAGGCAGCGTTAACTCAAATCGAGCGTCAATTCGGTAAAGGAACTGTAATGCGCATGGGCGACAAGGAAGATATGGTTATTCCCGCAATTTCAACCGGTTCATTAGGGTTGGATGTGGCCTTGGGTATAGGCGGTTTGCCGAAGGGCCGCATTATCGAAATTTATGGTCCTGAATCTTCAGGTAAAACCACTCTTACATTACAAGTGATTGCTGAAGCTCAACGTATGGGTGGTACCTGTGCGTTTATCGATGCCGAGCATGCGCTTGATCCTATTTATGCCACCAAGCTGGGCGTCAATGTTGATGACCTGATAGTGTCGCAGCCCGATACTGGTGAGCAAGCGCTTGAAGTTACTGACATGTTGGTTCGCTCCGGTGCGGTGGATGTATTGGTTGTCGACTCGGTTGCCGCTTTGACTCCACGCGCTGAAATCGAAGGCGAGATGGGCGATCACCACGTAGGTTTACAAGCGCGTTTGATGTCACAAGCCTTGCGCAAAATCACCGGTAATATCAAAAACGCCAACTGTCTGGTGATTTTTATTAACCAGATTCGTATGAAAATCGGCGTTATGTTCGGCAACCCTGAAACCACCACAGGTGGTAATGCGTTGAAATTCTACGCTTCTGTACGTTTGGATATTCGCCGCATAGGCGCAGTAAAAGAAGGCGAAGAAGTCATTGGTTCTGAAACCCGCGTCAAAGTCGTTAAAAACAAAGTTGCGCCACCTTTCAAACAAGCCGAATTTCAGATTCTTTATGGATCAGGTATCAACCGTATGGGTGAAGTTGTGGATTACGGTGTGAAACTGGGTTTGATCGATAAAGCCGGTGCCTGGTATTCCTACCAGGGCAATAAAATCGGTCAGGGCAAAAACAATGTGATGAAATATTTGCAAGAAAATCCTGCTATTGCTCAAGAATTGGAACAAAAAGTTCGTGAAGAACTTTTGGCCAGTCCAGCGCTCTCACTAAGTGCCAGTGGTGGCGGCGATTCAGACGATGCAGAAGATTGATTGTTATCAATTTGTACAACCGCAACCTGTTAAAAGGTTGCGGGCTTGTATCAGGATCAGGCGCTCAGTATGCTGATGGCAGTTTTTATCCTGCAAGGTGTCATTATGAGAAGTCTCATCAAAGTATTTTTAATCAGTGTTGTTGGTTTGTTAGCAGCCTGTAGTCAACAACCGCGAGTCAATACGGATTACCAGGCGGGCTATAATTTTTCCGCGTTAAAAACATTTCAGGTATTGGAATCCAAACAGGAAACCAAGGCTGATGTTCTTATTTCCCCTTTCACATTGAGTCACATTCATCAAGCATTGGAAGTTGAATTAGCCAAGCGTTATCAACAAGTCACGGCCGATCAAAAGCCTGATTTTGTGATTAGCTATCATGTGATTGTTGAAGAGAAAATCGATCCACGCAGTTACGACGAGTTGTACGGTTTTGGTATTTACGGCCGTGCCTATCGCTATCCTTACCCCTACGCCTCACCGTTTCTTTATGGACCGCGCTTGCGCACGTTTAATCAGGGCAGCTTGATTATTGATATTGCCGATGCCAAAGAGAACAAACCTATCTGGCGCGGTGTGTCCGAAAAACGTTTGAATCGTAGCATGACACCAGCCCAACAACGTGAAGTGTTAAGTCAGGCTGTGTTTGAAGTGCTATCGCAATTCCCACCGGTCAACTGATGGATGATTTTTCTCCTGCACAATTGCGCCTCTGTGCCATGAATTTACTGGCGAGGCGCGAATACACCCGGCAGGAATTAACACAAAAACTGTCAACTAAATCATCCAATTCCGAAGTTATCGAACAAGTTCTGCATCTTTTGCAAACAGAGGGACTGCAGTCTGATCAGCGATTTGCAGAAGCCTTTACCCGAATGCGGTTGCGGCAGGGCAAAGGCAAACGTCTGGTGATGATGGAGCTAAAGCAAAAAGGCGTCTCACCCGCCATTATTCAGGAGTTTTTACCAGATGATGAACAATGGCGGGAGTCTTTATCAGCATTGATTGAGCGACGTTTTTCCGGGCAAATCGCTCACGATCCGCAACAAAAAGCCAAACAACTTCGCTATTTACAATCCCGTGGCTTCACCTACGAACAAATTCAGGCAGTAGTTCGCCAATCCGAATCGGACTAAAACCTGTTTTTCGTTGAGCAATAAGGGCTTATCTGTTAACCTGACGCCCCGTCCCAGTAAGCAAACCCCTTGATATAAATCTTGACCAATCTGGTTAAGCAAGTTTCATTGTGATGTTTGACTTCCCCATCCAGCGCATGAATGCGCACGAATTTAAGAGTTCAGGTTTTCAATGACACGATATGTTTTCGTTACCGGCGGTGTTGTTTCTTCTTTGGGTAAAGGAATTGCCTCAGCCTCTCTGGCTGCCATTCTTGAAGCACGCGGTCTGAAAGTTACCATTATGAAACTGGATCCCTACATTAATGTAGACCCAGGCACTATGAGCCCCTTCCAACACGGTGAAGTATTCGTCACCGAAGACGGTGCCGAAACCGATTTGGATTTGGGGCATTACGAACGTTTTATCCGTACCAAAATGACTCGTCGCAATAATTTCACGACTGGTCGTGTTTACGAAACTGTGTTGAGAAAAGAGCGTCGTGGTGATTACCTCGGCGGAACAGTTCAAGTTATTCCGCATATCACGGATGAAATCAAACGCCGCATTCTCGAAGGCGGTGCTGATGTCGAAGTCGCGCTGGTTGAAATCGGCGGTACTGTTGGTGATATTGAATCACAACCTTTTTTGGAAGCGGTGCGTCAACTCAAAGTTGAAATGGGTTCACGTGCATTGTTAATGCATTTGACACTGGTGCCTTATATTGCCACCGCCGGTGAAACCAAAACCAAACCAACACAACACTCAGTAAAAGAATTGCGCTCAATCGGTTTGCAACCGGATGTGCTCTTGTGTCGTTCTGAAATTGAAGTGGATGAAGACTCACGCCGCAAAATTTCTTTGTTCACCAACGTGGCTGAACGCGCGGTAGTGCCGCTACCAGACTGCAATACGATTTACTCCATCCCCCGTTTATTGCAAAGACACGGTCTCGATCAAATCGTGGTTGAGCATTTAGGATTGACTTGCCCGCCCGCTGATTTGTCCGAGTGGGACAAAGTGGTAGAAGGCAAGTTGCATCCGAAAAATTCCGTCACCATTTCCATGGTGGGTAAATACATGGAACTGTTGGATGCCTACAAGTCCTTGATTGAAGCCCTTATACATGCGGGCATTCACACCAGCACTAAAGTTAATGTCAATTACATCGATGCTGAACGTGTCGAAAAAGAAGGCATAGAAATTTTAAAAGATGCCGATGCAATTCTGGTCCCCGGTGGATTTGGTGAGCGTGGTGTTGAAGGCAAATTAATGGCGGTGCAATACGCTCGTGAAAACAAAGTACCTTATTTGGGAATTTGTTTGGGCATGCAATCTGTCGTGATCGAATTTGCGCGCAATGTGTTGGGCTTGAAAGAAGCCAACTCAACTGAATTTAATCGACAAACACCACATCCGGTTATTGGTTTGATTACTGAGTGGACTACATCCGAAGGTGCTGTTGAAAAACGCGATGAGTCGTCCGATTTGGGCGGCACTATGCGTTTGGGTGCGCAAGAATGTCGTTTGGTTGCTGATGCCAAAGCGCGCGAAATTTACGGCGCAGATGTAATTGTTGAGCGTCATCGTCATAGATATGAAGTCAACAACAATTATGTTGATAGATTGCAACAGGCTGGTTTAAAGATTGGCGGTTGGTCTGCTGATGATACTCTGGTTGAGATGGTTGAGCTGTCTGATCACCCCTGGTTTGTTGCTTGTCAATTCCATCCGGAATTTACCTCGACCCCACGCGACGGTCATCCGCTCTTTACCAGTTTTGTAAAAGCAGCATTGGCAAATAAAAAATAAATAAAAATGGCGGCGAATAGTCCGCCATTTTTGTTAACCAAGATTTTATCCAAACCAAGGAATTTCTCGTGAGTCAACAAATAGTCAATATTGGAAATCTTCAAGTCGGCAATTCACTGCCCTTTGTGTTGTTTGGTGGAATGAATGTGCTTGAGTCCCGCGACATGGCGATGCAAGTTGCAGAAGCCTATGTGCAAGTCACACAAAAATTAAATATCCCCTACGTATTTAAAGCCTCATTCGATAAAGCCAATCGTTCTTCAATCCATTCCTATCGCGGCCCTGGTATGGAAGAAGGCCTGAAAATTTTTCAGGAAATTAAAAACACTTTTAAGATTCCTGTGATTACGGATGTTCATGAAATTTATCAGTGTGCTCCAGTGGCTGAAGTTGCAGATGTTATTCAATTACCCGCCTTTTTAGCGCGCCAAACTGATCTGGTCGAAGCTATGGCCAAAACCGGCGCAGTGATTAACGTCAAAAAGCCGCAATTTTTAAGCCCAGGCCAAATGAAAAATATTGTCGAGAAATTTATCGAATGCGGTAACGACAAAATTATTCTCTGTGATCGCGGCACCAATTTTGGTTATGACAATTTAGTAGTCGATATGTTGGGCTTTCGCACCATGCGCGAAGCCAGTGGCAATGCACCGGTTATTTTTGATGTGACCCATTCATTGCAATGTCGCGATCCCTTTGGGTCAGCTTCAGGCGGTCGTCGCCATCAGGTTGCTGAATTGGCACGTGCGGGTATGGCAGTCGGTTTGGCAGGATTGTTTTTGGAAGCGCATCCTGATCCCGATAACGCCAAATGCGATGGGCCAAGTGCATTACCCTTACATAAACTCGAAGGCTTTTTGCAACAAATGAAAGCCATCGACGATTTGGTAAAACAATTTCCTGATTTGGGAATTAAATAATTTTTTAAACAAATTCAAAAACACACTGGAGTAAATTCATGAGCAAGATAGTTGATATTAAAGCCTTTGAAGTATTGGATAGCCGCGGTAATCCAACTGTGATGGCAGAAGTGATTCTGGATTCGGGTGCAGTCGGTTCTGCCTGTGCACCCTCAGGCGCATCAACCGGTTCACGTGAAGCATTGGAACTGCGTGACGGCGATAAATCCCGTTACATGGGCAAAGGCGTGTTGAAAGCAGTCAACAATATCAACACCACTATCAAAAATTTGCTCTTGGGTATGGATGCATTGGATCAACGCGCGATTGATAACGCTATGCTTAAAGCTGATGGTACTGATTTCAAAACTGTATTGGGCGCTAACGCAATTCTCGCAGTTTCTTTGGCTAACGCAAAAGCAGCCGCGATTGAGAAAAAAGTTCCACTCTACGCACACATTGCTGACATCAATGGTACGCCTGGCAAATATTCCATGCCAGTTCCTATGATGAATATCATCAACGGCGGTGAGCACGCGGATAACAACGTTGATATTCAAGAATTTATGGTGCAGCCAGTCGGTGCAAAATCTTTCGCTGAAGCTTTGCGTATGGGTGCAGAAATTTTCCACAATTTGAAAAAAATTCTGCACGACAAAGGTTTGAATACTGCTGTGGGTGATGAAGGTGGTTTTGCGCCGAATTTGCCATCTAATGAAGATGCGCTGAAAGTTATCGCTGAAGCAGTTGCCAAAGCTGGGTACAAATTGGGTGACAATGTCACTCTCGCGTTGGATTGTGCTGCATCTGAATTTTACAAGGAAGGCAAATACGATTTGGCGGGTGAAGGCCGTGTATTTAGCACCAATGAATTTTCTGATTACTTGGCTGGTCTTGCTGCGAAATATCCAATTATTTCTATTGAAGACGGTAAAGACGAAAGCGATTGGGATGGTTGGGCTGACCTCACTCAAAAAATTGGTCACAAAATCCAATTGGTCGGCGACGATTTATTCGTAACCAACACCAAAATTTTGAAACAAGGTATCGACAAGAAAATCGCTAACTCGATTTTGATTAAATTCAACCAAATCGGTTCTTTGTCTGAAACACTTGATGCAATCAAAATGGCACAAGACGCAGGTTATACAGCGGTAATTTCTCACCGTTCAGGTGAAACTGAAGACACCACTATTGCCGATCTGGCAGTAGCAACCGCAGCGGGCCAAATCAAAACCGGTTCTCTCTGCCGTTCTGATCGAGTATCCAAGTACAACCGTTTGTTGCGTATTGAAGCTGAGTTGGGTGCAGCAGCACCTTATAAGGGTCGTGCGGAATTTAAGTCGTAAAAAGACCCCACCCTAGCCCTCCCCTTGCCAAGGGGGAGGTTAGGAGGGGGGGGTGAAAATTTTTTAATAAAAAATAATTCAGAGAAACCACCAACAATTCATGAAATGGTTAATTGCAATTTTGTGTCTGCTCTTTTGTGGGCTGCAATATCGCCTTTGGATAGGTGAGGGTAGTCTTGCGCAAGCGAGTCGGTTGGAGCAAGAGTTAGCTGTTCAAAAAGCCGAGAATGAACGTTTGTTGGAACGCAATCGATTAATTCATGTTGAAGTGGAAGATTTAAAAACCGGTTTGGATACCATAGAAGAAAGAGCGCGAAAGGATATTGGTTTAATTAAAAAAGATGAAACCTTTTATATGTTGCTCGACGAGCAGTAATTCATGTCAAAGTCTCCCGCTTATTGGTTCATAGTACCGGCCGCAGGTTCTGGTCGCCGAATGGGATCGGAAAAGCCCAAACAATATTTACAAATTAATAATAAAACGATTCTTGATCACAGCTTGTCGCGCTTGCTGGCAGTGCAACAACTTGCAGGTATAGTTTTGGCGCTTGACGCAGACGACACAGAATTTTCTCAATCCCAATATGCGCAACACGAAAAAATTATTCGAGTTGCTGGCGGAAAAGAGCGAGCTGATTCGGTGCTCGCTGGATTAGATTATCTGCAAGATAAAATCGCCGCCGATGATTGGGTGTTGGTACATGATGCTGCGCGTCCTTGTATTCGCCCTGATGAAATCGAACAATTGCAAGCGCAACTGCAGGATGATCCCGTTGGCGGCATATTGGCAGTTCCCGTTGCTGATACACTTAAACGTGTTGATGCCAATATCATTTTACAAACGGTTGATCGCTCAGTACTTTGGCAAGCGCAAACACCGCAAATGTTTCGCTATGGCGTTTTGTATCAAGCACTAACCCATGCGCTGCAAAATCAGTTAAGCGTAACTGATGAAGCTTCAGCAGTTGAGCAGGCAGGATTGTCCGCAAAAATTGTTCAGGGGCGCAGTGATAATATTAAAATTACTCGCCCGGCAGATTTGGATCTTGCTGAATTCATTTTACAAAAACAGGAATTATCATGATGCGTATTGGCCAGGGTTACGATGTCCATGCTTTTGGTGAGGGCGATAAAATTGTAATCGGTGGAGTGGTGATTCCCCACAGCAAAGGTTTGATTGCACATTCCGATGGCGATGTCCTTTTGCATGCGCTTTGCGATGCCTTGTTGGGCGCTGCTGCTATGGGCGATATAGGCAAACATTTTCCTGATACTGATATGCAATACAAAAATGCTGACAGTCGCGCTTTGTTGCGCATGGTGTTTGCCAAAATACATCAAAAAGGTTGGAAGCTCGGCAATGCGGATATGACCATTGTTGCGCAAGCACCGCGTATGGCTAGCCACATTCCCCGGATGGTTGAGAATATTGCCAGTGATTTGCGTGCGGATATTTCCCAAGTCAATGTGAAAGCAACTACTACCGAACGTTTGGGATTTGCAGGTCGTGAAGAAGGCATTGCCTGTTATGCCGTTGTACTATTGGAAAAAGCATAAATAATTTTCTGATTTTTTCGGCTGGCAACTCTTCAAACGGATTTTTGTACAATAAAAAATAGCGCAAGAGGGATTATCTATGGCGGTTATCTATTCTGAATTCAAATCACCCTGGTGGTTGCCCGGCGGCAATTTGCAAACGCAATTGCCCGTTTGGATTCGCTGGCAATTTCCGGTCGGCGAATGGCTAAGCATTGATACAGCCGATGGCGATCAGCTATCGGCTAGCTGGCATAAATCAGAAAATAGTTTGTCGAAAAATCTCATCATAGTGACGCATGGCCTCGAAGGCAGTAATCGCCAACATTATGTTTCCGGCGCGATTGATTATTTTCGATCAACAGGATTGGCAGATGAAAAGCCGGATGTGTTGGCCTGGAATTTACGTGGTTGTGGTGCGCGTGATAATAAAACGCACAAATTATATTTTGCCGGTAGTGTGAATGATCTGGATGATGTCATTCGCTGGGCACAGAATCAGGGCTACCAGCATATTTTTCTTGCCGGTTATTCGCTGGGTGCGAACATCACCTTGCGTTGGGCGGGCAATCAGGGCGTTCAAGCAAGCAATCGCAACATAAAAGCAATTTGTGTTGCTTCTGCGACGCTGGATTTGCAATCAACCGTCAGCCAATTGGATCAGTGGCAAAATATTTTGTACCGAATTTTTTTCGTCACGGGCATGAAATGGCGATTACAGAATAAAGCCAAATTGTTCCCCGGTAAAATTGATTTATCCAACTTGAACAAGTAAAAAGTTTCAACACTTACGATGAATTTTGTTCTGCGCCTTTGAATGGTTTTGCCAATCAGGATGAATTGTATCTAGCGGCCAGTGCGATTTATGCGCTGACCAATATTCAATTGCCCTGTTTAATTGTGCAGGCGACTAACGATCCTTTTTTGGCGAAGGAATCAATCCCGGTTGAATTATTGCAGGATCATCCCTGGGTTAATTTGGAAGTTTGTTCGTCCGGCGGGCATGTGGGGTTTTTATCCGATTCGGGTGAATGGTATCTCGACAAACGTTTTTTAGATTTCTTTCAATCACACGCGGGCATTTGAACAGGTTTTTGATTGGCCGAAGAATTCACTGTGCTATATTGCTGCCTTTGCTTTTCTGTAGTTGTGGGGACCATTGATGAGCTTGCATTTTCAAGGTGTCGGAATGACATCCATGCGTACACGCGAACGTATGATCCAGCGCTTGCGCGAGCAGGGCATTACCAATATGCACGTGCTGGATGTGATGTTGAATACTCCCCGTCATTTATTTCTTGATGAAGCCCTGGCGCATCGCGCCTACGAAGATACCGCACTGCCGATTGGTCACGGCCAAACACTGTCCCAGCCCTATATAGTCGCGCGTATGACAGAGTTGTTGCTGGGTACCGCCGGCAAGTTGGATAAAGTATTGGAAGTCGGAACCGGGTCGGGTTATCAAACCAGCATTCTCGCCCAGTTAGTGCCGCAGGTTTACAGTGTCGAGCGAATCAAACCTTTGCAAGACAAAGCGCGTGAACGTTTGCGTGAACTATCCTTGCGCAATGTGTCGCTCAAACATGCCGATGGCGGCTTTGGTTGGCCGGAAGCCGGTCCATATAAGGGCATTTTGAGTACGGCAGCCCCTCAAGCTGTCCCACAAGAATTACTCAATCAACTGGCACCCGGTGGTGTTTTAGTCATCCCTCTGGGAGGACGTGAACAACATTTGCACCTTTTTATCCGTGAAGAAGACACAGAAAACTATATAACCCGTGTAATTGAGCCTGTGAAATTTGTTCCTTTCTTGTCTGGTACTGCCCGTTAGCTATCATTTTGTATCAGATGATTTATGAGCCAGTTATCCACAAGCATGCCTTTGAAACTGAACAAAACCTGAATCTGTTACCAAAAGTAATTCGAAACTTAAGGCTTTACTTTAATTTATATAAATAATTTAGATGATTTTTTAATAAATTTAAGAATTTAAGTTCTAAATGGAATATATGTGGCTAATTAGTGATCTATTCGATGAGACATTATAATGAATAGCATTTTTTCTCAGTATCAGTTATCAGGGATAAGATTGTTCGTTATTTTGATCACTTTTTTGTTTCTCAGCTCCTGTGTTTCTCCTCCTTATCATCAAAAAAATACCCGTCAGCAAAGCCAATATCGCCCGGCAACTCATACTATTTCAGCCGGTGAAACGCTCTTTTCAATCGCCTGGCGATACGGTTTAAAGTATGAGGATTTGGCAAAATACAACCGAATATCAAAGCCTTATAGAATCTATCCGGGTCAGGTAATACGCCTGGATTTGCCCAAGGCTGGCATTGGCAGTGCGAGCTCCAGAACTGCAGCAGGAAGATCTACGGGCAGTAAGCAAACTTTTGCTTATTCCAAAAATAACAGTTCAAAAAATCAATCAAATACATCTCTAAAGACTCCTAA
This sequence comes from uncultured Cellvibrio sp., assembly GCA_966252135.1. Classification (GTDB taxonomy): domain Bacteria; phylum Pseudomonadota; class Gammaproteobacteria; order Pseudomonadales; family Cellvibrionaceae; genus Cellvibrio. Next base: position 26,997 of record CBINNU010000004.1, on the reverse strand, counting down.
AAGCTTGCCATCGAATGGAACACTGGTTTGGCAATGGCCTTCGAAGGGCACAATTTTGAAGCGTTTTTCAGGTGCGAACACCCTGGATAAAGGTATTGATATCAGCGGGAAATTGGGTGAGCCTGTGCTCGCAGCAGCCTCCGGACAAGTCGTTTACGCGGGTAGTGGGCTGCGCGGTTACGGCAAGTTATTGATCATTCGGCACAACGATTCTTTTTTGAGCGCTTACGCCCACAATGAAAAATTGTTGGTAAAAGAAGGAGATTCCGTTAAAGCCGGACAAAGAATTGCCGATATGGGTTCGAGCGGTACTGACAAGGTAAAACTTCATTTCGAAATTCGGCGAGAGGGGTCACCCGAAGATCCACTGAAATATTTACCCAAGCGTTAACAACAAAGAACAGAAGCAAAACACAAGATTCCCGACCAGCAAATCAAGATCAGACGCATAACAAGTACAGCAAGAACAGGCTGAATATAGACAAGCCAAACAGGTACAACACTCACATAAGGGGCTGAAAGATGACTTTACAAACCAGGGAATCCACAGCATTTGATACCGATGAAATCTTCGTTGCTGACATTGAACTTGACGATAGCGATATATTGCTTGCTGAAGAAGCAGAAACGACCAAAGTAGAAGCCATTAGTGAACGTATTCCTGACGATCGCTTTGGCAAAAATCTTGATGCAACCCAGATCTATTTAAACGAAATTGGTTTTTCACCTTTGCTGAGTGCAGAAGAAGAAGTTTTCTTTGCGCGTAAAGCTTTGAAGGGTGATGAGGCGGCGCGCAAGCGCATGATCGAAAGCAACCTGCGTTTGGTGGTAAAAATTTCCCGCCGTTATGTGAATCGCGGTTTGGCTTTGTTGGATTTAATCGAAGAAGGCAATTTGGGTTTGATTCGCGCTGTTGAAAAATTCGATCCTGAGCGCGGCTTTCGTTTTTCAACCTATGCAACCTGGTGGATTCGCCAAACCATCGAACGCGCCATCATGAATCAAACCAGAACTATTCGTCTGCCGATTCATGTTGTTAAAGAATTGAACGTCTACCTTCGCGCTGCTCGCGAACTCTCGCAAAAACTGGATCACGAACCTTCTGCAGAAGAAATCGCCAGACTTCTCGAAAAACCGGTTGAAGATGTTGAACACATGCTGAGTTTGAATGAGCGTGTGACTTCAATTGATGCGCCGATTGCTGCCTCTTCTGATCGCGCTGTGGTCGATACCATTGCTGATACTCGCGTGTCAGACCCCGCAACTTTATTGCAAGACAGCGACCTGAGCATGAACCTTGATGCCTGGTTGGATGAGTTGACGGACAAGCAACGCGAAGTGTTGGCTCGCCGTTTTGGTTTGCGCGGTTATGACGTGAGCACGCTGGAAGAAGTGGGTCACGAAATTGGTTTGACTCGTGAACGCGTTCGTCAAATTCAGGTAGAAGCTTTGAAGCGTCTGCGTGACATTATGGAAAAACAAGGTTTGGATAGTGAATCACTGTTCAGTGCCTGATTGAGATTAATTGCTCAACAAAAACAGCGCCTCAGGGCGCTGTTTTTGTTTGTATTGGCAATTAATTGATCCTTTGTCATGCTTATGTCGCCCATATTTCGTGTTAAAACCTCCCAATCAAGTGGACTATGACCGGGCTTCATAAAACGGGGAATGAACATGCTGGTAAGAAAATTGAGATTGCAACGAGGCTGGTCACAAGAACATTTGGCTGAATTAGTTGGCGTAAGTGTGCGCACCATTCAGCGAATTGAGCGCGGTTACAGTCCCGGCCTTGAAACATCCAAAGCACTGGCATCCGTTTTTGAAGTTGATGTGTCAACATTTACTTCGGAGGAGTCAACAATGAACAAGAGTGAAAATCTATCGGAGCCCACAACACTGGCGGACGATGAAAAAGAAGCGATGCTTTATGTAAAAGGCATTAAAGAGTTCTATGACCATTTGTTGGTGTATCTGGTGTTTGCTGTGGTATTTGGTTTTGCAATGGGCGATGACAATTTTGTCCGCCTGGGATTGTTAGGTTGGGGCGTGGGTTTGGTGATTCACGGACTGGTCGCCTTTGAAAAACTTCGTTTACCTGGTTTGAGTTCTAATTGGGAAAAGCGTGCCGTTGAAAAACGCTTGGGTCGCAAGTTGTAATGCTGAAAAGCCCGAGTGATCGGGCTTTTTTATCAGCCTCTCTGTATTGCTCTATATGCAATATCTTTCCGATAAAACATTCCGTTCCAGTTAATTTGTTCTGCAAGCTTATATGCGCGTTGTTGCGCTTCGGAAACCGTGTTTCCTAATGCAGTTGCACACAATACGCGGCCGCCGTTGGTGACTGTGTTGCCGTCTTTTTGGGTGGTGCCTGCGTGAAAAACTTTTTCGCCGGAAACTTCTGTTGTGGGTAAACCGGAAATCACATCACCTTTGTTGTAATTGTCCGGGTATCCGCCAGCGGCTAGCACTACGCCGACTGATGCGCGAGAATCCCATTCGGCGGAAATTTTATTGAGGTCACCTTTTAATGCGGCCAAACACAATTCAACCAGGTCGGATTGCAAGCGCAGCATGATAGGTTGTGTCTCGGGGTCGCCGAAGCGGCAATTGTATTCGATCACTTTGGGTGTACCGGAGGCATCGATCATCAAGCCTGCATACAAAAATCCAACGTAAGTATTACCTTCGGCTGCCATGCCATTGACGGTTGGATAAATGATGTCTTTCATTACGCGGTCATGAACCATTTGTGTTACCACCGGAGCAGGGGAGTATGCGCCCATGCCGCCAGTGTTGGGGCCTGTATCGCCATCGCCAACGCGTTTGTGATCTTGACTGGTGGCCATTGGTAAAACATTTTTTCCGTCGACCATTACGATAAAGCTGGCTTCTTCACCGGCAAGAAATTCTTCGATGACTACGCGACATCCGGCATCACCAAATGCATTGCCGGATAACATATCACGTACTGCGTCTTCTGCTTGATGCAAAGTTTCAGCGACGATTACGCCTTTACCTGCGGCAAGACCATCGGCTTTGACAACAATCGGCGCGCCTTTTTTTCGTAAGTAGGCGAGGGCAGGTTCCACTTCAACAAAATTTTCATAATCGGCAGTAGGAATTTTGTGACGTGCGAGAAAATCTTTGGTGAAGGCTTTTGAACCTTCTAGTTGTGCGGCACCTTTACTTGGGCCAAAACATAATAATTTGCGCGATTGAAAATAATCGACAACACCTGCAACTAACGGCACTTCCGGCCCAACAATCGTTAAGCCGACATTATTATTTTCAGCAAAATTTGCGAGCGCTTCAAAATTTAAAACATCTATGGCGATATTTTCCAGTTTGGGTTCCAGTGCGGTACCTGCATTACCGGGTGCAACAAATACTTTTTCAACTTGTTTGCTTTGCGCTGCTTTCCAGGCGAGTGCATGTTCACGTCCGCCGCTGCCAATAATTAATATGTTCATTTTGGTTACTCGCTAAATTTCGATTATCTAATTTTAAATCTTCACCCCCTCCTAACCTCCCCCTTAGCAAGGGGGAGGGACTGGCTCCTCCCTTTGAAAAAGGGAGGCGGGGGATGGATTTAAAATGGTCAAATTAATTGAGGTTTTTAAATCCCCCCTAGCCCCCCTTTTTCAAAGGGGGGAATTTCCTGGGGGTGACTACGCAATATGCAAAATCGATTTGGTAATTTCGTCGTCTATTTCTTCGGTTAAGTGCCAGTGTGAATTATCGTTCATGGTAATCCAGCGGCGTTCTTCGGTACGGTAGAACCAATCTTTATCGTTTTGATAAAAAATTTGTACGTTCGGGCCTTCGAGAATATTCATAATTTCATTTGAGTGTGAGCGAACTTCACTAAAGTCAGTCACGGCTTTTTGGCCCATTTCACTGTAGAGCTCGTTCAATTCCAGCAACAAATCGTTTACTTCTTTGGTCAGTGGTTTTGCATTCAAACCAATACGTTCGGCTTCTTGCAATAGAACTGGATAACCATGCGAAGGATATTTTGAGTTGAGCGTGGCAGCAATTTTTTGCACCAGTTCAGAATCTTTTATGTGGTAAGACAATAATTCTTCACACAACATCACAGACAAAGATTCTGCGCGGTCAACTGCACCAATCACCAAAGGATGAACATATTCAAACAATGATTTGTAAGGATTGGAGGATTTGTCTTCAGTATTTTGTCGCCAGAGTTTGACGACACGATTCAACTCATCAAGGCTGACTGACACACGATCATTGTCGCGATCAATCGGTGATAAATCGTGAGTGAGTGAAGTATCAACCGCACTCAAATAAGCCATAGGGCCCATTTGGATTTCATCGGTGCCAATGGCCATCATAGTAGCAGCAGAAGCACATTCCAGCGGAACCAAACTCACCAAATGTTTACAGTGACTGCGAACCAAATTCACTATACGTAACGAGGCTTTACCGTTTCCGCCATCACTTTTGATAAACCAATAAAGTTTGTCGGTGTGACCTACGCGTTCCAACAAATGATAAATTGCTAAAACGTCATTCGCGCAAATTGACCCGCGCCAACTGTTCCAGTAGCTCATCACTGGCGCGCCAAGAATTTTTGATAATTTTGTCAAAATTTCCTGGGTTTCAGAAAATAATTGTGGTGGTTGTTTAAAGACAACTTCGTTTTCGCTCATCACTATTTCCTTCTGGTTTTTTACAAAATTTTCACCCCCTCCTAACCTCCCCCTTAGCGAGGGGGAGGGACTTTACTCCTTACTTAATGCGAAGCGAGATTTGTCCCCTCCCCTTACGAAGGGGAGGGTTAGGGTGGGGTTTGTTTTTTAATGCCTGAAATGACGCATACCCGTAAACACCATCGCCATTCCGTGTTCATTTGCAGCGGCAATTACTTCTTCGTCTCGCATTGAGCCACCGGGTTGAATTACAGCGGCGATTCCCACTTTTGCTGCGTTATCAATGCCGTCGCGGAACGGGAAGAAAGCGTCAGATGCCATGACTGAACCCGCAACTTGTAAACCTGCGTGTTCTGCTTTGATTGCTGCGATACGCGCTGAATTCACGCGGCTCATTTGGCCTGCGCCCACGCCGATGGTTTGCAAATTTTTTGCGTAGACAATTGCATTGGATTTAACAAATTTCGCGACTTTCCAGGCGAATAACAAATCACGCAATTCGGTTTCTGTTGGAACACGTTGACTAACGATTTTTAAATCACCAGCGGTGATCATACCGTTGTCGCGATCTTGTACTAATAAGCCACCGTTAACGCGCTTGTAATCCAACCCAGCGAAGCGTTCATTGCTCCATTCGCCACAAGCCAGCAAGCGAACATTTTGTTTTGCTTTAACAACTTCAACGGCCTCAGCAGACACGCTCGGGGCAATAATCACTTCAACAAATTGACGTTCAACAATAGCTTTAGCAGTTGCTGCGTCTAATTCACGGTTAAACGCAATGATGCCGCCAAAAGCCGATTCGGTGTCAGTTGCATAAGCCAGATCGTAAGCTTCTTTAATAGTCGCTGCGACAGCAACACCGCAAGGATTGGCGTGTTTCACAATCACGCAAGCGGGTTGGTCGAAACATTTTACGGTTTCCAATGCAGCATCAGTGTCAGCCACATTGTTGTAAGAGAGCTCTTTGCCTTGCAATTGTTTGGCAGTGGCAATGCTGGCTTCTTGTGGATTTTTTTCAACATAGAAAGCCGCTTTTTGATGCGGGTTTTCACCGTAACGCATCTCTTGCGCCTTGATAAATTGTGTGTTGAAAGTGCGCGGGAAATCGGCGCTGCCGCCTTCGACCATACGACCAAAATAATTGGCGATAGCGCCATCATAAGCGGCTGTGTGTTCGTAAGCTTTAATGGCTAAATCAAAACGGGTTTTGTAAGAGGTGCAGCCGTTTTGTGTTTGTAATTCATTCAGGATTTTTGCGTAGTCAGACGCATTCACCACTATGTTCACATGCGCGTGATTTTTTGCAGCAGCGCGAACCATAGTGGGGCCGCCGATATCAATATTTTCGACGGCATCTTCCAATGAACAATTTTTATTGGCGACGGTTTTTTCGAAGGGATATAAATTCACTACCACCATATCGATAGCATTGATGCCATGTTGTTGCATCACATTTTCATCAATGCCGCGACGACCTAAAATGCCGCCGTGCACTTTTGGGTGCAGGGTTTTCACACGGCCATCCATCATTTCCGGAAAACCTGTGTAGTCAGAGACTTCAATTGCAGGAATTTTATTGTCGGTGAGTAATTTAAAAGTACCACCGGTTGATAAAATTTCTACACCGAGTTTTTGCAATGCTTGCGCAAATTCGACTATGCCGGTTTTATCTGAAACGCTAATCAATGCGCGCTTTACCGCGACCAGATCAGTTGTATGACTCATGCGAGGGTCCTCAATAATTTTTAGACCCCACCCTAACCCTCCCCTTGCCAGGGGGAGGGGACCGACCTCACTCCGCATCTAGCCGGGAGTAAAGTCCCTCCCCCTGGCAAGGGGGAGGTTAGGAGGGGGTCATGATTTAAAAATTTTCAATTTTCAAAATGCAAAAAGGGGTGAATAACATCCACCCCTTTTTAATTTAATTTGCGATTACAGCAAACCGTATTGTTTCAATTTTTTGCGCAGAGTGCCGCGGTTTAATCCGAGAACTTGTGCAGCGCGAGTTTGATTGTGGCGAGTATATTTCAATACGATTTCCAGCATCGGCGCTTCCACTTCTGCCATCACCATATCGTAAACGTCGCTAACGTCCTGGCCATCCAAATGCTTGAAGTAATTGTCCATCGCTTGTTCGACATAACCGCGCAGTGATTGCCCTTGAGCAGTTGCAGGGTTGTTGGTGTTAGTTGCTTTGTCAGCAAAAAAAGTAGCGGTGTTCATGCTGCTTGATCCTCTAGTATGAATAACTGTTCGAAATAGGTTTGTATTTGATCTTGTTGTTCGGTTGCACTCTCCAGTGCGTTGAACTGGCGACGAAATTCATCGCTGCCGGGCATGGTTTGCAAATACCAACTCACATGTTTGCGAGCGATTCGCGGGCCCATAACCTCGCCATAAAATCCATAAAGCGCATCCAGATGATTGAGCAGAAGCTCCCTGACTTCTATCAGCGGAGGTTCGGCCAGTTGCTCGCCTGTCTCCAGGTAGTGACTGATCTCCCTAAAAATCCAGGGGCGACCCTGAGCGGCCCGTCCAATCATGACCCCCGCAGCGCGGGTGTAATCCAATACAGTTTTGGCTTCTTGCGGCGTTTTGATATCGCCATTGGCCAAGACCGGAATTTTTACGCGACTGACCACCTCAGCGATGGTGTCGTACTCGGCGCGGCCGGTGAATAAATCTTCACGTGTACGGCCATGCAAGGCGAGGGATTGAATCCCCAGGCTTTCAGCCAACTGCGCAATGCGCACAGCGTTGCGATTATCGGCGCTCCAACCGGTACGGAATTTCAGTGTCACCGGAACTGACACAGCCTTGACCACCGCATCCAAAATCTCTGCCACCAGACTTTCGTCTTTTAACAGCGCCGAACCAGCGGCTTTTTTGCAGACCTTTTTGGCGGGGCAGCCCATATTGATATCAATAATCTGTGCGCCCTGATCCACATTAATTTTGGCCGCTTCAGCCAGACTCTCCGCATCGCCACCGGCTATCTGCACCACAATCGGCTCAGCTTCGTCGGTGTGGTCCATCCGCAAACTGCTTTTCCGGCTGCTCCAAAGTTGGCTATCCGCTATCAACATTTCCGAAACCACCATGCCCGCACCCAACTTCCGACAAAGTCGGCGAAAGGGAAGGTCGGTCACACCTGCCATAGGTGCAAGTACAACGGGTTTTTCGATGTGATAAGGGCCTATCTGAAACACGGGATTTTCGTGGAGGACGCCTGCGTAAAAGGGTCGCCATCATACCCGTTTGACTCGGGTGTTGGAACCTGAAATCTCGAAAAAATGATGATTTTTTAGGCAGTTTTTGGGTTGATTTTTGGTGTCATATGGGGCAGGGAAGTAGGGGAAATGGAGCCGTTTCCGGCTCCGTATTGATGGCCGCATTATTCCTCATTCAATATCTTGAGCTACACGAAAGCCAAAATTGATAATGCGATCGGATTCTCCCTGAAAGTTACGGCTGGATACGCGCAACATAAAAGGATTGCCGTGAAACTGACCGCCCAGTGTGGCATGCGAGCTGCAGTCACCTTTCATCCAGGCACTTCCATCGATAGGGGCACCGTCATAATTAATATTTTTACAATCCTGGACAAGCTCTGAAACATTCCCAAGCATGTCATAAAGGCCAAATTTATTGGGTGGGAACTGCCCTACCGGTGCAGCGTATAACCATTTATCAGCACCACTTACGTGAAAATCACAACATCCTTCATCCTTACCGTAATTGGCAAAATTGTGGTCAGCTTTATTGCCCCAATAATATTCGGTGGTGGTGCCTGCTCTGGCGGCGTATTGCCATTCGGCTTCACTGGCAAGACGAAATTTTTTGCCAGTTTGTTGGCTGAGCCATTCTGTGTAGGCAATGGCTTCCAACCAGGTGACATTTCCTACAGGTAATTGGCCGCGTTCACTGCCTTCATCATTGGGTTTTGGCCTGCCGGTTGCCTCAGCAAACGCATCGTATTGCGCAAAAGTAACTTCATATTTACCCAATCGAAAGGCTTTGATATTCACTTTGCGAACCGGTTCTTCCCAGCCTACTACTCTGCCCCAGTCTCCCTCCGCTTTGAAATTGTTGATGTTACCCATCATAAAACTGCCAGCAGGTATATCGACCATTTCAGGGATAAGTCGATCCTGAATTTTTGCAAGTTTGGGGTCGGCTGTTTCGTTGGCGATTACAAAAGTTGAAGCAGCCATCATCAATGTGATGCCTAGCAGCGCGCAGAGTTTATGCATAAATATTCCTGATTTGTGTGACAAAAATGGATGTGATGACAGCTTGTTAAAAATCATCAGGAATAATTTGATCGGACTAGCGGTGAATGTCTTATTTTTTTTCTATAAACAGCCGATTTGAGAAAAATTATAGAAATTGGCAGGGGATTTGGCTGGGCTGGTGGAGGTTTGATAGCCACAAATCAGTGTAAACTGTGGTCTCCTATCATTCATCAAATTGATTGCCACACGTGAATTACTATTTCGATAATTTTGTTTTCGACAGCCAAAGCTTGATCCTAACCCAGGACGGTGAGTCCTTAACGATTCGCCCTAATGAATCGCGTTTGCTGGCGTATTTTCTGGAACATCCACAAGCCGTCTTGAGTAAAGATGCGATTTTGGAAAATGTATGGGCAGGCAAGGTTGTATCTGAGCAAGCGGTATTTCAGGCGATTAGTAATTTGCGTGTGCTGTTTGGTGAAGACGCGATAAAAACTTATCCGAAAAAAGGTTATCAATGGCAGATCCCGTTACAGACAAGTTCGATTCTTGCAGAAGAAAATCCCATCCAAACCAATGTTACTCAGCCTCATCAAGCTTCGTCCGGATTTTTGTCTCGTCGATTGGTGGCATTGATCATTTTGGGATGTGTTGTCGGTGTTTCAGTTCTTTGGGCAATGTCTAGAAGCTTTAACGCGCAGCAGGATCAAGTGTCAATTATTGTGAATCCTTTTGTAATCGATGCAAGCCACACGGGCAATGGGCAACTTGCTCAAGAGGTTCAGACTAATCTGTTTGCACAATCGGATAATCAACAGGCATTTCTACTTCGCTTACTGCCGTCAATGCATCAACAGGATTTTTCTCTGCAGCAAGTGATGGCATCACCCGCACACTTCTTTAATCTGTATCAGCAATCAATTCCTGCCCGTTTATTGGTGACAGCAAAAGTCAGGCAGCAAGGCGATGATTATTATCTCTCGTTCACTCTGCAAGGGCGAAAGAGTGTCTGGATCGGATATTTAACTGGCAAAACTCCGAAAGATCTGGCAATACAGCTGAGTGATTTACTCAAAAAAGTTGCACCGGTAAAACCCCTGTGGGAAACAGAAGACAGGCGTTTGGTGAATGCGCAGTTGCAATTGTTGCAGAATGAAAACCCTGATGATCTCGTTATTCATTATCAGTTGGTTGACAATTTATTGCTGTTAGGCGATTTGCATACCGCCAAAATGCAGTCAGATAATTTATTACAAAGGGCAATAGACCAGAAAAATGTACCTTATCAACTCCTCGCTCTGACGACACAAGTCCTGGCAAATTTCGATTCGGTGTATCCAGACAATAATCTGGCCCTGTTAAAACAAGCGACTGACATGGCAGAAGCTTTTAATGATCCTGTGTTGTTAAGCCGAATTCTGGGAAGAACCCCCTATATTTTCTATCAACAAAATAATTTCGACGCTCTTGAAGCTAATTTGTTGTACGCGCTGAAACTTGCCGAGATTGCTGATGCACCGGAACAACAAATTCAGGCATTGGAAGGCTTAACAATTTTCAGCTACAAATTCAAACATAATCAAAAGCGGGATGAGTATTTAGCTGCTGCAAAACTGGTGCTGGATAAATACCAATTTCCAGCAGAGAGTTATGCCATGTTGGAAAATATTTCAGGCATTTATAGTGATGATCAAATCCAAAAAGAAATGTTTTTTCGACAAGCACTGAGTCGATTTACACCCGAACAAGAAGCCTGGGTAAAAGAGAGTGCGCAGGAAAATTTAGTTAATCTTTATATGGATCAATCTCGTTGGTCTGAGGCATTGGATCTATTCGCAAACGAAACATCATTATCCGGTGCCGAGCTGTTATTTAAAGCCAGAATTTATGCCAGGCAACAACAGAGTGAATTAGCCATCGAACAGGCAGAGGCGGCATTTAAGTTGGCGAGTTTACGGGGGGAATCCTGGGCATCAGTTGAAGCTGCACTCTTGTTGGCAGAGTTATATCAGCAATCGAATCAACCTGAGTTGAAAAATAATATGCTGGACTACATCAACAAGAATGCTTTGATTCGTTGGAAAAAAGACAAACAAAAAACTCTGACGGAATTAGCTGATAATTAATTCGCAATAATTTTTCCGTTGCCCGCGCCATGACAGCCGTTACATCCGCCGTTGGTTATAAGCCCATCCATAGTGTGTAAACCACCAAATGAATCTTCAACAACAGGATCAACACCATTCACCAGTGGGCCGCCTTGTACAAATAACCCGGAAACAGCTTTGGTAGTGTAAAAGTTGCCGCATTTATCGGTGACCAAAGTTGCGACAATGGTATTGGAGTTGTGAGCATAGAGTTTTACGGTGGCGTTCGGGTTGCCGACTGTGCCGCCGGATTTAAAAACAGTTCCTGCGACTGTCATGGCGGTTGCACTGCCGCCTGAGGTGTGACAGGTCAAACAGCTTTGTCCGATTCTGTGCGATGTGTTATTGCGTGCACTGATGGCGCTGCCATTGTCGTTATTGCAGGAAACTGCTGCCGCGCTTGAAGTACCACCTCCGCCCGTTGCCTGACTGCTGGATGAGTTATCGGGAGTGTCATCTTTGCTACCACCACCTCCGCCTCCCCCACAAGCAGTTAAAACCAAACAAAGAATGGGGATGAGCAAGGTTTTTGACGTGGCGAACATGATTGATCCAGAGCTGTGACCGGGAATAGTCGAAGTCTAGTGAGTCGCTTGGGGCTTTGCGCGAGCATTTATCGGAAATGTGATGAGGGAGACAGAATGGCTCTGATCGAATTATCAGAGCGATCCATTTTATAGAACATCCATTTTGTAGTTATCCAACTTTGGATCTTTGATTTCCAACGTCAGGTGAATCGGTTGTTTGCTCGGCATAATTTTTTTACCGGACAACTCGCCGCCTAAATAATCCGCTGGTTTGAAAATGCGCGAGGCTTTTACATTGCCATCCATATCGCTGAAGCTGAGTAACAAATCCGGGAAAGGTTGGTCAAAACCGGCCTTGTTCAACAGCATCACATCAACCAATAAGGCATCCGGATTTTGATCATCGGCCTGCACCACCAGGTTGTAGGTGACGATTTGTTTTTTATCGATCAGTGTTGGCAGAGTGCAGCCCACTAATGGGCAGGCATAAGCATAAAAATCGCGATAGGGTTGAATGCGCGCGAAATGATCGAAACGGAAATAAGCCAGTTGCAATATTATCGCCAGCAGCGCAACCACCACCAGAAACGGCCACAAAATCCGGTTGTACCAAAAGCCTATATTATTTGCCGTCAGTTCCAGTGGGGCTGGAATAATATTTTTTAATAATCCTGAGCGTGAACCATCATAAGAACGAATTTTGGGTTCAATTTTTAATTGGCGTTTATTGCCTGCATCCTGAAAATCTTCGTCGTGAAAAATTCCGGCGACAGGAATGGCATTAATAATTTCTTCTTTATCGTCGTGATCGGTTTTGGATTGTGATCTTTGCGATGCATCGGATATTGCACGCAACTCTTCACTCAACTCAAATTCGTTGTGGCTATGCGTGGCTTCAGTTTCCGTTTCACCCTGGTCAACAAAATTGAAGACCAACTTATTTTTTTCAGCCTGCTGTTGTTCTTCTACGCTTGGTTCGGGTTCTTGTTTGACTGTAGGGGCCGCTTTTTTAATGACTGTGATTTGCGGAATATCTTCGTCATCATCCATCAGGCTTTCGGCCCAGGATTCATCGGTTGTGTCTTTCGGCTTATCGTCATCCTCATCTTTGATTTTGCGATCAAACAATGAATTGGCCTGCAATTTGGTTTCCATATCGCCGTAGCCATCGAAGTCATATTTCGATTTGCCACTGGCTCTGTCTTCCATATCATCGCTAATCAGCATGTCCTCTTCATCGTCATCCTGAATGGACATTTTTTTCGCAGGCATTTTGCTGGCTGTTTTGGACTTAATCAGTTCGTCGCTCACCACCGCAGTTCGTAAAGGCGTGGGTTTAGGTGTCGCTTTGGTGGCTGGTGCCTGAGCAGCAGGTTGTGCTGTTGTAGTGGGTTTGGTCGCGGCGGATTTTGCGGCTTCAGGTTTATTCACCAGATTGGATTGCGCTTTGAATACGTGCAGGCAAGAGCCACAACGAACAGCGCCCTTTGCCGATTCCAGTTGGGTCGATGTAATTCGAAATGCAGTGCCGCATTTGGGGCATCGAGTAACCATAGTGGATTGGGCAAGTGTCATTTTATAACTACATCCAGATGAAAATCGTATTGACCGAATATTAGCGCTAATTGAGCTAAAAGAATAAAAATTAACGGATTTTTGTGCCGGTTAATCTAACCCATTCATCTTTTTCTGCAATAGGGTCAAATGTGAACCATGGCTCATAGGCTTGCATAACTGCTTGCGCTTGTACCGATAAAATTCCCGATAGGCAAATTTTGCCTCCGATTTTTGTCATTCGACTCAAATCGGCTGCCAACTCAGCCAGCGGTCCCGCCAGTATATTGGCCAGCATGACATCGACCTGTAACTTTGGACAACGAGAAGGCAGGTAAACCGGCATGGCGTCTTCAGGTAATTGATTGCGTTTGGCGTTTTCCACCGTCGCGCGCAATGCTTGTGGATCTATATCGACACCGATTGCTTTGTTTGCGCCTAACAAGAGTGTGGCAATTCCCAAAATCCCCGAACCACAGCCGTAATCGATCACATCCAATCCGGTGAAATCCTGTTGATCGATCCACTGCATACACAAAAATGTGGTCGGATGTGTGCCGGTGCCAAACGCAAGGCCGGGGTCCAGCATCAAATTGATTTTGTCAGGCTCGGGTGGTTGTTGCCAGCTGGGGCAAATCCACAAACGTTCGCCACAACAAATGGCGTGATAATGCGTCATCCATTCGCGTTCCCAATCTTTATCTTCCAATAATTCCCATGCGTGCTCCGGCAGTGGATTACCAAAGCGGCGTTCCGCCAGTGCGACCGTTTGTTTGGTGTCGATTTCCGCATCAAATAACCCGGTGATTTTGACTTGATCCCAGAGCGGTGTTTCACCCAATCCCGGTTCAAAAATCGGTTGATCGGCGTTGTCCTGCAAAGTCACCGCCGCTGCGCCGCTGGCCAGTAAAGAATTTTCCAACGACTCAACGTATTTGCGCGGTGTGATAATTTTTAATTGCAGCCAGGGCATACAGATTCATCCAATCAAACTAACAAGACATGTGCAAAACAAGGTTGCAAGTTCATCGTCATCCCCGCAGGGGATCCAGTGACTTCGAAATAATCAATCACTGAAAGTCACTGGATGCTCTTCGAGCATGACGTAGACGTTACAAATAAAAACGCCCCGATATTTTTCAATATCGGGGCGGATTTTTTCAACAATTACTCAGCGAGTTTTTTCTCGAGGTAATGAATATTCACGCCACCTTTGCGGAAAGCTTCATCGCGGACCAACATTTGTTGTAACGGAATGTTAGTGCGAATACCGTCAACGATAGTTTCATCCAGCGCATTACGCATACGGCTGAGTGCAATCTCGCGGGTATCACCATAGGTGATAATTTTCGCGATCATGGAATCGTAATTCGGTGGAACTGTGTAGCCGTTGTACAAGTGCGAATCCACACGTACACCCAAACCGCCGGGGGCATGGAAACCTTTTACAAAACCCGGGCAGGGCATAAAGGTTTTTGGATCTTCAGCATTGATGCGGCATTCAAATGAGTGACCTTTAATAACCACATCAGATTGTTTAATCGACAAAGGCAAACCGGAACAAACGCGGATTTGTTCTTTAATCAAATCAATACCGGTCACCATTTCAGATACCGGATGCTCAACCTGAATACGGGTATTCATTTCGATAAAATAAAAACGGCCATCTTCATACAAAAATTCGAAAGTACCTGCACCTTTGTAACCAATATCAATACAGGCTTTTGTACAGGCAGCATAAGTCGCTTCGCGAACTTCTTGTGGAATCCCCGGAGCTGGAGCTTCTTCCAATACTTTTTGGTGGCGACGTTGTAATGAACAGTCGCGATCACCCAAATGAATCGCATTACCCTGGCCGTCCGATAAAATTTGCACTTCAACGTGACGTGGATTTTGCAAAAACTTTTCCATGTACACAGTGCCATCACCAAATGCAGCTTTGGCTTCGCCTTGTGTAATGTGAATAGAGTTAATCAACGCAGCTTCTGTGTGCACTACGCGCATACCGCGACCGCCACCACCAGCTGCGGCTTTGATAATCACCGGGTAACCAATGCGTTTGGCGATTTTCAAACATTCTTCCGGATCTTCCGGCAATGGACCATCAGAACCTGGAACGGTTGGCACACCGGCTTTTTTCATGGCTTTGATGGCTTCAACTTTGTCGCCCATCATGCGGATCACATCGGGATCAGGGCCGATGAAGGTAAAACCACTCTTTTGCACACGCTCGGCGAAGTCAGCATTCTCAGCAAGGAAACCATAACCGGGATGCACAGCTTCGGAGTCGGTGATTTCCATGGCGGCGATAATTGCCGGAATATTCAAATAACTTTTGGGGGATGGATTGGGACCAATACAAACGGATTCGTCAGCGAGACGAACGTGTTTTAAATCGCGATCAACTTGTGAATGCACTGCGACAGTTTTGATGCCCATCTCTTTACAGGCACGTAATACTCGCAAAGCGATTTCACCACGGTTGGCGATCAGAATTTTTTGAAACATAAACCAGTTCCTCAGCGGCAGCTAATTATTTAGACAATCGTCACTAAGGCTTGATCAAATTCAACGGGGCCACCGTCTTCTACCAAAATTGCTTCAATCACACCGGCTTTGTCGGCTTGAATTTGGTTCATCATTTTCATGGCTTCGATGATACAAATCACATCACCGACTTTGACTTGTTTGCCCACTTCAATAAACGAAGGTGTACCCGGGCTAGGTGAACGGTAGAAGGTGCCGACCATAGGTGATTTCACCACATGACCGTTTACTGATGCGGCAGCAGCGGGTGCAGCGGTAGTAGTTGGCGCTGCTGCGGCAGGCGCAGCAACTGGAGCGGCGACTGGTGCAGGAGCATAAACAGGAGCCGGTGCGTATTGAACGCCGCTTGGGTTACGGGCAATGCGAACAGATTCTTCGCCTTCTTTGATTTCAAGCTCACCCAGATTGGATTCTTCCAACATTTCGATGAGTTTTTTAATTTTGCGAATATCCATAGAGACCTCGTTAGTTTGGCAAGGATTAAGTTAAATCAGGATTGAGAAAGGCTTTGCAAGGCAGCTTGTAAAGCCAGGTCATAACTGGTTGGGCCAAATCCACAAATTACGCCTTGAGCAACATCAGAAAAATAAGAGTGATGGCGAAAGGCTTCGCGTTTGTGGACGTTGGAGAGATGAACTTCGATAAAAGGAATAGCAACACCCAGCAATGCGTCACGCAGAGCAACACTGGTATGAGTGAAAGCGGCTGGATTAATGATGATGAAATCCACACCTTCGCGGCGTGCATCATGTATGCGGTCAATCAATTCGTATTCGGCGTTACTTTGCAGGCTCAATAAATGGTGGCCTGCTTGACGGGCAGTTTCGGTTAATCGCTGATTGATGTCGTCCAAACTGGTCGCCCCGTAGATGCCGGGTTCGCGCAACCCCAACAGGTTCAGGTTGGGGCCATGTAGTACCAAAATGGTTGCCATTCTCATTGATCCTGTTGTTATTGTCGGGCAAAGACACCCGAGGATTAAAGAAGTTCAACCAGCCTTGGCGAAAAGTGCGGGGAGTTTGCCGGAAAAACTTTAATCTGTCCACGTTGACAGCAGATTTTGTTTCAGATAGGAGGAAATGGGCGCAGGATTGCAGAAGTTGGCTTTTTGAGCGTGACTCGGCTCACGAGATCAGCGAAGTTGCTGCTTCTGGCTCATCTGTTGATGCAAAATCCTGACAACATAAATGCCATAAGCAGCGGGTTTGAAGTAGATAGCGTGTTTTCTACTTATTTCGTTTGCAAAGCCTCAATTACTAGATCTTTAGTGAGTATTTGCGGCAATACCTGGGCTTTTCCAGTGGAGTTAGGTGCGTAATAAAGATAAAGCGGAACACCACTGCGGCCGTATTCTTGCAAAACAGCGGTGATTTTCGGATCGGAATTGGTCCAGTCACCTTTTAATGTGGCGACCTGGTATTGATCGAAAGCGGCTTCTATATCGGTAGTTTCCAACACGGCTTTTTCGTTGGCCAAACAGGTTATGCACCAATCTGCTGTGAAATCTACAAAGACTGCACGGCCTTCACCTCTCAATTGCTCAACCAGCTCAGGAGTCCAGGCTTGCCAGCGGTCTGATTTTTCCTGAGTGGATTGGTATTGGGCCCACGGTATATAAATCGCGGCGATCAGACTTAATAAGATAATTGAGCGATTAAACCAGAGCTTTTTACCTGTGGCATATTTGCTGGATAGCCAACAGGCAAAGGCAATAAAGACTCCTCCAAACACCAGCGCTGCCATAGTAGTGGTGTCAGTTTGCCGACCAAAAACCCAGAGTAGCCATATGGCCGCTAAATAGATTGGGAATGCCAGAAATTCTTTGAAAGTTTCCATCCACTGGCCAGGTGCGGGCAGGCGGTTAATAAGACTGGGTATATGGCACAACACCAAGATTGGTAGAGCAACGCCAACACCCAGTCCAACAAAAATCCAGATGCCAACCTGTACTGGTTGGGTGACAGCCCATCCCAAAGCAGGTCCCATAAGCGGGCCCGAGCATGGGCTAGCAACAACCGCGGTCAATACTCCGTTAAAAAATGATCCTTTGTATCCGGATTGTTTAGTCAGGTTTTGTCCTATGCCCATTAAGCTCGTTCCAAAAGTCACGACTCCAGATAGTGATAGCCCCATAACAAAAAACAAGTAGGTGAGTCCCGCAACAAATCCCGGATAAGTGAGTTGAAGTCCCCAGCCGGAAGCGTTACCAGCTTCCTGAAGTGCATAAAGAATTAGTCCAAACGGAACAAAGCAGCAGAGTACGCCTAAAGTGTAAATCCAGCTGTGCATTGCCACGTGACTTCTGTCGGAGTTGACTATGTGCATAACTTTTAGCGATAGGACCGGAAATACACAGGGCATAACGTTCAAAATAACGCCGCCTGGTAAAGCGAGTAGGAATACAAACGCCAGTAATTTATAGAGGTTGAAGGGCTCTTTAACTTCTAAAGAATTGGTTTCCGGTTTGGTTTCGACAGTTTTTTCGGAGGTAATATTGGCCTTTTGCAATTGTGCTTCGGTGGCCGTGGCAACAGAAGCTTTCACCGGGTCAATCCAGAGCGCTACTTTTTGTGGCGGATAACAAAGCCCTGCTTCTGCACAGCCCTGATACTCCAGTTTTAACGCAAAGGCTTGGGTATAAGAGGAAAGATCAATAGTGGCAGTCACTTGATGATGATGGACAGGCGTTTCGCGGCCAAACAATTCATCATATTTCATCTCGGCTTGAGAATAGCTGGCAGTCAGAGGCGTTTTGTCCAAAAGAGCGAATTTGAATCTTTCCTGATAGAGATAATAGCCGTCTGCAATTTCCCAGCTCAATAACAAGGATTTACCTTCAATTCGGTAATCGGGAATATAGGCTTCTTCAACCGGTAAAAAGTCATCATTGACTACCACAATTTGTGATGTGGATTTGCTGCCCTCTTTGCTAAAGGGGTCATCGGCCCAGGCATTGGCTTGAAACAGGGCAAACAGAAACAGGCTGATTCGCAAAATCGATTTCATAAGAATCTCAAAATTTGGCAGAAAATTGCAGTAAGATGCCGCTCGCGACATCTGGCTAGAATAACTGCATTCTAGCCAGACTTTGTGTAAACGTCCTTAAATCCTGATTAACCTTACTTGATAATGGTGAGATTGTTTTTCATGTCACAGTTTGTTGTTCGAAAATTTCCCATTTGGGGATGCCTATTGGCCGTTTTGTTCCTGCAAGCTTGTCAGGCCACTAAAAAACCCGAGCCAGCGCCGGTCAAACCGGTTCAAACCGTAAAAAAACCACTGCAACAACCTATGTCCACACCGGTAAGGCTGTTGATATTAAATGGCGAGTACACACTTGCGCGCGACCAATTACTAACGCCCGTCAACGACAACGCTTACGATTATTTTCGCGCTGCACTTAAACTCGACCCCAACAATCAGCGCGCCAAAGGTGGTTTACAGGGAATTGTCATGCGTTATGTGGATCTGGCTCGCCAAGCCGCTGCTCGTGGCAATTATTCCACCGCGACACAAATGTTAAACAACGCCCGCATAGTCGACCCGAATAATTTATTGATTAAAGAAGTTTCAGCCGCCTTGAGTGAACAAATCAAATCTTCTCCGCCTGTTGAATCTTACAAAGGCGGCAGCAACGAATTTTTGTTAGACGTGAATTTGCTCGGTAAAGAAGATCCGCAAATGCAAGCAAGATTGGCTGAAATAGTAAACAAATTAAAATCCACCAATTCACTCGCCATGATCATAGCCAGAACCGACAACGAAGGCCGTTGGATTTACCAAAAACTTCGCGAAGTCGATCCAGAATATCGCGTGCGCGGTGATATTAAATTGGGTTCACCATCGAGAGTGAAGTTGGAGAAGATTGCGGAGTGAAGGGTTTGCCCTCACCCTAGCCCTCTCCCAGAGGGAGAGGGAACTGAATTCACTTCGTAGTTAATTAATCAGGGAGTTTAATCCCCTCTCCCTCTGGGAGAGGGTTAGGGTGAGGGCTACAGAATCACGCCACACTATTCGTCAAAGTCCCAATACAATCCACCGTAATTGAAATCACATCACCTGATTTCAAAGTGAAACTGCTGTCGGGAACAATACCTGTGCCAGTCATCAACAATGCACCATTCGGGAAGCTGGCTTCGCGGAATAAAAATCCGGCGAGTTCTTCGAAGCTGCGTTTGATTTGGGAAATTTCAATTTCGCCGCTGAAAACAGTTTTGTTGTCGCGATCGATTTTTAATTTGATCAATGTATTTTTTGGCAGTGGTTCTTTGGTGAGGAACACACAGGGGCCAACTGCTGCGCAACCGTCGTAAGTTTTGGCTTGTGGCAAGTAGAGTGGGTTTTCACCTTCGATTGAGCGTGAGCTCATATCATTGCCGATGGTGTAGCCGATAATTTTTCCGTTGGCGGATAACACCAATACCAATTCAGGTTCAGGAACATCCCAGGCTGAATCTTTGCGGATGCGAACTTTTTGTAAATGCCCTGCCGTGCGAAGGCGTGTGGCTTTAAAAAATAATTCAGGTCTTTCTGCTTCGTAAACACGCGCATAAAAATCGGAACCACCTGATTTTTCACTTTCTTCCTGACGACCTTGTTTGCTGCGGAAATAAGTTACACCGCTAGCCCATAGTTCCTGATTTTGCATAGGCGCATCCAGATCGCGCGCTAACAATTCTTCTGCAAAATCGATGGATTGTAATTTTTGAGTTAAACGAACGGCTTTATCATAAGCGTTGTCATCGCGAATAAAATCATCCCAGTTAGTGCCACGTGCGTGAAAATATTCGTTTTGATGATGGATTAAAATGCCGTTAGTTAATTTGTAGATTTTCATGATTGTTGTCTCTCTTTAATTATTAAAGGAACATCCTTACCCCCTCCTAACCTCCCCCTTGGCAGGGGGAGGGACTTTACTCCCTTCTTAATTCGGAGTGATATTCAGTTCCCTCCCCTGCCAAGGGGAGGGTTAGGGTGGGGTAAGGCTTTTATTAAAGTTAATGCAAATCCCGCTCAACAACTGAACCTGATTTGCCTACCAGTAAATCCAAATCAGCGCCTTTGTCGGCTTGTTCTACGTGGTCGAGGTAAATTTTTACGTAACCGCGAGTTGCGAGTGGTTCAGGTGCTTTCCAATTTGCGCGGCGTTTTGCTAGCTCTTCGTCGCTGACGTGCAAATGCAATAAACGTTTTTCAACATTTAATTCAATTTCATCACCGTTTTGTACCAAAGCTAAAGTACCGCCAATGGACGATTCAGGAGAAACATGCAACACCACAGTGCCGTAGGCGGTTCCGCTCATGCGTCCGTCGGAAATACGAACCATGTCTTTCACACCTTTCAAAATTAATTTTTTCGGCAGATCGACGTTACCTACTTCAGGCATACCCGGGTAACCTTTTGGTCCCACACCTTTTAAAACAATTACCGAATTTTCATCAATATCCAAATCGGGTAAATCGATTCGCTCGTGATAGTCTTCCATGCTTTCAAACACTACGGCTTTACCGCGATGTTTCATCAGTGCTGGTGTTGCTGCGGATGGTTTGATGACTGCGCCGTTTTCACAGAGATTACCTTTTAACACGGCAATACCGGCTGCAGGATTTAAAGGTGTATCGCGCGTGGTGATAACTTCGCGGTTGTAACAAATCGCTTTTGCGTAATTGTCAGCGAAAGTTTTGCCGTTGACTGTCATTACATCCTGATGCAATAAATCACCTAATTCTTTCATCACGACGTTAATGCCGCCAGCGTAGAAAAAATCTTCCATTAAATATTTTCCGGAAGGCATCAAATTAACTAACAGAGGAATATGTCCACCGACTTTATCGAAGTCTTCCAGATTTAAATCCACGCCAATACGGCCAGCGATGGCTTGCAAGTGAATAATAAAATTGGTGGAGCCGCCAATCGCTGCGTTAACCACAATGGAATTTTCAAAAGATTTGCGAGTAAGAATGTCAGAAAGTTTTAAATCTTCTTTCACCATCTCAACAATACGGCGACCCGCTAATTGCGCGTTCATTTTTTTGCGCGAATCTACTGCGGGAATTGACGATACACCGGGTAATGTTAAACCCAAAGCTTCTGCCATTGATGCCATAGTTGATGCGGTGCCCATGGTGTTGCAATGGCCAGCGCTGCGCGCCACACAAATTTCGGCCTCGAGTAAATCTTCATCCGAGAATTCATTGGTGCCTTGTTTCTCTTTAATTTTCCAATTGAATGAACCAGAGCCCAATTCACCACCGCGGAATTTTCCGTTCAACATTGGGCCACCGGAAACCACTATGGTTGGTAAATCAACCGAGCAAGCGCCCATGATTAATGCGGGCGTGGTTTTGTCACAACCGGCTAACAGAACTATGCCATCGAGTGGATTTGCGCGAATGGATTCTTCCACATCCATGCTCGCCAAATTGCGAAACAACATAGTGGTGGGTTTCATAATGGTTTCGCCGAGCGACATCACCGGGAATTCAAAGGGAACGCCGCCTGCTTCAAGCACGCCGCGTTTAACCACTTCCGCAATTTCACGCAGGTGACCATTACAGGGTGTTAATTCTGACCAGGTATTACAAATACCGATTACCGGTTTGCCGCGAAAATAATCGTCGGGATAACCCTGGTTTCGCAACCAAGATCTGTGTACGAATCCCATTTTATCCTTACCGCCAAACCACTCCTGGCTACGTAATTTTTTCGTCATAGTGAATCTCGAGTTTTATTGCCGTTAATTGTTCTAACTGCGTTTAGTGGATTGTTATTCTGTAAAATCTCTGGCAATAAACTTTGCGGAAAATTCTGATAACAAACGGGACGCAAAAAACGCAAAATCGATGCAGTACCCACTGCAGTAAATCGTGAATCGCTGCTCGCAGGGAAAGGGCCACCATGTACCATGGATGGACAAACCTCTACACCGGTTGGGAATTGATTGATAACCAAACGACCCACTTTAATGCGCAACTTGTCAATCAGATCGCTGTGTTGCGCGCATTCATTTTCGGTGAGATGCAAAGTGCCGGTCAGTTGGCCTTTGAGTTGTTCAACAATATCCAACAGTTGCTGTTTGTTTTTACATTTCACCAACAAAGCCGCGGGGCCAAAAATTTCTTCGTGGATATGAGTGTTCGCTAAAAACGCATCGCCAGTGACGGACATAATCGTCGCTTGCGCGCGAAAGCCATCTGCAGTTTGTACATCCTGACCACTTGCGATGAGATCAACGCCCTCATAAGCCAAATATTTTTCAACGCCTTCGTTGTAAGAACCGCAAATGCGTTTGTTCAACATCACACCTGCAGGAACTTGTCCCAATGCGGTTTTTAATTCGGCGATAAATTGATTCAGCTCGGGGCCGTCAATCGCCAAAGCCAAACCGGGGTTCACACAAAATTGACCTGTGCCAAGTGTGAGCGAACCTACGTAACCTGTTGCAATAGTTGCTGATGAATTTTGCAAGGCTTCCGGCAAAAAGATAATCGGGTTAACGCTGCCCATCTCTGCAAAAACCGGAATAGGTTCTTCGCGTTCGTTGGCCAATTTCACCAGCGCCATACCGCCAGCAAAAGATCCGGTAAAACCAACAGCTTTAACAATGGGTGATAACACCATTTTGCTACCGACTTCGGAGCCGCTGCCCATGATTAATGAAAAAGTGCCTGCGGGCAGATTATTTTTCTTCACTGCTTTTGCCAGGGCTTGTGCAACCAACTCACATGTACCGGGATGCGATGAGTGACCTTTCACCAATACCGGGCAACCTGCAGCAAATGCCGCGGCGGTATCACCACCGGCAACTGAAAATGCCAGGGGGAAATTACTTGCACCGAAGACTACAACAGGGCCAATGGCTTGCTGCATAAAACGCACATCGGGTTTGGGGGGCGTGCGATCGGGAATGGCGGTGTCTATACGCGCATCGTAGTAATCGCCTGACTCAATATAGTCAGCAAACATACGCAGTTGAAAACAGGTGCGGGCACGTTCGCCTTCAGCGCGTGGGCGTGGATAACCGGTTTCCAGCGTGACTCGTTCCAATAATTCATCGCCCAATTGCATGATTTCGTCTGCGCAGTCACGCAAGAATTTGGCTCTAACGGCGGGCAGTGATTGATTGAAAAGGGGGAAGGCATCGGCGGCAGCTTGCAGGGCTATCTCAACCTGGGCAGCGTTAGCTGACGACATGTCTGGCGCAAGCGCTTGAGCGGTCGCGGGGTTGATGGCTTGATAACTGCCTCCATTCCCCTTGATCCATTCTCCGTTAATAAGGAGTTGTCCACTAATAGGCATAAAACGGCCTCTATGTAAGTTGCTCGGAATTTGGGTGATCTTACAGTGGGTGTTGAGAGAGGGGTATGTCGCTAATGGTTTTTGTTTAAAAACGACCCCGCCACTATAGCTGATCAGCATTTGTTAGACAAATGATTCTGGTGCCAAAAGCATTCTTATTGTCAAAATGAATGTAACCAGCAATTGCCGATTGCGGCGAGTTAAGTTTTGTAACCCTGAACTCTGCCCTGTAACCCGACTGTCATCTTCATCTCCTAAAGTGCCGTCCGCCCTTATAGACGCGGAGTTTGCATGTCACCCAAGCATCATTTCAACATTAGTTTTGTCGATAAAGTCTGGAATCTCAAACGCCTTTGTGAATCCGAACTAAAAGTTCACATTCCACTGAACATGATCCTCAAGGATGACGAGTACCGCGCGGAGCTGTTGCGGCGCGCGCTCGAGGTTAACAACCCTGATTTGACCCAACTGGTTTGGGATGTTCGCCATCTTGAAGATGCGATTATTGCCGCCCATGGCAATCGCGATAGTTTGGCAGTTAAACGTAAATCTGCTTATAAAATCAAATTGAATTATTTATCAGGATTTGCGTTGGGCAGTCTGATTTTTTTATTGGGTTATTTGTTGCGATCTTTTTTACCCCTGGAGGTGGGCTCGGTATTTATTTTTGAAGCCGTCGCCAACAGTCAGATAAAACCTGCATTGGTATTACCGCAAAAATCACCCGGTTCCACCGAACCTGCGACTGAGCCCTTGTTTCGTTTGCACGGCTCCAACACTCTGGGTGAAAAATTAACGCCACGTTTGGTAGAAGCTTATTTAATGTCGCGCGGTGCCACGCAAATTAAAACAGAAGATACAAATGTAGCAGGTGAACGCAAAGTGTTTGCTGTGTTGAATGGCAGACAAGAATTTATCGACATTCATGCGCATGGATCAGGCACTGCGTTTACTGATTTGGCAAAAGGTAAAACTGACATAGGTATGTCATCGCGACGAATAAAAGATGTTGAACGCAGTGAGTTGCTTAATTCAATGGGCGATTTGCAATTACCGGAAAATGAATGGATTGTAGGTCTGGATGGTTTGGCGATTATCACTCATTCAGGTAATCCAATACCTTCGTTGAGCATGTCGCAAATCGTCAAAATATTTTCCGGCGAAATTACCAACTGGTCGGAATTGGGTTGGCGAGATCAACCTATCACTTTATATGCGCGCGATGAAAAATCGGGTACCTGGGACAGTTTTAAATCCATGGTGTTGGAACCGGCAAAAGCAACACTTGCAACAAGTGCAAAACGTTATGAATCCAGTTCGTCTTTATCCGATGATGTTGCGCGAGATGCCGGTGCGATAGGCTTTATCGGTTTGCCTTATGTGCGCCGCGCAAAATTAATTCCGGTTTCTGCAACCAAAACCTCTTTGGCGATATTACCCAATCATTTTACGGTAGGTACAGAAGATTATTTGCTCTCGCGTCGTTTGTATTTTTACGCGTCATCACAGCATAGTAAAAATGCTGCAGCAGAATTTTTAAAATTTGTAACTACCGAGCGAGCGCAATCGATTGTGGAAGATGTTGGTTTTGTTTCGCAAAATATCAAACTGGGTGAACCTTTTGATAACAAATTGTATCCCGACGAAATGCAACGTTTGATCGCTCAGTCACAGCGTTTGTCATTAAATTTTCGATTTAAAGATGGCAGCGATCAACTGGATACCAAAGCCATGCAGGATCTGGACAGGTTAACGCGATACGTCGAAAAAAATTCGCCGATGCGTGTTCAACTCTTTGGTTTTTCTGACGGCGAAGGCGATCAAGCTGAAAATCTTGCGCTCTCGGAACGTCGCGCCAGAGTCGTTGAAGATCATTTGATTTCGCGTGGAATATTCCCGCTGGTCGCCAAAGGTATGGGGGCGGTTGCGCCGCTCGCCAGCAGTAAAACCGAAGAGGGCAGGCGAATGAATCGTCGGGTCGAGGTCTGGTTGTTGTGATTCGTTGTTGAGATTAAGAGTGAGTTAACGCCATAATCCGCCAAATTTTTTATGGAAGACACTTATGGCTGGTTCAAGTTTATTTGCGTTGATTGATGATATAGCCACATTGCTCGACGATGTGGCCATTCTGACCAAAGTGGCTGCGAAAAAAACCGCAGGTGTTTTAGGTGATGATCTGGCGCTTAACGCGCAACAAGTCTCAGGCGTATTGGCTGAACGGGAATTGCCGGTTGTTTGGGCGGTTGCCAAAGGGTCTTTCGTTAATAAATTGATTTTGGTTCCGGCGGCGTTGTTGTTAAGTGTGTTCGCGCACTGGGCAATAATCCCCCTACTAATGTTGGGTGGCGCTTATTTGTGTTTTGAAGGATTCGAAAAACTGGCTCACAAATTTTTTCATTCCAAAGCGGAAGATGATCAGCATCACAAAGAGCTGTTAACGGCAGTCGCTGACAAATCCGTTGATCTGGTGGCTTTCGAAAAACAAAAAATCAAAGGAGCCATCAGAACCGATTTTATTTTGTCCGCTGAAATTATTGTGATTTCACTGGGAGCAGTTGCCACTGCTGCTTTCTCAACACAAGCATTGGTGGTGGCCAGTATCGCCATACTCATGACGGTGGGCGTTTATGGTCTGGTCGCGTTAATCGTAAAGCTGGATGACATGGGCGAACATTTGCTGAAAAAGTCATCTGGATTGCTACAGGCTTTGGGTAAATTTCTGCTGTTATCCGCCCCCAAGCTTATGAAGCTTTTATCCGTTCTTGGTACTGCTGCCATGTTTTTGGTTGGAGGTGAAATAGTCACTCACGGTATAGGTCCGGTGCATCATGCGCTTGAATACTGGGCTTCATTGGCTGGATCTTTTAGCTGGTTGGCGGGCTTGCTACTCAAATTGTTATCAGGGATTTTAATCGGTGCATTGGTGTTACTGGTGTGGATGCCAATTGGTAAATTGATCAGGAAAAAAGCCAAATAGGCTCTAAATTAATAGGGATATTACTTTTGTCATAC